>NZ_KQ031375.1:231254-699973 GCF_000963615.1 Rhodococcus sp. PML026 | reverse complement strand
GGTAGCCCCGTTCAACTGCCCGTACTTGTCCTGGATCAACAGGGTCGGCTCGGCCGAGACCGCTCCGGTGTTCGGGTCCGTGGCCAGTGCTGCAACAGCTTTCGCTGTGGTCAGGGCAACCGCGACGCCGCTCTGACCGGCGGCACACCCGGCCACACCCGGACGGTCGGGCCAGGTCCACACCGGGGAGAACACTGCTCCCAGCTTGTCGATGCGCTGCAGGCGATCCTCGGTGGCGGTGCGGTCGGTGACGTAGATGTTTCCGCTGCCGTCGGTGCACACGTCGCCCGCTGTGCCGATACCGCTGAGCGCGATCCCCGGCCGCGGGGGAGTAGGAGTCGGCGACAGTGACGTCACGCGTAACAGCTTGCCGGACAACGAGTTCGGATCCGCGGCGGCCACGGCATCGCCGTTGTCGCCGGTCAACACCAGAAGTTCGTTCGGCGTGTAGAACTCGAGGGAACCTCGGACTCCCGCGGCCCCGCGGGGGATCCCGGTCAAGATGTCCTTGGGTACGTCCCCCTGCGCGAGCCGAACGACCCGCGTATCCGACGCCGTCGTGATCAGCGCGTAGAGCAGTTTATCCTCGGCGTACGTGGGCGAGAGCGCGATGTCCAGCAGGCCCCCGTCGCCGGTGCCGTCGACGGGGATCGTGGCCACCTGCTGTGGCGTCCGGCCTGCGGTGACCTCCATGATGCGGCCGGTCCTGCGTTCTGCCACGAGGCTGCTCTGGCCGTCGGGAAGAGCTACGAGTCCGCCCGTGGTGTCGAGGCAGGTGGCGATCACTGCCGGGTCGGGATCCACGCACGGTCCCGATACGGGCTGCGGGGCGTTCGGACCCGCCGGGGGCGAGGTCTCGCTGGGTGTGGTGGGTTTGAGTTCGGCAGCTCCGACATCCGGCGCGGGAGTGAACGGGGACGAGTTGGAGTCGTCGAATCGGGCGCACCCGGCGAGCAGAACAGCCGTCGTCGACAGGGCGACGACAGCCGCGCGGGCAGTTCGTGACGATGCTCCGAGCGGCTTCATGGTTCGAACGTTACGGAACGTCGAGTCCGACGCGCCACGCGGCCGTGAGCGTCAACGTCGGTGGCGCGGGGTTGTCGGCCTTAGTGTGGGGAGGTGACCGATACACCGCGTGACCCCAACCAGCAGGATCCCTCGTACGAACCGGCCGAGAGCCCGTACGACAACCCCACCGAGAAGATTTCGCCCACGCGTTCGGGTTCCGACGCGTCCGGTGCATCGACCACAGCGTTCGGTGCGCAGCGTTCGGATCGTCTGCCCCGAACCGACGACGAGTTGGACTTCCCGCATTCCTCCGCATCCGACAAGCGGAGCACCGATGCGGCACCGACAGAGAAGATCCCGACGTACCGTCCGTCGGCTTTCGCCGACTCGCCGACCCAGACGCCTACGACGGCTACGACGGCCGGTGCCACCTCGAACGCGTACTCGGATCGTCCGACGGAGTATCTCGGTGAGTCCTCCGATTCGACGGTCGCTGCCCCGGCAGCCCCGGTGCGCACCGAGACCGTGGAAGTTCCGGCCCGACGCGGCACCACCGATCTGGGCCTGTTCGTCCTACGCGTCGCCATCGGAGCAGTGTTCCTCGGGCACGGACTGCAGAAGCTCGTCGGATTGTGGAACGGTCCCGGGCTGGACGGATTTCAGAATCTCCTGGAGGAGTCCGGGTTCCGATACCCGGAGATCCTCGCCATCGCGGCCGCGGCCGGCGAAACCCTCGGCGGCGCACTGCTGATCCTGGGACTGGCGACGCCGCTGGCCGGTGCAGCTGTGTTGGCGACCATCATCAACGCCTGGTGCTTCAAGCAGGTGGCGGAGCCGGGGCTGCAGTTCTCCGGTGCCACCGGCGTGGAGTACGAAACCGTTCTCGGCTTCGCGGCCGCGGCCATCATTCTCACCGGACCCGGAAAGATCGCGTTCGACGGCCGCCGCGGTTGGGCGACCCGCCCGCGCATCGGATCGTTCCTCGCACTCGCGGTGGGAATCGCTGCGGGCGTGTGCATCTGGATCTTCCTCAACGGAGCGAATCCGGTCGTCCGCTGATCCGGTCGACAACCAACCATGTGAGTGGTTCCTCGTACCCTGCTACGAGGAACCACTCACATGTCTTTTAATCTGCTCAGGGCACGTAGCGCACAGCACCCTTGTCCGCGGATGTCGCCAGTGCGGCGTACGCGCGCAGCGCCGTCGTGACCGTGCGCTGTCGGTCGACCGGCTGCCACGGCCGCTCGGACGCGAGCATCTTCGCGCGTCGAGTCTCCAGAGTTTCCTCGTCGACGAGGATCTCGAGCGTGCGCGTGGCGACGTCGATGCGGACCTGGTCGCCGTTCTCGACGAGGCCGATCACGCCGCCGGCCGCAGCCTCGGGGGAGATGTGTCCGATGGACAGGCCCGACGTACCGCCGGAGAACCGTCCGTCGGTGATCAGGGCACAGACCTTGCCCAGACCGGCACCCTTGAGGAACGCCGTCGGGTGCAGCATCTCCTGCATTCCCGGTCCACCCTTGGGTCCCTCGTACCGCACGACGAGCACGTCACCGGGTTGGATCTTCTTCTGCAGGATGGCCGAGACGGCTTCTTCCTGAGACTCGACGACCAGCGCAGGTCCCTGGAACGAGAAGAGGTCCTCGTCGATGCCCGCGGTCTTCAGAATCGCGCCGTCGACGGCAATGTTGCCGCGCAGCACCACCAGACCGCCCTCGACCGTGTAGGCGTGTTCTAGATCGCGGATGCAACCACCCGCGGCGTCGGTGTCGAGGGAGGACCAGCGATTGCTCGTGGAGAACGGTTCGACGGTTCGGACACCGCCGGGAGCGGCATGGAACAGCTCGATCGCCTCGTCGGATGCGGCACCGGAGCGGATGTCCCACGTGTCGAGCCACTCGTCGAAGCTCTTCGTGTGGACGGTCGAGACGTCGGTCTCGAGCAGATTCGCACGCCGCAGTTCACCCAGCAGGGCGGGAATTCCACCCGCCCGGTGCACGTCTTCCATGTGGTAATCCGAATTGGGGGACACCTTGGCCAGACACGGCACCTTGCGGCTGATGCCGTCGATGGTGTCGAGATCGAAATCGACCTCGCCCTCCTGCGCCGCCGCGAGCGTGTGCAGCACGGTGTTGGTCGAGCCGCCCATCGCCACGTCCAGTGCCATCGCGTTGCGGAATGCCGCCGGGGTGGCGATGTTGCGGGGCAGCACCGACTCGTCCTCGTCCCGGTAGTACTTGATCGCCGCCTCGACGATGGTCGTGCCGGCCCGGGTGAACAGGGCGCGGCGGGCCTCGTGGGTGGCCAGAGTGGAGCCGTTGCCGGGCAACGCCAGCCCGAGCGCTTCGGTGAGACAGTTCATCGAGTTGGCGGTGAACATGCCCGAGCAGGACCCGCATGTAGGGCACGCGCTGCGCTCGACCTCGTCCAGGCCCTCTTCGGATACGGCATCGTTCGCGCTGGCAGAGATCGCGGTGATCAGGTCGGTGGGTGCCTGCGCGACCCCTCCGACGACCACCGCTTTACCGGCCTCCATCGGCCCACCGGAGACGAACACCGCCGGGATGTTCAATCGCATGGCCGCGTTGAGCATGCCGGGGGTGATCTTGTCGCAGTTGGAGATGCACACGAGTGCGTCCGCAGTGTGGGCGTTGGCCATGTACTCGACCGAGTCGGCGATGATCTCGCGGCTGGGCAGCGAGTACAGCATGCCCCCGTGCCCCATGGCGATTCCGTCGTCGACGGCGATGGTGTGGAACTCGCGAGGGACTCCGCCTGCCGCGCGGACGGCGTCGGCGACGATCTCGCCGACGTTCTTCAGGTGAACGTGGCCGGGTACGAACTGGGTGTACGAGTTCGCGATGGCGACGATCGGTTTACCGAAATCCGAATCGGTCATTCCGGTGGCGCGCCACAGCGAGCGCGCGCCCGCAGCATTGCGTCCGACAGTGGTGACCCGTGAGCGTAGCGGCGGCATAGTGCAGTTCCTCGTTCGTTGCAGCGGTGATCGCAACGAGGAGGTTACTCGGCCCCTCGTCAGCGATCCTTCGGTGCCTGTTCGTCGTCGTGCTCGGCATTCTCGGCCTCTGCGCGTGCCTGATCCTCCGCCGCAGCTGCCGCGGCATAGGGGTCGGTGATGCGACCGCCGCTGGCGGCCGCGAGTTGGGGGAGCCGATCGAACCGCACGAGCGGAAGTGACTTCTCCGTCTTGTCGGTGAGCACCACGCGTGCCCAGCGGCGATCGGGGAAGTGCAGTCCGACCACGGACTCCCACTCGATGACGTCGGAGCCGATGAAACGGCGGGCCGTGATCGCCTCGGGGGTGATGACGGTGCGCACACGCAGCACCCAGATGCACGCGACGATCGGCAGAATCAGCAGCCAGCCCAGTGCGGCGGGCCAGCTCGCTGCAGGCAGAGAGGTACTGAACAGGAGCAACCCGACGCCGATCAGGGCCAGACGCGGGAGGCGGATGACCTGCCTGCTCGACGGCGGTGGCCCGTCGGCACTGTTCGGTTGCTCGGAACCGGTGTGGGATGATGGCCGAGGTGGTTCGGACTGCTGCGAAGACGACACCCATTCATCTTCGCATTGCATCTACGCGATCTCACATAATGGGATTGCGTCGTGACGAGTTTGACTCTTCCCTGTGCGCGCGCCTACCGTTCAGTGCGTGAAGCGGAATTGGATACTCGTAATCGGCCGGCGCGTCAACGCCTGAGCCGGTTGTTCAAACTCGCATCGACGCGCCACCCTCGTACAGCTCACGCTGACGGGGGTTTTTTCTTGCCCAGAGATCGCCCAGCAATTTCACATTCCTGAGGAAGCAATCAGTGAGCGCACCAACCGCACGCCCAGGGCCCACGACACGTAAGTCGGGGACAGCCACGAGCCCGTCGACCAGCAACCCGTCCGCAGACGCGGCGACCAACGGATCGCGACGCCACGTCGCACCCGAGAAGGTCAGCGGCGCACAGTCGGTCGTACGAGCTCTCGAAGAACTCGACGTCGACACCGTATTCGGCATTCCCGGTGGCGCGGTTCTCCCGGTCTACGACCCGCTCTTCGACTCCGTCAAGGTGCGCCACGTGCTCGTTCGCCACGAGCAGGGTGCGGGTCATGCCGCCACCGGCTACGCCCAGGCGACCGGCAAGGTCGGCGTCTGCATGGCGACGTCCGGCCCGGGCGCGACCAACCTCGTCACCCCGTTGGCCGACGCGCAGATGGACTCGGTTCCCATCGTCGCGATCACCGGTCAGGTCGCCCGCAGCCTCATCGGTACCGATGGGTTCCAGGAAGCCGACATCTCGGGTATCACGATGCCCATCACCAAGCACAACTTCCTGATCACCGACGGTGCGGACATCCCGCGCATCATGGCCGAGGCGTTCTACATCGCCGCGTCGGGTCGTCCCGGTGCCGTCCTCGTCGACATCCCGAAGGATGTGCTGCAGGCGCAGACCACGTTCTCGTGGCCGCCGGAAATGCGTCTGCCCGGCTACCGCCCGGTCACCAAGCCGCACGGCAAGCAGGTTCGCGAAGCGGCACGCTACATCGCCGATGCCAAGCAGCCGGTGCTGTACGTCGGTGGCGGCGTCATCAAGGCCAACGCCTCGGCAGAACTGCTCGAGCTCGCAGAACTGACCGGCATCCCGGTCGTCACGACGCTGATGGCGCGCGGGGCATTTCCCGACACCCACCAGCTGAACCTGGGCATGCCCGGTATGCACGGCACCGTCGCGGCGGTCGCCGCTCTGCAGCGCAGCGACCTGCTGATCACGCTCGGTGCCCGGTTCGACGACCGCGTCACCGGTCAGCTCTCGTCCTTCGCTCCCGATGCCAAGGTCATCCACGCCGACATCGACCCGGCCGAGATCGGCAAGAACCGATACGCGGACGTGCCGATCGTGGGCGACTGCGGCGAGGTCATCACCGAGCTGATCGAGGCCCTGCGGGCCGATCGCGCCACCGGAACGACTCTCGACCTCGAGCAGTGGTGGGTCTACCTCGACGGCATCCGCAAGACGTACCCGTTGAGCTACGACCGTCCGTCCGACGGTTCCATGTCTCCCGAGTTCGTCATTTCCTCGGTCGGCAAGTTCGCCGGTCCCGACGCGATCTACTGCGCCGGCGTCGGCCAGCACCAGATGTGGGCCGCGCAGTTCATCAACTACGAGAAGCCGCGCACGTGGCTCAACTCCGGTGGTCTGGGCACGATGGGGTACGCGGTTCCGGCCGCCATGGGAGCCAAGATGGGCCTGCCCGACGCCGAGGTGTGGGCCATCGACGGCGACGGCTGCTTCCAGATGACCAACCAGGAGCTTGCTACCTGCGCGGTCGAGGGAATCCCGATCAAGGTCGCGCTCATCAACAACGGCAACCTCGGCATGGTTCGGCAGTGGCAGACCCTGTTCTACGAGGAGCGCTACTCCAACACCAATCTCGGAACTCACGGTGCCGTGCGCATCCCCGATTTCGTCAAGCTGGCCGAGGCTTTGGGCTGCGTCGGTTTGCGATGCGAGCGGGAAGAGGACGTGGATGCGGTGATCGCTCAGGCACGCGCCATCAACGATCGTCCGGTCGTCATCGACTTCATCGTCGGTGCCGACGCCCAGGTGTGGCCGATGGTGGCCGCCGGAACGGGTAACGACGAGATCATGGCCGCCCGCGGCATCCGTCCGCTGTTCGACGAGGACGAGACCGTGGGCAGTGAGCCAGGACTCGACGACGCGATGGAGCGCGAGCAGGCGCCGCACCCGATGAACAACGACGCGAAAGGCACGGACCTGTGAGCACGAGCCATACCCTCAGCGTTCTCGTCGAGGACAAGCCAGGTGTGTTGGCGCGCGTGGCCGCGTTGTTCTCGCGCCGCGGCTTCAACATCTCCTCACTCGCGGTCGGCGGCACCGAGATTCCCGATATCTCGCGCATGACGATCGTGGTGACGGTCGACGAGTTCCCGCTCGAGCAGGTGACCAAGCAGCTCAACAAGCTGATCAATGTCATCAAGATCGTCGAGCAGGACGACGATTCCTCGGTGGCGCGCGAGTTGGTCCTGATCAAGGTCCGCGCCGATGCCAGCGTTCGGAGCGAGGTCATCGAAACGGTGAATCTGTTCCGCGCCAAGGTCATCGACGTCTCTCCCGAGGCGGTGACGGTCGAGGCGACGGGCACCCGCTCCAAGCTCGACGCGTTGCTGAAGATGTTGGACCCCTATGGAATTCGAGAAATAGTTCAGTCGGGAGTCGTTGCCGTCGGACGTGGACCGAAATCGATCACTGCGTCGCGTTAGCGGCCCCGGTGACGAACATGCGTAAAACCCAAGAGGAAAGGTAACAACCAGTGGCAGTCGAGATGTTCTACGACGACGATGCTGATCTGTCGATCATCCAGGGCCGCAAGGTCGCTGTGATCGGCTACGGAAGCCAGGGCCACGCGCACTCGCTCAGCCTGCGCGACTCCGGCGTCGATGTTCGCATCGGCCTGGCGGCAGGCTCGAAGTCCCGTGCCAAGGCGGAGGAGCAGGGCCTGAAGGTCGGAACTCCCGCAGAGGTGTCCGAGTGGGCCGACGTGATCATGGTGCTCGCACCCGATACCGCTCAGGCCAAGATCTTCTCCGAGGAGATCGAGCCCAACCTGAAGGACGGCGACGCGCTGTTCTTCGGCCACGGCCTCAACATTCACTTCGACCTGATCAAGGCTCCGGAGTTCGTGACCGTCGGCATGGTTGCCCCCAAGGGCCCCGGCCACCTCGTGCGTCGTCAGTTCGTCGACGGTAAGGGTGTTCCCGCGCTCATCGCCATCGATCAGGACCCGAAGGGTGAGGGTCAGGCCCTCGCGCTGTCGTGGGCCAAGGGCATCGGCGGCACCCGCGCAGGCGTCATCAAGACCACGTTCAAGGAAGAGACCGAGACCGACCTGTTCGGTGAGCAGGCCGTGCTGTGCGGCGGCACCGAAGAACTCGTCAAGACGGGCTTCGAGGTCATGGTCGAGGCCGGCTACGCACCCGAGATGGCGTACTTCGAGGTGCTGCACGAGCTCAAGCTCATCGTCGACCTCATGTACGAGGGCGGCATCGCCCGCATGAACTACTCGGTGTCCGACACCGCGGAGTTCGGTGGGTACCTCTCCGGACCGCGCGTCATCGACGCAGGCACCAAGGAGCGCATGAAGGCCATCCTGGCCGACATCCAGTCGGGCGAATTCACCCGTCGCCTCGTCGCCAACGTCGAGAACGGCAACACCGAGCTCGAAGGCCTGCGCAAGGCCAACGCCGAGCACCCCATCGAGGTCACCGGCAAGAAGCTGCGCGACCTCATGAGCTGGGTCGACCGCCCGATCACCGAGACGGCCTGATTCTCATCGAATCGCGTTGTCACGCAATCTGATCGAAGGGCACCCCTGGATTGCCGGGGGTGCCCTTCGGTGCGTGAGTCCGGTGGCGTCACCGTGTGACGTCTCGGACCTCTAAACTGTTCGTGCTGCACAGCCCGCCGAATTTTTCCGACCACGTCTCGAACCGATATAGGGAGTTTTTCACGTGAGCCAGCCAGGCCGTCCTGTCGTTCTGATCGCCGACAAACTTGCGCCGTCCACCGTCGAGGCACTGGGCGACGGCGTCGAGGTTCGCTGGGTCGACGGTCCGGATCGCCCCGCGTTGCTCGCTGCAGTTCCCGAGGCCGACGCCATTCTCGTGCGGTCCGCGACCACGGTCGACGCCGAGGTGCTCGCTGCCGGGACCAACCTCAAGATCGTCGCCCGCGCCGGTGTCGGCCTGGACAACGTCGACGTACCCGCAGCCACCGAGCGCGGCGTCCTCGTCGTCAACGCACCGACCTCCAACATCCACACGGCCGCCGAGCATGCGGTGACGTTGCTTCTCGCGGCCGCGCGCCAGATCCCCGCTGCCGACGCCACTCTGCGTCAGCACGAGTGGAAGCGCAGCAAGTTCAACGGTGTCGAGATCTTCGGCAAGACCGTCGGCGTCGTCGGACTCGGCCGTATCGGCCAGCTGTTCGCACAGCGTCTGGCCGCGTTCGAGACCCACATCATCGCGTACGACCCCTACGTCTCGGCAGCGCGCGCGGCGCAGCTCGGTATCGAACTGGTGAGCCTGGACGAGCTGCTCGAGCGGGCCGACATGTTCTCGGTGCACCTGCCGAAGACGCCGGAGACCAAGGGCATCATCGGCAAGGAAGCCCTCGCCAAGACCAAGCCCGGGGTCATCGTCGTCAACGCCGCACGCGGTGGACTGGTCGACGAGCAGGCACTGGCCGACGCCATCACCTCCGGTCACGTGTTCGCCGCGGGCATCGACGTCTACGCCTCCGAGCCGTGCACCGACAGCCCGTTGTTCGAGCTGCCGCAGGTCGTCGTCACTCCCCACCTCGGGGCATCGACCACCGAAGCGCAGGACCGAGCGGGCACTGATGTGGCCAAGTCCGTATTGCTGGCTCTCGCAGGCGAATTCGTACCCGACGCGGTCAACGTCAAGGGTGGGGCCGTCGGCGAAGAGGTATCGCCGTGGCTCGAAATCGTGCGTAAGCAGGGTGTGCTGCTCGGAGCCCTGTCCGACGAACTTCCCACCTCGTTGTCGGTGGACGTTCGCGGCGAACTCGCGAGCGAGGACGTGCAGATCCTGAAACTGTCCGCGCTGCGCGGACTGTTCTCGGCCGTCATCGAGGATTCGGTCACGTTCGTCAACGCTCCGTCGCTCGCCGAGGAGCGCGGTGTCACAGCAGAAGTGACCACCGCTCCCGAGAGCGAGAATCACCGCAGTGTCGTCGACATTCGCGCCGTCTACGGTGACGGATCGGTCCTCAACGTTGCCGGCACTCTGACGGGTACCTCGCAGGTCGAGAAGATCGTCAACATCAACGGCCGCAACTTCGACCTCCGCGCCGAGGGCAAGAACCTCATCGTCAACTACGCGGATCAGCCCGGCAGCCTGGGTCGAATCGGCACTCTGCTCGGCGACGCCGGAATCGACATCCAGGCCGCAGCACTGAGCCAGGACTCCGAGGGTGACGGCGCAACGATTCTGCTGCGCGTCGACAAGGACGTTCCGGCCGAGCTCAGTGCGAGCATTGCCACCGCTGTGGGTGCCTCCACCATCGAGCTGGTCGACCTGTCCTGATCGCTCGCAGCCGATCGGACCGACACGAACTACGAGGAGTGAAATGAAGCTGGCCGTCATCGCCGGGGACGGAATCGGACCGGAGGTCGTCGCCGAAGCGCTTGCCGTTCTCGACGTGGTCGCACCCGGAGCCGAGAAGACCGAGTACGACCTCGGGGCGCGGCGTTACAACGCCACCGGAGAGTTGCTGCCGGATTCGGTGTTGGCAGAACTGCGTGAGCACGACGCAATTCTGTTGGGAGCGATCGGCGATCCGTCGGTGCCCAGCGGTGTGCTCGAGCGTGGGCTGTTGCTGCGGGCGCGATTCGAGCTCGATCACCACATCAATCTGCGGCCGGCCAAGTTGTACCCGGGCGTGGTCGGTCCGCTGGCCGGGGACAAGCAGATCGATGTCGTCGTCGTTCGGGAGGGTACCGAGGGGCCGTACACCGGCAACGGTGGTGCACTGCGCGTCGGTACACCGCACGAGGTGGCCACCGAGGTCAGCGTCAACACTCGTTACGGCGTGGAGCGGGTGGTGCGCAACGGTTTCGAGCGGGCGCTGACCCGCAGGAAGCACCTGACGCTGTTGCACAAGACCAACGTGCTCACGTTCGCCGGTAGCCTGTGGGCCCGCACGGTCGAGGCAGTCTCGGCGGACTTCCCGGACGTCGAGGTCGCGTATCAGCACATCGATGCCGCGATGATCCACCTCGTCACCGATCCCGGCCGGTTCGACGTGATCGTCACCGACAATCTGTTCGGCGACATCGTGACCGACCTCTCGGCTGCCGTCACCGGCGGAATCGGTTTGGCCGCAAGTGGAAACATCGACGCCACCGGTACCAACCCCAGCATGTTCGAGCCGGTGCACGGTAGCGCGCCCGACATCGCGGGACAGCAGAAGGCCGATCCGACCGCTGCCATCCTGTCGGTGTCCTTGCTACTCGATCATCTCGGCGACGCGGCGGGGGCCGCGCGAGTAGAAGCCGCTGTCGCAGCGGATCTCGCCGAGCGGGGAACCACGACCGCGTCGACGAAAGAGATCGGCGCTCGGATCGCCGCTCGCCTGTAACTCTCACGCCACGACATGCCACGGTGGGCCGACAGCCCACCGTGGCATGTCGTGTATCACGGGCAGGTCACCCCTTGGGCACGTCAGCGGGCGCGGTCTGCACCGGTGTCGGACGTCTCGTCCGTGGGCTCGGGTGCCGGATCGTCGGGCACGATCGGTACGGAGAGCGCGGGAAAGACCGCCGAGACCAGGAACGCCACGGGGAAGCTGATGGCCGCGATCGCCCCGAACACCGGCGGTACAGCCGAGGCGAACACGTACTGGCTCGTGTTCTGTACCCCGAGAGCGCGTCCGCTCCAATACGGTCCCGAGATTTCCGCGACAGCAGTGAACGCGAGGCCGTTCGGGGCAACGGTGGCGACGGACGCGACGACGAGCAGGACGATGGCGGCGGGGGAGTCGAACCAGTCGGCGATGCCGAGCCCGAGCATGCTGGCAGCGGCTGTCACGGCCACCCACCGCAAAGGCCGCATGCGGCTACCGACACGATCGGACAGCGCGCCCACGCTCATCCGACCCAGTGCGCCGAGAATCTGGGTCAGCGTGACGAGGACACCCGCGGCCGCGGCCGTCCAGCCTCGGTCGGTCATCAGCCACACGAGCGCATACGTCCACACAACGTACTGCGGCACCACCAACAGGATGGACGTGGCGTGAATGCGCCACAGTTGGCTGCTGTTGCGGTACGGATTGTCGAGCAGACCCTGCGCCGCCGCATCGGTGCGGTTCGGACGGGGAGGGTCGACCACGGCCAGGCACAGCAGAGCGCTCGCAGCGCAGACGGCAGCAGGCACGAGCAGGGCCGCGCCGACGCCGTGGTCACGCGCGACAGGCGGGATGGTCAGTGCCGCGACGGCCACGCCGAGGGGAACCGACATCTGTCTGATGCCCATGGCCAGCCCACGACGGTGCGGCGGAAACCAGCCCACCACGACGCGTCCGCTCGCGCTGTTCGCGCTGGCCGCAGACATACCGCCGATCAACAGCAGGGCGGCGAGCGCCGGAATGGACGTGCTGACCACCGCAGCCAGGCTCGCGGCAGCGGTGAGCCCGAGCCCGATCACGAGAACGAGACGTTCGCCGATGCGGTCGACGAGCACGCCCCATGCGATGAGGGTCAGCATGATGCCCACGGTCGGCATCGCAACCACGAATCCTGCGGTCGCAAGTCCGAGTCCCCGGTCGTCGTGCAGGGCGGGAATGAGAAATGCAGCACCGTTGATGAAGACGGCACCGGCAGTCTGCGCGAGCATCCCGAGCACGAGCATGAACCACCGTCGCGTCTCGCCGATACTGGACAGCTGCTTCGTGGCGCTCATTCCGGCCTCTCGTCTCACTATGTGAACCCATAATCTTGCTATCTGGATACAGATCGAAACATTACACCGGCGAAAGATCGACGGACAGGACGGCATCGGCGTGCGGAGAACGGCGGTCGATAGACTTTCGACATGCGTCTCGGTCGAATTGCAAGTCCTGATGGTGTGGCATTCGTGAGTATCGAAGGTGAGGGGGATGCCCGGACGGCGAAGGAAATTGCCGAACATCCTTTCGGCACACCGACGTTCACGGGTCGATCGTGGCCACTGGCCGACGTGCGACTGCTCGCACCGATCCTCGCCAGCAAGGTGATCGCCATCGGTAAGAACTACGCCGCGCACGCCGCCGAGATGGGTGGTGAAGCGCCGGAGACTCCCGTCATTTTCATCAAGCCGAACACCTCCATCGTCGGTCCGGGTGCGGCCATCGTGCTGCCTCCGTCGTCGAACGAGGTGCACTACGAAGGCGAACTCGCCATCGTGATCGGTCGTCCGTGCAAGGAAGTGCCCGCCTCCAAGGCGTACGACGTGGTGCTCGGATACACCGTCGCCAACGACGTCTCGGCACGCGACCATCAGAAGCACGACGGGCAGTGGACCCGGGCGAAGGGGCACGACACGTTCTGCCCCCTCGGGCCGTGGATCGAGACGTCCCTCGATCCTTCGGACCTCGAGATCAAGACCGAGGTCGACGGCGTCGTCAAGCAGCAGAGTCGTACTTCGCTTCTACTGCACGATATTCCGAAGATCATCGAGTGGGTGTCCGCAGTGATGACCCTGCTGCCCGGAGACGTCATTCTGACCGGAACGCCCGAGGGTGTCGGCCCCATCACCGACGGAGACAGTGTGTCGATCACCGTCGAGGGAATCGGTACCTTGACCAACCCAGTCGCAGCGAAGAAGTAGGACAACGATGACCACAGCAGCAGATGTCCGCGTTCGGTTCTGCCCGTCGCCCACCGGCACACCGCACGTCGGTCTGGTCCGCACCGCCCTGTTCAACTGGGCGTTCGCGCGACATCACGGCGGCACCTTCGTCTTTCGGATCGAGGACACCGACGCCGCTCGCGATTCCGAGGAGTCCTACGCAGCGTTGCTCGACGCGCTGCGATGGCTCGGTCTGGATTGGGACGAGGGCCCCGAGGTGGGCGGTCCCTACGAGCCCTACCGCCAGTCGCAGCGACGCGACCAGCATGTGGCTGTCGTACAGCAACTGCTCGATGCCGGCGAAGCCTACGAGTCGTTCTCGACGCCCGAGGAAGTCGAAGCGAGGCACAAGGCCGCCGGGCGTGACCCCAAGCTCGGCTACGACAACTTCGACCGCGACCTGACGCCGGAGCAGCGGCAGGGATTCCTCGACGAGGGACGTGGGGCCGTCGTGCGGCTGCGCATGCCCGATCACGATCTGACGTGGAACGACCTCGTACGCGGCGAGACCACGTTCAAGGCGGGGACCGTACCGGACTTCGCCTTGACTCGCGGCAACGGAGTTCCGCTGTACACGTTGGTCAATCCGGTCGACGACGCACTGATGAAGATCACGCACGTGCTGCGCGGCGAGGACCTGTTGTCGTCGACGCCTCGACAGCTCGCACTGTACGAGGCCCTGATCCGAATCGGTGTGGCCGACCGCACCCCGGAGTTCGGACATCTGCCGTTCGTGATGGGCCAGGGCAACAAGAAGCTGTCCAAGCGTGACCCCGAATCGAACCTGTTCATCCACCGCGACCGAGGCTTCGTCCCGGAGGGGCTGCTGAACTACCTGGCGCTTCTCGGGTGGGGCATCTCCGACGATCACGACGTGTTCTCGCTCGACGAGATGGTGGCGGCGTTCGAGATCTCGTCGGTCAATTCCAACCCTGCGCGCTTCGACCAGAAGAAGGCCGACGCGATCAACGCCGAGCACATCAGGATGTTGGCTGCAGACGACTTCGCGGCACGGTTACGCGAATTCCTCGTTGCTCGAGGGCATCTCACCGAGCCGGTCGACGAGAAGATGTTCGCTGTCGCAGCGGATCTGGTGCAGACGCGCATCGTCGTGCTGTCGGATGCGTGGGGCCTGCTGAAGTTCCTCTTCGTCGACGACGCGGAGTTCGAGATCGATCCTGCAGCGGCGGCCAAGAATCTCGGCGCAGACGCGGCACCGGTACTCGACGCCGCCATCGAAGCACTGACCGCAGTGACGGATTGGTCGACGGCCGAGCTGGAAGTCGCCCTCAAGGACGCGCTCATCGAGAAGATGGAACTCAAGCCCCGCAAGGCCTTCGCGCCGGTTCGGGTGGGAGTCACCGGCTCCCACATCAGCCCGCCGCTGTACGAGTCCATGGAACTTCTCGGCCGCGAGAGGACCCTCGCTCGTCTGACCGCCGCACGTACCCTTATCGCGTGACGGCGGTGCGACGTCGGCCGTCGAGGTCGGTCGGAGACTTTCGCACATGAGCGTCGCCGACCGACTGGATCGACTGCAGCGCAGGCGTCCGGTTCTCGGATTTCCGATTGCGGTGGTCTACAAGTTCGTCGACGATCAGGGTGGTTACCTGGCCGCGCTGATCACGTACTACGCATTCGTCTCGCTCTTTCCTGCGCTGCTGCTCTTCTCCGTGATTCTGGGCATCGTGTTGATGGGCAACCCGGAGCTGCAACAACAGATCCTGAACTCTGCACTCGGTCAGATCCCGGCGATCGGGGAAGAACTGGGGCGTCCCGAACGGATAGGTGGCGGCACGGTCGGTCTGACGGTGGGTATCCTCGGGTCGCTGTACGGCGGACTCGGCGTGTCCGTTGCGTTGCAGAACGCGATGAACACCGCATGGGCCGTACCGAAGAATCTTCGGCCCGATCCCATTCGAGCCCGAGTGCGGGGATTGGGTTTGCTGAGCACCGTGGGTCTGGCGGTACTGGCGATCACCGCACTCAATGTGCTTAGTGCTGCAGGATATTTCGGCCCGGAATCCGGTCTCGTCGTGTTCGTGATCGGAACGCTGCTGTACGTCGGGGTGTTCGTCGTTGCGTTTCGGCTCGCCACAGTGCGGGCGGTGTCGATCGGACAGGTACTCCCGGGAGCCATAGCGGCCGGTCTGACGTGGCAGCTGCTGCAGACCTTCGGCGGTGTGTACGTGAAGTACGTCGCTGCAAGTGCGACGGTGACGAACGGTGTCTTTGCGGTCGTGCTCGGGCTGTTGGCCTTTCTGTACGTGACCTCGGTATCGATCGTGATCTGCATCGAGATCAACGTGGTTCGTGTCGACAGGCTGTTCCCGCGGGCCCTTCTGGCCCCGTTCACCGACGACGTCGACCTGACCGAAGGTGACAAACTCACCTACACCGGACAGGCAGAAGCGCAGCGCAGTACTGCGTTCGAGGAAATAGACGTGACGTTCGAGGACCCACCGAGCGCTCAGTCGGACTCCGGCCCGAACTCCGGCTCGGCAGCCGGGGCACCGTAGAAGCGGTCGATCCTGGTCTCCATCGGGAAGAGCACTGCCGTGTCGCCGAACATCAGACGCGTAGCCGACTCTGCCGCCGCCGCAACGGCCTCGGACACCCACGGTGCGTCTCCGAGTGGACAATGCACGACTACTTCGTCGTGCTGAAAGAACACCAACTCACTTCTGCTCGACCGCAATCGCCCGCGCAGATCTGCCAACAGGCACAGCGCCCACTCGGCTGCGGTCGCCTGCACCACGAAGTTGCGCGTGAATCGGCCACGCGCGTGGGCGTCACCGGTGGACCACCATTGCGGCGTAGGGGGAGGGCACGCTCGGCCCAGCCACGACCGGACCACCTCGCCCCGCTCACCGGCCCGCGCCGCCTCTTCCACGACCGCCACCGCGTCGGGGAATCTGGCGCGTAGGCGGGTCAGCAACGCACGAGCCTCACCCGACGTCGCGCCGTACAGCACTCCGAGAACAGCGACCTTGGCGTGCGCACGATCACCGTCGAACGACTCGGCGGCGACGGGGGCGTAGAGATCCGCTGTTCCCGCAGCGGCGACCATGCGAGGGTCACCCGACATCGCGGCGAGAATGCGGGGCTCGAGCTGGCCGGCGTCGGCGGCGACGAAGGTGTACCCCGAGTCGGCGATCACGCTGGCGCGCAGCGGTTTCGGGATCTGCAGACCCCCACCGCCCCGGCTCGCCCAGCGGCCGGAGACGACGGCCCCCGGCACGTAGACCGGCCGGAAACGATCTCCGCGAACCCACGCGTCCAGCCACGTCCACCCGTTGGTGCTGTGCAGTTTCGACAGATCTCGGTGGCTAAGCAACAGCGGCACCGCAGGATGGTCGATGTCTCGGATCACGTGTGCTCGAGTGGATGTGAGCTCGATACCGGCGCGCGCGAACGCGGCGACCACCTCTGCGGGTGAACCGGGGTTCACGCGGCGCCCGAACACCGACGAGATCTCGTTCTCGAGCTTCACCAACGCAGGAGGAGTCGATCCGTCGACCGGCCTCGCACCGAGGGTCGCGTCGAGGTGCCGCCGATGCGCAGCGGCCGAGAACGGCAATCCGTCGAAGGTCATCTCCGCCGCGGCCAGACCTCCGGCCGACTCGGCGGCCGCCAACAGCTGCAGCCCCCGATCGTCACCGATCTCCTCGATCTGACGGCGGTAGTGGGCGAGCACTGCCACCGGATCGGCATGCGGGTCGGCGTCGAACAATCCGGGTCGCAGGTCTGCGGGTGTGGACGGTGTCGTGGTGCGCCCCGTTCGCATCGCCAGAATGGCACCGACGAGGGCGAGATCGTGGCAGCGCCGGACCCGCACCCCTGCGTCGAGCAGTCGCGGGTAGATGCGGCTCGTGTCCTCCCACACCCAGCGGGGAGCGTGCTCTCGCTCGACAGCGGCCACGGAGCCCACCAGATCGTCGGTCACCTCCTCGGCAGGGGAACTGCCGCCGGACGGGGAGCCGTCCTCGTCGAGGCGGATCAGCACGGCCCGGTTGCCCTGGGGAACGAGCAGCACCTTCATCGGCGTCTGCGAAGTTCGAGAACGCTCACGAAACAGGAGTCTGCTGCATGCTCTGCGGCCGACGATGCGCGGGTTCTGCGTTCACGCGATGGTGTCCGAGCGGGCCGCGCGGGCGGTCGAGGGCGGTTATCAGGGCTCTGAGCAGCCGATTTGGAGAATGGGTAGTGACCTTTGATAGTCTCTATCCCGGCTCGAAACGCAGTGCACATCGATCGGATGCGTACTTCGATTCAAGTCCATTGGGGTATGGTGTAATTGGCAACACAGCGGTTTCTGGTACCGCCATTCTAGGTTCGAGTCCTGGTACCCCAGCGAGCAGGTGAGCGGCGATTTTGCCGCCGATGCCGAGGCAGTTAAGCTACCTCAGCATCACGTGTTCGATACAGCGTCAACAATGCAGGTGAAGTTCCTGGCCCCGTCGTCTAGCGGCCTAGGACGCCGCCCTCTCAAGGCGGTAGCGCGGGTTCGAATCCCGTCGGGGCTACGAAGACAGAACCCCCTCGATCTCCGGATCGAGGGGGTTCTGTCGTTTCGGTGTGACCGTCGTTGCTGTCGTGCGGTGGTGTCGCTTCGCGTCAGACGCTCTTGCGGCGGAACATCTTCTGGTGATCGGCCGGACCGTGGACATTGTTCACCTTGGGGCCACCGTCCTTGTGGTCGACGGAATTGTGCGACTTGCTGTTCTTCTGTTCGAGAACCTCGCGGAACTTCTTCTTCAACTCTTCGCTGCCGGATTCTGACATGGGGCACTCCTTGCAGTCGGCGACCGGCCGGGTGGGCCGTTCGAGACGAACGTACTCCACTTCTGCGGCCTCTTCAGCCGGTTTTTGGTGGGGTGCCGCTCGATCGGCCTCGGTTCGGCGCTCAGAGGCGCTTGTGCAGCGCGTCGGCGGCGGCGAGCAGGTCTGCCGCCCAGCGTGCGCCCGGCTTGCGTCCGATGCGGTCGATCGGGCCGGACACCGAGATCGCCGCCACGACAGTGTCGTTGCTGTCGCGAACGGGAGCCGAGACGCTCGCGACCCCCGGCTCACGTTCACCTGCGCTCTGCGCCCACCCTCGCCTGCGGATCTCCAGCAGCACCCGTTCGCCGAATTCGGCGTCCGGCAGCACTGTGCGTTGAGTCTGCGAATCTGCCCACGCCAGAAGAACTTTCGCACCGGAGCCGGCTGTCATGGGTAGCCGGGCCCCGACGAGCACGGTATCTCGGAGACCGGTCGGGGGCTCCATGGATGCGACACAGACGCGAACGGTCCCCTCGCGGCGGTAGATCTGCACGCTCTCTCCGGTGATTTCGCGAAGCCGAGGCAGTACCGATGCTGCGGCGTCGAGCAGCGCATCCGACGCGCTCGCCGCCAATTCCCCCAGCCCCGGACCGGTGCGCCACAATCCGTCGGAATCGCGCACGAGGAGGCGGTGGGTTTCGAGTCCGACCGCGAGCCGATGCGCAGTGGCGCGGGGGAGCGCTGTGCGGGCACACAGGTCGTTGAGAGTGCAGGGTGTCTCGGCCACTGCATGCAACACGGCCATGGCCTTGTCGAGGACACCGATACCGCTCGATTTGTCGACGGCGCCGCTCAGGCTATGCTGTCTCATAGAACGATATTAGCCTCCCGAATGCTGAGATTGCACAACCGTGAGAAGTCCAGCGTGCCGCGGGGGACGATGTCGAGACGATCACGCGAGGTGGACCAGCCCGTCCGCCGGCGCGACGACAGGGAAGACGAGGTCTGCGACAGCGATGTCCGAAACGACGAAATCCGATGCGTCCGTAGCACAAGCGCCGAAGACGCTGGCGGAGAAGGTGTGGGACCAACATGTGGTCGTCCCCGGTGGGGGAGAAGGCGGTGCACGTGAGCCGGATCTGATCTACGTCGATCTGCACCTCGTACACGAGGTCACCAGCCCCCAGGCATTCGACGGTCTGCGTTTGGCCGGCCGCGAGCTTCGTCGCCCGGACCTGACGATCGCAACGGAGGACCACAACGTCCCGACGGCCGACATCTTCGCGCCGATCGCCGATCTCGTCTCACGCACCCAGGTCGATACTCTGCGCCGCAACTGCGAGGAATTCGGAGTTCGGTTGTACCCGATGGGAGATCTCGATCAGGGCATCGTCCACATCATCGGCCCGCAGCTCGGTCTGACCCAGCCGGGTATGACCATCGTGTGCGGAGACAGCCACACCTCGACGCACGGTGCATTCGGTTCGATCGCAATGGGAATCGGCACCAGCGAGGTCGAGCATGTGATGGCCACCCAGACTCTGTCTCTGCGACCGTTCAAGACCATGGCCATCACCGTCGACGGAGAACTGGCTCCCGGTGTGACGAGCAAGGATCTGATTCTCGCGGTGATCGCCAAGATCGGCACCGGCGGCGGTCAGGGATACGTGCTCGAATATCGCGGTGAGGCCATCCGCAAGTTGTCGATGGAAGCCCGAATGACCATCTGCAACATGTCGATCGAGGCCGGGGCGCGCGCGGGCATGATCGCACCCGACGAGATCACGTACGAATACCTGAAGGGACGGCCGCATGCGCCCCAGGGGGCGGAGTGGGATGCGGCGGTGGCCGCCTGGAACGAACTGGCAACCGACCCGGATGCGGTGTTCGACAACGAGGTACACATCGATGCGAGCACTCTGACGCCGTTCGTCACCTGGGGAACGAACCCGGGTCAAGGTGCTCCGTTGGGAGATGCCGTGCCCGATCCCGAGGCAATGCTCGACGAAGGCGAGCGCGTATCGGCCCAGAAGGCCTTGCAGTACATGGGTCTCGAAGCCGGTACACCGATCCGCGAGATCTCCGTCGACACCGTGTTCGTCGGCTCCTGCACCAACGGCCGCATCGAGGATCTGCGTGCGGTGGCGTCCGTCCTCGAGGGCCGCCGCGTCGCAGACGGCGTGCGAATGCTGGTGGTACCCGGGTCGATGCGGGTGCGCGCGCAGGCCGAAGAGGAAGGACTCGGTGAGATCTTCACCGCAGCAGGGGCCGAGTGGCGGCAGGCCGGCTGCTCGATGTGTCTGG
This sequence comes from Rhodococcus sp. PML026, assembly GCF_000963615.1. NCBI lineage: Bacteria > Bacillati > Actinomycetota > Actinomycetes > Mycobacteriales > Nocardiaceae > Rhodococcus > Rhodococcus sp. PML026. The sequence continues at coordinate 679,461 of NZ_KQ031375.1, read as the reverse complement.
GAATGAACCCCGATCAGCTCACCTCGGGAGAGCGTTCGGCATCCACGTCCAACCGCAATTTCGAGGGGCGTCAGGGCAAGGGTGGTCGCACTCACCTCGTGTCGCCTCTGGTTGCGGCGGCCACTGCAGTTCGCGGAACCCTGTCCTCTCCGGCGGATCTCGCGTAGCAGCGAGCCCTCCGACCGGATCGATCGAACTCACAGGAGAAATTTCGATGGAAGCTTTCACTCGACACAAAGGCATCGGCGTTCCGCTCCGGCGGTCCAATGTCGACACCGACCAGATCATTCCGGCGGTCTATCTCAAGCGCGTGACTCGCACCGGATTCGAGGACGGATTGTTCGCCGGTTGGCGGTCCGATCCGAACTTCATCTTGAACCTCGCGCCCTACGACCGCGGATCGGTTCTCGTGGCCGGGCCGGACTTCGGCACGGGATCGTCACGCGAGCACGCTGTCTGGGCGCTGTCGGACTTCGGTTTCAGGGTCGTCATCGCATCCAGATTCGCCGATATCTTCCGCGGAAACATGGGCAAGGCCGGGTTGGTGGCGGCCGAGGTGGAGCAATCGGACGTCGAATTGCTGTGGAAAGCCTTAGAAGAACAGCCCGGTCTGGAGCTCGTCGTGGACCTCGTCGACAAGACGGTCACGGCTGGAACCTTGGTGGTGCGCTTCGCGATTGACGACTACACGCGGTGGCGTCTGCTGGAGGGTCTGGACGACATCGGACTGACATTACGCCAGGTAGAGGCCATTACGGAGTACGAAAAGTCAAGGCCTTCATACAAACCCCTCACCCTTCCGGCAAGGATCGAAGAGCCTTCGAAAAGCTGACGGACGGGGGGTCCGACACGCTTTGCGGCCGTGAAGCATTCCGCGACACCGAAATGAAAATTGGCGTGGCGCATAGACTCTTGACGACTTGGGGTTTACCGTTGTAGTAGTCGGTCCGACGATGGGCCACAATATAGCGGAGGAAATCCATGAACAAGGCAGAGCTGATTGACGCCCTGACCGAGAAGTTGGGGTCTGACAGGCGGAGCGCCACAGAGGCTGTCGAGAACATCGTCGACACCATCGTGCGCGCGGTCCACCGCGGCGAAAGTGTCACGATCACGGGCTTCGGCGTGTTCGAGCAGCGTCGTCGCGCGGCGCGTGTCGCCCGTAACCCCCGCACCGGTGAGACCGTTCGCGTCAAGCCGACCAACGTACCGGCATTCCGTCCGGGCGCGCAGTTCAAGGCCGTCATCGCCGGTGGACAGAAGCTGCCCGCAACCGGACCTGCCGTCAAGCGCGGTTCGGCAGCAGCTCCGGCCAAGAAGACTGCGGCAGCGAAGAAGACGGCCGCCAAGAAGGCAGCGGTGAAGACTACCGCCCGCAAGGCCACCACCGCGGCAGCCAAGAAGGCGGCTCCGGCGAAGACTGCCGCCAAGAAGGCAGCTCCCGCAAAGACCGCCGCCAAGAAGGCAGCTCCCGCAAAGACAACCGCACGCAAGACCACGACGGCTGCTGCCAAGAAGGCTCCGGCCAAGACGACCGCACGCAAGGCCGCAACCACTACGGCCCCTGCCAAGAAGGCTCCGGCCAAGACAGCGGCCAAGAAGACCGTCGCCAAGAAGGCCCCCGCCAAGAAGGCTCCGGCCAAGAAGGCACCCGCGAAGCGCGCTGCAAAGAAGTAGCGCTCGACCGGCACCGGTCATCCAGGACCGGGCCGTTCTCGCACTCCACAGAAGGCCCCGACCGAAATTTCGGTCGGGGCCTTCTGCCGTGTTCGTGATCCGAGGATCCTCGGATGCGACTCAGTCGTCGGCGACCAGGTTCGGTAGCGGGCTGGCGATGTGGTCGGCCGCGACGAGCCGACCGTCGTGGCGCGAGAGCACCCACACGCTCCCTTTTCGATTTCTGTTGGCAGGCAACGTGATGCCGTCCTTGTCGGCCCACCATCGCATGAGATCGGGGATCACCTTGCCTTGGCTGCAGATCACCGGTGTGCTCATGGACTCGGCGATGTCGCGAGCCCGGTGGCGGCCCTTTCGGGGGTCCTCGGCGTACCCCTCCTCGGACAGCAGATGCTCCGGTTCGACCTGCACGCCCAGTGATTCGGCAAACGGCGCGACCGTCTGTTCGCACCGGACGCGGTCGGCCGCATACACCGAGTCACCGCCGAACGCGCCCAGCAGTGAGACGAGTGCCTCGGCCTGACGTCTACCGGTCTTGTCGAGGGGGCGATCGGCGTCGTTGCCCTTGTATCGCGACCGCGAGCCGGCACTGCCGTGCCGGACCAGCAGCACGGTGGACGTAGCGGCCGGCTTGGCGACGAATCGTCGAAGAATCTTGTGGTCCATGGGATACGAGAGTTCGCCGCCGATCTTGTCGGTTGCGATCCAGCGGAGTTCGTCCACTTCGTCGTTCGGGACGAATTCTCCGCCGGTTGCCTCGGCAGCCCAGTAGAGCACCTTCTTCATGCGACGGTGGCCGGGAATCGGGTAGGTGACGTAGGACAGCGACCGTCCGAGAGTCGAGTCGAAGCCCGTCTCCTCCTTGACTTCTCGGACAGCCGCGTCGACCGCTGTCTCCCCGGGATCGAGCTTTCCCTTGGGAAAAGACCAGTCGTCGTACTTCGGCCTGTGTACCAGAGCTACTTCCACCACCGAGTCTTTCTCCGGCGATCGTCGCCACAGAATCGATCCGGCCGCGAAGATGTTGGCGCGGGGGGAGCCATCGGAAGTGCCCATCAGGACGCCTGATTCCTCCGGCTGCGCATCAATTCCACCTGGTGTTCTCGGACACTTTCGCCTTGCGCAGGCGACGCGACCCAGCCACCGTCCGGCCCCAGTTCCCAGCAGCGGGTGGTGGGGTCGAGGGCCGAGTCGAAGATGTCACCGAGTTGCTTGGTCAGCTTCGGATCCTTGACCTGGGCCATCACTTCCACTCGCCGGTCGAGGTTTCGGTGCATCATGTCGGCGCTGCCGATCCAGAATTCGTCCGCACCTTGGAAGTGCAGAACCCGTGAGTGTTCGAGGAATCTGCCGAGTATGGACCGAACTTCGATGTTCTCCGACAGGCCCGGTACGCCCGGCTTGAGCGCGCAGATCCCGCGTACGACCACCTTGACGGGGACCCCGGCGACCGATGCGCGGTACAGAGCGTCGATCACCTGCTCGTCGACAAGAGCGTTGGCCTTGAGGCGGATTCCGGCTGCGCGGCCCGCCTTGAGGTGCTCGACTTCCGCTTCGATGCGCTCGACGATGCCGCGTCGCACGCCGTACGGGGCCACGAGGAGATTGCGGTACTTGGACTTTCGCGAGTATCCGGTGAGCGAGTTGAACAGGTCGGTGAGGTCCGCACCGATTTCGGGCGACGACGTGAGCAACCCGACGTCCTCGTAGATACGCGCCGTCTTCGGGTTGTAGTTGCCCGTGCCGATATGGCAGTACCGGCGGATGACCGAACCTTCTCGGCGGACGACGAGGCAGGTCTTGCAGTGAGTCTTCAACCCGACGAGGCCGTAGACCACGTGCACCCCGGCCTTTTCGAGCTTGCGTGCCCACTCGATGTTCGCCTGCTCGTCGAATCGTGCCTTGATCTCGACGAGGGCTACCACCTGCTTGCCGGCCCCGGCAGCGTCGACGAGTGCGTTGACGATCGGTGAGTCACCCGAGGTGCGGTACAGAGTTTGCTTGATCGCGAGGACCTGCGGGTCGGCCGCAGCTTGTTCGATGAAGCGCTGCACGCTGGTGGAGAACGAGTCGTACGGGTGATGCACCAGAACGTCGCCGTCGCGCAGCGTCGAGAACACGCTCTTCGGGGTTTCGCGCTCACCGAACGCGGGATGTGTTGCCGGGACGAAGGGAGCGTCCTTGAGATTGGGGCGGTCGACGCTGTAGACCTGCCACAGGCACGACAGATCGAGCAGACCGGGAACCTGAATGACGTCGCCCGGATCGACGTCGAGTTCGCGTAGCAACAGTTCGAGCATGTGCTCGGTCATGTCGTCGGCGATCTCGAGGCGGACGGGAGAACCGAAACGCCTACGCGCCAGCTCTCGTTCGAGTGCCTGCAGGAGATCCTCGTCGCGGTCCTCTTCGACCTCGAAATCGGCGTTGCGAGTAATGCGGAACGCGTGGCTCTCGACCACCTCCATGCCGGGGAACAACACGTCGAGGTGCGCCGAGATCAATTCCTCCATCGACAGGAAGGCGTCGATGCGATGGCTCCCCTCACCGCGCTTGACGCGCACGAATCGGTCGACGTTGTCGGGTACCTTCACGCGGGCGAAGTGCTCGCCGGTCGTGGAGTAATCCTTCACCGTCACAGCGAGATTCAGGCTCAGGCCGCTGATGTACGGGAAGGGGTGCGCCGGGTCCACTGCCAGCGGGGTGAGAACCGGGAAGACCTGTTCGGTGAAATAGTCGGACAGACGCGCACGCTCGTCGCTGTCGAGATCGGACCACCGGATGATTGCGATGCCCTCGGCCGTGAGCTCGGGCAGGATCGAATCGAGCAGTACTCGGGCGTGTTTGAGAGCGAGCTCCTGAGTGCGCTGCCCGATGACCGCGAGCTGCTCACGCGGGGTCATGCCATCGGCCGATCGAACCGACAGTCCGGTCTCGTCGCGGCGTTTGAGCCCTGCGACACGAACCATGTAGAACTCGTCCAGATTGGACGCGTAGATGGCCAGGAACTTGGCACGCTCGAGTAGCGGCAGGGACGAGTCCTCTGCGAGCGCGAGAACGCGGGAGTTGAAATCCAGCCAGCTCAATTCCCGGTTCAGGTACCGATTTTCGGGAAGCACCATGGCAGCATCCACCGATTTCGGAGTGGCGGCAGGAAGGGCGGAGGGAATGCTCGGCATCGTTGCGGTCACCGGGGCACTCCACACCGGCTCCGCACCGTTGCTGTCCGCACCGTTGCTCTCCGCGGTCTCGATCGCCGGATCTTCGGTCGCTGGCTGCGCGTCGTCTGTGCTCACAGCACGATCATCCCCCATACCCGCCGTCGGTGAAACTCCGATGACCGAACTTGTTCGCACGTTCACCGAATCACGCGGTGGTTGCGGATTCCTCGTCGCTCCAACCGAGTGAGCGGAGTACGGCTGTCGTCTCCGGCCCGACCCCGAGTCGATGAGCCCGACGTACGTCGTCGACGGTGTCGACGTCGAGTCGAAGTCCCGGCCACGTGCCGTCCAGTGGTCGCGCTCCCGACAAGGTGTGGCGGCGTGCGGAATCCGATCCGAACAGCGGCGCGAGCTCGTCGGCAGAATTCTTCAGGATCAGCGCTGCGGTTCCGGTGCCGTGATGGTCGACCACGACCGACCTGCCGCCGGAGATTGCCGTCGCATACGCCTGCGCGAGTTCGGCGGGACGCAGCGCAGGCAGATCCGCTTGCAGCGCAACGATGTCGACCCGATCGGCCGGGGCCGCGCCGGGGTTCCCGTGGCGATCGCGTGGTGCGTGATCGACTCGCAGTGCGGCCGCAGCAGCGGAGAATGCGGCATTGAGACGGGCTTCGGGATCTCGTGCGCCGGAAGCCGACGGTTCGTCCAGCACCCGGGCACCGATTTGTCGCGCGGTGTCGGCGACGACCGGATCGGGTGTGACGACGGTGACCGAATCGACCACCGACACCGAACCGGCCGCGGTGACCGTGTCGACGAACATGGCGAGCACCAATCGGGTCCGGTCGGCCCCGGAGAACTCGGACGCCAGACGGGACTTCGCCGCTGTCAGGTCCTTGACCGCGATGACGACTCCGACCGCGCGGCGCAGCGCATCGGACGGCCGACTCTCGCGGTCGTCGTCGCTGCTTCGAATTGCGCCCATGGTGTTCGATCCTGCCAGCGTCACCGATGTCTGCCGACTCCGACCGCCCGGGCAGGTCTGCGCGTTAGGGTGATGCGCGCGTAGGCAGGGCATCGGCGAGCAGGTGAGAGGTTGGCGGCATGAGCAGAGCAGCGGTACTGGGGTCCGGGTCGTGGGGTACCGCATTCGCCAAAGTGTTGGCCGATGCCGGAACCGATGTCACCATGTGGGCGCGCCGAGAGGAACTCGCTGCCTCGATCAGCGAACGGCACGAGAACGCGGACTACCTCCCCGGAATCGAACTGCCGTCGTCGATCCGCGCCACGAGCGATCCGGCGACCGCCCTCGACGGCGCGGACATCGTGGTGCTCGCGGTGCCGTCGCAGAGTCTGCGCGCGAATCTGGGGGAGTGGACGGATGCGATCGCACCGCACGCGACACTGCTGTCTCTGGCCAAGGGCATAGAGACCGGAACGCTCATGCGCATGAGTCAGGTGATTTCACAGGTGACCGGGGCCGATCCCAGCCGGGTGGCCTGCCTGTCCGGGCCGAATCTGGCGCGCCCGATCGCCGAGGGGCAGCCGGCCGCGACGGTCATCGCGTGTTCCGACTCGCAACGAGCCCTTGAGATTCAAAAAGCTTGCGCCACAGGATATTTCAGGCCGTACACCAACTCCGACGTCATCGGTGCCGAGATCGGTGGCGCGTGCAAGAACGTCATCGCCCTCGCCTGTGGAATGGCCAGCGGAGTCGGCTACGGCGAGAACACCCTCGCGTCGATCATGACCCGAGGCCTGGCCGAGATCATCCGGCTCGGAGTCGCGCTCGGGGCCACACCGTCGACGCTGTCCGGGCTCGCCGGTGTAGGAGATCTGGTCGCCACCTGCTCGTCGCCGCTCTCGCGCAACCGTACGTTCGGTGAGCGGCTCGGTTCGGGCGGCTCCCTCGAGAGCGCGCAGGAAGCAGCGCACGGGCAGGTGGCCGAGGGCGTGAAGTCCTGTACGTCGGTGCGCGCGCTCGCCGAGAGCTACGACGTCGAGATGCCGTTGACCGATGCCGTGCACCGTGTGTGTCACGGGGGAATGTCGGTTCCGGACGCGGTGGGCCACCTGCTGGGGCGTCGAATCAAGCCCGAGTGAGGTCACGTTCGCGACGTGTGCACGAACAGGGCGAATCCGCGTTCGCGGGGAGACGGCGGTACGGTTTGTCACCGTGAGTACTCCCCGAATCAAAGTTGCCGTCGTCTTCGGTGGCCGCAGCAGTGAGCACGCGGTGTCCTGTGTCTCGGCGGGTAGCGTGCTCGCGAATCTGGACCCCGATACCTACGAGGTTGTCCCGGTGGGGATCACCCCCGACGGTGCCTGGGTGCTCGGCTCCAGTGATCCGGATGCGCTGACGATTCGGGATCGAGTACTGCCGACGGTGGACAAGTCCGGTGCCGCACTCGCGCTGAGCACCGATCCGGGACGCGCAGGCGCGCTGATCGCTCTCGGTGAGGGCGACGCCGGACAGGTCCTGGCTGCGGTCGACGTCGTGTTTCCGGTGCTGCACGGGCCGTACGGCGAGGACGGCACCCTGCAGGGAATGCTCGAACTCGCCGGTGTCCCGTACGTGGGTCCCGGAGTGTTGGCCAGTGCCGCAGGCATGGACAAGGAGTTCACCAAGAAGCTTCTGGGAGCCGACGGACTACCGATCGGCAGGCAGGTCGTGCTGCGACGCGGCACCGATGACCTGACCGAAGCCGAACGCGACCACATCGGTCTCCCTGCCTTCGTCAAGCCCGCGCGAGGCGGATCGTCGATCGGAATCTCGCGCATCACCTCGTGGGATCACCTGCAGTCGGCGATCGGCGTTGCCCGCGAGCACGACCCCAAGGTGATCGTCGAAGGAATGATCCACGGCCGCGAGGTCGAATGCGGCGTACTCGAATTCCCCGACGGCAGCGTGCGCGCCAGCGCGATCGCCGAGATCCGGCTCCCCGACGCGGACAGCGACGATCACGCCTTCTACGACTTCGACACCAAGTACCTCGACGATGTCAGCGAATTCGACATTCCTGCCGCACTCGACGACGACATCAGCGATCGTATTCGCGAACTCGCAGTCTCGGCCTTCCGCGCACTGGACTGCCAAGGATTAGCGCGGGTCGACTTCTTCGTCACCGAGCAAGGCGCGGTGATCAACGAGATCAACACGATGCCCGGATTCACGTCGATCTCGATGTACCCCAAGATGTGGGCCGAGAGCGGAATCGACTACTCGACCCTGATCAGCACCCTGATCGACACCGCTCTCGCACGCGGTACCGGCCTGCGCTGACCCGGCGCTACTGCAACGGTGCCGGGTCGAGGGGCTGCTGGGGTAGTGCTGCCGACACTGCTGACGAGGCATCCTGCAGAGGTGTCGGGCCGGAGTCGCCGGGAATGGTGAGAGCGATGTACGTGCCCCGATCGACGACGAACCACGTGCTGGCGTCGATGCCGTCGTTCTCGCCGGACACCTCGAACCACTGGACGCCGTCGATCACCTGAAGTGGTGCAGCCACATCGAATCCGATAGGGCGAGGCAGCCCGCAGCGAAGCACGACCGGCTCGGCGTTCTCCTCGGCCGATACCCAGGCTCGGACTCCGACAGGTGCCGGGTCGGCCAGGTCGGCGCGGCTGTAGTCGCCCAGCTCGTCGGGCAGCGCATCGAGGAGGGTCGAGCACTGTGCGCTCGCGGCGTCGGGTGCGTCGACCGGCCCCAGCGCTACCGGATCGTGGGCGGGGGAGCTGTTCACCGCTATCGCGGCCACGAGAACTCCCACCACCAACGCGACCGGCAGGGCGATCGCGGTGGCTATGACCGCAGGGTGGCGCTGCTCGCGGGTCTCGTCGGCCGCTGCTGCATTCTCGGACCGGGTGCCGGCGTCGTCGCCGTTGTCTTTGTCGTGGTTGTGGTCGTGGTCGTGGTCCTGGTCGGCAGAATTCATGCGCTACCGAACCGTCGAGGTCGACTGCGGGGCGACGGGACAGGTGAGGGTGCGCGTGATGGCATCGACCTTCTGAATTCGGGAGACGATGTCCGCGATCTCGGTGTCGGATGCGCCGTCGGCCCTGACGATGACGTCGTAGGGTCCGACCACAGCTTCTGCGGATACGACGCCGTCGACCGACTCGATCTGCCGCGCAACGGTCGTGGCACGGCCGACTTCGGTCTGAACGAGAACGAAGGCTTGCACCATCGGTGGTCCCTTTCCTTGCTGGGACGATCGACTGTAAGTTGAGTCGACTGTACGTTGAGTCGGTTGCGTACTCACAGCACGAAACCGGCTGCGCCGGACCGGGCCCGGGCACCGCTAAAGGTACCGCAGGCGCGGTGCCGGTTTCGCGGGAGACCGACGTCCGAATTGCGCTCTGAGGGAGGAACATCATCGACGACACCGGCCCTTCGGGGACCACCGCCGCCGAACCGACGGTGGCCCAGATCGGCGAGTTCGACGTCATCGCCCGGGCCGTCGCCGATCGAGTGCAACCGACGTCGACCATCGTCGGCCCCGGCGACGACGCTGCCGTCGTCAGTGCATCCGACGGCAGGGTGGCCGCCACGACCGATATGTTGGTGCACGGCAGGCACTTTCGGCTCGATTGGTCGACTCCGGTAGAGATCGGCCGGAAGGCGATCGCGCAGAACGGGGCAGACATCGCCGCGATGGGTGGGCAGTGCTCGGCATTCCTGGTTGCTCTCGGCTGCCCGGCGGATACACCGGTGAGCGTGACGGACGGTCTGAACGAGGGCATGTGGCGCGAGGCGTCGGTTGCGGGTTCGGCGATCATCGGCGGTGATGTGGTGCAGTCGGATCAGCTGGTGATCTCGATCACTGCGCTCGGTGACCTACAGGGCAGGGCTCCCGTACTGCGATCGGGTGCGCAGGTCGGTGATGTGATCGCGTTCGCGGGGCGGCTCGGGTGGTCCGCGGCCGGACTCGCTCTGTTGCTCGCGGGCGGCGATCGCTCCGGGCACGACGCGGTTCTCGATGCACACCGCGTGCCCGCCCCGCCGTACCGTGCCGGTATCGAGGCCGCCGAAGCAGGCGCGACATCACTCACCGATGTGTCCGACGGGTTGTCGGCCGACCTGGGGCATATCGCCGACGCATCCGGCGTATCGATGGTTCTGGAACCCGAGCGTCTTCCGATCGCCGACGAAGTCCGTTCGGCTGCAGAGCTGTTGGGGGTAGACCCCCTCGAGTGGGTACTCACCGGCGGCGAGGATCATGCTCTCGTCGGCACGTTCCCCGGCCTCGCTACCGTTCCGACGGGCTGGATCGTGATCGGCCGCGTCGAGCCGGCGTCGAATGCAACCGACGGTGGCGTCACTGTCGCCGGGCACCACCGCGTGGGCAGATCCGGTTGGTCGAGCTTCGACCGAGAGTGAGCTCCGACCGGGTCGATGGAGTCGGCTAAGTTGCAAGGATGGCTATCTACGCGCTCGGCGACCGCGAACCCGATATTCACCCGGACGCCTATGTCCATCCCGATGCAGTCGTCATCGGAGCGGTGACCTTGGCGGCGGGGTCGTCGGTGTGGCCGACGGCCGTGCTCCGAGCCGATTACGGCACGATCTCCGTCGGTGCGGGCACCAACATCCAGGACGGGACCGTCATCCACTGCACCCCCATCGACGCGACCGTGATCGGTGCCGGTTGCGTTCTCGGTCACAACGCGCATGTCGAGGGTGCGACCATCGGCGACAACTGCCTCATTGCATCGGGTTCCGTGGTGCTCAACGGCTCGAGGATCGGGGCCGGTTCCATCGTGGGTGCGGGTGCGGTGGTGCCGTTCAAGTTCGTCGTTCCCGAACGCAGCATGGCGCTCGGTGTTCCCGCGAAAATCCGTGAGGGCTTCGAGGTCCCGGAGGGGCACGTCGACATCAACGTGCAGATGTACTCCGCGAACGCCGCGTACTACCGCGACGCGCTGCGCCGGATCGACCGGTGACGGCCCGCCCGCTCGCCGAGAGCGTAGATCCGGGTTGGGCCCGTGCCTTGGCTCCGGTCGAGACGAATGTTGCTGCGATGGGCGACTTTCTGCGAGCCGAGCTCGCCGCCGGAAAGCACTACCTCCCTGCCGGCGAGAACGTTCTGCGTGCTTTTCGGTACCCGTTCGACCGGGTTCGGGTGCTGATCGTCGGCCAGGACCCGTACCCGACCCCGGGTCATGCAGTGGGGCTGAGCTTTTCGGTCGCCCCCGACGTGCGTCCCGTTCCGCGCAGTCTGGCCAACATCTTCAAGGAATATTCGGACGATCTCGGTCTGCCGACGCCCAGCAACGGTGATCTCACGCCGTGGGCGGAGCAGGGTGTGATGCTGCTCAACCGAGTGCTCACGGTCGAACCGTCCGCAGCGGCGTCGCACCGCAAGAAGGGCTGGGAAGCGGTGACGGAGCAGGCAATTCGTGCTCTTGTTGACAGAGCCGAGGATCCCCGGGCTCCTGGCCTGGTGGCGATTCTCTGGGGCCGTGACGCGGCGACGCTCAAACCCATGCTGGGTTCGGTGCCGTACATCGAGTCGGCCCATCCGTCACCGCTGTCCGCATCACGGGGATTCTTCGGATCCAAGCCCTTCAGTCGCGCCAACGAATTGTTGGTCGAGGGCGGAGACGAACCGATCGACTGGACGTTGCCGTGACCGGCTCAGGAAAAATCGGGGCGACGCTTCTCGACGAATGCGTCGACGCCTTCCACTCCTGCAGGTGAGACTGCGGCCGCCGAGATCGAGGCGGCCTCGGCATCCAATTGCTCTGCCAGAGTAGCGGTGTCGGACGCCGCGAGCAGCTTCTTGATTCCCTGATACGCCGAGGTGGGGCCGACGGCGAGGGTTCGGGCCAGTCGTTCGGCCTCGCTGTCGACGAAGTCGTCGCCCACGAGGCGGCTGAGGATTCCGAGACGCACCGCATCCTCACCGTTGAGAATCGAATCGTTCAACAGGATGTCCATTGCGTGGCCGGATCCGACGATGCGGGGCAGGGTCCAGGACATGCCACCGTCCGGCGTGAACCCGATGGCGGGGTAGGCCGGTCGAAGCTTGGTCGACGGTCCGCCGATGGCGATATCGGTGAGACACACCAGGCTCATGCCGGCGCCGGCCGCCCAGCCGTGTACACCAGCGACGATGGGAACCGTCACTGCTGCCAGTTCGCGAACGAAGGCGTGGAACGCATCTGCAACCGAGCCGACGAAGGCACCGCGATCGTCGGCACCGGCGAAGTCCCGTACGTTGCCGCCGGCGCAGAAGTTCGGCCCGCGGCCGATGAGCAGGACGCTTCCTACAGATGTGGCACCGGTGTTCACCTCGTGCAGTGCCTGCGTTCCCGAGGTGATGCCGTCCAGGTCGAGAGAGGAACCGCCCGCCTCGGTGGCGACGACGATGTGCAGCACTCCGTCTTCGATGCTGACCTTGCTCGAGCTTTCGCTGTCCGAATGAGTCACGTTCGGCACTCTATCGGACGTCCAACTGTTTGCCCGAATGCGCAGGAACATCGACAGACAACTGTGCCCCGCATCCGAGTGGATGCGGGGCACAGTTCTCGCACGCGGTCGAGGCCGTGGAGGAAATCGAAGAGCGGGGCCGAAATCAGCCCCGAACCACCTTGCCTGCCTTCAAGCAGGAGGTGCACACGTTCATGCGCTTGGAGTTGCCAGGCGCAACCTGAGCGTGAACGGTCTGAATGTTCGGGTTCCAACGACGGTTGGTCCGTCGGTGCGAGTGCGAGACCGACTTACCGAAGCCGGGCCCCTTGGCGCATACGTCGCAGACGGCAGCCATAGTCGCGAACTCCTTGTTAGATGTTGAGCGTTACATGTGGTCGAAGACATCGAAACGAACTACGAGCAGATGCAAGGATTGCAATGCGTGAAGATCGCCTCGAGGCAACCCTGCAAGAATAGCGGCGTCCCACCCAATCACCAAACCGCCACCGCAGACGAGGTGTACCGGCTCACGCGCGCCGCGCTGACGATTCTGCCCGACTAAGCTTCGGGCACTGTCCGCGGCCGACATCGTCGGGCCCGGGCGCAGGTACGGACGGAACGCAGGGGAGGCGCTCGAGGTGGTCGACGTACTCGAATCCATCGATGCCTCGGACCTGCGCCGGTGGGCCTATCGCTGTGTGGATTCCCTCACTGTTCGGTGCGACGAGATCGACGCACTGAACGTCTTCCCGATTCCGGACTCCGATACCGGCACCAACCTGATGTTCACGTTCCGGGCTGCGGTCGAGTCCATGCGCAGTGCCGGGCCGGCCGCAGGCGCGGGTGCGATCGGACGGGCTCTGGCGGTGGGAGCCGTATCGGGCGCGCGAGGAAATTCCGGTGTCATCGTCTCGCAACTCCTGCGCGCCGTGGGTGAGGCCGCAGCCGACGGTCCGCTGGACACCGTGTCGATCCAGGCCATGTTGCGGCGTGCACGAGTTCTGGTGGCGGGCGCGGTCAGTGTCCCCGCCGAGGGCACCATGCTCACGGTGCTCGAAGCCGCTGCCCACGAGGCCGCTGCCCACGACGCGAACGTCGATCTGGCCACGCTGGTGGTCGATATCGCCGAGGCCACCGCTCGCGCTCTCGATCGCACGACGGACCAACTCGCACCGTTGCGAGAGGCGGGCGTCGTGGATGCGGGGGCGCTGGGGTTGTCGGTGATCTTCGACGCGTTGGTCGAGGTCGTGACGGGCCGCACCCCGCCGAGGCGACGCTATCGCCGTCCTCAGGACCACGAACGGGTGATCGAAGTCGGTGTTTCGAACGCACCCGGAGCCTCCGACGGGGCGGCGGCTCGTTCGCAGTCCCGGCCGCTCGGCTACGAGGTTCTCTACGTCGTCCCCGGCATCGACGACACCCGCGCGGCAGCGCTGCGTGCAGCGCTGTCGGACCTCGGCGATTCGGTCGTGGTTGCCGGAGACGGCTCCGGGGCGTACTCCGCTCATGTGCACACCACCGACCCGGGCGGTGCCGTCGAGTGCGGGATCGCGGCGGGAAATATTCGAGGAGTGCGCATCTCGTGTTTCGGACTGGCCGAGTACGCCGTCGACGCGAACGTCGGTGAGCACGAGCCCGAGGCTATGTCGGTGGGTCGCGATATTTTGGCCCTGGTCGCCGGTGACGGTGCCGCGGCTCTCTACGTACAGGAAGGTGCGACGGTGGTGCGATGCGACGAGCCCATCGATTCGTCGGTGTTGCATCGCGCCATCGTGGGCATGAAGCACCGCGAGGTTCTGGTGCTGCCGAACGGGGCGCTGTCCGCTCAGGAGCTCGTTGCCGTCGGTGCTGCGGCCAGGGCCGACGGTAAGGACGTGTCGATGTTGCCGTGCTCGGCGATGGTGCAGGGGTTGGCTGCGCTCGCAGTGCACGACGCGGCCAGAGCAGCCGTCGACGACGCGTTCGCAATGTCCGATGCTGCAGCGGGGACGAGGTGGGGTTCGTTGCGCATCGCCGAGCAACGCTCGCTGACCTGGGTCGGCATGTGCGAGCCGGGTGACTGTCTCGGTCTGGCCGGGCAGGAAGTGGTGATCGTTGCCGAGCATCCGCTCGATGCCGGATGCAGACTGCTGGACCAGCTGTTGGCCACCGGCGGTGAGATGGTGACGGTGTTGCTCGGGGCACTGGCTCCCGCGGATCTCGGAGGTCGGCTCGCCGACTATGTGGCGGGTGCGCATCCCGGCGTCGACGTGGTGGTCTACCCGGGCGGGCAGCCCGGGGATCTCGTGCAATTCGGAGTGGAATAGGGAATCTCGGAACAATGGCAACGCTGGTGGATCGGCTCGACGATGTCCTCGGAGCGGCGGCTGCGGCACCGCTGGCCGAGGTGTTCGGCATCCATACCGTCGAAGACCTGCTGCGGCACTACCCGCATCGCTACATGACGCACGGTTCCGAGCTCGGCGAGAAGGAACCCCCCGAGGGGGAACACATCACCATCGTCGCCACCGTGGAATCGGCCACCCTGCGTTCGATGAAGAACCGCAACGGTCAGTTCCTTGCCGTCACCCTTTCGGCCGACGGGCAGCGGATCGAAGCCACGTTCTTCAGCCCGCACAAGCTCAAACACGTGGTCGTGCCCGGGCGGCGGGGGATGTTCTCGGGCAAGGTCAAGTATTTCGGTCGGCGGTGGAATCTCACCCACCCCAGTTACGTGATCCTCGGGGGTGACGACAACGACGGGGCCATCGTCCCCGCGGGTCGCATCGTCGGCGGTGGCACGCTGGCCGGCCTGGCGCGTGGCTCGGTCGATTCGTCCGGAGCCGTCGACATGTCGGTGTTCGACCGCGCCTTCGTACCTATCTATCCCGCGGCGAAAGATGTCGAGAGCTGGACATTCATGCGCTGCGTCCGGCAGGTACTCGACCAGCTGGACGACGTGGTCGATCCGCTCCCGGAATCGGTGCGCCGCGAGCGTGGCCTCATCGACATAGACGCCGCGCTGCGTTCGGTCCACTTTCCCGATACTGCGGCGGACAAGGACGCCGCCCGGGAACGATTGAAGTTCGACGAGGCATTGGCTGTTCAATTGGTACTCGCGGACCGACGACGCGACGCGTCCGACCGGGTAGCCGCGCGGTGCCCACCGATCACCGACGGCATCGCGGCGGAGTTCGATCGCCGGCTGCCGTTCGAGTTGACGGTCGGTCAGCACCAGGTTGCTGCGGAGATCGCCAACGACCTGTCGGGTCCGCATCCGATGTCGCGTCTGTTGCAGGGCGAGGTCGGCTCGGGTAAGACCATCGTCGCGTTGCGTGCCATGCTGCAGGTGATCGACGCCGGACACCAGTGCGCACTGTTGGCACCGACGGAAGTGCTTGCCTCCCAACATGCGCGATCGATTCGATCGATGCTCGGCACGCTGGCCGCCGGTGGCGAGCTGGGATCGCACGAGCTGGCCACCAAGGTGGCTCTGCTGACGGGGTCGATGTCCACTGCGGCAAAGCGATCGGCCCTGCTCGATGCCGTGACAGGTGATGCCGGGATCGTCATCGGCACCCACGCTCTCATCGAGGATCGGGTCGAGTTTCTCGACCTCGCGATGGTCGTCGTGGACGAGCAGCACAGATTCGGTGTGGAGCAGCGAGATGCCTTGCGCGCGAAGGCTCGTGGAAACACCAGCCCGCATCTCCTCGTGATGACGGCGACACCGATTCCGCGCACGATCGCGATGTCGACACTGGGGGACCTGGAGACGTCGGTACTGACGGAGCTTCCGCGCGGCAGGTCGCCGATCGTCAGCAACGTCGTCCCGGCCAGATCCAAACCGGGATGGGTGGATCGAGCCTGGCAACGGATTCACGAGGAGGTCGCGGCCGGCCGACAGGCCTACGTGGTCTGTTCTCGTATCGGTGACGGCGATGATGCGGACACGGGCAAGAAGAGCGGAGCGGCGAAGAAGGCTGCGCCGAAAGTGGAGGACGGGCCGGAGACGACGGCTGCCGTGGATCTCTACGAGACGCTCTCCGCCGGTCCGATGGCCGATCTTCGTGTGGGGCTGCTGCACGGGCGACTGTCCGGTGATGACAAGGACATCACCATGTCGGAATTCCACGCGGGTGAGATCGACGTGCTCGTCTGCACGACGGTGGTCGAGGTGGGCGTGGATGTACCCAATGCCACGGTCATGGTGATCATGGATGCCGACCGCTTCGGCGTCAGCCAGCTCCACCAGTTGCGCGGCCGAATCGGCCGCGGCGGGCATCAGGGGCTGTGCATCATGATCAGCTGGCTCAGCCCGGGCGGTGGGTCGTTCGCTCGGCTCGAGGCTGTGGCCGCCACCAACGACGGGTTCGAGCTCGCCAAACTGGACCTGGCGACCCGCCGAGAAGGTGACGTGTTGGGAGCCGCACAGTCGGGCACGGTGACCGGACTTCGGTTGCTCTCGTTCATCGACGACGAGGACATCATTTCCGACGCCCAGGATTGTGCCCGGTCGTTGTTCGCGCGGGACCCGTCTCTGGCCGACAATCCCGGCATCGCGTCGATGATGCGTTCGGCGTGGCGATCCGACAGAATCGACTACCTCGACAAGTCCTGACCCCATCGCAGTCCGCACTGCACCGTTTCAGTAGCCGAAATTGAACAAAAGTTCCCGCATCGTGGGATCAGTACGCCTCCGGGGCTCTGTCTGCCGGGTAAGTTGAGCCAATGTTCTCCAAAGTTTTGGTTGCCAACCGCGGCGAGATCGCTATCCGCGCCTTCCGTGCGTCCTACGAACTCGGTGCCTCGACGGTGGCGGTGTTCCCGTTCGAGGATCGAAACTCGGTGCACCGAACGAAGGCCGACGAGGCTTATCAGATCGGGGAGAAGGGCCATCCCGTTCGGGCGTATCTCTCGGTCGACGAGATCGTCGCCGCCGCCAAGCGCAGCGGTGCCGATGCTGTGTACCCCGGCTACGGATTCCTTTCCGAGAACCCGGATCTCGCCGCCGCGTGTGTGGAGGCGGGCATCACGTTCGTCGGGCCCTCCGCCGATGTCCTCGAGCTGACCGGTAACAAGGCGCGTGCGATCGCCGCTGCGAAGGCCGCGGGACTACCGGTGTTGGCGTCCTCGGAACCGTCGTCCGATATCGACGAATTGGTCGCGGCATCGGAATCGATGACTTTCCCGCTGTTCGTCAAGGCCGTGGCAGGTGGCGGTGGTCGCGGAATGCGCCGCGTGGCCGAGCCCGAGCAACTACGCGAGTCCATCGAAGCTGCTGCGCGCGAAGCGGAGTCGGCGTTCGGCGATGCGACCGTGTTCCTCGAGCAGGCAGTGATCGACCCCCGTCATATCGAGGTACAGATCCTTGCCGACGGCCAAGGCAACGTCGTCCATCTCTTCGAGCGCGATTGCAGTGTGCAGCGTCGACACCAGAAGGTGATCGAGCTGGCCCCGGCACCCAACCTTCCTCAGGAATTACGCGAGAAGATCTGCGCCGACGCCGTGGCGTTCGCCAAGCAGATCGGCTATTCCTGCGCCGGTACCGTCGAGTTCCTTCTCGATACCCGCGGCAATCACGTCTTCATCGAGATGAATCCGCGAATTCAGGTGGAGCACACAGTCACCGAAGAAGTGACCGATGTGGACCTGGTGCAGTCGCAGTTGCGTATCGCCTCCGGTGAGACGTTGGCGGACCTGGGATTGCAGCAGGAGAACATCGTGTTGCGCGGTGCAGCGTTGCAATGCCGCATCACCACCGAGGATCCCGCCAACGGATTCCGGCCCGACGTCGGCCGCATCACTGCCTACCGCACCCCGGGCGGTGCCGGCGTGCGCCTCGACGGTGGCACGACGTTGGGTGCCGAGGTCGGTGCCTACTTCGACTCGATGCTCGTCAAGCTCACCTGTCGCGGCCGTGATTTCGACACTGCCGTGGCGCGTGCCCGACGTGCGGTGGCGGAGTTCAGAATTCGCGGTGTCGCGACGAACATCCCGTTCCTGCAGGCGGTTCTGGTCGACCCCGATTTCACCGCAGGACGCGTCACCACCTCCTTCATCGAGGAACGTCCGGAACTGCTGACGTCGCGTTCCTCGGGTGACCGTGGCACCAAAATTCTGACCTACC
This sequence comes from Rhodococcus sp. PML026, assembly GCF_000963615.1. Lineage (NCBI taxonomy): Bacteria > Bacillati > Actinomycetota > Actinomycetes > Mycobacteriales > Nocardiaceae > Rhodococcus > Rhodococcus sp. PML026. Next base: position 661,103 of record NZ_KQ031375.1, on the reverse strand, counting down.
TGGCCGACGTGACGGTCAACAAGCCGCACGGGGAACGTCCCTCACCGGTGTACCCGCACGACAAGCTGCCCGAGGTCGACTTCTCGGCTCCCATTCCCGACGGCTCCCGGCAACGGCTGCTGGCCCTCGGGCCGGAGGGGTTCGCCCGCGATCTGCGCAATCAGAAGGCGCTCGGTGTCACCGACACCACGTTCCGTGATGCCCATCAGTCGTTGTTGGCAACGCGTGTGCGCACCAGTGGTCTGCTCGGCGTAGCGCCGTACGTGGCGCGAACGACGCCGCAGTTGCTCTCGATCGAGGCCTGGGGAGGGGCGACGTACGACGTGGCGTTGCGCTTCCTGCACGAGGATCCGTGGGAGCGGTTGGCGAGCCTGCGAGAAGCCGTGCCCAACATCGCGATTCAGATGTTGCTGCGCGGCAGGAACACCGTCGGATACACCCCGTACCCGGAGAAGGTCACCCGTAGCTTCGTCGCCGAGGCCACCGACACCGGAATCGACATCTTCCGTATCTTCGATGCGCTCAACAACGTCGATCAGATGCGTCCGGCGATCGATGCAGTGCGCGAAACCGGTACGGCCATCGCAGAAGTGGCCCTGAGTTACACCGGCGACCTGTCGAATCCGAACGAGAACCTGTACACGCTCGACTACTACCTGAAGTTGGCCGAGCAGATCGTCGATGCCGGCGCGCACGTGCTGGCCATCAAGGACATGGCGGGTCTGTTGCGTGCCCCCGCGGCCAAGACGCTGGTGACGGCGTTGCGGTCCAACTTCGACCTGCCGGTGCACGTGCACACCCACGACACTCCCGGCGGACAGCTCGCTACCTATCTCGCGGCCTGGGAAGCCGGAGCCGACGCGGTCGACGGTGCCTGTGCTGCCATGGCAGGAACCACCAGTCAGCCCGCGCTGTCGGCGATCGTCGCCGCGGCCGCGCACACCGAGCGCGACACCGGCCTCGATCTGCAGGCCGTCTGCGATCTCGAGCCGTACTGGGAGGCCGTGCGAAAGGTGTACGCGCCCTTCGAGTCCGGGCTGCCTGCACCGACCGGTCGCGTGTACACCCACGAGATTCCGGGCGGCCAGCTGTCGAACCTACGCCAACAGGCTATTTCGCTCGGTCTCGGTGACCGCTTCGAGACGGTCGAAGCCAATTACGCTGCGGCCGACCGCATGTTGGGTCGATTGACCAAGGTGACGCCGAGCTCGAAGGTCGTCGGCGATCTGGCTCTTGCGCTCGTGGGTGCGAATGCGTCCGCCGAGGAATTCGCCGAGGACCCCAGCCGGTACGACATCCCCGATTCCGTTGTCGGGTTCCTACGCGGCGACCTCGGAACACCCGCCGGCGGCTGGCCGGAGCCGCTGCGCACCAAGGCGCTCGAAGGCCGTGGTGCGGGCAAGCCGGTGACGCCGCTGACCGACGAGGACGAGAAGAACCTCGACGGGACGTCGGCGCAACGCCGTACCACTCTCAATCGGTTGCTCTTCCCCGGCCCGACAGCGGAACTCGAAGCTCATCGAGAGAAGTACGGCGACACGACCCGATTGTCGGCCAACCAGTTCTTCTACGGTCTGCGTCAGGGCGAGGAGCATCGAGTCACGCTCGAGAAGGGCGTCGAACTGCTCATCGGACTCGAAGCGATCTCCGACCCGGACGAACGCGGTATGCGCACCGTCATGTGCATCCTGAACGGGCAGCTACGTCCGGTGTCGGTGCGCGATCGGTCCATCGCGAGCGAAGCACCCACCGTCGAGAAGGCAGACCGCTCCAATTCCGGACACATTCCGGCTCCGTTCGCCGGGGTGGTCACCCTGGCGGTCGAGGAGGGCCAGAAGATCTCGGCCGGCGACACCATTGCCACGATCGAAGCGATGAAGATGGAGGCAGCGATCACCGCACCGCGGGGCGGCTCGGTCACTCGTCTGGCGATCTCGGGCGTTCAGCAGGTGGAGGGCGGCGATCTGCTCGTCGTCATCGGTGGGGGGTCGACGGGCGAAGAGGCCGGGAGCGAATGACCCGGATCGTCGCGGGCGTTGCCGGGGGTCGCCGATTGGCGGTCCCCGGCCAAGGCACCCGGCCCACGTCGGAGCGGGTTAGAGAGGCACTGTTCAGTGCGCTCGACAGTCGGATGGAGCTCGACGGGGCCGCGGTGTTGGATCTGTTCGCAGGGTCGGGTGCGCTCGGCCTCGAAGCACTCTCACGTGGGGCCGCGTCGGCGGTGCTGGTCGAATCCGACGCACGGGCGGCCGCGGTAGTGCGCAAGAACATCGAATCGGTCGGCCTGACCGGAGCTTCGGTCAAGTGCGCGCCGGTGGCCTCGGTCCTGGCCGGCACCGCCGACGCGGCCTACGACCTGGTGTTGGCAGATCCGCCGTACGCCGTCACGGACACCGCCGTGGCCGGCCTCCTCGAGCGGCTGGTGAGCGGGGGATGGCTTTCGGTCGACGCGGTGGTCGTGCTCGAACGGTCGTCGCGTTCGCCGGAGACCGTGTGGCCGACTGGGCTCGTGCCGGAGAAGTCGAAGAAGTACGGCGAGAGCCGAATCGAGATCGCAATCCGGTCAGGAGTGGAGCCAGCGGAATGACCGAAGTGGTCAGGAGTGGAGCCTGCGGAATGACCGGGTTGGGTCAGGAGTGGAGCCTGCGGAATGAGCTGTCTGAGCTGATAGGTTCGCGGGCATGACTGGCGCACTGTGTCCTGGATCCTTCGACCCGGTGACCATCGGTCACCTGGATATCTTCGAGCGCGCGGCGGCCGCCTTCGACGAGGTGGTGGTGACGGTGATGGTGAACAAGAGCAAGAAGGGCATGTTCAGCGTCGAGGAGCGGATCGAGATGCTCGAGGTCGCGACCGAGCATCTGCCTAACGTTCGGGTCGGTTCGTGGTACGGCCTGCTGGTCGATTACGCACGGCAAGAGGGCTTTTCGGCGATCGTGAAGGGTCTTCGGAGTGCTGTCGACTTCGATTACGAGTTGCAGATGGCGCAGATGAACCGGACGCTGACCGGAGTGGACACGGTGTTCCTCCCTGCGAATCCGGCGCACAGTTTTCTGTCGAGCTCGTTGGTCAAGGAGGTGGCCACGTTCGGGGGAGACGTCACCGGTATGTTGCCGCCGTTCGTGCAGGACCGGTTGATGTCGCGTATCGCCGAGCGTGCCGCCCAGTAGTTCGATGGCCCAGTAGTTCGATGGCCCAGTAGTTCGATGGCCCAGTAGTTCGAAAGGGCGACACACCGGGTGGGTATAGCGCAGACCGGCGTATCGGCGGGCAGACTGAACAGCGAAGAACTGTGGGTGTCGTCTGCGAAGCAGATGCGTTCGCGGTGGCAGATTCGACGATTGGGGTAACCGGTGTACCGCGTATTCGAGGCGCTCGACGAGCTCGTCGCCATTGTCGAGGAGGCGCGCGGCGTTCCGATGACTGCCGGGTGCGTCGTCCCTCGCGGCGATGTCCTGGAACTGCTCGACGACGTCCGTGACGCCATCCCCGGCGAGCTCGACGATGCGCAGGACGTGTTGGATCATCGCGACAAGCTGGTGGGTGACGCGCGGGCGACGGCGGAGAAGACCGTCACCAGTGCGAACGCCGAAGCTCAGGACACGGTGGAGAACGCACGCGACTCGGCGGACCGCATTCTCGCCGACGCCAAAGCCCAGGCCGATCGCATGGTGTCCGAAGCGTCGGCGCATGCCGATCAGCTCGTGGCCGATGCCGAAGCCGAGGCCGAGCGAACGGTTCTCGAAGGCCAGCGTGAGTACGAGGCGCTGACCGTTCGCGCTCGCACCGAGGCCGATCGGATGATCGAGTCCGGTACGGCGTCGTACGAGCGGTCGGTCGCAGACGGCACCGCCGAACAGAACCGGCTCGTCTCGGAGACGGAGGTCGTTCAGGCGGCCCACGCCGAGTCGGCTCGGGTGATCGACAGCGCGCACGCCGAATCCGATCGGATGCGCAGCGAGTGCGACGTCTACGTCGACACCAAGCTTGCAGAGTTCGAGGAGTTCCTCAGCGGCACCATTCGGTCGGTGGGTCGCGGTCGGCAGCAGCTGCGCACCGGCTCGGGCGTCCCGGACTACGGCAACGAACCGTACGGTGACACCTCCTACGGAAGTGCAGACCAGGGACGTCGTAGTCGGCACTGACCCGTCACGATTTGCTCACGTATGCGCAGATGCGTATCGTTGTGTGGTTGCTTACCGACAGTAGGCACACCGACAGTAAGGAAGATCAGCCGTGCCCCCGCCCAAGAGAACGACGCGTCCCGAACTGGACGCAGGATTCGTTCTGGACATTCTCAACCTCGGTCGTCGACCCGGGTCGACGAAAACCATCGAGCGGACGGTTCCGGCTCCTTCTCGAATCGGCCTCGATGCCATCGCCATCGAAGCCGGTGTACCGGTTTCGCTCGATCTGCAGTTGCAGGCGGTATCCGAGGGCGTTCTCGTCACCGGTTCCGTGCGAGCTGCCACGGCCGGTGAGTGCACGCGCTGCCTCGACCCGGTCACTGGCAATGTCGACGTCTACCTCACCGAGCTGTTCGCTTACCCGAACAGCATCACCGAGGAGACGACGGATGCGGACGAGATTCACCGTATCGTCGACGACCTGATAGACCTCGAACCCGTCATCGTCGACGCGGTCGGTCTGGAGCTTCCACTCCACCCCGTCTGCAGTGACGAGTGCGAGGGATTGTGCCCAGAATGCGGCGTTCGCCTGGCGATTGCTGAATCCGGCCACAGTCACGATACAATTGATCCTCGCTGGGCTGGACTTGCAGCCAAATTTGGCGTGGATCCAGAACCGAGCACAGAACTTGTGAACAACGAAGCCGAGGAGAAGTAAGTGGCTGTCCCGAAGCGCAAAATGTCGCGTTCCAACACGAGGTCGCGTCGTGCACAGTGGAAAACCACTGCGCCCACCCTCGTGACGTGCCCCAACCGTGGTTGCGGCGAGAAGACGCTGCCCCACATCGCGTGCCCTTCGTGCGGTACCTACAAGGGCCGCCAGGTCGTCGCAGCGGTCTGATTCCCGCTCAGGTGACAAACGAAGTAGTGGACCGACACAACGGCGGGCCACAGAACAATAGCTCCACTGCCGTCAGCGGCGGGGACGACCGAGAGTCGCTCCTCGCCGCTATCGGTGTTTCTCTGTCCGAACCCTTGTTGACCCTCGCTCTGACGCACCGGTCGTTCGCCTACGAGCACGGTGGTCTGCCGACCAACGAACGGCTCGAGTTCTTGGGCGACTCCGTGCTCGGCTTGGCGGTCACCGAGCACCTGTACGCGGTGCACCCCACCAAGTCCGAAGGTCAGCTGGCCAAGATCAGAGCCAGTGTGGTCAACATGCATGCGCTCGCCGAGGTGGCTCGTGATCTCGGTGACGGCGGCCTCGGTCGTCATCTGTTGCTGGGTAAGGGCGAAGAGCAGACCGGCGGGCGCGACAAGCCCAGCATCTTGGCCGACGGTATGGAGTCCTTGCTGGGTGCCATCCACTTGCAACACGGAATCGATGTTGCCCGCACCGTGGTTCTGACACTGTTCGCCGGCTTGCTCGATCGGGCTCCCAAGCTCGGTGCGGGTCTGGATTGGAAGACCAGCCTGCAGGAGTTGACTGCGGAACGTGCACTGGGTGTCCCCGCGTACGAGATCTCGTCCACCGGACCCGACCACGACAAGGAATTCACGGCCACTGTGCTCGTCGGCGGATTCCCGCGCGGCGTCGGGGTGGGCCGGTCGAAGAAGGAAGCCGAGCAGAAGGCTGCCAGCACGGCGTGGAACTCGTTGTCGGACAATGAGACTCCTGTCGTTGCCGACTCCCCATCCGACTCTTCCTGATGCCCGAACTGCCTGAGGTCGAGGTGGTCCGGCTCGGCCTGGAATCCCACGTGGTCGGCAAGACGGTGCGCTCGGTGGAGGTGCTACATCCTCGCGCCGTGCGGCGACACGACCTCGGCGGCCTCGATCTGATCGGCCAATTGCGGGGCCAGCGCATCGCTTCGGCCCAGCGGCGTGGCAAGTATCTGTGGCTGGTGATGGCACCCGGCGATTTCGCGACCGTCGTCCACCTGGGTATGAGCGGGCAGATGCTCGTGCAGCCTCCCACTGCCCCGGACGAGAAGCACCTGAGAATTCGAGCTCGCCTGGACGACGGTAGCGACCTCCGCTTCGTCGACCAACGGACCTTCGGCGGTTGGGCACTCGCTCCGATCGTGACGGTGAACGGGACCCAGGTACCCGAACCGGTCGCGCACATCGCCCGCGATCCTATCGACCCACTGTTCGATGCCGAATCGGTGGTGAACGTGTTGCGCGGCAAGCACACCGAGATCAAGCGGGCACTGCTCGACCAGACCGTGCTGTCCGGTGTCGGCAACATATACGCAGACGAAGCGTTGTGGCGCGCGAAGATTCACGGCAATCGAATCGCAGAAACACTGACGCGTCCCGCGCTGCGGCGTCTGCTGACCGGGGTCCACGCGGTGATGGGGGAGGCCCTCGCTCAAGGCGGAACGTCCTTCGATGCGCTGTACGTCAACGTCAACGGGCAGTCCGGCTACTTCGACAGGTCGCTCGATGCCTACGGGCAGGAAGGACTGCCCTGTTCGAGGTGCGGCGCACCGATCCGGCGCGAAAAATTCATGAACCGCTCCTCGTTCAGCTGCCCCACCTGCCAGCCGCGGCCGCGACACCTCCGGACCTGACTGCACAAGGTCATTCCGCAGGCTCCACTCCTGAACCGCCCGCCTAGTATTTCGGTCATGGCAGAACAGAGCACGCCGACCAACCTCTGGGTCGAGCGCACAGGCACACGTCGATACACCGGTCGCAGTTCGCGGGGAGCCGAGGTGCTCATCGGGTCCGAATCTGTCGAGGGTGTTTTCACTCCGGGGGAGCTGCTCAAGATCGCCCTCGCGGCGTGCACGGGCATGAGCTCCGACGTCCCGCTCTCTCGTCGACTCGGTGACGACTACTCCGCCACCGTCGAGGTGTCCGGGGCCGCCAACCGCGAGAACGAGCTCTATCCCGAGTTGAACGAGATCCTTCGAGTCGACCTCAGCGCGATGGACCCCGAGGCGCAGCAACGCCTGCTGACCGTCGTCGAGCGTGCCATCGACAAGGTGTGCACGGTCGGGCGGACCTTGAAGGCCGGAACGACGATCAACCTGGACATCGACGTGGACGCCTGATGAAGTCTCGGGCGATCCTCACCGCGGCGTTGCTCTGCGGCGCGTCGATCGCCGCGGCCCCGGCCGCACAGGCGTCGAGTGCGTGCACTCCGTGGTCTGTCCGCACTGTGGCGTCGGGATTCGGGATGCTCGAGAATCTCGAGTTCGACGGCCGCGGTTCGATGATCGTTTCCGAGACGTCGCCGATCGGACCGGGTGCTCTACGTAGCGTTGCGCCGAACGGAGACCGGGGCACTCTGGTGTCGGGCGTCGAGTCACCCGGCGGCTTGGTACGGGACGGAGACACCTTGTACTTCACCACCGGAAACAGCGCGGCCGCAGGACTTTTCGATTCCTCTTCCGGAACGATCGACGCGCTCGATCTCGATACCGGCGGTCGCTCGACGTACGCGTCGGGTCTGACGATGCCCAACGGACTGGCGAGATCGGAGACGGGTGATCTCTTCACCACCCGTAATCTGGGTGTCGCTGCAGGCCTGAGCCGGATCGCGACCGATCGCACCGTGTCGACGGTACGTACGGATCTGGGGTCTGCCAACGGGATTGCGATTGCGCGCGGAAAGATCTACGTGGGCAACACGTTCGATGTCGAGCCCGTCGTCTACGTCCTCGACGAGCAGGATCCGTCCGGTTCGGTCTCGCGTGTTCGCGTCGACGGATTCGGACCACTCACCATGTCGGACGACCTGACCGTGGGTGTCGACGGAATGATCTATCTCGCACAGAATCTCGCGGGACGAGTTATTCGCATCGACCCGACGTCGGGGTCGTCGTGTGTCGTGGCGACAGGTGTGTCGCTGACATCTGCGGTCGCGTTCGGCGGGGTGGGATTCGACCCGACGTCGTTGTACGCAACGAGTTTCGACGGATCCGTCCGAGAGTTGAGCCCGGCATGAACGACGAGCGTCTGACGGCGTGGGTGCACGGCCTGGTGCAGGGCGTCGGGTTTCGGTGGTGGACTCGATCGCGTGCTCTCGAACTCGGTCTCGTCGGTCATGCGACCAACCACGCCGACGGACGGGTGCTGGTGATCGCCGAGGGACCGCGCGATCGTCTCGACGCGCTTCTCGAACTGCTACGCGGCGGTGGAACCCCCGGCACGGTGACGCTCGTCGTCGAGAGTTGGGGGTCGGCCCGCGGTGATCTGAGCGGTTTCGTCGAGCGCTGACCTGCACTACCGGAGGCTGGGCGCGCGGGTGGGCACCTGGCCGGTAAAGTACGGACGCTATGTATCTGAAGAGTCTGACGCTCAAGGGCTTCAAGTCCTTCGCTTCGGCGACGACTCTCCGATTCGAGCCCGGTATCACCTGCGTGGTCGGACCGAACGGCTCCGGTAAATCGAATGTCGTGGACGCTCTGACCTGGGTGATGGGCGAGCAGGGTGCCAAAGCCCTGCGCGGCGGCAAGATGGAAGACGTCATCTTCGCGGGAACCTCGGGTCGAGCGCCGCTGGGTCGGGCCGAGGTGACGCTGACGATCGACAACTCCGACGGAGCGCTGCAGATCGACTACTCCGAGGTATCGATCACCCGCCGCATGTTTCGCGATGGTGCCGGCGAGTACGAGATCAACGGAAGCTCCTGCCGTTTGATGGACGTCCAGGAGCTGCTGAGCGACTCCGGTATCGGGCGCGAGATGCACGTGATCGTCGGGCAGGGCCGGCTGGCGGCGATTCTCGAATCCCGCCCGGAGGACCGGCGAGCATTCATCGAGGAAGCTGCCGGCGTTCTCAAGCACCGCAAACGCAAGGAAAAGGCGGTCCGCAAACTCGACGCGATGCAGGCCAATCTCGCGCGACTGACCGATCTGACGACCGAACTGCGTCGGCAACTCAAGCCGTTGGGTCGGCAGGCCGAGGTCGCACGTCGAGCGCAGACGGTGCAGGCAGACCTGCGCGACGCTCGCCTCCGGCTGGCGGCAGACGATTTGGTGGCCAGGCGAGAAGAATTCGCCAACCAGACGCAGGACGAGGAAGCGGCTCGCGAGCAGTATGCGATGGTGCAGGACGCCCTCGAGGCGGGGACCGTAGCCCTCGCCGAACACGAGCAAGCCGTCGCTCGCCTGACGCCCAGCGCCGAAGCAGCCGGGCAGACGTGGTTTCGACTTTCCGCGCTGGCCGAACGAGTCAACGCGACTGTTCGCATCGCGCACGAGCGGGCCCGGCACCTCGACTCCGTGCAGAGCGCCGGTCGAGGGCAGGACCCAGACGAGCTGGAGGCACAAGCCGAGCGGGTTGCCGAAGAAGAGATGGAACTCGTCGAAGCCGTGGAGATGGCGCGGGAAACCCTCGAGGCGGCCCGCGAACAGTTGGCCGAACGAGAGTCGGCGGCTGCGGCTGCGGAACGGGCGCACCTGGCGGCCGTGCGTGCGGTGGCCGATCGCAGGGAGGGCTTTGCACGCTTGTCCGGGCGGGTCGATACCTTCCGGACCAAGGTCGAATCTATCGACGCCGAGGTGGCACGCCTGTCGGTGGCCATCGACGAGGCCCGTGAACGGGGCGAGGCGGCCCAGCGCGAGTTCGAGAGCGTGCAGGACCAGATCGGTACCCTCGACGCCAGCGAACTGAGCTTGGACACCCACTACGAGCGCGCAGTGGCTGCGCTACGTCATGCCGATGCGCGTGTCTCGGAATTGCAGGCCGAGGAACGGACCGCGGGTAAGCGGGTGGCGTCCTTCGAAGCAAGGATCGAGGCGCTGACGATGGGCCTCGAACGAAAAGACGGTGCCGGCTGGTTGGTGGAGAACGAACAGGACGGACTGTCGGGACTGCTGGCCGGGCACCTGACGGTCGAGCCGGGATACGAGATCGCGGTCGCAGTCGCGATGGGACCGGCGGCCGACGCTGCCCACGCCGAGTCCTTCGCCGCTGCCCGCGATGCAGTCCTGGCGCTCCGCGCCGCGGACGGTGGTCGCGCAGCCATAGTGCACAGCAGTTCCGTTGCAGTGCAACCACTCTCACGTCCCGAACTTCCTGATGGCGCGCGGTGGGTGCTCGATCTCATCGACTACCCGGACCGCCTGGCCGGTGCCATGACGGCATTGCTCGACGGCGTGGTTGCCGTCGACTCGCTCGACACCGCGCACCGACTCGTCTCCGACAACGGCCGACTGCGCGCGGTGACCAAGGACGGCGACGTCGTCGAACCCGGGTGGGTGACCGGAGGATCGGACCGACGGCCCAGCACGCTCGAAGTGCAATCCGCCATCGACACCTCGACCGTCGAGCTGGCTGCGGCCGTGCGCCGGGCCGAGGAACTCGATGCAGCGCTCTCCGGTGCACTCGCGGAACAGCGCGACCGACGTGAATCGGCGGAGCAGGCTCTGGCTGCCCTCAATGAATCCGATGCCGCAATGGCAGCTGTGTACGAGCAGCTGGGCAGGCTCGGTCAATTGGCGCGGTCTGCTCATGCCGAGTCGGCACGGTTGACGACGCAGCGTGATTCGGCAGAGACGAGTCGCGAGGAAGCGGTCGCTCGGCTGGCCGAGCTGGAAGACAGCCTGCGATCTGCCGAGGACGAACAATCCGGGTTCGTGGGAGACGGTGAGAGCGGCGACGCGGCTACCACGATGGAGCGTGAAATGGCGGCGGCCGCACTCACCGAGGTTCGCGCCGTGGAAGTCGAAGCTCGGCTGAACGTGCGCACCGCGGAGGAGCGTGCGCAGTCGGTCCGGGGACGGGCAGATTCGCTACGCCGGGCGGCGCGAGCCGAGCGGGAAGCCAGAGCCAGGGCCGAGAGGGAGAGCGCGGCTCGGCGTCATGCTGCCGCGGTCGCTGCCGCAGTGGCGGAGTCGGGTGAAGAGCTCGCGACTCGTCTCGGGGCGGTCGTCGCTGCTGCCGCACGACGGCGCGACGAGCTCTCGGCCGAACGGACAACGCGCACAGCCGAACTCGACACGGTCAAGGAGCAGGTTCGGGCACTGCAGGGACAGTTGGCCTCGATCACCGACGCGGTGCACCGCGACGAGGTGGCGCGTGCCCAGGCCGCCCTGCGCATCGAGCAACTCGAGACGACCATTCTCGAACAGCACGGGATCGGGCTCGACGATCTGGTGGCGGAATACGGCCCCGACGTCCCGCTGCCTCCGACCGAACTCGAAATGGCCGAGTACGAGGCGGCCAAGGAACGCGGTGAGCAGGTGGTGGCACCCGCCCCGATGCCGTTCGACCGCGCCACTCAGCAGGCGCGTGTCAAACGCGCCGAACGGGATCTGGCCACGCTCGGCAAGGTGAACCCGCTGGCTCTGGAAGAGTTCGCGGCACTGGAAGAGCGATACAACTTTCTGTCCACCCAGCTCGAGGACGTCAAGTCCGCGCGCAAGGACCTGCTCGGGGTCGTCGCCGACGTGGACGACCGCATCCTGCAGGTGTTCACCGAGGCCTGGCTGGACGTCGAGCGTGAATTCACCGGTGTCTTCGCCAAACTGTTCCCCGGGGGCGAGGGACGGCTGATTCTGACCGACCCGTCGGACATGCTCACCACCGGAATCGAAGTGGAAGCACGGCCGCCCGGCAAGAAGGTCAAGCGGCTGTCGCTGCTGTCCGGCGGCGAGAAGTCGCTGACGGCCGTTGCGATGCTCGTGGCGATCTTCCGTGCTCGACCGTCGCCGTTCTACGTGATGGACGAGGTCGAAGCAGCGCTGGACGACACCAACCTGCGGCGACTCATCGGATTGTTCGAGCAACTCCGTGAGAAGTCGCAACTGATCGTCATCACGCACCAGAAGCCGACGATGGAAGTGGCCGACGCCCTCTACGGCGTCAGTATGCGCGGCGACGGCATCACCACCGTCATCTCGCAGCGGCTCAATCGCGAGCGTGTCGCCGTCGATGCAGTCGAAACCGCAGTCGAACCCGCCGAACCGGACGTGTCGGTGCCCAGCGACACCGATACCGCAACGTGAGGTTGCGCTACTTCTCGGGGTAGAGCTGCTCGGCGTAGGAGGGCCCGTAGTACTCGCGGAGTTCTTCCACCGTTTCGGGTGCCTGCGGAATCAACGCTTTCGTCAAGGACGCGACATCGGGAATGGAGTCCGCATCCCACGTGTCCGGCTGCCACAACTTGGACCGCATGAATGCCTTGGCGCAGTGGTGGAACACCTGCTCGATGTCGACGACGAGGCACATGATGGGTCGGTGGCCCTTGACCTGTAGTTCGTCGAAGAACGGTGCGTCGGTCACCAGCGACGCGCGACCGTTGATGCGCAGGGTGTCGCCGCGCCCCGGCACGAAGAAGTTCAGGCCGACGAACGGATTCTCGAGAATGTTGCGGTAGCCGTCCATTCGACGATTACCGGGCCGTTCGGCCAGTGCGATCGTGGCCTCGTCGATGACGTGGACCAGGCTGCCAGGCGGATCACCCTTGGGGGAGACGTCGCACCGCCCGCTCGCGTCCGAGGTTCCCATCAGGCAGAAAGGCGAGGCCGCGAGCCATTGCGCGTCGAGTGGATGCAGGGTCCGGCGATCCTTGTTGGCCGCCCGAAAGCTGGGTTCGCCGAACATGGCGGTCAGTTGGTCGGCGTCGCGCACCGTGGTCCACGTCATGGCGACGATGCTATCGACACGACCCGGACGGCGGACAGTCCATTTCGGCGATGCACCACCGATGCGTTCGGTCGTGACCACCTGAGAGGATGGTCACGTGAGTAATCAAGCGTGGATCATCGTCGCGGCGATCGCTGCCGTCCTGCTCGTCGTCCTCGTCGTCGGGTTCGTTCTGTCCCGTCGCCGGAGAGTGTCCCTCAAGTCGGACGAGGCCGCCCGAATCGAGGACGCGGCCACCAAGGACAGATCCGGTGGCTACACCGCGGGCAGCGGTTTCTCGTTCAGTCAGGGCACTGCGACCGCCGAGCCCGTCCCGCCTGCCCCGAAGCCCGTCCCGCCTGCCCCGAAGCCTGTCGAGACCTTCCCGGTCGAGCCGACGCCGGTGCCACCCACCCACACTCGGGACGAGCCGGAGGTCCTCGACCCCGAGGTTCCGGTCGTCGAGCCTCAGGTGCCGGTTGTCGAGCCCGCCGAGCCGGCCGAGCCCACCGCGCCTGCGGTGCCGGAACCCGCCCCGGACGCCGAGGCACCTGCTCGTCGACTGGACACCATCGATCCGACCGAAGGTCGGTTGGACCGTCTTCGTGGACGTCTGGCTCGTTCCCAGTCCGCGGTGGGCAAGTCCCTGCTCGGATTGCTCGGCGGCGGAGACCTGGACGAGGACTCCTGGGAAGAGGTCGAGGACACGCTGTTGATCGCCGACATCGGCTCGGCCACGACGACGGAGATCATGCGCACGCTGCGCGAGCAGATGGCAGCTCGCAGTATTCGTACCGAAGCCGATGCGCGAGCCTTGCTGCGGGAAATTCTGGTGGCGCAACTGCATCCGGAGTTCGATCGTTCGATTCGCGCGCTTCCGCACGACGGCGCGCCTGCGGTGTTGTTGGTCGTCGGAGTCAACGGCACCGGCAAGACCACGACCACCGGCAAGCTCGCCCGTGTCCTGGTCGCGGACGGCCGGCGAGTGCTCCTCGGTGCGGCCGACACGTTCCGCGCTGCTGCCGCGGATCAGCTGCAGACCTGGGCCGAGCGAGTCGGTGCCGAAGTGGTGCGCGGTAATGAAGCCGCCGACCCGGCCGCCGTTGCCTTCGACGCGGTGAGCAAGGGAATCGAGAACGGAGTCGACGTGGTGCTGGTCGACACCGCAGGTCGCCTGCACACGAAGTCCGGTCTGATGGACGAGCTGAGCAAGGTCAAACGCGTCATCGAGAAGCGGGCCCACGTCGACGACGTGCTGCTCGTTCTGGATGCGACGGTCGGCCAGAACGGACTGACTCAGGCGCGCGTCTTCGCCGAGATCGTGGACATCACCGGTGTCGTGCTGACCAAGCTCGACGGAACCGCGAAGGGCGGCATCGTTTTTCAGGTACAGCGGGAACTCGGGGTACCCGTCAAGCTCGTCGGTCTCGGCGAAGGTGCCGACGATCTGGCTCCGTTCGAGCCAGGGGCGTTCGTCGACGCACTGCTCGGTTGATCGACCTCGCCGGGGCTCCGCGAACCGGGTAAAAAGCACAAACGCCAGCACGAAACCTTTTAGCAACAGAATTCGGTCATGCGTTCACATGCCCGAAACACCCGAGTGTCACGGATGAAACTTCGTGAAACCACTCTTCTTGCGTAACGGCGCGCCAACCGGTGTGCAGGAGAATGGAGGGTGTACGTGAGTCCCGAGGATATGTTGGCCAACTCCGGCAACGCCGCGTGGATGCTGATGGCAGCATCGCTGGTACTGCTGATGACGCCGGGCTTGGCGTTCTTCTACGGCGGTATGTCGCAGTCGAAGTCCGTGTTGAACATGATGATGATGTCGTTCGGAGCTATGGCCGTCGTCTCGATCATCTACTTCCTGTGGGGATGGTCGATGTCCTACGGCACCCAGGACATCGGCGGTATCTTCGCCAACCCGTTCGAGTTCTTCGGACTCAAGGATTCGATCACCGACGCGGACGGCAACTACATCGCCGGCGCATGGGGTTACGCCAACGTCATCGACGTAGCGTTCCAGGTCACGTTCGCCATCATCACGGTCGCCCTGATCAGCGGCTCGATCGCCGGTCGAGTCAAGTACGGCACCTGGCTCGCCTTCGCCGGAATCTGGGTCACCCTCGCGTACTTCCCGCTGGCACACATGGTCTGGGGTGGTGGGCTGCTGTCGGGCTCCGAGAAGGGCTTGGCCGCAAAGATTTTCGGAACGATGGTCAACGACGACGGTGACACCGTCGCCAACGTCGCACCGATCGACTTCGCCGGTGGAACCGTCGTGCACATCAACGCCGGTATCGCAGGCCTGATCCTGGCGATCATCATCGGCAAGCGAGCCGGATTCGGCAAGGTCGCCTACCGTCCGCACAACCTTCCGTTCGTCATGCTCGGCGCAGCGCTGCTGTGGTTCGGCTGGTTCGGATTCAACGCCGGTTCGGCATTCGCCGCCGACGGCATCGCAGGCGTGGCCTGGGTCAACACCACCGCGGCCACCGCAGCGGCCATCGCAGGCTGGCTCATCACCGAGCGCATCCGCGACGGACACGCAACCAGCCTCGGTGCCGCATCGGGCATCGTCGCAGGTCTGGTCGCCATCACCCCGGCCGCCGGCGCGCTCACCCCGGTCGGAGCCATGATCCTCGGCGTCATCGCCGGCGTGCTGTCGGCTCTCGCCGTCGGACTGAAGTTCAAGTTCGGCTACGACGACTCGCTCGACGTCGTCGGCGTCCACCTGGTCGCAGGCCTGTGGGGCACCATCGGAATCGGCTTCCTCGGATCCGAGACCGGCCTGTTCTACGGTGGTGACTACAAGCAGCTCGTCGTGCAGATCGTCATCGCGTTGTTCGCATTGATCTTCACGGCAATCGTGACCGCGGTCATCGCCTTCGCTCTGAAGCCGCTGGGCTGGCGCGTGACGGACGAGGAAGAGGCGAACGGCATCGACGAGGCCGAGCACGCCGAGACTGCATATGATTTCGCCTGACAAGGTAGAGATAGAGATGAACGCTGCACCGTACGACAACGGGCACTCGAGGTCTTGTGAAGGGAAGCAAAAATGAAGCTGATCACGGCAATCGTCAAACCGTTCACCCTGGAGGACGTCAAGACGGGGCTGGAACAGGCCGGCGTGCTCGGAATGACCGTCAGTGAGGTTCAGGGCTACGGCCGCCAGAAGGGCCACACCGAGGTCTACCGAGGTGCGGAGTACTCGGTCGATTTCGTTCCGAAGGTGCGTGTCGAGGTAGTCGTCGACGACGCCGCCGTGGAGAAGGTCGTCGAGGTCATCGTCGAAGCAGCCCGCACCGGCAAGATCGGGGACGGCAAAGTGTGGGTTTCCCCGGTGGATTCGGTCATCCGAGTCCGTACCGGAGAACGTGGCGCCGATGCGCTCTGACCCCACAGGGTCTCGGTCCGGGGGCCCCGGTTCTGGCGCACGCGCGCCAGAACCGGGGCCTTCGGTCTCTACGGGCTCCGCATCGAAGGGCACGAGCGATGCAGCTGCGGATCTCGCTCGGGCCAGAAAGCAACTGCTCGACGGCGGCACCCGCAACCGCCGACTCGATGCGCCCTCGCTCAGGCAGGCGCTCGTCGATCTTCACGAGTTCTGGCTGACCACCAAGGGCGCAGAACTGGGCGTGAAGCCGGATTCCGGTTTCGCGATAGTCGCAGTAGGAGGTCTGGCGCGTCGCGAACTGCTGCCGTACTCCGACCTGGACTTGATTCTGTTGCACGACGATCTCGACCCCCGCATCGTGGCCGACGTCGCCGACAAGCTCTGGTATCCGTTGTGGGACGCCCACATCAAGCTCGATCACAGTGTGCGTACCGTGCCGCAGGCCCTGCAGGTTGCCGCGGCGGACATGACCGCGGCACTCGGCATGCTCGAAGCACGACACATCGCCGGTGACGTGGAATTGAGCAACCTGTTGATCGGTGGCATACGTCGGCAGTGGCGCACCGGAATTCGCGGTCGCTTCGACGAGCTGATCGGCCAGACTCAGGGGCGCTGGGCACGAAGCGGCGAGATCGCACACCGTGCCGAACCCGACCTCAAGAGCGGCCGCGGCGGGCTGCGCGACGTGCAACTGCTCGACGCCCTCTCGATTGCTCAGTTGACCGATGGCATGCCCGGGTTGGGACCCGAATCACCCGGCGGCGGTTTGGCATTCGCGCACGGGCGACTTCTCGACGTGCGAACCGAACTGCACCGGGTGGCCGGTCGTGCCCGAGATCAGCTGCGTGCGCAGGACGCCGACGAGATCGGTGCTGCGCTTCGCATCGGCGATCGGTTCGATCTCGCTCGTGTGCTCAGCGATTCGGCACGCACCATCAGCTACTCGGTCGATGTGGGTTTGCGTACCGCCGGCAATTCGCTTCCACGACGCGGTCTTTCGCGTCTACGTCGCGTACCCGTTCGCCGTCCGCTGGACGAGGGAGTCGTCGAGCACGCGGGCGAGGTGGTGCTGGCACGCGATGCACGACCGAACAAGGATCCGGGTTTGATAATGCGGGTTGCGGCAGCGTCGGCTCAGACCGGCATGCCGATGTCTGCCTCCACGCTCAACCGTCTGTCCGACAGCGCCCCCGAACTCCGTGAGCCGTGGCCCAAAGAAGCACTCAACGATCTGTTGGTGCTGCTGGGATCCGGCCGCAAGGCCATCGCGGCCATCGAGGCGCTCGATCGAACCGGATTGTGGGGCAGGCTGATTCCGGAATGGGGTGCGGTTCGAGATCTACCGCCTCGGGATGCGGTGCACACCTGGACGGTGGATCGACACCTGGTCGAAACTGCCGCGTACGCAAGTGCATTGACCACACGCGTCGCTCGTCCCGATCTGCTGGTCCTCGGCGCGCTCGTCCACGACATCGGAAAGGGACGCGGCGGCGACCACAGCGTCGTCGGTGCCGATCTCGCCGTTCAGATCGGTAACCGGCTCGGCTTGTGGCCCTCCGACGTGGCCCTGCTGACGGCAATGGTCCGCTATCACCTCCTGCTGCCGGAGACTGCCACCCGGCGCGATCTGGACGACCCGGCAACCGTGCAGACCGTCGTGGATGCGCTCGGTGCGGACACCGTTCTGCTGGAGCTTCTGCATGCACTCGCCGAGGCGGACTCTCTCGCGACCGGACCCGGGGTGTGGGGGGACTGGAAGGCGTCGCTGATCCGTGAACTCGTTCGTCGTTGTCGGCTGGTGATGGCGGGAGAGACTCTGCCGTCGCCGGATCCGCTCGACCCGGCGCACATCGAGTTGGCCTCGCGCGGGGGAGTGCACGTCGACATCACGCCCACCGACGGTCTGCACACCTTCGTCGTGACCGTGGTTGCACCCGATACTCCGGGACTGCTGTCCGACGCGGCCGGAGTGCTGGCACTGCATTCCTTGCGGGTGCTGTCGGCCTCGCTCGGCAGTCACGACGGTTCGGCGATCAACTCGTTCGATGTCGCACCCTTGTTCGGTGCTCCACCGCAAGCGGGGTTGATCCGGCAGGAGATCATCCGTGCGCAGGCGGGCGAGCTCGACCTCGTCGCCGTGCTCGACGCGAAGGAACGAGACGCCCGAGTCGAGACCTCGGACGAGGACGGCGAGGATTCGGCTGTGCCGGTCCTGTACGCCCAGGCTCCGCCTCGGGTGTTGTGGTTCGACGACAACGAACCGGGTCAGGTCGTGCTCGAACTGCGAGCCGAGGACCGCCTCGGCCTGCTGTGTCGATTGGCGAGCGCAATCGAGCAGCAGGGATTCGATATTCGCTGGGCGCGGGTATCGACGCTGGGTAGTTCTGTGGTCGATTCCTTCTGCATCGACTTGGCCGGCGCGGACAGTCGGGCTGTGCGCGAGGATCTCGAACGCGCGCTCCTCGCCGTCGTGCCATCGCCGGAACCGCCCAAACCCCCGGAAAAGCCCGAGGGCACTTGACCGTTGGTCGGAAGTTCGTCGGAAACCGACATGCCGTGGTGACATTTCACGAACTTCCGGCCGATGGGTTTACCCCCGAGACCGATTTGTTATGTTCGTCACCTGACGCAGCAGGCCCTTCGGGCCGAACTGCCGGCTCCGCTGCTCGAACGTCTCGTCGTTCCTGCAGGCTCCAATTCTGACATTTCGAGAGGCGCGCACTGTGGGATCACACCGACGGTCGAACATCTACGTACCGGCCGAGACGGCATCGGGTACGCCCGGTGGCAAGCATCGCGCCGCGGAGGAAGTTCAGGACACCGGCAGGCGTGCGGCCACCATCGTCGCCGCAACCGGTGCCATCGTCGTCGGCGCGACCACCATGGGCGCGGGCACCGCAGGCGCGGCACCCGTCCCGGAACCGCCCGCGGCCGGATTCCCCTTCGCCGTCCCGGAGGGTTTGCTGCCTGCCGGATTCGAGCCGCCCCAGTTCGTGCCACCGCAGTTCGTGCCACCGCAGTTCGAGTTGCCGCAGTTCGCGGCGCCTTTCGGTGCGCCGCCGCAGGCCGCACCGGACTTGGCTCCGGCCCCACAGACCGATCTTTCGGCAGTCCCGTCGGACGCCGCGACACAGGCACCGACTCCGGGGCCGCTCGCCGCTCTCGGCCCCGAGGTGGACGCCGCGGCCCAGCAGTGGCTCGACGACGTCGGACTCGGTGGAACGGGTGCCGGGCCGGCGTCGCCGCTCGAGAGTTTGCGTTCGTTGAAGAAGGCGACGGTCCAGCCCGTCGCCGGAGTGTTGACGTCGAACTTCGGTTCGCGGTGGGGCACTCAGCACAGCGGACTGGACATCGCCGCCCCGATCGGCACGCCCATCTACGCTGCAGCCGACGGCACGGTGTCCGATGCGGGACCGGCGTCCGGGTTCGGACTCTGGGTCAAGGTTCTGCACGACGACGGCACCGAGACCATCTACGGACACGTCAACGACTTCTCGGTGCAGCCCGGTCAGCGGGTCACAGCCGGAGAACAGATCGCAACTGTGGGCAATCGCGGTCAGTCGACCGGCCCGCACCTGCATTTCGAGGTGCACGATCCCGCCGGCGTCAAAGTCGATCCCGCACAGTGGCTCTCCACCCGCGGCGTCGCTGTGACGTGGAGTGATTCGGCAAGCAAGGCCTGACCGGTCGCACCGCACCGAACGGACTCACTGCCCGACGCCCTGAGCGAGGATAAGGTGGGCTGGCGTTAGTCTGGTGACAACGCCGGACTCGGTCTGGTGACAGTGCCGGACTCGGCTCGTTTTCGGTGATCGGCTAGCTCAGGAGTGCAATCGGTGTTCGAATCCCTTTCCGACAGGTTGACCGGGACTCTCAAGGACCTGCGTGGCAAAGGTCGACTGTCCGGTGCGGATATCGACGCCACAGCCCGCGAGATCCGACTGGCCCTGCTCGAGGCGGACGTGGCGTTGCCCGTCGTGCGGGAGTTCATCAACCGAATCAAGGTCCGCGCCAAGGGTGCCGAAGTATCGGGCGCACTCAACCCGGCTCAGCAGGTCGTCAAGATCGTCAACGAGGAACTGGTCGGCATCCTCGGCGGCGAAACACGCAGACTGGTGTTCGCCAAGAACCCGCCCACCGTCATCATGCTGGCCGGCCTGCAGGGTTCCGGTAAGACGACCTTGGCGGGCAAGCTCGCCAAGTGGCTGAAGGGGCAGGGTCACACCCCGCTTCTCGTCGCCTGTGACCTGCAACGTCCCGGTGCCGTCAGCCAGCTCCAGATCGTTGGCGAACGGGCAGGCGCGGCAGTCTTCGCCCCGCACCCGGGCACGTCCATCGGCGGTGGCGAGAACGCGCTCGGCGTGTCGGCCGCGGACCCGGTCGAGGTGGCCCGCGCCGGAGTGGCCGAGGCTCGCAGCAAGCAGTACGACGTGGTCATCGTCGACACCGCAGGCCGTCTCGGTATCGACACCGAGCTGATGAGCCAGGCCGCCGGGATTCGCGACGCGGTCGAGCCGGACGAAACCTTGTTCGTTCTCGACGCCATGGTCGGCCAGGACGCCGTCAGCACCGCCGAGGCGTTCCGCGACGGAGTCGGCTTCACCGGTGTCGTGCTGACCAAGCTCGACGGCGATGCCCGCGGCGGCGCAGCACTGAGCGTGCGCGAGGTGACCGGGCAGCCCATCATGTTCGCGTCGACCGGCGAGAAGCTCGAAGATTTCGACGTCTTCCACCCCGACCGCATGGCCAGTCGCATCCTCGGCATGGGCGACGTGCTCAGCCTCATCGAGCAGGCCGAGCAGCACTTCGACGCCGAGCAGGCCGAGGCCACCGCCAACAAGATCGGCTCCGGCCAGCTCACGCTCGACGACTTCCTCGAGCAGATGATGGCCGTCCGCAAGATGGGGCCCATCGGAAATCTGTTGGGAATGTTGCCCGGCGCGGGCCAGATGAAAGAACTGGCCAATGTCGACGAGAAGCAGCTCGACCGGGTGCAGGCGATCATTCGCGGCATGACGCCGCAGGAGCGCACCGACCCGAAGATCATCAATGCCTCCCGACGACTGCGGATCGCGAACGGCTCGGGCGTGAAGGTCTCCGACGTCAACCAATTGGTCGATCGGTTCTTCGAGGCACGCAAGATGATGTCGGCGATGGCCGGTCGGATGGGCATGCCGGGTGCGCGAAAGCAGGTGCGCAACAACAAGAAGGGCAAGAAAGGCAAGAAGGGTGCTCGCGGGCCCACACAGCCGAAGATCCGCGGCGGGTTCCCCGGAATGCCGGGTGGAATGCCTGCCGGAATGCCCGACCTGTCGTCGATGCCCAAGGGCCTCGATCAATTGCCGCCGGGACTCGAGGGAATCGATCTCTCGCAGCTGAAGCTGCCGAAGAAGTAAGCGGGCCTGCGGTGTCGGCATTGCGGGTGCGGGGACGCGGGCTGCCGGACGAGTCCCCGATCGACCTGTGGATCGACGGCGGCGTCCTGTCCACGGAGCCCATCGCCGATGCCGACTTCATCCACGACGGCGGGTGGATACTGCCCGGGCTCGTCGACGCGCACTGTCATGTCGGCATCGAGTACGGCGGAGGACACACCGACCTGGCCGGGTCGATCGCGCAGGCCGAGACCGAACGAGGCGTCGGG
Source organism: Rhodococcus sp. PML026 (assembly GCF_000963615.1). NCBI lineage: Bacteria > Bacillati > Actinomycetota > Actinomycetes > Mycobacteriales > Nocardiaceae > Rhodococcus > Rhodococcus sp. PML026. The sequence continues at coordinate 639,352 of NZ_KQ031375.1, read as the reverse complement.
GCTCTGCTGCTGCGTGACGCGGGATCTCCGGTCGACACGCGGGCGTTGGACGACCACGACGATCTGCCACGCATCATCAGGGCGGGGCGGCACATCGCCTCCCCGAAGCGATACATCCCTGGCCTGGCGATCGACATCGAGGACGAATCACAACTTCCCGAGGCGGTGGCGCAACAAGCGCGATTCGGCGACGGGTGGGTCAAGCTCGTCGGTGACTGGATCGACCGCTCGGTGGGAGACCTCCGGCCCCTCTGGAACGACGCGATCCTCGTCGACGCCATTGCCGCGGCCCATGCGGAAGGGGCACGCGTCACCGCGCACGTCTTCGGGGAAGACGCGCTCCCCGGACTGATCGCGGCAGGCATCGACTGCATCGAACACGGCACCGGCCTAACCGACGAGACCATCGAGATGATGGTCGAGCACGGGACAGCGTTGGTGCCGACGTTGATCAACATCGAGACCTTTCCCGGCATCGCGGACTCGGCCACCCGCTACCCGGTCTACGCCCGGCACATGCGCGCGTTGCATGCGCGAGTCGGCGATACCGTCGGCCGTGCCCACGACGCAGGTATCCCGATCTTCGCCGGAACCGACGCCGGCGGATCCATCGCGCACGGCCGCATCGCCGACGAGGTGGACGCTCTGGGACGCGTCGGATTGTCACCGACCGACGCGCTCGGTGCTGCTTGCTGGGACGCCCGGTCGTGGCTGGGGCGAGGCGGGCTCGAGCACGGTGCGCCCGCCGATCTCGTCGTGTACTCCGACGACCCGCGCGGGGGAGCGGACGTGTTGTCCAACCCCGAGCTGGTGATTCTGCGCGGCCGCGTGACCGATCGTCGTGGACGCGCCGCGAGTGGATCGGGATACGTCGATGGTTGATCCGCGGCAAGGCCCGGACCGATTCGATGCCGACCAGTTCGGCCGCACACCAGGAGGCGCGGGGGAATTCGACGTGAACCGGCCCAGCTGGGCGGGAATGGCACCGATGAATCACGTGCAACAGCAGGGCTCGGGACTGTCCGAGACCTACTGGCGTGCCGAAGCAGCGGCCGAGGAGCGCAGACCCGGCCAACGGTGGGGACTGCCGGCGGCCGCCCTCGTGCTCGGCCTCAATCTTGCCGGGTTCCTGCTCCTCGGCCTGGTCGTGTCCTCGGAGTCCTCGCCGCTGTTCGTCGTGGGGATCATGATCCCGAGCCTGCTCGCCGCAGGACTGGCGGTGGCGGTGACGATGTCGAGGGGCAACGGCCCCGTCGTCGACTTCGGGCTACCGAGATCCGTTCACGAACTCGTCGGTCATATCCGATCGGGTCTGGCCTGGGGCGGAGTCGCCCTCGTCGGTGGAGTGCTGCTCGCACTCGTGCTGCTCTCGCGTATCGATTTTCAGGATCAGGCACCGCTGGGCGGTATGGCAGACATCGCCGTGGGGTGGAAAGTCGTTTTCGCCGTGTGGATTTGGATCGGCGCACCGATCTGCGAAGAAACGATGTTCCGCGGCATGTTGTGGGGAGCTCTCGAAAAGCGCACTCGACCCATGCCGATGGCGTGGCTGGGCAACCGCTGGGTGGTCCTGGTGATCACGGCGGTGATGTTCGCGATCTGGCACCGAGAATGGTGGCGCTTCGTCGTCCTGCTGTGGGGAGGACTCGCCATCGGCATCGCGAGAATGAGAAGTGGCTCGATCGTCGCGTCGACCACGGCTCACTCCGTCAACAACACCTTTCCGGCTTTGGTGATTCTGCTGGCCTGACCGGGCGATTGAGGGTATCGGGTGGTCGTCTGGCAGAATGGACCGCTGTTCGCCCGTCTCCGGTTACGTACCGCGCGGCGGTCACGACAACTCCAACGCAAAACCGGGTTCGCATGCCGTGCGAACCGCTGAATTGCGCAGTGACCACTCCTCGAAAGGCTTCACCAGAACATGGCCGTCAAGATCAAGCTCATGCGTATCGGCAAGATCCGCACCCCGCATTACCGCGTCGTCATTTCCGACGCCCGCACCCGCCGTAACGGCCGTGCAATCGAGACCATCGGGACGTACGAGCCCAAGCAGGACCCCAGCGTCATCGAGATCAACTCCGAGCGTGCGCAGTACTGGCTGGGCGTCGGCGCGCAGCCGACCGAGCCCGTCGAGGCACTGCTGAAGATCACCGGCGACTGGCAGAAGTTCAAGGGCCTACCCGGCACCGAGGGCACCCTCCGCGTCGCCGAGCCCAAGCCGTCCAAGCTCGACCTCTTCAACGCTGCGCTGGCGCAGGCGGATTCCGAGCCCCAGGGCGAGGCCACCACCGCCAAGAAGAAGAAGGCACCGAAGTCGGACGATTCCGCTGCCGCGGACACCACCGACGCTGCAGCAACCGAGACGGCAGACGCGCCGGCCGCCGAGGCTGCTGAGAAGTGAGTGCCGTTGTCGCCGATGCCGTCGAACATCTCGTTCGCGGCATCGTCGCCAATCCCGATGACGTTCGCGTCGAGATGATCACCGGCCGTCGTGGACGCACCGTGGAAGTTCACGTGCACCCCGACGACCTGGGCAAGGTCATCGGACGCGGTGGTCGCACCGCTACGGCGCTGCGCACTCTCGTCTCCGGAATCGGTGGTCGCGGCATCCGAGTCGACGTCGTCGACACGGACCAATAGGTCACGTAACCCATCATGGAGCTGGTCATCGGTCGTGTCGCCAAGTCGCACGGCATCAAAGGTGAAGTGGTTGTCGAGGTTCGCACCGACGACCCCGACGACAGATTCGCCGTCGGCACTGTTCTGCGTGGCCGCAAGCCACGATCGAATGCACAGCCCGTGACACACACGGTGGACGCCGTCCGGGAACACTCCGGGCGGCTTCTGCTGCGTCTGAACGGCATCGACGACAAGACCGCAGCGGACGAATTGCGCGGGATTCTCTTCGTCGTCGAATCCACCGATCTCCCGCCGTCCGACGATCCGGACGAGTTCTACGATCACGAACTCGAAGGCCTCACCGTGGTACTCACCGACGGTTCGGTCGTCGGTACCGTCCGCGAGGTCCTGCACTCGGCAGCAGGCGAACTGCTGTCCATCACGCCGAGTGCTGACGAGGAATCCGGTCGTTCCGAGATACTCGTACCTTTCGTCTCGGCCATCGTGACCTCTGTGTCGTTGGCAGACAAGACAATCGAGATCGATCCGCCCGAGGGCTTGCTGGATCCGGAGTAGTTCGTGCGCCTCGACGTCGTCACCATCTTCCCGGAATACCTCACCCCACTGCGTACTGCTCTGCTCGGTAAGGCGATCGATCGCGGGCTGGTATCGGTGGACGTTCACGACCTGCGCTCCTGGACCCACGACGTGCACAAGGCCGTCGACGATTCCCCGTACGGCGGCGGGCCGGGAATGGTCATGAAGCCGACCGTCTGGGGTGACGCACTCGACCACGTGCTGACCGAGGAGTCGCTCCTCGTCGTCCCCACTCCCGCAGGGGTGCCGTTCACACAACGTACGGCCGAAAGATGGTCCACCGAACAGCATCTCGTGTTCGCGTGCGGTCGCTACGAAGGCATCGATCAACGCGTGTTCGACGACGCCGCACGCCGCGTTCGGGTCGAGGAAGTCAGCATCGGAGACTACGTTCTCATCGGCGGCGAGGCGGCAGTACTGGTCATGGCCGAGGCCGTCGTCAGATTGATGCCGGGCGTACTCGGCAATCAGCAGTCGCACCAAGAGGATTCGTTCTCCGATGGGCTGCTGGAAGGTCCGAGTTACACCCGGCCGGCCCAATGGCGAGAACTCGACGTCCCCGAGATTCTGTTGTCCGGCGACCACGCGAAGATCGCCGCCTGGCGTCGAGAACAATCTCTGCGCAGAACAGCGGACCGACGCCCGGATCTACTGACGGACTGACGTTTTCAGCTGATTCTGCCGTCGGGGAACAACATCGACACGAAGCCGGTCAGGGTGTCCCGTGCGTGCAGTGCGCTGGCGTCGTCGGTCACGTCGACGACGGCCGTGTCCGGGTAACTTTCCATGTCGTCGGCGTAGAAGATGTCTTCACGGGACGACAGGGCCAGTACGTAGCGATTGTCCGCGCCGATGGTTCCCGTCGACAGATGGACCCACCGATCGGACACGCAGCACATCCAGCCCTGCTTGACTGCATGCACGGTCTCGCCAGGTAAGCCGTCGACGATCCCGAAGTGTTGCTTGTAGCCGTCGGCAGCTACGGGGGCCGAGCGTCGCAGCATTCCGATGATGATGTCGGTCGACGCGGTGGTCAGGCCGCCGCTGCCGTTCAGCAGCCCGGCGTAGTAGCCGACCAGGTCACTGGGAGTCGTTTCCGTGTTGTACCACTGGTCGTCGCCGGGAGCGTCGGTGTTCCTCAGGGCATATCGCGCCGCGACTGCGCGGACGATCTCGGACGAACCGTATCGATACCAGAGCGTGTATGCGGCATTGTCGTCGGAGAACTCGAGCATGCTGGTCATCGTGGCCAGCTCGTCGGCGGAGACGGGGCGGTTCTGCGACTGCGCCTCGAACATCACCTCGTCGGCAATGAAGAGCTTGGAGACCGACGCCGTTTCGATCGGCTCGTCGGCATCGCTGCTGTAGTAGGAACCGGTCTCTCGATCCAGCAACGCGAAGTTCACATCGGCACCTCGGGCTTGCGCCGATTCCACCGCCATCGGAATACGCGCTTCCAAGGCCACGCCGTCGACCTTCTGGATATCCGGGAACGGTGATGCCGATGTCTCGGCCGAATCCCTGCCACCGGGATCGCCGGCCTGATCATCGGGCGGTACGGAGCACGCGCTCAGGACCAACAGTGCGGCGCAGGTGGCGGTCAGTAACCGAGCCCCCCTGACCATCTACAGAACTCTCCCGCACATAGAACCGCTGACCGACCTGTCCCACACTAGCGGTAGGGTCCATCGCCGTGACCACTGCTCTGAAATCTGTGAACAAGCGCATAGCCGAAGAACTCGATGTTCGCGAAGAACAGGTTCGTGCCGCTGTAGAACTCCTCGACGGCGGGTCCACGGTCCCGTTCATCGCGCGCTACCGCAAGGAGGTCACCGGCACACTCGACGACGCGCAATTGCGCCAACTCGACGAGCGACTTCGATACCTCCGAGAACTCGACGAGCGGCGAGATGCCGTCATCGAATCGATTCGTTCGCAGGGCAAACTCGACGACGCGCTCGAACAGTCGCTGATGCTGGCCGAGACCAAGGCCCGCGTCGAGGACATCTACCTGCCGTTCAAGCCCAAGCGCCGGACGAAGGCACAGATTGCGCGGGAGGCCGGCCACGAACCCGTCGCAGACTCCCTGTTCACCGATCCGTCCACCGACCCGGCGCAGTTCGATCAGGAGCAGCTCGACGGGGCACGAGCAATTCTCGTCGAGCGTTTCGCCGAGGATGCCGACCTGGTGGGTGAGCTGCGTGAACTGATGTGGACCTCCGGCAAGCTGGTCGCCACCGTGCGCAAGGGAAAAGAGGAGGAAGGCGCGAAATTCTCGGACTACTTCGAGTTCTCCGAACCGTTCACGAGCCTGCCCTCGCATCGCATCCTCGCGACGCTACGCGGTGAGAAGGAAGAGATTCTGTCCCTCGGGTTCGAACCCGAGCGGGACGAGCCGACTCCCGGTGTGCCCAGTGTCTACGAGGGGCGTATCGCCACCAAGTTCGGAATCGCAGATCGCGGCCGCCCGGCCGACAAGTGGCTGCTCGATACCGTTCGCTGGGCATGGCGCACCAAGATGCTGGTCACCGTCTCACTCGATACGCGCATGAGACTGCGCCAGTCGGCCGAGAAGGACGCCGTGGACGTGTTCGCGAGCAACCTCAAAGACCTCCTGTTGGCTGCACCCGCCGGAAACCGCACCACGATGGGACTCGACCCCGGCTTTCGCACCGGAACCAAGGTGGCGATCGTCGACGCCACCGGCAAGGTCGTCGACTACGACACGATCTATCCCCACAAGCCGCAGGGCAAGTGGGACCAGGCCGTGGCCACACTCGCCGGGCTCGCGGCCAAGCACAAGGTGGAGCTCATCGCCATCGGAAACGGTACGGCCTCACGCGAAACCGATTCTTTAGCAGCAGAATTGATTGCAAAATTCCCGGCGGCGAATTTGACCAAGGTGGTGGTGTCCGAGGCGGGTGCCTCGGTCTACTCGGCGTCGGCGTACGCCTCGAGTGAGCTGCCCGAACTCGACGTCTCCATCCGCGGCGCGGTCTCGATCGCTCGCAGGCTGCAGGATCCGTTGGCCGAGCTGGTCAAGATCGACCCCAAGTCCATCGGTGTCGGCCAGTACCAGCACGACATCTCCGAAACGCTGCTCGCCCGTTCTCTCGGGGCTGTGGTCGAGGATGCGGTGAACGCGGTGGGTGTCGACGTCAACACAGCGTCGGTGCCCTTGCTGTCGAGGGTCTCCGGTATCGCCGGTTCGCTCGCCGAGAGCATCGTGGCGCACCGCGACCAGAACGGTCCGTTCTCCAGCCGTAGCACCCTCAAGGACGTACCGCGCTTGGGTCCCAAGGCTTTCGAGCAGTGCGCCGGGTTCCTGCGCATCTCCGGGGGAGAGGATCCACTCGACCGCTCCAGCGTGCACCCGGAGGCCTATCCCGTCGTGCGCCGCATCGTCGGCAAGGCGGGCGTGGGCGTGCGCGAGGTGGTGGGCAACACCGCACTCCTGCGCCGCCTCGACCCCGCGGAATTCGTCGACGAACGATTCGGGCTGCCCACTGTCACCGACATCATCTCCGAGCTGGAGAAGCCTGGACGCGATCCGCGTCCGGAGTTCAAGACCGCTACTTTCGCAGCCGGTATCGAGAAGGTCGCCGACCTGAAGCCGGGGATGACGCTCGAAGGTGTCGTGACCAACGTGGCGGCGTTCGGTGCTTTCGTCGACGTCGGCGTGCATCAGGACGGACTCGTTCACGTCTCTGCGATGTCGCACAACTTCGTCAAGGACCCGCGTGAGGTCGTCAAATCCGGCGATGTGGTGCGGGTCAAGGTGATGGAGGTCGACATCCCACGTCAGCGCATCGGCCTGAGTCTGCGGTTGGACGACGAGCCCGGTGCGAGCGGTGGCAAGGACGCACCTCGTGGGCAGCAGGGTGACCGCTCCCGCGGTACGTCCTCGAGCAAGGGCAACGGCCGTCAGAGCAATGGCGGCCAGGGCAACCGCCCGCAACGCGACCGACGCGGCGGCCAAGCAGCAACGCCTGCGGCAGGTTCCATGGCCGACGCGTTGCGCAAAGCGGGCTTCGGGAAGTAGCGCTCGGACTTTCCCGGTCGATGCCGACCCCGGCGGCGAAGAACGAGAATAGGCTGATTCGGCGATAGCCGTTGTTTCGGGCGTGCGGCGGGAAGGACGTGGAGCGCGTGAGGTGGTTGGAGCACGGTGTCGTCGAGCACGGCCGCCTTCCGTTGCTCTGCTTCCTGCTCGGCCTACTCGTGGGATTTCTGCTGATTCGCCTGAGCGTCAGAATGATTCGCGCGGATGTGAAGTGGTGGCCTGGCAACATCACCCCTGGCGGCCAGCACATTCACCATGTCGTGTTCGGAATCGTGCTGATGCTGTTGGCGGGGATCGGGCTCATCGCGGTGTACGTGGACGGGTCGCAGACCATCGGTGCCGTGCTGGCGGCGATCTTCGGCAGCGGTGCTGCCCTCGTGCTCGACGAATTTGCACTCATCTTCTATCTCCGCGACGTCTACTGGTCCGAGCAGGGCCGAACATCCGTCGATGCGGTATTCGCAGCCGTCGCCTTCACCGGGTTCCTGCTACTGGGACTTCACCCGTTGGAGCTGCTCAGCCCCGCCGATTTCCGGGCCGATCCCGATCCCTGGGTTCGCGGAACACTCGGTGTGCTGGCACTGCTCAACCTGAGTCTGTGCGTCGTCGTGCTGCTCAAGGGCAAGATCTGGACCGGGCTGATCGGGCTGTTCGTTCTGCCCATCCTCATTCTGGCCGCGGTCCGACTCAGCAGGCCGAGTGCACCCTGGGCGAGGTGGCGCTACACGAGCAGACCGAAGAAGATGGAGCGTGCGCTGCGGCGAGAGAAGAAGTGGCGCAGGCCGTTGATACGGGCCAAGATCTACCTGCAGGATGCGATCGCGGGCAAGCCCAGCATTGTTCACGCGGTCGAGGCCACCGAGGACGAGCTCGCGCGGACCGTCGTGCCTGCACCCCAGGCCGGAACCGTGGCCCAGTCCTCGGTCGGGGCGATTTCCTCGAACGCCTGACGGTCTGGCACAATAGGCGGGTTGCCTCTCGCGAGGCACACACCTCACTCGGAGTACGAACCAGTTGTGCCGCCCCGGTGGCGAGCCGCTCGGTTCCTCTGCTCAAGCGCAGAACGCAAGGATGGCACAACCGATGAACACCCTGGACTTTCTCGACAATCAGTCGCTGCGTAGCGACATCCCCGATTTCCGCCCCGGCGACACGCTGAACGTGCACGTCAAGGTTATCGAAGGCTCGAAAGAGCGTATTCAGATCTTCAAGGGCGTCGTGATTCGACGTCAGGGCGGTGGCGTCCGCGAGACGTTCACCGTTCGTAAGGTGTCGTTCGGCGTCGGCGTGGAGCGCACTTTCCCGGTGCACAGCCCCAACATCGCGCAGTTCGAGGTCCTCACTCGCGGCGACGTTCGTCGCGCGAAGCTGTACTACCTCCGCGATCTGCGTGGCAAGGCCGCCAAGATCAAAGAAAAGCGCTGACCCGGTCGTATCGACCGCTTCGAGCAGCAACCATGCCGCGTCACCGAACATCGGTGACGCGGCATGGTGCGTTGGAGCCACCGCCCTGACATTTCGGACGTACCGGTACGAGCGATGCTCGGTGAAAACGCCGCAGGCGCGGACCGACCGGCCCGCGGGCGACGGTTCCGGCTAACCTGTCCAGGTGACGCAGTCCCCACAGGATCCGACCCCACAGGGTTCGACGAACGAGCCCGACGACGAGTCTCCCCGGAACAAGCGTGCGGATCGCAAGCAGTGGTCCTTCTGGCGTGAACTTCCCATCCTCATTCTGGTAGCTCTCGTGCTGAGTTTTCTGCTTCAGACGTTCGTCGCCCGGGTCTATCTCATCCCATCCGAATCGATGGAACCGACACTGCACGGCTGCGCCGGCTGCACCGGGGACCGCATCGTCGTGGAGAAGATCGGCTATCGATTCGGCGATCCGAAGCCCGGCGATATCGTCGTGTTCCGCGGCCCCGATTCCTGGAACGACGAATTCGTCTCGCAGCGCTCCGACAATTCGGTCATCCGCGGGGCCCAGGAAATGGGCTCTTTGATCGGAGTCGTCGCTCCGGACGAGAACGATCTGGTCAAACGCGTCATTGCCACCGGCGGTCAGACGGTCGAGTGCTGTGACGCTCAGGGACGGGTGCTCGTGGACGGAAAGCCGTTGGACGAGCCGTACATACAGATGGATTTCCCGTTCGTTCCGGACACGATGACGTGCGAGACCGAATTGAAGTCGGGCCGGTGCTTCGACCCTGTAACGGTGCCCGAGGGCAACATCTGGGTCATGGGCGACAATCGCAGCAATTCGCGAGACTCGCGGTATCACGTCACCGACGAGTTCACCGGCACCGTTCCGCTGGACAACGTGATAGGTAAGGCCGTGGCCACCGCGTTGCCGCCATCGCGAACCGGCCTCCTGGACTCGCCGGACATTCAGGGTCGATGACGGCCCGTCCTCGTCCCGCGCCTCGTGCGCGCGCATCTCTGAGCCGCTCGTCGTGGCCGCCTCGTCCCATCATCAGGAGGGCGGCGGGGCTGCGGACCATGGAATCGGCACTCGAACGCAACGGGCTCGGTCCGGTTGCGGGTGTCGACGAAGCAGGCAGGGGAGCCTGCGCGGGGCCGTTGACGGTCGCGGCGTGCATCCTGGGCTCTCGGTCGCACACTGCCCTCGCGGACCTCGACGATTCCAAGAAGCTGACCGAGCGTCGCCGGGAGGAGCTCTTTCCCCGGATCAAGAAATTGGCACTTGCGTGGAGTGTGGTGTTCGTCGACGCGGCCGAGGTCGACCGCATCGGGGTACACGTGGCGAACATCGAGGGAATGCGCCGCGCGGTGGCGGGCCTGAGCCTCACTCCCGGGTATGTCCTCACCGACGGCTTTCGGGTTCCCGGACTTCCGGTGCCGTCTCTACCCGTCATCGGAGGGGACGCCACAGCTGCCTGCATCGCTGCGGCCAGTGTCCTGGCCAAGGTGTCCAGAGACCGGTTGATGGTGCAGATGGACACCGACATTCCCGGTTACGGATTCGCCGTGCACAAGGGGTACAGCACACGTGCTCATTCGACCGCGATGACCACGCTCGGCCCGAGCCGAGAGCATCGAATGTCCTATGCCAACGTGGCTGCCGCGGCAGCCGGTCGCTCGCGTAGCGAGGTCGACGCACTGGGGCGAATGGACTGCACCGACGACGGTGCGCCATGATTGAATTTCACGCCCGACTGGAGGATGAAAGAGACCGATGAGTGCCGAAGATCTCGAAAAGTACGAAACCGAGATGGAGCTCTCGCTGTACCGCGAGTATCGGGACATCGTCGGACAGTTCAACTATGTCGTCGAAACCGAGCGTCGTTTCTATCTCGCGAACTCCGTCGAACTCATTCCGCACAATGCCGACGGTGAGATCTACTTCGAATTGCGGATGTCCGACTCGTGGGTATGGGACATGTACAGACCGGCTCGTTTCGTCAAGCACGTGCGGGTGATCACGTTCAAGGACGTCAACATCGAAGAGCTGGACAAACCGGATCTGCGTCTCCCCGAATAGTCCTACCCGGGTCGGATCGGCAGGTGTGCCCGGTGCCTGACGGGCGCACCTGGACGGTTCCGCTCGGCAGATTTCCCGTGTGGAGTGTTCCGAAGCGCACCGATCAGCGAAAAGCTGGACAACCGACCGAATAATTCCGCGTGTTCTGTTTCGAGCAGAGGCCCGTTGCCGGGTTACGTCGAGCGCGGGAGAATCGTCGAAATGTGAACGCCGAATTCTGTTGTCTCACATAGTATTTCGATTTAATGATGCAAATAGCTTCCGGTATTCACACGTTTTCGTACCGAATGTTTTCGACCCTACGCCGATGTGAACATCGTTGGGTCTTTGCCTCGGTCCGATAATCGGTGGTAGAACTTGAATTACCACATTCTCCCAGACGCGTAAGAGGTACGAGATGGCACGCAAGACGCTTGTCCAGATGATCGACGATGTCGACGGCTCGGTAATCAAAGAAGGCCAGGGGGAGTCGATCGAATTCGGTATCGGTGGAAACCAGTACCGCATCGACTTGAATCTCAAGCATGCGAACGAACTGCACGAGCAGCTGGCTTTCTGGATCGAGCACGCCGAGAAGATTTCCGGTCGCCGCCCCCGCAAGACCGGTGCCGCGCCTGCACCGGCTCGAGGAAGGGTCGATCTGCAGGACATCAGAGCGTGGGCTCGCGAAAACGGCCACGAGGTCAGCGCCCGAGGTCGAATCAGCCAGGAAGTTCAGGCCGCCTACGAGGCTGCGCACTGACCGCCTCCCAGCCTTGATATGCCCGCTGTCTTCGGTCAGCGGTAGTTCGGTCATCGAATTCGATTACCGATTCCGTGCTTCAGCTCCGTCCGTGCAGTAATCCGGACGGAGCTTTTGCATGTTCGAACCATTTGTCGGGCGATCGACAGGGCATGAACGCCGGTAAGCACACAGGTACGACAAAACAGGTGTGTCGGCCCTGCGATTCGACGGTTCTCTCCACAGGATTGCGCGTGTCCACAGGGCAATGCGGCACCTGCACTTTCTCGGAATCACCTCCTTTCGGTCGTGTCACCGTCATGGCGACCGGATCCGGCCGTGCTGTGCGGCCGCAGAGTGGAGGAATTCGACATGCCGACCAATCAAGAACTCGGGGCCCGCGGTGAGGACCTTGCTGCACGCCATCTCGAGCACATCGGCCTGGAGGTGATCGAGCGGAATTGGCGGCATCGTTCGGGGGAGCTCGACATCATTGCGCGCGAGGGCGAGACGATGGTGTTCGTCGAAGTCAAAACGCGTTCGGGAATCGGTTACGGAACGCCGGCGGAAGCGGTGACGTACACCAAGCAGACTCGGATCAGAGGATTGGCGTTGCAGTGGCTTTCGCTTCGCGGAGGGCCGTGGGTCCACATCCGATTCGACGTGATCGCCATCGTGATCGGTCGCGGTGACGACCCTGTTCTCACTCACGTCAGGGCGGCGTTCTGATGCCCCTGGGACGAGCCCATTCGGTGGCGGTCAACGGCGTCGACGGAGTGTTGGTGGAGATCGAAGCCGATATCGGTCAGGGTCTTCCGGGGACCCATCTGGTGGGACTGCCCGATACCGCGCTGAACGAATCGCGTGATCGGGTCAAGGCCGCGGTGAAGAATTCGGGTGGTACCTGGCCGGACAGTCGAGTGATTCTCGCGTTGTCTCCGGCGACGTTGCCCAAGGGTGGCTCGGTGTACGACCTCGCGCTGGCATTGTCGGTCCTCGACGCCGCCAAGGCCATTCCGCGGGGAAGCCTGTCGGAGACGGTGTTTCTGGGGGAGTTGGCTCTGGACGGCAGGTTGCGAGCGGTCCGCGGGGTACTGCCCGGAGTGCTCGCGGTGAAGGCGGCGGGGTGGCAGCGGGTGGTGGTGCCGAGTCGGTGTCTGCCCGAAGCGGGTCTGGTGGACGGTATCGAGGTGTTGGGTGCCGATTGCCTGGCAGATGTCGTTGCGTGGCTTCGTGGTGAGCAGGCGCTGGAATCGCCCACCCCCACCGACTGGCATCAGGAGAGTTACCCGGATCTCAGTGACGTTGCCGGTCAGGCAGATGCCCGATGGGCGTTGGAGGTCGCTGCGGCCGGTGCGCATCACATCATGTTGACCGGGCCACCGGGCATCGGGAAAACAATGCTCGCGCAACGTCTTCCGGGAATACTCCCGCCGCTCACCGAGTCCGAGGCGCTGGAGGTGACCGCGATCCATTCGGTGGCGGGGCTGCTGACGAGCGCGCGACCGCTGATCACGTCACCGCCGTTCATCGCGCCACACCATTCGACGTCGGTGAGCGCGTTGGTCGGCGGAGGTACCGGTATGGCCAAGCCCGGCGCAGTCAGTCGCGCGCATCGCGGAGTTCTGTTCCTCGACGAATGCGCCGAGATGAGCATCCGGGTACTCGAAGCGTTGCGAACCCCACTCGAAGACGGTGAAATTCGGATTGCGCGTCGCGACGGGGTGGCCCGGTACCCGGCGAGGTTCCAACTCGTCCTGGCGGCCAATCCGTGTCCGTGCGCACCGGCGCGGCAGGCCGACTGCGTGTGCGCGCCCACTGCTCGCCGCAAGTACTTGGGAAAACTGTCCGGACCGCTCCTCGACCGGGTCGATCTCCGAATTCAGATGATGGGAGTCGCGACCGGGGCGCTGGTCGACGACATCGGAGAAGGAACGGCCGATATTCGCGCCCGCGTGACGGGAGCGAGGGATGCTGCCGCTCATCGTTGGTCGGAGTTCGGGTGGAGGACCAATGCGGAAGTGCCCGGACCCGCACTGCGTCAACGGTTTCGGCTCGCTCGGTCGACGCTGGCACCGATCGAGCGGGCATTGCGCAATGGATCGCTGACCGCGCGCGGCGCGGATCGTGCGATTCGGGTGGCGTGGACTCTGAACGATCTCGCCGGCGGCACCGTGCCCGGTGCAGACGAGGTCGGTGCCGCACTGGATTTTCGAGACAGGGGAGTGGCATGACCTATGACGCACGTCGGCTGGCGTGGGCGTATCTGTCCCGGGTGGCACAGGGTCCGCATCGCACGGTGACGGACCACGCCGCTGCCCACGGCCCCGAGGTCACCGCCGCAGCCGTACGCGCCGGACACTTGGGTGAGCGACTGGCAGCACGGGCTCATGTCGACACTGCAGCAGCAGATCTGGACCACATGGCCGCTCTCGGTGGACGGCTGATCACCCCTGACGACGACGAGTGGCCTGCGTGGCGTTTTCTCGGCTTCGATGGGTCCGGCCTCACCGCGGGTGTCGACACATCGCCGCCGATCGCACTGTGGGCGTTGGGAAACCGGTCTGTCGGAGCAGACACCGAACGATCGGTGTCGATAGTCGGAACCCGAGCGTCGAGTCCGTACGGCGACCACGTCACTGCCGAGATCTCCGCCGATCTGGCGCTGGACGGCTGGACCGTCGTGTCGGGTGCTGCCTTCGGTATCGATGCGGCAGCGCATCGCGCGGCACTCGGAGTCGAGGGGACGACGATGGCGGTGCTCGCCTGCGGCGTCGACCGGGCATACCCGGCGGGCCACTCCCGCCTGTTTCGTCAGATCGCCTCGAGCGGTGTCGTTCTCAGTGAATACGCGCCCGGAACCACTCCGGCCAAGCACCGGTTCCTGGCGCGCAACCGACTGGTGGCGGCTCTCGGTTCGGCGGTGGTGGTCGTCGAGGCGGGATGGCGGAGCGGGGCGCGCAACACCGCGGCGTGGGCGGCGAAACTGGGGCGCCCCGTTCTTGCGGTGCCGGGGCCGGTCACTTCTCCGACGTCGAAGGGATGCCATCGCATGATTCGTGAGGGTGAGGCCGTTCTGGTGTCGAGCTCGCACGATGTGGTGGCCGAGGCCGGGGCGCTCGGCTCGCCGGAGGAACCCCGTCCCGATCTGTTCCGGGAAATCGATGCGCTGTCCGAGACCGCACTGTTGATCTACGACGCGCTGCCGGCCACGGGAGCGTTGTCCACCCGTGAACTGTCGGAGAGTTCCGGAGTTCCGTTGTCGAAGGTCCGCGCCGCGCTACCGGTGATGGAGATGGACGGCTTCGTGAGCAACGACGAGACCGGGTGGGCCCGGGTGGTGCGCGGCTGAGGTGACGGCCCTACCGAGGCCCGGTGAAGGTAGGGTGTTAGGTAATGCTTAGTCGGTGCAGTGAGCATCGGCGTCATTCGCTCGAAGAGGGGTCTGTAGTGCCGCGTAAGAAAACCACGTTGACCGTAGTGCGCACGGAAGCGCTGACCCCGCACATGCACCGGGTGTATCTGGGTGGTCCAGGCTTCGAGGAGTTCGACGCCATCGATAAGACCGATGCGTACGTCAAGCTGTTCTTCGGAACCGAGGACGAACCGATCATGCGGACCTACACCGTTCGATCCGTCGACACCGACGCGCGGGAAATCGCCATCGACTTCGTGGTGCACGGCGACGAGGGCGTCGCCGGACCGTGGGCCACACGCGCGAAGCCGGGCGACGAGATGTCGTTCTTCGGGCCGTCGGGGGCATACGCGCCTCGCCCCGACGCCGATTGGCACCTGTTCGCAGGCGACGAATCGGCTATCCCGGCCATCTCGGCTGCGGTCGAGGCCCTCCCGGAAGACGCCATCGCCAAGGTGTTCATCGAGGTCGGCGATCGTCACGACGAGATCTACATGGAGACTCTCGCAGTCGTCGACGTCACCTGGGTGCACCGGGGCGCGTCGTCGAACGAGATCGGCGACGACCGGGCCGGAGACAACGCACCGCTGATCGAGGCCGTCAAGAACACCGAATGGTTACCCGGGCAAGCGCAGGTGTTCGTCCACGGTGAGGCGCAGGCCGTCATGCACAACCTCCGTCCGTACATTCGCAAGGAACGTGGGGTCGGGGCCGAGTGGGCGTCGATCTCGGGTTACTGGCGTCGGGGGCGGACCGAGGAAACCTTCCGAGCCTGGAAGCGTGAGCTGGCACAGGCGGAGGCGGGAGTCGACGCCTGATCGCGCACCGACGTCCACCCGACGGCGTGTCCGGTTGTCGAGCGAGACGTCAGCGCCCAAGCTGAGCCGATGACCGATTCGCTGCCGCCGCACCTGGAGGTGCACGTCGAGGAGTTTGCCGAACACCTGCGCCTCGGACGGGAACGGTCGGAGCACACCATCCGGGCCTACGTTGCCGACGCGCGTTCGTTACTGGCGCACCTGGCCGCGTCCTCACCGGGCGCGACGATCGCCGATCTGGATCTGCGTGTCGTGCGCTCGTGGTTGGCGGGGTACTCGGCGGCCGGCGCGGCCCGGACATCGATGGCCAGGCGCACCTCGTCGGTGCGAACGTTCGGGGCGTGGCTCGAACGGGTCGGGGCTGTGAAGGTCGGCCCCGCGCAACGTCTCGCGTCCCCGTCGGGTCACCGCACCCTGCCCGGAGTGCTGCGTCACGATCAAGCGACGCGAGCGCTGGACGCTGCCGAGTCGGGTGCCGCCGAACTCGATCCCATAGCGCTGCGCGATCGACTCGTCGTCGAACTGTTGTATGCGACCGGGGTCCGCGTGGGGGAGCTGTGCGGTCTCGATGTCGACGACGTGGACACCGATCGACGAGTCGTTCGGGTGGTGGGCAAGGGGAACAAGGAACGGTCGGCACCGTACGGTCTGCCGGCCGCGCAGGCACTCGACGCCTGGCTCACCGACGGCAGGCCTGCCCTGGCCGTCGATCGATCCGGACCGGCCCTGTTGCTCGGGCGTCGGGGTGGACGACTCGACCAGCGACAGGCCAGGTCGGCGGTGCATGCTGTGCTGGAGACAGTCCCCGGCGGCCCCAGCCTGGGACCGCACGGCCTGCGCCATACGGCAGCCACGCATCTGCTGGAAGGAGGTGCAGATCTCCGGGTGGTGCAAGAACTGCTCGGACATGCATCTCTTGCCACGACGCAGATCTACACTCACGTATCCGTCGAACGGTTGCGGGCGGTGCACGATCAGGCGCATCCCAGAGCATGAGCGTCGAGCTGGGCGGCGCATCGTTTGGTAGCGTCTGCCCAGGATCGACTACACCGAATACGGGGGACCGTGGACCGCGACCGACCGCAAGGTAAATCGGAGCCGTGGTCGACGCATGGCCACAGTGCGCCGGTGAACGGGGCACGACCCGGCAGTGCAGTCGACGGCAGTGCAGTCGACGGCCGGGGTGACGATGCCGCCGGATCCGTACCGGCGGAACCGATGTCCACTCCGCGCTCCACGCCCCGGCAGCCCCCGCCGTGGCAGACGCCCGATTCTGCGCAGCGACCTCCCGTGCCCCCGCGGTACAACCCGCCCGTGCCGCTTCGACCGGGCCCGCCGGCCGCCTATCCCGAGGCACAGATGCCGCCCGTTCCGCCCGTCGGGGACGATCGGTCGCAGGCCCAGCCGGCCCAGCAGGCACCCTGGTCCGCGCAGCCGTGGGCAGGTGCCCCGAATCCGTATCGTCCGAGCAGTCAGGACCTGGGTGCCGAATCGCTGCTCAAACGACCCAAGCGCACCTCGTCGTCGGGGTGGCGTCGCGGTGTGCACCGGTTGACCGGTGGCGTCATCAACCCCGGCGAGTCGACGGCCGAGGAGCGCTACCGCAACCAGGTCGATCGCATACGCCAGCCGGTGCTGGGGGACTACCGCATCGCGTTCCTGTCGCTCAAGGGCGGGGTCGGCAAGACGACGACCACTCTGGGTCTGGGGTCGACGTTCGCGTCGCTGCGCGGAGATTGCGTCATTGCCGTCGACGCGAACCCGGATTTCGGGACACTCGGAGAGCGGGTACCGCGTCAGACCGCGTCGACTGTTCGCGACTTGTTGGCCGCAGCCCCGAACATTCGCCGGTATTCCGACATTCGCGCTCATACCTCGCAGGCACCGAGCCGACTGGAAGTGTTGGCCGGTGAGCGGGATCCCTCGGCGTCGGAGATGTTCGGCGAAGAGGACTATCGCGCGGTCATCGACATGCTGCAGGTCTATTACAACCTGATCCTCACCGACTGCGGAACCGGCATCATGCACTCGGCGATGAACGGGGTGCTGCAGCTGGCCAATGCGTTGGTTCTGGTCAGTTCGCCGGCCGTCGACGGGGCACGCAGTGCAGCCGCGACTCTGGACTGGCTGGAACTGCACGGATACGGCCATCTGGTCGAGCGCACGGTCGTGGTGATCAGTTCGGTCCGACCGGGTTCGTCCGCGGTCGACATGAACTTGTTGCAGCAGCACTTCCTGGAACGCTGCCGCGCGGTGTTGGTGGTTCCGTTCGACGAGCACCTCGCCGAGGGGGCCGTGGTCGATCTCGAGAAGCTGCGTCCCCAGACCAGGAGCGCTTTCGTCGAGCTTGCCGCCATGGTCGCGGACGACTTTCCTGCCGCGTCCGGTCGTCACTCCGGCCCTGCGCGCTGACCGTCACCGACCCGGCTCCGGCACGGGTTTCAATCTGATCGGACGGGCACGCACCAGGGCCGTCGGGTCGAGGTATTCGCGGCCCCGCTTGATGCCCCAATGCAGGCACGTCGCCGTGCAGCCGTCGTGTCCCGACGTCAGCGAACCCAGGATGTCGCCGCGTCGTACTCGTGCTCCGGCCCGGACCGCCGCCGTCACGGGTTCGTACGTCGATCGAAGCCCGCCCGGATGGTCCACCGACACCACCGGCTTACCGGCCACGAGGCCTGCGAACACGACCGTGCCGTCGGCGACGGCCAGAACCGAGGTGCCGTCCGCCGCGGCGAGGTCGACCCCGCGATGGCCGGGGAGCCAATCGTGTTCCGGGCGGTCGAACGGTGTCACGACGCGAGGGTGCGGCCGTATCGGCCACGCGAACGAGTCCGATTCGGCTGCCGCGGCCGGCGTGGTCAGCACGATCGCGGCAAGAACGCAGGCGATGCACCCGGTACGAAGAGTGTTCACTCGTCGACGATGGCCTGTGAATGTGCTGGAAAACGAGGCCCGGCACGAATTGTGGACAACCGAAAGATTCGTCCACAGGCACCGGAATCTCTTGACAGTCGGGCCTGGTTATGACGGGGGCCGCCGCAGGTCTACACTCCTTGTTGCGGCCTGTGCGTGCACGGGTCGACTTCGCGCGTCCGCGTCATCGTATCGACTGCCTCGGCAGAGTTCACGATACGAGAACCGGTTGTCGGCGGTCCTGATCCCCCTGTGGTTCAGGTCCGACAACTTCGGCGGTCGCCAGGGCAGAGGTCACCGACACTCTGCGTCAACCGAACCATGAAAGAGAGTTATTCAGCCATGGCTGTAGTAACAATGAAGCAGCTGCTCGACAGCGGCACACACTTCGGACACCAGACCCGTCGCTGGAACCCGAAGATGAAGCGATTCATCTTCACCGACCGCAACGGCATCTACATCATCGACTTGCAGCAGACTCTGACCTTCATCGACAAGGCCTACGAGTTCGTCAAGGAGACGGTCGCCCACGGCGGCACCGTTCTGTTCGTCGGCACCAAGAAGCAGGCACAGGAGTCCATCGCCGCTGAGGCAACTCGCGTGGGCATGCCCTACGTGAACCAGCGCTGGCTCGGTGGCATGCTCACCAACTTCCAGACCGTGCACAAGCGCCTGGTCCGCCTCAAGGAGCTCGAGGCAATGGAGCAGACCGGTGGCTTCGAGGGACGCACCAAGAAGGAAATCCTCATGCTCACGCGTGAGATGACCAAGCTCGATCGCACCCTCGGCGGCATCCGCGACATGGCCAAGGTTCCGTCGGCCATCTGGATCGTCGACACCAACAAGGAGCACATCGCCGTCGGCGAAGCGCGCAAGCTGAAGATCCCGGTCATCGCGATCCTGGACACCAACTGCGATCCCGACGTGGTCGACTACCCGATCCCGGGTAACGACGACGCGATCCGTTCCGCTGCGCTGCTGACCAAGGTCGTCGCATCCGCAGTGGCCGAAGGTGTGCAGGCCCGTGCAGGCCAGAACACCGCAACCGACGCCAAGCCCGAGGTCGGCGCAGGCGAGCCGCTCGCAGAGTGGGAGCTCGAGCAGCTCGCACAGACGTCCCCGGCCGCTGACGCTCCGGCAGCAGAGGCTCCCGCAGCCGATGCGCCGGCCGCCGACGCCCCGGCAGCAGAAGAAGCACCGGCAGCAGAAGAAGCACCGGCCGCTCAGGCTTGATCGAATTCGGTCCCGGTTCACCCTCGGGGGTGGGCCGGGGCCGCTTCGGTATGTCAGGGTTGTGATCGGTCCGGCTCCACAGCGAGCCCGTCGATCACGCTTCGAGAACAGCACTTTCGTCAACGCCCGTATTCAGACTTTTGAGGAGGCTCGCCCACGATGGCGAACTACACTGCCGCCGACGTCAAGCGGCTCCGCGAGCTCACCGGCTCCGGAATGATGGACTGCAAGAACGCACTCGCCGAGAACGACGGCGACTACGACAAGGCCGTCGAGTACCTGCGTATCAAGGGTGCCAAGGACGTCGGCAAGCGCGCCGAGCGCAACACCGCCGAAGGCCTCGTCGTCGCCGAGGGTGGAGTGCTCGTGGAGATCAACTCCGAGACCGACTTCGTGGCCAAGAACGACGAGTTCCAGACGTTCGCCGCGTCCGTCGCGGCGACGGCTGCAGCAGGCGAGCCTGCTGATGTCGACGCTCTCAAGGCACTCGACCTGAACGGCAAGACCGTCGAGACGGCTCTGAACGAGTTGTCGGCCAAGATCGGCGAGAAGCTCGAAATTCGCCGCGTCGTGTCCTACGACGGCAACACCGCGACCTACCTGCACAAGCGCAGCGCGGACCTGCCGCCTGCCGTCGGCGTGCTGGTCGAGTACACCGGTGACGGCGACGCCGCCGGCGATGCTGCGCGCGCTGCCGCGATGCAGATCGCAGCGCTCAAGGCCAAGTACGTCACCCGTGACGAGGTTCCCGAGGATCTGGTCGCCGCCGAGCGTCGGATCGCAGAAGAAACCGCGCGCGAAGAGGGCAAGCCGGAGCAGGCTCTGCCGAAGATAGTCGAAGGTCGCGTCAACGGATTCTTCAAGGACGTCGTTCTCACCGAGCAGAAGTCGGTTCAGGACGGCAACAAGACCGTCAAGGCCATCCTCGACGAGGCCGGCGTGACCATCACCCGTTTCTCCCGATTCGAGGTCGGCGCCAGCTAGTCTGCGCTCGATCCGATCGAGGCGATGCCGTTCATTCGATTTCATCGAGTGGACGGCATCGTTCGTGCGCGAGGCAGGTCGGAGCCGTGTCCACCGATCGGGTGCCGATAGGGCAGGATGATCGGTGAGTAAACCGTAGTGTTCGACGAGTACCGAGGAGAGCTATGACCGATCCGGCCCCTGACCGTCCCGGGTTCCGACGCGTGATGCTCAAACTGGGTGGGGAGATGTTCGGTGGTGGCCAGGTGGGGCTCGATCCGGATGTCGTGAACAACGTTGCCGAGCAGATCGCCGAGGTGGTGGCCACCGGAGTTCAGGTTGCCGTGGTGATCGGTGGCGGAAACTTCTTCCGCGGTGCCGAATTGCAGCAGCGGGGGATGGACCGATCTCGCTCGGACTACATGGGCATGCTCGGCACGGTCATGAATTGTCTTGCGCTGCAGGATTTTCTGGAAAAGCAGGGTGTTGCCACCAGAGTCCAGACCGCTATCACGATGGGCCAGGTGGCCGAGCCGTACCTCCCGCTGCGCGCGCGACGGCATCTCGAGAAGGGGCGTGTCGTCATCTTCGGCGCAGGTATGGGCATGCCGTACTTCTCGACGGACACCACGGCGGCGCAGCGGGCGCTCGAGATCGGTGCCGAGGTGCTGTTGATGGCCAAGGCCGTCGACGGTGTCTACTCGGCCGATCCACGGCTCGATCCCGACGCGACGATGTTCGACACGATCACCCACCGAGAAGCCCTCGAGCGAGGCCTCAAAGTTGCCGACGCGACTGCCTTCAGCCTCTGCATGGACAATCAGATGCCGATGTTGGTGTTCAATTTGCTGATTCAGGGAAACATTGCTCGCGCCGTGTCGGGCGAGAACATCGGCACGCTGGTCACGTCGTGAATGCCGCCGACACGACCGCGAACGAACCGAGAACGAAGACGATGGAGGACAGATCGTGATTGACGAAGCTCTTTTCGACGCCGAAGAGAAGATGGAAAAGGCCGTATCGGTTGCCCGTGACGATCTGTCCTCGATCCGCACCGGGCGGGCCAACCCGGGAATGTTCTCGCGCATCGTCATCGAGTACTACGGTGCCCCGACGCCGATCACCCAGCTGGCCAGCATCAGCGTGCCGGAGGCGCGATTGGTGGTGATCAAGCCGTACGAGTCGAATCAGCTCGGGCCGATCGAAACCGCTATCCGCAATTCCGATCTCGGCGTCAACCCCACCAACGACGGCAACCTGATTCGTATCGGCGTGCCGCAGCTGACCGAGGAACGACGCCGTGAGTTCGTCAAGCAGGCCAAGGGCAAGGGCGAGGACGCCAAGGTGTCCATTCGCAACGTGCGCCGCAAGACGATGGAAGAGCTCAAGCGCATCCAGAAGGACGGCGAGGCGGGCGAGGACGACGTCGTACGTGCCGAGAACGAGCTCGACAAGACCACCGCGAAGTACACCGCCTCCGTCGACGAACTGGTCAAGCGCAAAGAGGGTGAATTGATGGAGGTCTGATCTCCTTCGATAGTTGCGCAACACGGTGGAACGACGATGAATATCGAGGAGTTGACGACAGTGGTGGGACCGGATCGGCAGGAGGGCAGCGGCACGCCCGCTGGCTCGTCCGGGGTCGCCGCCACGAAGTCCGCCGGCAAGGCGGGTCGAAATCTGCCTGCCGCGATCGGCGTCGGCGGCAGTTTGGGTATCGGGTTGATCCTCGTGCTCGTGTTCGTGCCGCTGGTATGGATCGGTGTCGTGGCCGTGGCGTTGGCCGTCGCGACGTACGAGGTGTCCAAGCGGCTCCGCGAGGGCGGTGTTCTCGTTCCGCGCATCCCGCTGATCCTCGGTGGTCAGGCCATGATCTGGCTGGGCTGGCCGTTCGGTGCCGTCGGAGTGCTCAGTGCGGCTGTGGGCACCGTCGTGGTCTGCATGGTGTGGCTGTTGCTGAGACAAGGCTTCGGTACTGCTCCCAAGAACTATCTCGAAGAACTCTCCGTCACCGTTCTGGTGGCGTGTTGGCTACCGCTGTTGGCCTCGTTCGCCGTTCTGATGGTCCTGCAGGACAACGGTGCCGGTCGCATCCTGGTCTTCGTCATCGGCGTCGTGTGCTCGGATGTCGGTGGTTACATCGCCGGTGTGCTGTTCGGCAAACACCCGATGGCACCGGCCATCAGCCCGAAGAAGTCCTGGGAAGGGCTGGTCGGATCGCTCATCTTCTGCGTCATCGGTTGCCTGCTGACGGTGACCCTGATTCTCGAGGCCAACTCGATGATCGGTGTCCTGCTAGGAGTCGTGCTGGTCGTGACGGGAACACTGGGCGACCTCATCGAATCGCAGGTCAAGCGCGACCTTCGAATCAAGGACATGGGCTCGTTGCTGCCCGGCCACGGCGGCATCATGGACAGACTCGACTCGTTGCTGCCCTCTGCGTTCGTTGCGTGGCTCGTCTTCACCGTGTTGCTCTGACCGACTCCGCCGGACGATGAGCGGTGATCGCGGCGGGGTGATTCCCAGTCCCAACATCTGGCACTGGCCGCATCTGTACGAGGCGGAGAACAGGGCTCAGGACGTCGACGGCGCTGTGTTCGCGTCCATTCGATCGACCGTCGATTGGACGGCCGAGAACGTCGTGGACGTGGGCTGCGGCAGCGGTTTCCATCTTCCGATCTTCGCTGCGGACGCCCGGTACGTCATCGGTGTGGAACCGCACGCCCCATTGGTGGCCGCAGCCCGCACGCGCGTCGAGTCACTTGCGAACGTCGCCGTGCGTGCGGGTAGAGCGGACGCGCTGCCCGTCGACACAGGTTCGGTCGATCTCGTCCACGCGCGAACCGCGTATTTCTTCGGCCCCGGCTGCGGCCCGGGTATCAGCGAAGCGATGCGAGTTCTGCGGCCCGGAGGGGCGTTGGTGGTCGTGGACCTCGACGCCACGTCGTCTCCGTACGGGGACTGGATGCGTGCGGATCTCCCGCACTACGATCCTGCGGCCGTCGAGGCGTTCTTCGATGCCCAGGGATTCGAGATGCGACGCGTCGACACGAGGTGGGCGTTTCCCGACCGCCGGGTTTTGCGGGATGTGCTGGGAATCGAGTTCTCACCGCGGGTAGCGCGCGCTGCGGCACGGCAGGTCGACGGCCTCACCCTGAATGTGCGCTATCGCATCCACGTTCGATACAAGCCGACCGGCGTCGAGTCGATCTGAGCCTGGCTCGGCAGCGAGCGATCAGGACGCGGCGGAGATTCCGAAGATTCGAGCCAGTTCGTTGATCTTGAGAGCCTTTGCCAGACGCGGCAGATCGCTGCCGTCCTTGACGTGAGCACCGTCGGCACCGAGAGCGTCGATGACATCGTGAGCCCAGGACACGTCTGTCGGGGAGGGGGCCAGTTCGCGGTTGACGATGGCCACCTGATCGGTGTGCATACAGAGTTTGCCTGCCATGCCCATCGAGAGCGTCAGGGCTGCATCGCGCCCGAGGATGCTGTCGTTCGCGGTCAGTGTCGGACCGTCGATGGGTCCGGGTAGTCGTGCGACGCGCGAGGAGACGACCAGTCGCGAGCGCGGGTAGGCCATGGCGAGCGGGTCGTCGCTCATGCCCGTGTCGCGTCGGAAGTCGCCGCTGCCGAAGGCGAGACGGAATGTCGAGTCCGCGCGCGCGATTTCGGTGGCGGCCTCGAGTCCTGCTGCCGATTCGACCAGCGCGAGGATCGGGGTGCCGTCGGCGAGGCGGGCGGCTGTCGCCTCGACCTGACCGCCGCTCTCGGTCTTCGCGAGCATGACCCCCACCAGGCCGGGCAGCCCGGACAACGCGGCAAGATCGTCGGCCCAGCACGGGGTCGTCGCGTCGTTGACGCGCACCCAGGCCGAGTTGCCCTCGCTCAGCCAGCGCACGACGGTCTCGCGAGCAGCAGGCTTCTTCGCCGGAGCGACTGCGTCCTCGATGTCGAGAATGACGGCGTCGACACCGGATGCGACAGCAGCGTCGAACGTATCGGGCTTGGTGGCCGGAACCAACAGCCACGATCGTGCGCGGTCGGGTGCAACGCCGGATGCCACCGGTGTCTCCATGAAAGTAGTCACGTCATGCTCCTCGAGTGAAGTCGGGCACCGCCAACCTTATCGATTCAGAGCATCGGTGCCAGCTTCTGTACATAGTGTTCACGAACCGTGACGCTGGTTCTTCTTCGCTGCGCGCCGGACCTGCAGGATTCGGGCACCGCCGGCCATGGCCATCACCAGCGCGCCCGCGATCGCGGCCAGCAGCATGCTGATTCCGAGGGGTAGGTCGAGCTGCCAGGCGAAGATCTGGACGGTGACCGAGTCGAGGTTCTGCACGATGAACACCAGGAGAACGACAAGGACGACGGCCCCGACCACCAGGCCGGTCCAGAGGGCGGCGGTGCGGGTGTGCGCCACATCGGTGGGGGTGTGCTGCTGTTCCGGAACGAACTCGGGGTCGGGCGCGGAATGGCCGTCCGAATCCGGGGTCGTGATCGGGGCGAGTTCGCGCGACGGGCCCACCGTTTCGTCGAACCCCGGCTTGGTCGACGCCGATGTGTCGAACGGTGCCTCGTTGTTGTCGTCTGCTCTGGTGGCCATGTCGATGATCCTTTCGCACGCGTGGTCCGAATGCACGCGCAATCGGTCCCGGCGTCGATACCCGTCAGGGCACCGTCGAAAACCGTCGCGAATAGGACTGTGAGCAGAACGGGTGGACAATGGTGGGTATGGAGTTGAGCCAGCAGGAACGACGCGGGGGTCGAGCATGAGTGATTCCGCAGCCGCAACGGACAGCACGACCGAGCAGAAGAGACCGAATCTTCCGCTGGTCTTCACAGCTCCGCGTCGGGGTATGCCGTCGCGTCACCTCGCCGACCTGGACAAAGAGGGCCTGCGTGAGGCAGTGAAGGCACTCGGTCTACCGGCATTCCGGGCCGACCAACTTGCGCGGCACTACTACGCGCGGCTCGAGGCCGACACCACCAAGATGACCGATCTTCCGGCCGAGGCTCGGGAGAAGGTCGGTGCCGATCTTTTTCCCACCTTGCTGACGCCGATCAAGCACTTGGCATGTGATGACGGTGACACTCGAAAGACGCTGTGGAAGGCCAACGACGGGACTCTGCTCGAGAGTGTTCTGATGCGGTATCCGGATCGCGCGACGCTGTGCATCTCGAGTCAGGCCGGTTGCGGAATGGCATGTCCGTTCTGCGCAACCGGTCAGGCCGGCCTGACGCGGAACCTGTCGACGGCCGAGATCGTCGATCAGGTCCGTTCGGCGGCCGCGGACATGCGCGACGGCGTCGTCCCCGGCGGTGAGGGTCGTCTGTCGAACGTCGTGTTCATGGGCATGGGTGAGCCGCTGGCCAACTACAAGCGCGTCGTCGCGGCAGTGCGCAAGATCGTCTCACCAGCCCCCGACGGGCTGGGACTGTCACAGCGTTCGGTCACCGTGTCGACGGTCGGCCTTGCTCCGGCCATTCGAAAGCTGGCCGACGAGGGTCTGTCGGTGACCTTGGCCGTGTCTCTGCACACGCCGGACGATGAGCTGCGAGACACGTTGGTCCCGGTCAACAATCGTTGGTCGGTGGCGGAGGTTCTCTCCGCAGCCCGGTACTACGCCGATCAGACCGGTCGACGCGTCTCGATCGAGTACGCGATGATCCGGGACGTCAACGATCAGCCGTGGCGAGCGGACATGCTGGGCAAGAAGCTGCACAAGGCGCTCGGATCCCGGGTACACGTCAACCTGATTCCCCTCAACCCGACTCCGGGTAGCGAGTGGGATGCCAGCCCGAAGCCGGTGGAGCGGGAATTCGTTCGCCGGGTCATCGCGCAGGGCGTCTCGTGCACCGTCCGCGATACCCGAGGGCAGGAGATCGCGGCGGCGTGCGGTCAGCTCGCCGCCGAGAACTGAACCGCTAGCGGGGCTTGCGGCGGACGATGACGTCGCGCACGACGAGTCCGACCAGCGCCACGGCAAATCCGACCAACCACAGGTCTTCGACCTTGCCGGTGTGATTTCCGATGATCATGAACAGCAGGAACGCGGCAACGACGATGGCTGCGACGCGCATCGCCTTGTTCGACTCGCCGCTCCATCCCCACGCGGCGGACGGCACCTCGGGCACCTCGTTGCGGGTATCGACGACCGGGTCGTACGAAGCGGATTCCAGTTCGGTATTTGCCACCGGTCGATCCTCTCGGGTGATGCGTTCACGTGGGTCCCGGCACGAACGGTGCCAGACGCGTTGTCGGAACAATATTGGCATACGACCGCCCGTCGTAGTGATCAGGGTTGCATCGCTCACCCAGCGCGTGTGTGGGCTCGAATGAGAGACTGCGGCGGTGACCTCCGAGCGCCTTCCCCATCGTCCGAGTCGGTCCCCGCTGAGCTATCCCCGCGACATGGTCGGTTACGGCCGCACGCCGCCGCTCGCGCAGTGGCCGGGTGAGGCGAACATCGCCGTCCAGTTCGTCCTCAATTACGAGGAGGGTGCCGAGAACAACGTGCTCGACGGCGACACGAAGTCCGAGACGTTTCTGTCGGAAATGATCGGCGCACAGGCGTTTCCGAATCGACACATGAGCATGGAATCGCTGTACGAGTACGGATCCAGAGCCGGAGTGTGGCGCGTGCTGCGCGCATTCGAGAAGCGTGGGTTACCGCTGACCGTGTTCGCGGTCGCCAAGGCAATGGAGCGGAACCCGGAAGTGGTTGCGGCACTGCTGGAGTTGGACCACGAGATCGCATGTCACGGCTTGCGGTGGTTGTCGTATCAGCAGATCGACGCGAACGTCGAGCGCGAGCACATGGCGGAGGCCGTGACCATCCTGCGCGAGCTGACGGGGTCTGCGCCACTGGGGTGGTACACCGGGCGCGACTCTCCGAACACCCGATCGCTCGTGGTGGAGCACGGCGGATTCGTGTACGACTCCGACTCCTATGCAGACGATCTGCCGTACTGGGAGAAGGTGCCCCGAGACGGCGGGGTCGTCGATCACCTGGTGGTGCCGTACACCCTGGACACCAACGACATGCGTTTCGCATCGCCGGGGGGATTCTCGACGGGCGACGAGTTCTACGCGCATCTACGTGACGCCTTCGACGTTCTCTATGCCGAGGGCGCGAGTGGGAGTCCCAAGATGCTCTCGGTCGGACTTCACTGCCGGCTGGTGGGCAGGCCGGCCCGCATGGCTGCACTGGAACGTTTCCTCGATCACGTGCAGTCGCACGACAAGGTCTGGGTCGCGAAGAGAATCGACATCGCCGAACACTGGCGAGCTGTGCACCCGCCCGAGGCCTGAGTCAGTCGGCCTGTCGGCACGCCGATGCCAGCGCGCTCAGATAGCGGTCGGTGAATGCTGCCTGGACGCGCCTGCCCACCGGGCCGCCGAGCTTGGTGTACCAGCGACCGGGTCGCGAGAACGCCGATATGTGGGCGGTGACGGCACCGTCGGCGGGGGAGTAGTCGACGTAGAAGAGTTCTTCGCCGGACTCGGGATGCCCGTCGAGTGTTCCGTAGGCGAAACCCTGACGGTTCGCCTCGTCGATGACATAGACCACACGACACGGAATGCGCACCGGCCCGAGTGTGAGAACGACCACCGAGTCGGGCACAGCGGTCTCGGCCTCGGAACGGACCTTCAGTCCTGCCCCACGGTGCATGTCCCATCGCATCAACGCATCGGCCGCCGCCACGAAGTCGTCCAGCCCCGATCCCACGACCCTCGACATCGTGACGTGGTGGTATCCGGTGGGCAGTGGGCCGGCGGTGGCCCCCGCATCGTCGTAATTGAACGGTGCCGAGCGGTACTTCGAGAAGTCCATGCACCCCAGCGTGCCAGCCTGCGTCGGCACATAGGGGTTTCTCAGCCTCGGTAGGCAACAATGGACCGGTGCCAGACCATCGTGAGCGAACGACCAACTCGGATCGCCCCGAGCCGATACGTGTGCTGTTGCTGGGAAGTACCGGGTCGATCGGAACCCAAGCGCTCGACGTCATCGCCGCCAACCCGGACCGCTTCGTCGTGGTCGGGCTGGCTGCGGGCGGTGGAAACATCGAACTGCTCCGTCGCCAGATCGCGGAGACCGGTGTCCGACGGGTAGCCGTCGCCCAGCCCGAGGCCGCCGCCGAGCTCGATTTCCCCGGAGTGCTGAGTGGTCCGCGAGCAGTGACCGAGCTGGTCGAGTCGACCCCGGCGGACGTCGTGCTCAATGCCCTCGTGGGTTCTCTCGGCCTCGAATCGACCCTGGCCGCGCTGAACAGCGGTGCGCGCCTGGCGTTGGCCAACAAGGAATCCCTGGTCGCCGGAGGCGAGCTGGTTCTCGCCGCCGCAGCCCCCGGTCAGATCGTGCCGGTCGACTCCGAGCACTCCGCGCTCGCCCAGTGCCTGCGCAGCGGTTCGCGCGGCGAAGTGGATCGACTGGTTCTCACTGCATCGGGAGGTCCGTTTCGAGGGTGGAGCGAGAGCGAACTGAAGTCGGTCACGCCGGAGCAGGCCGCCGCGCATCCCACCTGGTCGATGGGGCCGATGAACACGTTGAACTCGGCGACACTGGTCAACAAAGGTCTGGAACTGATCGAGGCGCACCTGCTGTTCGGTGTGCCCTACGAGAGAATCGACGTCACCGTGCACCGGCAGTCCATCGTGCACTCGATGGTGACGTTCGTCGACGGTTCGACCATCGCTCAGGCCAGTCCACCGGACATGAAGTTGCCGATCGGGCTGGCCCTCGGCTGGCCCGATCGAGTGCCGGACGTCGCCCGTGCACTCGACTTCACGACCGCATTCTCCTGGGACTTCGAGCCACTCGACGACCGAGTGTTTCCGGCGGTGCAGCTGGCGCGTGAGGCCGGGATCATGGGTGGGTGCATGACTGCGGTGTACAACGCGTCCAACGAAATCGCTGCAGAAGCGTTCCTGAACGACAGGATCGAATTTCCGCAGATCGTCGAGACGGTGCGCGCGGTACTGGGCGACGGCGGGCAGGACTGGTCGACGGCTCCCAGGGACGTCGACGACGTACTCGCGGCGGACTCCTGGGCCCGGGCCCACGCCCGTGAACTACTGAAACCGAAAGGCCTCTGACACATGGTGTTCGCTCTGGGTGTCGTGCTGTTCGCCGTCGGAATCGGGGTGTCGATCGCGCTGCACGAAGCGGGACACATGTGGACCGCGAAAGCGCTCGGCATGAAGGTTCGCCGCTACTACATCGGGTTCGGCCCGAAGATCTTCTCCTTCCGACGCGGCGAGACCGAATACGGCCTCAAAGCCATTCCGGCAGGCGGATTCTGCGACATCGCCGGCATGACCGCCATCGACGAACTCGCGCCCGACGAGGTCGAGCGTGCGATGTACCGCCAGAAGACATGGAAGCGCATCGTCGTCATGGTCGGCGGCATCGCGATGAACTTCGTGCTGGGAATCGTTCTGGTCTACGTGTTGGTGCTCGGCTGGGGCACGCCGGATCGGGTGACGCCGACAACGACGGTCCAGGGCATCGGTTGTGTCAGCACGTCCCAGACCGAGGACGGTGAACTTGCGCCGTGTTCGGGAGACGGTCCGGCTGCCGAAGCCGGACTGCGCACGGGCGACATCATCACTGCGGTGAACGGTCAGCCGACAGAGACTTGGTCCGACGTCGTTCTCGCCGTTCGGGACTCGACCGGGTCGGCCGATCTGACAGTCGATCGCGACGGTGCTTCGCAGACTCTGAGCGTTCCGATCCTTCAGGTTCAGCGCTACGTCGTCGATCCTGAGACCAAAGCGAAGAACTCGACAACCGTGGGAGCGATCGGCGTCACCGGCGGTCCACCGCCGAACATTCGATACAACCCGATCGAAGCAGTGCCCGAGACCTTTGTTTTCACCGGGGACATCTTCGTGCAGACCGGGAAAGCGTTGGTGCAGTTGCCGAGCAAGGTGGAGGCGCTGTGGGATTCGATCTTCGGTGGTGAACGAGGGCTCGACACGCCGATGAGTGTCGTCGGAGCAAGTGTCATCGGTGGCCAGGCCGTGGAAAACGACAACTGGCAGACGTTCGTCGGGCTGCTGGCGTCGCTCAACTTCTTCCTCGGTGTGTTCAACATCGTGCCGCTGTTGCCACTCGATGGTGGCCATATCGCCGTGACCATCTACGAGCGCATACGCAACATTTTCCGCAATCGTCGCGGCCTGCCCGACGGTGCGCCGGTGGACTACATGAAACTGATGCCCGTCACCTACGTGGTCATCATTGTTTTCATCGGGTTCTCTCTCTTGACGCTCACGGCGGACATCGTCAACCCGATTCAATTGTTCTAAGTAGACTCGACAGTCGTAGCTAGGAAAGAAGGCCACTGTGTCCGTGTCAGTCGGATTGGGAATGCCCGCACCGCCGGTGCCCGTACTCGCGCCACGTCGAAAGACCAGGCAGCTCCAGGTCGGGTCGGTGGGTGTCGGAAGCGAAAGCCCCATCTCGGTGCAATCGATGTGCACCACCAAGACCCACGACATCAACGCCACCCTGCAGCAGATTGCAGAGCTGACGGCGTCGGGTTGCGACATCGTTCGTGTTGCGTGCCCCACACAGGACGACGCCGACGCGCTGTCGATCATCGCCAAGAAGAGCCAGATTCCGGTGATCGCCGACATTCACTTCCAACCGAAGTACATCTTCGCGGCCATCGACGCCGGGTGCGCAGCGGTGCGCGTCAACCCGGGCAACATCAAGGAGTTCGACGGCCGCGTCAAGGAGGTCGCCAAGGCGGCCGGTGACGCGAACATTCCGATCCGCATCGGTGTGAACGCCGGCTCCCTCGACCCGCGGCTGATGAAGAAGTACGGCAAGGCGACACCCGAGGCGCTCGTCGAATCTGCGCTGTGGGAAGCAGGCCTGTTCGAGGAGCACGGTTTCGGCAACATCAAGATCTCGGTCAAGCACAACGACCCCGTCATCATGGTCGCTGCGTACGAGCAGTTGGCGGCACAGTGCGACTACCCACTGCACCTCGGTGTCACCGAAGCGGGGCCGGCTTTCCAGGGGACCATCAAGTCCGCTGTGGCATTCGGGGCCCTGCTGTCCAAGGGCATCGGCGACACCATCCGAGTTTCCCTGTCGGCACCGCCGGCGGAGGAGATCAAGGTGGGAAACCAGATCTTGCAGTCGTTCAATCTGCGCCCGCGCAAACTCGAGATCGTGTCCTGCCCCTCGTGTGGTCGCGCACAGGTCGACGTCTACACCCTCGCCGACGAGGTGACTGCGGGACTCGAAGGCATGGAGATCCCGCTACGCGTCGCGGTCATGGGCTGCGTCGTGAACGGGCCGGGCGAGGCCCGCGACGCCGACCTCGGTGTCGCGTCGGGCAACGGCAAGGGCCAGATCTTCGTCAAGGGCAAGGTCATCAAGACGGTCCCCGAAGCGCAGATCGTGGAGACGTTGATCGAGGAAGCGATGCGCATCGCCGAGGAGTTCGAGAAGGACGAGATCGCCAGCGGTGGCGCGCCGGTGGTCACCGTCAGCTGAGCGGGTACACCTGTTCGGCGTCCGGTTTGCCGCTCTGCCACCGGGGGAACACATTGTCTGGAATGATTCGCTTCAGAATCGGTGCGTACGCGGTAGGTGGGTCAGGAGGTCGGTAGGTGCTCAAGCTCCTCGGTGCGAAGCCTCTCGGTAATCGGGACGTCGCGCACGTGCTCCGGGTGCTCGACGCCGACCCCGTTGCAACCTGCATGGTCGCCGCGCGTGTGCAGGAATCGGGCCTCGATCCGAGGTCGTTCCACGGCGAGATGTGGAGCAGGGGCGGTCCGGACGAGTCGCTGTGCTTCTACGGTGCGAATCTGGTTCCGTTGCTCGGTTCCAGCGACGATCTTCGTTCCTTCGCGGACCGCGCGTGCCGTGGGCCGCGTCTGTGCTCGTCGTTGGTCGGCAGAGCGGAGTTGACGCTTCCGTTGTGGGAAATGCTCGAGACGGATTGGGGTCCGGCGCGAGAGGTACGCGGTGAGCAACCGTTGTTGGCCACGTCGGTACCGTCGTCCATCTCGCATGATCCTCTCGTTCGGCTCGTTCGACCCGACGAGCTGGACGTGTATCTGACCGCAGCCGTTGCCATGTTCATCGAAGAGGTCGGCGTCGACCCGCGACTGAACGACGGCGGTAGGGGATACCGGCGTCGGATCGCCAGTCTCATTGCAGCGCAACGTGCCTGGGCCAGATTCGAGGACGGCCGCGTGGTGTTCAAGGCCGAGATCGGCTCGCAGTCCGGGACGGTCGGGCAAATCCAGGGAGTATGGGTGCACCCGGACCGACGCGGGCACGGCCTGGGTGCATCCGGAACGGCGACCGTGGTGAACTCGGTCGTCCGCCAGGGGCGTACTGCGAGCCTGTACGTCAACAGCTTCAACTACGTCGCGCGCCGGGCCTACGCGAAAATCGGTCTGACGCAAGTGGCGACGTTCACCACGGTGCTGCTGGACTGAGAACGGTCGCTCGATCGGCTTGTCCCGAAACGCGATTCGTTGCCGTGGTCGACGCACCGGCCGTATTACGATGGGGCGCAATGAGATCACGTGATGCGACCTGGATGCGCGGACGGCTGGGCGTGGTGACCGTGATCGGTGCCGTCGTCGGTGCCTGCCTCACTGGGTGTACACCCAAGCCCGACGGTCCGGAGCCCGCAGCTCAGGCATTCCTCGCGGCCTTCGAGGCCAACGACATCCCCACGGCCGCCGCCGATACCGACAAGCCGGACGCCGCAGCCACTGCGCTGCGCGAGGCGTGGACCAATCTGCAAGCGGAGGCCCTCGACGCCGAGACGACGTCGGTTCGAGTCGACGGCGACACCGCCACAGTCGGCTACACCTATCGTTGGCAGCTGCCCAAGGATCGGGTGTGGACGTACGACGGCCAACTGAACATGGGTCGGAGTGCGGGAGAGTGGGTGGTGCGGTGGACCGCCTCGGACATCCACCCGAAGCTCGGTGACACGCAGACCATGGCCTTGCGCTCGACGGCTGCACCACGCGCTCGGGTCAACGAGCGCTCCGGCACCGACGTCCTGGTGCCCGGGGTCGTACATCGAATCAAGTTCGACGCGTCGGCCGCGAACAACGTCGTGGCCTCGGCGACGGCGTTGTCGACACTGCTGACACCGTTCGACGCGTCGATCACGGCCCAGTCGATCGTGGAGTCGGCGACTTCCGTCGACGGCGACTACCCGGTGGCGCTGCTGCGAGACAGCGACTTCGAACCCATCTCGGCGGCGCTGACCGAGATCCCCGGTGTCACGGCGTCCGACGAATCGGATCTCGTGTCCACCGACCCCACCTTCGCGCCGGACCTGGTGGGCCAGGTGAAGAAGGCCGTCATCGACGACGTCGACGGCAAGGCCGGCTGGAGCGTGGTGACCAGCAACCGCAACGGCGTCGACATCGACGTCCTCACCGACACCCCGCCCGAGCCGGCACCGTCCTTCTCGATCAGCCTCGATCGGAATATTCAGGTCGCGGCCCAACGAGCAGTGAACGCCAGGGCCGAGCAGGCCATGACGGTGGTCATTCAGCCGTCCACCGGGGCCATCCTCGCTGTGGCGCAGAATCCGGCCGCCGATCGGGACGGACCGGTCGCGTCGGCCGGTCTCTACCCACCGGGTTCGACGTTCAAGATCATCACCGCCGGGGCGGCGATCTCCAGCGGACTCGCGACCCCGGGGAGCACCGTTCCGTGCCCCGGTCGTATCGAGATCGGCGAACGAAGCGTCCCCAACTACAACGAGTTCGCTCTCGGTGACGTGACCATGAGCACCGCGTTCACCCGATCGTGCAACACCTCCTTCGCGAAGCTGGCGAGCGAGATGTCGCCCGACGCGTTGACCGTGGCCGCGTCCCAGTTCGGCGTCGGTCCGGACTACGACGTCGTGGGGTTGCCGACCGACTCCGGTTCGGTCCCGCCCGCGGAAGAACTCGTCCAGCGCACCGAGGACGGATTCGGCCAGGGCAAGGTGGTCGTCTCGACCTTCGGGATGGCACTGGCCGCCGCGACGGTTGCCCACGGCTCCACACCGGTTCCAAATCTTCTGGTCGGACGGGAAACCGCCATCACCGGCGATCATCCACCGATAGAACCTGCCATGGTCGACGGGTTACGCGGCATGATGCGCTCGGTGGTCACCAGCGGCACCGCAGAACGGATCGCCGACCAGGGCGAGGTGTACGGCAAGACCGGAGAAGCAGAGGTCGAGGGCGGATCGCATTCGTGGTTCGTCGGTTACCGAGGCGACATCGCCTTCGCGACTTTGGTGGTACGCGGCGGCAGCTCGGACAATGCGGTCGCCGTCACCCGGGAGATGTTCGAGCAGCTTCCGCCGGGGTACTGAGCGCTACGCCGGTGGGCCGGGTTCAGCCCGACAACAGCCCGAGTCGACGACACGCGAGAACCGCTTCGTATCGAGTGTGCGAGTCGGTTTTTCGCATCACGCTGCGGAGATAGGACTTGACCGTCTCGGCACCGATCGACAGCCGTGCCGCGACTTCGACGTTGGTGCAACCGAGCGCGACCTGCGAGATGACGTCGATCTCGCGTGGCGTCAATGCCTGCGAGTCGCCGGAGTCGCTGTCCTGGTTCGCTGTCCGACCGAGCGTTGCTGCCAGTCGCGCGGTGACCGCGTCCAGTCTGTGCTTGACCGCCGCGTCTCCGATCGACCGAGCGAGCTCGGCGAGCTCGTCGTGCACACCGCGCAACTCGGCCGTCCGCGAGAGGTTCCCGTCCGACGTGGCCCGCGCACTTTCCATGAGGCGCACCCTGCGGTCGACCTCGTCCCGGATGGCGATCTCCTGACCGAGGCGCCGGGCTGCGGCGGTCATGATGTCGCCGACTCGATCACCGAGGGGGCCGCGTTCTCGCACCGCTGCGTACATCACCATGCGGGCTGCTCCGGCGACGACAACCGGCACCGCCAGGATCGACTTGAGGCCCTCGCCGAGGACCGGCCGGTCGAAGTGATGGGTGATCGACATCGACGCGCCGTAATCACTGACGGCCGCGGGCCGACGTTGGTCCATGACCCGGCCACCGAGACCGGACCTGGGCGGGATGGCGAGCCCGTCCAGCCCACGCGTGCGGGTGCCGTGAAATTCGCTCAGGTGCAGCGTTTCCGAGGACACTTCCCCGCCGAACACGACGGGCACGGCGGACGTCGCGGCGACCTGGCGTAGTTCGGCGCGAAGGGCATCGCCGTCCCGGGGGCGCAACAGACTGGAATGGACCACGACGCTTCCTTCCTCGGTTCGGGTACGTCGACGGCGAACGTGACCCAGATCATATCCCGTCGCGCGGTTGCGGATTCGGTGGCCTCGACCAGCAGCGCTGGTTCTTCTGGACACGGTTGCGACGACTACTCTGGACGGCATGTCTGTCACCGCCGAGAGCAAGCCCCGTCAGCCACTCGTGCCAGGCGTCGTCTCGCCCGTCCTCTCCGTGCCGAAGTCGATCGAGCGACCCGAATACGCGTGGAAGTCGACCGTGAACGAAGGCAGCGAGCCGTGGGTGCAGACCCCCGAGGTCATCGAGAAGATGCGCGTGGCGTCGAAGATCGCGGCTCGCGCTCTGCAGGAAGCGGGCCGGGCCGTGGCACCGGGAGTGACCACCGATGAGCTCGACCGTATTGCACACGAGTACATGGTCGACCACGGCGCTTACCCGTCCACGTTGGGCTACAAGGGTTTTCCGAAATCGTGCTGCACCTCGCTGAACGAGGTCATCTGCCACGGCATCCCCGATTCGACGGTGATCGAGGACGGGGACATCGTCAACATCGACGTCACCGCGTACATCGACGGTGTGCACGGCGATACCAACGCGACGTTCCTGGCGGGTGACGTGTCCGAGGAGGCGCGCCTGCTCGTCGAGCGGACACACGAAGCGACGATGCGGGCCATCAAGGCGGTCAAGCCGGGGCGCGCCCTGAACGTGGTCGGGCGAGTGATCGAGTCCTATGCGCACCGTTTCGGCTACGGCGTGGTGGAGGACTTCACCGGCCACGGCATCGGTACGACGTTCCACAACGGCCTCGTCGTGCTGCACTACGACCAGCCGTCGGTGGAGACCATCATCGAGCCGGGCATGACGTTCACCATCGAACCGATGATCAACCTGGGCACGATCAACGCCGAGATGTGGGACGACGGCTGGACCGTGGTCACGCACGACAAGAAGTGGACCGCACAGTTCGAGCACACGCTCGTGGTGACCGAGACGGGTTGCGAGATCCTGACACTGCCGTGAGCGGAGCCTGCGGAGTGAATAGAAATCTGATACTGCCGTGAAAGGCGCTCTGTTGGTCGCCGGCACTACCTCCGATGCAGGCAAGAGTGTGTTGGTCGCCGGCCTGTGCCGGATGCTGGCGCGGCGGGGTGTTCGGGTGGCCCCGTTCAAGGCGCAGAACATGTCGAACAACTCGGTCGTCACGTTGGACGGCGGCGAGATCGGCCGGGCTCAGGCGATGCAGGCGGCCGCTTGTGGCCTCGAGCCCAGCGTGCGGTTCAATCCGGTGTTGCTCAAGCCCGGCAGTGATCGGACGTCGCAGTTGGTGGTGCGCGGGCGTGCGGTGGCCCAGGTGAGTGCGAGCAACTACATCGAACATCGGCAGGCGCTCCGGCATGTGGTCGCCGACGAGTTGTCCTCGCTACGTGCCGAATTCGACGTGGTGATCTGCGAGGGTGCCGGGTCACCGGCTGAGATCAATCTACGCGCCACCGATCTGGCCAACATGGGATTGGCGAGGGCGGCGTCGCTGCCGGTGATCGTGGTGGGCGACATCGACCGCGGGGGAGTGCTGGCGCACCTGTTCGGGACGGTGGCGGTGTTGTCACCCGAGGATCAGGCTCTCGTGGCAGGGTTCGTGATCAACAAGTTTCGGGGTGATCCGGCTCTGTTGGCACCGGGGCTCGACCAGTTGCGGGCGTTGACCGGTCGGCCGACGTACGGAGTCGTTCCGTTCGCCGACGGGTTGTGGATGGACGCGGAGGATTCGCTCGGCACCGTTCCCGATGCGCCCGTGGGCAGGCCCCGTCCTCCGCTCGGCTCGCAGTGGCTGCGGGTGGCGGCGGTGCGATTGCCGAGGATCTCCAACACGACCGATGTCGAGGCGCTGGCGTGCGAGCCCGGAGTGTCGGTGCACTGGGTCACCGAGCCTTCTCGGCTCGAGGATGCGGATTTGGTGGTCGTCCCCGGCAGCAAGTCCACGGTGTCGGATCTGGAATGGTTGCGGCGCACCGGTCTTGCTCGTGCCCTTTCCGAGCGCGCCGCTGCGGGGAGGCCGGTTCTCGGCATCTGCGG
The DNA here is from genome assembly GCF_000963615.1 of Rhodococcus sp. PML026. NCBI lineage: Bacteria > Bacillati > Actinomycetota > Actinomycetes > Mycobacteriales > Nocardiaceae > Rhodococcus > Rhodococcus sp. PML026. The sequence goes on along the minus strand of NZ_KQ031375.1, from coordinate 601,178 downwards.
CGGTTACCAGATGTTGGGCCGAACCATCTCTGATTCCGTGGAGTCAGGCGTCGGAACGGTCGAGGGACTGGGATTGCTCGATCTCGACATCGAATTCGCGGCCGAGAAGGTACTCGTGCAGGTGAGTGGTCGTTCCGTCACATTCGGCTCGGATCCCGTGCGGGGGTACGAAATTCACCATGGACGAGTGGTCCGGAACGAAGACGATGCCCTGCTGACGACCGCGGGGGGCGTCGGCGAGGGCAGTGTGCGTGGCGGTGTCGTGGGAACTCACTGGCACGGACTCCTCGAATCCGGTGATTTCCGTCGATCCTTTCTTGCCTGGGTGGCGGGGAAGGCGGGTCGCGCAGGATTCGAGGTTGCATCCGACACGTCGGTTGCGGCCCTTCGCGAACAGCAGTTGGATCTGCTGGCGGATCTGGTGGACAGCAACATCGATATCGACGCCGTTCTCGATCTGATAGAGAACGGCGTCGACGGCTCGACGAAAAAGATCGTTACGCAGATGCTTTGAGCAAGCCCATCCAACTGACGGTCGAGAAGATCCCGGTGATCACGAGCGGAACGACCACCAGCAGAAGCACGCGTGGGGTGTCGGTGAAGAAAGTCCCGACGTCGGGCCACCAGTTCTGCCACGTGATCACGATCGCGCCGCCTCCGAAGACGACGAGGCCGGCGAGTCCGAGCGTGAACAGACCGTTCGTGCGGAAGCGCCGGTAGACGACTCCGACGAACGCCCCGATGGACCCGATCAGCAGTAGCCCGATCACCAGAGTCAGCCACTGCAGGAGCGGGTTGTCGGTGGCGTAGCGGGCCAGACCGAACATGCGGATCTTCAGCCCGAAGCCGCCGGTCGCGGCTTCGACGACCGACAACAGGTAGACGATCGTGCCGAGGGCGACCGATTGTGCTACCCCCACCAGTGCTGTCGCAGTGAGGAATTCGCGACGTGTGATGCTCAGGCTCAGGGCGTACGGGAAGCACTGGGTGATAGCCGTGACGTAGAAGGCAATAGCGAACCCATAGACCGAGAACACGCCGCCGCTGAAGCTGAAATCCGAATCGCTTTCCGGAACGACCGAGAAGATGCCGTAGGTGATCACGAACACTGCGACGAGAATTCCCAGGGGCCACGCGAATGTGGTTGCCCAGGAGGTGTTGTGGACCCGAGCTACGTTCAATATGCGCTTCATGACAAGGCCTCCTCGGCGGTGGTCGACTCGTGGATAGAGCCGGAATGGGCAGTGGTTCGATCGATGATCAACTGCTGCAACGGAATCGGTTCGATGCTGAGACCGGACGCCACGCCGAGGGATTGCTGGTGATCGTTCAGTCGCCCGTCGATCGTCGCTCGGGCTGTCGAGCCGAGAGCAGTTCTGTGCAAGATTCGATGCTCTGCAGCGAACCGGTCGACAGCCTCGGTCGGACCGGTGATCTCGAATGCTCTCTCGCGCAGATCGTCCGACTCGGCGTCGAGCAGTATTCTTCCCTTGTCGATGAGAATCACGTGCTCGATCAGATTGCTGACCTCGTCTATGAGGTGTGTCGACAGAACGACCGTTCGGGGGTTCTCCGCGTAGTCGGCCAGCAGCCGGTCGTAGAACATGTGTCGTGAGACTGCGTCCAGCCCCAGGTAGGGCTCGTCGAAGAAGGTGAGTGGCGCTCGGGACGCGAGACCGATGACGATTCCGAGTGCCGACGTCATTCCGCGAGAGAGCTTCTTGATCTTGCGACCCAACGGGAGGTCGAAATCGCGCAGCAATTCGGCGGCGAAGTCGTTGTCCCAGTGCGGAAGAATGTGGGAGGCCTGCGCAATGGCGTTCTTGACCTTCAAATCGTCGGGATACTTCTGGCTTTCCTTGACGAAGCACACGTGACTCAGAGCGCGTGGGTTCTCCCACGGGCGTTCGCCGAATACCGAGATCTCACCATCACTTTCGCGCATCTGGGCGGTCATCATCTGCATGACGGTGGTCTTGCCTGCTCCGTTGCGGCCGAGGAAGCCGTAGATCTTGTTGCGTTCGATCTCGAAGCTCACGTCGTCGACGGCGGTGAACGAGCCGAACTTCTTGGTCAGGTGTGTGGCCGACGCAACGACGCGGCGGAGTTCGTCGGGCGTACCGATATCGTGGATGCTCATCGCGCTGCCTCCCAGTTGTCGAGCATGGTCTTGAGTTCGTCCACGGTCATTCCGAGCTTGCGTGCCTCGGTGACCAGCGGGTCGATGTACTGACGGGCGAACAGATCGCGTCGACGGAACCGGAGTGCGTCCCGTGCGCCTGTGGTGACGAACATTCCGATCCCTCGTTTCTTGTAGACGACGCCGTCGGCGACGAGCTTCGCGAGCCCTTTGCCCGCTGTGGCCGGATTGATGCGATGGAACGCGGCGAGCTCGTTGGTGGAGGGAACCTGTTCTTCCTCGGCCAGGGAGCCGTCGATGATCGAGTTCTCGACGAGCTCGGCGATCTGCAGGAAGATCGGCCTGCCCTCGTCCATCAGAGCCACCGCCGCGGCGGCGAGGTTCGGTACCTCACTGGTTCATTACTCATGTAACTAACCATAGAACCGGTGCGTGGTTCTGGCAAGAGGCAGTACCGTCGTCCCCATGGAGTTCACGCATGTGAGTGCTGCGGGCGGGTCTGTGTCGGTACGAGTAGCGGGACCGGACAGTCGGCACGCCGTGCTCCTGTTGCCGGACATCGGCGATTCGGTCGATGGCTACGACTCGGTGAGCGAGCGCTTGCACAACTCGGATCTGAAAACCGTTGCGGTGGAAGACATCGACGGAGTGGGGGACGACGCTGTTCTCGCCTTGCTGGACGAGCTGAAGCTGTCGTGGGTCCACCTCGTCGGGAGCGGTGCCGGTGCGGAATCGGCCTGGAGACTGGCGGCGAAGACTTTCGGTCGGTTTGCCAGCCTCATCGCCGTGGATCGTTGCCACCCGGCGATCGCCGACCATCGGGGCATCGTGCGGGACGCCGATTGCCCCGCAATCGAGTTGCCGACGACCCTGGTCATCGGCAACTCCGAGATGCGTCCGTCCGCCGACAACAGCGGCCGCTTCGTCTACTCGGACTTTCGGGTCGTCGCGCTCGACGGCGTCGAACATGTCGCGGCCGACGCCCCGGCGGCGCTGGCCACGGAGATCGTGCTCCGCACCAGCCCCTGGTGATCGAAACCTACAGGTCGAGGCCCAGGAGGGCGTTCTCGACCACCTCGGGCAGTCCTGGGTGGATCCAGTACTGACCACGGGCCATGTCCTGGGCGGACAGTCCGAAGCTCATCGCCTGGATGAGCGGCTGGATGAGAGTCGGGGCCTGAGCTCCGATGATGTGAGCCCCGAGTATCTTGCCGGTGCCCTTCTCGGCGATGATCTTGCACAGCCCTTCGCTGTCCTCCATCGCCCAGCCGAAGGCGACGTCGCCGTAGTTCTGGACCTTCACCGTGATGTCGAGCCCTGCGTCTCGGGCCTGTTCCTCGGTCATACCCACCTCCGCGATCTGCGGATCGGTGAACACGGCAGCGGGAACGAAGCGGTGATCGTAGGTACGCAACGCGGACGTGTCGCCGTGCCAGGCGTCCTGCAACAGGTTGTGCTGGACGACGCGCGCTTCCTGATTGGCCACATGCTTGAGCTGATACGGCGAGGAGACGTCGCCCAGTGCGAACACGCCCTCGGCGGTGGTGCGGCCGAACTCGTCGACAACGATGCGGCCCTCGTCGTCCAGCTCGATCCCGGCAGCACCGAGATTCAGTCGGTCGCCGTTGGGCTGACGGCCGACGGCCACGAGAAACGCGTCTCCGAGGACCTTGGTGCCGTCCGAGAGTTCGACGCCGTGCAGTCCGCCCTCGGAAATCCCGCGCGTGTCACCGGAGTCGAGGTGAACGTCCCACTTGGCCCGGGCGAGCTCGGTGAATCGCTTCGCGATATCGGCATCCAAAGCGCGCAGCAGCGAATCCTTGCGGGCGACGATCGACACCTTCGACCCGAGTGCGGAGAAGACGTGCGCGAATTCGGCTGCGATGTAACCGGATCCGAGGATCACGAGGTGTTCGGGAAGTGCCGGTAAACGCATGACGTCGTTGTTGGTGTGGTAGTCGACACCGGAATCTTCGATCGATTGCGGCACGATGGGACGCGAGCCGGCCGCGATGACGATCCGGTCGGCCGTGATGGTCGTGCCGGTTCCGGTGTCGATGGTGCGCGGCCCGACAAAGCTCGCGTGACCTTGGAACAGCGTCACGTTGGGGCTGCCCTCGGCCCGGTATCGCTTACCGCCCTCGGAGATGGGGTCGATGCGTCCGAAGACCCGCTCGACGATGTCCGGCCAGCGGACGGCGTCGACGTGTGCATCGATGCCGTACTTGGCGGAATCTCGCACGGTACGGGCGACCTCGGCCGCGTAGACGTACATCTTGGTGGGGATACAGCCGACGTTGAGGCAGGTTCCGCCGAACGTCGAATTCTCCTCGATCAGGGCGACCTTCTTGTCGTCGAACCTCTGATCGACGATCGAGTTTCCCGAGCCGGAGCCGATGATGACGACGTCGAAGTGCTCAGTCATGAAATGTGTCCGATCTCGGTGTGATCCTTGCCCGACGCGTGGTCGGTCTTCTCTCCTCGGTGCAACCACTCGAGCCATTCGTCCATTTCCTCGAAGGCCTGGGCGCGAGGGCCCTCGGTGGACAGGAAGACGTCGTGGCGTGCGCCCTCGATGGGGACGATGGAGGTTCGATCACCCAGGCAGCCGGCCCAACGGGCGATCTGCCGGACGTCGAGAACGGCATCGGCCGCGTCGACGGCCGAGCTGTAGCGGCGAGAGAAATGCGTCACTTTCGAGCGAAGGATCAGCGAGGGAATTCCGATATCGAGGCCGCGGTGCAGCTCGGCATGCCCGTGCCGGACCGCACGGATCCAGCCGAAGGTGATGGGGAAGCCGGCGAGGGGTTTCCAGTCCAGGTCGTAATCCCACTCGCCCTGCTCCGATGCCGCGAGGGAAAGGCCGTAGGTGTCCAAGCCGCCCCCGGGAACCGGGGTCTTGGCCCGGAATCTGCCGATGACGTCGATCGCCGCGGTACCGACGCTACGTATCGCAGGCGGGCCCTGCAGGTCGAACCAGGGGCTGTTGAGGACGACGCCTGCCAGGCCCAACCCGGACGAGCCGCCTTCCTGACGGTTGAGACGGTTGAGCCACAGCGGCAACACGAGGCCACCGGTGGAGTGCGCCATCAGCAGCACCGGCGCGTCCGCGCGCTCGGCGCGCACCAGGCTCAGCGCCTCGTTCAGCTCGGCGTCGTACATCGCCAGATCGGTCACGAAGTGTGCAGTCTGGCCCTCACGGCGCGATCGTCCACATTTGCGCAGGTCGAGCGCGTAGAACGCGTATCCCTTGGCGGCGAAATGCTCGGCGATGTGTCGCTGGAAGAAGTAGTCGGTGAATCCGTGGACATAGATCACCGCGCGGTCGAAGTTGGCGACACCCGGCGGTTGATACCGCACCAGAGTGGCCTCGACCTGGCCCTCGCCGTCCGGATCGTCTCCGAGTGGGATGGTCGTCTGTTCGTAGCCGTCGCCGAGGACATCGGGAACCCAGGTAGTCACAGATCACAACTGTAGTGGGCGCCGCCGACAGCGTCCGAGGAGCACAATCGAGAGCAGGTTGACGTGGTGTCCGATGGGGTAGGCCCAGCTAGTAACCTGACCGCATCGGGTGAGTAACCCTCTACAGAAGAGTTCTCGGACCGATACCGCCACCGGCCGAGACCTTTACAGACAAGGAAGTCGATTCTCCAGTGTCCACAGATGAGCAGGGTAAGCGGATCAAGACCGACGTCGTTCTGGTCGGTGCCGGAATCATGAGCGCCACCCTCGGTGCGCTGCTCCGTCAGCTCGAGCCGAACTGGTCGATCGACGTCTACGAACGTCTCGACGCCGCAGCGGCCGAGAGCAGCGACGCGTGGAACAACGCAGGCACCGGGCATTCGGCGCTCTGCGAGCTCAACTACACGCCGCAGAACAAGGACGGCAGCGTCGATATCGCCAAGGCGCTCAACGTCAACGAGCAGTTCCAGGTCTCGCGGCAGTTCTGGGCCCACGGCATCGAAACCGGCGTCCTCTCCGACGCCAAGAACTTCATCAACCCGATCCCGCACGTGAGCTTCGTGCACGGCGAGGACAACGTGAAGTACCTGCGGGCGCGCTACGAGGCGCTCGTCGGCAACCCCCTGTTCGCCGGCATGGAGTACATCGATTCCAAGGACGAGTTCACCGCGCGACTGCCGCTGATGGCTCGTGGCCGTGACTTCTCCGATCCGGTTGCGCTCAACTGGAGTCAGGAAGGCACCGACGTCGACTTCGGTGCACTCACCAAGCAGCTGCTGAACTACCTGTCCGCGGCGGGTGGCACCGTGCACTTCGGGCACGATGTGCGCAACATCACCAAGCAGTCCGACGGCACGTGGGACGTCAAGGTGGCGAACCAGCGCACCGGTGCCAAGAAGACCGTCAACGCCAAGTTCGTGTTCGTCGGGGCGGGCGGCGGCGCGCTGCACCTGCTGCAGAAGTCGGGCATCGCCGAGATCAAGGGCTTCGGCGGGTTCCCCGTAAGCGGCGAATGGCTGCGGTGCACCAACCCCGAGCTGATCGAGCAACACTCGGCCAAGGTTTACGGAAAGGCCTCGGTGGGAGCACCGCCGATGTCGGTGCCGCACCTCGACACGCGCGTCATCAACGGCCAGCAGGGATTGTTGTTCGGACCGTACGCGGGATGGTCACCGAAGTTCCTCAAGCAGGGCAAGATCACCGATCTGCCCGGCTCGGTCAAGCCGGGCAACCTGATGTCGATGCTCGGCGTCGGCGTCACCGAGCTCGGGCTCGTGAAGTACCTGGTGAGCGAGTTGGCTCAGTCGCAGGCCGATCGGGTCGAGACTCTGCGGGAGTTCGCGCCGACCGTCGTCGCCAAGGACTGGGAGCTGGTCACGGCCGGTCAGCGTGTGCAGGTGATCCGGAAGAAGGGACGCGGTGGCGTTCTCGAGTTCGGCACCGCTGTGGTCAACGCTGCCGACGGCAGCATTGCGGGCCTGCTCGGTGCCTCTCCCGGCGCATCGACAGCCGTACCGGCCATGCTGGACGTGCTGCAGCGGTGCTTCGGAGACAAGTACGACGCGTGGCAGCCCAAGCTCAAGGAAATGGTCCCGTCCCTGGGGGTCAAACTGGCTCAGAACAGCTCGCTGTTCGACGAGGTCTGGGCCTGGACCTCGAAGACGCTGGAGCTGGAAAGTTCGCGTGAGCTCGCACAGCACACGGGTGTGTGATAGCAAAAGGTATGAATACGCAAGCAGCAGCTCTCAAACGATCGTGGGCACTAGACCTGTCCAACAGCACGTTGTACGACCTGTTGAAGCTGCGTGTCGAGGTGTTCGTGGTCGAGCAGGCATGCGCCTATCCGGAGTTGGACGGACGCGACCTGCTGACCGAGACGCGGCACTTCTGGCTCGAACGAGATGGTGAAGTGGTGTGCACTCTGCGTCTGCTCGAAGAGCACGACGACGGCGAGAAGGCGTTCCGTATCGGCCGCCTGTGCACCCAGCGTTCGGCCAGGGGACAGGGACACACCACACGAATTCTGCGGGCCGCCCTGGCCGAGGTCGGTTCGGCACCGTGCCGGATCAACGCGCAGAGCTACCTCGTCGACATGTACGCCAAGCACGGCTTCCTGCCCGACGGCGAGGAAGTACTCGAGGACGGTATTCCGCACACTCCGATGCGTCGCGGTGGCGGCACCGCCTGGAGCGAGGCGTAACAGCCCGTTCGGATCCGAAGCTACGAATGCCACACACGTCCAGGCGTGTGTGGCATTCGTTCGTTCGGCGGTAGTGTTCCGTTCGAAGTCGAGTGCGGAGAAGTCCTGTGAGAATCAGGCGCGGTCCCGCCACTGTGATCAGGAGTGTTCTCCTGTCAGCCAGATCGCCGCCCGGCTTCGTGTAGTTCACCGAACGCTCGGCGCGGAACTCCGAGCACGAAGGGAATTGGTTGTGCAGCGAGAGAGCAGTGTCCCCGAACCGGGGTATCCGTTCAGTGCGATCGTCGGTCAGGATCAGCTGCGGTTGTCGTTGATCCTGTGCGCGGTGCACCCCGGTATCGGCGGTGTGCTGGTGCGCGGCGAGAAGGGGACCGCGAAATCGACGGTGGTTCGCGCGCTCGCAACTCTGCTGCCTGCCGTCGAGGACGAGGACGGTGCCCGCCCGGCCAAGCTGGTCGAGCTTCCGGTGGGAGCGACCGAGGACCGCGTGGTGGGGTCCATCGACCTCGAGAAGGTACTGCGCGACGGGGAACGAGCATTCCAACCCGGCCTGCTCGCAGCGGCACACCGCGGCGTGCTCTACGTCGACGAAGTGAACCTGTTGCACGACCATCTCGTGGACGTCCTGCTCGACGCGGCGGCGATGGGTCGCGTACACGTCGAACGAGACGGCGTATCGCATTCTCACCCAGCACAATTCGTCCTCGTGGGCACGATGAATCCCGAGGAGGGAGAGCTCCGGCCACAGTTGCTCGACCGATTCGGTCTGGCGGTCGAGGTCACCGCGTCGCGTGATGTGGACGTGCGCATGAACGTCGTGCGCAGGCGTATGAACTACGAGCGTGATCCCCACGCGTTCGCGGCAGCGTACGTCGACGAGGACGCCGCCGTTGCAGCGCAGATCGTGGCCGCACGCACGATCCTCGACGATGTGGTGTTGAGCGACAAGGAACTTCGGCGCATCGCCGCGCTGTGCGCATCGTTCGACGTCGACGGTATGCGCGCAGACCTGGTGGTCGCGCGTACGGCCTCGGCCCACGCTGCGTGGCGAGGTGCGAGCGAGGTGACCGAGGAGGACGTGCGCGTCGCGGCCGAATTGGCGCTACCGCACAGGCGTCGACGCGACCCCTTCGACGAGCCGGGTATAGACGACAAGCAGCTCGACGACGCCATGCGCGACGCCGCCGAACAGGCCGAGCAGCAACCCGATCCCGAGCCGGAACCGGATCCCGACGGTGACGGCGGAGCACCGAAGCCCGACGCGGCGGATAATTCCGACGCGCCGTCGAGTACGGAATCCGATGCGCCGCAGGAACCGGCCGACAGCCAGGAGAAGGCCCCGACCGGTGCGGGCAGCGACCGGCAGGCAGGAACGCCGGGCGCGCAGTTCAAGGCGCGGCTCATCGAGCTTCCCGGGGTCGGTGAAGGTGCTCCGGGTAGGCGCTCGCGGTCGAGGTCCTCGTACGGACGGTCGGTTCGTCCCACCGTCGAACCGGGCCGGGGTCTGCATCTGATCGGTACGTTGTTCGCGGCAGCCGAGCAGCAGGTGGTGCGTGGGCGCACGTCCGGTCGGCTGCGACTGGCGCCCGAGGACCTGCGCGGAGCCGTCAAGGAGGGACGCGAGGGCAACCTCATCGTCTTCGTCGTCGACGCGTCGGGATCCATGGCTGCGCGAGATCGACTGTCGGCGGTGACGGGTGCGGTGCTCTCACTGCTCCGTGACGCCTATCAACGGCGCGACAAGGTCGCGGTCATCACCGTGCGCGGCACCGAGGCCGAGACAGTACTGCCGCCGACGTCCTCGGTCGATGTCGCTGTGACGCGGCTGCGAAAGATGAAGACCGGGGGCAAGTCTCCGTTGGCGCAGGGATTCCTGACCGCGCGAGAGTTGGTGCTGCGCGAGAAGGTTCGAGACCCGCTGCGGCGCGCGTTGGTGGTCGCTCTGACGGATGGGCGTGCCACGGGCGGCACCGATCCCGTCGGTCGGGCGCGAATCGCAGCCGGCCGCATCGCGGCGGACAAGATCGCGTCGGTCGTCGTCGACTGCGAGTCGGGCATGGTGCGCCTGGGATTGGCCGCGGACTTCGCCGGCTGTCTCGGAGGCGGATACGTGGCGCTCGCGGACCTGTCGGCCGAGCAGGTCACCGCCGTCGTTCGCGCAGCGGCGTAGGAGGACACGCGATGCCACAGGGAGTACCTGTTCCGGGAACCGTTCCGGAGGACGGCCTCACGACTCGTCAGCGCCGCAATCTGCCGGTGCTCGCCGTCCACACCGGTCCCGGCAAAGGGAAGTCGACCGCTGCGTTCGGAATGGCGTTGCGAGCCTGGAACCAGGGTTTCGACGTCGGCGTGTTCCAGTTCGTCAAGAGTGCGAAGTGGAAGGTGGGCGAGGAAGCGGCATTTCGTGCTCTGGGCGACGCGCACGAGAGCACCGGAATCGGCGGCGCTGTGGAATGGCACAAGATGGGCGAGGGGTGGTCGTGGACTCGCAAGAAGGGCAGCGAGGTCGACCACGCCGACGCCGCGGCCGAAGGCTGGCGTGAGATCGCACGGCGCATCGAGCAGCAATCCCATCGCTTCTACGTGTTGGACGAATTCACCTATCCACTCAAGTGGGGCTGGGTCGACGTCGCGGAGGTGGTCGAGGTGCTGACACATCGGCCGGGCAACCAACACGTCGTCATCACCGGCCGCGACGCTCCGCCGGAGTTGATTGCGGCCGCCGACCTCGTCACCGAGATGACCAAGGTGAAGCACCCGATGGATGCGGGTCGCAAAGGGCAGCGGGGCATCGAATGGTGAACCGGTCGTGTCCGGCCGTGGTGATCGCGGCACCCGCGTCGGGCAGCGGAAAGACGACGGTCGCCACCGGACTGATGGGTGCCCTGCGCGGTGCCGGCCGTCGGGTCGCTCCGTTCAAGGTCGGCCCGGACTACATCGATCCCGGTTACCACTCGCTCGCCGCGGGCCTGCCCGGTCGAAATCTCGACGCGGTCATGGTCGGTGCCGACCGCATCGGCCCACTGTTTCTACACGGCAGCAGCGGCTGCGACATCGCAGTGGTCGAAGGCGTCATGGGCCTGTTCGACGGCAAGATCGACATGACCGGTCCGGGGGAGGCGTCCGCCGAGGGCTCGACCGCGCGAGTGGCGGCCATGCTCGGCGCGCCGGTGGTGCTCGTGGTGGACGCACGCGGGCACAGTCAATCCCTCGCCGCCGTGCTGCACGGATTTTCCACCTACGACTCGAGTGTGCGGATCGGCGGTGTGATCCTCAACCGCGTCGGCAGTGATCGGCACGAACAGGTGCTCCGACAGGCCTGCGAACGAGTGGGTGTTCCGGTTCTGGGCTCCCTGCCGAGGATGAGTGAATTGGTCGTTCCGTCACGGCATCTGGGGCTTATCACCGCGGTGGAGCACGGCGGTGCCGCTACCGATGCGGTCGACGCGATGAGTGCATTGGTCGCACAGTTCGTGGACATCGAGGCGGTCGAGGCTCTGGCGCGTTCGTCGGTGACCGTCCCGGCCTGGAACCCTGCGCTCGAGGTCAGACCGTCCGGCGGCGCACCGGTGATCGCTGTCGCGGGCGGCCCGGCGTTCACCTTCGGCTACACCGAGCACGTCGAACTGCTCCGGGCCGCCGGCGCAGACGTTGCGGTCTTCGATCCGCTGCGCGACGGATTACCCTCGGGCACAGCAGGAGTGGTACTTCCCGGCGGGTTCCCGGAAGAGCATGCCGCCGCCCTCGCGGCGAACGAAGTGCTACTCGCCGATATCAGGACAGCTGCAGCCCGCGGATTGCCCATCCATGCCGAATGCGCCGGGTTGCTCTATCTCGCACGGAGATTGGACGGCCACGCCATGGCCGGGGTAGTCGACGTCGACGCGGAATTCGGGAACACGCTCACCCTCGGGTACCGCGATGCCGTCGCCCTCGAATCGTCGACGCTGTTCGACGCGGGTAGTCGCGTCACCGGCCACGAATTCCACCGAACGAAACTGGTGGACGTCCGAGAGAGCGCACCGGCGGCGTGGGGTTGGCACAAGCACGGGGTCGACGGCAGAACCGCCGCACGCGAGGGTTTCGTGCAGGGTGGTGTCCACGCGTCGTATCTGCACACACACGCGGCGGGGAACCCCGAGTCCATCACGCGATTCGTTTCTGCCGCACACGATTACGCGTGCGTGTGAAGCATGGCGTCGTCATCGGAATCGGTGCCCGAGCCGGGGTCGGACCCGACGAGGTACTGCAGGCGATCACCGAGGTGATGCACGAGAACTGGTCGGTGGTGAGCATCGCATCGATCGACCGAAAAGCAGAACTGGTGGCAGCGATCGCGTCGAGAATGGGTGTTCGAGGAGCGACGTTCTCGGCGTCGGACCTGTCTGCAGTCGTCACCGAATCCGGGTCGGACCGGGTGCGAGACGCAGTCGGTACTGCCAGCGTCGCGGAAGCGTCGGCTCTGTTGGCCGGCTCGGCGCGGCGGCTGCTGGTTCCGAAGGCAGTCGGTGCCACCGTGGTCGTCGCGGTGGCCGCGACGGACGAAGAACCGGCGGATCTGTCGCACTGACTGGCGAAAGCGAGCCGACGAGGGCACTGTGGGTCGAATGAGTTCCGACAGTCTGGTTCTACTCGGCCCGATCGTTCGTTATGTCGGCACCGAGACCGCGACCCTGTGGTTCGAGATGGCGCACCCGTGCACCGTCACCGTCGTCACCGATGTCGGCGTCCGAGCATCGGAACGAACGTGGGGAGTGCACGGTCACCACTTCGCGCTCGTACCACTCGAGGGCCTGGCCGCCAACGCGCCGGTGAGCTACGAGGTGTTCGTCGACGAGCACAGGGTGTGGCCGGAGGACGGCAAGCGAGCCAGCATCCACACCGTGGACGCAGCGGGGCCGGTCACGCTTGCGTTCGGGTCGTGTCGGCGCGGTGACGATTACAGCGCGAAGTCTCTGAAGACGATCGGTGCCGATGCACTCGCCGGGCTCGGATCTGCCCTCATCGAGCAGGATCCGGGCCAGTGGCCCCAGGCCCTGTTGCTTCTGGGTGACCAGGTGTACGCCGACGACCCGTCGCCCGAGATAGTCGAACGACTGCAGGCGCGACGGGAGTCGGGAGAGGGACCGACCAGTGCCATCGGCACCGACGCGGAGAACGAGATCTGCGACTTCGAGGAGTACTCGTGGCTCTATCGGGAATCGTGGGGACTCGAGCCGGTGCGGACGCTGTTGGCGAGCATCCCGTCGTGCATGATTCTCGACGATCACGATCTGCGCGACGACTGGAATTCGTCGGCCTCCTGGCGTCGTGACATCGAGACCCGGCCGTGGTGGAACGACCGTGTGATCGGGGCGTACTCGTCGTACTGGGTGTATCAACATCTGGGCAATCTCTCGCCGAAAGAACTGGCGGGGGACGAGATGTACGCCGCCGTTCGCTCCGCCGAGACCGATGCGGATCGCGAGAAACTGTTGGCCGACTTCGCGTTACGTGTCGATCGAGCCCCCGAGACCGGCCGGTGGAGCTTCTATCGAGATTTCGGCGACACCCGTCTGATCATGATCGACTCACGCTGCTCACGAAATCTCGACCCCGACAACCGCGAAATGGTCGACGAGAAGGAATGGGCGTGGGTCCGCGAGCGCGCACTCGAGACGACGCCCCGACACCTGCTGTTCGGATCGTCACTGCCGTACCTGATGCTGCCGGCACTGCATCATCTAGAACAGTGGAACGAGGCTGTGGCACAGGGGAGTTGGGGGCCGAGGTCGGCCAAGGTGGCCGAAAAGATGCGAATCGGACTCGACCTCGAGCACTGGGCCGCATTCACCAACTCGTTCAACGACATGGCAGCCCTGACGCGTGAGCTCTCGCGCGGTGACGACAAGCCCGCGTCGATCATGTGGCTCTCGGGAGACGTGCACTGCTCGTACGTCGCCAACGCCGACTTCGGTGTCGGCGGGCGCGACGTGCCTGCGACGTATCAGCTGACGATGTCTCCGTTCCGCAATCCGCTGAATCTGCCGATCCGCGCGGTCAACAAACTTGCCGTCAAACGCCCGGCGGCGAGGATTCTGTCGAAGCTCGCACGGGCCGCCCATGTGGGCCCGTCGGGTGTCGAGTGGCAGGCCGAGGCGGGCCCGTGGTTCGACAACGGGGTCATGCTGCTGACCCTGCACGGCGACTCGGCGCGACTGCAGGTCCACCATGCCCACGTCGACGACGCCGGGAAGCAGGTCCTGACACGAACGTCCAGCCTGGCGCTCGCCTAGAGCAGGCATCCCCGCCAGGCTCGGGCGAAAACGATTGGCCATCGAGGGGCTTATGAGGTTGGCTGGTTCGTTGTGGCCCATCTCGAACTCAACGACATCGTGTACTTTCTGCCCGACGGACGGCAGCTGCTCAACGGCGTCGGCTTCCGGGTGGGCGATGGTGCCAAGACCGCACTGATCGGGCCCAACGGAACCGGTAAGACGACGTTGACGCGCATCGTGGCGGGCGACGAGGCTCCCGACGAGGGCGCGGTGTCGAGCTCCGGTTCGCTCGGGGTGATGCGGCAGTTCGTCGGGCAATTGCGAGACGACTCGACGGTGCGTGATCTGTTGCTGTCGGTCGCGTCCCCAGCCGTGCGGTCCGCAGCTGCTGCGCTCGACGCCGCCGAGAACACGATGATCGAGGTCGACGACGAGAAGACCCAGATGAAGTACGCGCAGGCCCTGTCCGATTGGGGCGACGTGGGCGGCTACGATCTGGAACCGTTCTGGGACAAGGTGACCACGGCTGCGCTCGGTATGCCGTTCGATCGCGCGAAGTGGCGCGCGGCTTCGACGCTCAGTGGCGGTGAGCAGAAGCGGCTCGTGCTCGAGTCGTTGTTCGCCGGCACCGACGATCTGCTGCTGCTCGACGAGCCGGACAACTACCTCGACGTGCCCGGCAAACGTTGGCTCGAAGCGACCATTCGCGACTCCGACAAATCCGTCCTGTTCATCAGCCACGACCGGGAGCTCATCGCCAACGCTGCCAACCGGATCGTGACCCTGGAGCAGGGGGTGAGCGGGGCCACCGCGTGGGTGCACGGCGGTGGGTTCGCGACGTATCACGCAGCGCGGGAAGACCGGAACGCGCGACTCGACGAACTGCGCAGGCGGTGGGACGAGGAATTGGTCAAACTGCGCGCGCTGGTGTTGCGTCTGCGCGAGAAGGCGAAGTTCAACGACGGCGTCGCCGCCCGCTACCACGCATCGCAAACGCGACTGGCCAAATTCGAGGAGGCCGGACCGCCCGAGGCTGTGCCGCTCAAGCAGCACGTCACCGTCCGGTTGCGCGGTGGTCGAACGGCCAAGCGTGCGCTCGTGTGCACGGCCCTGGAACTGACCGGCCTGATGAAACCGTTCGACACCGAGATCTGGTACGGCGATCGCGTGGCGGTATTGGGTTCCAACGGCTCGGGCAAATCGCACTTCCTGCGTCTGCTCGCCAACGGCGGCACCGATCCCGAGAAGGAGCACGAGCCGGTCCAGGAACTCGCACTCGCGCCCGTTCCGCACACCGGGACAGCGGTACTCGGGGCCCGGGTACGGCCCGGTCTGTTTGCGCAGACGCACACGCGTCCGGATCTCGCCGGCAACACGCTGCTCGAGATTCTTCACATGGGCAACGAGCACCGGGACGGCATGGGCCGTGAGGCTGCCGGCCGAGCGTTGGACCGATACGGTCTGGCGCGCGCGGCCGAACAGTCCTACGACAATCTGTCGGGCGGGCAGCAGGCACGTGTGCAGATTCTTCTGCTCGAGCTCTCCGGCGCCACGCTGCTGCTGCTCGACGAGCCGACCGACAACCTCGACCTGATGTCGGCCGATGCGCTCGAAGACGCCATCGCGGCATTCGAGGGCACCGTGATCGCGGTGACACACGACCGGTGGTTCGCCCGCAGTTTCGATCGATTCCTGGTGTTCGGTGCCACCGGGCAGGTTTACGAAGCAGCCGAGCCCGTATGGGACGAGAAGCGAGTCCAGCGCGCGCGGTAGCGTTTCCTCTCGTGAACGCGACTGACTCTCCCTATCTGGTCGGCCTGAATCTCGAAGGGCGGCGCGTCGTCGTGGTCGGTGGCGGCACCGTCGCACAGCGTCGACTACCGCTGTTGATCTCGTCCGGAGCAGTGGTCCACGTGGTCACCCGCGAGGCCACTCCGGCCGTGGAGGCAATGGCGACAGCAGGGCAGGTGACGCTCGAACTGCGCGATTACCGCCACGGCGATCTGGCCGACGCCTGGTACGCCATCGCCTGCACCGACGAGGCCGAGACCAATATCGCCATTGTTGCGGAAGCGACCGCGTCCAAGATTTTCTGTGTCCGTGCCGACATCGCCAAGGACGGCACAGCCGTCACTCCGGCGTCGGCCGAATGGGACGGCCTCACGCTGGGAGTGCTGGCAGGCGGCGAACATCGCCGATCGGCCGCCGTGCGCAATGCCGTCGTCGAAGCGCTGCAGTCCGGCGTCGTGGCCGACTCGGCGCACGCGCCGCTGACCGGTGTCGCGCTCGTGGGCGGCGGGCCGGGCGACCCGGATCTGATCACCGTCCGGGGCCGCAGACTGCTGGCATACGCGGACGTCGTGGTGGCCGATCGGCTGGCTCCACCGGAGTTGCTCGCCGAACTCGGACCACACGTCGAGGTCATCGACGCCTCGAAGATTCCGTACGGCCGGGCAATGGCGCAGGAAGCCATCAACCAGGCGCTGATCGACGGTGCCAGGGCCGGCAAGTTCGTGGTTCGGCTCAAGGGCGGTGACCCGTACGTCTTCGGTCGCGGTTACGAGGAGCTCGAAGCGCTGGCCGCCGAGGGCATTCCGGTCACGGTGGTACCGGGCATCACCAGCGCGATCTCGGTTCCGTCCTCGGCCGGAATCCCGGTGACGCATCGCGCCGTCACCCACGAATTCGTCGTCGTGAGCGGTCACGTGGCCCCCGATCATCCCGATTCTCTGGTCGACTGGGACGCGTTGGCCAAGCTCAAGGGCACAATCGTGTTGCTGATGGCCGTCGAGCGCATCGGGCTGTTCGCCGATGTACTCGTGGCGGGCGGCCGCCCGTCGGACACCCCCGTCATCGTCGTTCAGGAGGGCACCATGCGCACCCAACGTGAAGTTCGGGCCACGTTGAGCACCGTCGCCGACGCGGTCCGCGAGGCCGAAATCAGGCCGCCGGCGATCGTCGTCATCGGCACCGTGGCCGGGTTCTCTGTACACGCCGGTAACGTGAACGCTCGTGCCTGAGTCATCGATGTCCAACACCTCCGCCACCGAGATCAAGTACCCGGTGACGACTCGAGCGTTCGGGATGGCGATCATCGTCCTGAGCGGGCTGCAACTGATGGTGGTTCTCGACGGCACCGTCGCCAACCTGGCCTTGGCTCCGCTGCAGGCCGATCTGGGTCTGTCCGACGCCGGGCGCAACTGGGTGTTGACCTCCTACGCGTTGGCCTTCGGTGGGCTGATGTTGCTCGGCGGCAGGCTCGGCGACGCCTTCGGGCGAAAGAAGATGTTCCTCGCCGGCGTCGTCCTGTTCACGATCGCCTCGTTGCTGTGCGGACTGGCAGTCAACGAAGCCACGCTCGTTGCGGCGAGGGCACTGCAGGGGGTCGGTGCCGCGGTGGCGTCGCCCACGGCATTCGCGCTGGTGGCCACGACGTTCGCTCCGGGCCCGGTGCGTAATCAGGCCATCGCCATCTACGCCGCCATGACCGGTGTCGGGTCCATTGCCGGGCTCATCATCGGCGGCGCTCTGACCGAGGTGTCGTGGCGTTGGATCTTCCTGATCAACGTACCGATCGGCATCGTCATCGTCGTGCTCGCCGTCGTGTCGCTGCAGGAGACCGTCGGGGCGAAGCTCGCCCTGGACGTGCCGGGTGCGATCCTGGCGACCCTGGGCTGCACGGGTGTGGTCCTCGCGCTGAGCGAGGGTACCGAGCTGGGCTGGTCTAGCCCGATCGTCATCGTGTCGTTGATCGCCGGACTGCTGTTCCTCGGATTGTTCCTGTTGGTCGAGCGACGGGCCGAGAACCCGCTGCTGCCGTTCTCGTTGTTCGTCAGTCGCGATCGAGTGGCGACTTTCGTCGCAATCTTCTTCGCCGGCGGGGTCATGTTCTGTCTCGCTGCATATGTGGCGTTGTTCGTGCAGGACATTCTGGGCTACAGCCCGCTGCATGCCGGCCTGGCTTTCGTGCCGTTCGCCTTCGGTCTCGGTGCCGCGGCGTTCCTCGCGTCGCAACTGGTGACTCGGATCGCTCCGCGCTGGCTCATTCTCTGTGGTGCGGTCATCATGGTCGGCTGGCTGCTGGTGTCCGTGACGACGATGGACGCGGATTCGGCGTACTTCCCAGGGTTGTTCTTCCCGGTGATCGGGATCGGCTTCGGCGTCGGTCTGACGGTCGTTCCGCTGCCTCTGTGCGCCATCGCGGGCGTGAGCCCCACCGAAATCGGTCCGCTGACGGCAATCTCGCTGGTCGCCCAGACCCTCGGCGGTCCTCTGGCGCTGGCCGTCATCGGGGCACTGGTCACGTCGCGAACACTGTCCCTCGGCGGCATATCCGGGCCGGCGACTCTGATGAACGACAGTCAGCTCGACGCACTGAGCTCCGGGTACATGTTCGCGCTGTTCTGTTGCGCGGTCTGCGCCGTGATCGCCGGGATCGCCGCACTGTTCATCCGATTCACCCCGCAGCAGGTGGCCCAGGCGCAGGCCGCGCAGGAGGACGCCCAGAAGGGCTGACGAGCGGGGCCGATCAGACTCCCAGTACGGCCTTCGCGATGAGGAAGTAGACGATCAGGCCGGTCGCATCGCAGAAGGTCGAGATGAAGGGCGTCGAGAACACCGCGGGGTCGACGCCGATCTTCTTGGCGATCAGCGGCATCGCACCGCCGACCGTCGCGGCGAGCGTGCATATCGACAGCAGCGTCGTGCCGATGACCAGGCCCAGGTGCCAGTCGTAGACGAGTCCGGCGATGACGAACCCCAACGTCCCGAGCATCGCTCCCATCGTCGCGCCGACGCGGACCTCGCGAAACAGCACAGCGGCGATGTCGCGCGGGCGGACGTCACCCAGGGCGAGCGCGCGGGTCACCGTGGTCGCGGCCTGCGAACCGGTGTTTCCGCCAGTGCCGGTGAGCAGGGGAATGAACAGCGCGAGGGTCACCACCGCGGCCAGTGCGTGCTCGAAGATCTCGAGCACCTGCACGGTGAGGATGGCCGACAACGCCAACACGAGCAGCCAGACCACGCGCGAACGAACGATGGACAGGACCGGCGTCGACAGGTACGGCCGACGCAGCGGTTCCGCACCGCCCGCCCTGGCTGCGTCCTCGTCCTCGGCCTCCTCGAGAATGCGAGAGGACTGCTCGAGGGTGAGGATGCCGATCAGGCGCTGTTCGGAGTCGACCACCACCACCGCCGGACTGCGATGCTCGAAACACAGACGTGCCGCGACCTCCGCCGACGAGTCCGCCCGCACCACCGGGTGCGACGAATGGAGCTCTCCCACCGGCGTGGTCGAATCCGCCGTCGCGAGATCGGCGAGCGTCACCACACCGAGCAACGTACGACGGTCGTCGGTGATGGGCAGCAGGTACACCGATTCTGCGTCGGGACCGGTCCTTCGTACCGCGTCGAGAGCCTCGGCTGCCGTCGTGTCGTTGCGTAGGCGCACGTACTCCGGAGTCATTCGACGGCCGACCGACCCGCGGTCGTAGCCCAGCATCGGTGCAGTGAGCGCCCGTTGTGCGGGCGATAGGCCGAGCATCATGCGATGCGCGATGTTGGAGGGCAGCTCGTCGAGCAGTTCCACTCGGTCGTCGGGGTCGAGGTTCTCGAACAGGGCGATGACGTCGTCGCTACGCAAACTTTCGAACAGCTCGCTGCGAATGGTCGCGTCGAAACGCTCGAACACGACCACGGCCTCGTCCTTGGGCAACAGTCGAAACAGAACCGCCCGCTGCGCCGAGTCGACCCGTTCGAGCATTCTGACCGCGTTCGTCGTGGACAGACCTGCCATCAGGGTCGACAACGCGGCCACGTCGCGCTCGGCCAGTAGTTCCGATGTCCTGGTCACGATGTCGTCGAGAGTCTCGGGCACCGGTCCATTTTGCCTTGCGAGCGGTCATCGACCGACAGCGGTCGCTACTCCGGAACCACGTCCCAGTGCTCGACGATGGCGTCGTCGAACCGGAAGATATCTCCCGCGACGAAGGGGTCGGATTCTGCTGCGCCCGGCGCTTTCGCGAACGTCCACACCAGATCGCCGTCGGCCAGCGAGACGACCGATTCCGAGGCAGGGAACTGCGCGCCGCCGGCGAAGAACTGTTGCAGTGCCGCGGTGCCGTTGCCCGCAATCGGATTGTGTTGCAGGTAGGACGGGGCGAAGTCGGTCCCGAGCACGGACGCGTCGTGTTCGCGGAAGAGCGCGTCGTAGGTAGCCGTCACCGACATGCGTCGGCGCTCTTCCTCGTCCTCGGTCGGCTCGGAGGGCGCGGTCGGGTAGCGGTAGAGGTCACTGAACATGGTGTTGCCGCTCATCGACGTGGCCGGCACGGATTGCGTCATGGCCCAGTGCTCGGTGACCTTGCCGCTGTCGAAGGCGAAGAGGTCGATGTTCGCTTCACCGGTGGTCTCGGATGCCGGATCAGCGGTGGCCTGCCAGTGCACTGCCACCCATCTGCCATCGGCTGCGACATGCTTGACGACGGCTCGTGCACCGGGAATCCGTGTCCGGGTGGCCTCGAATCGGGCGACGATCGCGTCGGGCCCCACCGCTGGTCCAGGTCGATCGACGGCGTTCTCCGCCACGACCGACGCAGCGGCGGCAGGTTCTTCGGCCGTGAACGCAGATTCGAAGAGCGTCAGCGCTGCTTCTTCGTTGCGTGATTCGGTGACGCTGTCGGAGCGGTCGTCGGGCGACTGCGCGGCGACGGAGACGTCGTTCGGCTCCGGGGTGGAGGGCGACGTACCGCACGCCGTGATGGCGGACAGTGCGACCAGAACGGGCACGGTGAGTCGAGCAGCTGCGCGTGTTCGGTTCATGTCTGCTCAACTGACTTGAAGCTACAACAGTTCCCGAATCGGTCGACGAACCTCGTGGAATGTTTCAGCGGGACAGATCGGCTCGGTCGGCCGCGGCTCGTCCCGAATCCCATCCTTCGGCATCGAGGCGCGGGCCGCGCATCGGCTTGGCGGTGGGAAAGAGGCGGTCGAACTCCGCTTCCACGGCAACGGTCTGTGCCGCGAGAATCGGCAGCAGGTCGCCCGATTCCTGTCTCGCCTCGTCGAGGGCATACGCGTCGGCATCGGTGAGACGATCTCCGATGCGGATGGCGTAGGCGTAGAGGAACGCCTTGCCGAATGCGGCCGAGCCGGCCTTCTTTCGCTTCTTGGCTTCGGGCGAGTGGCCGAGAGCTCGGGTTGCCTGCACCAGCAACGAGGTGAAGACGAGCTCGGCCTGTTCCACGTCTACCGGCGCGCCCACGAGCGTCGCAACGGCGTACTCCGCGTCCCAGATCGTCTTGACCCGGTTGGCAGTACCGGCGACGTGCAAGAGCTGGGCTTTGGCGGGTGCGTGCGGACCGTCGATGTGCACCCGTCGACCGCGAACGTCGAGATGACCCTCGGCCAACAGCAGCGTGTCGATCGAGTACCGCGTCATCAACTCCTGCGCCTTGGCGGTCAGCGTCTCGGCTTCCTCCGCGAAATCGGTGGCATCGGCCTTGGCCAGCAGACCGCGAATCTTGGCCAGCATCTTGCTGTTCGGTGAATCCGCGCCGGTGGTCGTCGGCACCGACGAGCGTGTGCGGGGCCACTGCGAAGGCTTGGCACCCAGTTGCGGCCAACGGGGGAGGGTTTGCCACTGGCCGAGCAGCGTGAGCACATCGAGCCACTGATCACTGGCCGCGATGTAGTCGGACTTGCCGGACGCCACGAGGTACGCCGTGAGGAAGTCGGGAGTGGCGTCGACTCGGGCTGCCACCATCGGGAACTGTTCGCAGATCGCCGACATCTGATCGACCCAATCGTGCGGGGCGCGGGAGTCCGCTTCGATGAGATCGGCATGGTGCAGCAGTGCTGCGGCAGCGAGATTCGTCACCGCCACCGTGTGCTGACGCCGGACCACATGCATCAGATCCAGTGGTTGCCAGCCGTTCTCGTACAGCGTGCCGATCATGTTGGTCAGTGCCAGCGTGCCGAGTTCGTTCGCTTGCATCGAGACCAGACGGTCGGCGATGTCGTCGGCGATTCGTTGACTCTTGTTCTTGCCGACCGACGCCTCGGCTCCCTGTCTGAGCAGTTCCGGAACGGCGCTCATTCGGTGAGCACGATCAGTTCGGTGTCCGACGCCACTTCGACTCGAAGACCCGCCTTCGACGCTACGCGCGCAACAGCTTTCACATCTCTGGGCTCGGCCGTGGTCAGGGTCAGCGCGCGGGCGAGCAACCCCTTGTGATGTTTGTTGAAGTGGCTCACCACCGATCGGCTGCCGTCGGGCTTCTCGGTGAGCACCGTTGCCGTGATCGCACCGGGGATGGGCCCGAGCTGTTGATAGGTGCCGGACCGGAGGTCGACGACGATGCCCTCGTCCTCGGCGAGGATCGCGTCGGACAGTTCCGGCTTCCAATGTGATCGCAGTGTGCCGAAGCCGGGAATTGTCGATCCGCCGGAGAGCCGGTAGGCCGGAATCGGGTCGGACGCGCGGACGGCCCCGAACAGTGCCGACCCGATCCACAACCTCGCATCGGCACGGGCACGTCCGGCACGGGTGAAGGTAGACGCCCCCAGAGCGTCGTAGAGCACTCCGGTGTACCGGCGCAGGGCCGGAGTGGTGGGCGAGGTGAACAAACGAGCGTTGCGTTCGATCTCGTCCACCTGGGTCGGACCGAGACCGAGAGCGGTGATGGACGCGTCCAGGTCATCGGAGAGCCGAACCAGGGCGTCAGCAAGCGTTCGTCGGAGCGGAAGTAGGGACGGCAACGACAACCGGTCCAGATCGAGAGGTGCTCCGGAACCGCCGTCGGACTTCGTCTCGGAGGGAGGCAGCAGAATCAGCACGGGGGTCAAGGCTACTCACTTCGTGGCCGCCTATCCGCAGGCGCTGCACCACCGACTAGTCTGACAACCCGTGATCACCCGTCTTACGCAGCTGTTCCTTCGTACCCTTCGCGACGACCCGGCCGACGCCGAGGTCGACAGCCACAAGCTGTTGGTTCGCGCAGGCTACGTTCGTCGTATCGCGCCGGGCGTCTATTCGTGGCTGCCGCTGGGTCTCCGGGTGCTGCGACAGGTCGAACGCGTCGTGCGCGAGGAAATGAATGCCATCGGGGCGCAGGAAATTTCGCTGCCCGCCCTGCTGCCGCGTGAGCCGTACGAGACGACGAACCGGTGGACCGAATACGGGGACGCATTGTTCCGGTTGCAGGATCGCAAGGGCAACGACATGCTGCTCGGTCCGACCCACGAAGAGTTGTTCGCGTTGACGGTCAAGGCCGAATACAACTCCTACAAGGACCTGCCGGTCACGCTGTACCAAATTCAGACCAAGTATCGCGACGAAGAGCGTCCTCGCGCCGGCATTCTGCGTGGACGCGAGTTCGTCATGAAGGATTCCTACTCCTTCGACATGGACGAGGACGGACTGAAGCGGTCCTACGCCGCACACCGCGACGCTTACCAGCGCATCTTCGCCAGGCTCGGGGTCAGCTACGTCATCGTCGCCGCGACGTCCGGCGCGATGGGCGGAAGTGCGTCCGAGGAATTCCTGGCCGAGAGCGACATCGGCGAGGACACCTACGTTCGGTGCATCGAATCGGGATACGCGGCCAACGTCGAGGCCGTCACGACCCCGGCACCGGACCCCATCGCCATCGAGGGGCAGCCTGCCGCGGTCGACTACGAGACGGGCAACACTCCCACCATCGCGACGCTGGTCGAGTGGGCGAACGGCGCAGATCTGGGTCGTACCGTCACCGGTGCCGACACGCTCAAGAACATCCTGCTCAAGGTGCGGTCCGCCGGTGGCGAGTGGGAGCTGCTGGCCATCGGCCTGCCCGGTGACCGTGAGGTGGACGAGAAGCGCCTCGAAGCATCGCTCGAGCCTGCCGAATTCGCATTGCTGACCGACGCGGACTTTGCTGCTCACCCGTTCCTGATCAAGGGATACATCGGGCCACGTGCGCTGCAGGCCAACGGAGTTCGCTACCTCGTCGACCCCCGGGTGGTGAACGGAACATCGTGGATCACCGGTGCCGATGTGCAGGGCAAGCACGTGGTGAACCTCGTGGCCGGCCGCGACTTCGTTCCCGACGGCACCATCGAGGCCGCCGAGGTGCGTGACGGGGACATGTCACCCGACGGACAGGGGCCGCTGGTCAGCGCTCGCGGAATCGAGATCGGGCACATCTTCCAGTTGGGCTACAAGTACACCGATGCATTCTCGGTCGACGTACTCGGCGAGACCGGCAAGCCCGTGCGACTCGTACAGGGTTCCTACGGCGTCGGTGTCTCCCGTCTGGTGGCCGTCATCGCCGAGCAGATGCACGACGACAAGGGCCTTCGGTGGCCGTCGGAGGTAGCACCCGCCGACGTACATCTGGTGATCGCGAACAAGGACGAGGCCGCGCGCGCCGGCGCAGAATCCATTGCGACGCAACTCGATTCGCAGGGCATCGAGGTTCTCTTCGACGACCGCAAGGCCTCGCCCGGCGTGAAGTTCAAGGACTCCGAACTGATCGGTATTCCGCTCGTCGTCGTCCTCGGCCGCGGTTGGGCCGATGGCAAGGTCGAAATCCGGGACCGCTTCTCGGGTGAGAGCCGTGAACTCGACATCGATTCCGCGGTCGACGAGATCGTCGCCGCGGTGCGCACCACGTAACAGCCCGTCCCGATCTCTCCACGCTCGATCTCCCCACGCGCCGGTCTACTCGCTGGTAGCTTCGGGTCACACGACTAGGAGAGGTCACACCGTGGCTCAGTTTGCGCTGTTCGATCCGACAACTTTCGATCCCGCCGAGCTCGACGAGGAGTCTCGTCGTCAGCTCCGCGCACTGATCGATTGGTTCGAGGATCGCGGTAAGGCCAGGCTGCTCGCCGACGATCTCGAAGGAGTCTGGCCCGCCGACTTCCTCGAGTTCGTCGCAGCCCAGAAACTGTTCGCCACGTTCTCGACGCCGGCCGAATACGCGAACGGGTTGCCCAACGCTCGTTGGGACGCTGCCCGCAACGCTGCTCTGAGCGAAATTCTCGGGTTCTACGGCTTGGCCTACTGGTACACCTGGCAGGTCACGGTGCTCGGCCTCGGCCCGATCTGGATGAGCGACAACGACGACGCCAAGCGCCGCGCAGCGCGTGAGCTCGACCGCGGCGGCGTCATGGCATTCGGATTGTCCGAGCGCGCACACGGTGCCGACGTCTACTCCACCGACATGCTGTTGACGCCCTCCGTCGACGACGACCTCGAGTTCACCGCGTCGGGGGAGAAGTACTACATCGGTAACGGCAACGTGGCGGGGATGGTGTCGGTGTTCGGTAGACGCACCGACATCGACGGGCCGGAGTCGTACGTCTTCTTCGTCGCCGACAGTTCGCATCCCGCGTATCGGTTGCGTGAGAGCGTCGTTCACGGCCAGATGTACGTCAGTACCTTCTCGCTCGAGAATTATCCCGTTCGCCGCGAGGACATTCTGCATACCGGACCCGACGCGTTCTCGGCTGCACTGAACACCGTCAACGTCGGCAAGTTCAACCTCTGCACCGGCTCGATCGGCATCTGCGAGCACGCGTTCTACGAGGCGATCACACACGCCAACAATCGGATTCTGTATGGCAACCGTGTCACCGAATTCCCCCATGTGCGCAGTGCATTCGTCGATGCCTACTCGCGGCTGACCGCCATGAAGCTGTTCAGTGCGCGTGCGCTGGACTACTTCCGCGCTGCGGGTCCCGGCGACCGGCGCTACCTGTTGTTCAACCCCATGACCAAGGCCAAGGTGACGTCCGAGGGCGAGACGGTGGTCCGCTTGCTGCACGACGTCATTGCCGCCAAGGGGTACGAGAAGAACACCTACTTCCGTGAAGCCGCGCAACTGATCGGAACACTGCCGAAACTCGAGGGAACGGTGCATGTCAACGTCTCCCTGATGCTCAAGTTCATGCCGGCGTACATGTTCTCGCCCACCGATCAGGCGGAGGTCACCAGGTTCACCGACGCCGTCGACGACGGATTCTTCTTCGCCCAAGGCCCCGCTCGCGGCGCGAGTTCGGTTCGGTTCCACGATTGGAACCCGGTGTATCGCAAGCATTCCGGTGTTCCCAACGTGGGTCGTTTCTACGAGCAGGCCCAGGCGTTCGCGTCGTTCCTCGCCGAGTGCGCCCCCGACGAGTCGCAGCAACAGGACCTCGACTTCCTGCTCGTGGTGGGGCATCTGTTCTCACTCGTCGTCTACGGCCACCTGATCCTCGAACAGGCCGACGAGATCTCCACCGACATGCTGGACCAGATCTTCGACTTCCAGATCAGGGACTTCTCCGGCTACGCCGTCGCGCTGTACGGAAAGCCGTCGTCGACCGATGCGCAGCAGAAATGGGCGCTGGACGCCGTACGCAAGCCGGTGGTGGACGCAGCACGATTCGAGACGGTCTGGAACGACGTCGTCACGTACGACGGTCGGTACGAGATGCGTCCCTAGGCGTCACAGCTGTCCGGAATCGGCTGGGACGAGCTTGGTTCCGAACGCGCACATCGTCATCTCGTGCAGTCCGTCGCTGTCCTCCGGATGCTCCGGTGCCTGCATCGACAACAAGACGTTGAGCAGCATTCCGTGCGCGATGAACTGCCGAGCCTGATCTTCCGAACACCCGGTACCGCTGCGGATCTGGTTGTAGATCGCGCCCATTCCTTCTCGTGCCTGGCGGCCGATCTCGGGTACCGACCCTGCACCGAACCCGTGCATCATGACCATCAAGAGGTCGCGATCGGCCACCAGATCGGCGTAGGCACCGCCCAGGTCGGCCCAGGTCTCGTCGTCCGTCGGGTCCAGAGGCCCCGAAGCGAGCACTGCGTCGAATGCCGTCATGATGCCGTCGATGGAGCGTTGGAAGACCAGCCGAAACAATTCGACTTTGGTTCCGAACATCCGAACCACATACGGCTGCGAGACGCCCGCTTCCTTGGCCACCGCATCGGTGCTCGTCCCGGCAAAGCCCCCGCGTGCGAACGCTCGTGTCGCGGCGTCGAGGACGAGTTCTCGACGGTCGGCCGCGTCCATTCGGGTTGCTCGGGGCTTGGGCGTGGGAGTGTCGGACATATTGACAGGTTATCAGTCGATAACTTACGGTCGCATCATAAGTAATCATTCGATGCTTACAAACTCGAGACGGGACGTTCGCCATGACCGCTACAGCCTCTCCGCCTGCAGTGCACCCCGCCGCTCGGTCTATTCCGGTGTGGCTGGGAATCGTCGCCGCATCCCTGCCCATGTTCATGGCGACCCTCGACAATCTGGTGATGACCAGCGCGCTGCCGGTGGTTCAGCAGGATCTGAATGCGTCGGTCGGACAGCTGCAGTGGTTCCTCAACGCCTACACACTGAGCTTCGCGACATTCATGCTCACTGCAGCGACCTTGGGCGATCGCTGGGGCAGGCGCGCGGTCTTCCTCGGCGGGATAGCGCTGTTCACCGCGGCCTCCGTGGCCAGCGCGCTCGCCACGAGTCCGGCAATGCTCATCGCCGCGCGGGCGATACAGGGCCTCGGTGCCGCGGCGATCATGCCGCTGTCGCTGACTCTGCTCGCAGCTGTCGTTCCGATTGCCAAGCGCGCCATGGCAATCGGAATCTGGGGCGGTGTCTCGGGCCTCGGTGTCGCACTCGGGCCTGTCGTCGGTGGTGCGGTCGTCGACGGTATTTCCTGGCAAGCGATCTTCTGGATCAACGTCCCGGTGGCGCTCGTCGCGGTACCGCTGGCGTACATCGCCCTGACCGAGTCGACCGGGCGCAGGCAACCTCTCGATCTGCTGGGTGTGGTGCTCGCGGGCGGCGGGGTGTTCTTGCTGGTGTGGGCGGTGGTCCACGGCAACGACGACGGATGGGGATCGACCACCGTGCTCGCGAGCTTCGTCGGCTCTGCGGTGCTTCTCCTCGCGTTCGTCTCCCGAGCATGGCGAACCCCGTTCTCGGTACTGCCGTTGACGCTCTTCCGATCACGCAGTTTCACGCTGGCGAACATCGTCGGAATCACGTTCTCGCTCGGCATGTTCGGGGCCGTGTTCCTGCTTGCTCAGTACCTGCAGATAGTGATGCACTACAGCCCGTTCGAGGCGGGCCTTCGCACATTGCCCTGGACCGCCGCGCCTATGGTGGTCGCACCCATTGCGGGTCTCGTGGCCGATCGAGTCGGCTTGCGCGGCTTGTTGGTGACCGGACTGGCGTTGCAGTCGCTGTCACTGGTGTGGATGGCACTGATCCTCGGACCCGACACCGCCTACCTGTCGATGGTGCCCGCGCTGCTGATGGCCGGAGTCGGCATGGGGTTGACCTTCGCGCCCTCGGCGACCGCAGTGTTGCGAGACATGGACGACGACGATCACGCCACGGCGAGTAGTGCGAACTCCACTGTGCGGGAAGTGGGAATTGCGCTCGGAATCGCCGTCCTGACGGCGGTGTTCATCGGAAACGGAGGATCACTCACCCCCGCTGGATACACCGACGCGTTGGCACCCGCTCTACTCGTAGGCGCAGGGGCGGTGGCGATCGGATTGGTTGCGGCACTGTTCATGCCGGGTCGTTCCGCCGGTCCGGCGGACGACGTGGTCACGGCTGACCGGGAAAAGCCGTCGACGACGGGATGACACCCAGGATCTGCTGCCATGTGGCCAGTCTGACCGCGGCCTCGGTCAGTGCCTGGACGCCCATCTCGCGAGTGCCGCCGGATCGACTGCGCTCGACGGCCGAGCGCCACGCCACACTCGTGTCGATCTCTGCCTGAACAGCGAGCTGCACAGCCGAGATCGCATCGGTCACCGGAAACGGCGACGCGTATGCCGGATCGGGCAGGGGCGCTGTGACGCTGGCCGCGCGGAGTGCGTCGATGGTCGAGTCTCGACGCGCTCGGTGTGCCGCGGTGCACGCGGCCACCATGTCTGCTCGGGTCGGGTTGGAGAACGCCGCGACGATCCCGTACGCGAAGACGGCTGCGTACTCGGCGACGAGTGCATCGACGAGCCCCTGTTGTTCGGGTCCGAGATCGCTCATGCGAGTACCACCTGAGCGAACACCGTGCACGAGGCACTGATCGACCCGAGAAGGCCGGCGCGATAACCGCTTTCGTCGCGGGCGGCGGTCGCCGCACTGCGTGCCGAGGCGGTCAGCGCATCGCGCACCGCGCCGAGATCGGGTGGCGGCGCGGACTGGGCCGCGCTCGTGGTCGTCGTGGCAGTCGTCGACGAGGTGTCGGTGGTCGCTCCGGTAGCCCGGGCGATCTCGGTCTCGAGTGCATCCGCATGTTCGGTCCGCTGGGCCGCGACCACGCCGAGAGCTCCTGCGTAATCGGGAGCGACCGTTGCCGCCGAAGACGCAGCCGCGGCGTCGGAGCGAGCGGAGCGCAACTGTGCCGTCAGAGAATCGAGTGCGGGACCGGAGATTTCCTCCGCGCCGCAAGCCGTGACGGTCGACGCCGTGGCCGCTGTGAGTACGGCGGCACCGGCGAGCCGGAACAACCCACGTCTGTTCAACGAGAGAGGGGCGGTCGGCGTGGGCACCCCGATATCGTGCCAGACCCTCGACCGTGTCGGACCCTCGAGGCGACACGCGCCGTGCCCGTGTGTCGCCTCGGCCGTGCGTGGTCGCGAGCACCACCTGCGGGGCGGTAGTCTGTTGGTTCACCAAACGCGGTCCGGCGCACCTGTGCCGCATTGCCGACAACTACACACGAGGAGTTCGCGACATGCCTGTTCCGTCCCAGGAAAGGGTTGTCGAACTGCTCGGCGACCTGGTTCGAGATCGGGGCTACGACCTCGAGGACGTGAACGTGGTCGCTGCCGGTAAGCACAGTGCCGTGCGCATCATGGTCGACCGTGAAGACGGCGTCGACCTCGACGCGCTGCCGGAGTTGAGCCGGGTGATCTCCGATGTGTTCGACGGCGTGACCGATTTCGGCGAAGCGCCGTACACCCTCGAGGTCACCACTCCCGGAATCGATCGCCCGTTGACACAACCACGGCATTGGCGTCGCGCGCGTGGACGCAAGGTGCGGATCGAACTCGCCGACGGCAAGGTCGAGGGCCGCGTCGGACTTCTCGACGGTGACTCGGTTGCCCTCGTGATCAAGGACAAGGGAGTTCTCTCGACACGATCGATCGCGCTGGCCGATGTTGTGAAAGCTGTTGTGCAGGTAGAATTTTCGCGGCCGACCGCAGAAGAGATGGATCTGGCGGGCGGCGTGGTGGGCGGTAGGCCGTCACCCGCGAACACCGACGAAATCGTGAATGTGGAAGCACCGGAAGAAGGGTCGGACAAGTGAATATCGATATTGCAGCTCTGCGCGCCATCGAGGCGGACAAGGGCGTTCCGATCGAGATGGTGATCTCGACGATCCAGACCGCGCTGTTGACCGCCTACCGGCACACCGAGGGGCACCAGTCCAACGCGCGAATCGACGTCGATCGCAAGACCGGTTCCGTCCGGGTGATGGCCAAGGAGTTCGACGCCGAGGGCAATCTGATCTCCGAGTGGGACGACACGCCGGAAGGCTTCGGCCGGATCGCTGCCACCACCGCTCGTCAGGTGATTCTGCAGCGTTTGCGCGATGCGGAGCACGAGCGCTCCTTCGGGGAGTACTCGACCCACGAGGGTGAAATCGTCAACGGCGTCATTCAGCGCGATACGCGCGCCAACGCCAAGGGCACCGTCATCGTCCGGATCGGCAGCGAGGCGAACGGGGCCGACGGCCTGCTTCCGCCCGCCGAGCAGGTTCCGGGGGAGACGTACGAGCACGGTGAGCGCATCAAGTGCTACGTCGTCGGAGTCGCGCGGGGCAACCGCGGCCCGCAGATCACGCTCTCGCGCACACACCCCAATCTGGTGCGCAAGTTGTTCGCGCTCGAGGTGCCCGAGATCGCCGACGGTTCGGTCGACATCGTGGCGGTAGCGCGTGAATCGGGGCACCGCTCGAAGATCGCGGTCGCGTCGACGGTCTCGGGCCTGAACGCCAAGGGCGCATGTATCGGGCCGATGGGGCAGCGCGTGCGGAATGTGATGAGCGAACTGGCCGGCGAGAAGATCGACATCATCGACTTCGACGAGGACCCGGCGACGTTCGTCGGGAATGCACTGTCGCCGTCGAAGGTTGTGTCTGTGACCGTGGTGGACGCAGCCGCTCGCGCGGCGCGAGTGGTGGTCCCGGAGTACCAGTTGTCGCTGGCGATCGGCAAGGAAGGGCAGAACGCTCGACTTGCCGCTCGATTGACCGGTTGGCGTATCGACATCCGCAGTGACGCGGCGGCACCCGAGACGACCAGCGCCTAGGGCCGGAATGCGGAGATCGAGGCAATACAGCGGTAGAGTGGTCGATGGTTCGGTAACGACCTCTCCGCTCGGAGACGTGAACGCGAGAATCCGGTTGTGACAAGCCGGCCGATTCGTACATGTGTCGGGTGCAGGGAGCGAGTGCCGGCCGCCGATCTGTTGAGGATCGTGGTTCGAGAAGCTGGTTCGTACGAATTCGCTCTCGTCCCCGACATCCGGCATTCGATGTCCGGTCGTGGTGCTTGGTTGCACTACAACCGAGAATGCCTGCACAATGCGGAACGTCGCCGAGTCTTCGGCCGCGCGTTTCGGATATCGGGAAATGTGGAATCGTCCGCAGTATCGTTCGTGCTCGACGAGCACGAACGGCTGCACGGCGAGAACACGACAAGAGCAACACCCGTCGACAAGAACAGGCAACAGCACTGATGAGCACACCGTGAAGCACCAACGATGAACGTCCATCGGAGATAACCCGAGGTCGTGCGGGCACCAAGCCTCGCTCGGCCTCTCAGTGAGGAGAGCAGTGGCAGGCAAGGCCCGCGTGCACGAGTTGGCAAAAGAACTCGGTGTCACCAGTAAGGAACTACTCGCACGGCTCAAAGAGCAAGGCGAGTTCGTCAAGTCCGCATCATCCACAGTCGAAGCCCCCGTGGCTCGTCGACTTCGTGAATCCTTCCCGTCCGCAAACGCGGACGCGCCGGCGTCCGGTGCAGCAGCACCCAACGGTCGCGCAGCAGCAGATCGTGCGTCGGATTCCGCCGCGAAGCCCGGCGCAGCAAAGCCGAGTGGACCTCGTCCCGGACCCAAGCCGGCATCCCGCCCGGCCGAGCCCGAGGCCCCCGCTGCACAGGCACCCGCAGCGCAAGCTCCGGCAGCGCAGTCGCCCGCTGAGGTAGCTCCCGCTGCCCCGTCGGCACCGGCCGCTGCGCCCACGCCGGCACCGGCTGCGCCCACCCCTCGTCCGGCAGCACCCGCTGCTCCGGTCGAGCAGGCACCTGCCGCGTCGGCCGAGGCAACAGCGTCGGCTCCGGCCGCCCCCAAGCCCGCTGGTCCTGGCCCCAAGCCCGGCCCGAAGGCTCCGCGCGTCGGAAACAATCCGTACTCGTCGGCTCCGGTCGAACGACCGGCCCCGCGACCCGCTCCCGGTGCCGGTGCTCCGCGCCCCGGCGGCGGACGACCGGCTCCCGGACAGGGCGGACCCCGTCCGGCCGCACCGGCAGGCGGCGCTCGTCCGGCTCCCGGACAGGGCGGCCCCCGTCCCGCACCGGGTCAGGCCGGACCTCGGCCCAGCCCGGGCTCCATGCCTCCCCGCCCCAATCCGGGTGCGATGCCGACTCGTTCGGCACGTCCCGGCCCCGCAGCAGGACGTCCCGGTCGCCCCGGCGGCGCACCGGGTGGACGTCCGGGCGGCGGCGGTGGCGGTGGCTACCGCGGCGGTGGCGCTCCCGGCGCGCCCGGTGGTGCACCGGCAGGCGGCGCTCCCGCAGGTGGCTTCCGTGGCCGTCCCGGCGGCGGTGGCCGTCCCGGTCAGCGTGGCGCAGCCGCAGGTGCGTTCGGTCGGCCCGGCGGAGCAGTCCGCCGCGGTCGCAAGTCGAAGCGGGCGAAACGCGCCGAGTACGAGAGCATGCAGGCTCCCGCAGTCGGCGGCGTCAGGCTGCCCCGCGGCAACGGCGAGACCATTCGTCTCGCCCGCGGAGCATCGCTGTCGGACTTCGCAGACAAGATCGACGCCAACCCCGCTGCACTCGTGCAGGCACTGTTCAACCTCGGTGAGATGGTCACCGCGACGCAGTCGGTCAACGACGAGACGCTGGAGCTTCTCGGCGGCGAGATGAACTACGTCGTGCAGGTCGTCAGTCCCGAGGACGAGGATCGCGAACTGCTCGATTCGTTCGACCTCACCTACGGCGAAGATGCCGGCGGCGAGGAAGATCTCGAGCAGCGTCCCCCGGTGGTCACCGTCATGGGCCACGTCGATCACGGTAAGACTCGACTGCTCGACTCGATTCGTAACACCACGGTGCGCGAAGGCGAGGCCGGCGGCATCACGCAGCACATCGGTGCGTACCAGGTGTTGACCGAGCTCGAAGGCAACGAGCGTCTCGTGACCTTCATCGACACCCCCGGTCACGAGGCCTTCACGGCCATGCGTGCTCGTGGTGCCAAGGCCACCGACCTTGCGATCCTCGTGGTCGCGGCCGACGACGGTGTCATGCCGCAGACGGTCGAAGCCATCAACCACGCCCAGGCGGCCGACGTGCCGATCGTGGTCGCGGTCAACAAGATCGACAAGGAAGGCGCGAACCCGGACAAGATCCGGCAGCAGCTGACCGAATACGGTCTGGTCGCCGAGGAATACGGCGGCGAGACGATGTTCGTCGACATCTCCGCCAAGCAGGGCACCAACATCGATGCCCTCCTCGAAGCGGTGCTGCTGACGGCCGATGCGTCACTCGATCTGCGTGCCAACCCGGACATGGATGCCCAGGGTGTCGCCATCGAGGCACACCTCGACCGCGGTCGCGGTCCGGTGGCCACCGTGCTCATCGCCCGCGGAACGCTGCGCGTCGGTGACTCGATCGTCGCCGGCGATGCCTACGGCCGCGTGCGTCGCATGGTCGACGAGCACGGCGAGGACGTCACCGAAGCGATGCCGTCCCGGCCCGTTCAGGTCATCGGCTTCACGTCGGTGCCCGGTGCAGGCGACAACCTTCTGGTCGTCGACGAGGACCGGATCGCCCGTCAGATCGCCGATCGCCGTAATGCCCGTAAGCGCAATGCTCTGGCGGCCAAGAGTCGCAAGCGCATCAGCCTCGACGATCTCGATGCAGCTCTGAAGGAGACTTCGCAGCTCAACCTGATCCTCAAGGGTGACAACTCGGGAACCGTCGAGGCGCTCGAAGAGGCCTTGCTCGGTATCCAGATCGACGACGAAGTCGAGTTGCGCGTCATCGACCGCGGTGTCGGTGGCGTCACGGAAACCAACGTCAACCTGGCGTCGGCATCCAACGCGATCATCATCGGCTTCAACGTGCGGGCCGAGGGCAAGGCAACCGAACTCGCCAACCGCGAGGGCGTCGACATTCGGTACTACTCGGTGATCTACCAGGCCATCGACGAGATCGAGAAGGCCCTCAAGGGCATGCTCAAGCCGATCTACGAAGAGGTCGCTCTGGGCCAGGCCGAGATCCGCGCGCTGTTCCGTTCCTCGAAGGTCGGAAACATCGCCGGTTGCCTCGTCACCTCCGGTACGATCCGTCGCAACGCCAAGGCGCGCCTGCTCCGCGACAATGCGGTCGTGGCCGAGACCGTGACGATCTCCTCGCTTCGCCGCGAGAAGGACGACGCAGTCGAGGTTCGTGAGGGATACGAGTGTGGTTTGACGGTGACGTACTCCGACATCAAGGTGGGCGATGTCATCGAGGCGTACGAGCTCCGTGAAAAGCCGCGCGACTAGAACAGGTCCGGAGCTGAACAGCTCCGTTCCCGGTCGCGTCGGCTCGGTGGTGAAGCCAGGGGAGTGACACTGCACTCCGGGGACGAGCCGGTGGTGGTACGACATATGTACCGCCACCGGCTTTGTCGTCGGAGCTGATCGAAGGGGCGACGTCAGCGTGTATCTGGGTGCTTTGGAGTTGGACGTGTTGTTGGGGGACGTGCGTTCGCTCGCCGAGAAACGGTCGATGGTGGAACCGGTTCTCGGCGATCTGCAGAGGCTGGGAGTGTCTGCCGCCGAAACCGGTGAGCGAGAACGTATTCGGCGTTCGATGTTGGGCGTGGCAGCGGCGGGCACGAACGTCGACCTGTTGCACGACAAGCTCGACGAGTGCGAGCGGCACGTCGCCGAGCGTCAGGATCTGGAACTGTTGGCAGTACGCCGAAGAATTTTCGGCCCCGAGGATTAGATCGGGGAGTTCGTCGAACGTGTTCGGCGAATGTTGGAGCGTAATCGCCTAGACGTCGCACTGTCGTGACGTCCGGCCATGAAAGAGGAGTGTGATTGTCGTGGTGGATCAGGCCAGGGCTCGTAAGTTGTCCAAGCGAATCGCCGCTATCGTTGCGACGGCGATCGACCACGAGATCAAAGATCCACGGTTGGCGTTCGTGACCATCACCGACACGAAGGTGACGGCCGACCTGCACGACGCCACGGTGTACTACACCGTGATGGGCGAGGATCTCGATACCCCGCCCGATCTGCAGGGAGCTGCGGCGGGTCTGGAGAAGGCCAAGGGCGTTCTCCGCTCGAAGGTCGGAGCCGGTACCGGTGTGCGGTTCACTCCGACGCTGACGTTCGTGACGGATACCGTCCCCGACACCGCCCGGCACATGGAAGAGCTGCTCGAACGCGCTCGCGCAGCCGACGAGGAGCTGGCTCGCGCCCGGGCGAACGCGAAGCCCGCCGGAGACCCGGACCCGTACAAGGCTCCCCGCGAGGAGTCCCCCGCGGATCGCGGCGATGCAGAAGCCGTCGAGCCAGCCGAAGCCGACTGAGATGTCCGATGGCTCTGGTTCGGAGTTCGAGCTGGACGAGGATCTGGCGCGTGCGATCGAGATGCTCGAGCGCGCTTCCTCGGTGACCGTGCTCTGCCATGTCCAGCCGGATGCCGACACGATCGGCAGCGGATTGGCAATCGGTTCGGTACTCGAACGTCGCGGCGCGCAGGTGCAGGTGGCGTTCGCCGCGCCCGCGTTTCTGCCTCAATCGATGGAAGAGCTACCGAACCGGCATCTGCTGGTGGAGCCGGAGAAGGTGGCCGAATCGGTCGATCTGGTGGTCACAGTGGACGCCGGAAGCCGAGGTCGACTCGGTTCGCTCGGCGAGCGACTCGACTCCGCATCGGAGTCCCTGGTCATCGACCATCACCGGAGCAACACGCGGTTCGGAACACTGAACGTCGTCCACGCGTCCGCCGAGTCCACCACGGCCGTGATCGTCCGCCTGCTGGATCGGTGGGGTGTCGACATCGATGCGGACCTGGCGCATCTGCTGTTCGCGGGTCTGGTCACCGATACCGGGTCGTTCCGGTGGGTGCGGCCGGGTTCGCATCTGCTCGCGGAGAGATTGCTCGCGACCGGCATCGACGGTGCACGTATCGCCCGTCGCCTCCTCGATACGCACCCCTTCGACTGGCTGCCGATGCTCGGGGCGGTACTGGGTTCGGCCGAGTTGCTGCCCGACGCGGCGGGCGGACGGGGGCTCGTGTACGCCGTCATCCGGAGCGAGGATTCGGCCGGTCTGAGGTCGGAGGAGATCGAGAGTGTCATCGACATCGTGCGGACCACCTCCGAGGCGGAGGTGGCCGCGGTGTTGAAGCAGCAGGATTTCGGGTCGGTCTGGGTGGTGTCGCTCAGATCCAAGACGCAGGTGGACGTATCTGCAGTGGCGACCGGGCTCGGCGGCGGTGGGCATCACAACGCCGCGGGCTACACCGCGACCGGTGAGCTCCCCGACGTGATCGATGCGCTCCGTGAGGCCTTGTCGGCGTCGTGAGTTCCACCCCTGTCACGGCTCGCAGAATTCTCGGGCTGTCGCTTCCATCGCTCGGAGTTCTGGCCGCCGAACCCCTCTACCTCCTCTTCGACGCGGCGGTCGTCGGCCGGCTCGGCGCGTTGGCTCTGGCCGGCCTGGCGATCGGGGGGCTCGTCCTCGCTCAGGTCAGCACGCAGCTGACCTTCCTGTCCTACGGAACCACTGCGCGTGCGGCGCGCATGCACGGTGCCGGTCGTGAGCGCGACGCCGTCGGGGAAGGGGTGCAGGCGACGTGGCTGGCGGTGGCGATCGGTCTCGCGATCGTCCTCGTGGTCCAGTTGTTTGCCGCCCCCGTCGTGTCGCTACTTGCCGGTGGCGGTGACATCGCCGCGGAGGCACTTCTGTGGCTGCGCGTGGCGCTGGTGGGTGTGCCGTTCATTCTGGTATCGCTGGCCGGGAACGGCTGGATGCGCGGCGTGCAGAACACGACGACACCGTTGCGGTTCGTCGTGCTCGGTTTCGGCGTGTCGGCGGTGTTGTGTCCACTCCTCGTCCACGGCCTGCTCGGATTTCCCCGGCTCGAATTGGTGGGCTCGGCCGTTGCGAACGTCATCGGCCAAGGTGTCGCAGGCGCTCTGTTCGTCGGTGCCCTCGGGCGGTCTGGTGCGCCGTTGCGCCCACACTGGTCGGTCATGCGGGCGCAGCTGGTGCTCGGCCGCGATCTGATCGTGCGCAGTCTCGCGTTCCAGGCGTGTTTCCTGTCTGCCGCAGCGGTCGCGTCGAGGTTCGGTGCCGCGTCGGTGGCGGCAAATCAGGTGGTGCTGCATCTGTGGAACCTGGTGTCGTTGATGCTCGACTCGTTGGCCATCGCCGCGCAGACACTCGTGGGAGCGGCTCTGGGCGCGGGCAGGACCGAGGACGCGCGTGCGCTCGCTCGCCGGTTGACGGCATGGTCGACGGTCTTCGCGGTGGTCCTGGCGGCGGTGTTCGCCGCCGGGCAGCCGGTCGTCCCGGGATTGTTCACCACCGACGTCTCGGTGATCGATCAGATGCAGGCGATCTGGTGGATCTTCGTGGCGATCATTCCGGTCGCCGGTGTGGTGTTCGCGTTGGACGGGGTGCTGTTGGGCAGCGGCGATGCCGCGTTCTTGCGTAACGCCACGATGGCGTGTGCGGTCGTCGGGTTCCTGCCGTTCATCTGGTCTGCCCTGGTGTTCGACTGGGGTGTCGTGGGCATCTGGCTGGGTCTGGGTGTGTTCGTCTGCCTGCGCATGGTCGCGGTCGCCGGTCGAGTGCTATCGGGTAAATGGCTCGTGACCGGTAGCGATCGGCAACTGCGAGACTGATCGCGTTCGCATGCATCACCGCCGTGACACCAGGGCCGGATGCAGCACCACCTCGCGGCTCTTGACGACGAAGAACACCCGTCGGCCGGGTTCGAGGCCCAGCTCCGATACCGCGGCGGCGGTGATGTCAGCCGCGATACCCGGTGTGCCGTCGGGGTGCGGACGAGCTCGGACGCGGATGCCCGAGCCCTGCACTTCCATCTCCTCGATGACTACTTCGAAGACGTTGCGCGGGCTGGCGTGCGGCGCGGTGAGGTGTACCGAAACCGCAGCGGGGGAGAAGACTGCGACCACCGGCGTCCCGGAACCGTGTTGCCCCGAGCCGTGCACGACGGTGTCCCACGGCGTGCGCAGCGCGGTGGTGTCGCCGACGGTGAGTGCGTGGCCCGAGATCAGATTGACCCCGGCCATGCGAGCACCGAACTCGCTTCGCGGGGCGGTGAGAACGTCGGCGACCGACCCGCGTTCGACGACGCGTCCACCGTCGACGACGGCAACGGTGTCTGCGAGTGCGACGACGTCGAGCAGATCGTGGGTGACGATCAGTGCCGTACGACCGTTCTCTCGGAGTACGGTGCGCAGCAGTCTTCGGATGGCCGGGGCCGTGTCGACGTCGAGCGCGGCGAGCGGTTCGTCGAGCAGGAGGAGTCGGGGATCGGCGGCGAGTGCGCGGGCGATGGCAACCCGCTGAGCTTGGCCCCCGGACAGCTGTGCCGGGCGGCGCTCGGCCATGTGAGAGGCTCCGACTGCGTCGAGCCATCGATCGGCCACTGCCCTGGCCGTCCTCCGGTCGGCGCCGGAACTACGTGGTGCGAATGCGACGTTCGTCCGTGCGGTCATGTGAGGAAACAGCAGTGTCTCCTGTGCCAGAGTCGCGATGCCGCGGGCGTGCACCGGAACGGCTGTCCTTGCGGTCGTGTCGGTCAGAACGTCCTCGCCCAGGCGGACGATGCCGTCGTCGGGGGGCATTAGGCCCGCGACGAGCTGCAGCAGTGTGGATTTACCTGCGCCGTTCGGTCCCAGGATCGCCGTTGTTTCACCCTCGGCGACATCCAGCTCGAGATCGACGCCCCGGGCTGCGACGGTGGCGCGCAGGTGTAGCGAACTCATGGTGTTCCCGTCGTTCGAGTACCGCGAGCGGCCAGGACCACCACTGCCGCGACGACGACGAGGACGAGCGACAGGGCTATCGCCGCGTCGGGGTCGGACTCGCGTTGCAGATAGATTTCGAGGGGCAGGGTTCTGGTCACTCCCTCGAGAGAACCGGCGAACGTCAGCGTCGCGCCGAACTCGCCCAATGCGCGCGCGAACGCGAGAACGATTCCGGACGTCAACCCGGGCAGGATCAAGGGGAGGGTGACGCGGCGCAGGACCGTCGTAGGGGGTGCGCCCAAGGTTGCGGCCACCACGTCGTATCGGTCCCCGGCAGTGCGCAGCGCGCCCTCGACGCTGACCACCAGGAAGGGCAACGACACGAAGGCCTGGGCGAGCACCACGGCCGTCGAGGTGAACGCGATCCGGATTCCGAAGGCATCGAGATGTTCGCCCAGTAGCCCTTGGCGACCGAACGTGTAGAGCAAGGCGATGCCGCCGACCACCGGGGGGAGCACCAGGGGGAGGACGACGAGGGAACGCAGCGTCGACAGACCGCGAAACGAACTGCGGGCGAGGACCGTCGCCATCGGTACGCCCAGGAGCACGCACAACACCGTGCTCGCCGATGCCGTCTTCAGACTCAACAGCAGTGCGGCTACTGCGGACTCGGACGTGATGAGCCCGAAGAAGTTCGTCCAGTCGATCCGGGTGAACATCGCGGCCAACGGCGCGACGACGAGAAGTGCTCCGGCAGCGGCAGGGACGAATACCCACCCGGGCACACCTACGGTCGGACCTGTGCCCGCGGCGTGCCCGGTCACGGTGCCGCGAAACCGGCCTGCGTCAGCACTTCACGGCCGATCGGTCCGGCGACGAAGTCGGTGAAGGGGCGGGCCGTGTCCACGTTGTCGGATCCGCTCAATGCTGCGATCGGATAGGTGTTGACCGCCCCGCTCGATTCCGGGAAAGGCACGGCGGTGACGGCGTCTGCGGCCCCCGTGGCATCGGTGACGTACACCAGTCCGGCGTCGGCCTGACCGGAGGTGACCTTGCCCAGAACGTCGGTGACGGACGACTCCTCGCTGACGGCCGGGATGTCGGTTCCGGTGGCGTTCTCGATGGCTGCCGTGGCCGCGCCGCACGGCACCTGAGGCGCGCAGATCACCGTCAGCACATCGGGATTCGCCAGATCGACGAACGACCGGACAGCCTTCGGGTTA
Source organism: Rhodococcus sp. PML026 (assembly GCF_000963615.1). Taxonomy (NCBI): domain Bacteria; kingdom Bacillati; phylum Actinomycetota; class Actinomycetes; order Mycobacteriales; family Nocardiaceae; genus Rhodococcus; species Rhodococcus sp. PML026. The sequence goes on along the minus strand of NZ_KQ031375.1, from coordinate 560,682 downwards.
CCCGGGGCAGTGACGATGGTGAGGGTGTTGGTGGCGAAATCGACCGGGTCTCCGGCGACGAGGCCGGCATCGACGATCGTGCTCATGTTCTTGGTATCGGCAGAGGCGAACACGTCGGCAGGTGCACCGTTGACCAGTTGCGCGGCCAGATCGGAGGAGCCCGCAAAGCTGAAATCGACGGTGGTGCCGGGATGTTCCTCCTCGAATCGGGTGCCGAGGGCGGTGAACGTCGAGCGCAGTGATGCCGCCGCGAACACGGTCAGCGTGCTCGAACCCCCGTCCTGCGGAGCGTCCTCGGCAGCGGGGTCGGCCGCGCACCCTGCAAGCATCAGGGCGACCGCGACCAGAGCACCGTGAACCGCTCGAATGTTCTTCACTGACATCGTCCTTCGGTCCTAGGGGGTTTCGACAATGACGGTCGTGGCCTTGACGACCGCGACGGTGATGGAGCCCGGTTCGAGCCCCAATTCCTGGACCGACCGGGTACTCATCAGGGACACGATGGTGAACGGCCCACACTGCATGCGGACCTCGCTCATGACCGCGTCGGAGACCACGTCGGTGACCAGCCCCACGAGTCGGTTCCGGGCAGAGCTACCGCCCGACGCCACCTCGGGCGGGGGAGCGGCGGTCTCGCGGGCGTACTGCGCGAGAGCACGCGCGTCGACGACCTTGCGACCCGTTTCGTCGTCGTGGGAGGGCAGGGTCCCGCTGTCCATCCACCGGCGGACGGTGTCGTCGCTGACTCCGAGCAGTGCGGCGGCGTCGCGTACGCGTATCGGCGGTGCCGTCATCGCACGATGCCGTTTCCTGCAAATATCCGCAAAATCGTCATTGATGGCACCATATACCCGAATCTGCGGTCGTTGCTGCGTGAAGCCTCCTTTCGGAGCCGTCCAACGAACCGCAGCGGTTCACCCCGCGTGCACCGCTGCGGAATCTCCGGGGAGTATTGGAGGTTCATACGTTCTCGGGCGGTTGTGGCGATTCGACGTCGGCGGCCGAGTGCATCGGAAGGGATCATCAGTGGCAGCCAAGTTATGGGCAGTGAGCGACATCCATGTCGGACATCGAGGCAATCGATCTGTCACCGAGGACATTCATCCCGAGTCACCCGAGGATTGGCTGATCGTCGCCGGAGACGTCTCGGAGAAGACCGACGACATCAAGTGGGCGCTCGAGCTGCTGCGCAGCCGCTTCGCGAAAGTGATCTGGGTTCCGGGCAATCACGAGTTGTGGACGACGGTGAAGGACCCCGTTCAGATCCACGGAGCAGCTCGGTACGAATACCTGGTCAATCTCTGCCGCGAGATCGACGTCGTCACTCCCGAGGATCCCTACCTGCTCTGGGAAGGCGAAGGTGGACCCGCGACGATAGTGCCGATGTTCCTGCTCTACGACTACACGTTTCTCCCGCAGGGTGCGCGGGACAAGGAGCACGGGCTGGCGATCGCGCGCGAGAAGAACGTCGTCGCCACCGACGAGTTCCTGCTGTCCTCTCAGCCGTATGCGACGCGCGATGCCTGGTGCCATGCCCGCATCGACGCCACACGTGAGCGCCTCGACGCGCTGGACACCACGGTTCCCACCGTGCTCATCAACCACTTTCCGATGGTGCGTCAGCCGACCGAGGTGTTGTTCTACCCGGAGTTCGCCCTGTGGTGCGGGTCGACGCTGACGGCGGACTGGCACACCAGGTACAACGCGATCTGCTCGGTGTACGGTCACCTGCACATCCCGCGGACCACCTACTACGACGGCGTCCGCTTCGAGGAGGTCTCGGTGGGTTACCCGCGCGAATGGCAGCGCCGTGGACTGCCGAACAACGTTCTGCGCCAAATTCTTCCGGTTCCCGAGTATCCGCCGGGCACGTTGAACAAATGGGGCGGGCACTTCACCGTGACGCCCGAGATGGAGGCAGAGGTCGAGAAGATGAGGGCAGGCCAGTGATCGAATCGATTCTCCCCAATGGTGTTGTCTCGGCCGAATTGTTCACCGATCCACCGGGTTTGATGCCGCACCCACTCGAAGCGCCGCTGGTCGCCAAGGCGGTGGACAAGCGCAAGCGTGAGTTCACCTCGGCTCGACACTGCGCGCGTGTGGCGATGCAGAAGCTCGGTGTGGAGCCCGCGCCGATCATGCGCGGCACCTCCGGCGCACCGCAGTGGCCGAAGGGAGTGGTGGGGTCGTTGACGCATTGCGACGGCTACCGCGGTGCCGTTCTGGGCTACGCCATGCAGGTTCGCTCGGTGGGAATCGATGCCGAGCCGCACGGACCTCTTCCCGACGGTGTGCTCGACGCGGTCAGCCTCGAAGCCGAGCGCGAGTGGCTCTCGACAGCGGGCCGAGAAGACGTCCACTGGGATCGAGTGTTGTTCTGCGCCAAGGAGGCGACGTACAAGGCCTGGGAGCCGCTGACCGGTCGCTGGCTGGGGTTCGAGGACGCGCACATCACGTTCGAGCGCACCGGCACCGGTGACGACATCTCGGGAACGTTTCGATCCGAACTGCTGGTCCCGGGCGACACCGTATCCGGACCTCCGCTGACGGCTTTCGACGGTCGATGGATGGTGTCCGACGGTTTGGTGATGACGGCGATCTCGGTGATGTGACGACCGGCTCGTCGCGCCTGGCACAATGCACTCTCGTGAGTGCTCGCGGAAAGATCTCGTCCGGTCTCGTCGGTGCCGGTGTGTTGGTGGTCGACAAGGGGCCGGGCGTCACCAGTCACGATGTCGTCGCGTCGTGCCGAAAGTTGTTGCAGACCAGAAAGGTCGGTCATGCGGGGACGTTGGACCCCATGGCGACCGGGGTGCTGGTTCTGGGCGTCGAGCGCGCGACCAAGATGCTCGGACTGCTGACGCTGACGACCAAGTCGTACACCGCCACCGTGCGACTGGGGCGCAGTACGACGACCGATGACGCCGAGGGTGAGGTGCTCGCCGACGTCCCGGCCACGAATGTCTCGGATTCGGACATCGCGGCCGGGGTTGCCGCACTCACCGGTGACATCGAGCAGGTTCCGGCCAGTGTCAGTGCCATCAAGGTCGACGGTCAGCGGGCACACAAGCTCTCGCGCGCCGGTGAGGAGTTCACCCTCGCCGCTCGCAAGGTCACTGTCACTCGCTTCGACGTGACGGCTCGCCGCGACGTCGTCGATTCCGATGGCCGGTTCGTCGACCTCGATGTCGAGGTGGACTGCACGTCGGGGACGTACGTGCGCGCGCTCGCACGGGATCTCGGCGCAGCACTGGGCGTCGGCGGTCACCTGACGGTTCTGCGCAGAACCAGGGTCGGGCCGTTCACGCTCGACCACGCCGTGACGCTCGAGGAATTGGCCGAGAATCCCGCTGTGGGCCTCGATATAGACGAGGCCGCGCGCACCGCATTTCCGCACCGACAGATCGATGCCGCCGAAGCGGAGTCGCTCAGCCAGGGACGCTGGCTCGATCCCGTCGGAATCGAGGGGGTCTACGCGGCTGTCGATCCCACCGGGCACACCATCGCGTTGCTGCAGGAAAAGGGCAAGCGGGCGAGCTCGGTGATGGTGGTGCGGCCGGCAACACTGCGCGGGTACTGATTTCCCGTTCGAGTCGGCCCTGCGACCGAGGGGACTGCACCGCTCAGGTGGCCGGAACCATCCAGATCGCTTCGGCGGCGCGGTGACCGAGATCGATGGACTCCGTGCTGCCGCGTCGGGCGAGTTCGATCGCCACCGTGCCGGCGTAGTCGCGTCGTTCGACCACGGTGATCGGTAGATCGAGCTCGATGCCGACCGAATCGAAGTACCGGAGCATTGCGGGGTCCGAATCGGAGATACGAGCCACTCGTCCCGACTGACCGTCGAGGTACTCGCTCAGTCTGGTTGCGGACGGCGTGTCGATGGATCCGTTGGCCGACGGAATCGGGTCCCCGTGTGGATCTCGTTCGGGGTGGCCGAGTTTGGCGTCTATCCGATCCATCATCAGATCGGATACCGCATGTTCGAGGATTTCTGCCTCGTCGTGGACCTCGTCCCAGCCGTACCCGAGTTCGCGAACGAGGTAGGTCTCGATGAGGCGATGTCGACGGACCATGCCGATGGCCGCCAGTCGGCCCTTCTCGGTGAGTGAGATGGCACCGTACCGGGCGTGGTCCACCATGCCCTGATCGGCGAGTTTGCGAATCGCCTCGGACACCGTGGAAGCGGACACGCCGATTCGTTCGGAGAGCATCTTGGTGCTGACGGAGTCTTCACTCCATTCGCTGGCCGTCCAGATGACCTTGAGGTAGTCCTGCGCAACTGCGGACAGCTGGACGCCCTCGTCGGCCGGAGCTGGATCGTCTTTTCGTTGCGCCACGTCGCCGAGCTTAGGCAATCCAATGGAAAAAGACATCTCACCCGGCCGGAGTCACCGTCACCTGTCCTCGGCGGCGCAGAGCGCGCGTGACGATGCCCTGCGCCGGGCTGAACAGGTACGCCAGCACGAACACCAGGCCTTGAGCCAGCACCACACTGCCACCCGAGGAGACGTCGAGATAGAAACTGGCGTAGATACCGACCAGGGCGCAGCCCACCGAGATGGCGGGGGCAATCATCAGCATGCGGCCGAAGCTGTGGGTGAGTAGGTATGCGGTTGCGCCGGGTGTGATCAGCATGGCGACGACCAGGATGACGCCGACGGCCTGTAGCGCCACGACGGTCGTCAGCGCGAGCAGCGTCAACATCGCGGCCGAGATCACGCTCGGATTGATACCGACCGCGCGAGCCTGCGTGCGGTCGAAGGCGAACAGAGTGAAATCGCGACGCTTGATCACCATCACGGCCAACGCCAGCCCGCCGAGCACGAACACCTGGATCATGTCCGACTGCGACACCCCGAGCAGGTTTCCGAACAAGATGTGGTTGAGGTCGATCTGGCTCGGAAACTTGGAGATCAGGACGACGCCGAGGGCGAACAACGTGGTGAACACGACGCCGATCGCGGCGTCCTCCTTGACGATGGTGGTGTTGCGAACCACCCCGATGGCACCGACCGCGATGAGTGCGAACAGCAGCGCGCCGATGGCGAACGGCGCACCCAGCAGATAGGACAGGGCGACGCCGGGGAGTACCGCGTGCGATACGGCGTCTCCCATCAGTGACCAGCCGATGAGTACGAGCCAGCAGCTCAACACTGCGCAGACGATCGAGGCGGTGACGGTCACCAACAACGCACGCTGCATGAAGGTGTATTCGAGAGGATTGACGACGAAGTCGATCAGGTACACGGTTCAGCTCGCTTCCGAAGTAGGAGAGCTCGCGCCCAGTTCGTCGATCTTCGACGGGTCCATGCCGAAGGCCAGTGCCAGGTTCTCCGGGCGCAACACCTCGGCTGGACTGCCGTGCATCAGGACCCGCTGCTGCAGCAGGATTGCCTCGTCGCACAGTTCCGGAAGGGCGTGCAGATCGTGGGTGGACACCAGGACGGACGCACCCTGAGCGGCCAGTTCTCGGAGGAGTCGCGTGATCGTCGCCTCGGTCTTCTTGTCCACTCCTGCGAACGGCTCGTCGAGGAGCAGCAAGGACGCTTCCTGAGCGATGGCGCGGGCCACGAATGCCCGTTTGCGCTGTCCGCCGGAGAGTTGCCCGATCTGTCGATCGGCGAGCTCGGTGAGATCGACTCGTCTCAGGGCCGCGTCCACCGCAGCTCTGTCTGCCGCACGAGGGGTTCGGAGAAAGTTCTGTTTGCCGTAACGACCCATCATCACCACGTCCCGGACGCTGATGGGGAAGGTCCAGTCGACCGATTCGGCCTGGGGCACGTAGCTGACCGTCCCGGCTTTGCGGGCCCGGGCGGGGTCGCCGCCGAAGACCGTGATCGAACCGGCATCGGTCTTGACGACGCCCATGATGGCCTTGAACAGCGTCGACTTACCCGATCCGTTCATTCCGACCAGGCCGCAGACGCGTCCGGGTGCGAGGGTCAGGCTCGCGCCGACCAGCGCCACGACGTCTCGGTACCGAACGTCGACGGCGTCGACGGTCAGCGCGGCACCGTCCCGGTTCGCACCCGAGATGTGCCGGGTCATCGCGTGCCCACCAACGCGTCGGCGATCAGCCGCGCGTCGTAACGCAGCAGATCGAGGTAGGTGGGCACGGGTCCGTCGGCGGCGCTGAGGGAGTCGACGTACAGCTTTCCGCCGAAGCGGGCACCCGTGTCCTCGGCGACCTGGAGCTGAGCCTTGTCCGAGACGGTCGACTCGCAGAAGACGGCAGGCACGTCGTTGTCACGTACGAAATCGATGGTGCGGACCACTTGTTTGGGTGTCCCTTCCTGTTCGGCATTGACCGGCCACAGATACGCCTCCTGCAGGTCGAAGTCGCGGGCCAGATAGCCGAACGCGCCCTCACACGTCACCAGAGCACGTTGCTGCGCCGGAAGTTGGGCCAGATCGGATTCCAGTTCGTCGCCGACCGACCGCAGCTCGGTGATGTACGCGGCGGCGTTGGCGCGGTATTCCTCGGCATGGACAGCGTCGAGCGCCACGAACGCGTCGGCGATGTTGGTGATGTAGGTCTCCGCCACGACCGGCGACATCCAGGCATGTGGATTGGCCTTGCCCGCATACGCGTCGTCGCGGATGTAGACGGGTTCCACGTGTGCGCTGACGACCGCGTGCGGTGCGGGCACCCGCTCGACGAACTTTTCGAACCACGCCTCGAGTCCCAGACCGTTGTCCAGGATCAGATCGGCGCTTTCGGCAGTGCGTAGGTCGCCGGGTGTGGGCTCGTACCCGTGAATCTCGGCTCCGGCCTTGGTGATCGACTCCACACGGAGATGGTCGCCTGCAACGTTCGCGGCCATGTCGGCCAGCACCGTGAACGTCGTCAGCACCAACGGTCTGCCGTCGTCCATCGACGTCGGCTCGTCGTCGCCGACCGCGCGAGCGCATCCGCTCGACGTCGCTACCAGCAGTCCCGCCACGGCCCAGCTCGCAACGATTCGACCCACGCGAGATCCGCGAGATCGAAGAAATAAGTTAGGCACCCCGAAATATTTACCGTGGGGACACCCTTTTGTCCATACCTGCCGCACGCGACACGCCTGTCCGAGGATGACCGAGCGGCCGCCGGGCCGTAGGCTTCGCGGTGTGCAGAGATGGCGAGGTCTCGACGATGTACCTGCCGACTGGGGCCGATGTGTGCTCACGATCGGTGTGTTCGACGGCGTTCACCGCGGACATGCGCAGTTGATCGGTAGAGCAGTGGCCGCAGCTCGGGAACGCGGCGTACCCAGTGTGCTCATGACGTTCGACCCCCACCCGATGGAAGTGGTCCGTCCGGGTAGTCACCCCGCGCAGTTGACGACGTTGACCCGGCGTGCCGAACTGGCCGAGGAACTGGGCATCGACGTGTTCTGCGTCATGCCGTTCACGCCCGAACTGATGAAACTCACTCCCGAGCGATACGTGCACGAGATCCTGATCGAACGCCTGCACGTTGCAGAAGTGGTCGTCGGCGAGAACTTCACCTACGGGAAGAAGGCGCTCGGGACGGTCCCCATGCTGCGCAAGATCGGCGAACGGTCCGGCTTCGCGGTCGACGGAGTCAACCTGTTGGCCGAGCATGCCGTCACGTTCTCGTCCACCTACATCAGGTCGTGCGTGGACGCCGGGGACGTCGCGGCAGCAGCTGCAGCGCTCGGCCGCCCGCATCGCGTCGAGGGTGTCGTCGTGCACGGCGACGGACGCGGCCGTCAAATGGGCTATCCCACAGCCAATGTCGCTCCGCCGATGTACTCGGCCATACCGGCGGACGGGGTCTACGCCGCCTGGTTCACCGTGCTCGGTCCGGGTCCGATCATGGGGACGGTCACTCCGGGGGAGCGGCACCCGGCGGCGGTGTCGGTGGGCACGAATCCCACGTTCTCGGGACGCACCAGGACCGTCGAGGCGTTCGTGCTCGACGGCGAGGGAGACCTCTACGGGCAGCACGTGGCCGTCGACTTCGTCGAGCGACTGCGCGGAATGGAGAAGTTCGATTCCATGGAGGCTCTCGTGGAGGAGATGGGCCGGGACGCCGACCGGGCCCGCTCGATCCTGGCCGCCAGCGCAGCCTGATAGGCTGACTCCTCGGTGTTCGCTGCGGTCCGCGGCGGCTGCACCGGCTTCGATACCGCCCGGATGATCATGCATCGTCCACGGCGGGGCCCGTTGCTTCCTTTCACGCGGACGTCATTGATCAGGAGTAGTACCAGTGGCATTGACCACCGAACAGAAGAAGGCCGTTCTCGGCGAGTACGGCTTGCACCCCACCGACACGGGTTCGCCCGAGGCGCAGGTTGCAATGCTCACCAAGCGCATCGTCGACTTGACCGAGCACCTCAAGATGCACAAGCACGATCACCACTCCCGCCGCGGCCTGTTGCTGCTGGTCGGACGTCGTCGTCGTCTGCTCAAGTACATCGCGAAGGTAGACGTCACTCGCTACCGTTCGCTCATCGAGCGTCTGGGTCTGCGTCGATAATTTCGATCGACGCGAGGATGTTGCCGATGCATGGTTCGACGCGCCGGTGTACACCCGACTCGCAGCAATAGTGCAGTAGCCAACGAGGCAGTGCTTAGACTGTTCCTCGTTGGCTTTCTGTGTTTGTACCGCAACATCAGGATAGTCAGCACGACCAGCGGATACACGGTATCCGCACACCGCCGTGTATGCCTGTCACGCCGTGGTGTCGGTCTTCGGTAGTGGCTTTTCGGATACGAGATCCGGAGGGCTTCGATCGATGGCCGCCTCCGCGCAGCCGCGTCCCGAGACGAACTCTCGGAGATGGACGGCACAGGTATGCCGCCACAGCCAGGAGGGCTGGTGGTGTGTCCACGCGGGCACGGCAAAGACGAGAGGACGAGAACAGAACACATGTCGGACACCACAACATTGGACGCCGAAGAAGGCGTCTACGAAGCAACAGCGATCATCGACAACGGCTCTTTCGGTAAGCGGAGCATCCGCTTCGAGACGGGTCGCCTCGCACAGCAGGCCGCAGGCGCAGTCGCCGCGTACCTCGACGAGGACACCATGCTGCTGTCGGCAACGACGGCAGGCAAGCACCCCCGTGAGGGATTCGATTTCTTCCCGCTGACGGTCGACGTCGAAGAGCGTATGTACGCCGCGGGCCGTATCCCCGGATCGTTCTTCCGCCGCGAGGGCCGTCCGTCCACCGACGCCATCCTCACCTGCCGCCTGATCGACCGGCCGCTGCGTCCGACGTTCGTCGACGGACTGCGCAACGAGATCCAGGTCGTCATCACGGTCATGAGCCTCAACCCGGCCGATCTGTACGACGTCGTCGCGATAAACGCCGCGTCGGCATCGACCCAGATCGCCGGCCTGCCGTTCTCCGGTCCGATCGGCGGCGTTCGCGTCGCGCTGATCGACAAGCAGTGGGTTGCGTTCCCGACCAACGAGCAGCTCGAGAAGGCCGTGTTCAACATGGTCGTCGCCGGCCGCATCGTCTCCGGCTCCGGTGCCGACGCCGACGTCGCGATCATGATGGTCGAGGCCGAGGCCACCGAGAACGTCATCGAGCTCATCGAGGGCGGCGCTACCGCACCCAACGAGGCGGTTGTCGCCGAGGGCCTCGAGGCCTCGAAGCCCTTCATCGCAGCCCTGTGCACCGCGCAGCAGGAGCTCGCGTCCAAGGCCGCCAAGCCGACCGGCGACTACCCGGTCTTCCCGGCGTACCAGTCGGACGTCTTCGAAGCCGTCGAGAACGCGGCGAAGATCCCGCTCAACGAGGCACTGACCATTGCCGGCAAGGCCGAGCGCGAGAACAAGCTCGACGAGGTCAAGGCTCAGGTCCTCACCTCGGTCGGAGACAGCTTCGCCGGCCGCGAGAAGGAGATCGGTGCCGCGTTCCGCGCACTGACCAAGAAGTCGGTTCGCCAGCGCATCCTCACCGATCACTTCCGTATCGACGGCCGCGGCATCACCGACATCCGGTCGCTGTCCGCCGAGGTCGCGATCATCCCGCGCACCCACGGATCGGCCCTGTTCGAGCGCGGAGAGACCCAGATCCTGGGCGTCACCACCCTCGACATGGTCAAGATGGCGCAGCAGGTCGACTCGCTCGGGCCCGAGACGTCCAAGCGCTACATGCACCATTACAACTTCCCGCCGTACTCCACCGGTGAGACCGGCCGCGTCGGTTCGCCGAAGCGTCGCGAAATCGGCCACGGAGCGCTCGCCGAGCGTGCTCTGCTGCCGGTGCTGCCCAGCCAGGCCGAGTTCCCGTACGCCATCCGCCAGGTCTCCGAGGCATTGAGCTCCAACGGCTCGACCTCGATGGGCTCGGTCTGCGCATCGACTCTGTCGCTGCTCAATGCCGGTGTGCCGCTGCGTGCCCCGGTTGCCGGTATCGCGATGGGCCTCGTGTCCGACGAGGTCGACGGCGAGACTCGCTACGTCGCCCTCACGGACATCCTCGGTGCCGAGGACGCGTTCGGCGACATGGACTTCAAGGTCGCCGGAACCAAGGACTTCGTCACCGCCCTGCAGCTCGACACCAAGCTCGACGGCATCCCCTCGAAGGTGCTCGCGGGCGCGCTGTCGCAGGCGAAGGACGCTCGCACGACGATCCTCGAGGTCATGGCCGAGGCCATCGACACCCCGGACGAGATGAGCCCGTACGCACCTCGCGTCACCGCGATCAAGGTGCCGGTCGACAAGATCGGCGAGGTCATCGGGCCCAAGGGCAAGATGATCAACTCCATCACCGAGCAGACCGGTGCCAACATCGCGATCGAAGATGACGGCACTGTCTACGTCGGTGCAGCGGACGGCCCGTCCGCACAGGCCGCGATCGACATGATCAACGCCATCGCCAACCCGCAGCTGCCGAAGGTCGGCGAGCGATTCCTCGGAACCGTCGTCAAGACAACGGCTTTCGGTGCATTCGTTTCGCTGCTCCCGGGCCGCGACGGACTGGTGCACATCTCGAAGCTCGGTAACGGCAAGCGCATCAACAAGGTCGAGGACGTCGTGAGCGTCGGGTCGAAGTTGCGCGTCGAGATCGCCGATATCGACAACCGCGGCAAGATCAGCCTCGTTCCCGTCGAAGACGACAACGCAGCTGCTCCCGAGGCACCCGCCGAGGTCAGCGCTGAGTAAGAAGCAAGCGAGTCGAACGGTACGTCCCCTCGGGACGTACCGTTCGGCCGTTCCAGAGACCAGCGGCACCGACACGGGCGTTCGACGCACGACTCTGCCCGGCGGCCTTCGGGTCGTCACCGAGTTCGTTCCTGGGGTCCGCTCGGCCTCGGTCGGTGTGTGGGTCGGCGTCGGCTCACGCGACGAGCAACCCAGCGTTGCCGGTGCGGCGCACTTCCTCGAACATCTGCTGTTCAAGTCGACGCCGACGCGTAGTGCGCTCGAGATCGCCCAGGTGATGGACGGTGTCGGGGGAGAGCTGAACGCATTCACTTCCAAGGAGAGCACGTGCTTCTACGCGCACGTGCTCGACGAGGACGTCGCGCTCGCGATCGATCTCGTCAGCGATGTGGTGCTTCGTGGTCGGTGTAGATCGGCAGATGTGGACGTCGAGCGTCAGGTGGTCCTCGAAGAGATCTCCATGCGCGACGACGATCCCGAGGATCTCCTGGGAGATGCTTTCCTGGAAGCGATGTTCGGTGATCACCCGATCGGGCGTCCGATCATCGGATCTGTCGAATCCATCGAATCGATGACCCGTTCCCAACTGCATTCGTTCCATGTTCGCCGCTATACGCCGCAACGGATGGTCGTCGCCGTCGCAGGCAACGTCGATCACAAGCAGATCGTGTCGTTGGTACGTCGCGCCTTCGCGGGTCATCTGGAAAAGGGCCTGCGGCCGGCCGAAAGGCGTGGTGGCACAGCGCGATTGCGGCAGAATCCGACGCTGAGCCTGACCACCCGGGACAGCGAACAGGCGCATCTGTGCCTGGGCGTGCGGGCGTTCGGACGTCACGAAGGACACCGCTGGGCACTGTCGGTACTGAATTCTGCTGTCGGCGGTGGGCTCAGTTCTCGCCTGTTCCAGGAGATCAGGGAAGAGCGCGGACTGGCTTACTCGGTGTACTCCTCGGTGGATACGTTTGCCGACAGCGGGGCGTTCTCGGTGTACGCGGGATGCCAGCCGGAGAACCTGGGCGAGGTCACCACGGTGATTCGCGAGGTGCTCGCCAAGGTTGCGGCCGAGGGCATCACCGATGCCGAGTGCGCTCGCGCCAAGGGTTCGTTGCGCGGTGGATTGGTGCTGGGACTGGAGGATTCGGGTTCTCGGATGAACCGTATCGGTCGCAGCGAACTGAACTACGGCAATCACCGCGACATCACCGACACGTTGGCGCGGATCGACAGTGTCGGCAACGACGAGGTACGCGAGGTCGCTGCCGTGTTGCTCGACCGGCCTTTCGGTGCCGCAGTGGTCGGCCCCTACAAGAACGTCCGCCAGCTGCCGGCGTCGGTCAAGTCTCTGATTCGCTGACGTTCCTGATCGCGTCGCGCACTGCGCATCGGATCAGGTCCGGCACCGCCGAGGTGTCGGTGATCGGCTCGAACGCTCGGGTGGCGTGGAGCGCCGCAATTCCGTGCACGGAGGTCCACAGTCTCAGCGCTGTGAACTGTGGATTCTCCGGCACGACGGCATCGAGTGTCGAGGTGAGAGCCTCGAACAGGGGTCGCGACTGTCCGCGCAGATTCTCGCCGGAGCCCTCGAGCAGGTCGTGTCGAAAGATGAGCGCGAACATCGCGGGGCGCCGCGCCGCGAACTGCACGTACGCGTGCGCCATCGCATCCAGTGCATCTCGGGGCGAATCCGACTGCTGTGCAGCAGAATTCAGTGCGGTCGAGAGATCGACCAGACCGACTCGGGCCACGGCCGCGGCCAAAGCGCTCAGTGTCGGAAAATACCGTCTGGGAGCGACACCGACCGTGGCCGATTCCTTGATCGAACGTGGCATCACCGTCAACACGATCAATCCTGGTCCGACCGATACCGGTTGGGCAAGTGCGGATCTGAACGACTTCTTCTCGCGCCACATGCCACGTGGGCGGTGGAACTCACCAGAAGAGGCCGCAGCGGTCGTGGCGATGTTGCTCTCGCCCGATTCGGGCTCGATCACCGGTCAGGTAATCGGCGCCGAAGGTGGATTCCGACGCTTCACGCCGTGATCACGGCGCGGCGCCTCGGTCAGAGCTTCTTTCTGTTCCGCAACAACTTCCAGGGCACCAAGGCAGATTCGAGCTGGACCGACAGGCTCATCTTGGATTCGCCCTCGCTGCGCTCCTCGAACGTGATGGGGACTTCGGCGAGCGTGAGCCCGTGTTTGACGGTGCGGTAGTTCATCTCGACCTGGAATGCGTACCCGTTGCTCTCGACCGAGGCCACATCGATGGTGCGCAGCGTGTGCGCGTGCCACGCCTTGAATCCCGCTGTCGCATCCTTGACGCCCAGTCGCAGGATCGTGTTGACGTAGAAATTCGCCCATGCAGACAGGGCCTTGCGGTGCCACGGCCAATCGGCGGCGACCGCTCCGCCGGGAACATAGCGAGACCCGAGAACGACAGCAGCATCGCTGGTGTTCAGCTTGTCGATCATCGCCGGGATCACCTCGGTGGGATGCGACAGATCGGCGTCCATCTGAATGACGATGTCGGCACCTTCGTCGAGGGCGCGGGTCATACCTGCGACGTACGCGCGGCCCAGTCCGTTCTTCTCGGTGCGGTGCAGAACGGAGACCTCGAGGGGGCCGTCGATGGCGAGTTTGTCGGCGATGTCACCGGTTCCGTCGGGGGAATTGTCGTCGACCACGAGAACACCGAGCCCCTCGACCTTCAGCCCGGCCAGCAGTTCGACCAGCTTGGGGAGGTTCTCGCGTTCGTTGTACGTCGGTACAACGACGGTGGTCTTCGGGGCGACTCGTTCCGTACTCACCACCGTATGATCCGTGATTCCGTGTTCCGATCAAAATTTCGGACACGATCGGCCGCGTCGGTGCGGGTTTTGGAGGCCCGATGGGGCTATCGGCCTCGGTGCTCGACGAAGGTATCGCCGCGCAGTATCGGCACGCAGGAACTCGAACCGACTTCGGCGGCGATGTCGACGTCCTCGGGGTGGCCCATCGCTATGAGCTCCCGCCCCGAGCCGCATCGCCGCAGCTGGGTAGCTATATCCGCCGCGGCCGCGTGCCACGCGGTCGCAGCGACCACCGCCTCGGGGGATGGATCGAACAGGCCGGACTCCACGAGCGGTGCCAGCACGGCTCCGGCACCCCACAAGTCCTCCACTGCGGGCCGCAACGACGAATCGGGCCATCTCTCGCCGGCGGCTATGACGGCAATCACGCTGTGGGGGTGCTCGTCGACGACCCACTGCGCGATCGCGGCGGCGTTGCGGAGCGATGCGCCCACGCACGCGTCGACCCGGGCGGCGAGTGCGTGGGCGATCGTGGAACCGTTCGGCGACGGCAACACGAGTCGACTCGGTGGCGGTGCGGCGGCGCGCACGGTGGCAGGACACAAGCTGACGTCTCCCGGCGTGGCAACCGAACGGCCGACTGCGAGAACGGCGTCGTGTTGCTCGGCCAGGTGGGTGGCACGGTCGTCGCGCCATCGGCTGGGTACGACGTCGATTCCGGCGTCCACCGCCACCGTCAGAGTGGTCGTGAACGACAGGACGTCCACGACGACGGCGATGTCGGCACCGGCGACCACAGCGTCGATCGCGGACAGGCCCCACTCGAAGCGCAATGCGCAGTCGTTCTGAGTGTGGGCGGAGTCGACCGGCATTGCGGAACCGTAACCAACATTGTGTCCGGTGCTACGTTCGGCGCGGACAGCGGAACCAGGGGAGGCGCGGATGCAGCTGGAGATCGACACGAAAGTGATCGTGTTCGCGTCGGGTGTGTTGCTGATGTGGGCGTTGGCGCTCGGAGTGCTCAAGTACCACCAGATGTCCACGTCGAGCGACGGAACCGCGCACAGATACGTCGACATCGCGCATCGGGCAGCGTTGATGTACTCCTTCGCTGCGCTCGTTCTTGCGGCTCTCGCGCACTACAGCGCCTGGCCGACGGTGGTCGACCTGACCGCAGCGGTGGTGGTGCTGGTGTTCTTCGTCGCCGCGATCGCCGGCTACACCGTGCACGGGATCCGGCGAGACACCGAGAATCAGTTCGTCCATCCCGTTCCGGGGACGCACCTGTTCATGCTCGCTCTGATCGTCGGCGAGATCGGCGGGACCGCGGTACTGCTGGCCGGATTTTTCGCCGAACAATTCTTGGGACGGTCCTAGTGTCGCTCGGTCCCGAGGACCGTTGTGACGCAAGCAGTTCCGATTTGTCCGGATAACCGACAATTGCGAAAACAAACACCACCTTTCCTCCGGCGCGGAAACAGTGGATGGCTTAGCGTCGGGAAATGGGAATGTTTCGCACGAAGTCCGTCGACGAGATCGAGAGCGACGTCGACGACGAGGGGTCCGGCAGTCTGCGCAAGCAGCTCGGGTTACGCGACTTGGTCGGTTTCGGGGTCGGCATCGTCATCGGAACCGGCATATTCACGCTCACCGGTGTACAGGCCAAAGAAAATGCCGGCCCGGCGGTCGTGATCTCCTTCGTCATCGCCGGTGTCGTGAGTTTGCTTGCCGCACTGTGTTATGCGGAACTTGCATCGGCCGTGCCGACGGCGGGCAGTGCGTACACGTACGCGTACGCCACCCTGGGGGAGCTGTTCGCGTGGATCATCGGATGGGATTTGATCCTCGAATTCGCTCTGGGGGCTGCCGTTGTCGCTCGAAGCTGGTCCGGCTACCTCGCGGATCTCTTTTCTCTGCCACCCAGCTTGTTCACGGAGGAAGCGCCGGTGAACGTGGGGGCTGTTGCCATCGTCGCGGTGCTGGGCGTCATTGCCGCTGTGGGAGTCAAGGAGTCGGCGCGAGTGACCAACGTGCTGGTCCTGATCAAGGTCGCCATCTCGGTGTTCATCGTGATCGCCGGCCTGTTCTTCGTCCAGAAGTCGAACCTGGTTCCCTTCGTGCCCGAGTCCGTGCCCGCCGAGGCCGGTGGCTCGACGCTCGATCAGCCCCTGATGCAGGCCGTGGCCGGAATCGCACCCTCGGCGTTCGGATTTGCCGGCGTCGTCACCGCTGCAGCGGTCGTGTTCTTCGCCTACACAGGATTCGAGGCCGTTGCCAATCTCAGTGAAGAAGCCGAGCGGCCCGCCCATGATCTGCCTCGTGCACTGATCGGCACGCTCGTGGCATGCACGTTGCTGTACATGATGGTCGCGTTCGTCGTCACCGGCATGGTGAAATACACCGACCTCGACGACAGCGCACCCATTGCCAAGGCGTTCGATTCTGTGGGTGCAGGCTGGGCGGGTGTTCTGGTCTCGATAGCGGCCGTCGCGGGTCTGACGTCGGTCATTCTGGTCGAGTTGGTGACCATCAGCCGAATCGGCTTCGCGATGGGCAGGGACGGTTTGCTACCCAAGTCGGTTGCGAAGGTGTCTCCCCGTTTCGGGACTCCGACCCGGTTGACCGTCGGCGTCGTGGTGTTCGTGGCGCTGCTGGGGGCCCTGGTACCGCTGAAGGAACTGGCCGAGATGGTCAGCATCGGAGCCCTGTTCGCGTTTCTGCTGGTCTCGGCGGCAGTGCCGATCCTGCGTCGGACCAAGCCGGATCTCGAGCGGCCCTTTCGGGTTCCGCTCTCTCCCGTCGTGCCGATTCTGTCCGGGCTCTCGTGCGTCTACCTGATGGCCAACCTGGTGGTGGAGACGTGGATTCGGTTCCTGGTCTGGTTGGCCCTCGGTCTGTTGATCTACTTCGCCTACGGGCGCCGCAACGCGAGGTTGGCGACCGAGGTGGCCGACCGATAGACCTACCGTCGGTCGAGGTAGAGCTCCGCCGTCTCCGTTGCCACGGCCGCGACCGCCGAGGCGAGGCCGGGCTCGAGATCCAGAGCCGTCGCGAGTGGCTCGCCGCGAAGATTCGACGATCGAAGCAACTCCCAGGCCCGCTCGACCAGTCGCACCGAGGTCGGGTGGTCCAATTCCGGTCGGTTGGACCGCAGCGCGGTGGCCGCCCAGTCCGCGTCGAACGTCCCGTTGGGAGGTCCGAACACGCGTTCACCGGACGAATAGCTCGTGGGCTCCATGCTCGACGACGCTAGCAGGATTTGCGGCAGGTGGGACCGTGACCGAACCGGGCCGATCGACACTATCGAACCGATCGGTTTCATCTGTACGGTGAGTCGATGAGCGAGGGGTATCGCAGGCCTGTGGCGGCCGGGTCGGTCGTAGCACCACTGCTCGCTGCTGTGCTGCTCGTCGGTTGCTCCGCCGGTGAGGCCGCTCGCCCGACGCCCGATGCGTCACCGCCACCGAACTTCCAGACCGCCACCGGCTCGCTCGTGGTCGGTGACCCGTTCACCGCGCCGACCGCCCCCACCGAAACGGTGCCGCCGGTCGTGCCGGGACTGTCGCTGGAGGGAATTCGTCACCCGTCGGGCTCACCCGTGGCGGTGACGGACGTGGTGTTGCGAGCCTCCTCCGTCGAGTATCGACTGCGCGGCAACGGGCCGGTGTCCTACACGGTGCGCTACGTCGACGAGGCCGTCCGATACGGAACCAGTGAGCCGGTCGCGCTTCCCGGGCGAGCCGTACTCCAGGTCGACATCGCCGGTACCTCGACCGAGCCGGATGTCACCGTCGTTCCGTATGCCGGGCCGGATCGGATTCGCAACGAGCCGGACTCCGCCGTGGTGGCGGTCGACTTCCTGGCCGATGCCGATGGAATCTCACAGTCCTTCGTCGCCGTGGCGTCAGACCGTCCGGACTTCGCGGTGCACAGCACCGAGGAACCGGCCGCCGTGGTCGTCACCATCTCCTGAGCTGCCGCCACCCGACGTCGACGACGCGAAAGTACCTCTGCGACGTGCGTTCGGGCCCGGTCCACCGGGGGCCGCGCTACCATCGCGGTGTGTCCGACGCCACAGCGAGAGCAAGTTCGGCAGGTCAGGTGCATGTGCTCGTGTACAGCAGTAACGCGGCCACGCGCGCTCAGGTGATGTCTGCGGTGGGCACCCGGCCCGATCCGGCGCTCGGCGTCGTCGACTTCGTCGAGGTTGCCACCGCGGCCGTGGTCATCGAGCACCTGGACGCGGGTGGAATCGATGTGGCGATCCTCGACGGTGAGTCCTCGCCCGTCGGCGGACTGGGTTTGGCCAAGCAACTCAAGGACGAGATCGACGACTGCCCGCCGGTGCTGGTGCTCATCGGACGCCCCGACGACCGGTGGTTGGCCGACTGGTCGCGCGCCGAGGCCGCAGTTCCCCATCCAGTGGATCCGATCCAACTCGGGCGCGCGGTGGTCGATCTGCTGAGGCAGCACTCGGGTCGCGTCGGTGCCAGGGTCTCTCGATCGCGGTAGATCAGACCGTTTTCTCCGATGCGGGCACCGTCAGCACGAACCGGTGGATCGAGCCGGCGACAACAGCTCCGAGCACGGGGAACACCACGAACACCCACAGTTGTGACAGGGCAGGGCCGCCGGCGACGAGGGCGGGGCCGAGGGACCGAGCAGGGTTGACCGAGGTCGAGTCGATTCCGATGCCCAGCAGGTGAACCACGGTCAGGGTCAGGCCGATCGGGATGCCGGCCGCCACGACGGGGTGAACGGTGGGGGCCGTGGTGGCGAGTACGACGAGGACGAGCAGGCCGGTCGCGATCGTCTCGAACACCGCGACCGACGCCAAGCCGTACGCTCCGGGCGAGGAGCTGCCGAATCCGTTGGTGCCCAGACCGTCCGACGACATGTCGTATCCGGGACGGCCTGACGCGACGAACAGTACGACCAGTGCGCCGATCACTGCACCTGCGGCCTGGGCGGCGATGTAGAACGCAGCCTTGACCGGGGTGATTGCGCGAGCTATCAGGGCTCCGATCGTCACGGCCGGGTTGATGTGGCAGCCCGAGATCGGGCCGATCGCGTAGACGAGGGCAAGCAGTGTGAGTCCGAACGCCAGGGCGATGCCCGGGGTTCCGACGGTGTCGCCCGCGATGACGGCGGTGCCGACGCCGAATATCACGAGCAGGGCAGTTCCCAGTCCCTCGGCGGCGAGCGCCGAGACGGAAATCGACTTCATCGTCTCTCCTCAGTGGTGGCGGCAGCCCGGGTCGGGTGGCCGGAAATGTTCGGTGATTGGTCGTCCCTCGCGGTGTGGACCGCATGTGAGGAAAGAGTGATGTGGATCACATCAATGATTGGGTCCGAGGGTGGGTGGCCCATGCGCGTCAACGGTTTACGAAACTGGACTGCTCGAAATCCCGCGAGATCTGCACCGAGCCCATACTGTGTGGTTCAGGTCACATTGGTACGGCCGTCGCATTTACTTTCGCGGCGGCGCGGTCGTCGATCGAGGGAGCGGATGCCCGAATGAACGCCTACGTTCCGATTCTCGTCCTGGGTGCAGTCGCAGTCGCGTTCGCGGTCTTCTCGGTGATGGTCGGCACGATGGTGGGACCCGCCCGATACAACCGAGCGAAGTTCGACGCGTACGAATGTGGGATCGAACCCACAATGCATGCGCCTACGGGACAACGATTTCCGGTGAAGTTCTATCTCACCGCGATGCTGTTCATCATCTTCGACATCGAGATCGTCTTCCTGTATCCCTGGGCCGTCCACCTCGACGTTCTCGGTGCGTTCGGGCTCGTCGCGATGGCGTTGTTCGTCGTGAACGTGTCGGTGGCCTACGTGTACGAGTGGCGGCGAGGCGGGCTCGGTTGGGACTGACCACACGATCTCGGATACGACGACGGCACGATGCACTGTTCTCATTCTGCGGAAGCGAAAGAGCGTGATCGATGGGACTCGAAGAGAAGCTACCCAGCGGATTCCTGCTGACCACCGTCGAGGGGTTGGCCGGATACGCACGTAAGGGCTCGCTGTGGCCCGCCACCTTCGGGCTCGCATGTTGTGCCATCGAAATGATGGCCACCACGTCCGGCCGTTTCGATCTCGCGCGATTCGGAATGGAAGCGTTTCGCGCGTCCCCCCGGCAGGCGGATCTGATGATCGTGGCCGGCCGCGTCAGCCAGAAGATGGCTCCGGTGTTGAGGCAGGTCTACGACCAGATGGCAGAACCGAAATGGGTTCTCGCCATGGGTGTCTGTGCATCCTCGGGCGGAATGTTCAACAACTACGCGGTGGTCCAGGGAGTCGACCACATCGTGCCCGTCGACATCTATCTGCCCGGGTGCCCGCCTCGGCCCGAGATGCTGCTCAACGCAATCCTGGAGTTGCACAAAAAGATTCAGCAGATGCCGTTGGGTGTGAACCGGGAACAGGTGCGAGCGGCCGCCGAGGCGGCCGCATTCTCGTCCACCCCGACGATCGATCTGAAGGGTTTGCTCCGATGACGGCGCAGCCGCCGGGTGGGATGTCTCAGCCGCCAGGAAAAGTGTCTCAGCGGCCACGCGGGATGTTCGGGGTTCGCGGTAGTGGCGACACGTCGGGCTACGGTCGATTGGTGCCGCCGGCGGCAGCCGAGGACACCGCGACGCGGCCCTACGGCGGCTACTTCGATGCCCTCGTCGATCGGTTGGCCACCGTCCTTCCGGCCGTGAATCCCGTCGCTACGTTCGACGCCGCCGTCGAACGGGTGGTGATTCATCGCGGCGAATTGACGCTGCATCTGGTGCGGGAGTATGTGCCTGCCGTCGCCCAGGCGCTACGGGACGACGAAGAATTGCGATTCGAATTGTGTACCGGCGCATCGGGTGTGCACTATCCGGACCTGGTCGGCCGGGAGTTGCACGTTGTGTACCATCTGGTCTCCATCACGCACGGCCGTCGGCTCCGACTCGAAGTTGCCGTCCCCGACGACGATCCACACAGTCCGTCGCTGTGCGGGGTGTATCCCACCAACGATTGGCACGAGCGCGAGGTCTACGACTTCTTCGGCATCGTCTTCGACGGTCACCCTGCATTGACGCGGATCGAGATGCCCGACGACTGGGTCGGTCATCCACAACGCAAGGACTATCCGCTGGGCGGAATTCCCATCGAGTACAAGGGCGCTCGCGTCGCGCCTCCCAACGAGCGCAGGTCGTACAACTGATGAGTGCAACGGACGAAACCATCTACGCGGTCTCCGGACAGGACTGGGACGACGTCGTCGAGTTGGCCCGCGGATCGAGTACCGAGCGGATCGTGGTCAACATGGGCCCGCAGCACCCGTCAACACACGGCGTGCTGCGGTTGATTCTCGAAATCGAGGGCGAGACCGTCACCGAGGCTCGTTGCGGGATCGGGTATCTGCACACGGGAATCGAGAAGAATCTCGAGTACCGAAACTGGACCCAGGGCGTCACGTTCGTCACCCGCATGGACTACCTGTCGCCGTTCTTCAACGAAACCGCATACTGCCTCGGCGTGGAGAAGCTACTGGGTATAACCGACGACATTCCCGAGCGCGCCACGGTGATCCGGGTGATGCTGATGGAGCTGAATCGCATCTCGTCGCATCTCGTCGCATTGGCCACGGGCGGAATGGAATTGGGAGCGGTCACCGCGATGCTGTTCGGGTTCCGTGAGCGCGAGCTGATACTCGACGTCTTCGAGGCCATCACCGGCCTGCGCATGAACCACGCCTACATCCGGCCGGGCGGACTGTCGCAGGACCTACCCGAGGACGCGGTCGGCAGAGTACGTGAGCTCCTTCGCGTGCTGCCGGGACGCCTGCGCGACCTCGAACTCATGCTCAACGACAACCCGATCTGGAAAGCCAGAACCGAGAACGTAGGTTATCTCGATCTCACCGGATGTATGGCGTTGGGCGTCACCGGTCCGGTGCTGCGTTCGACCGGACTGCCCTACGACCTGCGACGGTCCGATCCGTACTGCGGGTACGAGAACTACGAGTTCGACGTGGTGACCGACACCGGATGCGACTGTTACGGGCGATATCTGATTCGCGTCGAAGAAATGAAGGAATCGCTCAAGATCGTCGAACAGGCCCTCGACCGCCTGCGTCCCGGGCCGGTCGTCATCGACGACAAGAAGATCGCGTGGCCGGCCGAGCTGGTCTCGGGACCCGATGGCCTTGGCAACTCTCAGGAGCATGTGCGGACCATCATGGACACCTCGATGGAATCGCTGATTCACCACTTCAAACTGGTGACCGAGGGAATGCGGGTCCCGGCCGGCCAGGTGTTGTCCTCGGTGGAGTCGCCGCGAGGGGAGCTCGGGGTACACATCGTCAGCGACGGTGGAACCAGGCCGTACCGAGTGCATTTCAGAGATCCGTCCTTCACCAACCTGCAAGCGGTAGCGGCAATGTGCGAGGGCGGAATGATCTCCGACGTCATCGCCGCGGTCGCCAGTATCGACCCGGTGATGGGTGGGGTGGATCGATGACCGCGCAGCCCCAGTCGGAACCGGTTCTGATTCAACTCGGAGCCCGGCCGGACGAACCGGTGCAACTGGCCACGCCGGGTGCACGAACGTCGTATCCCCCCGAGGTGCTCGCCCGGCTGCACGCCGACGCCGATATCGTCGTCGCGCGCTATCCGCAGGCCAGATCGGCCCTGCTGCCGCTGCTCCATCTCGTGCAAGCCGAGGACGGCTGCCTCACGCCCGCTGGAATCGAATTCTGCTCGGAGGTACTCGAACTCACCGGGGCGGAGGTGACTGCAGTCGCGACCTTCTACTCGATGTATCGACGCGAACCCACCGGGACGTACCGCGTCGGCGTGTGCACCAACACGCTGTGTGCTGTCATGGGCGGCGACGCCATCATGGACGCGCTGCGTGATCACCTGGACGTCGAGCACGGAGGTACCACCGCCGACGGCACGATCACCCTGGAACATATCGAGTGCAATGCCGCATGCGATTACGCCCCGGTGATGATGGTCAATTGGGAGTTCTTCGACAACAGCACCCCGTCGTCTGCGCGGGATCTGGTCGATGCACTTCGATCCGGCACCCAGGTCACTCCGACGCGTGGAGCACCGCTGTGCACGTTCCGCGAGACCGAGCGGATTCTCGCCGGATTTTCCGACGATCGGCCCGAGGCACTCGAAGCGACCGGTGGTGCAGGCGATGCCACCCTGGCCGGACTGCGATACGCGCGCGAACACGCGATGTCGGCACCCGAGGCCGGGGCACGACCGAACGACGATCACCCGGACGTCGGAGCCGCGGCCGCACCGGAGACGGTGCGAGACAAGCCCGCACCGGCACCCTCGGCGACCGTGCCACCACAACCGAACACCACCGAGACCGATCCACCGACGAAGGGAGCGTGACATGGCCCTGACGCCGGTGTTGAGCGAGTTCTGGGACGAAAAGAATTCCTGGACGCTCGACGTCTACCGCAGCCACGACGGATACCGTGGGCTCGAGAAGGCCCTCGCGATGGACCCCGACGACCTCATCGCCTTCGTCAAGGAATCCGGATTACGCGGTCGCGGCGGCGCAGGATTTCCGACCGGAACGAAGTGGAGCTTCATCCCGCAGAACGACGGTAAAGAGCATTATCTGGTGGTCAATGCCGACGAGTCCGAGCCGGGTACCTGCAAGGACATGCCACTGCTGATGGCGAGCCCGCACACTCTGGTCGAAGGAATAGTGATCGCCGCGTACGCAATTCGCGCATCCCATGCATTCGTGTACGTCCGCGGCGAGGTAGTGCCGGTGCTACGCAGGCTGCAGGCTGCGGTCGCCGAGGCCTACGCGGCGGGCTATCTGGGAAAGGGTGTTCTCGGAACGAAATTCGACTTGGAGTTGGTGATCCACGCCGGAGCCGGCGCCTACATCTGCGGAGAGGAAACAGCCCTCCTCGACTCGTTGGAAGGTCGGCGCGGACAACCTCGGCTGCGGCCACCGTTCCCCGCAGTGGCGGGCCTCTACGCACGCCCGACGGTGGTGAACAACGTCGAATCGATCGCCAGCGTTCCAGTGATCCTGCGCAAAGGAATCGAGTGGTTCCGATCGATGGGTAGCGAGAAGTCACCCGGCTTCACGCTGTACTCCATCTCGGGCCACGTCTGCCGTCCAGGCCAGTACGAGGCACCGTTGGGGATCACGCTGCGGGAGTTGCTCGGCTACGCGGGCGGGATCAGACCGGGCCACGAACTGAAGTTCTGGACGCCGGGAGGATCCTCGACGCCGATGTTCACCGGCGAGCATCTCGATGTCCCACTCGACTACGAGGGCGTCGGTGCCGCCGGATCGATGCTGGGCACCAAGGCCCTGCAAATATTCGACGAAACGACCTGCGTGGTGCGAGCGGTGCTGCGCTGGACCGAGTTCTACGCACACGAATCCTGCGGAAAATGCACACCGTGCCGGGAGGGGACCTACTGGCTGGTGCAAATACTGCGTCGTCTCGACGGTGGAGCCGGCACCGAGGCCGACTTGACCACGCTGCTCGACATCGCCGACGGCATCGCCGGAAAGTCATTCTGCGCGTTGGGAGACGGTGCCGCCAGTCCCATCGTGTCCTCACTGAAGTACTTCCGCGACGAATACATCCGTCACGTCACCGAGCAGGGATGCCCCTTCGATCCACACCGATCGACCCTGATGGCAGAGGAGCTGACGTCATGACTGCAGCAGCACACGGTCGTTCCGCGGGCTCCACTCCTGCATCTTCGGGTCGTTCCGCGGGCTCCACTCCTGCCAGCCCTGAGCAGTCGGTCGCCCCAGTAGAGATGGTGACACTGACCATCGACGACCACGAGATCAGTGTTCCCAAGGGCACGTTGGTGATTCGCGCGGCCGAGTTGATGGGCGTACAGATTCCGCGATTCTGCGATCACCCGCTGCTCGATCCGGTGGGTGCCTGCCGCCAATGTCTGGTCGATGTCGAGGGGCAACGCAAGCCGTTGGCGTCCTGTACGACGACCGTGGCCGAGGGCATGGTGGTGCGCACTCAGGTGACGTCGGAGGTCGCGGGCAAAGCGCAACGTGGCGTCATGGAATTGCTGTTGATCAACCATCCTCTCGATTGCCCGGTGTGCGACAAGGGCGGTGAGTGTCCACTGCAGAATCAGGCGATGGCCGCGGGTCGCACCGAGTCCAGGTTCACCGAGACCAAACGTACGTATCCCAAACCGATTCCGTTGTCGGCCGAGGTTCTGCTCGATCGCGAACGCTGCGTCCTGTGTGCTCGATGTACTCGCTTCGCGGCGCAGGTTGCCGGTGATCCATCCATCGAGCTGCTCGAACGCGGTGCCGTGCAACAGGTCGGCATCTTCGGCACCGAGCCGTTCGACTCCTACTTCTCGGGGAACACCGTCCAGATCTGCCCCGTGGGTGCACTGACGAACACCGAGTATCGGTTCCGAGCGCGCCCGTACGATCTGACGTCCTCGCCGAGCGTGTGCGAACACTGCGCAGGAGGCTGTGCGCAACGCACGGATCATCGTCGTGGCAAGGTCCTCCGCCGGTTGGCTGGTGACGATCCCCAGGTCAACGAAGAGTGGAACTGCGACAAGGGCCGGTGGGCATTCAAGTACGCCAGCGAGCCGGACCGCATCGGCGCACCGATGGTCAGAGACGAATCGGGGGCTCTGGTCGAGACGTCCTGGTCGGCCGCATTGGCGGCGGCGGCAA
Organism: Rhodococcus sp. PML026; assembly: GCF_000963615.1. Lineage (NCBI taxonomy): Bacteria > Bacillati > Actinomycetota > Actinomycetes > Mycobacteriales > Nocardiaceae > Rhodococcus > Rhodococcus sp. PML026. The sequence goes on along the minus strand of NZ_KQ031375.1, from coordinate 535,060 downwards.
CGGGACTGGCTGCGTCGATCGGGAACGCTGCGGTACTCGTGGGCGGAAGATCGACTGTCGAAGACTCCTACGCATACGCCAAGTTCGCGCGAACAGTGCTGCACACCAATGACATCGACTTCCGCAACCGTGCTCACAGCGCCGAGGAAGCGGAGTTCCTGGCCGGTCGTATCGCGGCGACGGGGCTGGGCGTGACCTACTCGGATCTCGAAAACGCTCCTGTGGTGTTGATGGTGGGGTTCGAGCCCGAAGAAGAGTCACCGCTGATGTTCCTCAGGTTGCGCAAGGCGCGCCGGACCCGCGGCGTGGTCGTGGCGTCCATCGCATCCTGGGCCAGCCGCGGTCTGCGCAAGCTCGACGGGGTGCTCCTGCAGTCGATTCCCGGCGAGGAACCACAGTGGCTCGACGCACTGCACGTGGGTGACCGCGGTACCGAATCGATCGCCCAGCTCCTCCGGAGCCCTGGAGCGATCGTGCTCGTGGGCGAGCGGCTCGGTTCCGTTCCCGGTGCATTGTCCGCAGCGTCGAAGTTGGCCGACGACACCGGAGCGAACCTGGCATGGATTCCGCGACGGGCAGGAGAGCGCGGTGCCCTCGACGCAGGCACGTTGCCGAACCTGCTGCCGGGCGGGCGGCCCGTCGCCGACGCCGCCGCCCGCGCCGAGGTGGCAGCCGTGTGGGGAGTGACAGAACTGCCTACGGACGCGGGCCGAGATACCGCGGCGATACTGGCGGATGCCGGGCCTGACCGCGCCCTGATCACCGCAGGGATCGACCCGGACGATCTGCCCGATCCGCAGGGTGCGCTCGACGCGGTGGACCGATCGGCATTCGTGGTCAGCCTCGAACTACGCCACAGCGCCGTCACCGAGCGGGCCGACGTGGTGTTTCCGGTGGCACCGGTGGTCGACAAGCCCGGAACCTTCGTCGACTGGGAGGGCAGGCCTCGCACGTTCGACACGGCACTCGGTGCCGGCGCAGTATTGCCCGACCAACGCGTTCTCGACGCCATTGCCGCGCAGATGGGAGTCGAACTGTCGCTACCCGACGCGGCTGCGGCGCGCGGCGAGTTGGCACGGCTGGGGGCCTGGAGCGGATCACGGATTCCGGTGGCCCGAGTGGCACCACGGCGAGATACGCCGACGCTCTCCATCGGCCAGGCAATTCTGGCCACCTGGCGAATGCTCATCGATTCGGGACGGATGCAGGACGGCGAGGACAATCTCGCGCAGACCGGCAGGGCACCCGTGATCAGGCTGTCCGAGACGACGGCGTCGAGCATCGAAGCGTCGCCCGGCGACCTGGTCAGGGTCGAGACGGGCCGGGGCTCGATCACGTTGCCACTGAAGATCACCGATCTACCCGACAACGTGGTGTGGGTACCGATGAACTCGCCCGGTTCTTCGGTGTACCGCTCACTCGGCGCGGAGTCGGGTGCGGTGGTGAGGATTTGCAGGGATCAGCCTGCGGAACGACCCGAGGGTGCAGGAGTGGAGCCTGCGGAACGACCCGGGGGTGCAGGAGTGGAGCCTGCGGAACGACCCGGGGGTGCAGGAGTGGAGCCTGCGGAACGACCGGAGGGTGGTGCATCGTGATTGTCGCAGCGCCGACCGATCTGTCGATGTTCGGCACCGACCCGTGGTGGCTGGTGGTCGGTAAGGCCCTGGCAGTCTTCGTTTTTCTGGTGCTCACACCGCTCGTGGCCATCTACGCCGAGCGCAAGATCATGGCGTGGATGCAGATGCGCGTCGGGCCCAATCGGGTGGGTCCGTGGGGACTGTTGCAGTCTCTGATGGACGGGATCAAGCTCGCTTTGAAAGAGGGAATCACTCCGACCGGCGTCGACAAGCCGATTTACATTCTGGCTCCGATCATTTCGGTGGTCCCTGCCTTCATGGCCTTCGCGGTGATTCCGTTCGGTCCCGAGGTGTCGGTGTTCGGCACTACGACTCCGCTTCAGATGACCGACCTGCCGGTGGGGGTTCTGTACATCCTCGCGGTCACCTCGGTGGGTGTGTACGGGATCGTCCTGGCCGGTTGGGCGTCGAGTTCGACGTATCCGTTGCTGGGTGCACTACGTTCGACGGCTCAGGTCATTTCCTACGAGGTTGCGATGGGGCTTTCGTTCGCTGCGGTGTTTCTGTACGCGGGCACCATGTCGACGTCCGGAATCGTTGGTGCGCAACAGAACACCTGGTACGTGTTCCTGTTGTTGCCGTCGTTTCTGGTGTACGTGACGGCGATGGTGGGTGAAACCAACCGCGCGCCGTTCGACTTGCCCGAGGCCGAGGGGGAGTTGGTGGGCGGGTTCCACACCGAATATTCCTCCTTGCGTTTCGCGATGTTCATGCTTGCCGAGTACATCAACATGGTCACGGTGTCGGCGCTCGCGACCACGTTGTTCCTGGGTGGCTGGCGGGCTCCGATTCCGTTGAGTCTGTGAAGCGGTGCCAATTCCGGGTGGTGGCCGGTGCTGTGGTTTGTCGCCAAGGTGTGGGTGTTCCTGTTCGTCTTCATCTGGTTGCGGTCGACGTTGCCGCGGTTGCGTTACGACCAGTTCATGAACTTCGGCTGGAAGATCCTCATTCCCGTCGCTCTGATCTGGGTAATGGTGATCGCGACGGTGCGGGTACTGGGGGCCGGGCGATACGACGTACCTCTGGTCACGTTCGTGGTGTCGACGATCTTTGCAGTCGCCGTCCTGGGTTCGCTGCTGCTCCTACTGCGCCGCCGCGCGCGCACACGAAACCTGCCGCCTGCTGCACCCGTCGCACCGTTCGACGCTGCGGCGGGCGGGTTTCCCGTACCGCCCATTCCGAAGCAGGGCACGAACATCGCGAGCCGGCACGCCGGCGCACGGTCCACCGTGGCCGCGTCCCAGAAGGAGAACGCCGATGCCTGAATTCCTCGGTCCTATAGCAGGTTTCGGTGTCACCTTCGCCACCATGTTCAAAAAGCCCGAAACCGAGCTGTATCCGGAGGAGAAGAAGCCGACCGAGGTGCGTTATCACGGCCGCCATCAGCTCAACAGGTACGCCGACGGGCTCGAGAAGTGCATCGGTTGCGAACTCTGTGCGTGGGCCTGCCCGGCCGACGCGATCTATGTCGAAGGTGCCGACAACACCGAGACCGAGCGATTCTCGCCGGGCGAGCGATACGGCGGGGTCTACCAGATCAACTATCTCCGGTGCATCGGCTGCGGACTGTGTGTGGAGGCCTGTCCCACACGGGCTCTGACGATGACCAACGAATACGAACTGGCCGGTGACAACAGAGCCGACCTGATCTACGAGAAGGATTCGCTGCTGGCACCGCTGGAGCCGGACATGGTGCCGCCGCCGCACGCGATGGCACCGGGGTGTTCGGCAGAGGACTACTACCGCGGTGCCGTCACCGGTGCCGAGAGCGAGGCCGACACCGATCGAGGGCCGGTTCGATGACTGCCACCGTTCAGCTCGCGCTCGAGGCAACCTCCACCGGCGAGGCCGTGCAGTTCTGGACCCTCGGTGTCGTTGCGGTCATGGGTGCACTGGGTGTGGTGATGAGCACGAAGGCCGTCTACTCGGCACTGTTCCTCGCGGCCACCATGGTCGTTCTCGCTACCTTCTACATGGCCCAAGGGGCCCTGTTTCTCGGTGTCGTGCAGATCGTCGTCTACACCGGCGCGGTCATGATGCTGTTTCTGTTCGTCCTGATGCTCGTCGGGGTCGACACCTCGGAGTCGTTGACCGAGACACTGCGCGGGCACCGTATCGCGGCCGTCGTCATCGGAATCGGCTTCGGGCTGTTGATCATCGGGGTGCTGCTGCGCGACTCGGCCCGCGCCGGGCGACTCGATTTCGCCGGACTCGACGCGGCCAACTCCACCGGAAACGTAGAAGGCCTGGCCGAGCTGATCTTCGTCGAGTACGTCTGGGCGTTCGAGCTGACCGGCGCGCTGTTGATCACGGCCACCATCGGGGCGATGATTCTGGCGCACCGGGAGGCTCTGGGACCGGTGAAGGGTCAGCGGGAGATGTCGCAGGACCGGTTCCGTGACGGCTCCAGGGTGACGCCGCTGCCGAGCCCCGGTGTGTTCGCTCGTCACAACGGCGTCGATCGACGGGCTCTGCTCCCGGACGGAAGCGAGTCGGACTCGTCCGTCAACGCACTGTTCGCCGATCGAGGCATCGAGTACAAGGTGGACGGGGGTGACGCGCGATGAATCCAGAAAATTACCTCTACCTGTCGGTTCTGCTGTTCACGATCGGCGCAGCGGGCGTCATCGTCAGGCGCAACGCCATCATCGTGTTCATGTGCATCGAATTGATGCTCAACGCAGTCAATCTCGCGTTCGTCACGTTCTCTCGCATGCACGGCAATCTCGACGGCCAATTGTTCGCGTTCTTCACCATGGTGGTCGCTGCAGCCGAGGTGGTGGTGGGCCTGGCGATCATCATGGCCATCTTCCGTTCTCGTCGCTCGATCTCGATGGACGAGAACAATCTGATGAAGAACTGACGGGGGAGCAGAAACGATGTCGATCCTGTGGCTTCTCCCGGCTCTGCCGGCCTTCGGTGCGGCCGTCCTTCTGCTCGGTGGCCGGCGCTGCAACTCGTGGGGCCACCTTCTCGCGACGGCCGCCGCGGTGTCGTCGTTCGTTGTTGCGGCGCTGGTGTTCTCGTCGATGCTCGGACGGGACGAGTCGGACAGAACACTCACTCACACGCTGTTCCGCTGGGTGCCCGTCGACGAATTGCAGGTCGATTTCGGCATGCGTGCCGATCAACTCTCGATCTGTTTCGTCCTGTTGATCACCGGGGTCGGATCACTCATTCACGTGTACTCGATCGGGTACATGAGCCATGACCCGGAGCGGCGACGCTTCTTCGCGTACCTCAATCTGTTTCTCGCAGCCATGCTGCTGCTGGTGCTGGCAGACAATTTCCTCGGCCTCTATCTGGGGTGGGAGGGTGTCGGTCTGGCGTCGTACTTGCTCATCGGATTCTGGCAACACAAGCCATCGGCAGCGACGGCTGCTCGAAAAGCGTTCGTGGTCAACCGCGTCGGCGATATCGGCTTGGCCATCGCCCTGATGATCATGTTCGTGAACTTCGGGTCTGTGCAGTACGACGTGGTGTTCGCGGGAATCGGGAACGCGGGTGAATCGGTGGCGACCGCCATGGCACTGATGTTGCTGCTGGCGGCCTGCGGAAAGTCGGCCCAGGTGCCGCTGCAGTCGTGGCTCGGCGACGCGATGGAGGGCCCGACGCCGGTCTCCGCACTCATCCACGCGGCGACGATGGTCACCGCCGGGGTGTATCTCATCGTCCGATCCGGACCGGTGTTCGAGGCCTCGCCGGTGGCGCGGGCGGCGACCGTCACGGTCGGCGCGGTGACGTTGCTGTTCGGTGCCGTCATCGGTTGTGCGAAAGACGACATCAAGAAGGCGCTCGCCGCCTCGACGATGAGTCAGATCGGGTACATGGTGCTCGCGGCCGGACTCGGCCCGTCCGGTTATGCCTTCGCCATCGTGCTGCTGCTGTCGCACGGATTCTTCAAGGCAGGCCTGTTCCTGGGGGCCGGCTCGGTGATGCACGCGATGAACGACGAGACCGACATGCGACGGTTCGGCGGGCTCCGTGCCGCGATGCCGATCACGTTCGTCACGTTCGGTCTCGGCTACCTCGCCATCATCGGAGTTCCGCCGTTTTCCGGTTTCTTCGCCAAGGATCCGATCATCGAGACTGCGTTCGCGGCCGGGGGAGCGGCAGGTGTGGTGCTGGGCTGCGTCACGTTGCTCGGTGCGGGCTTGACGGCCTTCTACATGACTCGGGTGATGCTGATGACGTTCTTCGGCCCGAAACGCTGGTCGGCGCAGGCACATCCGCACGAAGCGTCGGCGACCATGACGGCTCCGATGATTCTGTTGGCCGTCGGCTCGGTGGCATCGGGTGCCTTCCTTGCGGTGGGTGGACGCCTCGAGACGTGGCTGGAACCGGTGGTGGGATCGGCGCACGAAGAACACGCGATACCTGCCTGGGTCGTGACGGTCGCAGTTTTGGCGGTGGTACTCGTGGGTGCAGGCGTCGCGTACCGGAAGTACATCGCTCGTGACGTTCCCCCGACTCCACCCGAGGACGTATCGGTGCTGACCAGAGCCGCACGCGCTGACCTGTACGGCGACGTCTTCAACGAGGCAGCATTCATGCGGCCCGGTCAAAAGCTCACGAACACAATGGTATTCGCCGACAAGGCGGGTATCGACGCGGTCGTGGACGGGGTGGGGAGATCCATCGGCGGAGTATCCACTCGATCGAGGCGGCTGCAGACCGGATTCGTACGGTCCTATGCGTTGGCGATGTTCGCGGGGGCAGTTCTCGTCGTGCTGATGGTGGTGGTCCTGTGACGTTCCCCTGGCTGACCGTCCTGTGGGTTCTGCCGATTCTCGGCGCGATTGTCGTCGCCCTGGTGCCGGCCGATCGACCGACGATCGCACGCAGCGTCGCCGTGGGCTTCGCCGCCGGCACACTCGCGGTGTCGGTGGTACTCGCCGTGGCATTCGACTCCGGTGGCGATCGCTATCAGTTCCTCGAAGATCATTCCTGGATAGCGGCATTCGGTGCGCGCTACACACTCGGCCTCGACGGAATAGGCCTCGTGCTGGTATTGCTCACCACCGTTCTGACCCCACTGCTCCTGGTCGCGGGCTGGCACGACGGCAGCCGTGTGGCGAACTACGGATCGCGCCGGGTCTCGCACACTTACATGGCGTTGATCCTGGTGGTCGAGTCCATGGTGATCGTCTCGTTCCTCGCGTTGGACGTATTGCTGTTCTACATCTTCTTCGAGGCGATGTTGATTCCGATGTACTTCCTCATCGGTGGTTTCGGTGGTACCGAGCGCACGCGCGCCGCGGTGAAGTTCCTGCTCTACAACCTGTTCGGTGGACTGGCGATGCTGGCTGCCGTCATCGGGTTGTACGTCGTCACGGCCAGGCCCGACGGCCCGTTCGACGGCGGCACGTTCGATCTGCGCGCGATCGCGGATGCGGCGTCATCGGGGGGACTCGGTGTGGATCCGATGGTTCTGAACGCGCTGTTCCTCGGCTTCATGTTCGCGTTCGCGATCAAGGCACCGCTGTGGCCGTTTCACACGTGGCTACCCGACGCTGCAGTGCAGTCCACCCCGGCGACTGCAGTGCTGATGATGTCGGTGGTGGACAAGGTCGGCACCTTCGCCATGCTGCGCTTCTGCCTCGAGCTGTTTCCCGGTTCGTCGCAGACGTTCGCCCCGTGGATCATCACGCTCGCGGTGATCGGAATCGTGTACGGCGCGATACTGGCGATCGGTCAGACCGACATGATGAGACTCATTGCCTACACCTCGATCTCGCACTTCGGGTTCATCATCCTCGGCATCTTCGCGATGACCGGTCAGAGTCAGGCCGGTGCCACGCTATACATGGTCAACCATGGAATCTCCACCGCCGCATTGTTCTTGATCGCAGGCTTTCTCGTGTCCCGTCGTGGTTCACGCGCGATCGCCGACTACGGCGGCGTCCAGAAGGTCGCGCCGGTGCTCGCCGGAACGTTTCTGATCTCTGGTCTGGCCACGCTCTCGCTACCCGGTCTTGCCCCGTTCATCAGCGAATTCTTGGTGCTGATCGGCACATTCGGTCGCTACGGCGTCGCCGCAATCGTGGCCACCGGTGCGCTCGTGCTGTCGGCGATCTACATTCTCTGGCTCTACCAACGGGTGATGACGGGGCCCGTCCGAGAGGGCAGCGACAAGATCTCCGATCTCGTTCCCCGTGAGGCGTTGGTGGTGGTCCCGTTGCTCGCGCTGCTGATCGTGTTCGGGGTGTACCCGAAACCGGCACTCGACATCATCACTCCGGCAGTGCAATCCACGATCGTCGACAGTGCAGGAGGTCAACGATGACCACTCCCGAAGTGCAGTACGGTCTGCTGTCGCCCATGTTGATCGTCTTCGGTGTCGCGGTTCTCGGGGTTCTCGTCGAGGCGTTCGTACCGCTACGTGCTCGTCGCGCAACCCACGTGGGTCTCGCTCTGGCAGGGCTGGTCGGCGCCCTCGCGGCAGTGCTCGGCCTGGCCGGCACCGAGGCAGCCGCGATGAACGGGGCCGTCGCGATCGACGGACCGACTCTGTTCCTGCAGGGAACCATTGTGCTCGTGGCAATTCCGGCCATCGCACTGTTGGCGGAGCGCACCGTCGCCGTCACCGGGGCCGGGGCCGAGCGCCGCATCGACTCGTTCACTCCGCAGGCCTCGACCACGCCGGGCAGCGTGGCAGAGAAGCAGGCCATCGATGCAGGCGTCGCCCAGACCGAGGTCTTTCCACTGGCGATGTTCGCGATCGGCGGCATGCTGCTCTTTCCGGCGTCCACGGATCTGCTGACGATGTTCGTGGCGTTGGAAGTGCTGTCGCTGCCGCTGTATCTGCTGTGCGGTCTGGCGAGACGACGACGACTGCTCTCTCAGGAAGCAGCCCTCAAATACTTTCTGCTGGGCGCGTTCTCGTCTGCGTTCTTCCTGTTCGGAGTCGCGTTCCTCTACGGCTACGCCGGGACGGTCCGATTGGACGGCATCGCCGACGCCATCACGGCAAACGGTCAGGGCAGATCACTCGCGCTGATCGGAACCGCCTTGCTCGCGGTGGGTCTGCTGTTCAAAGTCGGTGCCGTGCCTTTCCATTCGTGGATTCCCGACGTCTACCAGGGTGCCCCTACTCCGGTGACGGCCCTCATGGCCACCGTGACCAAGGTGGCGGCCTTCGGTGCGATTCTGCGAATCTTCGGAATGGCGCTGCCCGGTCTCGAGTCGAGTTGGCGTCCGATGTTGTGGGTTATCGCCATCGCGACGATGGTGCTCGGTTCGGTTGTCGCGGTGACGCAGACCGACGTCAAACGAATGCTGGCCTACTCGTCCGTGGCGCACACCGGGTTCATTCTCACCGGAGTGACTGCGCTGGGTAGTTCGGGTGATGTACGTGATTCGGGGGTGTCGGCCACGATGTTCTACCTGCTTGCCTATGCCTTCAGCACGCTGGGTGGATTCGCCGTCATCGGTCTGGCCCGAGACGAACGCGGTGAGGTGAGCGACCTGGAGCGATGGGCGGGTATCGGTCGCCGCTCGCCGCTCGTCGCCGCTGTGTTCGGCTTGTTCCTGCTTTCGTTCGCCGGGATCCCGCTCACCAGTGGGTTCATCGGTAAGTTCGCGGTGTTCAGCGCAGCCTCGGGTGCGGGGGGAGCCGCACTGGTCGTGGTCGGAGTGGTGTGCAGTGCGATTGCAGCGTTCTTCTACGTGCGCGTGATCGTGCTGATGTTCTTCACCGAACCCAGCGAACGGACCGCCACGGTGGTGCGTCCTACCGCGCCGGTGGCCTGTGCGATCGGGGTGTCGGTGATCGTCACCGTGGCACTGGGAGTCTTTCCTCAGCCCGTTCTCGATATCGCCGCGCGGGCCGGGAACTTCCTCTAGCTCGTACAGGCCTACTTAGCGGACTTCATTCGCTGCTTCCACGTGTGCGAGCCGGTGCCCACGGGGATTCCACCGATGGCTCCCGCGAGGCCGAATGTCGGCATGTTGACGTAGATCGCTTCACTGTCCTGAGCTGTCGCGGTATAGGTTTCGTGCCATACGCCGACATGGCCGGTCGCAGCGACCGATCGGTTGAAGGCACGCCATGCGGGGGCATGTGGTGCGTCGGGATCGGAGGCGAATCGCGTCAGGTCTTCCGCGTTGCGCCAGTAACTGACGAGCATGGTGGTGCGGCCCAACCACGAGTGGTAGCCGAGCAGTCCGGAGGTGGGATCCTGCTCGAGGTGGCTGAGCATCCGCGGCATCGCGCGCGCGGCGGGAAGCCAGGAGCGAACGGCAAGGGGATTGTTGATGCGCATTCCGATGAGGAAGACCGTGACGGTGTCGCGGTCGGATTCGACCGTGGTGCGGCCGTCGATGATGGATTGCATGACGTGTTCCCGTCTGTTCGTTTCGGGGCCGAGCGCATGGCGTGACACTGTTATAAAACACTGTTGTGATAGATTTCGCAAGTGGCGAGACCCAGAATTCACGATGCCGAACTGCGCACCCGGCTACTCGAAGCCGCAGCGGAAACCGTTGCGCGCCATGGCGTCGACTCGTTGTCGTTGCGTAAACTCGCGGCCGCGCAGGGCACCTCGACCACGGCCATCTACTCGCTGTTCGGCGGTCGAGCGGAGCTGCTGGTGGCTCTGTTCGGCGCGTCGTTCTCGAGTTTCGGTGACGCGCAACGCAGCGTTCCTGTCACCGGGGAATCCGAGGTCGACCTGCGCGAACTGGCATTTGCGTACCGCCGCTGGGCCATGGCCAACCCACACCTCTACGCAGTGATGTTCGGCGGAGTGCTCGGTTCGGTCGACGTATCCGATCAAGCACACCTCGCGGCCGCCGCGATGGATCCGCTTCGGGCGGCGGTGGCGAGCGCCGTCGAGGCAGGCACGATGAGCGGCGCGTCGGTGGACGTGATCAGCCACTCGTTCTGGGCGATCGTGCACGGTCTGGTGTCGCTCGAGTTGTCGATACCCGGGATGGCCGACGACGAGGATCGTCGGGTGATGTTCGACGCCGGGGCGGCGTCTGTGCTGCGCGGGTGGATGCGTCAGTAGGTGCGCGGTATCCCGATGATCTTGGTGGCGTCGACGGTCATGCCCAACCGTGCTGTCGGAGCGAGCGCGGGCAGGGCCGGAAGATCGTCGGGGGTGGATGTGGCGGCACCGATCACGTCGGCACCGGCGATCTCGAAGTCGGAGATCGCTCGCCGAAGATGGCTGGGAGTTGTTGCGAGCACCAGATTCACAGCACCGATCTCAGTAGCCAGTGGGGTGGCGCGCTGCGCATTCTGCACCGTCGAATTCGCAGTGGACTCGGCGTGAATGCGGTCGGCCGCAATCTCGTTGTCGATCAGCCACTTCTTCATCGCTTCGGCTTCGGTGACGCCGCGCTGCGGATTTCCACCGGTGACGATGATGGGTGATTCGGGGGAACGCTCGGCGACCGCGGCAGCGGATTTCAGTCGCTGCACCAGTTCCGGTGCCATACTGCCGTCGTCGTTCAGGCCCAGGCCGAGCACCACGATTGCCGTCCTCACGCCATCGGTCGCAGGCGCGAAGTCGATCGCCTCCGTCGCCGCCTCATCGATGACTTCGATAGCCCGATCCACCGCATCGGCAAGCGGGGGAGACAGGGCGCGCAGGCGGGCCGAGTGCAGCGCTCGCGCGTCGGCATCATCGGTTGCGTTGGCGTAGAACGTCTGCAGTGCTGCGACATTGGCATCGTTCGGTGCGGCGGTGGCAACCGCGTCCAGTGCGGCGAAACCGGCCTCGTAGCGACCCTTGACCAGAGCATTCTGCGCATCGTTGTACTGCTGCGCGTCGGCCGAACGTACTGCGTCGGCAATCGTTGGGGTCGAGATCGGCGCAGCGGGCTCGGCCGTCGCCGAACTGGATCCCATGGCGAGCCCGAACACGGCGACACAAGAGACCACGGCAACGCGAATCGACGGTTGTTGTCGGCCGGATCGCATTGTCGGCTGCCCTCCTGAACGATGACGGGTTTTCGTCACCCTAGCTCAGTTCGGTGCCAGTGTGGCTGGTGTGATCCGAGTTGCTCGAGTTACAGGAATGTACTTCGGTGTCGGCTGAACTCGATCGTCACATCGTGACCGGAGCGCGTCCGCGGTCGGCTGGTTCGATGGTCACCTCGGCGTCGGGAAGGAAAACTCGCTCGGTCGTGGTGGTTCCGTCGACGCCGTCGGTGACCGTCACCGCCACGTTCTCGGCAACCTGCCCAGCGCTTTCGATGAACCCGGTCGCGACACCCTCCTCGATGAGGAGATGATCACCCACCAACAGAAGAAGCTCATCCGCCGTCACCGTTCGCCTGCCGCCCACATCTTCGATTGTCATGAATCCCACCGTAGTGTGAATTGTCCGAATGGGTTGTTGCTGGGGCTTCGCACTCTGTTTCGGGCGGGTCGTTCGGCAGGAGCCACTTCGTGCTCGACAATCGCAGTATGAGCTTCACCGCGCCCACGCCCGATCCCGTCGACGGTCCGCTCGTCGGTGACGACAGACCCATTCTCGAAGGAATGCTGCGTTGGCATCGAGCCACGTTGTCGAACATCTGTGCCGGTGCCGATGCCGAACAGCTTGCGCAACGCCCCTTCTCGCACTCGACGCTCTCCCTCCTCGGCCTCGTCCGGCACCTCGCGAAGGTCGAACGCATCTGGTTTCGAGAGCGATTGGCGTCGATGTCGTTCGACCCGATGTACGACGCTGCGTTGGGTAAGGATTCCGACTTCCTGGGCGCGACGGCATCGAGTGCAGAGTCGGACTTCGCGCGATTCGCTGCCGAGTGCGAGGCCTCGGACGTGGTCGCTGCCCAATACTCGTTCGAGGATCCGGTCGACTGTCGCGGCGGGCCGATGTCATTGAGGATGGTCTACGTGCACATGATCAGTGAATATGCGCGGCACAACGGGCACGCGGACATCATCCGCGAACAGATCGATGGAGTCACCGGCCGCTGAGGCATACCGTAGACACACCAACAGGCCCCCACACGGAAGAAGGTGTCGAGTGACCGACTCCGATGCAGGATTCGACCCGAGCTCACTGCGGCCGTCGTTGTTCATCGACGGGCAATGGCAGGGAGCCGGTGACGGAGGGACCCGCGACATCGTCGATCCGTCCAACGGCAGTGTGGTGGCCGTCGTCGACGAGGCGACACCCGACGATGCCCTGGCTGCCGTTGCCGCGGCTCGGGCTGCGTTCGACGATGGGCCGTGGCGCAGGGTGACGGTGGGTGAGCGCAGTGATCTGCTCAATCGCATCGCAGACTTGCTCCAACGGGACAAGGCGAAGTTGGCGCACATCGAGACCCTCGATACCGGAAAGACGTTCGGCGAGAGTGAAATCGATATCGACGACGTCACGTCGGTGTTCCGCTTCTATGCCGATCTCGCTGTGGTGCAGGCAGATCGACTGATCGACGTCGACCGTCCGGAAATTCTGAGCCGAGTGGTGCACGAGCCCATCGGTGTCTGCGTGATGATCGCACCCTGGAACTACCCGCTGTTGCAGATCTCGTGGAAAATCGCCCCCGCCTTGGCTGCTGGGTGCACCATGGTGCTCAAACCCAGCGAGGTGACGCCACTGAGTACCATCGCGTTCACCAAGCTCGTGGAAGAAGCGGGAGTGCCTGCCGGTGTGGTCAACCTGCTGCAGGGCAGCGGCGCGACGCTCGGAGATGCGCTCACCAGGAACCGCGACGTCGACTTCATCTCCTTCACCGGCGGACTCGCCACCGGCAGGCACATTCTCGCCGCGGCCGCGGAGAACGTCACGAAGGTGGCGGTGGAACTCGGGGGAAAGAATCCACACATCGTCTTCGCCGACGCCGTGGCCGACGAGCAGTCGTTCGCCGATTCGGTCGACAACGTACTGACCGGAGTGTTTCTGCATTCCGGTCAGGTGTGTTCGGCCGGTACCCGACTGATCATCGAGGAATCGGTGGCCGACCGGTTCGTGGCCGCCGTGGCAGAGCGTGCGCAGACCATCGTGATGGGGCCGGGTATGGACCCGGCCAGCGAGACCGGACCGCTGGTGTCGCAGGCGCAGCGCGAGAAGATCGAAAGCTTCGTGGCGACGGGTATCGAGGAGGGGGCCACCTTGGTCATAGGAGGTACCAAGCCGGACGATCCGTCCTTGAGCAAAGGTAGCTATTTCCTGCCCACCATCTTCGATCACTGCGATCGGTCGATGAATATCGTGCAAGACGAGACGTTCGGGCCCATACTCACTGTGGAGCGATTCGACACCGAGGCCGAGGCGCTTCTACTGGGTAACGATACGAATTACGGTCTCGCCGCGGGTGTTCGGACGTCCGACGCCGCGCGAGGCGAAAGAATGGTGCGTGGGCTTCGTCATGGAACGGTGTGGCTCAACGACTTCGGTGTCTACACGGCGGCCGCGGAATGGGGCGGCTTCAAGCAGTCCGGGAACGGCCGCGAACTCGGACCGTCCGGTATGTCCGAATATCAAGAAGCGAAGCATATTTGGCACAACACCTCTCCTACCGCGGCGGGGTGGTTCGGTACCCGATAGAGCACGATGGGAAAGGCCACAGGCATGGCAATACTGAACGACAATTCGAGCGGAATGGACGATTTCGGTTACAAGGAATCGCTCGATCGAAGTCTCGGCAAATTCGCCAGCTTCGCCGCAGGCGTCAGCTACATCTCGATTCTCACCGGTACCTTCCAACTGTTCTACTTCGGTTTCGGCACCGCCGGACCGGCATACCTGTGGTCGTGGCCTGCGGTCTTCGTCGGTCAGCTCTGCGTGGCACTGTGCTTCATGGAGTTGGCCGCGAAGTATCCGGTGGCGGGATCGGTGTACAACTGGGCGAAGCTGTTGGGCCGCAGGATCGTCGGTTGGTCGGCGGGCTGGTTGATGCTCACGGCATCGATCGTGACACTGGCCGCCGTTGCCCTCGCTCTGCAGCTGAATCTGCCACGCATCTGGAGCGGATTTCAGATCATCGGTGACGGCTCGGGAGCCACCGACTTCGCGGCCAATGCAGTGCTGCTCGGTGCGATTCTGATCGCCATCACCACCACGATCAACGCGCTGGGCGTTCGACTGATGGCGATGATCAACAGTGCGGGTGTGTTCATCGAACTCATCGCGGCCGTGCTCATCGCGATCTTGCTCGCAGCCAACATCACTCGAGGACCCGAGGTGTTCTTCTCCACCAACGGCTACGGTGCCGGTGAGAGCGGCGGCTACCTCGGTGCTTTCCTGGTGGCGTCGCTGGCGTCGGGATACGTCATGTACGGATTCGACACCGCGAGCTCGCTCGGGGAGGAAACCGTCGAACCTCGGCGCACCGCCCCCAAAGCGATCTTTCGCGCCATCCTCGCGTCGTTCGTCATCGGTGGAGCCATCCTGGTGTTCGCCGTCATGGCCGCGCCGGACCTGAACGATCCTTCCCTCGGCAGCCCCGACGGCAGCCTGCAATCCATCGTCGAATCGGTGATGTGGGGCCCGCTCGGCACCGTCTTCCTCATCTGCATCGTCATTGCGGTCTTCGTCTGCTCACTGGCAGTACACACCGCGGCGATCCGGCTCACGTTCGCCATGGCGCGAGACAACGCGTTGCCCTTCGGTGAGAGTCTGGCCAAGGTCAATCCCAAGACCCAGACCCCGGTGGTGCCCGCGGTGACCATCGGCGTGCTGGCCATCGTGATCCTCGTCGTCAACATCGGTCAGCCGCAGATCTTCACGGTCCTCACCTCGATCGCGATCATCATGATCTATCTCGCGTATCTGATGGTCACCGGACCACTGTTGGTCAAGCGCATCAAAGGCGAGTGGCCGCCGGAGGATCTCAAACCCGGCGGATACTTCACGATGGGCAAGTTCGGCCTGCCGGTCAACATTGCGGCGGTGGTGTGGGGTGCCGGGATGGCGCTCAACCTCGCCTGGCCGCGCGAGGCCGTGTACGGAACCCCCTGGTACAACACGTTCGGTGCGTTCGTCTACATCGGCGGCATCCTGGGCGTAGGCCTGCTGTGGTACGCACTCAAGGGGCGCAAGCACATCGGCACTCTGAAATCACATGCCTCCACGGGCAACTAGAAGGAGCGTGCAGTGACAGACACCCAGTTCGATTACGTCGTCGCAGGAGGTGGCACGGCGGGGTGCGTCCTGGCCGCGCGGCTGAGCGAAGATCCTTCTGTGAGCGTCTGCCTCGTCGAGGCAGGTCCCACCGACATCGGCGACAAAGCGATCCTGGAACTCGTCGAGTGGATGCATCTGCTCGACTCCGGCTACGACTGGGACTACCCCGTCGAGCCGCAGGAACGTGGCAACAGCTTCATGCGGCATGCGCGTGCGAAAGTGCTCGGCGGTTGCTCTTCGCACAACTCCTGCATCGCTTTTCATCCGCCGGCCGAAACTCTCGACGATTGGGCCGCGGCCGGCGCGACGGGCTGGGGCGCGTCGGACATCCTTCCTTTCGTTGCGCGCGTGGAGAACAACGACACCGGCCGCGGTCACGACGGACCCGTGCGGATACGCGACGTGCCGCCGCACGATCCCTGCGGTGCGGCAGTGCTCGAATCGGCCGCCGGAATAGGCCTTCCGACAGTCGCATTCAATCGCGGGACGCCGGTACTCAACGGCGCGGGTTGGTTTCAGATCAATGCGGGTGAGGACGGGTCGCGTATGTCGACGTCCCATGCCTACCTGCATCCGATCATCGGCTCGCGGCCGAACCTGGAGGTGCGCACCGACTGCTGGATCAGCGAGATCCTGATCGACGAGTCGCTGACTGCGACGGGTGTGCGGTACCAACGCCCCGACCTGACCGGTTACGACACCGTGTCCGCGCGACGCGAAGTGATCGTCACCGCCGGTGCCATCGACACTCCGAAGTTGTTGATGCTCTCCGGAATCGGACCGGCGGCACAGCTGCAGGAGATGGGAATCACCGTTCGGGTCGATTCACCGGGAGTGGGAGAGAACCTCGACGACCACGTCGAGGGGCTGGTGTTCTGGGAGGCGAGCAAGCCCATGGTCACCACGTCCTCGCAGTGGTGGGAGATCGGCGTGTTCGCGCAGACCGACTCGTCGCTGAACTACCCGGACATCATGATGCACTACGGCAGCGTGCCGTTCGACATGAACACTCTCCGATGGGGTTATCCGACCACCGACAACGGGTTCTGTTTGACGCCCAACGTCACCCAGGGTCGTTCTAGGGGAACTGTTCGGTTGCGCAGCAGGGACTTTCGCGATCGCGCAAAGGTGGATCCGCGCTATTTCACCGACCCCGACGGCCACGACGACGCGGTGATGCTCGCCGGTCTGAAGCTGGCGCGCGCTATCGCCGCAGACGGTCCACTCGCGGGTTGGATCGAACGCGAACTCGCACCCGGGCCCGATGCCGTCACCGACGATGATCTGCTCGACTATGTGCACAAGACCCACAACACGGTCTATCACCCGGCAGGTACGGCGCGGATGGGATCGGTGGACGACACCATGGCCGTGCTCGATCCCGAGTTGCGCGTCAAGGGCATCTCGAACCTGCGCGTGGTCGACGCGTCGGCGATGCCGAAGCTGCCGTATGTCAATCCCAACATCACGGTCATGACCATGGCGGAAAAGTGCGCCGACCTGATCCGTGGCGGATAGATCGGAGCTTGCCGACTTCCTCGGCGCGCACCCACCGTTCCAAGGCGCGTCACCTGCGGTACTGACCGACATCGCCGGAGCAGCCGTCGAACTCGACTATGCCAGTGGCGCATGGGTTGTGGGCCCGACATCGAAGCTCGATGTGGCCGACACCGTGTGGGTGGTGCGTACCGGTCGAGTGGTGATCGTGCACTCCGACGACACCTCGCCCGCCGCCCTACCGATCGACACCATCGGTCCGGGCGGGGTCTTCGGTTTCTCGGCGTTGCTTGTCGGCGGGACGGTCGAATTCTGTGCGCGCGCAACCGAGCCGAGTACCGTTCTTCGGTTGCCCGGAGAGCTGATTCGACCGCTGTTCGCAACGCCGACCGGGCTGGCGTTTCTGGCCGACGCCGTCACCTCGGCCAGCACGCATCGAGGTGGGGCGGCCGAGGGTAGTGCCGGCCGCGCTGTCGGCGAACTGCTCTCGGCCCCACCGGTGTTCGTCTCCGTCGGCACCTCCGTCCGAGACGCAGTTCGGCACATGACCGAACAGGGCAGCTCGTACGTCCTGGTTCCGCTGCGAGGTTCGCGCTACGGAATATTCACCGACCGTGACCTCAGGGTGCGGGTGGTCGCCGCGGGAATCGGCGTCGACACCCCGGTCGAGCACGTCATGACGTCGCCCACAGAGACGGTCACCGCGGACCGGTTGGCCGGCACCGTCCTGATGGACATGCTCGAGCTGGGACTGCGGCACATGCCCGTCGTGTCCAGCCGAGGCGAGGTTCTCGGCGTCGTCGAGGACTCCGATCTGCATGCCGCGTCCACGCGTCGCAGCTTCGTGGTTCGTCGCGCGGTGACCTCGGCAACGACATCGGCCGAACTCGCCGACGCAGGAAGGCTCGTTCCGGGATTGGTGGCGGACCTGTTCCGGGGTGGGACCGACGCCCTGGCCGTCAGCGCGATTCTGTCCGTCGTGGTCGACAGCCTCGTTCGCCGAGCCGTGGAGATCGAATGGGCGGCGCGGCCCGAAGTACCGCGACACAACTTCGCCTGGATCACCCTGGGCAGCGTCGCCCGACGGGAGGCGATGCCCTCCTCGGACGTCGACAGCGCTCTGACTTGGTCGGATACCACCGCCGACCCCTACGTGCGTGGACGATCGAACTCGGTGCCGAGAACTCGCGACGAAGTGCTGATGGGCCTGGCCGCTCGGGTACACGCGAGCCTCGACGGTGCCGGGTTGCCGTCCGACACCAACGGTGCGGTTGCGAGCTCGCCGAGATTCGCACGCTCGGCCGGGCAATGGGAAAGTGCCGCGGCCCACTGGCTCAGCAACCCTTTCGGCGATCGTGGCAAAGCAGGAACCTCTGGTCGTTCCGCAGGCTCCACTCCGGCTGGGGACTCCGGCCTCATCATGTCGTCGCTGATGATCGACGGCAGGGTGGTGTGGGGCCCGCGGGAGTTGAACACCGTTCCCGAGGCCTATCGCCGACTGCTGGTCGACAACCCCGATGCACTGCGGCTGCAACTTCGCGACGCCCTTGCCGGACGGGCCAGGCTGCGTTCGCTGCGCGACGTGCTGGCGCGGCGCGGCGGTACGTTCGACCTCAAGGCCCATGCACTGACTCCCATCGTCAATCTCGCTCGGTGGGGTGGACTGTCGGTCGGAATGGCCTCGGCCTCGACACCGGCGCGTCTGGCGGCCGCGTCGGGCAACGGGATGCTCTCCGAACGGGACGTCACCACGTTGACCGAGGTGTTCGCGTTGCTTCAACGGCTGCGGCTGTCACACCAGATCGATCAGATGACGGCAGGCCATCGGCCCGGTGATGTGTTGATCATGGCCGATCTCTCACCGCTCGAGCGCAGTCTGCTCACCGACGGCATCCGAGAGATCGCCGCGGTGCAACGCCGAGTCGGGTACCTCGCCGCCAATGTCGGCGTGCATCGCTGACCGGGAAGCACCAGACTGAGTGCCGTGACCACCAATCCCGTGAGCGTTCCCACCCCGTCCACCGTCGAACACAACCGTTTGGCGGAGTCACCAGGGGTCAGCGGGCCATGGCGTCAGTGGGGCCCGTACCTGGCGGGACGGCAGTGGGGCACGGTGCGCGAGGACTACTCCGAGGACGGAAACGCGTGGGCGTCGTTTCCGTTCGATCAGGCGCACAAGCGTGCCTACCGCTGGGGTGAGGACGGAATCGGTGGAATCTGCGATCGATTCGGTTTCCTGAATTTCGCGTTCGCCCTGTGGAATCGCAAGGATCCGATTCTGAAGGAACGACTCTTCGGGTTGGCCAACGAGGAAGGGAATCACGGCGAGGACGTCAAGGAGTATTTCTGGGCGATCGACGGCACTCCGACGCACAGTTGGATGCAGTGGCTCTACCGCTACCCGCACGCAGAGTATCCGTACGCGCACCTGCGCGAGGAGAGTGCCCGACGCGGCCGAGACGACCGCGAATACGAATTGGCCGATACCGGGATCCTGGACGAGAACCGGTTCTTCGACGTCCAGGTCACGTATGCGAAAGCGTCGCCCGACGACATCTGCATCACCATCTCCATCACCAACCACGGACCGGAGGCGGCGTCGGTCGATCTGCTGCCGCAACTGTGGCTGCGCAACACCTGGTCGTGGGGGCGCGACGATCGCGGCGGATCGCTCACCCAGCTGACCCGACCGGAACTTCTGGCCGGCGGCCTCGAGGCCGTTGCCGCCGATCACGGCTTTCTCGGTCGGTACTACCTCAGTGCCGAGGGATCGCCGTCAGTGTTGTTCTGCGACAACGAAACCAATGCAGAGTCCTTGTGGGGGCAGGACAACCTGTCGAAGTACCCCAAGGACGGTATCGGCCGACATGTCGTCGACGGCGAACAGGGTGCGGTGAACCCCGAGCAGACCGGAACGAAGGCTGCATTCTGGTATAAATTCGACGACATCGCCTCGGGCGCAACCGAATCGGTGCGACTGCGCTTGTCGCCCCATCGGCCGGACGAGCAGACGTTCGGTGCGGGATTCGACGCGGTCACCGGTGACCGTCGTGCGGAGGCGGACGAGTTCTACGGCGCAGTGATCGGTGCGGACCTCACCGATGCCGATCGACACGTGGCGCGGCGGGCCTACGCGGGGCTGTTGTGGACCAAGCAGCTCTACCGGTACGACGTCGAGCAGTGGATCGAGGGCGACAAGGTGGGAGCCCCGGCTCCGCACTCGCGTCAGGACCCCAAGGGGCGCAACGCCCATTGGCGTCACCTCGCACTGGCCGATGTGATCTCGATGCCCGACGAGTGGGAATATCCGTGGTTCGCCGCCTGGGACTTGGCTTTCCACGCTATTCCTCTGGCACATGTGGACCCGGACTTCGCGAAGGAGCAGTTGGTCCTGATGTGCCGGGAATGGGCCATGCATCCCAACGGCCAACTGCCGGCCTACGAGTGGGAGTTCGGCGACGTCAACCCTCCGGTCCACGCCTGGGCGGCCTGGCACGTCTATCGGATCGACGGGTACCGGGATCGCGAGTTCCTGGTCCGGGTGTTCACGAAGTTGCTGCTCAATTTCGCGTGGTGGGTCAACCGTAAGGATTCCGAGGGGTCGAACATCTTCGAGGGCGGGTTCCTCGGTATGGACAACATCGGATTGTTCAATCGCTCCGCTCCGCTGCCGCCCGGTTTCCGTCTGGAACAGTCCGACGCCACGAGTTGGATGGCGTTCTACTGCCAGCAGATGTTCAAGATCGCACTCGAGCTCGCGCGCCACGACAGCGCCTGGGACGACGTCGCGACCAAGTTCTTCTCGCATTTCCTCTCGATCGCGAAGGCGGTCAACTCGTTCGGTTCGCAGCACATTTCGCTGTGGCACGAGGAAGACGGATTCTTCTACGACGTTCTCGTGCAACCCGAGGGCGACGCGGTACCGATGCGAGTGCGATCCATGGTCGGTCTGCTTCCCATTCTCGGGGCCACGGAAATTCCGCCCTGGGTCGAGGCGGAGTGCCCGGACCTCGCGGCGCGGCTGCGGTGGGTTCAGCACCGTCGGCCCGAAATGGTCTCACCGCTGCTGGCGCGTCGGGAAGGCAACGAGGTGCGCCTTCTGCTCACCCTCGTGCAGCCCGAACGTCTCAAGCGGATCCTCTCTCGCATGTTCGACTCGGAAGAGTTCTTGTCGGAGTTCGGTATTCGTTCCTTGTCGGCTTCGTACCGCGAGCCGGTCACGTTCGACGTCGACGGTCGAAGCCTGTCCATCGAGTACGAGCCGGGGGAGTCGCGCACCGGAATGTTCGGGGGTAACTCCAATTGGCGAGGGCCGGTGTGGTTCCCGGTGAACGTGCTGTTGGCGGACAAGCTGCGCGCCTACGGGCGCTACTACGGCGACTCGTTCACCATCGAAATTCCCACCGGCTCGGGAAACCATCGCACTCTCACCGATGCCGCAGACTTGATCGACAACGGCTTGGCAGGACTGTTCCGTCCTGTCGACGGCAAGAGGCCTGCCGACGGTCGGCGGATCGAATCGAGTTCCGATCCACTGTGGAGTGAGCACCCCACGTTCAACGAGTACTTCGACGGAGACACCGGCGAGGGACTCGGAGCAACACACCAAACCGGCTGGACGGCGTTGGTTGCGCACCTGCTCAGGCCACGTCTGCCGCTGTGATGGCCTGCGGCCCATGTGAGTGGAACTTCGTAGTGGGCTACGAAGTTCCACGCACATGCGGCGCAGCCGCATAGTCTGGCGGGATGAAGATTCGCGGCGCTGTACTCGAAGAAATCGGCCGATCTCGTCCCTTCGCGGACTCGCATCCCATCACCGTCTCCGATCTCGAACTGGGCTCACCGGGTGACGGGGAACTGCTCGTCCGGATCGAAGCGGCCGGACTGTGCCACTCGGATCTGTCGGTGGTCGACGGTAATCGCGTTCGTCCGGTACCGATGCTGCTCGGCCACGAGGCCGCGGGCCGCGTCGAGGAAGTCGGCGCGGGCGTCGACGACATAGCAGTCGGAACCCGTGTGGTCATGACGTTCCTGCCGCGCTGCGGTGACTGCGCGGGGTGCGCCACGGACGGCCAGATGCCCTGCGTCGTGGGAAGCGCGTCGAACAATGCGGGCACGTTGCTCGGCGGAGACATCAAATTGCACCGCGACGGTGCCGAGATCAAGCATCACCTCGGAGTCTCCGGCTTCGCCACACACGCAGTGGTCAGTAGAAAGTCGGTGGTACCGGTCGACGACGACATCCCAGCCGACATCGCAGCGGTCCTCGGTTGTGCAGTGCTCACCGGCGGCGGCGCTGTCCTCAACGCCGGAACTCCGAAGCCGGGGCAGTCGGTGATGGTGGTCGGCCTCGGCGGAGTGGGCATGGCGGCCGTACTGACCGCGGTCTCGATCGGTGCGGGTGAGGTCATCGGTGTCGACGGCGTCCCCGAAAAGCTCGTCGCCGCAACCGATCTGGGTGCAACGCAGGTCTATTCACCTGCGGATCTCGCAGAGAAGGGGATCAAGGCGGACATCGTCATAGAGGCAGCGGGCAACGCCCGTGCATTCGAAACTGCAGTCGCGGCAACGGCTCCCGGCGGAAAGACGATCACCGTGGGCCTGCCTGCTCCCGACGCCCGTTCGTCGATCTCTCCTCTCGGTCTGGTAGCCGAGGCGCGCACGATCATCGGTAGTTACCTCGGCTCGGCCGTCCCGGCACGCGACATTCCGACGTACGCCCAGATGTGGCGCGAGGGTCGACTGCCCGTCGAGAAGCTGATCTCCTCGCGCATCACGTTGGACGAGATCAACCGCGGCATGGACGAATTGGCCGACGGCAACGCCATCCGTCAGGTCATCGTTTTCGACTGACCGTCAGCGGTGGGCCGCGGTGGCCACCCACCGCCCGCGACGGCGAGAGATCTCGATCGGATGGTCGAAGAACGTGCTGATGTTGTCCGTCGTCAGCACCGTGTCGACAGGCCCCTGAGCGTGCACGCGCCCGTCGCGGATCAGCAATGCGTGGGTGGTCGAGGTGGGGATTTCCTCGAGATGGTGGGTGACCAGGATGCTGGCGAGCCCGGGATGTTCGGCACGCAGCGAGTCCAGCGCCGTCAGGAGTTGTTCGCGGGCAGCGAGATCGAGGCCGGTGGCGGGTTCGTCGAGTAGCAGCAGCGCCGGATCGGGCAGCAGTGCGCGAGCGATCAGTGCCCGGCCCCGCTCGCCCTGGGAGAGGGTGTGCCACGACGCGTCCACCCGGTGGACAACTCCCAGCGACTCTACGAGCCGGTGGGCGCGAGCGACCTCGTCCTTGTTGGCCGACCATCTCGGGATCAGATCGGGCGTGTTGGTCAGTCCTGTCAGGACGACCTGGAGCAGAGTCAGCGGGGCCTCGATCTTCAGACGAGGGTCGACGTGTCCGATGTGCGTGCGTAATTCGCGCATGTCCACTCGGCCCAGGCGGTGGCCCAGTACGTGCACCGCGCCCCGCGTGGGATGGACGACGGCTCCCAGCAAGCTGAGCAGGGTGCTCTTGCCGGCACCGTTGGCACCGAGCAACACCCAGTGCTCGCCTTCGTCGACCCGCACGGTCGCATCGCTGAGGAGGTAGCGGCCGCCACGGACGAGATCGACGCGGTCGGCGAACAGAACGCTGGACTTCACCGACCGACCGTAGCTGCCGGTGTCGGGGGCCTGGAAGTAGGCTCGGTCTTCGGTAGGACGACAAGACGACGACGAAACGAGTGTGGGAACGACGTGAGTGCAACGGCACCTGTTCGAGTAGGGGTACTGGGGTCACGCGGCAAGGTCGGTCAGGCGATCTGCGCCGCAGTCGACGCAGCCGGCGATCTGGAGCTCGTGGCAACTGTCGACCAGGGCGATCCGCTGGCGAACTTCGTCGACAGCGGTGCGCAGGTGGTCGTGGATTTCACCCATCCCGATGTGGTCATGGACAACCTGCAGTTCTTGGTCGAGCACGGCATCCATGCTGTCGTCGGCACGACGGGTTTCGACGAGCAGCGGCTCGAGCAGGTTCGTGAGTGGTTGGCCGGATCCCCACAGACGGGTGTGTTGATTGCACCGAACTTCGCCATCGGAGCGGTGCTGTCGATGCGCTTCGCTCAGCAGGCAGCCCGATTCTTCGATTCCGTCGAGGTGATCGAGCTGCACCACCCGAACAAGGCCGATGCGCCCTCGGGGACCGCGTACCGTACCGCCGCGCTGATCGCCGAAGCGCGGGCGGCAGCGGGCACCCCGAAGAGTCCCGATGCGACGACGACGGAGCTCGACGGTGCTCGCGGAGCCGACGTGGACGGAGTGCGCGTGCACTCCATCAGACTGGCGGGACTCGTTGCGCATCAAGAGGTTCTGCTGGGGACACAGGGGGAGACGCTGAGCATCCGACACGACTCGCTGGACCGGACGTCCTTTGCGCCCGGCGTACTGCTCGGAGTCCGAGAGATCGCTGCCCGTCCGGGGCTGACCGTCGGCCTCGACCCGCTTCTGGATCTGTGAGCTGATCGACAGTGAACAAAGCGACCAAAGTCGTCGCCATCATTGCAGTGATGGTGTTGATCCTCGGCTTCTACTTCTTCCTGCTCGGACAGCGCGGAGTGACGTTGATCCAGAACGGCGGGGTGGCCAGTACTGCCCTGGGGATCGGGGTCATTCTGCTGCCGATCGTCGGGTTGTGGATCGTGTGGGCGACGCTCAAAGCAGGATTGGACCATCAGCGGCTGGCGTCGCGCATCCGAGAGGAAGGCCTCGAACTCGACGTCGACGATCTGCCGAGGAGGCCGTCGGGGCGCATCGAACGAGACGCGGCCGACGAACTCTTCCAACAGGTCAAGGCCGAATGGGAAAAAGACCCCGACAACTGGCGCAATTCGTATCGGCTGGCGCGGGCCTACGATTACGCGGGTGATCGCGGGCGAGCTCGCGAGACGATGAAACGTGCTGTGGCACTGGAACGTGCCGAGAGCTGACGGACATGGCGCGCACTCTGCTGATCGTTCACCACACTCCGAGCCCGCCGATGCGGGAACTGCTCGAATCGGTCCTCGCCGGAGCCCGTGATCCCGAGATCAGCGGTGTGGACGTGCGCAGTGTGCCTGCGCTCGGCGCGACAGTCCCGGATGTGCTTGCCGCCGATGGCTTTCTCTTCGGTACCCCGGCGAACTTCGGTTACATGAGTGGTGCCCTGAAACACTTCTTCGACACCGTCTACTACCCGAGTCTCGATGCGGTATCCGGAAAGCCCTACGGTGCGTGGGTGTACGGAAACAGTGACACCGCTGGTGCCGGGCGGGCAATCGAAAGTATTGCAGCGGGTTGGGGATTGGACAAGGTTGCCGAGACCGCTCACCTGGTGGACAGCGGCAAGGAGTCGCGGGAGCGCTGCTACGAACTCGGCGGGACGATCGCGGCCGGTCTGTCCGACTGACTGCGGCCCGAGTCGGCGTGTACGTCTCGGCACGCTGCGGCCGCGCGAGTACCGACTCAGTCCGACTCGACAGGGGAGTGGGATCGCAGCACGTCGTCGGCTGGGATCGACAACGGAATTTCCAGAAGTCGTTCCGGCCAACTCGGGTACGCGGGTCTGATCCAGACACGGTTGTCGTCGAGCTGAGTCATCAACACCCGGCGCCACTGCCAATCGTCCTGCGGTGTCAGCAGATCGGTCTCGGGCTGCAACGGCAGTGGGGCTTTCGTCCAGTGCGGCAACGACAGGGACGCCAGTCCGCGTTCCTCCAGGGCGGCAATCGCGTCCACCAGCGACACACCCAGCGCAACAGTGATACCCACCGGATTGACGGCATCGACCAGGTATCCCTCGTCGTGTTCGTCGTACGGGGCCGATTCACCCGCGCTGTGTGCGACGGTCCATCCGATCACCTCGCCGTCCGAGGCTCGTTTCACCGGCAATCTGCTACGCCACCGTTCGACATCCACTTGCCAGAGGATACCCGGCTCAATGTAGTGAGTTCGGTGAAGAAACTATGTCCGATTGTGAGCAGGCAGGGTGGTGCTCGTGTTTGACTGCAGGGGATAGTCGACATTTGTACCGCTCTCCATACCAAGGGATTTCGATGACCCTCCCCATTCTCGACCGCTCCAGAATCGTTGCTACGCCCGAATGGAGTCGCTGGTGGGTCGCAAGAACATCTATCGTCTGTACCTCGGTGTCGGCGCGCTCCTGTACCTGTACATCGCCCTGTTCACCAACACGAACAAGATCCTCTTCATGGTGTCGGCGCTGTTGATCCTGTCGTTCTACGGCGCGGGATTCGCAACCGTTCCGGCCTATCTCAAGGACCTCTTCGGTACGTACCAGGTGGGCGCAATCCACGGACGACTGCTCACCGCATGGTCGGTGGCAGGTGTTCTGGGACCACTGATCGTCAACGCCATCGCCGACGCCGGCGAGGCGGGAACCACCGGCCGGTACCTCCCGGCCTTCTACGTGATGATCGGATTGTTGGTCGTCGGGTTCCTGGCCAACGAAGCCATCAAGCCGGTGGCGTCGAAATTCCATGAATCCGATTCGGCCGACGCCGCCGATTCGACGACCTCGACAGGAGCCAAGGCATGACCACCGCGCGAATGCAGGGAACGATGGTGATCGCATGGCTCTGGGTGTCCGTGCCGTTCGCCTACGGACTGTACGAGCTGATCCTCAAGGCCAAGAATCTCTTCAGCACCTGAACCACCGTGTCGGTGGATCGTGACAGGGTGGCCCGATGCGAGACATCAGCGCTGCCATGGCGCGCCGCACCGCCTTGGCCGCCCAAGGACTGGCGTCGGCCCGATCGCGCACGCGGCCGGCGAGCAAGAGCGCGGTGCATGGAGCCATCGACACCACCGGGTTGTTGCAGATCGATTCGGTGTCGGTGGTGGTGCGCGCGCACTACGCGCCGGTGTTCAGTCGCGTCGGTGCCTACGACAGAAAAATCCTCGACGACGCCGCATGGACCGACACCACCCGACGCCCGAGGCGGTTAGTCGAATACTGGGCGCACGAGGCAGCGTTGCTCCCGGTGGAGGACTGGCCGCTGATGCGGTGGCGCATGGAGTTGTACCGACACGGTCGATGGGGTGGAGCCGCCCGCATTCTCGATCGTGAACCCACACTGGTGGACGACGTTCTCGCTGTGATCGCAGAGCACGGCGCGGCCAGTGCGGGTGAGATCGAGAAGCATCTCGACGTCGAGAAGCCCGGGCGCAAGGGTCCGTGGTGGGATCGAAGCGACGTCAAGGTCGTGTGCGAGCAACTCTTCGCTGCCGGAGTGGTCAGCGTGCCGGCGCGGTCCGGGTTCGTTCGGCAGTACGAGCTCAGCGAACGGGTGCTTCCCGACGCTGTTCTCCGCAGGCAGGTCGACGAAGCGGATGCGGTGCGAGTCCTGATCGAGAAGTCCTCTCGTGCACTGGGAATCGGCACCGAGCCGGATCTGCGGGACTACTATCGGCTCTCCCAGAAGCAGTCCAAGGCCGCAATCGCCGACCTCGTGGAAGACGGTGTCCTGGAGCAGGTGTCCGTCCGAGGGTGGAACGCGCCGGCCTATGTGCACCGCGACGCCAGAACACCGAGGACTGCCACCGTCGCAACCCTGTTGTGCCCGTTCGATCCGATGATCTTCTATCGGCCGCGTGTGGAGAGAATCTTCGATTTCCACTATCGCATCGAGATATACACCCCGCAGCACAAGCGAATTCACGGGTACTACGTATTTCCCTTCCTGCTGGACGGCCATCTCGTGGCGCGCGTCGATCTCAAGGCCGTACGGGCGAACTCGGAACTACACGTCATAGCGGCGTACGTCGAAGGCGACCGCGATCCACGCGACATCGCACCCCGGTTGCGCGACGTCCTGCACGAGATGGCGGAGTGGCTCGAACTCGAACGTGTGGTGGTGGGTACCCGAGGTGATCTCGTCGCTGCGCTGCGATGACATGATCCGGCGTGCGCTCGGTACGGATCGGTGCCAGTATTTTCGAGCATGACCACTTTTCCGACAGGCATCGACACCGAACTCCCACCCCAGGTCGTCGTCCTGTTCGGGGCGACGGGAGATCTCGCCAAACGGAAATTGCTCTCCGGGATGATGCACTTGGCGCTGTCCGAGCTGGCACCGAACATCCGCGTGGTGGGTACCTCGCTCGAGGAGATGTCCACCGACGAATTTCGCGCCCTCGCTCGCGAATCGATCAATGCGTACTCCAGCCGTAAAGTCGGCGACGAACAGTGGCGGCAGTTCGCGTCGCGGCTGACGTACGTCTCGCAGAAAGCCGGGCCGGCGGCGTTGGGTGCCGCGGTAGCCGAGGCCGAGATCGAACTCGGTGGCAACGCCAGGCGGTTGCACTACCTGTCGGTTCCGCCGAGAGCCGCACTGGCCGTAGTGGATACGCTCGCCTCCGCAGACCTGGTCAAGCGATCGCGCATCATCATGGAGAAGCCGTTCGGAACCGATCTGCAGAGCGCAATCGACCTGAACGCTCGCCTGCACGAGACCTTCGACGAAGAACAGATCTATCGAATCGATCACTTCCTCGGCAAGGAACCGGCGCAGAACATCCTGGCGTTCCGTTTCGCCAACGGGCTGTTCGAGCCGATCTGGAACCGCAACTTCATCGATCACGTTCAGATCGACATCCCGGAGGAGCTCGCCCTCGACGGTCGGGCCGGGTTCTACGAGTCCACCGGTGCGTACAAGGACATGGTCGTCACTCACCTGTTCCAGGTGCTCGCGTTCATGGCGATGGAACCGCCGACGGCACTCGAACCGCGTGCGATCGGTGAAGAGAAGAACAAGGTGTTTCGATCGATGGTCCCGCTGGACCCGAAAAATGTTGTGCGCGGACAATATACGGGCTACCGCTCGGAGGAAGGTGTCGCCCCCGATTCCGACACCGACACGTTCGTTGCGCTGAAATGCGAAATAGACAACTGGCGCTGGGCCGGTGTGCCGTTCTACCTCCGTAGCGGGAAGCGTCTCGCCGAAGGCCAACGCATCATTTCGATAGCGTTCCGAGAGCCACCGAAGAGCATGTTCCCTGCCGGTTCGGGCGTCGGAGCGCAAGGTCCCGACCACCTCACCTTCGACCTGGCGGACGCATCCAAGGTGTCGCTGTCGTTCTACGGCAAGCGGCCCGGGCCCGGGATGCGGCTGGACAAACTGAGCATGCAGTTCGCCACACACGAAACCGAACGCGCCGGCGACGTGCTCGAGGCCTACGAGCGGTTGATCCTCGACGCCATGTACGGCGACCACACGCTGTTCACGACGGCGGAGGGTATCGAACGACTGTGGCAGGTATCGGAGCCGTTGCTGGCCGATCCACCGCCGGTGCGCCTGTACTCACCGGGGTCGTGGGGCCCCAACGCAATTCATCAACTCATCGCGCCGCATGCCTGGCGGCTGCCGTTCGAGCGACAGTGGAGAGAGAAGAAGTAGAGGCGCGTGAAGAAACAGGGGAGAGAGCCCTCAGTTGTTCCAACCGCGGTCCTTGCGCATCTGATCTCGTAGCGCGCCCTGAACTGCTTGGGAGAGCCACGAGTTCAGGGACACCCCGCTGTTGTTCGCTGCGTCCTCGGCTCGTTCCTTGATCTGCTCGACGAGTCGGAGCGTGACGCGTCGTACCTCGCCCGAGACGTCGTCCATGGTCGGATACTCATCGGCAACAGGCTCTTTGGGCTCGCCGTCGTGGTCCGATGCCGAATCGTTGCGTCGAACGTCTGCGTGTGCCTGTCCACCGTCCAGGCGGACGACCACGGTTCGATCGCCCAGTTCGTTCGACACCTCGGCCGCGAAGTCCGACAGGGCGGTCAGCAGCATCAACCGCGCCGACGCTTCCGCGGTCTTGCCGAGGGCCTCGGCTGTCTGCCGGGTGTGTTCATCGCCCAACGCCGCCGCGGCCATCAAATCGGTGCGCAGCGTGTCGGTGTACTGGCTCAGTTCCATGACGCCAGTGTGACGTCATGAATGGCGTCAGTCAAGGTGTCAGGTGATGCCAGGTCGACGTCACGACGGCATCAGCGGTGGCGTCGTGCGCGGCAGGGTGCGGTCGTCGCCGTTTAGGGTTGGGCGGTGTCGTCAGAAATCAGAGGTCGAGCTGCGCCTCGAACAGTCGCGCTGAACGTGCAGTTGGTGGCCCGAACCGAGTTCGTCCCACCCGCCGACATCCCGTGGGAGACCGACGCGGACGGTGGGCAGGCGTTGGTGGAATTCGCAGGCAGAGCGTGTTACCAGAGTTGGTCGAAACCGAACCCTCGCACTGCGACCAATGCGTCGTATCTGCGTCATCTGCTCGACGTCGGACACCTGTCGGTGCTCGAGCACGCGAGCGTGAGCTTCTACATCACCGGTATCTCCCGGTCGTGCACACACGAGTTGATTCGGCATCGACATTTCTCGTACTCGCAGTTGTCGCAGCGCTTCGTGCCCGAACACGATGCCAACGTGGTGCTTCCGCCGGCCGTGGAGGGCGATCCCGAGCTCGAGGCCCTGTTCGCATCGGCGACGGAGGCGAGTCGGGCCGCGTACAGCGAGTTGCTCGCTGCCCTCGACGGCAAACTGGAGTCGGTCACCAATGCTGCGTTGCGGGGCAAGCAGGCGCGGCAGGCCGCGAGATCGGTTCTGCCCAACGCGACCGAGACACGCGTGGTGGTGAGTGGGAACTATCGCGCTTGGCGGCATTTCGTGTCGATGCGGGCCTCGGAGCACGCGGACGTCGAAATTCGCCGCGTCGCCGTCGAATGTCTGCGTAAGCTCGTGGAGGTGGCACCCGACGTGTTCGGCGACTTCGAGATCACGACCCAGCCGGACGGAACGGAAGTCGCACGCAGCCCCTTCGTCACCGAGGTCTAGGAATCGCGTTCGAGGCTCGAACGGACCGGCGCGGACCACCGGTGTCAGCGGGGAGTCCCGCTGCGTAGGAGTGGGTAAAGCACCGGGTAATCTGCTGCCATGACCTACGGTGACGCCGCTCCTTCCGTTGCGCCTGTGTTCGGTACGGTGCTCACCGCAATGGTGACCCCGTTCACGGCCGACGGGAAGTTGGATATCGACGCAGGCGTTCGGCTCGCGCATCATCTCGTCGAACAGGGAAACGACGGGCTGGTGCTGGCCGGGACGACGGGTGAGTCGCCCACCACCACCGAGAACGAGAAGCTCGAGCTGTTGCGCGCCGTGATCGCGGCCGTCGGACATCGGGCTCGAATCATCGCCGGGGCCGGAAGCAACGACACCGCACACAGCGTCGAACTGGCCCGTGATGCCGCTCGCGCCGGTGCGCACGGCCTGCTCGTGGTCACCCCGTACTACTCCAGGCCACCGCAGGCGGGCCTCTACGCCCACTTCACTGCGGTCGCCAACGCCACCGATCTGCCAGTGATGCTCTACGACATTCCGCCTCGATCGGTCGTCCCCATCGAGACCGAAACGCTGCGTCGGCTCGCCGAGCACCCCCGCATTCTTGCCGTCAAGGATGCGAAGGGCGATCTCAACGCCGGTGCCGAGCTGATCGCGTCGACCGGTCTGCAGTTCTACTCGGGAGACGACCCGCTGAACCTGCCCTGGCTCTCCGTGGGTGCCACCGGGTTCGTCAGTGTCATCGGGCACCTCGTTCCGGCCCGTCTGCGCGAACTGCACACCGCATTCATGATGGGCGACATCGCCCGCGCCCAAGCGATCAACGTCAGCCTCATCCCGGTCATCCGTTCGGTGGCACGCCTCGGCGGCGTCAGCGCATCGAAGGCAGGCCTGCGCCTCATCGGACTCGATGTCGGCGAACCACGACTTCCCCAGGTGCCACCGAGCATCGATCACATCGAATTGCTCGCAGCCGAGCTGCGGGCGGCAGGAGTTCTTGTATGACACGACCTAACAGATCGCGCGGACGCGCAACCCGAAACGCCGGACCGCCGTCCGAGCGTCCCGCTGCCAAGCAGGGCCAACCTTCGGGTGCCCGCCAGGGCAAGCCGATGGTGCAGAATTCCGCTCGGACGCAGCGTCCCGACAAGCGTCGTGAGTTCGACCCGACCGAGCGTCTCGGCACACCGCCGAAGGCTCCGTTCAAGGGCCTACGAGTGGTCGCGCTCGGCGGAATCGGCGAAATCGGTCGCAACATGACCGTCTTCGAGCATCAGGGCAAGATGCTGATCATCGACTGTGGCGTCCTGTTCCCCGAGGACCAGCAGCCGGGCGTCGACCTGATCCTGCCCGACTTCAGGCACATCGAGAACCGCATGGCCGATGTCGAGGCGGTGGTGCTGACGCACGGTCACGAGGACCACATCGGCGCAGTCCCGTTCTTGCTTCGGCTGCGTCCCGACCTGCCCGTCGTCGGATCGAAGTTCACCCTCGCGCTGGTCGCGGCCAAGTGTCGTGAGCACCGGCTGCGGCCGAATCTCGTCGAGGTGATCGAGGGTCAACACACACAGCACGGGCCGTTCGACTGCGAGTACTTCGCCGTCAACCACTCCATTCCCGACGCCCTCGCGATCGCCATCAGAACCGACGCCGGTCTGGTGCTGCATACCGGAGACATCAAGCTCGATCAGCTGCCGCTCGACGGTCGTCTGACCGACCTGGCCGGTTTCTCACGGCTCGGTGACGAGGGCGTGGACCTCTTCCTGGTCGACTCCACCAATGCCGAGGTGCCCGGATTCGTCACGCCGGAACGGGAGATCGGCGGAGTGCTCGACACCGTCATCGGCAAGGCGAAGCAGCGCGTCATCGTCGCGTCGTTCGCCAGTCACGTGCACCGCATCCAGCAGGTCATCGACGTAGCCGAGCGGTACAACCGCCGAGTGGCATTCGTCGGTCGTTCCATGGTGCGCAACATGCAGATTGCCCAGGATCTCGGTTACCTGCGGGTGCCCGACGGCCTCGAGGTCAATGTCGATACCGCCGCAACACTTCCCGACGACCGGTTGGTGCTCATCTCCACCGGTTCGCAGGGTGAGCCGTTGTCGGCGCTGTCCAGGATGGCTCGCGGCGAGCACCGTCAGATCAACGTCAAGGCCAACGATCTCGTGGTGCTGGCGTCGTCGCTGATCCCGGGCAACGAGAACTCCGTGTTCGCGGTGGTCAACGGCCTCGCCAAGCGTGGCGCGACCGTCGTGACGCAGCAGAACGCGAAGGTGCACGTCTCGGGTCACGCATCGGCAGGCGAATTGCTGTACCTCTACAACGCAGTGCGGCCGACCAACGCCATGCCGGTACACGGCGAGTGGCGTCACCTGCGGGCCAATGCCGCTCTGGCAAAGGCGACCGGTGTATCCGAGGACCGGATCGTGCTCGCCGAGGACGGCGTCGTTGTCGACATGGTCGACGGGCTCGCCGAGATCGTCGGGCAGGTCCCTGTCGGTCACGTCTACGTCGACGGCTTGTCGGTTGGCGATGTCGGAGATTCGACGCTGTCGGATCGTCTGGTGCTCGGCGAGGGCGGCTTCATCGCGATCAGCGTTGCCGTCGATTCGGCCACCGGTCGTGCAGTGACCGCGCCCGAGGTGTCCGGTCGCGGCTTCTCCGACGACCCGGCGGCCCTGAAAGAGGCCGGCCAGCTCGTGGAGGCCGAGCTGCAGCGGCTGGCCTCGGACGGAGTGTCCGACACCCACCGGATCGCTCAGGCCGTCCGCCGCGTCGTGGGCCGGTGGGTAGCGGACAAGTATCGGCGTAAACCGATGATCGTTCCGACGATCATCGCGGTCAAGCCGCAACCGCAGTCCTAGAGTTCAGACGAGCAGTCGCCACAGGCCGATGAGGCCGAGGACGACGATGGCACCGCGCAGGGCCGCCGGCGACAGCCGGCGGCCGTAGCGTGCTCCCACCGCTCCGCCGATGAGGGAGCCGACCGCGATCAGACCGGCGGCCTGCCAGCTGATGTCGTCGAATCGAAAAATCGTGAAAGCAACTGCTGCAACGACATTCACCACCAGCGAGAGCAAGTTCTTGGCAGCGTTCATGCGCTGCATGGATTCGGGGAGCAGTGCGCCCATCACTCCGATGAGCAGGATTCCTTGTGCTGCAGTGAAATAGCCGCCGTAGATGCCGACCAGCAGAGTGCCGACGGTGACCAGCGCCATGCGGCCGCGGCCGATGTGGCCGGCCGCCTTGCCGGCCGCCTCGGACCGACGTTTGGCCCAGGCCTGGATCTTCGGTTGTGCGACAACGAGAATCAACGCACCGATGAGCAACACCGGAACGACAGAGGCGAATACTTTTTCGGGCAGATGCAACAGCAGCCACGCGCCACCGAGTGCGCCGAAGAAAGAGGCGGGAAGCTGCCAACGCAGTCGGTGCCATTGTCCGCGAAGTTCCCGGCGATACCCCCAGGTACCCGAGACGCTTCCCGCCACCAGTCCGATGGCGTTGGACATCGTGGCGACCACCGGGGGATAGCCGAACGCGACCAGGGTGGGGAACGTGATCAACGTGCCCGAACCGACGACGGCGTTGATTGCACCGGCCCCGAGGCCGGCGAGCAGGATGACGAGAATTTCCGATATCGGCACTGTTAGGAGGTTACCCAGACGAAGGAGTACGTCTGGCGGCAGGATGCCGCTCCTTCGGTGTAGCCGTAGCCTGGAGTTCGTGAGCCTTGCCCAGGATGAACGTTCCCAGCTTGTTCGGACCCTTCTCGACGTCGGTCCCGATGCGCCGACACTGTGCGGTGAGTGGACTGCTGCCGATCTGGCCGCGCACCTCGTCGTTCGCGAACGGCGGCTCGATGCGTCGCCGGGTATCTTTCTCGGTCCGTTGTCCGGATACACGGAGCGGGTTCAGCGTTCCGTCGCGAATCGACCGTTCGCGTCGGTGGTCGAGGACGTCCGCACCGGGCCGCCGATGTGGTCGCCGTTCGCTCTGCTGGATCCGCTGATCAACCTCGGTGAGATGTTCGTGCATCACGAGGATCTGCGCCGCGCGGAAGGGAACTGGACCCGACGGGTTCTGCCCAGCGCGGTCGAGTCCCGACTGTGGCCCCAGGTGCGGTTGATCGGACGAGCAGGGCACCGCTCGGCACCGGTTCCGGTGCATGTCCGCACCCCGGACGGCCGACAGGCCACCTTCAAGGGTGGCTCGGGCCCGGGTGTGACGGTGGTGGGGGAACCCTCCGAACTCCTTCTCTATGCGTTCGGTCGGGACCAGGTAGAGGTCGTGTACGAAGGTTCTGCGAACGATGTCGCCGCCGTGAAGGCGCTCGACCTGAGTTTCTGACGCACATCCGTCGTTGTTACTGGTGTTGCGGATGGTTTCGACGGGGCTGTTGCGACTAGCCTGGGGGCATGGCAGGAAAGACCAGCACCTCCACCGCCAGGGCCGGATCCAGCGGATCCGGCTCCTCGCGCGCGTCCGGTACCTCTCGTAAGTCCGGTACCGGCCGCACGGCTCGAACCGTCACGACACCGAAGAAGCCCACCGCACCGCGCAACCCGGCGACCACGCGGGCAAGCGCATCGTCTCGCGGTAAGGCACCCGCGAGAGGTGCTGCGTCGCGGCGGCCCCCCACGAAGAAGAAGTCCCGCGGTGCGCTCGACGCGATCGGTCGCGGAATCGCGTCCACGTGGTCGATGGCGGCACGAGGTGTCGGTGCCACCACACGCACCGTCAGCAAGGCCGCGGACATCGAGCACGGTCACCGACGTGACGGAATCGCCCTCGGGCTCATCGCCGTCAGCGTCGTCGTCGCCGCAAGCGTGTGGTTCAGTGCCGGCGGCCCGGTCGGTGAGTGGATCGAGGTAGGGATCCGTGCCGTCATCGGCGACGCCGGCTACGTCGCACCCGTGCTGGGGGTCGCAATCGCCGTCGTCCTGATGCGTTCCGAGCCTCGCCCCGAGGTCAGACCACGCCTGGTTCTGGGCTCGATACTGCTGGGCTTGCCCATTCTCGGGCTCTGGCACATGGCGGCGGGGTCACCGACCGACGCCACCGGTCGGTCCGAAGGAGCGGGCTTCGTCGGCTACGTAGCGGGCGGACCCATCGCCGACGGCCTGACGGTGTGGCTCGCCGTACCGTTGCTGCTGCTCGCCGGCCTGTTCGGCGTGCTGCTGCTCACCGGCACCACGGTACGAGACGTACCGGACCGGATGCGGGCACTGTTCGGTACCGACAGTCGAGGCGACGAATACGACGAGTACGACCCGGCCGATTTCGGTTCGGAATTCGGCGACGAGGGCTACGGAGACTACGACTCGAACTTCGACGCCGACGGATACCCGGTGCACGGCACCACCGACCCGTACGACAACTACCCGACCGAGGAGTACATCCCGGTCGTCAAGCCATCACGCGCTCGCAAGACCCCTGCACCGGCACCGGAGGCCCCCACCGAGGTCATGACGCCTGCCGCGGCCGCGGCCGCGCCGGTCCCGGTGCCCGAGCCTGCCGCGCCCCCGCGGCCGAAGCCCAAGCCGATCGTCAAGGCCGCCGAACCCAAGCCGGCTGCCGACGACGACAAGATCGTCGTCGATCGCGTCGTCGACGGCGACTACACGCTGCCGTCGTTGTCGCTGCTCATCGACGGCGACCCGCCCAAGACGCGCAGCCAGGCGAACGACGCGATGATCGAGGCCATCTCCGAGGTACTCGAGCAGTTCAAGATCGACGCTGCGGTCACCGGATTCACCCGCGGACCGACGGTCACCCGCTACGAGGTGGAGCTCGGACCGGGCGTCAAGGTCGAGAAGATCACTGCGTTGGCTCGCAACATCGCCTACGCGGTCGCGACCGACAACGTGCGATTGCTCGCCCCGATCCCCGGCAAGTCCGCCGTCGGTATCGAGGTGCCGAACTCGGATCGCGAGATGGTCCGCCTGGCCGATGTGCTGACCGCCCCGTCGACCCGCAAGGATCACCACCCTCTGGTGATCGGCCTCGGCAAGGACATCGAAGGCGATTTCGTCAGTGCCAACCTGGCGAAGATGCCGCACCTGCTGGTGGCGGGATCCACCGGTTCGGGTAAATCGAGCTTCGTGAACTCGATGCTCGTGTCGCTGCTGGCACGGGCGACACCCGACGAGGTCCGGATGATTCTGATCGACCCGAAGATGGTCGAGTTGACGCCGTACGAGGGCATCCCGCACCTCATCACGCCGATCATCACGCAGCCGAAGAAGGCTGCCGCGGCCCTGGCCTGGCTCGTCGAGGAGATGGAGCAGCGCTACCAGGACATGCAGATCAACAAGGTCCGGCACATCGACGACTTCAACAAGAAGGTGCGGTCCGGCGAGATCACCGCACCGTTGGGCAGCGAACGCGTCTACCGGCCGTACCCCTACATCCTTGCCATCGTCGACGAGCTTGCCGACCTGATGATGACCGCTCCTCGCGACGTCGAGGAAGCGATCGTGCGGATCACCCAGAAGGCGCGCGCCGCAGGTATCCACCTGGTGCTCGCCACGCAGCGTCCGTCCGTCGACGTCGTCACCGGTCTGATCAAGACGAACGTGCCCTCACGTCTGGCGTTCGCCACGTCCTCGTTGACCGACTCGCGAGTCATCCTCGATCAGCCCGGAGCCGAAAAATTGATCGGCATGGGCGACGCGCTGTTCCTGCCGATGGGTGCGGGCAAGCCGACGCGTCTGCAGGGTGCGTTCATCACGGACGAGGAAATCTCGGCCGTCGTCGACTTCGCCAAGAATCAGGCCGAGCCCGAGTACAACGACACCGTCACCGCCGCGAAGGTCTCGGACAAGAAGGACGTCGACCCCGACATCGGTGACGACCTCGACGTGCTGCTGCAAGCCGTCGAACTCGTCGTCACCAGCCAGTTCGGTTCCACGTCCATGCTGCAACGCAAGCTACGGGTCGGATTCGCCAAGGCAGGACGTCTGATGGACCTCATGGAGAACCGCGGCGTCGTGGGTCCGAGCGAGGGCTCGAAAGCCCGCGAAGTTCTCGTCAAGCCCGACGAACTCGACGGACTGTTGT
The DNA here is from genome assembly GCF_000963615.1 of Rhodococcus sp. PML026. Classification (NCBI taxonomy): domain Bacteria; kingdom Bacillati; phylum Actinomycetota; class Actinomycetes; order Mycobacteriales; family Nocardiaceae; genus Rhodococcus; species Rhodococcus sp. PML026. Next base: position 496,927 of record NZ_KQ031375.1, on the reverse strand, counting down.
GGTCGATCAAGGGCGGGGACCCGGACGAGCAGCCGGCGTCCGAGGAGTTCTGACGGGCTCTACACCTGCGTGAATGGACCATTGCACAGCCGTCTGGGCGGTGCAATGGTCCATTCACGCAGAACGGGTGGGCGAGCAGACTCAGGCCGTGAACGCGCCCATCACCGGTGTCCATTCGTGGAAGTCTGCCGACTCGATGAGGTTCTCGACCGCGAAGGGATCCTGGGCGAACAGTGATTCCACGGATGCGGCGTCCGGGCCGTCCACGAGCAGCAGAGCGCCGCTGTCGTCGGCGAACGGGCCACTGGAGACGAGCGTCTTCTTCTCCAACAAGTCGGCCAGCCACGCCCGGTGTGCGGCGCGATGGGTGTCGCGGCCCTCGGTGGTCGTGGGGGAGTACGTGTAGGTGACGGCGATCAGGGGCATGGAGCTCACTTCCGGATTCGAGGGGTGTCCGGAGAATTCTGTCAGAGCGAGAGCAGCATGCGCGTGTTGCCCAATGTGTTCGGCTTGACGTAGCTCAGGTCGAGAAACTCTGCGACGCCGGTGTCGTAGGACCGGCACATCTCCGCGTACACCTCGGCAGTGACGGGCGTTCCCTCGATTTCGGAGAAGCCGTGACGGGCGAAGAAATCCACTTCGAAGGTCAGCACGAACACCTTCTGCAGCGCGAGCTCGCGTGCCACCTCGATGAGTTTGGCGACGATCAGGTGGCCGGCTCCGTGCCCCTTGGCTGCGGGGTCGACTGCCACCGTGCGTACCTCACCCAGGTCCGCCCAGAGCACGTGCAGGGCTCCGCATCCGATGACTTCGCCTGCGCGCTCGGCAATCCAGAACTCCTGCACTGCCTCGTACAGCGTCACCAGGTTCTTCTCGAGCAGGATTCGGCCCGCGTAGATGTCGATCAGTCGTTTGATCTCGGGAATGTCGGAGGTTCGGGCTCGACGCACGACCAGGGTGGCGTCGCCGATGGACGTGCCGTCCACGGTGTCGGAATACTCGTCGGATTCGGGATCGGCAGTGTCGCGACTCGCCCGATTCGGCCCAGAAGTCATGTGGTGAACAGTAGTCACCGATGCAACCGATAAACTTTCCGTGTGTCGTTCAGCGAGCAGTGTCCCCGTCTCGACGGGTCGGTGCTGCCCGAACGCCGACACAGCAACGAATGCCCGGTCCGCGGCCGAGAAGCGGCTTCGTGACCGGCCCGACAGCGCCGGGCCACGGTGTTCCGTCCGGCGGTGCTTCGCGCAGTGCGGGGCTGCCGCACGGCAACGCTGCTCCGGGCGGATCGGACGCCGTCCCGCTGCTCAACATCGCCAATGTGTTGACCGTGCTGCGCATCGCTCTGGTTCCGGTCTTTCTTGCGGCACTGTTCGTCGGAGACGGTCACGACACCTCGTGGCGGTTGGCGGCGACGGCGATCTTCGCCGCAGCGGCCATCACCGACCGGATCGACGGCCAACTCGCCCGCAAGTACGGACTCGTCACCGATTTCGGGAAGATGGCCGACCCCATCGCCGACAAGGCGCTGATCGGCGCTGCCCTCGTCGGACTGTCGATGTTGGGCGATCTGTCCTGGTGGGTGACGGCGATCATCGGGGTACGCGAAATAGGCATCACCGCTGTCCGTTTCGCCGTCATTCGTCACGGAGTCATTCCGGCCGGTCGTGGCGGCAAGGTCAAGACACTGGTCCAGACATTCGCGATCGGCGTGTATCTGTGTCCGCTGCCCAGCGCAGTCGATCCAGTGGCGGTGGCGCTGATGGCTCTGGCGGTTCTGCTGACCGTGTACACCGGCCTGGACTACGTGGTTCAGGCGATTCGGTTGCGCCGGGGTGTGTCCTCGGTGTGAGTGCATTCGACGGGCGTCCACGAGGCGATGCGGGAAGTTACAGTTCTGACAGCCGTGTCGGAGCCCCTTCGGCGCGTGTCGGAGGCGACGGACATATAGGGTCGGGAACCAATCGGGCCGGCTGGGACGTTGACCCTACGACGGCTCCGAACGAACGATACGAACGTGGTCGTCTCGACGGCACAGTCGTCGGCAACAGCACCAACGAGGAGGAGCGAGATGGCGCTGCTATTGCGTGAAGCACTCGGCGACAGTTTGCGGCGTACTCGCGTCGCACAGAGCCGCACCCTGCGTGAAGTCTCGAACACCGCGCGCGTGAGCCTCGGCTACCTCTCCGAGGTGGAGCGTGGTCGCAAGGAAGCGTCGAGCGAACTGCTCGCAGCGATCTGCGATGCTCTCGCCGTTCCTCTCTCCGACGTGATGAGCGACGTGAGTATCACGCTGTCGGATGCATCCACCGCTGCTGTCCGTGCCGAGGAATCGGCTGTGGCCACCCGCATCGACGGAGATACACGAGTCGTGATTCCGGCACCTGCTGCCAGAGCTCTCGCCGCCGCCTAAGATCGAACGAGTAGCCGAAGTCGGCTGCCGGCCCCACCGAATCACCCGAACATCACTGCACTGACAGGTTCATTTCGGTCACTGCGACAGCAGCCGACCCGTACGCGGCCACCGCGGCGCAACAGATGGAGGCAGGACCACCCCATGGCTAATCCTTTCGTCAAGGCCTGGAAATACATGATGGCGCTCTTCAATTCCAAGATCGACGAGAAGGCCGACCCCAAGGTTCAGATTCAGCAGGCGATCGAAGACGCGCAGCGGCAGCACCAGGCGCTGTCGCAGCAGGCGGCGTCCGTCATCGGCAATCAGCGTCAGCTCGAGATGAAGCTCAGCAGGCAGCTGGACGAGGTCGAGAAGCTCAACGCCAACGCTCGTCAGGCCGTGACGCTGGCCGATCAGGCCGCCACAGCAGGTGACGTCGAGAAGGCCACGCAGTACACCAACGCGGCCGAGGCGTTCGCGGCTCAGCTCGTGACTGCCGAGCAGAGCGTCGAGGACCTCAAGGTTCTGCACGACCAGTCTCTGCAGGCTGCAACACAGGCCAAGAAAGCCGTCGAGCAGAACGCGATGGCCCTGCAGTCGAAGGTCGCCGAGCGCACCAAACTGCTCAGCCAGCTCGAGCAGGCGAAGATGCAGGAGAAGGTCAGCGAATCGCTGCGCTCGATGGACAGCACGTTGTCGGCACCGGGAAACACCCCGAGTCTCGATGCGGTGCGCGACAAGATCGAGCGTCGTTACGCAGACGCGCTCGGTTCCGCCGAGCTCGCTCAGAACTCCGTGTCCGGACGCATGCTCGAGGTTCAGCAGGCATCTGTGCAGATGGCCGGTCACAGCCGGCTCGAGCAGATCCGTGCCTCCATGGCCGGTGACTCCCTGCCCACGGGTAATTCCGCCGCCAAGCCGTCGATCGCCAAGGCCCCGGACGCAACGCCCGAGCCGCCGGCACAGGCGTGATCGACCGAACGCGAAGTTCGTTCGAGTAGACAGTAGTTCCGACGCATGAGCAACAAGAATCACGAACCCGGCCGGTCGCGTAAGCGGCCGGCCGTTTCGCTCGACAGGGAGACGGTGACAGCCGCCGTTGCCGAATCCGGAGCGGTGGTCCGGTCTCTGGCCGAGACAGCGCGGGCCGCAGGAACCTCACTGCTCGATGCCGCCGGCCGTCGTAAGGATCCACGTGCCAAGCACCTGAAGAAGATTCGACGGGCTCGCCGGCGAAGTATCAGGTTCGGGGCCGCGTCGACGACCACTGCGGTGAGTACTGCGGGGATCGCAGCCTTGTCGGCTCCGGAATGGACTCTGTTCGTCGGTGGTGGTTCTGCCGCGCTCTTGGCCGTTCCTGCTGTGTTCGCCTTCGGTCGTTTGCGGCGACTGCGAGGTCAACCGGTTCCGGTGGGACTGCCCGGCAGGCGTTCATTACCGCAGCGTGGATCTGCCGCCTTCGAGCCGATGTCACGTTTGGCAGGCGCAGAGCAGAGTCTGTTCGAGCTGCTCGGAATTCTGGCGCGATCGGGCACCATCGCCGCCGAGGACGTCGAAGAGATGATCGGCGTTGCCTCGGATGCGGTGAGGGGCTTGGAAGGTGTTGCCGTCGATATTGCGGCCCTCGAACGTGCGGGAGCGGCAAGCTCGTCGACACGCACGCATCTGCGGCCCGGAATCGAGGCTGCGGCAAGCGATCTCGCTGCCGGAGTGGATCAGTACGAGGATCTCGTCGCCGCTGCAGCACGGATGACCGGACCGGCCGGGTCCACGTCGAAGAACGTGGTGGAATCTCATCGCCGAGAATTGTTGTCTGCCACCGATCGACTGCAAGGGTGGGCCGACGCGCTCACCGAACTCGACGAAATCCGGTCACGACACCGGTGAGAAGATCAGGGTTCACCCCGATGTGTTCGCCGTGATCGGCTGCCAGTATCGACATAACGCGATACGACCCGGTGCGCGTCACACGGTAGGAGCCGTTCATGTTCTGGAAAATTCTCGGATTCATCGTTCTCGTCTGGATCGCACTTGCCTTGCTGGGCAGCATCATCAAGGGCTTGTTCTGGTTGGTCGTGGCCGGGGCCATCGTCTTCGGGCTGGTGTGGCTGTACAAGGCCATCTCCTCCGGTCACGACCGTTCGTCGCTGAAATACTGACTGCCGACCGCGTTACGTGCGCAGTGGGGAATCCGCTCCGACGAACACTCGCAACGCACGCGGCACGCATTCGATCGTGACGGGTAGTTCTGCGATGCGTTCGCCGTCTGCGTACGCCACCATGTCGTCGCAGTGCACTGTCACGTTCCGGGCGCTGTAGACCTCGACCTCCGGAAGGTCGACGTGGGCACCCCGATACAACGTCGGCGACAGCGCAAGCAATCGCGTTCGACTCACATCCCGGACGACAGTGATGGCGAACAGCCCGTCGTCCACTCGTGCGGTCGGGCAGATGGCCATGCCGCCGCCGTAGCTGCTGCCATTTCCGACGGCGACGAGAACGGCATCCAGGTGCAGCTCGGCGTCATCCAATTCTATTGTGTACGAAAGTGTTCGGAGAGCAGCCAACTGCAATATCATGGCCGCGTTGTACCGCAGCGGGCCGGCAAGCCACTGCAGGCGGCCGGCGCGCTCGGTGACCAGTGAATCGAAGCCGCTCGACAGGACCGTACCGAACCAGCGCGTCCCGACCCTACCGAGATCTATCGACGTCACGACTCCGTCGACCACGAGATCCGCTGCGCGGGTGGGATCGTCGAGGGGGACCCCGAGCGTCCGGGCCAAATCGTTGCCTGTGCCCGCAGGAATCAGTCCGAGCGGAGTGTCGGTTCCCGCGATCACCTGTAACGCGAGATTGACGACCCCGTCGCCGCCCACGGCAACGACGGCATCCGTCCCGCACCCGACGGCTCGCTTCAACAACTCCAGCGCATCACCCGCCGTTCGGCCCTCGACGGTCGAGACGTCGAGTTCACGCTCGCGCAGACGCGTCACGGCGCGCCGTGCTGCGTGGACTGCTCGACCACCGCCGGCCGTGGGATTGGTCAGAACGGTCACCGATCGCGTCATGCAAGCTCGAATTCGTCGGTCACTCGATCAGCTTGCCAGGGTCGAGGTTTCCTGCGCAGGTCGGCGGCGTGATCGGCACCCGACAATGGCACCGAAGAATACGGACGGACGGGCCGACGGTCACTGTGCAACATGGTGTCGCTGTTACTGTGAGGTATAGTAACGACACGAAATGTTTCCGAGTGAAGTACTTTACTTCCGACCGTTGTGCGAAGGGTGATCTGTGATCGAGCAGCAGGTGTCGACTCCCGCCTCGGTCGAGTCCTCCCCGGAGGCAGCACCCGAGAAGTCGGTGGAGGACACCGTTCTCGACGCCGCACGATCGTGCATCCTCGAACGAGGAGTCAAGCGTACGACCCTCGCCGAGATCGCACGACGCGCCAAAGTCAGCAGGCCCACGGTGTACCGGCGGTGGGCCGATACCCGAGCAGTGGTGTCGAGCCTGCTCACCCGTGAGATCGCTGCCCTGATTCCCGACTTCGACGCCACCGCGTCCGGACGCGAGCAGATCGTCGTTGCTGTGGTTCAGGCGGGAGATCGAATAAGGCAGCATCCGCTGTTCGTCAAGATTCTGCGGTCGGACTCGGACGTGCTCGCGACCTACATTCTGCACCGCCTCGGTACCAGCCAATCGTTGATCATCGATGCGGTGGCGCGTCTTGTCGAAGCGGGACAACGTGATTCGTCGATCCGCGACGGGGATCCGAATACCCTGGCGACGCTCGTCCTGCTCATGGTCCAGTCCGCCGTCCAGTCCGCCGAGATGGTGTCCGAACGGGTTCCGGGTGGCGAGGTGGTACGCCAGATGGCGGACGCCGTCGACGCCTACCTTCGTCCCGACAAAGCCTGACCGTCGGCACCGCTGCCCGGCACGATCGGTGATCGTCCAGCGCGGCGATGTGGCACGCTGAGCGCGTGCGAGTAGCAGTGGTGGCCGGCCCGGACCCAGGACATGCGTTTCCCGCTATCGCCTTGTCGCTGTTGTTCGAGCGGGCGGGTGACGATCCGGTCCTGTTCACCGGAAGCCGGTGGGTCGGCGACGCCAGAGCGGCCGGTCTTCGCACGCTCCCACTGGGTGGCCTGCTGCCGCGACCGGAGGACGACGATCTCGATGCCGGGCAGCGCATTCATTCGCGCGCAGCCTTTGTCGCGACAGAACTGTTGCCGGACCTCGAGCGCGAGAACGTCGATCTGGTGGTCTCCGATGTTCTCACCGCCGGAGGCGGAATGGCTGCCGAGCGATTGGGAATTCCCTGGGTCGAGCTCTCGCCCCACCCGCTGTATTCGCCATCGAAGGGGTTGCCGCCCATCGGAAGTGGGCTCGCGCCCGGACGCGGTGTTCGGGGTCGTCTTCGCGATACGGTGATGCGCGCGTTGACGGCGCGCTCGATCGCCCGCGGGCAGCAACAGCGCGCCGACGCCCGAGTGAGCATCGGACTACCCGCACGCGATCCCGGGCCGGCTGCTCGGCTCATCGCCACCATTCCCGCACTCGAAGTTCCGCGGCCCGACTGGCCGAGGGATGCCCATGTGGTGGGCCCACTGCTGTGGGAGCCCACCGACGAATTGCTCGACGTCCCCGCCGGCGATACGCCGCTGGTGATGGTGGCCCCGTCGACGGCGTTCACCGGGGCCGAGGGAATGTTGGAGATGGCTCTGAAGGGATTGGACGGCACAGGCGTCCGGGTAGTGGCCTCGGTGCTCGACGGGGGCCCCGACGACGTGCCGGAATGGGCCAATGCCGGACTCGGTCGCCAGGACGAATTGCTGCGCCGCGCCGATGTCGTGGTGTGCGGAGGTGGTCACGGCATGTTGGCCAAGGCGCTCATCCACGGAGTTCCAGTGGTCACCGTGCCGGGCGGCGGCGATCAGTGGGAGCTGGCGAACCGGGCCGCCCGGCAGGGGAGTGCCGTACTGGTGCGCCCCGCCACCGCGGGTGCAATTGCCGACGCCGTGTCCGCCGTGCTGTCCGACCCTCGTCATGCGGTGGCAGCGACCTCGGCGGCTGCAGGCGCGCATCACGTCGAGGATCCTGTCTCGGTCTGCCGCGAGGTGCTCGCCGGTAGCGACGCCGAGGGCGGGCGTTAGGCTGATCGATGTGCGTCTGACCGAATTTCGTGAACTGCTCACCGAGGAGTTCGGCTCCGTTCGAGGCAATTCCCTACTCGCCGATCATGTGCTGTCCGGTATCGGACGGACGGGCGCGCAGGCCATCGAAGACGGTGTCGACCCGCGGGAAGTATGGCGGTCGATCTGTTACGAGTTCGATGTGCCCAAGGAACGTTGGTAGCTCCACCGCATCGGCTCGAGTCGCTCGGCGTGTCGAAAGCCGTGGTAGTTGACTCGAACACGTGTTCGCCTATGCTGATGTCAACGGTTGCTGGCCGGTCTCGAAGAACTTCTTGTCGGTACCCCGTTCTAGCGTTACCGCCAACAAGCTGATCGACAGACACAGCTGAACGAAACGACACAGGGAGCTCACGATGGCTGCATACGACCGCGACAAAGCGCTCGATCTCGCACTCGCGCAGATCGACAAGAATTTCGGTAAGGGCTCGGTGATGCGCCTCGGCGACGAGGTCCGTCAGCCCATCGCCGTCATCCCCACGGGATCGATCGCGCTCGACGTGGCACTCGGCATCGGAGGTCTGCCCCGCGGCCGAGTCATCGAGGTCTACGGTCCGGAGTCCTCGGGTAAGACCACCGTCGCATTGCACGCGGTGGCCAGCGCTCAGCGTGCCGGCGGAATCGCCGCGTTCATCGATGCCGAGCACGCGCTCGATCCCGACTACGCGAAGAAGCTCGGTGTCGATACCGACGCACTGTTGGTCTCACAGCCCGACACCGGTGAGCAGGCCCTGGAAATCGCCGACATGTTGATTCGCTCCGGTGCCCTCGACATCCTCGTCGTCGACTCGGTGGCCGCACTGGTACCGCGCGCCGAGATCGAAGGCGAGATGGGTGACAGTCACGTGGGTCTGCAGGCTCGTCTGATGAGCCAGGCGCTGCGCAAGATCACCGGTGCCATGAGCAACTCCGGCACCACCGTGATCTTCATCAACCAGTTGCGCGAAAAGATCGGCGTCATGTTCGGTTCCCCCGAAACCACCACCGGTGGTAAAGCATTGAAGTTCTACGCCTCGGTACGCCTCGACATCCGCCGCATCGAGACCTTGAAGGACGGAACCGAAGCGATCGGTAACCGCACCCGCGTGAAGGTGGTCAAGAACAAGGTTGCGCCGCCGTTCAAGCAGGCCGAGTTCGACATCATCTACGGCAAGGGCATCAGCCGTGAGGGCTCGTTGATCGACATGGGTGTCGAGCACGGCTTCATCCGTAAGTCGGGTTCGTGGTTCACCTACGAAGGTGACCAGCTCGGCCAGGGCAAGGAGAACGCCCGCAAGTTCATGCTCGAGAATCCCGACGTGCGGGACGAGATCGAGAAGAAGATCATGGAGAAGCTGCAGATCGGTGCGGACGTCACCGCAGAGGAGCCCGCAGCTGCTCCGGTCGACTTCTAACCTGGGTTCGCGTGCAGCAGCGAGACAACGGCGGCGGCACCGAAGCGCAGGCGAAAGACGTCTGCCTTCGGCTGCTGACCGACCGGGCCCGCAGCAGACACGAACTCGAAGCCAGCTTATCCAAGAAGGGTTTCACCCACGAGGTCTCCACCGCAGTGCTCGACCGACTCGAGAAGGCGAAACTCGTCGACGACGAGTCGTTTGCGGAGCAGTGGGTTCAATCTCGGCACAAGTACTCCGGCAAGGGCAAACGCGCCCTGAGCATGGAGCTGCGGAACAAAGGCGTCAGCAACGAGTTGGCCGTGAACGCCCTGGATCTGATCGATGCCGAAGACGAGCGTCAGCGTGCTGCGGAGTTGGTGCGCAAACGATTCCGAACACTGCATCTGCCGGATCCGAACGGGCCCGACGCACGAGCCGAACGCGACAAAGTGGTGCGCAAGTTGGTCGGGATGCTGGCCCGCCGCGGCTACTCGCAGGGAATGGCATTCGCCGTGGTCAAGGAACAACTCGATCGCGCAGGAGCCGACACCGAAGACTTCGACGGCCCAGATTCGATGTGATCGTCCACATCGAGTCCAGGTAGTCGAGAAACAGTATGGCCCGCAACACCATCGGTGTTGCGGGCCATACTGCTGTGCAGCCGAACGGTGCGGAGCTCAGGCCGCTTGACCGCCGTCGAGCGCAGGCACGACAGCGGCGGTGCCGCCCTTACGCTTTCGCGATCGCAGACGCCGCTCGACCACGGTCGCCAGTTTCGTCAACGCCGAGTTGATGATGATCATGATGACGGCGACGATGATCAGCGACGGGAGGTAGTTGCTGTAGAACGCGCCGACCTGCTGACCGGAACGGACGACTTCGACGTACCCGATGATGTATCCCAGCGCCGAGTCCTTCAGTGCCACCACCATCTGCGAGATGATGGCGGGCAGCATCGCGGTCACGGCCTGGGGGAGCAGTACCAGGGTCATGACCTGGCTCTTGCGCATGCCCAGCGCCGATGCGGCTTCGCGCTGACCCTTCGGCAGTGAATTGACTCCGGCACGTACGATCTCGGCGATCACCGATCCGTTGTACAGAGTGAGGCCGGTGACCACCGCGGCCAACGCCAGGTACTTGACCTTGAAGACCTCGTAATCGGCGTACACCGCGTACAGGAAGATCATCAGGATCAGCACGGGAACTGCACGGAACAATTCGACGATCGCACCGCTGACGATCCGTACAGCGCGGTGATCCGAGAGGCGGCCGATGCCGAGGACGGCACCGAGAACAAGGGCGAACACGATCGACAATGCCGCCGCGACCAGAGTTCCCTGAATACCGGGCAACAGATACGTGGTCCACGTTGTCGATTCGAGGAACGGGTCCCACTTCTCGGCAGTGAGCTGCCCCTTCGAGTCGAGGGCGCGGTAGATCAGAAATGCGATTCCGAGCGAGATCACCGCGACGACGACAGTCAGAATGCGGTATCGCAGTACCGCTTTGGGTCCGGGAACGTCGTACAGAACTGCTACTGCATCACTCATCATGACACCGCCAATCGCTTGCTGATGTAGCCGAACAGCAACCCGGTCGGGAGCGTCAAGATCATGAAGCCGAGCGCGAAGATTCCGCCGACGACGAAGATCGCGGCCTCGTTCTCGATCATGTTCTTCATCAGGAACGACGCCTCGGCGACGCCGATGACCGATGCGATGGTCGTGTTCTTCGTCAACGCGATCACGACGCTTCCCAGCGGGCCGACCACCGCGCGGAACGCCTGAGGAAGAACGACGATCGAGATGTTCTGGGTGAACGTCATTCCCAGCGAGCGGCCCGCTTCGGCCTGCCCCACCGGGACGGTGTTGATGCCCGATCGCAGTGACTCGGCCACGAACGACGCGGTGTAGATGCTCAGCCCGAGGATTGCCAATCGAAAGTTGTTGTCGTCGAGTGACGTCGGTGAGGACTCCGACGCCAGAGAAACGCCCATTGTCTGATACAGCCCGAACGAGGTGAACAGAATGATCAGGGTCAATGGGGTGTTACGAAAGATGGTGACGTACGTCGCCGCAATTCCGCGCGCAATCGGAATGGGTGATACGCGCATCGCGGCGATGATCGTTCCGATGACCAACGCACCGACGAGGGATGCCAACGTCAGGTAGATGGTCGAGAGGAACGCGTCGATCAGTTGATCGCCGTACTTGCTCAATAGGTTCACGGTGCTTGTTGATCCTCACGGCTCGGCGAGATCGAGCCGTCGTGTCCCGCCCGCGACGAGCGGGACACGACGGCGTGGTCGATCAGTAGCAGTCGATCAGTAGCGGTCGACGGTGGGCGGGCTCGGCAGCGGGTAGCCCGACGCGCCGACGGTGTCGTTGAACGCCTGCTCCCAGGCACCGCTGGTCACCATCTCTTCGATGGCGTCGTTGATCTTGTTGCGTCCGTCGGTGTCGTCCTTGTTCAGGCCGATGCCGTAGTTCTCCGTGGTGAAGGGCTCACCGACCACCTTGAACTGACCGGGGGACTGAGCGGCGTAACCGGCAAGGATGATGTCGTCGGTGGTGACGGCGTCCACGGTGCCGTTGCGCAGTGCTTCGACGCAGGCGGAGTAGGTGTCGAACGGCTGAAGCTGGACTCCCGGGTACTCGTCGGCGATGTTCTGTGCCGGGGTGGAACCGGTGACCGAGCACAGCTTCTTGCCCTCGAGTGAATCGGGACCGGTGATGTCGGTGTTGTCCTGCTTCACCAGGAGCGACTGACCTGCTACGAAGTACGGTCCGGCGAAGCCGACCTTCTCCTTGCGGGTGTCGGTGATGGAGTAGGTGGCGACGATGTAGTCGACCTCACCGTTCTGGATCAGCGTCTCGCGCTGCGCGGACGGGGATTCCTTGAATTCGATGTTCGCCTCGTCGACACCGAGCTTGCCTGCGACGTACTTGGCCACCTCGACGTCGAAGCCGCTGAACGAGCCGTCCGGATTACGGAGGCCGAGGCCCGGCTGATCGAACTTGATGCCGACGATGAGGCTGCCGTTCTCGGCGCTGCTCGAGATGGTGCGCGCTTCTTCGCCGCCGCCGCAGGCGGTGGCGACGATGGACAGAGCGGCGATGGCGACACCGAGGCGAAGCGGTCGGGTGATTCTCACAGTGAATGTCCTTCGGATAGGTCGTACGTAATGGGGCGAGCGGTGAATCTGATCAGTGACCGAGGATCTTGCCGAGGAAGTCCTTGGCGCGTTCGGACTTCGGGGACTTGAAGAAGGTTTCGGGATCGGTGTCCTCGACGACGGCACCGTCGGCCATGAAGATGACTCGGTCGCCTGCCTTGCGGGCGAAGCCCATCTCGTGGGTGACGACGAGCATTGTCATGCCCTCCTTGGCCAGCGAGGTCATGACGTCGAGTACCTCATTGACCATCTCCGGATCCAGGGCCGAGGTGGGCTCGTCGAAGAGCATCACTTTGGGGTTCATGGCGAGTGAGCGGGCGATGGCCACGCGCTGTTGCTGACCACCCGACAGCTGAGCCGGGTACTTGTCTGCCTGGTTGGCGATGCCGACGCGTTCGAGCAGAGCCAGTGCGCTCTTCTCGGCCTCGTCCTTCTTGAGCTTTCTCACCTTCATCGGTGCCAGCATGACGTTCTGCAGAATGGTCTTGTGTGCGAAGAGGTTGAACGACTGGAACACCATGCCGACATCCGCACGCAGTGCAGCGAGGGCCTTGCCTTCGGCGGGGAGTAGATCCCCGTCGACCTCGATGGCACCGGAATCGATCGGCTCCAACCGGTTGATCGTCCGGCACAGCGTCGACTTGCCGGATCCGGACGGACCCACGACGATGACGACCTGGCCGGGCGGCACTTCGAGATTGATGTCCTTGAGTACGTGCAGATCACCGAAGTGCTTGTCGACGGATTTGAGCGAGATCATCGAAGGGGCGCCCGGCGGTGGTGTCGCTGCCGGGGCGTCGGTGGCGTGCGTCATAGGTGGAAACCCTATGCGTAGTTTCCTCGCCGACCGGCGTTTTCGCCCGCAGTCTTCGATTATGTAATGGAAACTTTACTGTCGGCACGCATAGCGCCTGCACAGTCCGCGGAGGGCCCCGTGACCCCGGCGTGTCCGCCCGTGCGATGGACGTACCCTGAAGAGGTGCAAACGAGTGTTTTTTCGACCGTGGACGTGACCGATCGCGGGAGCGTCGACCCCGAGACGGCCAGTGCCCCATCGGCGGCAGGTGCCCGCAGCTACGAGGTGCGCACACACGGCTGCCAGATGAACGTTCATGATTCCGAACGCCTGTCCGGGCTGCTCGAAGAGGCCGGTTACGTGCCCGCCGACGCCGGTACCGACGCAGATCTCGTCGTGTTCAACACGTGCGCTGTACGCGAGAACGCGGACAACAAGCTGTACGGGAACCTCGGCATGCTCCGGCCCGCGAAGACGCGAAACCCCAACATGCAGATTGCCGTCGGCGGTTGCCTGGCGCAGAAGGACCGCAACACCGTCGTGGACAAGGCTCCGTGGGTGGACGTGGTCTTCGGTACGCACAACATCGGGTCGCTGCCGGTACTGCTCGAGCGCGCCCGGCACAACGAGCAGGCTCAGGTCGAGATACTCGAGTCTCTCGACGCCTTCCCGTCCACCCTGCCGGCCAAGCGGGAGTCCGCGTACGCCGGCTGGGTATCGATTTCGGTGGGCTGCAACAACACCTGCACGTTCTGCATCGTTCCGGCGCTGCGCGGCAAGGAGATCGACCGCAGGCCGGGCGACATCCTTGCCGAGGTACAGGCTTTGGTGGACCAGGGCGTGCTCGAGGTGACGCTGCTGGGGCAGAACGTCAACGCCTACGGTGCCTCGTTCGCCGACCCCGATCTGCCTCGCGACCGCGGGGCGTTCGCCGCGCTGCTGACCGCGTGCGGATCCATCGAAGGACTCGAGCGAGTGCGGTTCACGTCTCCGCATCCGGCCGAGTTCACCGACGACGTCATCGAGGCGATGGCATCGACCCCGAACATCTGTCCCACTCTGCACATGCCGCTGCAGTCCGGCTCGGACCGAATCCTCAAGGCGATGCGCAGGTCCTATCGACAGACGAAGTTCATGGGCATCATCGACAAGGTTCGCGCGGCCATGCCGCACGCGGCCATCACCACCGACATCATCGTCGGTTTCCCCGGCGAGACCGAAGAAGATTTCGAGCAGACGCTCGAGGTGGTGCGGCGTGCGAAGTTCGCCAACGCGTACACCTTCCAGTACTCCAAGCGGCCGGGCACCCCGGCGGCCGACATGCCCGATCAGGTACCGAAAGAGGTTGTACAGGAACGGTATCTGCGGTTGATCGCGTTGCAGGAGGAGATCGTCCTGGCCGCGAATCAGGCCCTGATCGGCACCGAGGTCGAATTGCTCGTCGCCACCGGTGAGGGGCGCAAGAACAACGCAACTCATCGGATGAGCGGACGCGCCAGGGACGGCCGACTGGTGCACTTCGCCGTCGACGCCGAGCGGGCGGGCGACATTCGCCCGGGCGACGTCGTCACGACGACCCTGACCGCCGCGGCCCCGTACCACCTGATCGCCGACGCCGGAGTGCTGACGCACCGACGGACCGCGGCAGGCGACGCCCACGAACGCGGCATCATGCCGAAGACGGCCCCGATCGGGGTCGGTCTCGGACTTCCCTCGATCGGTGCCCCGGCACCGCTTCCGGTTCAGACAGGATGCACCGTATGACAGACACAGATGGACCCGATCGCGTCGTACCCTCGCGAACCGCCGAGGAACTCGGACGAACCGAGCGGGCGGTGATGACCGAGCTGGATCCGGGAGCGCGAGCCATGGTGGTGGCCGGGCTGGTGCTGGTCCTGTTGGTCACGTTCGCGTTGCCGCACACCGGATCGGCCACCGGCTTCGACGTGCTGACGGGCAGCGACGCAGCAGCCGCGGAATCGATTGCCCTGCCGTCGCGCGTTTTCGTCGTGCTGGTGCTGACGTTCGGTGTGGTGATGTCGGTGCTGGCGCTGGTCACCCGCGTCTGGGCGCTGGCCTGGGCCGCCCTCGCCGGGTGTGCGGTGTCGTCGGTGTACGGGATGCTTTCGATCTGGACGCGGCAGACCGTGCCGGACAACCTGCAGGGCGGCGGACCGGGCATCGGTCTCGTCATTGCGTGGATCGCGGTGATGGTGCTGACGTTCCATTGGCTCAAAGCCGTATGGAACAAGACCAACTCTCAGCTCGCCGCTCAGGAACAGCGCCGTATCGCGGCGGCGTCGGGCGAGCAGAAGCTACGCCTGTGGGACGGCCACTCGAACCCCTGAGTTCGTGTGGCCGCCCGCACCGCAGGTCACAACTCGTCGACGGCACTTTCCGCGGCATCGGCCCATTCACGCCACTGCTGGGCCTGCGCACGCGCCCGCTCGGCGTCCTTGGTCTTGCCTGCCGCCGTCGCCTTGGCCGCTTGATCCTCGAACTGGGCCACTCGCTCACGGAACTGAGCCGCGCGGGCAACCGCCTCGGGGTCGGACCGACGCCACTGAGACTCCACGGCGTCGTGGACGGACTTCTCGATCGCGCGGAGCTTGCCTTCGAGTTCCTGCATCTTCTCGCGCGGAACCTTGCCGATGGCGTCCCACTTGTCCTGCAGATCGCGCAGCGCCGCACGAGCAGCGTCGAGGTCCTTGCTCGGATCGATATGTGTCTTCGCCAACAACGCTTCCTTGGCCTCGGCGTTGGCCTCGAATTCCGCGTCCCGCTCCGACGCCGCGGCGTTGCGTGCCGCGAAAAACACGTCCTGGGCGGCCTTGAAGTTCTTCCACAATGCGTCGTCGGCGTCCCGCGGAGCTCGGCCCGACGCTTTCCACTCCACCAACAGGTCTCGGAATGCGGCTGCAGTGGGACCCCAATCGGTGGACGAGGACAACGCTTTTGCGCGCTCGACCAGCTCTTCCTTGCGGGTCTTGGCTGCTCCTCGCTCCCGATCGAGATCGGCGAAATGCGCTCCACGACGCCGGTTGAAGTTCTCCCTGGCCTTCGAGTACCGTTTCCACAGCGCATCGTCGATCTTTCGATCCACCCCGCGGATCGTCTTCCATTCGTCCAGAATTTCGCGCAGCCGATCCCCGGCATGCTTCCACTGCGTCGATTCACTGCCGATCTGCTCGGCCTCGGCGGCGAGGGCTTCCTTGCGGGCAGTGTGCTCGGCGCGTTCGAGCTCTTTCTCCTGCTTGGCGACCGCCGCTGCTGCGTCGGAGTGCTCGACGACGGCGTGGAGTCGGCGAGCCAGCAGATCGAGGTCGCCGATCACCGCAGCCGTCGGCAGGCTCTCCAGCAGCGCCGAGGCCGCAGCCTTGGTTTTCTTGGCATCACCGGTACCCGACGTCAGCCGGGCTTCGAGCAGTCCGACCTCGGTGGCCAGATCGTCGTAGCGCCGCCCGAAATGCGCGAGGCCTTCCGCTGCGTCGCCCGCTTGCCAGGAGCCGACCTGACGCTCGCCGTCCGAGGTGCTCACCCACGCGGTGCCGTCGTCGTCGACCCGGCCGTACTTGCTCGGATCGCCTGCCGGCGCGACCACGGTGGGCACATGCGCGGCCGTCGGGTGTGGCTTGGCTGCCGAGGAGCCACCGGGGCGGGGTGCGCCGGGACGAGGAGAAGCAGAACTCGGTCCGCCGGGCTTCGGTCCGCCGCCGGGCTTGGGGCCGCCACCTGGCTTGGGTCCTCCGGTCGAAGGTGTAATGGTCGCGTCACCGCCGGAGTGATCGGCGGGTGCAACCGACGACGGGGCGTCGGGGGTGGTGGGGGTACCGGCGTTCGGGTCGGTCATTGTTCCTCATCTCTGCCGCGCGTCACGGCTGCCTACGATCGCGATCTGGACACCATTGAACTCGGTGACGACCGATCGGACCATTGAAACAGCTCAGACGGTTCGAGGTGGACTCGTCCGGCCAAGTCGCGTCACCGACTAGCGTGATACGTGTGTTCTGTGCCGCGGCCCTGGTGCCCTCTCCGCCGTTACTGGTCCCCGAACTGATGGGCCGGGCAGCAGCCGAGGCAACCGAGCTTCGAGCCGCTGCTGTGTCTGCTGTCGAGCAGCTGTCCGCGGTGGCCGACCGGTGGCTCGCGGTCGGCGTCGACGACGGCGAGGGGCGGTACGACGAGACGACGGTCGGCACCATGCGTGGGTACGGCGTCGATGTGGAGGTGCGGCTGTCCGGTTCGCCGGCACGGTCCGGGCCGGACCCCGAGTTGCCGCTGGCGGTTCTCCTCGCCGGCTGGCTGCGCGGGGCGGCGGCGGCCGACAGGGCAATCGAGGTCCGCACGGTACCCGCGGACGCGAGCGCACGGTGGTGCTCGCACACCGGGATGGAACTGCGCCGCGAACTCGACGCGTCCGACGACAGGTGGGGAGTGTTGGTGCTGGCAGACGGCGCGAACACCCTCACCCCGAAGGCACCGGGGTCGTTCGATTCGCGCGCCGCGGACGTGCAGCGTCGCATCGACGATGCTCTTGCCACCGCCGACGTCGACGCCCTCGCGGAGCTCGACGAGGGCCTCTGCGCAGCGATCGGCGTGCGGGGCCGACCGGCCGTGCA
Source organism: Rhodococcus sp. PML026 (assembly GCF_000963615.1). NCBI lineage: Bacteria > Bacillati > Actinomycetota > Actinomycetes > Mycobacteriales > Nocardiaceae > Rhodococcus > Rhodococcus sp. PML026. Next base: position 479,371 of record NZ_KQ031375.1, on the reverse strand, counting down.
GATGCTCGCCGCACTCGTGGGAACCGACGCCGTCTCGACGACCGAGCTGTATCGGGGCGCACCGTTCGGTGTCGGATACTTCGTCGGAGTCTGGTCCCGTGGCTGACGAAACCGGGGCGACCGCCGAGGATTCGGCCACGACACCGGTGGCGGTGATCGGACCGACCGCTGCGGGCAAATCGGACCTGGCGCTGGACCTGGCCGAGGAGCTGGGCGGGGAGATCGTCAACATCGACGCGATGCAGCAATACCGGGGGATGGACATCGGTACCGCGAAAGTGACCGTGCCGGAGCGCCGCGGCATCGTGCACCATCAGCTCGATGTGCTCGAGGTCACCGATATCGCGACGGTGGCGCGTTACCAATCGGCTGCCGTCGCCGACGTCGAGAACATTCGATCCCGTGGCCGTCGGCCGATCATCGTGGGCGGCTCGATGATGTACGTCCAATCACTGCTCGACGAATGGGCCTTTCCTGCCACGGACCCGGTCGTCCGGGCCAAGTGGGAGGCGGTGCTCGAACGCGACGGAGTCGACGCGATCCACCGCGCTCTGACGGAGGTCGATCCGGACGCTGCCGCGTCGATCCTGCCCACGGACGGACGGCGAATGGTGCGGGCCTTGGAAGTGGTCGAATTGACCGGTCGGCCTTTCGCGGCCTCGGCCCCCGTCATCGGTGAACCGCGCTGGGGCACGGTGGTGCTCGGCGTCGACCGTGAGACCGCAGAGTTGGACGAGCGGATCGATCTGCGTACTCGGCGCATGTTCGATTCCGGGTTGCTCGACGAGGTCGAAGCGTTGCTGGATCTCGGCCTGCGCGACGGAGTGACGGCGTCACGGGCGATCGGATACGCCCAGGCGCTCGATGTGCTGGCAGGGGAGTACGACGTCGACCATGCACGTGAGCGGACGTTCATCGGCACCAGGCGCTATGTGCGCCGCCAGCGGTCGTGGTTCCGCCGCGACGAACGAGTGCGGTGGCTCGACGGCGCATCGCCCACCCTGCGGTCGGATGCGCTGTCCGCGATCGAACTCGGCTAGGTCGGTCCCCGTAGACTCGCCGACATGGAATTCGCCAAGGGCCACGGAACGCAGAACGATTTCGTCGTGCTGCCGGATCCCGGTGCCGAGCTCGAACTCACCAGGTCGGCGGTCGCGGTGCTGTGTGATCGACGGCAGGGGATCGGCGCCGACGGGATACTGCGTGTCGCGCGCGCCGGGGTGCTGCGGGACGCGGGTGTGCTCGATCGAATCCCGGCCGGTGTCGAGGCCGACGACTGGTTCATGGACTACCGCAACGGTGACGGCACCATCGCCGAGATGTGCGGAAACGGGGTCCGAGTCTTCGCGCACTACCTGCGAGTCCACGATCTCGAGCAGCGCGATCAATTCGTGGTCGGCTCTCGCGCAGGCGCACGTGCGGTGACGGTGCACTCGTACGACGAGACCGATGCCGACGTGACCGTGGCCATGGGCGACGTCACCCTGCTGGGTTCGAGCGCGACGACCCTTGCCGGTGCAGCGTACGAGGGGATCGGCGTCGATGTCGGCAACCCGCATCTGGCCTGCGTCGATCCCGCGCTGAACCGCACCGCGTTGCGAGCATTGGACTTCACGGCTCCGCCGACTCTCGATACCGAGTTCTTCCCCCACGGTGCGAACGTCGAGATTCTGACCCGGCTCGACGACGGCGCAGTCGAGATGCGCGTCTTCGAACGCGGCGTCGGAGAGACACGCTCGTGTGGCACCGGAACCGTCGCTGCCGCCGCTGCCGCGCTCAGTTACGAGGGGCTCGAGACCGGAGACGTGAGTGTCGGTGTGCTCGGCGGTCGGGTCCGAGTGGCCATCGACCACGTCGGTGCAACCCTGCGCGGACCGTCGGTACTGCTCGCCCGGGGAGAGGTCGACGACCATTGGTTCGCCGGGCAGTCCTGACCGTCGCGCCGGCTCCGAGCGAAACCCGCGTGCACACGCTGGGCTTTTCGTGGATCATGGGAGTTGTATGACGAACTCACATGAAACATCACCTGCGGGCGAACCGGTCGACCATGATGCCGACGGTTCACCCGATACCGCATCTGCATGGACCCGCGAGGAGTCCGACGCATGGTCGAGGCGGATGGCGCGCTCACCCCTCGACGACGACTCCCCGTCCTCGGGCGATATGCAACTCGAGGAGCGGACTGCGCTGCGACGAGTCGCCGGACTGTCGACCGAGCTCGCCGACGTCACCGAGGTCGAGTACCGGCAGTTGCGCCTCGAACGCGTCGTACTGGTCGGAGTATGGACCACCGGTACTGCGGCACAGGCCGAATCCAGCATGACCGAACTGGCCGCGCTCGCCGAGACTGCAGGCTCCGAAGTACTCGAGGCGCTGATGCAGCGTCGGGACAAACCCGACGCGGCAACCTACATCGGCTCGGGCAAAGCCAAGGAACTGCGCGACATCGTGCTCGCGACCGGGGCCGATACCGTGATCTGCGACGGCGAACTGACGCCCGCCCAGCTCAATGCGCTGGAAAAGGTCGTCAAGGTCAAGGTCATCGATCGAACCGCACTGATCCTCGACATCTTCGCGCAGCACGCGACGTCACGAGAAGGCAAGGCACAGGTCGCCTTCGCCCAGATGGAATACATGTTGCCCAGGCTCCGCGGCTGGGGTGAATCCATGTCGCGTCAGGCCGGTGGACGCGCCGGTAGCAACGGCGGCGTGGGTCTTCGTGGACCGGGTGAGACGAAGATCGAGACCGACCGTCGACGCATCCGTGAGCGCATGGCCAAGCTCCGCCGTGAGATCAAAGGCATGAAGCAGGCTCGCGACACCAAACGCGAGCAGCGGCTCAGTGGCACGGTGCCGTCGATCGCGATCGTCGGATACACCAATGCGGGCAAGTCGAGTCTGTTGAACGCGCTGACCGGTTCCGGTGTGCTGGTTCAGAATGCGCTGTTTGCAACCCTCGATCCGACGACGCGGAAGTCGACGCTCGAAGACGGCCGCGCGATCGTGCTGACCGATACCGTCGGATTCGTCCGGCATTTGCCGACCCAGCTGGTCGAGGCCTTCCGCTCCACGCTGGAGGAAGTGACCGACGCCGACCTGTTGCTGCACGTGGTCGACGGTTCCGATCCGCTACCGACCGATCAAATCAAAGCAGTACGCGAAGTGATCACCGAGGTGGTCCGCGAGCAGGACGCGAAGATGCCACCGGAGTTGTTGGTGGTCAACAAGATCGACGCCGCAGATCCGGTCCAGCTGACGCAGTTGCGTGGCCTGCTCGACGGCGCACGATTCGTCTCGGCCAAGACCGGTGAAGGCATCGATGCGCTGCGGGATCACCTCGGCGACATACTGTCCGAGCCCGATGTGTTGGTCGACGTTCTCGTCCCGTACACCCGCGGCGACCTGGTCGCCAGGATCCACACCGATGGCCGAATAGTGTCGTCGACGCACGAGGCGGACGGCACGCGCGTCGAAGCTCGTGTGCCGCAATCACTTGCGGCCGCCCTCGTCGAGTTCACCGCGACCGTACCCAGCGCCTGAGTTCGGTGAATCCGCGCGCAGTGGTGCGTGGTGGCGCCGCGGCCGTGGTCGGCACGGCGATCGTGCTGACTTGTGCTTCAACCGCCCTGGCCGCGCCGGTCGACGTTGTAACCTACTGTCTACCAACCGATCCCGGACTCGAAGAGCTGTCCGGTGCGACGGTGCTCGACGGCACCGTGTACGGGATCGGCGACAGCGGTGCCGACGATCGGGTCGCGGTGCTCGACGCGAACTGTGCGGTGCAGCGTTGGATCGACGTTCCCGTCGACCCGTACGACGTGGAGGACATGGCGTCGTACGACGGCTCACTGTGGTTGGCCGACATCGGCGACAATCAGTTGCGCCGCGACACTGTGGCACTGACGCGAATGGACCCTGAAACAGGCGCGGGGGAGCTGTATCGACTGACCTACCCGGACGGCGCACACGACGCCGAGACACTGCTCATCGAACCCGGCGGTCGGCCGGTGATCGTCACCAAGGAACTCTCGGGTGTCAGCGGGGTGTACGTACCGACCGGAGACGAATCCGTCACCGATCTGAGCAGTCCGGGCCCGACGCCGCTGCGCAAGGTCAACGAGCTGGCTTTCACGGCCACCGAGACGGCCGGTGGGCCGCCGTTCGTGGTCGGCTCGATCCTGGCGACCGGGGGAGCGGTGAGTGCAGACGGATCGACCGCCGTGGTGCGCACGTACACCGATGCGTATGTGTTCCGTCCGCCCGACGGGGACGTCGCGTCGGCGCTGGTCGACCCCACCTCACCCCGAGCCGTCGTCGCGCTACCGGCTCAGCCGCAGGGCGAGGCGGCGACGTTCCTGGACGACGGTTCCCTTCTGCTCGCGTCGGAAGCCGGGTTCGGACCGACCGACGGAACGCTGCCGCCCATTCTGAAGATTCCGAACCTGACGTCGGTGGAGCTGTCGACACCATCGTCCGCCGCGGTTGCGCCGGCGTCGCCGACCCGTGATCCTGCTGCTCCTGCGGCACCCGCACAGACGACGACAGCGACGGACTCGGAATGGGAATTCCGAGCTGCCGTCGCTGCCGGGGTGGTGCTGATCGCCGGAGCGGTGGGATTCACCGTCCGGCGATCGATGCGCTCTGGTTAGGCGTCCAGGTCTGCTTCGACGAGTGCTGCAACTTTGTCGAGTGCTGCTTGGTCGTCGCTGGTGACGGTGACTTCGGTGCCCTTGGTGGCGCCGAGGGTCATGATCATCAGCGCCGAACCGGCGTCCACCGGCTCGGAGTCCGCTGTTGCCAGCGTGACGTCGACTCCGGCTTCGGCTACGGCATCGGCGATCAGTGCTGCGGGGCGGGCGTGCAGGCCGATCGAGGATCCGACTGCGACTGTGGTGCTGGGCATGTGCTGCTCCTTGCGTAGTGGGTTCGTTGGATCGTATCGAGCGTCAGACGGTGGCGAGTGCCGGGTCGAGTTCGGCGTCGGTCGGTGCGTTCTTGCCCTTGATGAACTGCTTGGCGGAGACCACCAGGAACGCGGAGACGATGGTGCCCACGGCCAGCGAGACGATGAACCACAGGATGTTTCCGATGGCGAAGAACACGAAGATGCCGCCGTGGGGCGCACTGAGGGTCACGTTGAAGGCCATGATCATGGCCCCGGTGACTGCGCCACCGGCCATCATCGACGGGATGACGCGGAACGGATCGGCCGCGGCGAACGGGATGGCGCCCTCGGAGATGAATGCTGCTCCGAGGAACCAGGCAGCTTTACCGTTCTCGCGCTCGGCCTCGGTGAACAGACGCGAACGAACGGTCGAGGCCAGTGCCATGGCCAGGGGCGGCACCATTCCTGCGGCCATGACCGCTGCCATGATGCGCAGTGAGGCGGTGTCGGTGACCGACAGGCCTGCAGTGGCGAATGCGTAGGCCGCCTTGTTGACCGGTCCACCGAGGTCGAAGCACATCATCAGGCCGAGAATGATGCCGAGGATGATCACCGAGGAACCGCTGAGTCCGTTGAGCCAGTCGGTCAGTCCACTGGTGATCGCGGCGAGCGGCTTGCCGAGCAGCAGGAACATGATGGCACCGACGATGAGTGTTGCGAACAGCGGAATGATGACAACCGGCATCAGGCCGCGCAGAACTGCGGGGATCTTCCACTTGCTGATCCACAGTGCGACGAAGCCGGCGATGAGGCCACCGACGAGACCGCCGATGAAGCCTGCGCCCACCAACACAGCCACTGCGCCGGCGGTGAAACCTGGTGCCAGACCTGGTCTGTCGGCAATGGCATAGGAAATGTAACCGGCCAGCGCGGGCACCAGGAAGCTGAAGGACAGCGCGCCGATCTGGAACAGCACGGCACCGAGGTAGGCGGCGATTCCGCCGTCGGGCAGCGAAGTGATGGAGTTGTTGACGACGATGTCCTCGGCGACATCCTTGATTTCGTACCCACCGAGCAGGAATCCGAGGGCGATCAGGAGTCCACCGGCGGCGACGAACGGAATCATGTAGCTGACACCGGTCAGCAGGATCTGACGCAGGCGGGTGCCCCATCCGAGCTCACCGGCAGAGTCGGTGGAGCCGGCCGCGACAGCGGTGCCGCCGACGCGAGCAGCATCCGGATTGAGAGCTGCGCGGAGCGCTTCGGTGACCATGACGTCGGGCTCGTTGATGGCGCGCTTGACGCCGGAAGAGATGACGGGCTTACCGGCGAATCGCTCACGGCCCTTGACGCCCACGTCGGTGGCGAAGATGACGGCCTCGGCACCGGCGATGAGTGCGGGGTCGAGGGGCGTGCTGCCGCTCGAGCCCTGAGTCTCCACGTGCACCGTGACACCCGCGCGCTCGCCTGCGGCGACGAGTGAATCGGCAGCCATGTAGGTGTGCGCAATTCCGGTGGGGCAGGCGGTGATTGCCACGATGTGCTTGGGCGAGGCGGATGGTGCCGTCTCGGGGGTGGCTGCAGGCGCACTGTGCTTCGCGGTGTCGACCGGCGCAGCTGCAGCGGTTGCGGCAACCGGCTTGGCGGCCGGGTTGATGACTCCGTCGACCAGCGAGACGATCTCGGCGGGCGAGGACGCGTTGCGCAGTGAGGTGACGAATTCGGGCTTGACCAGTGCCCGAGCCAGGCTGGAGAGCAGCTTCATGTGCGCCGAACCGGCTCCGGCCGGTGCAGCGATGAGGAAGACGAGGTCGGCGGGGCCGTCGGGGGCGCCGAAGTCGACCTTGGGGTTCAGGCGGGCGAAGCCGAGCGAGGCGCTCGTGACCGCCTCGGAACGGCAGTGCGGAATTGCGATGCCGCCGGGCAGGCCGGTGGCCGACTGGGCTTCGCGCGCAAGGGCTGCGTCGCGCAGGGCGTCGGTGTCGGTTGCGCGACCCGCGTGGGCCAGCACGCCTGCGAGGCGTTCGATGACGGCAGCTTTGGATTCGCCCAGATCGGCGTCGAGGAGGATCAGATCCTCGGCGATGATCGGCTGATCTTCGGTGGGGGTGGACATGGGGGCTCCTAGAGACGGTTCGAAGAAGGGGAGAGCGTGGACGGGGTGACGGACGTGGAGATGTCGAGCGCGCGAACCGTCACCGAAGTCGGATGGGTCTGCTCGGGCAGGGGAAGCGTGGTGCCTGGAAGTGCGGTGGCTGCCGTTCCGTAGGCGACGGCGCGGCGAAGTTTGTCTGCGTCGGAACAGTTCTCGACGTCGGCCAGAATGTAGCCGGCCAACGAGGAGTCTCCTGCGCCGACGGTGCTGACGGCGGTGATCGGAGGTGGGCTGGCGTACCAGGCACCGCCCTGGGTGACCAGGACTGCTCCGGCGCTGCCGAGCGTCGCCAGTACGGCACCCACTCCTCGGCCGAGAAGAATCGTTGCGGCGGCGACGGCGGCCGATGGATCACCCTGTGCTGCAGCGCTTTCCAGCTCCTCGGAATCGTACCCGGTGAGCTGGGCGAGTTCCTCCGAGTTGGGCTTGATCAGGTCGGGTGCCGATTCCGGAAACCGATCCGCGAGAGCGAGCAGCGGCTCGTCGGAGGTGTCCATCGCAACTTTGGCCGTGGTAGCGCGAAGGGCGACAACCAGTTCCGCGTACCACTCGACGGGCAGGCCGGGAGGAAGCGAACCCGACAGCACCACCCACTCGGCATCGACAGCGAGAGTGAGAATCCGGTCTCGCAGCTCGGCGCGTGTCTGCTCCGACACGGTGGCACCCGGCTCGTTGATCTTGGTGGTCGTGCCACCGATTTCGCTGACGGTGATGTTGGTGCGCGCCGGTCCGGACGTCGGAACTGCGGAGTATCGAACGCCTTTGGCGGACATCGCGTCGAGTAATGGATCGCCGACGTTGGCCGGCAGGACGGCCAGCGCCTCTACTCCCGATCCGCCGATGACGCGAGCGACGTTGACGCCCTTGCCGCCCGGGTCGACGGCCGAGGACGACGCCCGGTGCACTCCGCCGCGGGTCAGTGGCGTCTCGAGCGTGACCGTGCGGTCCATGCTCGGGTTGGCCGTGAGCGTGACCATCATGCGATCACCACCTCGATTCCTTTGTTGCTGAGTTGTTTACGGTCTTCGTTCGAGATGTCGCTGTCGGTGACGATGACGTCGATGGTGTCTACTCGGGCGAAACTCACCAGGTGCTCGCGGCCGATCTTCGACGAATCTGCCAGCACGACAACATGGTTCGCGGCGTCGACCATGGCGCGCTTGACCGCGGCTTCGTCGCTGTCGGGGGTGGACAGTCCATGTCCGACGCTGATGGCGTTGGTTCCGATGAACGCAACGTCCACCCGTAGCCATTCGAGGGCGCGCAGTGCCTCGTCGCCCACAGCGGCCTGTGTCGTTCCTCGAACACGCCCGCCGAGCAATCGAAGACTGATGCTCGGCATGGTTGCGGCCCGGGCTGCGATCGGTACGGAATTGGTGACCATGGTGAGTTCGCGATCGTGCGGTAGCAGTCCCGCCAGGCGGCCGGTGGTGGTGCCCGCATCGAAGACCGCACTGCCGCCGACGGGTGGGAGGAACGACAATGCGGCCGCTGCGATCGCGTCCTTCTGGTCCGCGCGGGTGAACTCTCGTTCCGAGACGCCCGGCTCGAGTGTGGTCAACGCCGAGGCGGGTACCGCTCCACCGTGCACGCGGCGTACCACTCCCAGTCGATCGAGGGTGGCCAGATCGCGTCGCACGGTCTCGGTGGTGACGCCGTAGTTGGCGGCCAGGTCGTTGACGGAGACGCGTCCTTGCGTGCTGATCAGCTCAGCGATGGCGTGCTGTCTTTCTTCTGCGTACACCTGCGTCTCCTTCCCGGTTGATGTTGCTTTATGTTGTTTTACGCCCGTGTGTGTTGACATGTCAAGGGTTTGGAGTAATCTCGGTCACAACATCATCGGGAAGCCAGGTGCGGCACACTCATCTGACATCCGGGACGACAGACGTACACGCAGGATCCGAGGAGGACCACATGACGGGATCGGTCAGCACCGCATCGACCGGACACACCGATGCAACACCTGCTGCAGATGGGACGTCGTCGATCGGAGCGGAGTCCACGACACTGCGCGGCACGCCCGTCGTGCCCGGAGTCGGCTACGGACCCGTCATCCGTCCCGGGGCACGTCCGGCCATCCCGGCCGACACCGGTGAGGTGGCCGAGGCCGATCGGGAGTCCGAGAAGGCTGTGTTCGATGCAGCGGCGAACGCCGTCGCCACTCGATTGCGCGGACGCGCGGAGCTGGCGACCGGGGCAGCGTCGGAGGTGCTGTCGGCGAATGCGGCCATGGCATCGGACCGTGGTTGGCGCGGGGCCGCACGATCCTCGATCGCCAAGGGCAGCACCGCCGTCACCGCCACTGCTGCCGCGACCGAGAAGTTCGCCGCCATGTTCACCCAGCTCGGCGGATTGATGGCCGAACGAGTGACCGATCTGCGCGACATTCGCGATCGCGTCATCGCCGAAATTCTCGGTGTGCCCGAGCCGGGTGTTCCCGTGCCGGCCGAACCGTCGGTATTGTTCGCCGACGACCTGGCACCCGCCGACACGGCGGGCCTCGACCCCACCCTCATCGTCGGACTCGCCACCTCACTGGGCGGTCCGACCAGTCACACCGCGATCATCGCGCGACAGCTGGGGATTCCCTGCATCGTGGCCGTCGCAGGCCTCGACGACATCGCCGCCGGCACGCATGCATCCGTGGACGGAACCAGTGGACGCATCGAACTGGAACCGGATGCCGACACCGCCCGCGCAGCAGTCGTCTCGGCCAGGGACGAACTGGACCGAGTGTCTCGGTGGACCGGGCCGGGCGCGACCTCCGACGGACATTCCATCGATATCCTCGCCAACGTCCAGGACGGTGCCGGTGCCCGCGCAGCGCGCTCCAGCGCAGCCGACGGGGTGGGGTTGTTCCGCACCGAACTGTGCTTTCTGGACCGCGATTCCGAACCGACCGTCGACGAGCAAGCCGAGATCTACGGCCAGGTCCTCGACGCCTTTGCAGGTAAGAAGGTCGTCGTCCGCACCCTGGACGCCGGCTCGGACAAACCACTTCGCTTCGCCAACCACCCCGACGAGGCCAATCCGGCGCTCGGCATCCGCGGTATCCGTATCGCCGAAGCCGACCGCGGCATTCTGTACCGCCAGCTCGACGGCATCGCCGCGGCAGCCAAGGCGACCGATTCGTCCCCGTGGGTGATGGCACCGATGATCGCCACCGCGCAGGAAGCACAGGACTTCGCCGCGGATGTGCGCGAACGCGGACTGACCCCGGGCGTCATGATCGAGATTCCCGCTGCCGCTCTGCTCGCCGAGCACATCCTCGAGCACGTGGACTTTCTGTCCATCGGTACCAACGACCTGGCTCAGTACACGATGGCCGCCGACAGGATGTCGGCCCAGCTGGCCGGTCTGACCGATCCGTGGCAACCGGCCGTGCTCGCACTGGTGGCGCACACGGCCGCGGCCGGCGCGAAGGTGGGCAAGCCCGTCGGTGTCTGCGGCGAAGCTGCCGCCGACCCCCTGCTGGCCTGTGTGCTGGTAGGAATGGGCATCACGTCGTTGTCCGCGGCCTCCGCCGCCGTCGCCCACGTCGGGTCCAAGTTGGCGACCGTGACCCTCGATCAGTGCAAGGCCGCTGCTGCCGCTGCACTGAAGACCGACAGCACCGCCGCAGCCCGTGAGGCAGTGAGCGCGATCCTGGGCTGACGCAATAGTCTCTTCCCATCATGAGAACTTTGGGTTGGACGCTGCACGGAAACGGACGAACCGTCGACGCGGGGGCGGTGGTCGCACCGGACGAACGCTTGTCGTGGCCACGCACCGTCGGCATCGGGATGCAGCACGTCGTCGCAATGTTCGGGGCCACACTGTTGGTTCCGACCATCACCGGTTTCCCGGTCTCGACGACGCTGCTGTTCTCGGGCATCGGTACCGCGTTGTTCCTGATCATCACGCGCGGGCGGGTGCCGAGCTACCTAGGGTCGTCGTTCGCCTTCCTGGCCCCGCTCGGTGCGACCGCAGCAGACGGTCCGGCCGCGCAACTCGGTGCCGTTCTGTGCGTCGGCGTCGTGCTGGCTGCGATCGGCTTCGTCGTGAAGTTCGCCGGAGCGCGGATACTCGACGCAGCGATGCCGCCCGTCGTCACCGGTGCGGTGGTCGTATTGATCGGGCTCAATCTGGCCCCTGCCGCGACGACCTCGTTCGAGGCGCAACCGCTCGTCGCGGCCGTCACCCTGGTGGCGATTCTCCTCGCGACGGCCGTCGGTCCCGGTCTGGTGGGTCGGCTCGGAATCCTGCTCGGTGTGGTCGTGGGCTGGGTATTCGCTGCCGTCACCGGCGGTATCGCGCAACCACGACTCGATGCTCTGAGCGCCGCGAGCTGGATCGGGTTACCCGAGTTCCGTGGCCCGTCCTTCCAGCTGTCGGTGATTCTGGTGGCGCTGCCGGTGGTGATCGTCCTCGTCGCCGAGAACGTCGGACACGTCAAAGCCGTCGCGGCGATGACCGGAAAGAACCTCGACGACGTCGCCGGTGACGCTCTGATCGCCGATGGGTTGGCGACCACCCTCGCCGGTGCGGCCGGTGGATCGGGAACCACCACGTACGCGGAAAACATCGGCGTCATGGCCGCCACCCGCGTGTACTCGACCGCGGCGTACTGGGTTGCCGCGATCACCGCGATCGTGTTGGCGTTCTCGCCCAAGTTCGGTGCGCTGATCTTCACCGTCCCGGACGGTGTCATCGGTGGAGCGACACTCGTGCTCTACGGACTCATCGGACTGCTCGGCGTTCGAATCTGGACCGATGCCAAGGTGGATTTCACCGATCCGGTCAACCTCACCGTCGTCGCCGCCGCACTCGTCGCCGGAATCGGCGACCTGACGCTCTCCGTCGGATCGGTCGAACTCGGTGGTATCGCGTGGGGATCGCTGGGCATCCTCGTGGGATACCCGATCGTCTCGGCGTTGGCCCGAGGGAGAACGACTCGACGACGCTAGCAGGGGCGGTCACGGATCGCGCACGTTTTGGTCATCGACCCCCGGTGCACCGCGAACGTACTGTTGAACGGTGACGTCAGTCGCACCGACGACCGCGCTGTGACACCCCTTTCTCGTGGTCGAGGACGGTGCGCACCGAACAAGGAGACCCGCGTGGAACGCACACTTTTCGAGCCCGAGCACGAGCTGTTCCGGGAGTCGTACCGGAAGTTTCTCGAACAGCACGTAGCCCCCAATCACGCGAAGTGGGAAGAGCAGAACATCGTCGACCGCGGCGTCTGGGTAGAGGCCGGCAAGCAGGGCTTCCTCGGGACTGCCGCACCGGAGGAGTTCGGCGGCGGCGGCGTCAAGGACTTCCGCTACAACGCCATCGTCACCGAGGAAACCACCCGCGGCGGCTACAGCGGCATCGGCTTCACCCTGCACAACGACGTCGTCGCGCCGTACTTCATCGAGTTGGCCAACGACGAGCAGAAGCAGCGGTGGCTGCCCGGATTCTGCTCCGGTGAGCTGATCACCGCGATCGCCATGACCGAGCCGGGTACCGGTAGCGACCTGCAGGGCATCAAGACCAAGGCCGTTCGGGACGGCGACGACTGGGTACTGAACGGCTCGAAGACGTTCATCACCAACGGCATCAATGCCGATCTGATCATCGTCGTAGCGTGCACCGACCCCGAGAAAGGTGCCCAGGGCTTCAGCCTGTTGGTCGTAGAGCGCGACATGCCCGGATTCGAGCGTGGTCGCAACCTCGACAAGATCGGCATGAAGGCCCAGGACACCGCGGAACTCAGCTTCACCGACGTTCGGGTTCCTGCCGCCAACCTGCTCGGCGAAGAAGGCATGGGCTTCATCTACCTGATGCAGAACTTGCCTCAGGAGCGGCTCTCGATTGCCGTCGTCGCCGCTGCAGCCATGGAATCGGCACTGGAGATGACCATTCAGTATTGCCGTGACCGCAAGGCATTCGGTAAGTCGATCGGAAAGTTCCAGAACACGCGATTCGTGTTGGCGGAACTCGCTACCGAAACCACCGCCACCCGCATCATGGTCGACAAATTCATCGAACTGCTCAACGACGGCAAGTTGACCGTGCAGGAAGCTGCCATGGCCAAGTGGTGGACCACCGAGAACCAGGTCAAGCTCATCGACCGATGCCTTCAGCTGCACGGTGGGTACGGCTACATGAAGGAGTACCCGATTGCCAAGGCGTACATGGATTCTCGGGTACAGACCATCTACGGCGGCACCACGGAGATCATGAAGGAGATCATCGGTCGCGGACTGAATCTCTGATTCTGCCGATCGTTCAGGACCGGCGAGAAGGGCCGCAGCATCTGTGCTGCGGCCCTTCTTCGTCGTGTCCGAACAGAGTTCAGAGCTTGCGCATCACGGTGACGACCTTGCCGAGAATGGCGGCATTGTTGCCCGGGATCGGCTCGAACAGTGGGTTGTGCGGCATGAGCCACACCTCACCCTTGGAACGCTTGAACGTCTTGACCGTGGCCTCACCCTCGATCATCGCCGCGACGATGTCGCCGTTGTCGGCCACGGACTGTTGACGCACCACCACCCAGTCACCGTCGCAGATCGCCGCGTCGATCATGGACTCGCCGACGACCTTGAGCAAGAACAACGATCCCTGACCGACCAACTCGCGGGGGAGTGGGAACACGTCCTCGACGGCTTCTTCCGCCAGAATCGGTCCACCCGCGGCGATCCGTCCGAGAACCGGCACGAACGTCGGCGTCGGCAACCGATCCTGCTCGTCGGACGCTGCCGAACCGTCCACCGCCGCCGCGGCCTGGTCAGCCTGCACCTCGTCCAGTCCGCGGACGTCCACAGCGCGAGGGCGGTTGGCGTCGCGCCGCAGGAACCCCTTGCGTTCGAGGGTGCGAAGCTGATGTGCGACGGACGACGTCGACGTCAGGCCCACGGCATCGCCGATCTCTCGAATGCTGGGTGGATAACCGCGCTCGGTGACCGAGGCCCGGATGACCTCCAACACCTTCCGTTGGCGCTCGGTGAGCCCTGCACTGATGTCGGTGCCCACCTCCATGGCCTTCGGGGTCGGCTCGGCAGCCGGCTTTCCGGCTGCAGCCTTGCCGACCGTCGAGGATCCGGCTCGCGTGGAACCAGCTTTCGTGGAACCCGTCGTACTGGAACCGGTGATGGACCTCGTCGAGGTCTCGTCCTTCATGCTGTCGGCCTCCTGCTGATGCGGCTGGATTCGGTCTACGCGGTATCGATCCACGCGGACTGGAGTTGATGATGTCGACTCGTGTGGCGTGTGGTTTCTGACACGAATCTAGCGTGTATCAGCTGTTGAATCAAACATCTGTTCGACTCGTGTCGCGTTTTCTACAGACTTTGTCGGAGGCGCGTGATAGAACTTCGAACAAGCGTCCATCGAACGCCTGATCGAACAATCGATCCAACGAGCGAAGACGAGGTTCCGATGACCATCACCACCGATCGTCCCACCACTGCCGGTATGCGTTCGCGATCCGGTGTCGTCGAGCGTCGTCGGCGCTCGCGGCCCGTGCTGCAGAACCACGCGCGTCGGACGCAGAACGGCCCGTGCTTGCCTGTCGTGGACGAGTCCTGGGCCGACGTCACCGATCGCGAGATGGCGGATCGAGACTTCGACGACACCTCGGCCCATTTCGCGAGCCAGACCGTGCGCCCACGCTCTCTCGTTCTGTGGATGTTGGCTGTGATCGTCGTGGCCGGCGGTCTGATCGGCATTGCGAATCTGAGCGCGACCACACCCGACGCGGCCACTCAGCCCGCCGGCGCGGTCATGGTTCACGACGGAGCGCTCGTCGAGTACGCACCCAGCAGATGACCACCGGCACCATGGTGCCCAGCGTGGCTGAGTATCCTCGAAGACTGCCCCGACGCGCACGTTCGTCGTCGGAGTATCGGCTACGACGGAGGCTCCCTCATGCATTGCCCGTTCTGCAGGCACCCCGACTCACGCGTGGTGGATTCGCGTGAAATGGACGAGGGTCAGGCAATACGGCGACGCCGGTCCTGCCCCGAGTGCGGTCGACGCTTCACCACCGTGGAGGCTGCCGTGCTCGCCGTCGTGAAACGCAGTGGTGTGACCGAGCCATTCAGTCGGGAGAAGGTCGTCAAAGGAGTTCGTCGCGCCTGCCAGGGCAGAGACGTCGACAACGACGCGCTGAACCTGCTGGCTCAGCAAGTCGAAGACAATATTCGCGCGGCCGGTTCGGCCGAGATTCCCAGCAACGAAGTGGGCCTGGCCATTCTCGGACCGCTACGCGATCTCGACGAAGTGGCCTACCTCCGTTTCGCATCGGTCTACCGCTCGTTCAGTTCGGCAGAGGACTTCGAGAAGGAAATTCACGAACTCCGCAAACATCGAGAGTCCGCCGACGTCGAGTGACCCGCGCGCCGATCAGCGAGACTGATCGGCGATCGCCTTCTCGATGCGCTTCTCCGATACCGGATACGCGGTACGAATTCCCTGCGCGAACAACCCCACCCTCAGCTCCTCGATCATCCAGAACAGCTCCTGCACACCCGAGCTGTTCTTCCTGCTCTCCGGAAGCGAATCCAACAGCCGCCCGTACGAGCCGTACACCCGGTCGAGAACGTCCATCGCCGCAGCGTCGCGGCCCGCGCTGCTCGGCAGAGTGGACAGCCGCTTCGTCGCCGCAGCGAGATAGCGTGGCAGATCGGCCAACCGTCGAGAACCGAACTCGGTGACGAAACCGCGAAAGATCAAGCCGTCGAGCTGCTCTCGGACATCGTCGGCCGGCTCACCCGATGCGCTCTGCAACTGGGCCGACAGAGCCAACGCGGCCGTCAGGACCGGTCGAACCAGAGCGAGAACAGCAGCAGTACGCCGCGGAACCTCCGCGTCCACCAGTGCCCTGAGCTTGGCGAACTCGGCCGGATCGCGAACCGGCCCGCCGTGCGCGTCCATCGCTTCTTCCACAGCGAGCGCACGGCATTCCTCGAGCAGCGCATCGACGCCGCCGTACGGGTTCTGGCCGAGCGCAAGACGTTCGGCGGTCGGCAGCCCGGCCAACAGCGCCTTCGTTCCCTTCGGTGCCGTGGCGAGCAGCAGAGTGCGCGTGCCCGCGCGCATGGCTGTTCGTTGCTGGGCGGGGGTACTGAGCACTCGCACCGCCACGCCCGAACCCTCGGGTACCAACGCCGGGTACCCGGTGACCTTCTGCCCGCCCACGTCTCGGGTGACCGTGGGTTCCAAGCGGCCCAACGTGCCCGAGGTCCACGCCAGCGTCGGGGCGCGCTCGGCGTCGCCGACCGCACGTGCGACCTGACGGCCGACCTCACCGGCCAGACCGGCGCGCAACGCAGTCAGATCCTTGTTGCTGCCGAGCACGGTCCCGGACGGGTCGACCGCGGCGAACGTCATTCGCAGGTGATCGGGTAGCGCCGCAGTGTCGAAGTCCTTCGCGGTGATGTGGCACTGTGCGGCCCGTGAGAGTTCTCGGGCCAGAGCCGTCACGAGTGTTTCGGCCCGCGGTTTCATCACTGCCAACGCTGCCGCAGCGAAGTCCGGAGCCGGAACCACGTTGCGTCGCAATGCCTTCGGTAGCGTCTTGATCAAGGCGGTGACGAGCTCGGCGCGCATCCCGGGCACCAGCCAGTCGAAGCCGACCGGCTGTACCTGAGCGAGTAGTGCGATGGGAATCCGCGCGGTGACGCCATCAGCGGCCGTGCCGGGCTCGAATTGATACGTCAGTGGGAATTGAATGTCACCCTGTCGCCACGCGTCCGGATACGCACCCGTCAGTACCGACGCGGCGTCCGAGTTGACGACGGTGTCCGTAGTGAAGTCGAGCAGGGACGGATCTTGCCGGCGGGCCGTCTTCCACCAGGTGTCGAAGTGTCGCGCAGACACGGCTTCCGGGGCGATGCGAGCGTCGTAGAAATCGAACAGTGCGTCGTCGTCGACGACGATGTCCCGTCGGCGAGCACGATGTTCGAGCTCGCCGACGTCGTCGAGCAGAGCCCTGTTCTTGTGAAAGAACCCGTGCTGGGTCTTCCATTCGCCCTGAACCAGTGCATGCCTGATGAAGAGCTCGCGAGACGCCTCGGGATCGATGCGGTGATAGTTGACCGGGCGCTGCGTCACCAACGGAATGCCGTACAACGTCACCCGTTCGTAGGCCAGCGCCGATTCCCGTTTGATCGACCAGTGTGGTTCGGAATACGTGCGCTTCACCAGATGCGGTGCCAACCGTTCGGCCCATTCCGGTTCGATGCGGGCGGCCATTCGGCCCCACAATCGTCCGGTCTCGACCAGTTCTGCAGCCATGACCCAGCGCGGTGGCTTCTTGAACAGACCTGACCCGGGGAAGATCGCGAAATGTGCTCCGCGGGCACCCAGAAATTCACGCTTGTCGCCCTCTCTGAGGCCGACGTGCGAGAGCAGGCCGGACAGCAGGGACTGATGCAGTGCGTTCTCGCTCGACTCTGCGTCGGGCACCGTCCATCCGAGGCCGCGAGTGATCTGGCGGAGTTGTCCGTGCAGGTCCTGCCATTCGCGGATCCGCAGGTAGTGCAGGAACTCGGTGCGGCACATGCGTCGGAACTGGTTGGAAGACAGCTCGTCTCGCTGCTGCCGCAGATACTTCCACAGCTGCACGTACGCCAGGAAGTCCGAATTCTCGACGGCGAAACGGGCATGCTTCTCGTCTGCAGCCTGTTGGTGCTCGGCGGGACGCTCGCGCACGTCCTGAATCGACAACGCCGCCACCACCACCAGCGCGTCACGGAGCGATCCGTTGCCGTTGGCCTCGACCAACATTCGTGCCATTCGAGGATCGACAGGAAGGGCGGACAGTTCGCGGCCGATCGGGGTGAGTTCGGCAGTACCGTCCTTGGTGGCCGGCTTCAGCGCTCCGAGCTCTTCCAGTAAGCCGATACCGTCGCGGATGCTGCGTGGATCCGGCGGTTCGACGAAGGGGAACGCGTCGATCTTCCCCAATCCGAGCGCGGTCATCTGCAGAATGACCGAGGCCAGATTGGTGCGCAGAATTTCGGGCTCGGTGAACTGCGGACGAGACTCGAAATCCTCCTCCGAGTACAACCGGATACAGATCCCGTCGGCGACGCGTCCGCAGCGACCCGCCCGCTGGCGCGCAGACGCCTGTGAAATCGGTTCGATGGGCAGCCGCTGCACCTTGGTGCGCAACGAGTATCGCGAGATGCGTGCGGTGCCCGGGTCCACGACGTAGCGGATGCCGGGGACCGTCAGCGACGTTTCCGCGACGTTCGTCGACAGCACGACCCGGCGTCCCGAGTGCGGTGAGAACACCCGATGCTGTTCGGCGGCAGAGAGTCTGGCGTACAGAGGCACGATCTCGGTGTTGCGGAGATTGCGATCGGCCAGCGCGTCCGCGGTATCGCGAATTTCGCGTTCACCGGACAGGAACACCAAGATGTCGCCGTCACCCTCGGACATCAGCTCGTCGACGGCCTGGCAGGTGGCATCGACGGGATCGAGGTCGATCGTCGTTTCTCCCGCGTCGACCGTCAGAGGTCGATACCGCATCTCGACCGGGAACGTACGGCCGGATACCTCGATGATCGGTGCTGCGACCCCGTCGCGTGCGAAGTGTTGCGCGAATCGCTCCGGATCGATGGTCGCCGACGTGATGACGATCTTGAGATCGGGTCGCCGGGGGAGCAGTTGCGCGAGGTATCCCAGGATGAAGTCGATGTTCAGGCTGCGCTCGTGCGCCTCGTCGATGATGAGGGTGTCGTACTGGCGGAGCAGTCGGTCGCGTTGGATCTCGGCCAGCAGAATGCCGTCGGTCATCAGCTTGACGAGGGTCGAATCGGAGGACTGGTCGGTGAATCGAACCTTGTAGCCGATCGATTCGCCCAGTGGTTGACCCACCTCCTCGGCGATGCGCTCGGCAACGGTGCGCGCCGCCAACCTTCGCGGCTGTGTGTGACCGATCGAGCCGCGGATTCCGCGCCCCAGTTCGAGGCAGATCTTGGGAATCTGGGTGGTTTTGCCGGACCCGGTTTCACCGGCGACGATGACGACCTGGTGGGCAGCGATCGCTGCGGCGATATCGTCCTTGCGCGCGCTGACGGGCAACGCCTGCGGATATTCGAGGGTGGGCACTGCCGCCTGGCGTGTGGAGATGACGGCTTCTGCGCGAGCTACATCGCGTTCGAGCGCGGCGACGGCGTCCTCGGTGCGGGCCTTGTCGAGACGTCGTCGGAGCCGGTTCTCGTCGCGGATGGTGAGCTGTGCAACACGTGCGGCGAGTGCTCGTCGATCACCGGACGAATTCGAGGTAGACATACTCGTACCAGGATATCCGTTACGCGGTACTCGCCCGAACTCCGTCCGGGAACGAACCGATGCACTCGCCGAATTCGACGTGACTACTGTGTAGCGCATGTCTTCCGACCTCGATTCAGCCGCCTCCACACACACCTCCGCTCTGTGGCACGGCTTCGCCGACATGGGCAACGTCACCGCCAATGGGCCGTTCGTCGTCTCGCGAGGCGAGGGTGCGTACATCTTCGACAACGAGGGCAACCGATACCTCGACGCCACCGCCGGTCTGTGGTTCACCAACGTCGGTCACGGTCGCCGCGAGATCGCCGACGCCGTTGCCGCGCAGCTGAGCGCGATCGCGCACTACTCCAACTTCGGCGACTTCGTGCCCGAGACCACGTTGGCACTGGCCGATCGTCTCGCCGCCATCGCACCGGTGCCGGGCAGCAAGATCTTCTTCACCTCGGGCGGATCGGACTCCATCGACACCGCGGCGAAGCTTGCGCGCCGCTACTGGGTCGAAATGGGACAGCCGTCCAAGAAGATCATCGTCGGACGGCAGAAGGCCTACCACGGCATGCACGTCGCCGGCACCGCGCTGGCCGGCATTCCGGTCAACAAGGAGAACTACGGCGAGCTGATGCCCGACGCCAGAACAGTGGCGTGGGACGACGCGAAATCGCTTCTCGCGCTGATCGAAGAGGTCGGAGCCGAGAACGTCGCCGCCTTCTTCTGCGAACCGGTGATCGGAGCGGGTGGAATCTACTTGCCGCCCGAGGGCTACCTACGCGAGGTACGGCAGATCTGCCGCGACAACGACGTGCTGTTCGTCGCCGACGAAGTGGTGACCGGATTCGGCCGGATCGGCGGTAGTTGGTTCGCCTCCACCCGCTTCGAGCTCGAACCCGACCTGATGACGACCGCCAAGGGGTTGACGTCGGGCTACGTCCCGATGGGCGCAGTGTTCATCGCTCCGAAGATCGCCGAACCGTTCTTCGCAGGCGGAGTCTGGTGGCGTCACGGCTACACCTACGGTGGCCACGCAGGTGCAGCCGCCGCAGCGATGGCCAACCTCGACATCATCGAGCGCGAGGACCTGCTGAGTCACTCCAAGCGCATCGAAGCCGCACTGCACACCCACCTCGCGCCCCTGGCCGACCACGAGCGGGTCGCGGAAGTCCGCAGCGGGATCGGCGCTGTCGCTGCCGTTCAGCTCGCCGACCCGGCGGAGGCATTACCGTTCGTGAAAACGTTGAGAGCTCATGGTGTTTCGGGCCGCGCGGCCGGACAGGGTGCAATGCAGATCTCGCCGGCGTTCGTCATGACCGACGCCGAGATCGAGGATATGGCCTCGCGCATCCTCAGTGCGCTCGGCTGAACCGGAGTCTGCTCAACAGCTGCTTCCCCCGCGAGAGCGGGGGAGCAGGTTCGGGTTCCGGCTCGGCGGAGATCGCGGCGAACCGCCGGTGCAGCTGATCGCGCACTTCGTCGGGCGCATACGCGCGCCGCTTGCGCTCGGACCGCACCACCAACGCCCCGGTGGCCGCAACCCCGGCCATCCCGGCGAGACCGAGAGCTTTCCAGACGTTCATGCGGCAACCGTACCGCCACGAGATCTAGGGTTGGTCCATGAATCCGTCGCGAGTCAGCCTCGATACCGCTGTGGATGCCACCAGAACCGGCGATATCTGGATCTTCCGTGGCCATTCTTCGGCGGACCGCGCAATTCAGGCTCTGACGAACAGCCCGGTCAATCACGTCGGTATGGCCGTCGTTCTGGACGACCTGCCGCCGCTGATGTGGCATGCAGAGCTCGGAAAGTCGTTGCAGGACATGTGGACCGGAAACTTCCAGCGTGGAGTGCAGCTGCACGACCTACGCGCTGCCGTCACGCACTGGGCCCAGCGGTATCAACAGCGTTGTTGGCTGCGGCAATTGGACGGATACGCCGGTCGTTCCCCAGGCTCCACTCCGGCCGTGATGAAGGAGCAGGAAGACGCGCTGCTTCGCACCATCGCGCGGATGGACGGAACGGCTTTTCCGACCACCGCGGCGCTCGCCGGTCGGTGGTTCCGTGGACGCGTGCCGGCGCTCCGGAAGAACGCGCAGGAGAGCGCTGCGCTCGAAACCGCGTACTGCGCCGAAGTTGTTGCGATGACCTACGACTCGATGGGTCTGTTGACGGGAAACAAGAAAGCCAACTGGTTCGATCCAGGAAAGTTCTGGAGCGGCGACCGTCTGCCACTGGCGGAAGGGGTGCGTCTGGGTGAGGAAATCGAAGTGGACGTGCCCTTCACACCGTGATCGAGTCGTCGTCGACGCTTCGGCCCCCGAGCTCCACCCACCCATCCTCGTCGACGGTGGTCCACAGCGCAGACCCCGCACCCTGGACGATGTTCAGGCCCCGACCGAGCTCGGCAGTGAGCCGGACGGCGGCAGCACCTGTTGCCTCGTCCTCGGCGATTCCCATCATCGGCGCGAACATGCGCGAGCGCAGTTCGGCGCGCTGCTCGTCGGTCCAGGCCCAGATGTAGTGGTGGCCACTGTCGTAGGTGTTCGGATCTGCCGCTGCCACCTCGGCTGCGTCGTGGACCTGATGAAACGTGAACTGCGGAGTCCACTCGGCGCGTGCACGCACCCAGGTGAGCTCGCCGTCGTAGCGGATGTCGAGCGTGGCAGCGGGGACGGCGAGCGTCTGCACCGAATGTCCGTTGTTGCGAAGCCACCACGACAGTCCGACCGTCGGATGTCCGGCGAACGGGAGCTGCGTAGCCGGGGTGTAGATCGTTGCCGACGCGGTACCAGGTGACGAGCGATCGACGAACACCGTCTCGCTGAAACCCAACTGCCTAGCAACATCCTGCCTGTCGCTCTCGCCTACAGCCTGTGCGTCAACGATGCCCAGTGGATTACCGAACCTGCCGTCGGCATCGGTGAACACTCGGACGACGGACACTTCGATAGCCATGCGGGGACGTTACCAATACGTCGTCGAGGCGTCTCGATCGACGACGAACGGGGACCCGCCGCAGCGGATCCCCGTTTCGACCTGTTCAGCGGAACCTCAGACGGAGGCACCGTCGAGTACGCGGCCGGCCTCGACGGCCTGCGCGACACCCGCGACGATCGATGCGGCGCGAATCGCCTCGAAGATCTTCTCGCGGTCGACGCCCTCGGCGCGCAGAGTCTTCTCGTGCGCCTCGAGGCAGTGGTTGCATCCGTTGACGGCCGAGACCGCGAGCGACCACAGCTCGAAATCGGCCTTCTCGACGCCAGGGTTGCCGATGATGTTCATGCGCAAGCCGGCGCGTAGATCGTCGTACTTTCCGTCCAGGTAGCCCTTGGTGCGGTAGAAGACGTTGTTCATACCCATGATCGACGCAGCACCCAGAGCGGCGTTATACGCCTCGGCCGACAACGAGTCGGCGGCGTCCTCGGCGATCTCCTTCAACGTGGTCGAGGACTTCGACGCGGCGGCCACCGAAAGCAATGTGCCCCAGAGCTGTTGCTCGCTGAGCACGGTGGACCGCACGATCGAACCGAGGTTGAGCTTGAGGTCCTTCGCGTATTCGGGGACGGCGTTCTTCAAATTGTCGATCGACATGTCAGACGCTCGCCGTCAGTAGTTCGCCGGCGTCGATGGTGGGATCGCCCTTCTTCCAGTTGCAGGCGCACAGCTCATCCGACTGCAGTGCGTCCAGTACTCGAAGAACCTCGTCCACATTTCGACCGACCGATCCGGCGGTGACCGAGACGAACTGGATCTCGTTGTTCGGGTCCACGATGAAAGTGGCCCGGTCGGCGACGCCGTCGGCATTGAGAACACCGGTGGCAGCGGCCAATTCGCGCTTGAGATCCGAGAGCATCGGGAAGGGGAGCGTCTTGAGCTCGTCGTGCTGCGCGCGCCACTGGAAGTGCACGAATTCGTTGTCGACGGAGGCACCGAGGACCTGCGCGTCACGATCTTCGAACTCGTCGTTGAGCTTGCCGAATGCTGCGATCTCGGTAGGGCACACGAACGTGAAGTCCTTGGGCCAGAAGAAGACGATGCGCCACTTTCCGGCGTGGTCGTCGCTGGTGACGGTGGTGAAGTAGTCGTCGGGCTGCTGCGCGTTCACCTTGGACAGGTCGCCGCCGATGACGGCGGTGAGATTGTATGCGGGGAACTGGTCGCCAATTGTCAACAGTGCCATGTGGTCTCCTCGTGTCGAAATGATCGCGTCGGTTCCGTCGGGAAGCGGTTCGGCTCGGTGGCGATTGTGCAGCCGCACGAGCTCGACCGACCTGGACGAGTGTGCCAAAAATGGGCCGAAAGGTAAACGTGATGAGTGGCACTGGACCGACAGGCGTGCCCGATCGACCCTGTCGGCCGACGCAGTCACATCCGCAATCCGCGCACTACCGCCACTTCGTAACGGCGGCAACGTAATTGGTCTCGGCACCGTATCGGGCCGTCGAAAACTAGGTACCTGCCCAACCAACCGTGTACACGGAGCATTTCGTCCCTGTCATACCGTCCGGTCGTGTACTCGGCGGACGCGCCCCGACCGTTGCCGCGCAACGCAATTCGGGTCCAGAGTGCGTGGAACGGGTCGGCCGTAGCCGACTTCGCCACGCTCGCAGGCTTTCTCGCGCGCGAGGCGCACGCATCAGCCGGGCGTGACGACGATCTCGTCGAACACAATTTCTCCGGCAACGTCGGATTCGGCGAGGTCGATGACGGCATCGAGGGACCAGCCGTGGTCGCCGTCCGGATCTTCGAGTACTTGGCGGACCGTGGTGGATTCCGCACCGACGTTCAGGGTGAACAGCGCCGGCCCGCGAGCCGAGGGGCCGGTGCCGATGAACCCGTACTCGGCGAAGAACGGCTCCAACTCCTCCTCCCAGTCCGGCCCGTCGTCCAGGTCGTCGAGCGCGTTCCACTGACGACGCGCCGCCAGATCGACCCTTCGAAAGATCGCGTTACGGGCCAGGATTCGGAAGGCCCGTGGATTCGCCGAGATCGGACGCGGCGCATCGGACCCGTACGCCTCGACCAGGGCTTCCGGTTCGGCACCGGGATCGGTCAGGTTCTCCCACTCGTCGAGCAGGCTGGAATCGACTTGCCGAACCAGCTCGCCCAGCCACTCGGTGATGTCCTGCACTTCCTCGGTCCGCGATTCCGGCGGAACCGTCTGGCGCAGAGTTCGGTACGCGTCGGCGAGGTAGCGCAGTACCAGGCCCTCCGAGCGCATGAGGCCGTAGTGACTGATCAGCTCCGCGAAGGTCATCGCGCGCTCGACCATGTCGCGGACGACGGACTTGGGCGACAGGCCCACCTCGGAGAGCCACGGGTGAGACCCGCGGTAGATCTCGAAGGCCGGAACGAGCAGCTCGGCAAGGGGTTTCGGCCAGGTGACCTCTTCGAGGAGTTCCATCCGCTCGTCGTACTCGATGCCGTCGGCCTTCATCTGGGCCACCGCTTCGCCGCGTGCGGCATGTTGTTGCGCCATCAACACCTGCCGGGGATCGTCGAGCGTCGACTCGATGATCGACACCACGTCGAGCGCGTGGGTGGGGGAGTCGACGTCGAGCAACTCGAACGAGGCCACCGCGAACGTCGACAACGGCTGATTGAGCGCGAAGTCCGGCTGCAAGTCCACCGTCAGCCTGGCATGGCGCCCGTCCGCGTCCGGCTCGGCCAACTGTTCGACGATTCCGGCCTCCACCAGGCCGCGGTACAGCGACAGCGCACGCAGGATGTGCTTGCGCTGAGCCGGCCGGGTCTCGTGGTTGTCCTCGAGCAGATGACGCATCGCCTGGAAGCAATTGCCCGGCCGCGCAATGACATTGAGCAACATCGCATTGCTGACCGAGAACCGGGACGTCAACGGCTCCGGGCTCGCCGCGATGATGCGCTCGAACGTCGGCTCGCCCCACGAGACGAAGCCGTCGGGTGCCTTCTTGCGCTGTACCCGCTTGAGCTTCTTCGGGTCGTCACCGGCTTTGGCCACGAGCCGAGCATTCTCGATGTCGTGCTCGGGTGCCTCGACCACGACGGTGCCGAGGGTGTCGTACCCCGCGCGGCCCGCGCGTCCCGCGATCTGATGGAACTCACGCGCCCGAAGCTTGCGTGTTCTGATGCCGTCGTATTTGGTGAGTCCGGTGAACAGCACGGTCCGGATGGGAACGTTGATGCCCACGCCCAACGTGTCGGTACCGCAGATCACCTTCAACAGACCGTCCTGCGCCAGTTTCTCCACCAGCCTGCGGTACTTGGGAAGCATGCCGGCGTGATGCACCCCGATACCGTGACGAACCAGTCTGGACAGCGTCGACCCGAAGCCGGTGGTGAAGCGGAAGTTGCCGATGGCCTCGGCTATCGCGGCCTTCTCTTGCTTGGATGCGACATTGATGCTCGTCAGGGCCTGAGCGCGTTCGAGTGCCGCTGCCTGGGTGAAGTGCACGACGTACACCGGAGCCAGGTGCGTCTGCACCAGCTCTTCGATCGTTTCGCCGATCGGGGTGGTGACGTACGAGAACATCAACGGGACAGGCCGCTCGGTACCGGAGACGACGGTGGTCGTGCGGCCGGTACGTCGGGTCAGATCGTCGCGGAAGAACGAGACGTCGCCCAACGTCGCCGACATGAGCAGGAACTGGGCGTTCGGCAGTTCGATCAGAGGTACCTGCCAGGCCCACCCCCGGTCCGGTTCCGAGTAGTAGTGGAACTCGTCCATGATCACTTGGCCGATGTCGGAGTCGGCACCCTGCCGCAGTGCCAGGTTCGCGACGATCTCGGCAGTGGCGCAGATGATCGGCGCACCGGAATTGACCGACGCGTCGCCGGTCATCATGCCGACGTTCTGCGCTCCGAAGATCTCGCACAGGGCGAAGAACTTCTCGCTGACGAGCGCCTTGATCGGCGCGGTGTAGAAACTGCGAATGCCTGCGGCCATGGCCGCGAAGTGGGCACCGATGGCGACCATGGACTTTCCGGAACCGGTCGGCGTGGCCAGGATGACGTTGGATCCCGACACCAGCTCGATCAGCGCCTCTTCCTGCGCGGGATACAGCGTCAGGCCCCGGTCCGAAGCCCAGGTGGTGAACGTATCGAACAGGACGTCCGGGTCCACGCCGTCGGAGGTAGCGGCGGAAACGTCGGGTATCAGTTCGGTGAGGAGCACCTCTACAGGCTATGTGTCGGTGACGGCGGTTCCCGAATCGACACCGAACGCCTGCGACCGGAGCGTCAGGTCGCGCTTCGCTCGTCGGACCCCATGGCCCCGAGCACGGCCATCCTGGTGCTCGAGCTGCCGCTGATCATGTCCTCGCCGACGCCGGTGATGAGCAGGTTGCGCCAGCGCACCTCGTCGAAACTGAGCGAGGGAGTCGAGTCGATGAAGTCCTCGAGGACCTGAAGGAAGCGCATCGGATCGTCGCGAAACGGGAAGTGTCCGGAATTGTCGAACACTTCCAGCTTCGAACCGGGCATGGCGGAATGAGCCAGCCGGGCGTGCGACACCGGGATCACCGAGTCCTGTTCACCCCAGACCAGCAGCACCGGCAGGTTCTCGGTGAGATAGCAGCGGTCCAGCATCGTGACCACCTGGCCACGCCAGTCCACCACGGCACGCAACGTCCGTAGGTAGGCCTCGTACGACGTCGGTGCAGGCAGTTCGCTCAGCACTCGGATCAGATCGGGGGTGTCGTGCAGCATCGACCCCGGTCGCAGTGGGGAGCTGTGCAGTTTGCTCAACAGGCCGCCGGCCAGCTTGACCGCCGGTATCGCGCCCGGCAAGCGCAGCAGCTTCACCGCCTCGGACAGGAACGGCATCGACGCCAGTCGCAGAAGGGGGTGCACGTCCTTGGTCACTCCGCCCGAGGACACCAACGCGAGGCGATCGACCATGTGCGGGAACTGATAGGCGAACTGCATCGCCACCCCGCCGCCGAGCGAGTGGCCCACCACGGTGACGTGCTCGATGCCCAGAACGGACATCAGATCGCGCATACCGTTGGCGTACGCGGCAACGGAATAGTCGGCCCGAGGTTTGTCGGAGCGGCCGTGGCCCAGGAGATCGGGTGCGATCACCGTGTAGCTCTTGGCGAGGTGCGGGATGACCTCGTTCCACGTCTCGGAATTGTCACCGATCCCGTGGATCAGCAGCAGCACAGGGCCTTCACCGGCCATGCGAAAGGCCCGCCGATAGCCGTGAATGGTCCGAAAGATCAGCCGCGGTTCCTCGTCGGGAACCGGCCGGAGCTTACGACTGCGCGGAGTAGTGGACATTCGCGCCTCCTGATTCCCTGGTGCGCCGACGTACGGCGCAGTACGGCGTCGCTGCTCACGAGAGCGCAGCAACACAGACGACGGTTGTGTGTTGCTACGACTCTCGCACGAGATCGCGCTCGGGGCAGAGCATCGGGCGTATTGCGGGTTACAGGTATGTTGCGATCCGCCGGGGCTGTCGCATATGACTGGATCCCACTGCTTTCGCTGTGACCAGCTCCACAACTACCGGGGTGCTTGCCCGTCTCCGTCGTCGAGGCCAGCCTGCTCGGCCAGGAACCGCTCGAACTCGGCACCCAGCTCGTCGCCGCTGGGGAGCGGCTCGTCACTGGCCAACAGCGTGGACTGTTGTTCCTGCGCGGCGACATACGTGTCGTACTGGCGCTCGAGTGCCTGTACGACCGACTGCACTTCCTCGTTTCCGGTGATGTGCTCGTTGACCTGCTCCCGGACGCGAGCCGCGGCCTCGCCCAACGCTGCCAACGGTAGATCGAGCTCGGCGGCCTCACCGACGTTCTCGAGCAGCGTTTCCGCAGCCCCCGGGTAGTCCGTCTGCGCGAGATAATGCGGGACGTGTACCGAGAACCCCATCGATTCGTGGCCGTGCTGTGCCATCCGTAGTTCGAGCAAGGACGACGCACTACCGGGCACCTGCAGCTCGCCCGCCCAGCTGTTGCCTTCCTTGACCAACGCCCTGTCGCTCGCGTGCGCGGTGACGCCCAGCGGGCGGGTGTGCGGAATGGCCATCGGAATGGAGCCGAGACCGATCGTGCGCCGCACTCCGAGCTGCTCGGCAAGCAGTCGCACTGCCGTCGTGAACTTCTCCCATCGCAGATCGGGCTCCATGCCTGCCAGAAGAAGGAAGGGGGTCCCCACGTTGTCCTTGACGGCGTACAAGTTGAGCTCGGGAGCGTCGTAATCCGAGAAATGATCGGACTTGAACGTCATGGTCGGCCGACGGGACCGGTAATCGATCAACTCGTCGACATCGAAGGAGGCCACCAGCTCGGTTTCGAGACTCTCCCGCAGATGGGTCGTCGCAAGCTTCACGGCATGGCCGGCGTCGGAGAATCCTTCCAGCCCGTGCACCAGCACGGGCCCGACTCCGTCGTTGGAGAAAATCTGAGGTGCCGGAAATTCCAGCTCGTACATCTTCGACTGTTCGGTCATGGCCGGGCCCCTTTCGGATCGACTCGTCGATGCCTCGACGCGAGCATCGGGTCAGAATACGCGGACCGTCTGCTCGAGCCGCATACACGCCGACGTCGATCGTGGTGAATCACTACCCGACAGAACAACCGCGGAACCGTCGTTCATTCCCGGTCGGCGATTCGGTCCCCCCGTCGACGCATCAGCGGTCGAAATTTGCCAGGGCTCGGATCTTGTTGGTGACGTCCAGTGCGGCGACCTTGTACGCCTCGGACAACGTCGGGTAGTTGAAGACCGCATCGACCAGGTAGTCGACGGTGCCGCCGCACCCCATGACGGCCTGACCGATGTGCACCAGATCCGTGGCTCCCGAACCGAAGATGTGCACGCCGAGAATCGAACGGTCCTCGGTGGAGACGAGCAACTTGAGCATCCCGTACGAGTCCCCTGCGATCTGGCCGCGGGCGAGTTCGCGGTATCGCGACACACCGACCTCGTAAGGAATGGATCCCTTCGTCAGATCGACCTCCGTCGCGCCGACGTACGAGACCTCGGGGATGGAGTAGATGCCGATCGGTTGGACGTCGGTGAGCTGCGCGCTCGGTTCCCCGAACGCGTGATACGCCGCCAACCTGCCCTGATCCATCGACGTCGCCGCCAACGCCGGAAACCCGATGACGTCGCCGACGGCATAGATGTGGTCCACCTTGGTCTGAAAATGCTCGTCGACGAAGATGCGCCCACGGGCGTCCGCTTCGAGGCCCGCGTTCTCGAGTTCGAGGGCCGTGGTCAGCCCCTGGCGACCCGCCGAGTACATCACCGTCTCCGCCGGGATGCGTTTTCCGCTCGCAAGGGTCGTCACCGTGCCGTTCGGCCCGACGTCCACCGCCGTGACTGCTTCACCGAAGCGGAACGTCACCGCGAGATCGCGGAGGTGGAACTGCAGGGATTCGATGATCTCGCGATCGCAGAAGTCGAGCATCGAATCGCGTTTCTCGACGACGGTCACCTTGGTGCCCAGGGCGGCGAACATCGAGGCGTACTCGATGCCGATCACGCCGGCACCCACGACGACCATCGACGCCGGGATGAACTCCAAGCTCAGAATGCCGTCGGAGTCCAACACCCGGTAGTCGTCGAATGCGACGTCGGCGGGTCGCGCGGGGGCGGTGCCGGTCGCGATCACCACGTTGGCAGCCGAGACCGTGATGCGCTCGCCCCGGGCCTCGTCCTCGACGACGATGGTGTGTGCATCCAGAAACTTGCCGACCCCGGTGATCAGCTCGATGCGGTTACGGAGCAGTTGCGAGCGCACCACCTCGATTTCCTTACCGATGACATGCTGGGTTCGGGCCAGCAGGTCGGCGGGAGTGATGTCGGCCTTGACGCGGTAGCTCGCGCCGTACAGCTCTCGCTGATTCATCCCCGTCAGATAGAGAACGGCTTCTCGGAGTGTCTTGGACGGAATGGTTCCGGTGTTGACGCACACGCCGCCGAGCATGTGGCCCTTCTCCACGATCGCCACTCGCTTGCCGAGCTTCGCGGCCGCGATCGCAGCCTTCTGGCCGCCGGGGCCCGAGCCGATGACCACCAGGTCGTATTCCATGGGTGCAGACATCGTTCATAGGTACCGCTCGCACGAGAAGACTGTGTGCCCGCTCGGTCACGAGCGTGTGAATTCCGCGGCTCGTCCCACCGAACGAATGCAGATGTCGCCACGTGACGATGCGTTGTGCGAGGCTGAACCGAGCACGCAACACACGATTTTCAGTGGAGGAATACATGCCGCAGCAGGTCCGCGCCGTCGTCGCCAAGAGCAAAGGCGAGCCCGTCTCGATCGAGACGATCACCATTCCCGATCCCGGCCCGAACGATGTCGTGGTCACCATCGCCGCGTGCGGGGTCTGTCATACCGATCTGCATTACCGCGAGGGCGGCATCAACGACGAGTTCCCGTTCCTGCTCGGCCACGAAGCCGCGGGCACCGTCGAAGCGATCGGTGACGCCGTGACTCATGTCGAGGTCGGCGACTTCGTGGTGCTGAACTGGCGGGCGGTGTGCGGGGAATGCCGAGCCTGCAAGAAAGGCACCCCCTGGTACTGCTTCGACACCCACAATGCATCGCAGAAGATGACCCTCGCCGACGGCACCGAACTCTCCCCGGCGTTGGGGATCGGGGCGTTCGCCGACAAGACCCTCGTCCACGAAGGACAGTGCACCAAAGTCGACCCGGACTCCGATCCGGCGGTGGTCGGGTTGCTCGGCTGTGGGGTGATGGCCGGACTCGGTGCGGCGATGAACACCGGGAACGTCTCGCGCGGGGATTCCGTCGCGGTGATCGGGTGCGGCGGTGTCGGGGACGCTGCGATCGCCGGGGCCCGCCTGGCGGGGGCGTCGACGATCATCGCCGTCGACCGCGACAAGAAAAAACTCGACTGGGCTCTCGATCTCGGGGCCACCCACACTGTCGATGCCTCGCAGGTCGATGCCGTCGAGGCCATCCAGGAGTTGACCGGTGGGTTCGGGGCGGATGTGGTCATCGATGCCGTCGGCCGCCCGGAAACCTGGAAGCAGGCGTTCTACGCCCGCGATCTC
The DNA here is from genome assembly GCF_000963615.1 of Rhodococcus sp. PML026. Lineage (NCBI taxonomy): Bacteria > Bacillati > Actinomycetota > Actinomycetes > Mycobacteriales > Nocardiaceae > Rhodococcus > Rhodococcus sp. PML026. The sequence continues at coordinate 448,069 of NZ_KQ031375.1, read as the reverse complement.
GCCGGGACCGTCGTCCTCGTCGGGGTGCCGACCCCGGAGATGACGGTGGAGATGCCGTTGATCGATTTCTTTTCCCGGGGTGGGTCGTTGAAGTCGTCGTGGTACGGCGATTGCCTGCCGGAGCGGGATTTTCCGATGTTGGTCGATCTGTACGAGCAGGGTCGGTTGCCGCTCGAGAAGTTCGTGACCGAACGGATCGGTCTCGGTGATATCGAGGCGGCGTTCGAGAAGATGCATCAGGGCACGGTGCTGCGTTCGGTGGTGGTCCTGTGAGTGGGCAGTTGCGGGTCGAGAAGGTGGTCACGTCGGGGACGTTCGCGCTCGATGGTGGCCAGTGGGAGGTCGACAACAACATCTGGTTGGTCGGTGACGACGACGAGGTGGTGATCGTCGATGCTGCGCATACGGCCGGTCCGATCGTCGATGCGGTCGCCGGTCGTGCTGTGCGGGCGATCGTGTGTACGCATGGTCACAACGATCATGTGACGGTTGCGCCGCAGTTGTCGGGGGAGTTGGATGCGCCGATTCTGTTGCATCCGGCCGATGATGTGTTGTGGGAGCAGACGCATCCGGGCATCGGTCATTCGGTGCTCGAGGACGGTCAGCGGATTACCGTCGCGGGGACGGAGATCGTGGCGTTGCATACTCCCGGTCATTCGCCGGGGTCGAGTTGTCTGTATCTGCCCGAGGCCGGTCAGTTGTTCTCGGGGGACACGTTGTTCTCCGGTGGGCCCGGGGCGACGGGGCGGTCGTATTCGGATTTCCCGACGATCATCGGCTCGATTCGGGATCGGTTGTTCGCGTTGCCTGCCGAGACCCGGGTCAACACCGGGCACGGAGACGGAACGAGTATCGGGGACGAGTCCCCGCACCTCGAAGATTGGATCGCCCGCGGGAACTGACACCGACGACACTGCCGTAGCTCGCCTGCCGCGTTCGAGGTAGGTGGAATGAGACAGTGGTGGGGACGCCGAAGCGCTCGCTGCGGCGTCCCCACGAACTCGAAGAGGACTTCACGTGAGCCGCGCCGCACAGACCCGCCTGACCATCGCTGCCACGTCGGCGGCGATCGGAGCATTCGTGCTGGTGGGGTGCAGCTCCACCGTCACCGGAACAGCCGAGCCCACTGCCGGTGGCACCACCGCATCGCAACCCGGCACGGACCTGAACACACTGCTCATCGACCCGGCGAGCTTCCCGGCCCCGTACGACGCGTTGGTTTTGCCCCAGCAGGCCATCTCGCAGGCCGCTCCCGATCTCAGCGGAATACCGGCCGGCGCCGAGGTCAGCCCGGCAGGGTGCAAACCAGCGGACCAGGACTTCGGCCCGACCGGTACGGCGATGATCGTCGGCACCGACAACGACAGTCGATCCACGATCTCCATCGAACTGACCGCTGTCGACCAGCCGCTCTCGGCGCGCAAAGAGCAGCTCGAACAGTGCGGCGAAGTGACCGCAACCAAGTCCGGTGCCACCTCCACGGTCACGTCCACGCTGACACCCGCACCGCCGATAGACGCTGACGACACACTCGCCGTGCGACAGACCGTCTCGTCGGGCACCGGCGGGGATGCCGTCACCCAGTCGATGTTGACCCTGATGGCGCAGGTCGACGGCGTGCGGATCTCGGCGACATTCATGTCCTTCGGGTCCGCCACACCCGATGCAATGACGTTGGACGAGCTGTTCACGGCCGCGGTGCAGAAGGTGAACCAGAGCTGACGTTTTTCCTGCCGAAGTGGCGGCCTCTCTAGCAGAGCGGACCGACACGGTCCGCTCGGCGGAGGCGGGTGGACGCCGTTTCATCCACAGAGAGTCCGGCATGCACAGGGTGCTGCTCGGCCCCTGGTCGAGCCGGGAAGGCACCACGGAGCCTCGTAAGACTTCGAGGCATGTACACACCGACGAACTCCCACGACCCCTTCTCCGGTCGACACCGCGTACGGATCGGTGACGCGAGCGAACTGTTGGCCGCGATCCCGGCGATGCTCGGCTTCGATCCCCATCGATCGATGGTGCTGATCGCGCTCGAGGACGGCGGCACCAGCATCGGCCCGACGATGCGGCACGACCTCGTGCTGGCCGGCGAACACACCGATCGACGTGCGGGTAGCGACACTCGCGCCACGCCGGACATGCTCGACGTCATCGACTACCTGGCGGGCTACTGCGCATTCGAGAACATCGTCTCGGTGATCGCTGTGTTCGTCGACGACAGACTCGGCCGCAACGAGCGAACGCACTACACACTCGACGTTCAGGATCTGGTGAACGAGCTCGAGGTCACCCTCCCGACGTTCGGTGTGCGGCTCGAAGCCGCCTTCGCAACCTCGGCCATTGCCGATGCCGCGCACTGGTGGTCGCTACAGGGACCACGGCAGCACGGTCGTATAGCCGATCCGACGGCATCGCCGCTGACGGTGGCCAGAGTGCTGGACGGCTATCCGGTGCGACGCTCGAGAGACGAGCTCGCCGAATTCATCGCACCCGGCCCGGTCGAGACGGTGCAGGCAGTCGCCGCCGAGATGGCAAAGTTTCGGCGCAGCGGTGCACTGTCGCTGACCGACCACCTGACAGCGGTGTTGTCCTACCTCGCGCGGTCTCCCTACGACTCCGAGCTCGAGACCACCGACTTCGCGCGGGTCGCCGTCGCGATCGGGCATGTGCAGGTCCGGGACGCGGTGCTGGCACTGACTCTCGGTGAGGATGCAGATATCGTCGAGGAATTCTGGGCGCACCTCGTCCGTGTGGTTCCGAACCGCGAAAGAGCAATAGCAGCAACACTTCTCGCGTTCAGCGCCTACGTGCGAGGAGACGGGCCAATGGCCCGAATCGCGATCGATGCGGCCCTGAAGGCAGACAGCTCCCACAGTTTGGCGTCGCTGTTGGACCGGTCGCTCGGTGTCGGTGCCAGTCCTGCCCTGGTTCGCGAAGTCGCCGAGAGTGGGTTCGCCTGTGCGCGAGCCTGTGGCATTCGGCTACCGGGCGACCCGTTCGGTCGGCGCTGATCTGGAGTCTGCTCAGCGAGCCGCGTGAGAACGGTCGCCGAGCTGCTGCAGAAAGTCCCACGCATCGGACACGATGCGATCGAGATCGGTCAACTCCGGCGTCCAGTGCAGTTCCTCGACGGCACGGGCGCTCGATGCGATCAGCACGGCCGGATCACCGAGCCTGCGAGGCGCATGTTCGACGGCAATGGGCAGTCCGGTGACGCGCTTGCACGACGAGATGACCTCGTCGACGGAGAATCCCGTTCCGCTGCCGAGGTTGTAGATGGAGTGCCGACCGGGTTGGGCGGCATCGACGGCGAGGATGTGCGCTTCGGCGAGATCGGCGACGTGGATGTAATCGCGGACGGCTGTGCCGTCGGGAGTGGGCCAGTCCGTGCCGAACACCGAGATCTTCTCTCGCTGACCGAGGGCGACCTGTAATACGAGGGGGATGAGATGGGTCTCGACGACGCGGTTCTCACCGAAACCCTTGTATGCGCCGGCCACGTTGAAGTACCTCAGACTGGTAGCGGCGAGACCGTAGGCCGCTGCGTACGAGGTGATGGCGTGGTCGATCGCGAGCTTGGTCGCACCGTACGGGTTGGTGGGACGTGTGGGGTCATCCTCGGTGATGGGAGTCTTCTCGGGCTCGCCGTAGGTGGCCGCGGTGGAGGAGAACACCAACTTGGGGGTCCCGGAGGACCGGATCGCGTCCAGAAGAGCCAGGGACGTCACTACGTTCCCACTCCAGTACTTGTCCGGCGACACAACCGACTCGCCCACCAACGACTGCGCTGCGAAATGCAGAACTGCATCGAAGTCGCCGCCCGTCAATACTTCCGCCGCGACGTCTTTGATGTCACCCTCGACGAAAGTGGCCCCGGCGGGAACGGCATCCCGATTACCGGTGGACAGGTTGTCCACGACGACGACCTCATGGCCGCGTTCGTCGAGTACCGCCGCGCACACACTGCCGACGTACCCTGCACCACCGGTAACGAGAAGCTTCACTGTTCGATCTCCCTCACACGCGGCAGAGGCCGTCCGTGGGAAGAGATCAGACCTTCTTCACCTGAACGGCATGCGCCATTTCGTCGGATATGTCGACACCACTGTGTCCTGGCACCGTGATCGTCACCGACCCGGGCTTGGCTTCGACTGTAACCCGGGCATCGGGAACCACGCCCGCCTCGCGTAGCTGAGCGATGACCTCGGGGTCGGACTGAACGTGCTCGGCCAAGCGGCGAACGACGACCGCCGTAGGCTCGCCGAGCGGGACGTCGGTGAGACGAATGAGAGCCTCCGGTGCCAGTGTCGTCTGACCCAGACCCAGCTCCGCCAGACCAGGGATCGGATTACCGTACGGCGAGGTCGTCGGGTTGTTCAGCACGGTGACCAACCGGCGCTCGACCTCCTCGCTCATCACGTGTTCCCAACGGCACGCCTCGGCGTGCACATCTTCCCAGCGCAGTCCGATGATGTCGACGAGCAGACGCTCCGCGAGACGGTGCTTGCGCATGACCGCGACGGCCAAGCTGCGGCCCTTCTCGGTCAGCTCCAGATGCCGGTCGCCGGCGACGGACAGAAGACCGTCGCGCTCCATTCGGGCGACGGTCTGACTGACGGTGGGACCACTCTGCTCCAGCCGCTCGGCGATCCGCGCGCGGAGCGGGATGACGCCTTCTTCTTCCAAATCGTAGATCGTCCGGAGGTACATCTCCGTGGTGTCGACCAGATCCTTCACACTCAACCCCTTCGTCGGGTTCGATCCTACCGTCAGCGGCTCTGAATCGGCGCTGCACCCGATGGCGGCGGGCGCGGCGCATCACAACCACGGAAGCCGCTCGCCGTGGCGCGTCACAACCGGGTACCGAAGACAACACCGGAACCCGGCAACACCATCCCGCGCGGCAACGTAGTTTTGTCCGTATGTCTGATCAGGCGACACGCGCCGCCGTATCCATTCCGAACCGTCCCGAGGACATCGTCGTGTGGAGCGCGGACTATCTCGGTTACCGGTGGAGCGACGACCATCCGATGAACCCGACGCGGCTCGATCTGACGATGGCCCTCGCCACCGATCTCGGTGTGTTGGCGGGCGTGGAGCTCGTCGAACCGTCGGCGGCACCGGACTCGGAGCTGCTGCGGTTTCATACCAGCGCGTACATCGAGGCCGTCAAGCGCGCGCCGTCGCAGGGTCCGGCCCTGCGAGACCCCGACGACGTCGTCCACGGTCTCGGTTCCGACGACAACCCGGTGTTCGACCACATGCACGAAGCCAGCGCGATGCTGACCGGCGGCTCCTTGGCGGCCGCGCGTGAGATCGCGTCGGGGCGGGCCAGGAGAGCAGTGAGCATCGGCGGTGGAATGCACCACGCGATGGCCGATTGGGCCTCGGGCTTCTGCGTCTACAACGACGCCGCCATCGCGATTTCGTGGTTGCTGGACAACGGGTTCGATCGCATCGCCTACATCGACGTCGACGCACACCACGGCGACGGCGTCCAAGCAGCGTTTCTCGGTGATCCTCGGGTTCTGACGGTCTCGTTGCACCAGCACCCGGCAACACTGTGGCCGAACACCGGATGGTCGACGGAGGTAGGAACCGAACGCGGAGAGGGTTCCTCGATCAACGTCCCACTGCTGCCCGGAACCGCAGATCGGCTCTGGCTGCGCGCTTTCCACGCGATCGTTCCGGGTGCGATCGGAGCGTTCCGGCCGCAGATCATCGTCAGTCAGTGCGGCGTCGACAGTCACCGCGAAGATCCGCTCGCAGACCTTGCGCTCACCGTCGACGGGCAGAACGCGGCCTTCCTGGCGATGCGCGACCTTGCGGACCGATACTCGGAGGGTCGGTGGTTGGCCGTCGGGGGAGGCGGGTACGGCCTCGTTCGGGTGGTTCCACGGGCCTGGACTCATCTGATCGCCGCTGCCCTCGGCCGCGACATCGATCCGATGGCACCCCTACCCGACACCTGGCGCGAGCGAGTGAGAACCATGGCACCGAGCGTGGATCTGCCCCAGACCATGGGCGACGGTGGGGATGTCGACTATCCCGCCTGGGACGGTCCCGGCGGATCGTTGGCCGGAACGGACGGCACCGACCGGGCACTCGAACGCGTCGACTCGGCCATCATCGCCACTCGTCGAGCAGTGTTTCCGCTGCTCGGACTCGATCCGGAGGACCCGCGTGACTGATTCCACCGGTACCGACCCGGCCGCCGAACAGGCCGCCGCGACAGACGAGAAGAGCAGCAAGGAACTGGCGCGAGAGCGCGCGGAAACAGAGTTTCCGCGGCACTGGGTCGCCGACGTTCTCACGTCGGACGGCGGCGTCGTGCACCTGCGGCCCATCGTGCCCTCGGACTCCGAGGCCATCGTGGCTTTTCACGGACGACTGTCGGAGCGCACCAGATACCTTCGGTACTTCGGCCCCTATCCGACGATGCCGCAGCGGGACGTTCTGAACTTCACCACTGTCGACCATCACGACCGTGTGGCCTTCGTCGCAGTACTGGGCGACGACATCATCGCGGTCGGCCGGTACGAGCGGCTACCCGAGGGCGACGGCAACTCGGCCGAGGTTGCATTCGTCGTCGCCGACGCCCACCAGGGCCGCGGACTCGGACCCATCCTGCTCGAGCACCTCGCGGGCGCGGCCGCCGAGAACGGCGTCAACATGTTCGTCGCCGAGGTGCTGGCCGAGAACCGCAACATGGTCACCGTGTTCCGGGAGGCCGGATATCAGGTGAGCCGTTCCTTCGAGGGCGGCGTCCTACGGCTGGAATTCGCGATCGATCCGAGCGAGGCGTTGCTGTCGGTGCGGAACTCTCGCGAGCGCGCAGCCGAGGCCCGTAGCGTTCGAAACGTACTCAGCCCTCGATCGGTCGCCGTCATCGGCGCATCGACCGACAGCTCCAAGGTGGGCAACGCGGTGCTGGCGAACTTGCTCGCCGGTAACTTCACGGGCCCGGTGTACCCCGTCAACGCCGACCACCGCTCGGTGCGCGGTGTCCGCGCGTACGCCACCGTGCACGACATCCCGGACCCGGTCGACCTTGCTATCGCTGCGGTTCCGGCCGATGCCATCGACGCAGTGCTCGACGACTGCCTGGACAAAGGTGTCAAAGCACTGCTCGTGGTGTCGGGTGGATTCGGCGAGACCGGGCCAGCGGGGCAGGAGAGCGAACGCAGGCTGGTGCTCGCCGCCCGTGCCCACGGGATGCGATTGATCGGGCCCAACGCGCTCGGCGTCGCGAACACCGACCCTGAGTTCGGGTTGAACGCCACATTGGCACCGCATCTGCCGACCCCGGGCAACGTCGGCTTCTTCTGCCAGTCCGGCGCACTCGGCATCGCAATTCTCGACGAGGCAGCCAATCGCCGACTGGGTCTGTCGACGTTCGTCTCTGCCGGTAACCGAGCGGACGTCTCGGGCAACGACCTGTTGCAGTACTGGGACTCCGACCCGGCGACCGAGGTGATCCTGCTGTACCTGGAGAGCTTCGGAAATCCCCGCAAATTCACCCGAATCGCTCGACGGGTCGCGCGCAGCAAGCCGATCATCGCGGTCAAGAGCGGCCGCGGAGCCGTACCACCCGCACACGCCATCGGTGCCGACATCGACGATTCCATCGTCCGAGCGTTGTTCGCCCAAGCCGGAGTGATCCAGGTCGACACCATCTCCGAACTGTTCGACTGCGCAGTACTGTTCGGCAACCAACCCCTCCCGGCCGGCCCACGCGTCGCCGTCGTGGGCAACTCCACGGCCCTGGGAGTCCTGGCCGTCGACGCCGCTCGCGCCAAAGGCTTGCATGCCGATATCCCGACCGACGTCGGACCGCAGGCCGGTCCCGAGGATTTTGCCGCGGCCGTCTCGTCGGCACTGGCCGCCTCCGACATCGATGCAGTGATCGTCGTGTTCGTGCCCCCGGTCGCGGTCGAGGTCGAACCGTTCGCGACTGCGCTGGGCAATGCGGTCCGGGGATCCGACAAGCCGGTGCTGTCGACATTCCTTGCCACCGAAGGTATCCCGGATGTGCTGGCTGTACGCGGGCCCGGCGGGCACCCGGTTCGGGGCTCAGTTCCGTCGTATTCGAGCCCCGAACGAGCCGTGGCGGCACTCGCCGCCGCGTGGCGGTATTCGTCCTGGCGCTCGCGGCCGGTGTCGAATCTGGTTCGACCCAAGAGCATCGACGGCGATCGCGCCAAGCAGCTGGTCCGGGATTGGCGTTCGGCAGGTGGCCAAGGACGCTGGCTGTCGGATTTCGAGACTGCCGAACTGTTGGCCTGTTACGGCCTCGACGTCGTGGCGTTCCGCGCCGTCACCGACGAGAACGAGGCCGTCGCGGCGGCCGACGAACTGGGGTACCCGGTTGCCGTGAAGGCGACAGGGAAGCGGTGGCGGCACCGGCCCGATCTGGGCGGTGTCCGCTTGGACGTCGCCGACGCCTCGGCAGTACGGGTGGCATACCGCAACCTGGCCGCCGAATCCGGAGAGCCGCTACTGCACGTCCAGCGCATGGCAGTCAAGGGAATCGGCTGCGTGGTGCGGGTTCAGGACGACCCGTCGTTCGGATCGCTCATCTCGTTCGGTCTGGCCGGAGTGATCTCGGATCTGTTGGGCGACCGTGCCTACCGTGTGCTGCCGTTGACCGAGGACGAAGCGGCACAGTTGATCGACGCGCCGAAGGCTGCTCCGCTGTTGTCGGGCTATCGAAACGCCGTGCCGGTCAACAAGAGTGCGCTGATCGACCTCGTCCAGCGCATATCTGCGCTGGCCGAGGACATTCCCGACATCCGTGAGATTTCTTGCGAACCGGTGCTGGCATCCGCCGACGGCGCATACATCACCGATGCGCGAGTACGAATCGGGCCCGAACCGACGAAGGCAGACCTGGGTCCCCGACGATTGCGTTGACGAGGACTGTGTCGCCGAAAACGAGAGAAGCGGCGACCGAGCCGACGTCCCGAGGGGAAAGAACGTCGGTTCGGCCACCGCGTCGGATGGCGCGAACGGGAGTGGTCACCGTCGCTCCACCGGTCGGAGAACCGGAATCAGCTGGCGTACGAACGCAACTTCTCGGCGCGGTCACCCTGGCGAAGCTTGACCATCACCTCGCGCTCGATCTGACGCACGCGCTCGCGAGACAGTCCGAAGAGCTTGCCGATCTGATCGAGGGTGCGCGGCTGGCCGTCGTCCAAGCCGTAGCGCAGACGAATGACCTGCTGTTCACGTTCGTCGAGGGTGCCGAGCACGACGCGAACGTCGCTGTGCAGCAGCCCGGCGATGACGGCGTTCTCGGCGGACGTGGCTTCCGAGTCCTCGATGAAGTCACCCAGCGGCGCTTCCTCGTCGCTACCCACCGGCATGTCGAGGCTGACCGGATCCCGGCTGTGGTCCAGCAGATCCGCAATCTTCTCGACTGCGATGCCCGATTCACTCGACAGCTCTTCGTCGGTTGCCTCGCGTCCGAGCTGCTGATGCAGCTCCCGCTTGATCCGGGCGAGTTTGTTGACCTGCTCGACGAGGTGGACAGGGAGCCGAATCGTTCGGCTCTGATCTGCCATGCCGCGAGTGATGGCCTGACGGATCCACCACGTTGCGTAGGTCGAGAACTTGAAGCCCTTCGCGTAGTCGAACTTCTCCATGGCGCGAATCAGGCCCAGGTTGCCCTCCTGGATCAGGTCGAGCAACGGCATTCCGCGACCGGTGTAGCGCTTGGCGAGCGAGACGACCAACCGGAGGTTTGCTTCGAGCAGATGGCTGCGCGCCGCGCTTCCGTCCCGCACGATGATGGCCAGGTTGCGCTTCTTGACTGCGCTCAACCGTTTCGTGTTCTCGAGAACCTGCTTGGCGTACAGACCTGCCTCGATCCTCTTGGCCAGGTCGACCTCTTCTTCAGCCGTCAGCAACGCGGTGCGGCCGATGCCGTTGAGGTACACGCGAACGAGATCGGCTGCTGGGCTCTGGGCGTCCAGATCGGCATCGGTGGGCCGCGGACGAATCGTGGTGCTGGGGCTGGTCATGACTTGCCTCCTGGTCGGTGGTGTCTCACAGGTTCAACGCTCGGGACGCTCCGATAAGTTCCCACGCCGATCCTTGTGATACCCGCCTGACCAGGGAATACGGCGGGTCCGTCCTGAGAAGTTGCTGAGAACGTTCGCAGCGGGAACGGCAGCGCAGCCCCAGGTCCGTTCAGGGAGCCGGCAACACGAGTCCGTGCCGCACCAGACCCTGCATCAACGTCACCGCATGCCCCGCCAGTTCGTCGGCATCCTCACCGTGCGCGGCGGCGAGCAGCTCGACCAGTTCGCCCACCGCGAGCCCACCCGGACGCAGGCCTGCTAGAAGCGCGGCACCGAGATCGTCGACGTCGTGCTGCCACTGTGGTCCGTTTCCCCGGTGGACACGGATCGCCACTGGAGCCCAGCCCTCGTCGCCGGGAAGAAACACCCGTTCGAGCGCGGTGTTGGGGTCGAGAGTCAGTACCGAGTCGAGAATGTCGTTGTCACGGAGCCACTCGAGCCGAGAGAAATACTCGAGCGACTCGTTCCCGAGCGGGTCGGAGAACCCGTGCGTCAACTCCTCGGCGAGCAGATCCGTCGGAGAGTCCGTCTTGCGTAGATAGACGAACCCGAAACCGACGCCCTCGACACCCGCGGCGGCGAAATGATCGAGCCAGGACTGGGCCACCGCGGCCGCATCGGGGTCGCGCGGGTCCAAACCGCCGTCGCGCATCCAGGTGCCCACATACAGAGCGGGGTCTGCCACGTCACGCTCGACCACCCAGGCGTCGACGCCGTGGGCGGGAAGCCAAGACGCCACTCTCGTACGCCAGTCCTCGCCCTCGATGTGCACCCACGACGCGAGGATGGCAGCAGTCCCACCGAGGGTGAGGTGCTCGGGTGCCTGGGCGATCATCAACGCGCTCGCACCGTCGAGGTCGAGGCCGGAATCTCGGTACGAGTGCAGTACTTCGGCTCGTCCCACGACGAACGGGGGATTGGCGACGATCCGATCGAACGTACGTCCGGCCACCGGCTCGAACCACGAACCGTGCAGCAATTCGACGTCGAGACCGTTGAGGGCCGTCGTCGCTGCCGCCAGATGCATCGAACGCGGGCTGATGTCGGTCGCGGTCACCGTCGTTGCGTAGTCGCACGCGTGGACGGCTTGGACGCCGCATCCGGTTCCGACGTCGAGGACGGTGTCCACTGAAGAGGTCGGTGTACCGCGCAACAACGACAGCGACGCCTGGCCGACGCCGAGCACATGATCGGTGGCCGTGTCGGCGACGCGCATGCTGCCGTCAGGGTCGGAGACGATCCACCGGGTTCCGTGCCCGGCGTCGAGGGGCCGGATGTCGAGCAGGGTGCGCACCGTGGATCCGGTACGAGTGAGAATACCGGCCGAGACGGCTTCGGAGACGGTCAGCGGTGCGAGAGCGGCCGCGACCTCGTCCTCGGGGCAGTCGTCGACCAGCAGGAACAATCGCACCAAGACACCCAGATCTCCGCCGCCGAGGCTCGCGTTGCGGACCGGTACCGGTTCGCTGCGTCCCAGTGCGGCGTGGGCGTCGGAGCCCAGCAACCTCAGGACGCCGTCGGCGTCGTAACCCGCGCGATCGAAGGCTTCACGGAGGGCAGCGGCGGCAGCGACCAGTGGGGACGGAGAAATCTGTGCGTTCACCGAGCAAGTGTCGCACCGCCTGTCGGCTTCCTGTCAGTCCTCGCCGGCTTCGATCACGCGGTGATTGCTCGATTCGATGGCTGGACTGTCGATGGTCCGGTAGTCGTACCGGCTCATTTCGTCCTTGGTACGCGGCGGCCGATCGTTCGCGATCAACACCGCCATCCATGGGAGCGGAATGGACAGACCGACGATCGCCATGGATATCCATGGGTTCATCCACATTCCGTATGCCAGTGCAGCGAGCACCAAGGCCGGTATGCGGAAGGACATGATGAACATGTACTTGCGGACACGCGCTTTGTGCTGCTCTTCCACCGACTGTTGCGCCTCGGTGATCAGGACGGGCCCATCCGGCGAGTCGCTGTACGCGCTTCCGTCGAACCCTGGGGTTCTCGTCATACCTCCACTGTGGCACTACCGCTCACAGATTGCATACGACGAGCTGTGCGACCGGTTCGAACACAGTGTGGCGACGGATTAATCTGTGTTCATGAGCACTCAGACGAAGGACCGTCCCGACATCGCTCCGGACGAAACCACCGACGATGACCGGCCGAAATTCTTCCATTACGTCAAGAAGAACAAGATCGCCGAAAGCGCCGTCATGGGTACCCATGTGGTAGCGCTGTGCGGCGAGGTGTTTCCGGTCACCAAGTCTGCAAAACCGGGCTCACCGGTGTGCCCGGACTGCAAGAAGGTCTACGAGGGCCTCAAGAAGGGCGAGTGACGGCTCACGTTCGACGGTGACTCCGCCGGGCCCGACCGTCACTGAGACGGTTCGGGCCGGTCGGATCGCTGCCGATCGCCGACCACTTTGATCGGGCCTGTGGCCAGACGCCGCGCTACCGCGGTCACCGGTCCCGACGGCTTGTCGTCCGCCGCTGCCTGCGCTGCGAGCCACTCACGCATTTGATCCATTCGGGTTGCTCTGGCCGGCCAGAACTCCTGGATCGTCGCGTTGAACTCGGCTCCGAGGACCACGGCGAAGCCGAGAAAGAACGTGAAGAGCAGAAACGCGATCGGAGTTGCCAGCGCACCGTAGGTGTAGCCGGTGCTGGTGACCCAGGTCAGGTACCGGCGGAGTACGGCGCTGGCAATCATGAAGAACACCCCGGCCAGCAGTGCTCCGCCGAGCAGACGATGCCAGGGCAGTGACGTGTGCAACGCCAGCTTGTACAACGTGGTCAGTCCGATGATCAGCAGCAAGCCGACGGCCGGGTAGTACAGGAAGTCGACGAGTTCGCTGCCGACGGTCAGCCACGAATCGGGCAGTATCTGCTGTACGTACACCGGTCCGAGTGCGACGAGCGGAAGCACGAACACCGCGATGATCAGGAAGCCGACGTACAGGAGCAGTGCGAAGAACCGCTGCCAGACGGGATTTCGCGCGTCGGCCTGCCCGTGTGCTTCGACGATGGAGTCCACGAACGTCGAGATCGCCGACGAGCCCGCCCACAGCGAGAGCAGAAAGCCGACCGAGACGATTTCGCCACTGCCCTGTGCGAGTACGTCTCGGACGGTCGGCGCGATGATCTGATCGACGACACTGCTGCTGAAGAGCGTGTTGCTGAAGGTGATGATCTTCGATTCGATGATGTCGACGGTGTTGGGGCCGAACCATCCTCCGACGAAACCGAGACTGCCCAGCACCCCGAGCAGAAGGGGCGGTAGCGACAGCGTCTGCCAGAAGGCGGCGGTCGCGGCCTTGCTGAAGATCGAATCGTCCCAGGCCTTGCCGAGCGTGCGCAGAGTCACTTTCCACACCGCACGTAGCGGGTTTCTCGCCGACAATCGCGGCGGTGTGGGAGTTGGGCCTGCAGACTCGCTCATGGTGCCTCCAGCATTCCTGACCGATGCCGACTTCGCCTAACGACCGACGCGCCGTGTCGCGTCCGACATCACCCCAGCGATGCGGGATCCGTCGGTACGGAGCGATAGGCTCCTCGGCGGACACTGCAGGGCTACCGAGAGCGCGAGGAATTTACATCGATGCCAGGAACCGGCGGCCAGTGAGCGCTGACATGTTCGATCCCACACCACCATCCACCGATCAGACGGCTGCGCCCGTCGCCGGCGGGGCACCGCTACGTGCCTGGCAGCGACGCGCGCTGACGAAGTATCTCGTCGCCTCGCCCAAGGATTTCCTGGCGGTGGCGACCCCGGGTGCAGGTAAGACCACGTTCGCCCTGCGCGTCGCCGCCGAACTGCTCGCGCACCGCACCGTCGATCAGGTGACGGTGGTGGCACCCACCGAGCACCTCAAGCATCAGTGGGCCGAGTCGGCGGCGCGGGTGGGCATCGCGTTGGACTCGCGCTTCTCCAACTCGACCGGGCAGACCTCGAGTGACTACCACGGTGTGGTGGTGACCTACGCGCAGATCGCCTCGCATCCGTTCAAGCACCGAGTGCGCACGGAGGCCCGCAAGACTCTGGTGATCCTCGACGAGATCCACCACGGTGGTGACGCGAAGAGCTGGGGCGAGGGCATCCGCGAAGCGTTCGGCGACGCCACCCGACGCCTTGCGTTGACGGGTACTCCGTTCCGCAGCGACGACAGTCCCATTCCGTTCGTCAATTACGAACCGGATCAGGACGGCCTGATGCGGTCGAAGGCCGATCACGCGTACGGCTACTCCGACGCCCTCGCCGACGGTGTCGTTCGCCCGGTCGTCTTCCTCGCGTATTCCGGGGAGGCACGGTGGCGGGACAGCGCAGGCGAGGAGTACACCGCTCGGTTGGGCGAGCCGCTGAATGCGGAGCAGACCGCCCGGGCCTGGCGTACCGCCCTCGACCCGCAGGGCGACTGGATGCCCGCGGTGCTGTTGGCTGCGAACACACGATTGGCACAGTTGCGGTCGGGCGGTATGCCCGACGCAGGTGGTCTCGTGATCGCGACCGACCAGACGGTGGCGCGGGCCTACGCCAAGCTGATCGAGGTGATCACGGGGGAGACGCCGACCCTCGTCCTCTCCGACGACCCCACATCCTCGGCTCGTATCGCCGAGTTCGGCAAGAGTGATCAGCGGTGGATGGTTGCCGTTCGCATGGTGTCCGAGGGTGTCGACGTTCCGCGTCTCGCCGTCGGCGTCTACGCCACCAGTGCATCCACTCCGCTGTACTTCGCGCAGGCGATCGGCCGTTTCGTGCGATCACGCCGTAAGGGCGAGACGGCGAGCGTCTTCCTGCCGTCGGTACCGGTCCTGCTCGACCTCGCCTCACAGCTCGAAGCTCAGCGCGACCATATTCTCGGCAAGCCCCACCGCGAGAAGGACGGCTTCGACGACGAGCTGCTGGCCGACGCCAACAAGCAGAAAGACGAGCTGGGCGAGGAAGAGAAGGCGTACACCTCCCTCGGCGCGGATGCCGAGCTCGATCAGGTGATTTACGACGGGTCCTCGTTCGGGACCGCGACGTTCTCGGGCAGCGACGAAGAAGCCGACTATCTCGGGCTCCCCGGCCTGCTCGACGCGACGCAGATGCGCGACCTGCTTCGCCAGCGTCAGCAGGAGCAGATCGACAAACCCGCTCCGGGCCCGGCGGTCCCCGCGCCTGCCGTCGTCAACGACAGGGCCACCAGTGCCGGCCAGTTGGCCGGCCTGAGGCGGGAACTGAACAGTTTGGTTGCGGTGTACCACCACCGGACGGGGAAGCCGCACGGCGTCATTCACGGCGATCTGCGTCGAATCTGCGGTGGCCCGCCGACGGCGATGGCATCGGCGGAGCAGCTGGGTGAGCGAATCGCGCAGTTGCGCAAGATGTAGCACCCGACGGACGAGTGCTGCCGGCGGACTGTGCCGGTGACACGACAACGACGGACGGTCCAGAGACCGTCCGTCGTTGTGATCGTGCGTTGATGCAGTTGTATCGGTACAGCTGTGGCGAACTGGCGTCCCCCGACGAGTCGGTGGGCTACACCGTGGAGTCCGATTCGGTCATCACCGTTGCGTTCACTTCACGCAAGCGGGCTTCGTGCTCGGTGGCGTGGTGACCGCAGAAGAGAAGCTCTCCACCGGTCGAGAGCACGACACGCGCGCGAGCCCCTGCACCGCACCGGTCGCACCGGTCCGCTGCTGTCAATTGTGGGCTGGTCAATGTTCCGGGCATGACTCCTCCGTACTGGCTTGCGGGTATGTCCCGTTCGCCTGGGGCCGGTCCGCCGCGTCGGTATGGCGCGGTTTGTTCACTCTGTCAGACGTATGGCGGTCACGCGTTGTTCCCGAGCGCGTTTCTTTGTGTTGTCACTAACACGAAACATGTCCTACGAGCAGGAACGCCGTGGATCCTGTTCGCTGACAGCTGACAGCTGATACGGAATCGGACGGGTGGCGGCAGTAGGGTCCCGGTGTGGCTTCGACTTCTTTCTCGCTGTCCGGCGCTTCGAGGCTGGGTATCCCGTCGCTGTTCGTGATCGGTGCCGTATGCATGTACGTCGGTGCGGCCATCGGAGTGTTCCTGTTCGACACGGTGAACCCGGCTGCGGTGGCCTGGCTGCGGGGCTTCGGTGCCGCTGTCGTCCTGATCGCCTGGCGTAGGCCGTGGCGTCGACGCGGCGGTGCCGGATCCGTCTGGACGGTACGACGCGCGGTGACCGCCGCCGCGTTCGGAGCGGCCACCATCGGCATGAACGTGATGTTCTACGAGGCCATCGCTCGGCTGCCCCTCGGTGCGGCGGTCGCCATCGAGTTTCTGGGCCCCATCGTCGTGGCCGCAGCAGGATCTCGGAAGCTCACCGATGCACTCGCGGTCGTTCTGGTGGTCGCCGGCGTTGCTGCCATCGCGTCGGCTCAGTTCGAGGGCGGCGAGGTGGGATTGATCGGAATCGCGTTCGCGCTCGGTTCGGCGGCTCTGTGGGCGGCGTACATCGTGCTGGGCAAGTCCGTGGCCGACGCCGGGCAGGGGCTCGACGACATGGCTGCCGGTTTCGGAATCGCATCGGTGGTTCTCGCCGTGCCGCTGTTCGCACCGTTCGCATTCGCGCACACCGACGTTCTGAGCGACTGGCGCATCTGGGTTCTGGGCCTGGGCGTCGGATTGCTGTCGAGCGTCGTTCCGTACGTTCTCGACCAGTACGTCCTGGTCCGAGTGGGTCGGGCTCGCTTCGCGTTGCTGTTGGCGTTGCTGCCCGCGACCGCGACTGTCGTCGGTGCCGTGGTGCTGACCCAGGTGCCGACGCTGCTCGAGTCCCTGGGAATCCTTGCCGTCATCGCCGCAGTGGTGCTCGGTGGCCTGCCGGGCCGAACGCGCGGTGGGGCACCCACGCTGCCCCCGCCCTGACTTCCAGGACACGGCTCGGGGACGCGCGGGGTAGGGGCCACGAGGCCCCGAGAACCCGGCACAATGGCGGTGTGACCGATCGAACCGACGTCCTCGTACATCTGTGCACCACGGAGGAGTGGTCGAGAATCCGGGGCGGTACCGAGTACACGCCGGAGTCGTTCGCCGAACTGGGTTTCGTTCACCTCTCCACACCCGAGCAGGTGCATCTGCCCGCGAACCGGCTCTTCCCAGGACGCACCGATGTGGTGCTGCTGACGCTGGACCCAGCGCGGTTGAGTGCGCGGGTGCAGTGGGAGCCTGGTGTGCCGTCCGACCCGCAGTCGATGCTGTTTCCGCACCTGTACGGACCGCTACCGCTCGAGGCCGTCACTGCCGCCGTCGAGTACCGACCGGGGCCCGCCGGGGATTTCGGAACGCCAGTGCTCTGACAAAACCTGGCAGTCGCCAGTAACGAGAAGCGACCGCCGATCCGAAGATCGACGGTCGCTTGTCGTTCCAAGATTGTCAGTCCAGGTAGTCGCGCAGAACCTGGGACCGCGACGGGTGCCGCAGCTTCGACATCGTCTTGGACTCGATCTGACGAATTCGCTCGCGGGTGACTCCGTACACCTGCCCGATCTCGTCGAGGGTGCGGGGCTGTCCATCGGTGAGGCCGAAGCGCAGGCGGACCACGCCTGCTTCTCGCTCGGAGAGCGTCTCGAGCACCGACTGAAGCTGATCCTGCAGAAGCGTGAACGACACCGCGTCGACCGCGACGACAGCCTCGGAGTCCTCGATGAAGTCCCCGAGCTGACTGTCACCCTCGTCACCGATGGTCTGGTCGAGGGAAATCGGCTCGCGAGCGTACTGCTGGATCTCCAGCACCTTCTCGGGCGTGATGTCCATCTCCTTGGCGAGTTCCTCCGGAGTGGGCTCGCGGCCCAGATCCTGCAGGAGCTCACGCTGGATGCGTCCGAGCTTGTTGATGACCTCGACCATGTGCACCGGGATACGAATGGTCCGGGCCTGGTCTGCCATGGCACGGGTGATGGCCTGGCGGATCCACCAGGTGGCGTACGTCGAGAACTTGTAGCCCTTGGTGTAGTCGAACTTCTCGACCGCGCGGATCAGACCCAGGTTGCCCTCCTGGATAAGATCCAGGAACGCCATGCCGCGGCCCGTGTAGCGCTTGGCCAGCGAGACGACGAGGCGGAGGTTTGCCTCGAGCAGGTGGTTCTTGGCGCGGTTGCCGTCACGGCAGATCCAGGTCATGTCACGCCGCTGGGCGACGGGGAGCTTCTCGCCCTTCTCCGCGGACTCGCGCATCTTCTCGACGGCGAACAGTCCTGCCTCGATGCGCTTGGCGAGCTCGACCTCTTCCTCGGCGTTGAGGAGGGCGACCTTGCCGATCTGCTTGAGGTACGCGCGAACCGAGTCCGCTGATGCGGTGAGCTCGGCGTCCTTGCGGGCCTGACGCAGCGCTTCGGATTCCTCTTCGTCCCAGACGAAGTCGCCCGACGCCTTGTCCTCGGCGGTCGGCTCGCTCGTTGCGTCTTCTTCGGTGTCGTCACCGGCGGCGACGACCTCGACGACGTCGTTCGCTGCGGCGGCAAGATCACCTTCGGAGATGTCGATGTCTTCGATTCCCGGGGTGCTCTCGTCGACGTCATCGCCGGAGGCGGGAGCTGCTGTCTTCTTCGCTGCGGCCTTCTTGGCCGGTGCCTTCTTGGCGGCGGCGCGTTTGGCCGGTGCCTTCTTAGCCGGTGCCTTCGCGGCGGGTGCCTTGACAGCAGGTTCAGGTGTCGCAGTTCCAGGTTCGGAATCTACGGTCTGACGGATATCGGTGGCTGCCACGTACGCCCTTTCGTGACGAAGTCGTGCGGCGTCACGCCAGAGTTGTTTCCGGCGGAGAGGTCTTCGGATTCGGCCGGCTGCGTACCGGCACACACCATTGTAACGACCTCTCAGGAGTTTGTTACCTACCCTCGTCCTTCGCAGGTGGCGACACCGCGTGTCAGTGCGGTGATCCAGCCGATGTACCGGTCTCGGCGGACGCGACGGCACTGTCCGCAGCGAGGGCCGCTCCGACGATCCCCGCCGTGTTCAGCAGGGTCGCGGGGACCACCGGAGTTCGGTTGGTCAGGTGGGGAATCCACTTCTCGCTCTTGCGACTGATTCCGCCACCGGCGATAAACAGGTCGGGCCACAGCAGCGCCTCGAACGTTGCGAGCACGGTGGAGACCTCTTTGGCCCATTCCTTGTAGGACAGCCCCTTGTTCTCCTTCACCGAGGACGCCGCGCGATGCTCGGCTTCCTTGCCACCGATCTCCATGTGTCCGAATTCGGTGTTCGGCAGCAGAACTCCGTTGTGCAGAACGGCGGAACCGATGCCGGTGCCGAACGTGAGCAGAACGACGACCCCGTCCTTGCCCTTGCCGCCGCCGTACTTGTCCTCAGCGACCCCAGCGGCATCTGCGTCGTTTAGGACGGTGATGTTCTCGTTTCTGATGGCCTCGGCGAACAATGCTCGCGCATCGGTGTCGATCCAGCTCTTGTCGATGTTCGCGGCCGAACGCGCCACACCGTTGGTGACCACCGCGGGCAGGGTGACGCCGATCGGCCCGGTCCACTCGAAATGCGAGACGATCTCGGCCACGGTCCGCGCGACGGCGTCGGGGGTCGAAGGCTGAGGCGTCTCGATCTTGTAGCGATCGCCCACGAGCTCACCGGTGTTCAGGTCGACGATGCCGCCCTTGATGCCGCTGCCACCGACGTCGACGCCGAACCCGTGACGCTCGGCCGTCGCCGCGGTGCTGTTGTCCGAACCTGGCTGTGTCATGTCGATGCCGCTCCTGGCCTGATCGAATTCGTGTGTGCCGTCGCTTCGGAACAATAGTGCCGTCCGTTCGTCGGCGTGACGCCGACGCTGTAGCGGACGGCCCGCCGAGTGCCGCGGTGGTGCCGCGCCGGCGAAGTGTGTTGCGATGTACGCGTGCCGAAACATGACGGAACGCAGACCCACACCGCCACTGAGCAATTGCCGCAGACGCCGGCAACCGTAGAACGGTCGGATACCGAACCGACGACACGTGATGCGGAGGTACTGCGCGGGGTTGCCGTTCGGGTTGCCACGGAGGCAGCCGAGCACGTCCGAACGCGTCGTCCGCAGGTGTTCGGTGACAGTGCCGACGCGGAGGCAGAGGCCGTGCAGACGAAAAGCACACCGACCGATCCGGTCACCGTCGTGGACACCGAAACCGAACGTGTTCTTCGCGAATTGCTGGCGCAGCTGCGTCCCGGCGATGCCGTCCTCGGCGAGGAGGAAGGTGGCGGGGACGAATCCGTCGCCGGAGTTCGATGGGTGCTGGATCCGATCGACGGAACCGTCAACTTCATGTACGGAATTCCTGCGTACGCGGTCTCTGTTGCGGTGCAGATCGACGGAGTGAGCGTGGCAGGGGCCGTCGTCGACGTGGCCCGCGATGTGGTCTATTCGGCCGCGCAGGGGCATGGGGCGACGGCTCGGTACGCAGACGGTCGTATCGAACGGCTGCAGTGTTCGGGTGTGACCGAATTGTCGATGACGTTGTTGGCCACCGGATTCGGGTACGGATCACGACGCCGCGCGGCGCAGGGCGCGATCATCGCCGAACTGCTTCCGAAGGTGCGAGATATTCGCCGAATCGGTTCTGCAGCACTGGATCTGTGCATGGTCGCGTCCGGTGCCGTCGACGCACACTTCGAGCACGGGCTCAGCCCGTGGGACTGGGCGGCGGGGTCGCTGATCGCTGCCGAGGCCGGAGCCCTCGTCGATGTACCCGCAGCGACGTCGTCGAGTGCGGACGGGGTCGTCACCGTGGCGATGGCCCCGGGAATCGCCGAACCCCTGACTGCCGCCCTACGACTCGTCGGCGCACTCGATCCGATTCCGAGCTGACGGACTGGCCCGACTCAGTAGCGCGATCGTCTCAGCAGCGCGATCGACTCAGCAACGAGACTGACGCGCGGCGGCGAGCAGATCGGGGTCGAGGGGCTGCGGCGCGGCACCGGGGGCTGCGCCCGCCAGCGTGCGTAGCACTTCCTCTGCGTCGTCGTTCGGCTGAATCTCGCTGAAGTAGGTGCCGAGTGCCAGATCCACCGAGTCGTCGGTTCTCGAGTCCTCGATGAGTTCTGCACACGGTGCGAGGAGCCACACTGCGCTCGCGGCACCGATACCCGCGGATCCGAATCGGATCTGGCCCTGGCACTGCATGTTCTGGTCGACGTAGACGGGATCGTTGCCCACCTGCACGTCCGGAGCACTCGCGAAGCCGTAGTCACTGAGCTGAGCCGCCACGTGTGCAGCTTGGCCGCGTTCGCCGTTGGCGTTGAACACTCGTACCTTCGATGCCGACAGGGCGGCAGGCTCGACGTCGAGAAGTGTCGTCGGGTCGACTTCCTCGCCGAGGGCAACCGGCTGCGTTCCGTCGGTGGCAGCGGTCGTGGTCGGGGTGTTGCATTCGGCAGTGGCCGATGTCGTCTCGGTGGTGGTGAACACCTTGACCCACACGACCACGGCGAGCAGAGCGAGTACTGCGAACACGGCGATGATCGGAAGTGCGCGGCGTCGACGGAACGGACGGCCGCGGTCGTCGACCGGCTGGCCTTCGGTGATCAGAGAAACCACAGTGATTCTTCGCCTTTCCGTCGGCAGTCGCCGAGACCGGTACACGGAGTCGGTTCACACCGACGCGTGCCTACTGTAGATGCCCGCGGTCCTCGGCGACGGCACACTCGGCCGCGAGCTCGCCGAAAGCAGTGCCCGCGACCCGTTTGCACCGCGAAAACCAGCAGCAGAACTGCTTCTGCGGACTGCGGAATGAAGCCGGTGATCTCGGTGTTGATGCGGCGTGCACGGAGGCAATCAAGTGATCGGCGATTCGGTTTCGGCTTTGGGGTCGGCGTCGGCTATTGTCTGGCGGCCGCAGTGCTTAAGAAACAGAAAGCTGCCGGTGAATCGTCGATCAGGTGAGCGAAATCTCGATCGAGTTTCAACCGGCGGAATTCGGGAACTACCCGGTGTAGTTTCCGGCACCGCGTGATGAACCTGTTCGATCGAGAATCAAATCGGTGGGAGCGAGCAAGCGCCCTCTTCACAGCCGACGGCCACAAGCCGACCACACCGGCAGCTTCCACCACACACGTACGAAGATGAGGGGTTACGAGAACAATGGCAACCGATTACGACGCTCCGAGAAGAACAGAATCCGACGACGTCTCGGAGGACTCTCTCGAAGAACTTAAGGCTCGCCGCAACGAGGCGCAGTCCGCAGTCGTCGACGTGGACGAGTCAGACACCGCCGAGTCCTTCGAGCTCCCGGGTGCCGACCTGTCCGGCGAAGAGCTTTCGGTCCGGGTGGTTCCCAAGCAGGCGGACGAATTCACCTGTTCGAGCTGCTTCCTGGTGCACCACCGCAGTCGACTGGCCAGCGATGCCAACGGCGTCCTCATGTGCCGGGACTGCGCTGCCTGATCGACGGCAAGCGCTGATCGACGGCAAGCCCTGATCGAGGGCAGGCGATGCCCGGCCGAGCGGCCGGGCAGTGAGGTTTCGCAGCGAGAGCCCGACGGCTGGGTCAGCGAGCTTCCACGCCGTGGGCACTGAGCACGGCGAGTAGATCCTCCGGCCGCTTGGTGCTGATCAACCAGTAGGGCGTCGGGTCGTCCGGGTCGTCCAGTACGACGATCACCATCTGTTTCACCCAGGTGCGGTGCTGTACGAAGGCAAGCGGGTCCAGCTGCCTTCCCAGCGCCGCACTTTTTGCTGTCGCGGGCACCACGGCTGCCTTGGACGCGACATCGAGAGGCAGATGCGCTTTGCCGACCCGTAGTTCGAGGTCGGCGGACGACGACTCGGCCGAGTCCGAGCTCGGATCGGTGGCCACCACCTGCACACGTAGCCTGCTGAACGCCACCAGAGCCCAGGCGACCAGTGGCAGGAGCAACACGTAGGGCAGCCAGGCGCGAACACCGGGGGCACCCATGTGTACTTCCGCTGCGAGTAGTACCGCCAGCGCTGCGCCGGCCACCCACCACCAGAGGGGTACCCACAGTCGTTCGGCGTAGAGCACCGACTCCGAGCCGGGGGAACCGGCACGCGAGGTGGGGTCGTCGGACTCGGGGTTCGCCCTATCGGCCTGTCGATCTGCAGTCACCCCACCCAGGGTAGTCGCCGCGCCGACGGCGAACCAGATCAGCGTAGTCTCGTTCGACGTGAGTGACGAAGTCATCGAGTCCCGCAACACGCTTTCCGGCGACCAGCTCGAGGTGCCCCCGGACCGCCCCGGGGAGGTTCGACTTCGCCGGTTGGACCCAGATCTACCGGTTCCCACGCGTGCGCACGAGGGTGACGCGGGTGTGGATCTGCGGATCACCGCCCCAGTGACGATCGCTCCCGGCGAACGGGTTCTCGTGGGCACGGGGATTGCGGTGGCCTTGCCCCTCGGGATGGTGGGGCTGATCCACCCGCGCTCGGGCCTGGCGGCCAAATCGGGACTGTCGGTCGTCAACACCCCTGGCACCATCGACGCTGGATACCGCGGGGAGATCAAGGTCTGCTTGATCAACCACGATCTCCGAACGCCCATCGTGCTCGATCGCGGCGATCGAATCGCTCAGTTGGTGGTGCAGCGCGTCGAATTGGTCGAGTTCGTCGAAGTGGATCGACTCGACGACACCGTTCGAGGGGACGGCGGTCACGGTTCGACCGGCGGACATGCGAGTCTGGTGCAGTGACGTCCTACGTAGTGCGTCTGTCGCGACGGTCGTCGGTGTACAGCGAACTGAATGCAACCGAGAAGAAGAGAGCTGAACATGTTCGGACGGCGTAAGAAGAACGACGCCGGCAGTGCCTCCGCGTCCAGCGCGGAGCCATTCGTCGACGGCCGCGACGACGACAACGACAACGACAACGACGATGCGACCGCGGACACGACCGTCGAGGGCCCCCACGATCTCGGTGATCTGGACCAGGATCGCGAGACCGTCGCGGCGAACCGGCTGGATCTCGGCTCGGTGTTGATCCCTCTCCCCGAGGGCGGGCAACTACAGGTCGAGATGTCTCAGGCGGGCAGCCCGCAAGCAGTACACATCGTCACCCAGTTCGGGCGCATCACCATCGCCGCCTACGCTGCCCCGAAGTCTCCGGGGCAGTGGCGCGAGGTGGCAGCCGATCTGGCGACATCGCTCCGCAACGACAAGGCCGAGACGACCGTGGAGACCGGGCCGTGGGGCCGCGAGCTGGTCGGTGTCACCGCCAACGCCGATCTGCGCTTCATCGGTGTCGACGGGTATCGCTGGATGGTTCGATGCGTCCTCGCCGGGCCGTCGGGCGCGGTGGCGGAGGGCCAGCCCCTGGTCCAGCTCGCGCACTCGATTCTTCGACAGACCGTCGTCGACCGCGGCACCGATCCACACCCGGTGCGTACTCCGTTGCCGGTGGTTCTGCCGCATGTGTTGGCCGAGCAACTGGCGGCTGCCGCGCAGCAGCAAGCAGCGCAGCAGGCCGCGCCGGCGCAGCCCACCGCCCCTGATGCGAACACCGATGCGGCGCAGCAGCAGTCGACTCCGCAACCGAACGCCGAACAACCCGGTGCCGAGCGCGCTCCGCGCCGCGGAGCGTCCGGATCGGCGATTCAGCAACTGGGGGGCTGATCGGCGTCAGACGTCGTGCGCCGCGGTAAGAGCGTCGACGGCTTCTCGGCCCAGGACCCCCGGGTCGAGTCCGATGTCCGTCAAAGTCACGGTCCGCAGTACGCCTCTCGGCAGGGCGCGAGCCCACTGCTCCGCAACCGCGATCGGATGCACCGGGTCGTCCACCGCGCCGACCACGACGGTCGGCGCGTCGATCCGCGCGAGACGGTCCAACTCCGGGCCTCGGTACGAGGCCGCCTCGTCCAACGCGCGGGGGAGCGCCGGCCACTGCGACGCCCAGGATCGCGCCAGGGTGCGCGCGAGCCATTCTGGGCTCGACTCGGCCATGGTCGCCGTGACGCTGTCGAGCCCGTGTTCGCGAAGCGACCCAGCCGTGAACCGTGCACTCAGTGCAGCCGGTGAGCCGGTGGGATCGCCCGTCCACGCCGGCAGCGCCAGCGCCAACGCGACGACACTCGAGCGGTTGCGTTCGGCCCAGTGCGCCGCGACGGCTGCACCCAGCGAGATTCCGGCGACCACGACGGGACCGTGCGCGCGTACAGCGTCGTCGAGGGCACCGAGGTAGCTCCTCACCACGCCGGTCGGGTCGGGTTCCACGGCGACAGTGGTCAATCCCACAACGTCGAACGCCTGCCCGAATGCCTCCTGCGCGAACTGCGCGTCCGATCCCGTCCCCGGTAGAACGATCGCGGTGGAGGTCTCGAATCGGGTGTGCACGAGACGATTGTGCACGCCCCCGTTCGACGGCGTGGCGGTGGTTGGTCAGCGCGCCGGATCGGGTCTACAGTGGCGAAGTACCAGCTATGACGAGGGAAACTCCCAGGTCGCCGCAACTGCTCCCAGGAGTGGAGCTGCGAGACGACCCCCACCCGCAGGAGCGCACAATGGCACCCGCTGCCGCAGGATACTTTCGCCGTTTGACGCGAAAGTTGACCGAGGACATCGATCAGCTCGACGCCGAGGAGATGGCCGAATCCTCCGAAGCGTCCGGAGCCCGACGCGCCTGCGATTGCTCGCGTGGCGAAGAGGTCACGATGTTGGGTCGTCTACGCAGCGTCGAAGCGTGTTCCAAGGCCGCGAACGCCAACATCGAAGCGGAGTTCTTCGACGGCACCGACACGGTGACTCTCCTGTGGATCGGCCGGCGCAAGATTGCCGGAATCGAGCCGGGCAAGACGGTCCTGGTGCGTGGCCGGGTCGGCGAACGCGATGGACGCAAGATCGTCTACAACCCGTACTACGAACTGCGCGACGACAACTGATCGTCCCCGGTATGGCACTCTCGTTCTCGTGACGAACAGCGACGATGCAGTGCCGCACCCGAGAACGTCGAACATGCCGGAACCGGTACCCGACACGTCGACGCCGGACGCCGTGAAGACCGCCGCCCCCACCGTGCTCGAGCAGCTCGGCGGTGTGAGCGGATTGGTGTATTCCACACTGCCCGTGGTCGTCTTCGTCCCGTTCAACAGCTACTTCGGCCTGTCGGTCGCTCTGTGGGCGGCGTTGGGTGTCGCCGCGGCCGTTCTGGTGTGGCGGCTGGTACGCCGCAGCCCGATACAACCGGCCATCTCCGGATTCTTCGGCGTCGGCATCTGCGCTTTCATCGCGTACCGCACCGGGGACGCCAAGGGCTACTTCCTGTTCGGCATCTATACATCACTCGTCTACGGCGGGGCGTTCGTGCTGTCGGTACTCGCCCGGTGGCCGCTCGTCGGCGTCATCTGGGGTTACCTCAACGGCAAGGGAACATCGTGGCGTCGGGAGCGGTCTGCGGTTCGTTACTACGACGTGGCCACCATCGCCTGGGCGTCGGTGTTCGCTGCGCGCTATATCGTTCAGTCCCAGCTCTACGACTCGGACCAGACCGGCTGGCTCGCGGTGGCACGGATCGGGATGGGGTGGCCCCTGACCGGCGTAGCCCTACTGGTGACTCTGTGGGCGGTGCGTCAGGCAGATCGAGCGCTGGACCTCGCATCGAACGACCAACAGGCCGACGAGCTGCCGTCAGGTCAGACCGACCGCAGCACGTAGTTCGTCCTCCACCTCTTTCGCCGCGACGAAGAGCAACTCGTCACCGCCTTCGAGTGGATCGTCGTGCTGCGGAACGATGACACGGCCACCGCGAAGAATCGTCACCAGTGCTGCGTCCCGCGGTAGCTGGAGCTTGCGTACCGGCTTGCCCGCCAGGGGCGTGTTCTCGGGCAGAGTGATCTCCACGAGATTTGCCTGTCCCTTGCGGAATGTCATCAGGTGGACCAGATCGCCTACCGACACGGCCTCCTCCACCAGTGACGCCAGCATGCGCGGGGTCGAGACTGCGACATCGACACCCCAGGCCGCATCGAAGAGCCATTCGTTTCTGGGGTCGTTGACCCGGGCCACCACGCGGTTCACTCCGAACTCGGTTTTGGCCAGCAAGCTGAGCACCAGGTTCGCCTTGTCGTCGCCGGTAGCGGCGATCACCACGTCGTAGTTCTCGAGATGGGCGGCCTCGAGCAGACTCAACTCGCAGGCGTCCGCGAGCACCCATTCGGCCTCGGGTACCGCGGCCTGATCGACGTGGTCGAGTTTGCGTTCGAGGAGCATCACCTCGTGCTCGCTTCGGATCAATTCGCGTGCAATGGATCTGCCGACTGCGCCGGCACCGGCGATGGCGACTTTCATGGCTTCCCGTTCGGGTCGATGGGGGAGGAGAACAACGTACGGGCGAGCATCAGTCGTCCGACGGCGGCGGATTGCCGGCCAATGCGATGGCCTCGGCGACGGTCCCGGAGACGGCAGCGACGTACACCTCGTCGCCTGCCTGGATCACGGTGCGCTTGTCGGGCAGCAGTCCGGTGCCGAAACGGATGACGAACGCGGCCCGCGACCGGGTCGCATCCTCGAGTACCGACAATTTCTTGCCGATCCACGCATCGTGGAAGTCGAGCAGCACCACCGCGACGCTCCCGGACGGATCCCGCCACTTGGTGGTGGGGTCGTCCCGCAGAAGATTGTGCAGAAACCGGTCGGTCGCCCACGGCACGGTGGCCACGGTCGGGATACCGAGGCGCTCGTACACAGCGGCGCGTTTGGCGTCGTAGATTCTGGCGACGACCTTCTCGACGCCGAACGTCTCGCGCGCGACGCGCGCGGAGATGATGTTGGAATTGTCACCGGAGGATACGGCTGCGAATGCCTCCGCCTTCTCGATTCCGGCGCGCACCAACACATCTCGGTCGAATCCCATACCGACTACTCGATGCCCGCCGAAGTCGGGGTCGAGGCGCAGAAACGCGGTTTCGTCGCGGTCGATGATCGCCACCTCGTGCCCGATGCGCTCGAGCGCTCCGGCCAGCGATGCGCCGACACGGCCACACCCCATCACAACTACGTACAACGCCCAGCTCCGTCCCGATCTCGATTGCCGACCAACACTGCCGACGACATTGCCACCGTGTGCATGCGAGCACCAACGTATCGGGGATTCGTCACCGGCTCGACCGTGGGTGGGCATCGGATGGAAGTCAAAGGGCGCGTGGTTGCGCCGCCGGCGACCCGACGGCCTACGCTTCTGATCGTGTCCAAGGTCTCGACTGCCGCAAAGCGGCTGGTTCTCGGTAAGCCGTTCCGCAGCGACAAGCTCGGTCATACCTTGCTACCCAAGCGAATCGCGCTACCGGTGTTCGCCTCGGACGCCATGTCCTCGGTTGCGTACGCACCCGAAGAGATCTTCCTGGTGTTGTCCGTGGCCGGGATATCGGCGCTCACGTTCACTCCGTGGATCGGTCTCGCGGTCTGTGTCGTGATGGCGGTGGTGGTCGCCAGCTACCGGCAGAACGTGCACGCCTACCCGTCCGGTGGTGGTGATTACGAGGTCGCGACCACCAACCTCGGTCCTGCGGCGGGTCTGACCGTGGGTAGTGCGTTGTTGGTGGACTACGTGCTGACCGTGGCGGTCTCCATTTCGGCGGCCGCGTCGAACATCGGTTCGGCCGTACCCTTCGTCGCGCAGCACAAGGTGCTGTTCGCGGTGGTGGCCATCGTGTTCATCACGTCGATCAACCTGCGCGGTATCCGCGAGTCGGGTGCCGCGTTCGCCATTCCCACATACGCCTTCATGGGCGGCATGTTCCTGATGTTGGGCTACGGGTTGTTCCGGGTCTACGTGCTCGGAGACGACATTCACGCCGAGTCGGCGACGTTCGATCTGAAAGCGGAGGACTCGCATCTGTACGGGATCGCGTTCGCGTTCCTCGTCGCGCGGGCGTTCTCGTCGGGTTGCGCGGCGCTGACCGGAGTCGAGGCCATCAGTAACGGGGTGCCCGCCTTCGAGAAGCCCAAGTCCCGTAACGCGGCAACCACGCTGTTGCTGCTCGGCGGCATCGGCATCACGTTGTTGATGGGCATCATCGTGCTGGCGCAGAAGATCGGCATCAAGTACGCGATGGACCCGGAGGCGCAGCTGATCGGGGCACCGGATGGCTACCACCAGAAGACGTTGATCGCGCAGTTGGCGGAGGCAGTGTTCAGCGGGTTCCCCGTTGGGTTCTTCTTCATCACCGCCGTGACGGCGTTGATCCTGGTACTCGCCGCGAACACGGCATTCAACGGCTTCCCCGTGCTGGGCTCGGTGCTCGCTCAGGACCGGTATCTACCCCGACAGTTGCACACACGCGGCGATCGCCTTGCCTTCAGTAACGGCATTCTGTTCCTGTCCGGTGCAGCCATCGTGTTCGTCGTGGTGTTCGGAGCAGAGGTCACCAAGCTCATCCAGCTCTACATCGTGGGTGTGTTCGTCTCGTTCACCCTGAGCCAGACCGGCATGATCCGGCACTGGACCCGCCTGCTCCGAACCGAGACCGATGGCGAGCAGCGCGGCAGGATGCAGCGCTCGCGGGTGGTCAACAGCGTCGGTCTGGCCATGACGGCGACCGTTCTCGTGATCGTGTTGATCACCAAGTTCGCTGCCGGAGCCTGGATCGCGATCGTGGCGATGGTGGCCATCTTCATCCTGATGCGGATGATCAGAAAGCACTACGACACCGTGGCGCGCGAGCTCGAGAACGAGGTGTGGGACGGCGTGCTACCCAGCCGCACGCACTCGATCGTGCTGGTGTCCAAACTGCACATGCCGACCCTGCGGGCTCTCGCCTACGCACGCGCGACCAGGCCCGACACTCTCGAAGCCGTCACCGTCAACGTCGACGAGGTGGACACCCGAGCATTGGTACGTGAATGGGAGGCCAGTGACGTCTCGGTACCCCTCAAGGTCGTCGAATCGCCCTACCGCGAAGTCACCAAGCCGGTTCTGGACTACGTCAAACGAGTTCGACGCGACTCACCACGTGATGTGGTGACCGTCTTCATCCCCGAGTACGTCGTCGGTCACTGGTGGGAGCAGGTCCTGCACAACCAGAGTGCGCTGAGATTGAAGTCCCGACTGCTGTTTCAACCCGGCGTGATGGTCACCAGCGTTCCGTGGCAGCTGCGCTCGTCGGAGAAGGCCAGGCGCGAGGTGCTCGGAAATGCGCCGGGTGCATCGCGTCGCGGCTACGAACCGCCGGCGGGCAAATGACCGAGAACTGGTTCGGGCTGGTGCTCGACGTCGAACTGGGCGCTCCCGGACACGGTGGGTTCTGCGTGGCCCGTCACGAAGGTCGGGTGGTGTTCGTCCGCCACGGGCTACCGGGGGAACGCGTCATGGCCAAGGTGACCGAGGATCGCGGTGGGTCGTTCTGCCGCGCCGACGCGATCGAGATCCTCACCGCGTCTCCGGATCGCATCGACGCTCGCTGCCCCATCTCCGGGCCCGGTGGTTCGGGATGCTGCGACTATTCTCACGCGACCCACGAAGCCGGTCGTCGACTCAAGTCTTCCGTCGTCGCCGAACAGTTGCGCCGCGTTGCAGGCATCGAGCGGGCCGTTCCGGTCGAGGAGTTGCCGGGCACCGGCGATGGCACCGGATGGCGGACCCGTGTTCGGCTGGCAGTCGATTCGGGTGGACGGCCCGGCTACCACCGCTATCGAAGCAGCTCGATCGTCACGGAGTTGTCGTGCCCGCAAATGGATCCGGTTGCGTTCGACGGATTGTCGGATCGTGAGTGGCGCGCAGGTGCCGAATTGCAGGTGGTCCTCGACGGTATGGGTGAACGCCATGTGGTGGAGGTGGCACCTGCCCAGTTGACGCGAACCGGACGCCGGTCTCCGGGCCGCCGCGGTGCGTCGGCGCGTCGAGCGGCGTCGTCCCGGGCCAGGCCGGAAAAGGCTGTCATCGGCTCGGGTCGCGTCACCGAATTCGTCTCGGCGCGGCCGTGGACACTCGATGCCACCGGCTTCTGGCAGGCGCACAAGGGAGCGGCCCAGGTGTACACCGACGTCGTGCGCGACTGGGCAGACGCCGAGCCGGGTGACGGCGCATGGGATCTCTACGGCGGTGTCGGCGTGTTCGCGGCGGCTCTCGCCGAGCGGGTGGGATCGAGCGGACGTGTCACCAGCGTCGAGTTCTCGCGCCGGGCCGCCGAGGACGGGCGTTCGGCGCTGCACGACCTTGCTCAGGTCTCGTTCGCGCCGGGCCGGGTCGAGCGATCGATGGGTTCGTTGCCGGAATCGGTGGCGGTGGCGGTACTCGATCCGCCGCGAGCCGGTGCCGGACGCGACGTCATCGAAGGTCTCGCGACGCGGTCTCCCCGCACGATCGTCCACATCGGCTGCGATCCGGCATCGTTCGCGCGGGACGCGAGCCTCTACCGGGCAGCCGGTTACGAGCTGACGGACGTGCGCGCGTTCGACGCGTTTCCTCTGACCAGCCACGTCGAATGTATCGGCCGCTTCGTCCGTAAATAGGGTTGCCTCACCAATCTTGGCGAGTCTGACGTACCGTTTCTCGGGTGAGAATTCGTCGCACCGTCGGTGCTGTGTCGGTCGCCCTGCTGTTCCTGACCGCCGTCGTCTCGTGTGGGTCGGGCGGGGACGACGGACCCGGATCGGAGGCGCCGTCCGACGGATCGGCGGCTGCGTTCCCTGTCACGATCGATACCGAGTTCGGCGGCGTGACCGTCGACAGTGCCCCGCAGCGCGTCGTCGCGCTCGGCTGGGGTGACGCGGAAACCGCACTGGCGCTCGGTGTCTCACCGGTCGGTGCGAGCGACTGGCTCGCCTTCGGCGGCGACGGCGTCGGTCCGTGGGCGGCCGGGCTCTACGACGCACCACCGCAGATCATCGGGACGCAGGAGCCGTCGTTCGAGCAGGTCGCGGCGCTCGAGCCGGATCTGATCCTCGACACCAAGAGCTCCGGTGATGCCGATCGGTACGCCACGCTTTCCGCCATTGCTCCGACGGTGGGTATACCGGCGGGGGCGGACAACTACCTGACAACGCTCGAGCAGCAGGTCACGATGGTGGCCACGGCACTCGGCAAGCAGTCCGAAGGGGACGCGCTGCTCGCAGGAATCGCCGACCGTTTCGATGCAACGGCCGCTGCCCATCCGGAATTCGCCGGCAAGACAGCGGTGGTCGGGGCCTACAGCGGCACCGGATACGGCGCATACATCTCGTCGAACAGTCGACTCGAGTTCATGAAGAAGCTCGGCTTCGTCACCAGCCCGACCATCGATTCTCTTCCGCCGCGCGGCTTCTCGGTTCCGATTTCCGGGGAGGAGCTCGACCTGCTCGACGCCGACGTACTGATCGTCTTCCCCATCCAGAAGGCGCCGTCCGAGGTGACCGACAATCCGCTGTTCCAACGGATTCCGGCTGTCGCGGACGGCCGCTACGTCGTGTTCGACGACCCGGAAGTCGCGAAGTCCTACGCCACCAACTCGGCGCTGTCCAT
This sequence comes from Rhodococcus sp. PML026, assembly GCF_000963615.1. Classification (NCBI taxonomy): domain Bacteria; kingdom Bacillati; phylum Actinomycetota; class Actinomycetes; order Mycobacteriales; family Nocardiaceae; genus Rhodococcus; species Rhodococcus sp. PML026. Next base: position 415,620 of record NZ_KQ031375.1, on the reverse strand, counting down.
CGGCTATGCACTCGACACGGTGGTGCCTGCGGTGGCGAACGTGCTGGGGTGATCCACTTCGGCAACCGGGGCGAATGTCTGCGCGGGTACCGAGACGATGCGTTGAGCTCCGCAGTGGCAGCCCTGGTAGCCGACGAGGCCTTCGCTGGTGTCGTGGAGCGAGCGGGTGGTCCAGGAGTGTGTGCTGTGTTCGATGTCCATGCATCCACTGTGATGTAATGGTCTTGTGCACATCAACCCTTACGGAGAATATGCCGTGAAACTGGGCATCGACCTCCTCAACCGGCCACCCACGTCGCCGAGCGAACTGGGTGCCCGCTGCATCGACGCCGGCCTCGTTCCCGACTGGACTGCCACCGACGACGATCTCGCGGACACACTCGAGTTCCTCCGCGAGTGGGCTCGCGTGGTGGATGCAGAGACAGCCGAGGAGCGCGCCGAGGCCCTGAACGCCCTCCTTGCACAGGCATCCGCGTACCCGCGACTGACCAACCATGCCGACGACGGCTGGCACATGCACTATCGCGATCCCAACATCGCGTTGGGCGGCGTCATCAGGGCACTGGTCGGTGTCGGTACCGCGCTGCACTTGACCGGTCGCGGAATGGACAGACTCCATCGGTGCGCCGCAGCCGACTGCACGACCGCCTTCGCCGACACCTCACGTACCGGACGGCAGCGGTACTGCGGAACCGTGTGCTCGAATCGGGACGCAGTCCGCCGACACCGAGCCCGCGCCGCATCCTGACGCTTGCACCGGGAGGCGCGGATCAGGACTTGCGGTTGTACAGCCGCATCGTGATCGGTCCGAAGATCGCCAGCATCGCCGCCGACAGGACCAGAGTCACTCCGAGTTGGCCGGTGTCGACATCGCCCTGCATCAGGCCTCGAAGTGACGTCACCAGAAAGCTGACCGGGTTGACGTCGACGAACGCACGAAGCCACCCCGGCATCGTGTTGGGGTCGACGAAGATGTTGCTCGCGAACGTCAGCGGAAACAGGATGAACATCGACATCCCCATCACGGCTGCCTCGGTGCGCACGATCATGGCGATCATCGTCCAGATCCAGGACAGACAGAACGAGAACACGAGCAACAGCACTATCGATGCGATCACACCGAGCAGCCCGCCTTGCGGCCGGAAACCGAGAATCAGCCCCAAGATCAGTACGATCACCGACGCCAACGTGTAGCGCACGACGTCACCCAGCAACGCACCGACCAGCGGCGACGGACGCCAGATCGGCAACGATCGGAACCGGTCGAACACACCCTTCTCGATGTCCTTGTTCATCGTCACGCCGGTGTACATCGTGATCATCACCACGGTCTGCACCAGGATGCCCGGCAGCAGAAACTGGATGTACGCGTCGGTCGAACCGGCCAGAGCGCCACCGAACAGGTACGTGAACAACAGCGTGAACATGATCGGAAACGCCGTCACGTCGAACAACTGCTCCGGTACGTGCTTGATCTTCAGCAACGCCCGCCAGCCGAAACTCAGCGAGGTCGACAGCGACGACGGACGCTCCGGCCTCGGACCTGCGGCTGAGAGAACATCGATGATCGTCGACGCCTGTGGGGCGGATCGTTGGGCCTCGGTGGTCATGACGCGATCTCCCCGTTGTCGATTTCAGCTTTTTTCGCACCCACCGGCTCCACTCCCGCTCCCGCGTCGTGCCCGGTCAGCGCCAGGAACACCTCGTCCAGACTCGGCTGACCGAGGGTGAAGGATGCGATGGCGATTCCGGCGGATTCGAGAGCAGGAAGGATCGGTGCCGCCTGCGCCGGATTGTCCAGTCGTGCGGACACGGTGAACGGGTCGGCGTCCTCGGTCACGGTGCTGCCGACCAGATCTCGAACGATTCTCGCCGCGGCATTCCGGTGCCCGGCATCGAGCACGCGCAGGTGCAGTGAGTTCGATCCCACCGATGCCTTCAGCTCGCCCGTCGTGCCCTCGGCGATGACTTTGCCGTGGTCGATCACCGCCACGCGCCCGGCCAGGTGGTCGGCCTCGTCGAGATACTGCGTCGTCAGCAGTACCGTCGTGCCGCCTGCCACCAGTGCACGGACGATCTCCCAGACGTGATTGCGACTGCGCGGGTCCAGGCCGGTGGTGGGTTCGTCGAGAAAGATCAGCTCGGGGGTGACGATGATGCTCGCCGCGATGTCGATGCGCCTGCGCATGCCACCGGAGTAGGTCTTGACCTGTCGCGGTCCGGCGTCGGCGATGTCGAATGCTGTCAACAGTTGATCAGCGCGCGCTCGGGCGGCCGGACGTGAGTAGCCGAGCAGCCGCGCCAGCAGAACGAGATTCTCGGTGCCGGTCAGATCCTCGTCGAGCGAGGCGAATTGACCCGTGAGAGAGACTTTTCGGCGAACGGCCTCCGGCTCGGTTGCCACGTCGTGTCCCAGGACTCGTGCGCTGCCGCCGTCTATCGGAAGAAGTGTCGCCAGCATCCGGATGGTCGTGGTTTTCCCGGCCCCGTTGGGTCCGAGTACGCCGTACACCCCGCCGGACGGGATCGACAGATCCACGCCGTCGACTGCGGCGGTGGTGCCGAAATGTTTGACGAGCCCGTGGGTTTCGATGGCCGTCATGCGTGTCCGTCCCTCCATCGAGCTGTCCGCCCGATTGCCCGCGTTTGTCCGATTCTCGCACCCAGGATGAAGCCCGGTCCAATTCTGCGCAAACGAATTTCGGTCGCGGACCATCCCTCGGGGTGTTTGTTCCGAATATGTACTGCGGCGGGAAAACGCGGAGGTTTCGATATGAGGGCTACATGACCACTAGTGTCATGATCGATGAACTCGATCATGAACCCGTCTGCTGGGACGACAGTCCGATGAGCGTGCCGTTCTCCGACGCTTCCGGATCTGCGGGCACCGGCCGTGACCGAACGCCGCCCGAGTCCGAGGACAGCACCTCGGTCGAGGATGCGGTGTGCGCAGTACCGAGCCCGCAGCTGAAGAATCTGCGTGCCGAGGAGACGGACCGTCTCCGTCGCCTGATGGCCGCCGTTGCCCAGGGCGACCGGTCGGCCTTCGCCGAACTGTACGACGCCACGTCCTCCCGTGTGTACGGGATGGTGGTGCGCGTGCTTCGCGATCCGGGGTACAGCGAGGAGACCGCGCAGGAGGTGTTCCTCCAGATCTGGCGTGCGGCACCGAATTACGATCCGAGCCAGGGGAGTCCGCTGGCGTGGATCATGACGCTGGCACATCGCCGGGCGGTCGATCGGGTACGTAGCGAACAGTCGGGTACCGACCGCGAGGCGGCGTACGGTGCCGTGAGTCACACACCCGAGCACGACGAGGTACTCGAGACGGTGACCCAGCGGCTCGAATCGGAGGCGGTCGTGGCCTGTCTCGACACTCTGACCGATACGCAGAGCGAGTCGGTACGAATGGCTTATTACAGCGGGTACACCTATCGCGAGGTTGCCGAACGGCTCGGGGTGGCCGTGCCGACGATCAAATCGCGCATACGAGATGGATTGATCAAGTTGAAGACATGCCTGGGGGTGATCCCGCAATGAGTGAAGCGTCACGGCAACGACTGCTGGACGAAGCGGAGGTCTATGCCCTCCACGCGATGAGCGAGTCCGAGCGGCGCGCCATCGAATCCGAGCGAATCCGCGTCGACGAGACGACCCGGGCACAATTCGACATCCTCGTGGGTGAGATTCACGAAACGCTGGCGTTGGCTGCGGCGGCAGACGCCACTCCCGCACCCGAACGCGTGCGGGAGGCCGTGCTAGCGCGTGTCGCCGCGAGCGATCAGGAGCCGACGGTCCGAGAACTTCCGCCGAACGTCACTCCACTGCACCGGCACCGACGTGAGCGCTCGAAGACGTGGCGATACTCGATGGTGTCCGCGGCTGCCGCGATCGTCGTCGCAGTCGGCGGTGTAGTCGTCGTCACGCAGACCATGGGCTCGGACCCGCAGCCTTCCCAGGCCGAGCAGATCGTCGCAGCGCCCGACGCTCGTGAGGCGTCCGCGGAGTTCCCGGGTGGCGGCACTGCAAAGGTGTCGTACTCGCTGAGCCGAGATGCGGTCGTGGTGACTCTGAACGGTGTCCCGGAGCCGCCCTCGGGCCGGGTCTACCAGATGTGGTTCGTCGACGGTGCGCCGCGCTCCGCCGGCGTTGTCACCGAGGATCAGCTCACGTCGAGCGACGGCACCGTGGTGGACGGCATGGGAGCGTCGACCAACTTCGCGTTCTCGCTCGAGCCTGCCGGCGGCTCGGCGCAGCCCACCGAGGTCCTCACGATGATCACGCTCGACGCCTGATCAGGGGCCAAGCACGTCCACTCGGGCGGTTCGACAGTCGGATCAGATGCCGATGTCGAACCGCCCGAGCGTCTTGACGACGGCCGCCATCTGGCCGTACGCGCCGCTGGCCAGATTTTCCAGTAGCGCCAGCTTCACTTCCGGGGCGTCCCGAGTCAGTGCCTCGAAATGCGATACCGACACGACCACCAGATCGACAGGGGTGTCGGCCACCATGTCCAGCAGGAACGGCACCGACATCAGCAGCGGCATCTCGCCGAAGCTCATCCCGGGGGAGAGCGTCGTGATGCGGTGTGTGCCCCCGTCTGCGGACACGGCCGTCGATGTCACTTCTCCGCGCAGAATCAAGAACAGACCCGCTGCAGGCGCACCACGGTGAACGATGACGTCGCCCCGTGCGTAGTGACGTTTCTCCAGATAAGGAGTCACCGAGTCGAATTGCTCGGTGGACAGACCGGCGAGCAACGGGTGCTCGGCCGGAGTGATCTCTGCCGGTTGCCGCGCGCCGGAGCAGTGCCGATCGAGCAGCAGGTTCTCTGCCCACTGGATGGCCGAGCTCAGACTCGAGTACACCCGGCCCGCCGGATCATTCGGGTCCAGGCTCGACGTCGTGTGGCCCATGATGGCTCTGGGATCCACCAGGCACACCACACAGCCGTGGTCGGCGAGATCGCGGCGTAGGTCCTCGAACATCGAACGGGCGATGTCGCTCACCTCGTCGACGCCACGAACGTCGATGACGAGTGCATCGAGATTCCGGTCGAGGTTGCCGATCTCGCGGACCGCTGTCTCGGCACCCGAGAACAGCAGGTCCCCGTGCAACTCGTAGACCCGCGCGCGGTCGCCGACTGCAGCGAGTGTGGCCTGTTCGATCTCGGATCGTCGTTTTCGCGACGGTGCCTCGGTGAGAACGTACCGACGTCGAATCGACGATTTCGCGGCCCGAGTGACGTGCAGAAAGTGCAATTCGAGTCTGGTGGAGAGTTCTCGGCAGGCAGCAACGCCGCGCACGCTGTTGCCGTGCGAATCGAGGCGGGGGGAGTAGACGGCGATGCCCATCTGCCCGGGAAGCACCGCCAGGATGCCGCCGCCGACCCCACTCTTGGCCGGCATACCCACCCGCGCCACCCAGTCGCCTGCGCCGTCGTACATGCCACAGGTCGTCATCACCGACAGCACGCGTTCGACCAGTGCGGGTGCCAGGGCGCGCTCCTTGGTGTGGGGATTGACTCCGTTGTTGGCCATCGTGGCGGCCATCATGGCCAGATCAGCCGCCGTGACGTCGATCGAGCACTGGCGGAAGTACAGGTCCACGGCGGCCTCCGGATCGTGGTCGATGATGCCGAAGGACCGCAGCATGTAGCCGATGGCGCGATTGCGGTGTCCGGTGCGCGCTTCGGATCGATACACCGCGTCGTTGAAGCTCAGAGACCTTCCTGCGTACCGGGAATACGACGCTCGGATGCGCTCGAATCGTTCCTCTGCGGTGCGGCCGCCGATGAGCGACGCGGACGTGATCGCACCCGCGTTGATCATCGGGTTTCGGGGCCGCTCGGTGACGGCGTCCAGGCTGATCTCGTTGAACGGCTCACCCGAGGGTTCGACGTCGATCTTGCCTGCGACGACGTCGAGCCCGCGGTCGGCCAGCGCGAGTGCATAGGTGAAGGGTTTCGAGATGGATTGGATGGTGAACGGCATCCTCGTGTCGCCGACTTCGTACAGGTAGCCGTCGGTGGTCGTCAGGGCGATACCGAAGCCGTCCGGCGTCACGGCTGCGAGTTCGGGGATGTAGTCGGCGACCTGTCCCGACGCGTCGTCCCGGCACAGTTCGTGAACCCGGGTCAGGATGGCATCGACGACGTTGCTCATGGGCGACACTGTATGTCGGGTGTCCGTTTCGAGCGTATTCGAGGTTAGGGGCGACTGACCCCGGGCACCTGCCTACTCGACGGTAGTGTCGGCGAGACAATGCTGGACGGGGCGGCTGGGTGCAGCCACTCCGTAGACTGGTTTTTCGAATATGTTTTCCGGCCGGAGGGAGCGATCTCGTTGGGTGTCCTAGCGCGAATTCAGACGCCCGAGGACTTGCGCGACCTCGATAGTGCGGAGCTGGCCGAACTGGCTCGCGAGATCCGCGCCTTCCTGGTCGAGAAGGTATCGGCAACAGGGGGCCACCTCGGTCCCAATCTGGGAGTGGTGGAGCTGACTCTGGCGATCCACCGCACCTTCGACTCACCGCGTGATCCGGTCATTTTCGACACGGGCCACCAGGCCTACGTGCACAAGATGCTCACCGGACGCGCAGGAATGTTCGACACACTCCGCAAGCAGGGCGGGCTGTCCGGCTATCCGTCTCGGGTCGAGAGCGAACACGACTGGGTCGAGTCCTCGCACGCATCGGCATCCTTGTCGTACGCCGACGGGTTGGCCAAAGCGTTCGCCCTCAAGGGAGAGACCGACCGGCATGTCGTCGCTGTGGTCGGTGACGGCGCGCTGACCGGGGGTATGTGCTGGGAGGCGCTCAACAACATCGCCGCCGGCCGAGACCGGTCGCTGGTGATCGTCGTCAACGACAACGGCCGTTCGTACGCCCCGACGATCGGCGGTTTGGCCGATCACCTGGCAGCTCTGCGACTGCAGCCGGGATACGAGAAGATTCTCGACAACGGCCGCCGGATCGTGCGACGGATCCCCGTCGTCGGCCGCGCCGCCTACACGATGCTGCACGGCATGAAAGCGGGAGTGAAGGACGCTATCAGCCCGCAGGTCATGTTCACCGATCTCGGCATCAAGTACCTGGGCCCGGTGGACGGTCACGACCAGCACGCCATGGAATCGGCACTGCGCAGAGCCAAGGCGTACGGCGGCCCGGTCATCGTGCACGCGGTAACGCGCAAGGGCATGGGATATATCCATGCCGAGAACGACGTGGCCGACCAGATGCACGCCACCGGCGTCATCGATCCTGCGACCGGCCTCGCCCGATCCAAATCGGCTCCGGATTGGACGTCGGTGTTCTCGGCGGCGCTCATCGAGCAGGGCGAGCAGAACGAGGACGTCGTGGCCATCACCGCCGCAATGGCCGCGCCCACCGGGCTCGCGGCGTTCGGGGTGCGGTTTCCGGACCGAATGTTCGACGTGGGTATCGCCGAGCAGCATGCGATGACGTCGGCCGCCGGGCTTGCGCTCGGCGGCATGCATCCCGTGGTCGCCATCTACTCCACGTTCCTCAACCGCGCGTTCGATCAACTGCTGATGGACGTCGCCCTGTTGGGCCTTCCCGTCACCATCGTGTTGGACCGCGCGGGAGTCACCGGTGCCGACGGCGCGTCCCACAACGGCATGTGGGACATGTCTCTGCTCGGCATCGTTCCGGGCATGAAGGTGGCAGCGCCACGAGACGCCGCCACTCTTCGAGAGGAGCTGGCCGAGGCGATCGCCACCTCGGACGGCCCTACGGCACTTCGCTTCCCGAAGGGCGCGGTCACCGAAACGGTGCCTGCGGTGCGCAGGTTGGACGGAATACTCGATGTGCTGACCGAGCCGTCCGAGGCCACCGGCGACGTGCTGATCGTTGCCGTCGGGGTGTTCGGGTCGCTCGCCCTCGACGCCGCGAAAAAGCTCGAAGCAGAGGGTATTTCGGTTGCCGTCGTGGATCCACGCTGGGTGCTCCCGGTCCCGCAGTCGCTGCTCAAGATGGCCGAGGATTACCGGTTGGTCGTCACCGTCGAGGACAGCGGCCTGCACGGCGGGATAGGTTCGACGCTCTCGGCCGCGCTGCGCGGTGCCGGTGTCGACGTGCCCTGCCGCGATCTCGGTGTGCCGCAACGATTCCTGGACCACGCATCTCGGGAGCAACTGCACCACGAGTTCGGACTCACCTGCGAAACCGTGGTGCAGCAAGTTTCGCATTGGGTCAAGAGCCTCTGACGGCGTCGGCCGGCTCCGCCTCGCTTCCGACCACGACGCGGCGGCCGGCCACCGCACCTGCTGCAGCCATGGGAATCGTCACCAACAGAAGAAACACAATCGACGGTTCCCACCGCTGCGTCGCCGAATGAACGGCCCCGCACACCAGCGGACCGGCAGCAGCCAGCACGTATCCGACCGTCTGCGCCATGGAACTGAGCGACGCAGCATCACGGGCGTTCGAGGCCCGCAGATTCATCAACGTCATCGCGAGCGACAACTGCCCGCCCTGGCCCAAACCGAGCAGTACCGCCCACACCAGGGCCCAGGAATCGGCCGACGACACTATCCCCAGCAGGCCCACGCACGTCGGTAGCGTCACGGCGACCGCCAACGCGCTCTGATTCCCCAACCTTGTCGCGAGGCTCGGAACCGTCAATGCAGTCAGCACGCTGCTGACCGACAATGCCGTCAACAGCAGACCGGCATCACGCGCGTCCACCCCGCGATCACGAAAGATCGTCGGTAACCACGCGATCATCGAATACGCCATCAGCGACTGCAAACCCATGAATGCCGTCAACGACCACGCCACGGGCGATGTCAGAACCCCCGTGCGACTCCGAGGAGCGTCGTCGGGGACTGTCGCCGACCCGGCAACCGACAGCCCGCGCGACAGCGTTCGCCCGAAGACCGCCATACTTCCGGCGGCCAATACGACCGGAATCGACCACAGCCCCAGAACAATCCGCCAACCACCGTCGAAGGCCTCGGCCAACGGAACGGACACTCCCGACGCCACTCCCGCACTGGCACTGATCACAGCGGTCAACACCCCGGTCAACAACCCCAGTCGTCGCCCCGCCGCCGCATCGGGTTCACCTATCGAACTCCACTCCCTGCCCCCTGGGTCGTTCCGACAGGCTCCACTCCCTGCCCCTGGGTCGTTCCGACAGGCTCCACTCCCTGCCCCTGGGTCGTTCCGACAGGCTCCACTCCCGCACCACCAGACGGACGAAAACCGGTCCCAACACATTCGCGACCGCGATACCCGCCGCCGCGACGAGAGTGCCGACCACGAGGATCGGCCACGACGGCACCGCGCGTACAGCTGTGCCGACGGCCACCAGGGACAGGCACACCACAAGAACGTGCGTGACAGGGACCCGGCGCACGAAATAGCGTGCGGTGGCGACGAATACACCGAGGCAGATCACCGGGCCCGTGGTCAGCAACGCCATGGATGTCGAGTTCGCGGAGTAGAACTCGGCGATGTCGGAGGTGGGTGCCGACGTACTGCCGAACAGCAGGCGCAGGCTCAGTCCGAACACCACGACGGTGCCCACGGCGCATGCGATACGAAGCTTCATGTCCTACTTTCGACGGCAGATCGACCGACAGAGTGCACCCCCACCCTGCCTTATCGGTCGAGAGAACCGCGGACCCGCCGTCGTTCGGGCAACCTCGATTCAGACGCCCATCTCTTCGAGTTCCATCCCTTTGGTCTCGGTGATCTTGTATTTGACGAAGAAGAAGGAAAGGAGAGCGAACAGTGCGAAGAACGAGTAGATGAAGCCGAGTCCGATGGTGTCGGACAACGGCGGGAATGCCAATGTGATGGCGAAATTCGCTATCCAGTTCGCGGCGGTACTGATGCCCAACGCCACGGCACGCATTCGATTGGGGAACATCTCTCCGAGCATCACCCACATGATCGGTCCCCATGTTGCTGCGAAGAAGACCACGAACAGATTTGCGCCGACGAGCGCGACCGGGCCCCACGGCGACGGCAATTCGAGTTGGTCGCCGCTTCCGACGGCTTGCGTGAACGAGACTGCGGCCAGGACCAAACCGACGAACATGCCGATCGAGCCGATCATCAACAGATTTCGGCGACCGAATCGATCGACGAACAAGATTGCGACGAATGTCATCGATACATTGATGACGGACGTGATCACCGACGTGACGAACGATTGATTCTCGCTGAAGCCCACCGATTTCCACAGCGTCGTCGAGTAGTAGAAGATCGCGTTGATCCCGACGAACTGCTGCAGAATCGCCATCGTGATACCGACCCACACGATCGGCTGCAGACCGAATTTGGGTCCTCGGATATCGGCGAACGAGGATTTGGATTCTCGCCGGAGAGTCAGGCGAATTTCCCGGATGCGTTCGTCGGGGTTCACTTCGCCGGTGATGTCGCCCAGAATGCGTGCAGCTTCCTCGTCGAGGTGTTTACCCACCAGGTAGCGAGGTGATTCTGGAATGAGTGTCGCGAGAAAACCGTAGACCAATGCGGGCGCGACGCCGACCAGGAACATCCACCGCCACGCTTCGAGGCCGAACCACAGATCGTTCGACGGTCCGCCTGCCGCGTTCTGAAGAACCGCATCCGAGAGCAGCGCGGCAAAAATGCCGACCGTGATGGCCAATTGCTGCAGCGATGCCAATCCACCGCGATAGCGAGCCGGTGCTATCTCCGAGATGTACGCGGGCGCGATCACCGACGCAATTCCGATACCCAGCCCGCCGAGGACCCTCCACAACATCAGATCGGGGACGCTGAAGGCGAACCCGGACCCCACCGAGGAAATGGTGAACAGCGCAGAGCCGAGCAGCATCACCTTCTTGCGGCCCCAACTGTCGGCCAGGCGACCGGCGAACCAGGCTCCGACCGCGCACCCGAGTAGTGCGATTGCGACCGCGAACCCCGTGACGAACGACGACAGAGCGAAATTCTCCTGGATCGAGTCGACTGCACCGTTGACGACGGACGAATCGAATCCGAACAGAAACCCGCCGACAGCGGCGGCGATGGTGACTCCGATGACCTTTGCGGTGTGCCGATCGGTCGATTGCGTCATGGCATGAACCAGCTTTCGGGTGAACAGCGTCCATGGTGGTCGTCGCCATCTTCGTCCTCGGAGTGCCGGCGCGTCAGTGAAATCGCCTCGATATTCGTGGCGTGCAGTAATCCAAGTGCCTAAATAGGTGGATTGTCCGATATCGCGCTGTCGAACTCGAAGTTGCGGACGGAAAACTGCCGTAAGTCGTCCATAGCTTCGAGTTCGGCGGCAGGTGGCTATCGCGCCTGGGTGGCCGACCACTGATCGAAGGTCTGGAAACCGTGATCCGAACCGGTCGTGGTGACCAACGTTCCGTCGCGCATCGCGCGACCGTATGCGCCGGGAATCGGGACCTCGAGCACCACGCCGCGAGCACCGATGGCACGTGCATAGCGCCGCACCATCTCGGCCATCCGTTCTTGTCTCGGCCCGCCGAGGTCGGCAACGCGGCCCGCGGGGGAGTGCTCGGCCAGATCGATCAATCGATCGGCGACCTCGCGGGCGGCGATCGGTTGCGAGACCATCTTCGGGACGATGCTCACCGGACCGAACGACGCTCGTGCACGGATCTGAGCGGCGAATTCGTGGAACTGAGTGGCTCGCAGGATCGTCCACGGCACCGACCCGGACCGAATCATGTTCTCCTGCTCGACTTTTCCGGCGTAGTACGAGTGCGGAGCTTTGTCTATCCCCACGATGGACAGCGCCACATGGTGGCCGACTCCAGCCTCGATCTCGGCCGCCAGCAAGTTGCGGGTGACGGCGGAGAAGAACGCCGTCGATTCCTTCGCCGAGACCGTTTGTGTCGACGCGACATCGACGACAGCGTCGACGCCGGCCAGAGCGTCGGACAGGCCGGTCCCGTCGACGAGGTCGACACCGGCCGACCGCGACAGCACGACGACCTCGTGCCCACGCTCACGCGCCACGTCTACGACATGCGTTCCGACGGTCCCTGTTCCACCGGCTACGGCGATCTTCATCGTGTGTCCACCTGTCCTGTTCGGAGTCGATCGGCTCGAGAAGTTCGGGCCTCACCTGCACTGACGACGTAGCCCACGAGAATGTATGGCCGTCACGACCAGTGTCGAAGTTTCTCCGGGTTGAGCACGATCCACACGTCGGTGACCACGGCGGAATCGGTGCGGAAACCGATCACACCGGTGACCACACCGTGTCGGCGAAGGACTATCCCGGTCAGGCCGTTGACCGATTCGATCGACCGGTCGAAGTCGGTGGACTTGACGGTGATACCCAGAACGAAGCGGGCGACCCGATCGGCCCCGCGAACCGGGTTGCGGGCCGCCGACACTCGTCCGCCGCCGTCACTGACGAGGGTGACGTCGGGGGCGAGCAGTGCGACGAGCGCATCGAGATCTCCGCCGGCGGCGGCAGCCACGAAAGCGCGGACGACGCGGTCGTGGTTGTCGGGAGCGCTGGGGCCGCGGCGATCGTCGTGCACCCGTCGCCGGGCGGCCGAGGCCAGTTGGCGGCAGGCGGCGGGGGTCCGACCGAGAACGTTCGCGATGTCGTCGAATGGAATCGCGAATGCATCGTGCAGCACGAACGCGACACGTTCTGCCGGGCTCAGTGAGTCCAGAACGACGAGCAACGCCAGGCCGACGGACTCGTGGAGGGCGACGCGGTCGGCCGGGTCCGATGTGCCGTCGTCGCCGGTCGCAAGGGCTCGGACGGGTTCGGGAAGCCATTGCCCCACATAGTGTTCCCGGCGTACGCGGGCAGATCCGAGCAGGTCCAGACAGATGCGGCCGACGACGCGGGTGAGCCACGCACGGGGGACGTCGATGGCGTCACGTTCGGCGTCTGTGAGTCGGTACCAGCGGAGCAGCGCTTCCGATGCTGCGTCCTCGGCGTCGCTGTAGGAACCCAGCATTCGATAGGCGATGCCGATCAACCGACTGCGTTCGCTGTTCATCGGATCAGACCTTATCCCGACACGAAAAAGCCGAGTTCGAGGTTATGGACGAAAATCCGGAGAAATCCGTCCATAACCTCGAACTCGGCGGGTAGAGCTAGACGCTGGCTACACCGGGCGCGAGGAAGCGCTGACCGGTCGCGGCCTCGGACGCGCCGCTGCGATCCAGGTACGGAGTGATACCGCCGTTCCAGAATCCGAAGCCTCCGCCCAGCAGCAGGCAGAGATCGATGTCCTGGGCCGCGGCAACGACCCCTTCGTCGAGCATGATCTTGATCTCGTCCGCGAAGGCGTTACGGGTTCGCTCGAGAACCTGTTCGGCCGTCGACGGTGAATCACCCTGCGGCCACAGTGCGGCCACCTCGGGGTCGACGACCTGGCCCTCGGGTCCGTAAGTCCACACGCCCGGCTTCTTCGCCTCGACGAGCGCACGGAATCCGGCGGAGTCCTTGAATCGCTCCGGGTACGCCTCGGCCAGCGTTTCCGCGGTGTGCAGAGCGACGGCCGGTCCGACGAGTGCCAGCAACGTCAGCGGGCTCATCGGCATGCCGAGTTCGCCCACCGCGCCGTCGGCCACATCGAACGGGGTGCCCTCGTCGATGGCGCTGATGATCTCGTTCGACGCGCGCGTGACGAGACGGTTGAAGACGAATCCGGGGAGATCCGCCGACAGCACGGCCGACTTCTTGAGGGTCTTGGCCGTCGCGAATGCCGTTGCGAGAGTGGCGTCGTCGGTCTTCTCGCCCTTGACGACCTCGAGCAGCGGAAGTACGGCCACGGGATTGAAGAAGTGGAAGCCCACCACGCGCTCGGGGTGCTTCAGGTCGGCCGCCATCTTCGTGATCGACAACGACGAGGTGTTGGTCGCGAGAATCGTCTCGGCGGAGACGAATTCCTCGACCTCGGCGAACACCTTCTTCTTGACGTCCAGGTTCTCGAACACGGCCTCGATGACGAAGTCGGTGTTCGCGAATGCGGACTTGTCGATCGATCCGGACACCAACGCCTTCAACCGATTTGCGGCGTCGGGGGACAGGCGCTTCTTGCCGAGCAGCTTGTCGATCTCGCTGTGAACGTAGCCGACGCCCTTGTCGATGCGCTCCTGATCGATGTCGGTGAGAATCACCGGCACCTTCAGCTGGCGCACGAACAGCAACGCGAGCTGGCTGGCCATCAGACCGGCACCGACGATGCCGACACCGGAGATCTTGCGGGCGAGCGACTTGTCGGGCGCACCGGCGGGACGCTTCGCGCGCTTCTGAACCAAGTCGAAGGCGTACAAACCGGCACGCAACTCGTCCTTGACCAACAGCGTCGACAGCGCGTCGTCCTCGGCCGCGAACGCCTTGTCGAGAGACGCGGAATCGGTGATGTCGGTGTTCTTGGCCAGCTCGAGCAGGTCGACGGCAGCGACCGGTCCCGGTGCGAAATTGCCGGTCTTGCCGGCCACGATGCCCCTGGCACGGGCGATGGCGTCGTCCCAGGCCTGCCCGCGGTCGATCTCGGGACGGTGGGGGACGACCTCGCCCTTGATGACCTGAGCGGCCCACGCGAGGGACTGCTCGAGGAAGTCGGCTCCGCCGAAGAGGGCGTCGGCGATGCCGAGGTCGAGTGCCTGCTGCGGCTTGAGGACGCGGTTCTGGTTCAGTGCGTTCTCGACGACGACGGTGACCGCGTTCGAGGCTCCGATGATGTTGGGCAGCAACTGAGTTCCGCCCCATCCCGGGACCAGGCCGAGGAAGGCCTCGGGTAGGCCGAGCGCGGCAGCGTTCTCCGCGACGGTCCGGTAGTGCGAGTGCAGTCCTACTTCGAGTCCACCGCCGAGTGCGGCACCGTTGATGAAGGCAAACGTCGGAATCGTGCTTTCGCGCAGGCGACGGAACACCTTGTGGCCGAGCTGCCCGATCTGCAGCGCCTCGTCCTTGGTCTTGATGTTCGGCACACCGTTGAGGTCGGCACCGACGGCGAAGATGAACGGCTTGCCGGTGACGGCGATGGCCATCGGGTTCGCTGCGAACGCTTCGTCCAGTGCGGCGTCGAACTTGGCGAGTCCGCCGGGACCGAAGGTCGACGGCTTGGTGTGATCGAAGCCGTTGTCGAGGGTCACGAGGGCGATGGAGCCGTCGAGCCCCGGTACGGACATGATCTTGGTGAACGCGTTCGTGACTACCTCGTCCTCGAACGCCGTCGTGATGTCACTCATGCCTTGACTCCTGAGTAATCGGCGTGGTTGGGGTTCTCCCAGATGACGGTGCCGCCCATGCCGAGACCGATGCACATGGTGGTCAGGCCGTAGCGGACGTCGGGTTGCTGGGCGAACTGACGGCTGAGCTGCGTCATCAGGCGAACGCCCGAGGAAGCGAGCGGGTGGCCACACGCGATGGCGCCGCCCCACTGGTTGACGCGGGGGTCGTCGTCGGCGATGCCGTAGTGCTCGAGGAAGGCGAGAACCTGGATGGCGAAGGCCTCGTTGATCTCGAACAGGCCGATGTCGTCGATGCTCAATCCTGTTCGGCCGAGCAGCTTTTCGGTTGCGGGGACCGGGCCGATGCCCATGACGGCGGGATCGACGCCGGCGAAGCTGAAGCCGACCATCCGCATCCCGATGTTCAGGCCGAGCTCGTGCGCGGTGTCCTCACCGGCGAGGATCGCCGCGGTGGCGCCGTCGTTCAGGCCGGCAGCATTGCCTGCGGTCACTCGTCCTGCGGGTCGGAACGGCGTCTTGAGCTTGGCGAGATCGTCGACGGTGGTGCCGGGGCGAGGCGGCTCGTCCTCGGTGGCCAGGCCCCACCCGGCGGCGGACTTGGTGGCGACGGGCACGAGGGTGTCGGCGATAAAGCCGGCCTTCTTGGCCGCGTCGTACTTGTTCTGGCTCGCGACGGCGTAGGCGTCGGTGCGGTCCTTGGTGATGCTCGGGAACCGGTCGTGCAGGTTCTCGGCGGTGTTGCCCATCACCAGTGCACTGGGATCGACGAGCTTGTCGGCGAGGAAGCGCGGGTTGGGGTCGACACCCTCACCCATCGGGTGGCGGCCCATGTGCTCGACTCCGCCAGCGATGACGACGTCGTACTGGCCGAAGCCGATTCCCGATCCGGTGGTGGTCACCGAAGTCATCGCACCCGCGCACATGCGGTCGATCGCAAATCCTGGGACGCTGCGGGGGAGCCCGGCCAGCAGAGCTGAGGTCCGGCCGATGGTCAGGCCCTGATCGCCGGTCTGTGTGGTCGCGGCGATCGCGACCTCGTCGATGCGCTCGGGAGGAAGATTGGGGTTCTTGCGGAGAAGCTCGCGTATCGCTTTGACGACGAGGTCGTCTGCGCGAGTGTCGGCGTACATGCCCTTGGGGCCTGCCTTGCCGAACGGGGTGCGGATGCCGTCGACGAAGACAACATTCCTCTGTGAGCTGGTGGACGGGGGTACAGACACGCTTTTCGATCCTCCCGACAGATGCGGACGACTCGTCCGGGTGCCCGGACGCGCCACCCACTGTAGCGGGTATTACCCGTCGGTAACTTGGGAAGGGTGCAGTGCCTTCGTCAGAACCGGCACCACCAGCGAGCGTTGCCACGGCCGCGCCCCACCCTCGGTCAACCGAGCGTCGATCATCTCTCCTGGGTCGACGTCTTCGTCGGGTATCTGCCAATCCCATACGAGTCGCCGAAGTAGATCCGGCATCAGCAGGTTCTCGACCGGTACCGACACCGATTCGCTCAGCTCGGTCATCGCCGCTCGCACATCGGCGAGTCGGGCCGCTGCGTCCGGATCGCGGCGGGCCCATCGGTTGACCGGTGGCGGCCCGTCAAACGATGCCGCCATCGACGGCAATTCCGCGGTGGGCAGCGCCCGTGCTCGGGTCAGGGCCGAGGCCCACAACCGGGAGGACCGACGCTGACGGGGGCCGCCGAAGACGGGTAGCTGTTCGAGTTCGCGTGAGGACTTCGGATCGGCCGTCGCCGCGGCGACGATCGCCGAGTCGGGCAGGACCCGGCTCGGTGCTACGTCACGCTTGGCCGCCAATTCGTCTCGCGTGGTCCACAATTCGCGGACGGCAGCCAACGTTCGTGGTGACTTGATCGCATGGATTCCCGATGTCCGACGCCATCTGTCGGTTTTCGGTTTGGGCGGGCCCAGGGCGAGGATGTGGGCGAACTCCTGTGCTGCCCACTCGGTTTTGCCCTGTGCCTCGAGTTCGGTGGCCATCGCGTCTCGCAGCTCGAGCAGAACTTCGACGTCGAGGGCGGCGTAGTTGAGCCAGGTGTCGGGGAGGGGTCGGGTGGACCAGTCGGCCGCGCCGTGCCCCTTCTGCAGGGCCAGGCCGAGGGTTCGCTCGACTATCGCACCGAGGCCGACGCGGTCGAATCCGGCCAGGCGGCCGGCGAGTTCGGTGTCGTACAGCGTGGCGGGGACGAGCCCCAGTTCGGCGAGACCGGGCAGGTCCTGGTCCGCGGAGTGCAGTACCCATTCGAGCGGGTTGATGACCTCGGCCAGGGGTGCGAGGTCGCCGGTGACGGGAATGGGGTCGAGCAACACGGTGCCTGCGCCGCGGCGGCGGAACTGCACGAGGTACGCACGTTGGGAGTAGCGGAAGCCGGACGCGCGCTCGGCGTCGACAGCGAGGGGCCCGTGGCCTGCGGCAAGTGCCTCTGCGGCTGCGCGAACGGCATCGACGGTGTCGACGACGTCGGGAACCCCGTCAGCGGGGGCCAACAACGGAACGGCGACAGGCTCGTTCGCTTCTACATCCGACGCGGCGTCCGGGGAACTCTCGGCTGACATGAGATGTGACTCTAGGCCCTGGGGCCGAACGGACCGGCAACTATGTACGACTGGAACTGCTATGTCCGACTGGAACTGCGCTGCCCGAGGGTGGTGATGCCCGCGGGCGGCAGGCCCGCGGCGTAGGCGAGCACCTCGCAGAACGCCTCGACGTGGGTCGAGAGATCCTCCGAGGTCGCCGTCCAGGACGCGCGAAGTTCGAGTTGGTGAGCCTTCGGCGGGCCGGCGATGTCGCCGTACCGAACCGAGCTGGTCGAGGTGACCGTGCCGCCGAGCGCGTTCAACGGTTCCGATCGCGATTCGAGGGCATCGACCAGCCAACTCCAGCCGACCTCGGGGAGCAGTGGATCGTCGGCGAGGGACTCGTCCACGTCGGCCTGGATGTACGCGACCAGGCGGTGAGTGCCGTTCCAGGCCTCGGCACCGTCGGGGTCGTACAACAGGATCAGACGGCCGAACGCGTCGCCGTCGCTCTGTTCGTCGATCTGCTCGGAGTCGGCGTGCTTGACCTCGGCACCGATCGCATAGCTGTACGGAGCGAGTCTCTGCGGCGGCCGAATCGGACCGATTTCGATCGCCGGGTGTACCTGCGCCCGATGCATCGCGTCGATGGCGGCGCGGAAAGGCGCAGGTTCGGCGTCAGATCGGTGCTCGGTCACGTCACCGGACGTTAGACGCGTCACGTTGCCCTGCGATGGAGGCGCGCCGAGCCGTGATCGAACTGCGCCGAGCGTCCGTCGAACGATCCGAGTGTCCTGAACTGCGATGAGTGTCTCGCCCTCGAGGGTAGCGGCGGTTCTCGCACGTGGCAGCATGGACGGTGATGAACGCCGAATCGCACACCGCAGCCCCCGCCCGACGAGAACTTCCGGAGGCGCCGTTTCTGGCCGCGATCGACGGTCGACCGACGTCGAGGCGGCCGGTGTGGTTCATGCGTCAGGCCGGCAGGTCCCTTCCGGAATACCGCAAGATCCGTGCAGGCATCGGGATGTTGGACTCGTGCTTCCGGCCCGATCTGGTCGCCGAGATCACCCTGCAGCCCGTACGTCGTCACGACGTCGACGCAGCGATCCTCTTCTCCGACATCGTGGTTCCGCTCAAAGCCGCGGGCATCGATCTCGACATCGTCGCCGGTACCGGACCGGTGGTTGCGCATCCGGTGCGTTCGGCTGCGGACGTCGCGGCTCTGCCCGTCCTGACCTCCGACCAGGTGCAGCCGGTGGCCGACGCCGTCCGCATTCTCACTCGTGAGCTGGGAACCACCCCGCTGATCGGATTTGCCGGCGCACCCTTCACCCTTGCGTCGTACCTGGTCGAGGGTGGTCCGAGCCGCAATCACGAGAAGACCAAAGCTCTGATGCGGTCCGATCCGGCCACGTGGCACGCCTTGCTCGACGCATTGGCCTCCACCACGATCACCTTTCTGCAGGCCCAGCTGGCTGCGGGCGTCGACGCCGTTCAGGTGTTCGACTCCTGGGCGGGTGCACTCTCGCTCGCCGATTACCGCGAGTACGTATTGCCGCACTCGACACGAGTGTTCGACGCTGTGTCCTCGGCCGGCGTCCCGAAGATCCACTTCGGGGTCGGCACCGGAGAACTCCTCGGTGCGATGGGCGAGGCCGGTGCCGACGTGGTCGGGGTCGACTGGCGGATTCCGCTCGACGACGCGGTGCACCGGGTGGGCCACGGCAAGGCTCTGCAAGGCAATCTCGATCCCGCAGTGCTGTTCGCGGGCTGGGATGCAGTCGAGGCCGAGGTCCGACGCATTGCCGCCGAGGCGGATCGTGCGATTGCGGCCGGTGCCCGCGGCCACGTGTTCAATCTCGGCCACGGCGTGCTTCCCGATACCGATCCCGACATCCTGACTCGGGTCGTCTCGTTGGTGCATTCGTTGTGACCGTCCGGCGTTACGCCGTCGTGGGCGGCGGAATTTCCGGCCTCGTCGCGGCGTATCGCCTGCGGCAGGCGTGCGGGCCCGACGCAGAGATCACTCTCGTCGAGGCATCGTCCCGGGTGGGCGGCACCCTGCGCACCACCTCGGTCGGCGATCAGTCGCTCGATGTCGGTGCCGAGGCATTCATCGGTCGCCGCCCGGAGGTGCCCGCGCTGCTTGCGGAACTGGGGCTCACCGATCAGCTCGTGCACCCGTCGACGGTGCGACCGCTCGTCTTCTCCGGTGGTCGCACTCATCCACTTCCGGTGGGCACCCTGATGGGTATCCCATCGTCGGCGGAGTCCGTCCGAGAGCTGGTCGATCCGTCCGAGCTGCACATCATCGACACCGAGACCGAGCGGCCGTTTCGATGGGTCCGGGGCTCCGATGCCAGCGTGGCCGATCTCGTGGGCACACGTTTCGGGAACCAGGTGGTGAGCCGTTCGGTCGATCCACTGCTCGGCGGGGTCTACTCCGGTTCGGCGAGCTCCATCGGTGTCCGTGCCGCGCTGCCGACGCTGGCCGCTGCGTTGGACAACGGCGCGGCGAACCTGACCGAGGCTGTGCTGACGGCACTCCCGACTCCGTCACCGGGGCCGGTGTTCGGTGGACTCCGGGACGGCTACGCGGTGCTGCTCGACGCTTTGGTTACAGCCACCGACGCTCGCGTTCTGCGCGAGACGAGCGTCGGCGAGATCCGCCGTGAGTCGGGCGGCTGGTTCGTCGATCGGGTGGGTGTGGTCGACGGGGTCGTGCTGGCGGTACCGGCACCGATACTGGCTGATCTCATCACAGACCTCGCACCGGACGCGTCGCGCGCGGCCCGTGAGATCGAACTTGCGTCGTCGACGGTCGTGGCGATGGCGTTTCCGACGTCGACCGAGCTGCCGCAGAATTCGGGAATTCTGGTGGCGACGGACGCGGGGCTGGACGTGAAGGCGTTCACGCTGTCCAGTCGAAAGTGGCCGCACCTGGCCGAGCGTGACGCGGTACTGCTGCGAGCCTCGCTCGGGCGTTTCGGCGACGACACTGCCGCGCAGCGATCCGACGAGGACACGATCGACGTTGCGCTCGCAGATCTGTCGACGGTCGCGGGTATCGACACCCGGCCGCTGGCAGTGACCGTCCAGCGGTGGCCGGGCGGATTGCCGCAGTACGCTCCCGGACACCTCGACCGCGTCGCCGCCATCGAATCCGGAGTGTCCGAACTCGCCGGGCTCGCCGTGACCGGAGCGTGGCAGCGCGGCGTCGGGGTACCGGCCTGTATTGCGTCCGCCACCACCGCTGCCGCCCGTCTGGTCGAGGTGGCACGATAGGGGCCATGGCACGCCTCGATTACTCAGCGCTCAATTCGACTCTTCGGTACTTGATGTTCTCGGTCTACAAGGTCACACCCGGGGTTCTGGGCGACGACCGCGCGGCCGTTGCGAAGGAAGCAAGAGCATTCTTCGAGGGCCGTGAGGACAAGGGTGTCGTCGTGCGCGGGGTCTACGACATCGCCGGCATGCGGGCCGACGCCGACTTCATGGTGTGGACGCACGCCGAGCGCATCGAGGACCTGCAGGCGACGTACTCCGACTTCCGGCGCACCACCGCGCTGGGCAAGGCGAGCACGCCGGTATGGAGCAACACTGCTCTGCACCGCCCCGCCGAGTTCAACAAGAGCCACGTCCCTGCGTTCATCGCGGGCGAGGATCCGGGTGCGTACATCTGCGTGTACCCGTTCGTCCGCTCGATCGACTGGTACCTGCTGCCCGACGAGGAGCGTCGGACGATGCTCGCCGATCACGGGAAGGCAGCACGCGACTACAAGGACGTGCGCGCCAACACCGTCCCGTCGTTCGCGCTCGGTGACTACGAGTGGATCCTGGCTTTCGAAGCCCCGGAGCTCGACCGCATCGTGGACCTGATGCGCGATCTCCGGGCCACCGAGGCACGCCGACACGTGCGCGAGGAGACGCCGTTCTTCACCGGCCCTCGGGTCGAGGTGGACGCGCTCGTCGAATCACTACCGTGACGGGGACGGACACACCCATCGTCGACGCCGTTCTCTTCGACTTCTCCGGCACACTCTTTCGACTGGAAGAGGAGCCGTCGTGGTTCGACGGTGTGCACGATGCCGACGGCGTTCCGGTCGACGGAGCCGGAGCCGCCGAGCTCATGCGACGCATGACCGCTCCGGTCGGCGAGACCGTCGAGTTCGACGACGCCACTCGGCACGCATGGCGTCATCGCGATCTGGATCCGGGCCTGCATCGGCAGGCGTATCTGCACGTTCTGGCGCAGTCCGGCATCACCGCCGAGGCACAGGCCGAATCGGTGTACGGACGAGTCATCGACGCCGACTCCTGGACGCCCTATCCCGACACGGAAGCGGCACTGTCGACATTGGCGGGACGGTCGATTCGCGTCGGGGTGCTGAGCAACATTGCCTTCGACATCCGTCCTGCGTTCACTGCTCGGGGCCTGGACCGGTACGTCGACGAATTCGTGCTCTCGTTCGAGGTCGGGCACGTCAAACCGCAACCGGAGATCTTCCGACATGCGGTGGCCGCTCTCGGCGTCGAGCCCGCGCGGACGCTGATGGTGGGCGACAGTGCCGAGGCCGACGGCGCGGCACAGGAGATCGGGTGCAGTTTCGCACTCGTCGATCCGGTGCCGACGGCCGAGCGTCCCGACGCACTGCTGGCAGCGTTGAGCGCGTTCGGGATTCGATGACCGGAGTGACCGGCGTCCAGCACATGGGCCACTGGGGGATGTTCCGCGCCGACTCGGACGGACGCGACGTCACCGCGATTCATCCTCAGGTGACGGACAGCAATCCTTCCCCGGTGCTGGGCAACCTCGTCGGTTCGGTGACCCATCGATCCCGAGTCACCTCGCCTGCGGTACGCAGAGGCTGGCTCGAGAACGGTCCCGGCCCCACCGACAGGCGCGGTAGCGAGGAGTTCGTCGACGTGTCGTGGGACGAGCTCACCGACCTGTTGTCGCGCGAGTTGCGCCGCGTGGTGGACACATTCGGCAACAACGCCATCTACGGCGGGTCGTACGGTTGGGCCAGTGCCGGCCGCTTTCATCATGCGCAGAGTC
Organism: Rhodococcus sp. PML026; assembly: GCF_000963615.1. Lineage (NCBI taxonomy): Bacteria > Bacillati > Actinomycetota > Actinomycetes > Mycobacteriales > Nocardiaceae > Rhodococcus > Rhodococcus sp. PML026. The sequence continues at coordinate 392,832 of NZ_KQ031375.1, read as the reverse complement.
AGGTACACCGCTTTCTGAACTGCATCGGCGGCTACACGCGATCCGTGCACAGCTATTCGCTCGGTGCGACCGGCGTCATCATGCCGCACGTGCTCGGCGCGCACTGGAAGATGTTCTCGCGCTCCACATCCTGGTCCGTGATCGCCGAACACACCGAACTGCTGGTGGCGTTCGGCGGAGTCCCGGTGAAGAACACCGGCATCAACCACGGTGGTACGTCGGATCATCCGACCGTCGGTTCGCTCGACGCGATGCGCGCCCGCGGCGGGCAAATCGTCACCGTCGGTCCATTGCGCAACGACATGTCGGGCGAGGCGCGGTGGCTCGCCCCACGCCCCGGAACCGACGTGGCGATGATGCTGGCTCTGGCATACGTCCTGGCCGACGAAAAACTGCACGACACAGCGTTTCTGGAGAAATACTGCGAGGGTTACCCCGAGTTCGAGCGCTACCTTCTCGGTGTCTCGGACGGCACTCCCAAGACCCCGCAGTGGGCGTCGGACATCTGCGGTATCGAAGCCACGATTATCGCGGACCTCGCCCGAGAGATGGCGTCGAAACGCACGATGGTCACCGTCACGTGGTCCCTGCAACGTACGCAGCACGGTGAACAGGCTCCGTGGATGGGCATCACGTTGGCAGCGATGTTGGGCGAAATCGGCGTGCCCGGTGGGGGATTCGGACACGGATACGGCTCGATGAACGAGCCCGGCCTCGCTCCTGTGCCCTATCCGTTGCCGACACTGCCGCAGGGAATCAATCCGGTGGCCGATCTGATTCCGGTTGCAGCTGTCTCGGACATGCTGCTCAACCCCGGGTACGAATTCGACTACGACGGCCGACGTTTGGTCTATCCCGACATCAAAGTGGTCTATTGGGCGGGCGGCAACCCGTTTCATCACCACCAGGATCTGGGACGATTGCGCCGGGCACTCGGCAGGCCCGATACCGTCGTCGTCCACGATCCCTACTGGACGCCGATGGCCAAGCACGCAGACGTCGTAGTCCCGTCGACCACATCGCTGGAACGGTCGGATCTGAGCTGCACACGCAACGATCCACTGCTCGTGGCCATGGCGCCGGCTGCCGAGCGATTCGCCGATTCGCGCGACGATTACGACACTTTCGCGGAACTCGCTACGAAACTCGGTGTGGGGCAGCAGTTCACCGAGGGGCGCACGTCACAGCAATGGCTCGAGCACATGTACGGGCAGTGGCGCGAGTATCTGCGGGCCGACGGCGTGCAGACCCCGGAATTCGACGACTTCACGCGTGAGGGTTCGTTCCGGATGAAGACCGAGGACGAGTTGACGTTTCTGGAGGATTTTCGCCAGGACCCGATCGGCAACGCGCTGCGGACACCGAGCGGCAAGATCGAGATCTTCTCGGCGACGGTCGCGGGGTTCGATTACGACGACTGCCGAGGGCATCCGATGTGGTTCGAGCCGCAGGAGTGGCTCGGTGGGCCACGCGCCGAGCAGTTTCCTCTGCACTTGATCGCCAACCAGCCGCGCACCAGGCTGCACAGTCAGCTCGATCACGGTGCGGTGAGCCGACACTCGAAGATTCATGGCCGAGAGCCGATACGAATGCATCCGTGTGCGGCGGAGGCCAGGGGAGTGTCGGACGGCGATGTGGTGCGAGTGTTCAACGACCGCGGTTCGTGCCTGGCCGGGGTGGTCGTCGACGACGCGATGCTCGAAGCGGTAGTTCAGTTGTCGACCGGGGCCTGGTACGACCCGCTCGATCCGGCTGATCCCGATTCGATGTGCAAGCACGGCAGCGTGAACGTTCTCACCGCCGACGTCGGGTCGTCGTCGCTCTCGCGAGGGTGCACCGGGCAGCACGTGCTGGTGGAGATCGAACGCTACGACGCGCCGCTGCCGCCGATCACTGCGTTCGATCCACCGGTGACACTATCGGTCAGAACACCACCCGCGAGATGATCTCGGCAACCAAGGCCGGCTTGTCCTCGCCTTCGATCTCGAGCGTTGCGGTCGTCACGATCTGCAACGCTCCGCCCGACGCGTCCTCGACAGAGGTGAGGGTGGTCCGCAACCGGACATGGGATCCGACCTTGACCGGGTTGATGAAGCGAACTTTGTTAGAGCCGTAGTTGATTCCGAGTTTGGTGTTCTCGATGGTGTAGATCTGCCAGTTGAGCATCGACACCAGGGACAGGCTCAGGAATCCGTGGGCGATCGGAGCGCCGAACGGGCTTTCTTTCTTCGCTCGTTCGACGTCGACGTGGATCCACTGGTGGTCGCCGGTGGCGTCGGCGAAGGTGTTCACCCGTTCCTGGGTGATCTGGAGCCAGTCGCTGGTTCCCAGTTCTTCGCCGACGGCCGCCTTGATCTGCTCTGGTGAGGTGAAAGTGCGCATGCTCACAGTATGCACCGTCGTAATAGGGCGCTCGAAAGCGATCGTGTGGGAGCGAACGATGACCGGCTCGAGTTTCGGCCTGTCGAATTCAGGCTGTGTAAGGCGGGGCGAACGGAAAGGCTCCGATCAGATTGTCCTGTATTTCTTTCAGATTCGGGACCGGCCGATATTCGTGCTGTAGCTGCGCGATTCGATCGTGATCTCGCGCAAGGTCCGATGAATGCTGGACAGCTTCTCGGTCGAAAGCAGAGTAATAATCGTCGAATTTGTATCCGTTGCCGCCTATGTCTTGCGGCAGCTTTATCCATGCGTTGGGGATGCCGTACGAGTCAGCAACGATCAAGCCGTGCAGACTCGTGGACATCACGAAGTCACAGGCACTGATGTCGGCGATGACCTTGGCCGGCTTTCTGGACGGGTCGATCAACGTGACGCTCTTGTCTCGCGCAAGCGAGCGCACTACGGGATCCTTCTTGTGCACCCAGTGGTAGACGAGGCCGATCCGGCCGGGTACCCGTGGGGAGCGTGCATAGACTTTGTTCGCCAGCAGCCCGGGGTCCCCGACCGCGACCTCGCGCTCGGACTTGATGCGTCCCAGCGACAGATGTCCGCGAACCGCGTAGAAGTCGAAATCGGGGTAGCTGAAGTCTCGTTCGTGGGCGGCGTCACTGAGCATGAAACCCGAGCCCCAGACCTTGAGACCCTTCCGGGCCTGCATGAGCTGGACCATTTCCAGGGTGGAACCTGCCCCGATCATGTCGCAGCGCTTCGCGCGACGCCAGGAACACTTCTGCCCGAACAATGATCCGACCAGTCCCGGCGTCAATTCGTCACCGAATTTGGGTGTGACGCCGGTGATTTTCACCTGGCGCCACCAGAAGGTCTTGATCGACGTGGCCACAACCCCAAAGCTACCCTAACGATCGGGTCAAGCAGAGGTAATCTCCGGAGTTCGCGGCTCGGTCTCGACGCATCCTCAGCGCAGGTTCGCCGAGTGCGCGGCGATCCCCGGGATGTCCGGACCGATCAGGATGCAGGCTTGAGCACCAGAGAAATCGAGTTGATGCAGTACCGCTGGTCGGTCGGGGTGGGGTAGCCCTCGCCCTCGAAGACGTGGCCGAGGTGGCTGTGGCAGTTGCGGCAGACGACCTCGACGCGGCGCATACCGAGGGTGGTGTCCTCTTTCAGGATGACGGCGTCGCTGTCGGCCGGGTCGAAGAAAGACGGCCATCCGCAATGCGATTCGAACTTCTCAGTGCTGCGGAACAGTTCGGCTCCGCAGGCGCGGCACTCGTAGATGCCTTCGGTGGTGGTGTCGGTGTATTCGCCGACGCCCGGGCGCTCGGTACCGGCCTGACGCAGAACCGCGTACTCCTCGGGTGTCAGCTTCTCCCGCCACTGCGCGTCGGTGAGCTGGACGGCCGGAGCGGCATTGTTGTCTGTTGCTGAACTCATGCTGACACGCTAATACGATTTGCCGGGTTATGCCGTTTTCGCTGGTGACGCGGTCGGTAACAGGTAGCTGGGCTCGATTCCCTCGTCGAGCCGTCCCTCTGTTCTCGCGGCGAACCAGCGTCCGACGAGCACTCCGAAGATCACGACGATCAGCAGCGCCCAACCGAAGGTGGTGCGGAGATAGTCGAGGGCCCGTCCGGTTTCGATCCACCGTCCGGACAACCAACGATCGGCGTTCATGAACCCGTAGATCGCGAGCCAGGCCGGCCAGTTCCGGAGTAGCGAGTTCCTGAGCACGACCGTCATGAGTAACGGGAACAGCATCATCGAGTAGTACATCTGGCCCAGTGAGCCCAGCAGCCAGTGCGCGGTGAGGATCAGGCCGGAGGTGGTGGCGAAGAAGAACAGTCGATCTTCTCGGCAGTACCGGTAGAGCAACCACAGCGAGACCAACACCATGATGCCCAGGACGGCGCGGATGCCGAGGGTCAGGAACTCGGGCACTCCGTAGTAACGGCCGTTGCCGACGACAGCGCTGTTGAAGTAGTCACGCGTCTGCAGCAGGTACGGCAGCGTCCGATCGATGAAATTCATGGGATCGACGGACAACGGCCAGGCGATGGCCATCATCACCACCGGGATGGCGATCGAGGTGATGAACACCTTCCACTGTCTCGTCATCAGGGGTAGCAGCAGCAGTGGTGCGAGCATCGGCTTGATCGCCAGGGTCAAGCCCATCGCGACACCGGCGGACAAATCCTTGCGCTGCAACAGGAATCCGAGAAACGCCACTTCGCCGAGGAGTACGAAACCGTTGAAGTTGGTGAACACCAGTGTGTTCGTCACCGTCTCGCTGACGAAGGCAGCCAGGAGCAGGGCGGGTGCAGCCACCGAGTCCAACCGGAAGCCGAAGATGCGCAGCAGGATGTACAGCGCGACGAGGATGGCCACGGTGCTGGCAAGGATGAACAGCCAGCGAGAGCGCTCCGGGTCGATGATGGCGATGGGGGAGAGCAGCATCGTCGCGCTCGGCTGGTACAGGTAATGAGGATCGACCGAATCGAAGTTCGCGGTGTACACCGGCTGCCGGTTGAGGAACGCGAGAGCTGCGTTGTACACCGGGTTGAAGTCGTTGGTGACATCGCCGTTGACCGCCCTGATCACCACCCGATGCACGACGGTCATGATGGCGATCGGCCAGAGCGCGTACTTGATTACTTCGGCGGTGGTCCGCCCGGTACGCGGCTCCAGAAAGCTAAGTGACACCCGCGAACGGTACCCGAGACGGTCGGTGCGCCCGTTCAGGACACCCCGCGGGGCCCGTGTCTTTCGCGACCCTCCGAGGAGTCGAGTCAGGCCGGACAGACGGTGCCGTCGGTCGGAAGCGTCGTGTCTCGGGCGTAGGTGACAGCAGCACTCTGCAGGCACTGCGACCCGCCGATGCTCGGATGCCCGCTGCCCTGCCAGGCGGCCGACGCGACGGCGGCACCGGTCGCACCGATCAGGCCGGTGACCGAGGACAGGCCGCCGTTGCCGACGATCGGGTCGCCGGCGTTGGACAGAACCAGGACCGGAACGTCCAGCGAGGTGGGCAGTGGGACGGAGGGAGCTGTCGGCCAGGACGAGCACAGCAATGCCGTCAAGGCAGCATCGGTTCCGTAGATCGGGTAGCGGTCGGTCCACCCCGGCGCCAGGTCGCGGACGCCCTGCGGAGATGGCCACTGCTGCCCGTCCGTGCAGCGGGCGACGAACTGGCCGTCGGTGCTGTACGCCGCCCGGCCTCGTTCGGCGAGCGCTGCGAGCGCTGTCGTGTCGGAGGCGGCGGCAGCGGAGAGCGTCGAGGACAGATCTCTCGCCCGCGTCGACGCGTCTCCCGCGGTCGAAGCCAGGGCAAAGGTGATCGCGTCGAGAATTTCGTGTGTGGACAGCGGTGCGAATTCGCCGCCGGCGGCGCGCTTGATCAACTGTGCCACTGCGGCCGTCGGGTCACTTCCGAGCGAGCAGTTCAGCGCGACGCAACGCTGTGCGAAGGCAGCGAACGCCGCTTCCTTGCCCTGAGTTCGCTGCTCGGCGAGCGTTGCCTGGTCGGCGTTGACGCCCGTCGGCGAATCGAGGATCAGGCGCGCGACGTTGTCGGGAAACTTCGCGGCGTAGGCCATGGCGGTGAGAGAACCGTTTCCCGCTCCGATCAGGCCGATCCGGTCCACGCCCCACAACTGTCGAAGCCGATCGAGATCGTCCGCGGCGTACCCGGTGCCGAAGGCGAGCTCCTGCGGCTGCAGGGTGTCGGTGCATTCGATGGTGGCGTCTCGTCCGGCGTCGACCGCGCGGTCGACGGAGTCCGAGTCGGATCTGGAGAACTGTCCCAGGGCATCGACGGCAGCCTTGGTAGGCGCCTGGGGTGTGTCGTCGATGCAGTCCACGGCCGTCGAGCGTCCGATGCCGCGGCGATCCACGGCAACGATCGGATGTGCCTCGAGCAGCGTGGCGAGTGGGCCGGCGGCCATCGTGGCCAAGGTTGCGATGGACGAACGATCCGAACCGGACGTGAACACCAGGGGCCCGGCATCGACGGGTGTCCGGTCGAGCGTGGCCCGAAGCGCCCCGACGGCGAAGGTGCCGAACATCTGACCGCTGGCGTCGACATCGGCCTCGTACTCACCGCATTCGAGCGTCAGGCCCGGCGTGGTGGCGGTGAGCCCGAACATTCCGAGGGTGGCCGAGGTGCACTCGGACCAATCGAGGTCGGTGGTCGGAACAGCGAGTGCAGCCGGTTCGGGCGGGGTTTCGGGCGACGACTCGGCGGGCTGACCGGGCGAGCGCTGCTCCACCGCCACTTCGGGACGGATCGACGGGCCGCCTCCACAGGCCGCGCAGACCGTGGCGACGAGGAGTACTGCGGCGAGCAACGAACGTTTCTGCGTCACGGTGCGAGGCTATCTACTTTTGCTTCGCTGCCGCGCCCGCGTCTCTCGTCACGGCCGCACCCAGCGGGTCAACAGCGTGCCGTCGGTGTCGCCGAGCACGAGTGCGCGCTGCATGGACGTATCGGCGGCGTGTGCGGCATGGGCGATGCGGCCGGCAGGCCCACTGATCACCTTCGGTGAGATCGTCAGGCACACGTCGTCCGCCGCCCCGTCGGACACCAGCTGACCGAACAGTCCTGGTCCGCCCTCGCACAGCACGCGACCGAACCCGAGCTGGGACAGAGACTCGACAATGTCGGTTGTCGACACCGATTCGCCGGACACCTCGAGCACCGTCGCCCCGGCCGTCCGGAGTTCGCCTACCGCAGAGCGGTCCGCCGCGGCGGACGTGAGCACCACCGGCATCACCGCTGTGTCCGTCAGTAGGCGAGACCGCGCATCGATGGAGCCGGAGGCGGTGACGACCACGATGGTCGGCACCGATTCCTGACCGTTCGCCTGCCGGCGAGAGATGACATCGGGAGACAGGGCGACCCCGCCGTAGTTCTCTCCGCGCACGGTGCCGGCGCCGACGAGCACCGCATCGCACAGCTCACGCAGGATGCCGAACAACCGGGTGTCTGCCGGGGTGCCCAATCCGGCCGAGGCACCGTCGGAGGTGACGGACCCGTCGATACTGGAGACGAAATTGGTACGGATCCACGGTCGGCCCACATCGGTCGGGTAGGCATACAGCGATCGCAGACCGTCGTCGTCCACTTCCGTTCCGATGGCGGGGAGCGCTGCGGCGGCCTGCTCCGATGTGAAGTAGGTCCCAATATCGAGAAGCTGCATGAGTCACATGAGACCACGTCGTTACGCTCGATCAATGCCCGCACGCCTTGTCGACCGAAATCCCGTGGTCCCCTCCGATCAGCTGATCGCGCAGATGGTTCCGCCGGCGATGTTCGACGACGTCAGCTTCTCCTCTTACATTCCCGATCCCAAGGAGCCGACGCAGGCCGCTGCAGTCGCGAAAGCCGAGGAATTCGCGAACAAGGTGCAGAAGATTCGCGGCAAGGGCAAGCGCGGACTGTTCGGTAAGAAGACCCCGGCCACCGGTGCGGGGCTCTACCTCGACGGCGGCTTCGGCGTCGGTAAGACCCACTTGCTGGCCTCGATCTATCACAGCGTCCCCGAACCGAAGGCGTTCGGCACGTTCGTGGAGTTGACGCACGTCGTCGGTGCATTGGGCTTCAACAAGGCTCTCGAAGAGCTCTCGAACCACAGTGTTCTGTGCATCGACGAGTTCGAGCTCGACGATCCGGGCGACACGATGTTGGTCTCGCGACTGCTGTCGGAGCTCTCGCAGCGCGGCGTGTCCATCGTGGCGACGTCGAACACCCTGCCCGGCCAGCTCGGCGAAGGCCGCTTCGCAGCCGAGGACTTCCTGCGGGAGATCAAGAAGCTCGGTTCGATCTTCGAGTCCGTCCGCGTCGACGGTCCCGATTACCGGCACCGCGATCTGCCGCCGGCCCCGGAGCCGACGTCGGAGGGCGAGCTCATCGAGCGTGCCGACGGTATCGAGGGCGCGACCTTGGACGACTTCGACGACCTGCTGGCGCACCTGAGCACGCTGCACCCGTCGCGCTACGGCAAATTGTTGGACGGTATTCCCGCGGTGTTCCTGAAGAACGTGCACCCGGCTTCCGATCAGGCAATTGCGTTGCGACTGGTCGTCCTCGCCGACCGCCTGTACGACGCGGGTATTCCGGTGACGGCCTCGGGTGGAAAGCTCGACGAGATCTTCACCGAGGAGATGCTCGCGGGTGGTTACCGGAAGAAGTACCTCCGTGCGACGTCCCGTCTGCTCGCACTGTCTCGTTTCGCTGCCGTCGGCTGACCTGCCTCGGTCGAGGCAGGCTCAGAGCTGCACCTGCATGACGTAGTCGTCGTGCGTCCGGTCGCCGACGACGAACGTCTTGGTGCCGGCTGTCTCGAATCCGTGCTTGGCATAGAACTTCTGGGCGCGGACGTTCTGTTGGTTGACGCCCAGCCACGCCCCTCGGCACCCATGCCGACGAGCACTGTCCAGCGCCGACGTCATCAGGCGCGCTGCGACTCCGCCGCCGTGTTCGGTGGGTCGGACGTACAGCTTGCTGATCTCTACCGTCGGCTCGTGGGACAGCACCGAGCGGATGCCGGAGTCGGTGGGAGTGCCGAACACCAGCATCGCGTATCCGAGTACCTGTGCCTCGGCCGACTCGTCGAGCAGTACGGTCCTGTTCGGGTCGGCGATGTACGTCTCGAAGTGCTTGGCCGACAACACGTTCGAGATGAAAGTCTCGATATCGCCGGGTTGCGTTCCCGGTGGGCAGGCCAAGGGGAAGGTCAGTGCGGCCAGATCGGCGACTCGGTGCGCATCCGCCGGGCCCGCCTCACGAACGCTCACAGCTGATCGACGGCATTCTTCGCGTCCCGCAACGACAGTCCTGTTCGATCGCGCAGCAGCTTGATCGCCGCAATCGCTTTGCCTTCCGATTTGAGTGCCGTCAGTCGGGGGAGGAGGTCGTCCCATCGCACGGGACCCGAACTCGCTGCATCGAGAATGGTCGACGGGGGAGGAAACGGTGCTCCGCGTTGCATCGTCTCGATTGCGTTCTTGGCATCGAGCAATCCGGCACCGGTTCGATCACGGAAGACCTTGATGGCCTGAATCTTCTTGTCGGCGGCCAACAATCGGTGAATTTCTGCTCGCGCACCGTCGTCCAGTCCTACCAGCTTCAGGCTCTGGGACGTGGCACGCGATCTGTCCGGCTTTCGACGCGCGAGGAACCAGGCCGCGAGCACCGCGGTATCGACGAGGACCAGCGCAACGATGAACCATCCCCAGGTCGGCATAACGTCAGTACACCACTTCAGCGTGACGGGTCGAAGAGCGGGACGACGCCCGACGGATCGGCGGGCAGCGACTCGAACAGTGAGACAGCAGCATCGAGAGTCCGCTGCGCTGCGTCGTACTTCGCCGGTGCGAGATCGTGGCCTGCACCGTCGATGTCGATCAGCAGTGTGGGCGCGGGAACCATAGCGAACGCCGCCCCGAGTTCTTCGGTGGTAGCGAACGGATCCTTGGTGCCGTGCAGCACAACAGTGGGGGTACGTAGGTCGGGCAGATGGTGGGTCCGAAGCTTGTCGGGCTTTCCCGGTGGGTGCAGGGGATAGGACGTCAGCACCAGACCGTCCACGAGACCCGGCTGCTCCGACGCGATCATCGATCCCTGCCTGCCGCCGTACGAATGCCCGCCGAACACGACGAACCCGTCGGTTTCCGCACGTAGTCGATCGACGGCCGCGGCGATCCCCATCCGGTCCTCCTCGGAACGGGAGGGATGCGGAGGACCCTTGGCCTTGCGGACTCGGAACGGGAGGTCGAACCGCAACACCGTGAAGCCGGCCGCCGCCCACACCGACGCAATGTTCTGTAGGAGCACCGACCCACAGTTGCCGCCCGCACCGTGAGTGAGAGCGAGCCCTCCGCGCGACGGGATCGGCGGCGTGTGAAGAAACGCGACGCCCCCGCCGAGTTCGATGTCGGCGGGGGCGTCGGGAACGTCGTGTTCAGCCATCGGTCGAGGACGTTACCTTTTCGTCGCTGCCGGCGTGATGGGTGTCCGTGCTGTCTGTTTCGGAGCTGTCGGATGCATCCTGATCGTCGGCATCCACCATCTCCCCGTTGTCGTCGACCATGTCGGCAAAGGCTGTACCCGCGACGGTGCCGTTGGTTCCGGGGAGAGCCACAGTGGGCCGAGCGCCGGGTCGGTATCGGTCGTCGAGTCCCTCGACCGATTTCTTCGCTTCTTCGAGTGTGGCGTCGTCGACCTGAGGCTCTTCGCTGTCGGTCGCGCTACCGGGGCCGGCCGTGTCGGTGGGTGTTTCGTCCGTGGGTGCACTGCGAGCATCGTCCGACACGTGAGTGTCCTTCCATCGAAGTGTGTGCGTCGTCTCCACTGTGCACTTCTATGGCGTGAATCACCACCGAGACTGGGCAAGACACAAAAAAGGACCCCCTCGAAAGGGGGTCCTTTGTTCTGACTGTGGTGCGCGATACTGGGATTGAACCAGTGACCTCTTCCGTGTCAGGGAAGCGCTCTCCCGCTGAGCTAATCGCGCATGTCCTCGCATCGGCCTTCGCAACCGATGCACTAGCGAGGTGGAGACGGGAATCGAACCCGTGTGCACGGCTTTGCAGGCCGTTGCCTCACCACTCGGCCACTCCACCATGGGTCGAGACCCTCGAGCGGATGACGGGATTCGAACCCGCGACCCTCACCTTGGCAAGGTGATGCGCTACCACTGCGCCACATCCGCATACCCCGGAGGCGATCACTGCTGGGCAGTTGCTGTCTCCGTGGTGCGGGGAAAACATTAACCCAACGGGAGTGAAACTCACAAATCTCGTGGTCAGCCCCAGAATTCGGGTCTCTGGCGGCTGTGAACCGTGTGAAAGATGGGGTCGGACCGGGTCCGGGGGAGCGAGCTCTGCGCTCGACACGGGCGTCGAATGCGACATCGACGAGCCGGAGCAGGCGATTCGATCCACTGCGCCACCTCGTGTTAATGTTTTGCCTCGTTCGGTCCCGTGGCTCAGTGGAAGAGCGTCCGCTTCACACGCGGAAGGTCGCTGGTTCGATCCCAGCCGGGACCACAGACGAAGAAAGCCCGCACCGCTTGTCGGTGCGGGCTTTTTCGTGTTCCGTCCCGGTAATCTGACCCGGTGAGCACCGACGGATCCACGTCCCGCGAGGCGGACGGCAAGACCAGCACAGCGGACTCGAGTGGTCCGGCAGAGCAGCTGGCGAAGAAGCATCGACGGTTTCGGTCTCGCATCGCCGAGAACAAGTCGCTCGATCTCGCCTACCGGATCACTGTCGGTGTCGTCGGAGCTCTGGTGTTGGCGTTGGGTGTGCTGGCCATTCCGTACCCCGGCCCCGGCTGGCTGATCGTTTTCGCAGGACTGGGCATCCTGGCCTCGGAGTTCGAGTGGGCCAAGGGCGCGCTGCGCTTCGTCCGCAAGAGGTACGACGCGTTCATGGCCTGGTTCTCGAAGCAGTCGATCGTCGTCAAGGGACTCGGCGTGTTGTTCACGACGGTCGTCGTGCTCGCAACACTGTGGCTTCTGGGTACTTTCGCACTGGTCGGAGGTTGGCTCGGCCTCGACTGGACGTGGCTCGAGAGTCCCTTGTGACGCACGCGCCGCGCTGAGGGCCGCGCGGTGGCCCGTTGCCGATAGGCTGTCGGAGGCCTTCCTGGCCAGATGAACCGATCGAGGAGTACATCGCTGTGAGCATGCCCGTTGTCGCCGCCGTCTCGCCCGCCCGCATCTCGGTGCAGGCAGGAACGACCGCAGGTACGGCGCTACGCGACACCGGTCTGCCGAACAAGGGTCCCGACGCGATCGTCGTCGTGCGAGATCCGGAGGGCAAGCTCCGTGACCTGTCGTGGGCTCCCGACTCCGATGCCGAGGTCGAGCCCGTGCCGGCCAACACCGAGGACGGGCGAAGCGTCATCAGGCATTCGGCTGCGCACGTTCTTGCTCAGGCCGTTCAGGAACTCTTCCCCGATGCCAAGCTGGGCATCGGACCGTTCATCAAGGACGGCTTCTACTACGACTTCGACGTGAAGCAGCCGTTCACCCCAGAGGATCTGACTGCACTCGAGAAGAAGATGAAGCAGATCGTCAAGTCCGGGCAGCGGTTCTCGCGTCGGGTATACGAATCGGTGGATCAGGCCCGTGAAGAGTTGGCGAACGAGCCCTACAAACTCGAACTGATCGACGACAAGTCCGGGATCGACGATCCCGAGGTCATGGAAGTCGGCGGGGGAGAGCTCACCGCGTACGACAACCTCAATCCCCGTACCGGTGAACGCATCTGGGGCGATCTGTGCCGCGGCCCGCACATCCCCACCACCAAGTACGTGCCGGCGTTCAAGCTCACCCGCAGCTCGGCTGCGTACTGGCGGGGCAACCAGGACAACGCCGATCTGCAACGCATCTACGGCACCGCCTGGGAGTCCACCGAGGCGCTCGATGCGCATCTCGAGTTGCTCGCCGAAGCCGAACGTCGTGATCACCGCAAGCTCGGTTCCGAGTTGGACCTGTTCAGCTTTCCCGACGAACTGGGTTCCGGTCTTCCGGTGTTCCACCCCAAGGGCGGCGTCATCCGCAACGAACTCGAGAACTACTCGCGGCAGCGCCACATCGAAGAGGGCTACGAGTTCGTCAACACCCCGCACATCACCAAGGGCCATCTCTACGAGGTCTCCGGCCACCTCGATTGGTACCGGGACGGCATGTTCCCGGCGATGCACCTGGACGCCGAACTCGACGAGAACGGCGACGTGCGCAAGCCCGGCCAGGACTACTACCTCAAGCCGATGAACTGCCCGATGCACAATCTGATCTTCCGCTCCCGAGGGCGCTCGTACCGCGAACTGCCGCTGCGTCTGTTCGAGTTCGGAACGGTGTACCGCTACGAGAAGTCCGGCGTCATCCACGGTCTGACCCGAGTACGCGGCATGACTCAGGACGACGCGCACATCTTCTGCACTCGCGACCAGATGCGCGACGAGCTGACTCGTGCTCTGGAATTCGTTCTCGGACTGCTCAAGGACTACGGACTCGACGACTTCTACCTCGAACTGTCGACTCGCAATCCGGCGAAGTCCGTCGGCAGCGACGAAGTTTGGGAGGAGGCGACCACCACCCTCGCCGAGGTGGCCGCGGCGTCGGGTCTCGATCTGGTGCCCGACCCGGGCGGTGCCGCGTTCTACGGTCCGAAGATCTCGGTGCAGGCGAAGGATGCGCTCGGCCGCACCTGGCAGATGTCGACCATTCAGCTCGACTTCAACCTGCCCGAGCGTTTCGAGCTCGAGTACACCGGTTCCGGTGGTACCAAGGAGCGCCCGGTGATGATTCACCGTGCCCTGTTCGGATCCATCGAGCGGTTCTTCGGTGTGCTGACCGAGCACTACGCCGGTGCTTTCCCGGCCTGGCTGGCGCCCGTGCAGGTCGTCGGAATTCCGGTGGCCGAGGTGCATCAGGACCACCTCTTCGCGGTGGTGAAGGAACTGAAGAAGCGCGGAGTCAGGGCCGAGGTCGATGCGAGCGACGACCGAATGCAGAAGAAAATCTTCAATCAGACAGCGCAGAAGGTCCCGTTCATGCTGCTGGCCGGCGAGCGCGACGTCGAAGCAGGTGCCGTCAGCTTCCGATTCCGGGACGGCACTCAGGTCAACGGGGTTCCGGTGGCGGAGGCCGTGACCGTGATCACCGAGTGGATCGCCGCGCGAAACAACGCATCACCGACCGCCGAACTCGTGCAGACCAGTACCGCCGGAGTGAGCTGACATGGAAGAACACGACGAGTCGATCGTCGCCACCGGTGCCGGTGAACCGGATCGGCTGCAGCGATTGTGGACTCCCCATCGGATGTCGTATATCGCCGAGGCCCCACAGGGTTCGGCGGAGGGTTCGGCGAAGTCGACGGAGCCGTTCTCCGACATCCCGAAGATGACGGACGAGGACGGACTGGTCGTCGCGCGCGGCGAATCGGTGTATGCCGTACTCAACCTGTACCCGTACAACCCCGGCCACACGATGATCGTGCCGTACCGACGTGTCGCGGCGCTCGAGGATCTCACGCCCGCCGAGAGCTCGGAGCTGATGGCGTTCACGCAGAAGATGATTCGCGTGATCAAGCGAGTGTCGAGCCCGCACGGTTTCAATGTCGGCCTCAACCTCGGGGCGGCTGCAGGCGGTTCGCTGGCCGAGCACCTGCACCAGCACATCGTGCCGCGGTGGGGTGGTGACGCGAACTTCATCACGGTGATCGGCGGTGCCAAGGTGATGCCGCAACTGCTCCGCGACACTCGGGCCCTGCTTGCCTCGGCCTGGAACGAATGAACCACCGGCAAGGGGAGAGTGCGGCGTGCTGAGCATCTTCGGCCGTGCGCCGGTCTCGAAGTTGACGGCCCCGTTGGGCCGAGCGCTCAACAGCACCGGCCTGACTCCGGACTCGGTGACAATCATCGGCACGGTCGTCACCGTGACCGCTGCGGTGACGATGTTCCCTGCCGGCTACCTGTGGTGGGGCTCGATCGTCATCACCCTGTTCGTTCTGTTCGACATGCTCGACGGTGCGATGGCTCGCGCACGCGGAGGCGGCACCAAGTACGGTGCCGTTCTCGACGCGACGTGCGACCGCGTTGCGGACGGCGCGATCTTCGGCGGCTTGGCCTGGTGGGCCGTGTATTCCGAGAACGACAAGCTACTGCTCGTTGCCACTCTCGTCTGCCTGGTCACCTCGCAGGTCATCTCGTACGCCAAAGCGCGCGCCGAGGCCAGCGGCCTGTCCGCGGACGGTGGTTGGATCGAACGACCCGACCGCCTCGTCATCGTTCTGGTCGGGGCCGGGCTCACCGGTGTCGGAAGACATTTCGACATACCGTGGCTGGACAGTCTCATCTATCCCGCAATGTGGATTCTTGCCGCGCTGAGCATCGTGACCGTGTTCCAACGAGTGCTCGCCGTCCGCGGATCCGAGGGTGCCCGCGACATCATCGTGCCGCCGGCTCCATCGGTCTCCGACGACGGCGGTGTGGAGCCGTCATGAATCTGTCGGAACGCGCGTCCGACGCCGGGTACGCCGCGGGGTGGCGTCTCGTCCGGTCGTTACCCGAGGGTGTCGCCCGTCGGTTGTTCGACCGCGGTGCCGACTTCGCCTCGTCCCGTAACGGCGGCCCGGATCAGCTGCGCCGCAATCTCGCTCGGGTGCTGGGGACCACGGCGGAGCAGGTCCCGGATGACCTGATCCGAGAGAGTGTTCGCTCCTACGCCCGGTACTGGCGTGAGGCATTCCGGCTGCCGTCGATGGACCTGACCGCTCAGGCGGCCGTCATCGATCGATGCGTGTACGGCAAGGAACATCTCGAAGCGGCGCTCGGTGCCGGCAAGGGAGTGGTGCTCGCACTACCGCACAGCGGCAACTGGGACATGGCCGGAATGTGGTTGGTACGAACGCACGGTGGCCTCTCGACCGTGGCCGAGAGGCTGAAGCCGGAGTCGCTGTACCAACGCTTCGTGGCGTATCGCGAGAGCCTGGGATTCGAGATCTTTCCGCTCAGCGGCGGCGAGCAACCGCCCCTGCTCGCGTTGTCCGACAGACTGCGCCAGAACAAGGTGGTCTGCCTGCTCGGCGAACGAGACCTGGCCAAGCACGGAGTACCGGTGACCTTCTTCGGGGAACCGACACGAATGCCGGCAGGTGCGGCCAAGCTCGCCATCGACACCGGTGCCACGCTGCTCCCGGTACACGGCTATTTCGACGGCGACGGTTGGGGATTCGACATCTCGCCCGCGGTGGACGTCTCGCAGGGAGTAGCCGCTGCGACACAGACGGTTGCGGATCATTTCGCCGCCGGAATCCGCGCTCATCCCGCCGATTGGCACATGCTGCAGCCGCTGTGGATGAGCGACTGGTCGGCAGAGCGACGAGCCCGAATCGAGGGCACATGAGAATCGGCATGGTGTGCCCGTACTCGTTCGACGTGCCGGGCGGAGTACAGGCCCACGTCCAGCAGCTGGCCGAGGTCTTCATCGAACGCGGTCACCGGGTCAGCGTTCTGGCTCCCGCCTCGGACGGCGTCGAGCTCCCCGAATTCGTGGTGTCGGCCGGAGAAGCCTTGGCCATTCCGTACAACGGGTCGGTCGCCCGGCTGCGATTCGGCCCGGTGACGTACTCACGGATCCGAAAGTGGATCTCGGAGAACGACTTCGACGTGCTGCACATTCACGAGCCCAATGCGCCGAGTCTGTCGATGCTGGCACTCAAGGCCGCGGACGGCCCGATCGTGGCCACGTTCCACACATCCACCACCAAGTCTCTCGTGCTCAGCACGTTCCAGGGCGTGCTGCGGCCCTATCACGAGAAGATCAGCGGCCGGATCGCCGTGTCCGAGTTGGCACGGCGATGGCAGGTCGAGGCGCTCGGGTCCGATGCGGTCGAAATTCCGAACGGAGTCGACGTGCCGGCGTTCGCCGACGCAGACGTGCTCGACGGCTATCCACGTCCGGGCCGGACAGTGCTGTTCCTGGGCCGCTTCGACGAACCGCGCAAGGGAATGGCCGTGCTGCTGGGCGCGTTACCGGCCCTCGTCGAATCTCACCCCGACATCGAAATTCTCATCGTCGGCCGGGGCGACGAGGACAAGCTCCGCAAGGAAGCAGGTGCGCTGGCCTCGCATCTGACCTTCCTCGGCCAGGTGGACGACGCGACGAAGGCTTCCGCGATGCGTAGCGCCGACGTGTATTGCGCCCCCAACCTCGGCGGCGAAAGCTTCGGCATCGTTCTGGTGGAGGCGATGGCAGCCGGAACCCCCGTGGTGGCAAGCGAACTGGACGCTTTCCGTAGGGTCCTACGCGACGGCGCATGTGGCCTGCTGGTTCCGATCGACGATTCCGCGGCACTCGCGGCAGCCGTCACCTCCATTCTGTCCGACGACGCCGTCCGCGAGCGTCTCGTCGACGCCGCCTCGGCGGCCGTGTCCACGTACGACTGGCCTGTCGTCGCCGAGCAGATCCTGCGCGTGTACGAGACGGTCACCCTCGGCGGGCAGAAAGTGCGAGCCGCGAGCTGATGACACTGTCTGCCGTCACCATCCTGGTTCTCGGACTGATCGCGGTTCTGATCCTCGTCGTCGGGCTGTGGGCCTACGGAACCGCCAACCGACTCGATCGGCTCCACGTTCGCACAGACCTCGCCTGGCAGGCCCTCGACGCCGCACTCGCGCGCCGAGCCGTCGTCGCGCGAGCCGTGTCGGCCGCCACCCGCGGCTCGGTGTCGTCGAGCAAAGAGCTTGCTGCACTGGCAGATCGAGCCGAACGCGCCGACCGGTCTCAGCGGGAGGAAGCGGAGAACGCGGTGTCCATGGCACTCGCCGTTGTCGAACCGGCTGCGCTGCCACCACAACTGGTCGCCGAACTCGCCGACGCCGAAGCACGCGTGTTGATCGCACGACGCTTCCACAACGACGCCGTCCGAGACACCCTCGCTCTGCGGGTTCGCCGTCCGGTGCGGTGGCTGCATCTCGGCGGCACCGCGGCCCTGCCGTCGTACTTCGAGATCGCGGAGCGCTCGGCCGCGGCAACGTTCGGTAGTGAGACCCGGGCGACGCCGCGTACCTCTGCGCGGGTGGTGTTGCTCGACGAGCGTGGCCGTGTCCTGCTCCTGCGTGGACACGACCCCACGGTGCCCGAGACGTTCTTCTGGTTCACCATCGGAGGTGCGGTGGAGAAGGGGGAGTCCCTTCGCGAGGCCGCGGTACGCGAAGTGCACGAGGAGACCGGCCTGACCGTCGACGCGTCCGACCTGCGCGGACCGCTGTGGCGTCGAGTCGCGACCTTCCCGTTCAACGGAACGTTGATCCGGTCCGAGGAACTGTTCTTCGCACATCGGACGCAGGAGTTCGAGCCCGAGAGTGCCGGGTTCACGGACTTCGAGCGACGAACCGTCACCGGGCATCGCTGGTGTACCGAGGCAGACATCCGGGCACTGAGTGCGGTCGGCGAGAACGTGTACCCACAGGATCTGGCCGAACTTCTCGACGAGGTCAACGTAGCGCTCGCGCGACGTGGCGACCCGGACGTCAGGGCCATCCGCTGACAATCTGGACCTTTCCGACCAGTCCAGCAATCTTCAAGTGGTTATGGGAAACGGCGCGGTAGCGGCCTACAGTTCTGGGCGCGTCGCCGCGCCGGCCCGCCCCTTCGCGGGCAGGGCCGCGGCTCTGCGCGAAGATCCGGACTGCCGAGAACACAGGAGTTGGCTTGAGTACCCCACACGCCCCCAATTCGCCCGCTGCTTCCACTGGATCCGCTGACGGCGGGTCCAACGAGAACGGAATCGGCACCGCTCGCGTCAAGCGCGGTATGGCCGAGATGCTCAAGGGCGGCGTCATCATGGACGTGGTCACCGCAGACCAGGCGAAGATCGCCGAGGATGCCGGTGCCGTTGCCGTCATGGCGCTCGAGCGCGTTCCCGCCGACATCCGCGCGCAGGGCGGGGTGTCGCGGATGAGCGATCCGGACATGATCGACAGCATCATCTCCTCGGTCAGCATTCCGGTGATGGCCAAGGCCCGCATCGGGCACTTCGTCGAGGCGCAGATCCTGCAGAGCCTGGGTGTCGACTACATCGACGAGTCCGAGGTCCTCACCCCGGCCGACTACGCCAATCACATCGACAAGTGGAATTTCACCGTTCCGTTCGTGTGTGGTGCCACCAACCTGGGTGAAGCACTGCGTCGAATCACCGAGGGCGCAGCCATGATTCGCTCCAAGGGCGAGGCCGGCACCGGCGACGTCTCGAACGCGACGACCCACATGCGCAAGATTCGCGACGAGATTCGTCGTCTCACATCACTTCCCGAAGACGAGCTCTACGTCGCGGCGAAGGAATTGCAGGCTCCGTACGATCTCGTCGTCGAAATCGCCCGTGCCGGAAAGCTGCCCGTCACGTTGTTCACCGCCGGCGGTATCGCCACCCCGGCCGACGCAGCGATGATGATGCAACTCGGTGCCGAGGGAGTGTTCGTCGGATCGGGAATCTTCAAGTCCGGCAACCCGAAAGAACGTGCCGAGGCAATCGTCAAGGCCACTACCTTCTTCGACGACCCGGATGTCCTCGCCAAGGTCTCCCGTGGACTCGGCGAGGCGATGGTCGGCATCAACGTCGACGACCTGCCCGTCGCACACCGTCTCGCCGAGCGCGGTTGGTGACCGTCCTCTTCCGGCTGCGCAGCTACTGACTGCTTTCCAGTGCCGGGCGGTCCGGATGGTCCCACCGGACCGCGAAGTCCGGCCGCTCGGCGTAGTCGTCGATCGAGTCGTAGTACTCGAGCAGTGCCGTGCAGGTCCATTGGTCGGCCGTGTCGGTTCTCCGACGCAGCGCACCCTCGGACAACCGCAACTGCACTCGAAGATCGACGTCCAGTCCTCGGCCCAGCAGCATCGGGCCGGCAATCAGGACTATGTGATTCGGCGCGGCCTCGACGGTACGAGCGCGGGCGGATCGATCGGTTGCCTCATCCCACAGACGCGGCAGATAGTGACCTCGGCCACCGGAACGCAGCGGCGCGATGACCTCGCGGATCACGGCATCGTAGTCGAACCACACAGTGCGGTAGCTCAATTCGTCCGTTCGCGAATACTCGAATCGAATGGACGCCGGCCGGACGTAATCGTGCAGGTCGACGACGTCGGCAGGCCTGCCCTGTGCGCGGGCGTGTTCGGCTGTGTGAGTGGCGAACTCGACCGGCTTCGCGGCGTCGGCACCGTCGACGACAACGATCGTTCGCGACCCGGCGGGGCACGCATCGACGATCGACCTGGTCAGAAGATCGGGAAATATCGGTATCGGTTGACCCACACCGACCATCTTGCCTGGTCCACTCATTGTTAGCCTGAGCCGTTGTCACAGAAAGGTGGACACAGCCATGGCCAGCATCGAGGACATTCTCGAATTGGAACGAATCGAGAACGACATCTATCGGGGACGCACGTTCCCGAGCCGGCTGCCGCGGACGTTCGGCGGCCAGGTTGCCGGCCAGGCGCTCGTCGCGGCCGTGCGCACCGTGGCACCCGAGTTCCGCGTGCATTCGCTGCACGGCTACTTTCTCCGGCCGGGTAACCCGAACGAGCCGGCCGTGTTCATGGTCGATCGTATTCGGGACGGCCGGTCGTTCTGCACCCGTCGAGTGACCGGAATTCAGCACGGCAAGGCCATCTTCACGATGTCCGCCTCGTTCCACGGCGACGACGACGGGATCTCCCATCAGGACCTCATGCCCGAGGTGGTCGGACCGGAATCGTTGCCCGACCCGACCACTCTGGCGGAGTACGACACCTCCTACTACAAGGAGTGGTCCGAATGGGACATCCGTCTCATTCCCGACGATCAGACCGTCAAGCATCCCAGTTTCGCTGCGCAGCAACGGGTCTGGTTCAGGTACCGCGACACGCTGCCCGACGATCAGGTGTTCCATGTCTGCGCGCTCGCCTACATGAGCGACATGACGCTCATCGGATCGGCCAAGGTGCCGCACCCGGACGCCGTCACGCAGACGGCCTCCCTCGATCACGCGCTGTGGTTCCTCAGGCCGTTCCGAGCGGACGAATGGCTGCTCTACGACCAGACGTCGCCGTCCGCTGATTTCGGACGAGCACTGGCACAGGGGCGAATCTTCGACATCTCCGGTCGTATGGTCGCCGCCGTCGTCCAAGAGGGACTGATGCGCTTCGAGCGGGACACCTCGAAGCCACACGTCGATCCCTTCGGATTGAAGTGACGCCGCCGACGATCGGCGTACTCGCACTGCAGGGCGATGTTCGCGAGCACTTGGCCGCACTGGAGTCGAGCGGTGCGCACGGAATCACCGTGCGGAGGCCGGACGAACTCGCCCGAATCGACGGGTTGATCATTCCCGGCGGCGAATCCACGACGATGAGCACTCTGCTCGGTGTATTCGATCTGCTCGGGCCGCTGCGCGCTCGTCTGGCCGAGGGTATGCCCGCGTACGGATCGTGCGCGGGGATGATCCTGTTGGCGTCGGACATTCTCGACACCAGGCCCGACGCGGAACACCTCGACGGTCTCGATATCACCGTGCGCCGCAACGCTTTCGGCCGACAGGTCGACTCGTTCGAGACCGATCTCGAATTCGCCGAGATCGAGGGCGGACCGATGCGCGCAGTGTTCATTCGTGCGCCTTGGGTCGAGCGTGTCGGTGCGGACGTCGAAGTACTCGCCACCGTCCCGAACGGGCCAGCTGCGGGCCGCGTGGTTGCCGTGCGGCAGAACCGAGTGCTGGCCACCAGCTTCCATCCCGAGGTCACCGGAGACGATCGAGTGCACCGACTCTTCGTGGACATGGTGCGCAGCGCGTAGAAACCCGTAATCGCCGGTTGGGGCGGAGCGATGACACGGGCGAGTAAAGTCGACAACACCGAATTCGAGCAGGAAGGGGCTCTATCGCATGAGCGGCCACTCAAAATGGGCCACCACCAAGCACAAGAAGGCGGTGATCGACGCCCGACGCGGCAAGTCGTTTGCCAAGCTCATCAAGAACATCGAGGTGGCGGCCCGCACGGGTGGTGGTGACCCCACGGGCAACCCGACGCTCTACGACGCCATCCAGAAGGCGAAGAAGACGTCGGTTCCCAACGACAACATCGAACGTGCGCGCAAGCGCGGAGCCGGCGAAGAAGCGGGCGGAGCCGACTGGCAGACCATCATGTACGAGGGTTACGGCCCCAACGGTGTCGCCATCCTCATCGAGTGCCTCACCGACAACCGCAATCGTGCAGCAGGCGAGGTTCGAGTAGCAATGACTCGAAACGGCGGAAACATGGCCGATCCGGGTTCGGTGTCCTACCTCTTCTCACGCAAAGGCGTCGTGACGCTCGAGAAGAACGGACAGAGCGAGGACGACGTGTTGATGGCGGTTCTCGAGGCCGGTGCCGAGGAAGTGAACGACAACGGCGACACGTTCGAGATCGTCAGTGAGCCGACCGATTTGATCGCAGTGCGTACCGCACTGCAGGACGCGGGCATCGACTACGACTCCGCGGAGGCGAGCTTCCAGGCTTCGGTCAACGTCCCGGTGGACGCAGACGGAGCGCGCAAGGTCTTCAAGCTGATCGACGCCCTCGAAGACAGCGACGACGTGCAGAACGTCTGGTCCAACGTCGACCTGTCGGACGAGGTCATGGCCGAACTGGACGACGAGGACTGACCCGGTCCTTTTGCTCACGGTGATCGACCGGGTGTCGTAGCCCTGATCCGTCGGTGCGCTCCGCTACGCTATCGAACAACAGTTCGTAAGCGGAAGGTGTGGTGGCGTGCGGGTGATGGGTGTCGACCCCGGTCTCACCAGGTGTGGGCTCAGTTTGATCGAGGGAGGCGTCGGTCGCACAGTCGTCGCTCTCGACGTGGATGTGGTCCGGACTCCCGCCGACATGGATCTCGCGCAGCGTCTGCTGCGGATATCCGAAGCAGCGGAATACTGGCTCGATACACACAAGCCGTCGGTCGTGGCGATCGAGCGAGTGTTCGCTCAGCACAACGTACGGACGGCCATGGGCACCGCGCAGGCAGGCGGCGTCATCGCACTGGCTGCGGCCCGGCGCGGTATCGACGTCTGCTTCCACACTCCCAGTGAGGTGAAGGCAGCCGTCACCGGCAACGGTTCGGCCGACAAGGCGCAGGTCACCGCCATGGTCATGCGCATTCTCGGGCTGCAGACCGCGCCGACTCCCGCTGATGCCGCAGATGCGTTGGCTCTGGGTATCTGTCACTGCTGGCGCGCCCCGATGATCGCCCGGATGGCCAAAGCCGAGGCGATGGCCGCCGAACAGAAGCGCAAGTACGACGCGCGTCTGGCCGAGGAACGCAAAGCTCGCGCCGCCGTGGCGCGCAAAATCGAGAAACTGGCCAAGAAGGAGGCGGGCGCACGGTGATCGCATCCATTCGCGGGTCGGTGATCGACATCGCTCTCGATCACGCAGTACTCGAGGCGGCCGGTGTCGGATATCGCGTCAATGCCACACCGGCGACGTTGGCGACGCTGCATCGGGGGAGCGAGTCCACTCTGCTCACCACCATGATCGTTCGCGAGGACTCGCAAACGCTGTACGGGTTTCCCGACAAGGAATCACGTGAGCTGTTCGAGCTGCTGCTCACGGTGTCCGGAGTCGGGCCACGAATTGCGATGGCCACACTTGCGGTACACGAACCCGACTCCCTGCGAACAGCTTTGGCGGACAGCGACATCGGGGCCCTCACCAGAGTTCCCGGTATCGGCAAGCGCGGGGCCGAGAGGATGGTGGTCGAGCTGCGAGACAAGGTCGACGCCGTTGTCGGCCGCGCCGGCAGTTCCGCGGTGCCCGGTTCCGGGGCCGGCAACTCGATGCGCGATCAGATCGTCGAAGCCCTGATCGGTCTCGGATTTCCGGCGAAGCAGGCCGAGGAGGCCACCGACGCGGTACTCGCACAGCAGCCCGAGGCCACGACGTCCACCGCACTGCGGGCCGCGTTGGCGTACCTCGGTAAGTCCAGGTAGGTCGGCGTGACCGAGGACGACGAGTTCGGGGAATCCCAGGTCGGTGCGGAGGCCATGTCCGACGACCTCGACATCGAGACCAGTCTGCGTCCGAAGAACCTCACCGATTTCATCGGTCAGCCTCGGGTGCGTGAGCAACTGCAGCTGGTGCTCTCGGGGGCGAAGATGCGCGGCGGCACCCCCGATCACATCCTGATGTCGGGTCCGCCCGGCCTGGGAAAGACCAGCATGGCGATGATCATCGCCGCGGAACTCGGCACGTCACTGCGGTTGACCTCCGGGCCCGCCCTCGAGCGTGCGGGCGATCTGGCCGCGATGCTCAGCAACCTCGTCGAAGGGGACGTGCTGTTCATCGACGAGATTCATCGGATCGCCCGGCCGGCCGAGGAAATGTTGTATCTGGCCATGGAGGACTTCCGTGTCGACGTGATCGTCGGCAAGGGGCCGGGAGCGACATCCATTCCCTTGGAGGTCGCCCCGTTCACTCTCGTCGGTGCGACCACCCGGTCCGGCGCGCTCACCGGACCGCTGCGCGACCGCTTCGGGTTCGTGGCGCACATGGATTTCTACGAGCCAAGTGAACTCGAACGAATTCTGATGCGATCCGCCGGGATTCTGGGTGTCCCCATCGACCGAGACGGCTGCGCCGAGATCGCAGGACGCTCGCGTGGCACACCCCGAATCGCGAACCGACTGCTGCGCCGAGTTCGCGACTACGCGGACGTGCGCGGGGACGGCACCGTCACCCAGGACACCGCCAAGGCCGCGCTCGTGGTCTACGACGTGGACAAGCTCGGACTGGATCGCCTCGACCGTGCCGTCCTCAGCGCGCTGATCCGAAGTTTCGGCGGGGGACCGGTGGGAGTGTCCACTCTCGCTGTCGCCGTCGGCGAGGAGCCCTCGACGGTCGAGGAAGTGTGTGAGCCGTTCCTGGTACGGGCCGGGATGATCGCCCGCACGCCGCGCGGTCGCGTCGCCACCGCCGCCGCCTGGCACCACCTCGGTCTCACCCCACCGCCGGACCTCGCAGTCGGGGGAATTTCGGTGCGATCGGCCGAGGTCCAGCAGGGATTATTCGAGTGAAACGGCCGCAACACGAGACGAACGGACCGAGCGGGCCACAGGTGATGGCACACTGGGTAGCTGCGAGGCCCGCACCAGCGATGTTCTCGCACGAGACAATGACGATTATCGAACCGAACTTCGAGGACTGACCTTCCGATGGATTTGCTGTTTCCGCTGCTGATCGTGGCCCTTCTGGTACCGCTGTTTCTCAACGCGCGCCGACAGAAGAAGGTGCTGGCCAAGACCACGGAAATGCAGGACTCGCTGAAGGTCGGCGACGAGGTCGTCACCACCGCAGGCCTGTATGCACGAGTGGTCCTGGTCGAGGACGACACGATCGACCTCGAGATCGCCGACGGCGTCATCACGACGTGGTCACGCGCCGTCGTGCGTGAGGTTCTGCCCGACGACACCGAGTTCGACGACGGCGAGTCGGACGAGAACACCTTCGATTCGGTGCCCGGCGCCGGCACCGCCGCGGTCGGCCCCACCGAGCCGGCAGCTCCGTCGCTGCACAAGGACGTCGGGAACCCCGCCGACGAAACCGTCGAGCAGACGACGAAGCGCCTCGAAAAAGAGTGACGTAACGAAGATCCGAACCGCTGTCGGAGACACAATCCGGCAGCGGTTTCGTCTGCGGTGAGCGTCGTGGTGCACAATCGCACCGCCCGCCGCTGACACAACGAGGCACGAGCCAACAGGAACAGACACTTTTCCACCGCCCAGAGGAGAATCACACACCGTGGCACCTTCCAGCGGATCGGTGCATCCCGCCCGCTATCTCGCCGTCTTCGCGGTGCTGATGGCGTCGGTGTATGCCCTGGTCTTCTTCACCGGAGACAAAGACCCCTCGCCGAAGTTGGGAATCGACCTGCAGGGCGGCACGCGAGTGACGCTGACTGCACGCACGCCCGACGGGAATGCGCCGTCGCAGGACAGCCTCAAGCAGGCGCAGCAGATCATCGAGACCCGCGTCAACGGTCTCGGCGTGTCCGGTTCCGAGGTGGTCATCGACGGCGACAATCTCGTCATCACGGTGCCCGGTGACGACAGCTCTCAGGCGAGAACTCTGGGGCAGACCGCTCGACTGTTCATTCGTCCGGTGGTGGGGTCGGTTGCACCATCCGCAGGCCAGGCGACGCCGGGTTCTCCGCAGACTCCGACGGACCCGGCTGCGCCGGCAGATCCGGCGACAGCCGTCGATCCTGCTGCTCCAGCGGCTCCGCAGAGTCGGGTGTTTCCGGCGCAGGATCCGACGACGGTCGACCCGACCCCCGCTCCGACAACCGGTGCTCCGGCCTCGGACGCACCCGCGACGGACGCCCCGACCTCGAGTGATCCCGCCGAAAACGCGTCGCTGTCCGACGCCGATCGCGCAGCCCAGGAGATCGCCGACGCGAAGGCGCTTCGTCAGAGCGAGGATCAGCAGATACAGCAGCTCGCCATGCAGTCGCTCGATTGCAACGCCGCGGACCCGCTCGCCGGCAACGACGATCCTGCACTCCCGCTCGTGGCCTGCTCCACCGACGGAACAGCTGTCTACCTTCTCGGTCCGACGATCATCGACGGTCAGCAGATCGCCGACGCGACGTCGGGATTCGACAACCAGCAGGCTCAGTTCCAGGTGAGCCTGACGTTCGATTCCGAGGGGTCG
This sequence comes from Rhodococcus sp. PML026, assembly GCF_000963615.1. Lineage (NCBI taxonomy): Bacteria > Bacillati > Actinomycetota > Actinomycetes > Mycobacteriales > Nocardiaceae > Rhodococcus > Rhodococcus sp. PML026. Next base: position 366,195 of record NZ_KQ031375.1, on the reverse strand, counting down.
AACACCTGGGCGCAGTTCACGGCTGCGAACCTGCAGAAGCAGGCCGCATTCGTACTGGACTCGAAGGTGATCAGCGCGCCGGTCATTCAGGGTGCCACTCCCGCCGGTAGTGCCACGTCGATCACCGGCAACTTCAACGCGCAGAGCGCTTCCGAACTGGCCAACACGCTCAAGTACGGTTCGCTGCCTCTGTCGTTCGTGTCCTCCGAGGCCGAAACGGTCTCGGCCACATTGGGATTGGCGTCACTCGAAGCAGGCCTGATCGCCGGTGCCATCGGCTTGGCCCTCGTGCTGGTCTACTGCCTGTTGTACTACCGAGCCCTCGGCCTGCTCACGGCTCTGTCGTTGGCGCTGGCCGGGCTCGTCGTCTACGGCATCCTGATCCTGCTCGGCAGGTGGATCAGCTTCACCCTCGACCTCGCCGGCATCGCCGGCCTGATCATCGGTATCGGCATGACCGCGGACTCTTTCGTGGTGTTCTTCGAACGCATCAAGGACGAGATTCGCGAGGGCCGCAGCTTCCGATCAGCAGTGCCCCGCGGTTGGGCCCGCGCACGCAAGACCATCCTGTCCGGCAACGCGGTCAGCTTCATCGCCGCTGCCGTTCTGTACGTACTGGCAGTCGGTCAGGTGCGCGGCTTCGCGTTCACCCTGGGACTGACGACCATCCTCGATGTCATCGTCGTGGTGCTGGTGACGTGGCCGCTGGTGAATCTGGCGTCGAAGTCGAAATTCTGGTCCAAGCCGTCCGTCAACGGTCTCGGCGCGGTCCAGCAGATCGCGCTCGAACGAAAGCGCGCCGCCAACAAGGCAGTCGCCGTCAAGACCGGCGCCGCGTCGCCGTCGAAGGAGGCATGACATGTCCGATACGGCCACCTCGACCCCATCGCCTCTCGACGATTCGAGCGTCGACCAGTCCACGCAGCCCAGGCACAGTTGGTTCTCTCGTCTCTACACCGGCACCGGTGCATTCGAGATCGTCGGACGCCGCAGGTTCTACTACGTGCTGACCGGCGTCATCGTGCTGATCTGCCTGCTCAGCTTCCTCGTGCGTGGGTTCACGCTCGGTATCGACTTCGAGGGCGGCACCCGCATCGCATTGCCCGCCGCGGACAACATCTCCACCGAGCAGGTCGAAACCGTCTACAACGACTCGCTGGGCATGCCCCCGGTGTCTGTCCAGACGGTCGGCTCGGGTGCCGCGGCCACGGTGCAGATCCGTTCCGAGGCGCTCGATCCAGCCGAAGTCGACACTCTTCGACAGGCGCTGTTCCAGTCCTTCCAGCCGCAGGACAACTCGGGCACCGCAACGCCCAATGCCATCAGCGTCTCCGACGTGAGTGAGACGTGGGGGAGTCAGATCACCCAGAAGGCTCTGATAGCCCTCGCGGTGTTCCTGGTGATCGTCAGCATCTACATCGCCATCCGATACGAACGAGACATGGCGCTGGCGGCCCTGGCCGCATTGGGCTTCGACCTCGTCGTCACCGCGGGCGTCTATTCACTCGTCGGCTTCGAGGTGACCCCGGCCACGGTGATCGGTCTGCTGACCATTCTGGGCTTCTCGCTGTACGACTCCGTCGTGGTGTTCGACAAGGTGGAGGAGAACACCCGAGGCATCTTGAACCTGCACCGCAAGACGTACGCGGAGCAGGCCAACCTCGCCGTGAATCAGACTCTGATGCGATCGATCAACACGACCGTGATCGGTGTTCTGCCGGTCATCGCGTTGATGATCGTCGCGGTCTGGCTGCTGGGCGTGGGAACGCTCAAGGATCTCGCTCTCGTGCAGCTCGTCGGCATGATCGTCGGTGCCTACTCGTCCATCTTCTTCGCCACGCCGCTGTTGGTGACCCTGAAGGAGAAGTGGGGCCCGGTCGCGGTCCACACTCGCAAGGTCCACTCCAAGCGTGCCGACGCGGCGGCGCGCGCCGCCGGTCTCGCACCCGAACCGGTGGCCGTCGGCGTGGATGTCAGCAAGGCGTCGGCACCGCAGCCCGGCAATCGCCCCACTGGGAAGCGGAACAAGAAGCGCCGATAGCGAGATCGTAGAGATGGAGAGTGCACGTGGAACGTAGGTGGAGCGCGGCACTGCTGGCAGCGGGTCTGGCCGCAGCGTCGCTCACCGCATGTTCGGCCTCGGAGGACAAGGTGCCTTCCATCGGGTATTCGTTCGACAACGTGGTGAACAACTACAACGCCAGGACCGTCGACGGGGCCGCGTCGGGAGCGCGTCAGGCGTTCACACGAGTCCAGGTCGGGTTCAGCTATCTGGGACCGGACGGTGATGCGCTGTCGGACAACGACATCGGTACCGTCGCCGTGGTGCCTGGGGACGTTCTGACGCTGCAGTACACGATCGCGCCTGCGGCGAAATACTCCGACGGCGCACCGATGGCGTGCGATGACCTGGTGCTGGCGTGGGCCGCCAACAGCGGCCGGTTCGCCACCGACCGTCCCCTGTTCGACGCGGCGTCGACGGCGGGATACTCCGACATCGCGAGCATCGACTGCGTCCCCGGGTCCAAGGACGCCACCGTCGTCTTCGCCCCGGGCCGCAGCTACCAGAACTGGCGAGCTCTCTTCGGTGCCACCGATCTGTTGCCCGCACACGTGGCTGCGCGCGCGGCCGGGGTACCGAACGTCGTCGATCCCATAGTGGCCGGCGATGACGGTGTCGTCTCTCGGATCGCCGATTTCTGGAACACCGGGTGGACGTTGACGCCCGGTTCTGTCGACACGTCTCTGTTGCCGTCGGCCGGTCCGTACCGCGTCGACTCGTACACCCCCGAGGACGGGTTGGTTCTGGTCGCAAACGACGCCTGGTGGGGCATTCCGCCCGAGACGCAAAGAGTCGTGATCTGGCCCAAGGGCACCGACGTCCCGGCCAAGATTGCCGACGGATCTCTGGACGTGATCGACCAGGGTGCGGGCGCGATCGATCTGGGTTCGACCGAGGGGTTCGAGACCGTCACGGAACCGTCGCGAGGCGTCGAGCAGCTGACGTTCGCGACCCAGGGCGCGCTGGCGGAGGCGAGTGCTCGCCGGGCCGTGGCCGCATGCATCCCGCGAACGGACCTGTTCGACACACTCGGGCACCCTGGCTTCGAGGCACCGCCGGCCGGGCCCAGCTCCAGCGTCGTCGATTCTCGGCTGATGCAACCGGACACTCTGGTGTACCCCTCGGTGGCCGCGACGGTCGGCGACCGGTACCAGCGGTCGGACCTGGACCGCGCCGGCAAGGAACTGGCCGCGTCGGGTAACAGTGCGCTGACCGTGCGCGTCGGCTACCTGGCACCGGACGCGCGCCGCTCTCAGCTGGTCAGCCGAATGGCGACCGATTGTGCGGCGGCGGGGATAACCGTCGAGGACGCGAGCTCACCGGAGTTCACGCCGTCCGCGCTTCGTGCCGGAACAGTGGACGCCGTTCTCGGCGGCGCGGGGTCGCTGCCAGGGCCGACCGGCTCGGCGTCGTCCGTCGTCGCACGGTACTCGTTGCGAACCGGTATCGGCCTCAACGTGGGCGGGTACAGCAACGGGCGGATCGACTCGATCGTCGACCAGCTGGCGGTGACCGACGATCCCGAGCGCGTGCTGGCGTTGGCGACCGAGGGCGAGAACATTCTGTGGAACGACATGCCGTCGCTTCCGCTGTACAGCGAGCCGCGCACCACCGTCGTCAGCGACGGTATGCAGGACGTCGTGGCCAACCCCACGGCGGCCGGTGCCGGCTGGAACATGGATCGGTGGGTACTTCTGAAATGAGCGATGCGACAGTGACTCAGGACGGCGGGGTGCGCGGTGATGCCGTGTCGGCCGTGCATCGGCTGACGCGGTGGGTGGACGATTTTCCCGTGGACGGGGTGCGGTTCGGCGACCTGACCCCGGTGTTCGCGGAGGGGCCCGCGTTGCGCAGTGTCGTCACGGCACTGACGGAGGGTTTCGAGAACGTCGATCTGGTGGCCGGCATCGATGCCCGAGGGTTTCTGCTGGGAGCGGGCGTGGGACTCGAGCTCGGTTGCGGGGTGCTCGCTGTACGCAAGGCGGGCAAACTGCCGCCGCCCGTGCACTCGCGAACCTACGATCTCGAGTACGGAACCGCAGAACTGCAGATTCCGACCTCCATCGAGCTGGCCGGTCGACGGGTGCTCGTGGTCGACGATGTCCTCGCCACCGGCGGTACCGTCGATGCGACAGCTCGGTTGCTGGCCGAGCAGGGCGCGGTGGTGGTCGGGGCGACCGTGGTGCTGGAAATAGAGGCGCTCGACGGCCGCAGCAAGTGCAGTGACTACCCGCTCGCCTGCCTGGTTCGAGTCTGAGGACTAAAGTCGACTGATACAGCGTCGACCGGATCTGTCCTGGCGTCGGCGCGAATGTGTGGCAGGAGGTGATGAGAGTGACCCGTTACATCGATCAGCCCTTGCCCGAGCGGCCCGCAGTCGCCGATCGGCCGGGAACCGGTGCGGATTCGGTCGCGTCCGGCGATACGAGCGCGGTCGTCGATACCGCAGTGGTCAACGATCCGGTGGTGGACAGACCGGGCGTGCGCGAGCCGGTGTCGAGTGATTCGGCGCAGGCCGACGACCAGGCGCCCTCGGGTGCACGCAATTCGCCACCCGTGCCCACCTCGGCCTCCCGTCGAGTTCGGGCGCGGCTCGCTCGTCGCATCACGGCCGGACGCAGCGCGGCGGTCAAGCCCGTCCTCGAACCCCTGGTCAGTCTGCATCGCGAGCTGTATCCCAAGGCCGATCTGACGCTGCTGCAGCGGGCCTACGACGTCGCGGACGAGCTGCATTCCACACAGATGCGCAAGTCCGGCGATCCGTACATCACCCATCCACTTGCCGTGGCGAACATCCTCGCCGAACTGGGTATGGACACCACAACGTTGGTTGCGGCCCTGCTGCACGACACGGTGGAGGACACCGGCTACTCGTTGGCCAAGTTGACCGAGGAGTTCGGTGACGAGGTGTCCCATCTTGTCGACGGGGTCACCAAGCTGGACAAGGTCGTACTGGGGACGGCCGCCGAGGGCGAGACCATCCGAAAGATGATCATCGCGATGGCGCGGGACCCGCGGGTGTTGGTCATCAAGGTCGCCGATCGACTGCACAACATGCGCACGATGCGATTCCTACCCCCGGAGAAGCAGGCCCGCAAGGCCAAGGAAACACTGGAAGTCATTGCGCCGCTTGCTCATCGGCTGGGTATGGCTACCGTCAAATGGGAGCTCGAAGACCTGGCCTTTGCCATTCTCCATCCCAAGAAGTACGACGAGATCGTTCGGCTGGTCGCAGATCGGGCACCGTCCCGCGACACGTACCTCGAGAAGGTACGGGCCGAGATCAACGCCACACTCGCGGCATCGAGAATCAGCGCCGTCGTCGAGGGACGTCCCAAGCACTACTGGTCGATCTACCAGAAGATGATCGTCAAGGGCCGCGACTTCGACGACATCCACGACCTCGTGGGAGTGCGCATTCTGTGCGACGAGATCCGCGACTGCTATGCCGCGGTCGGCGTCGTGCACTCGCTGTGGCAGCCGATGGCGGGCCGCTTCAAGGACTACATCGCGCAGCCACGGTACGGCGTCTACCAGTCGCTGCACACCACGGTGATCGGGCCCGAGGGCAAGCCACTCGAAGTGCAGATTCGCACCAGGGACATGCACCGCACCGCGGAGTTCGGTATCGCTGCTCACTGGCGATACAAGGAGACCAAGGGCAAGCACTCGCAGGACAACGCCGAGGTCGACGACATGGCGTGGATGCGCCAGTTGCTCGACTGGCAGCGTGAAGCGGCCGACCCGGGCGAGTTCCTCGAATCTCTGCGCTACGACCTGGCGGTCAAGGAAATCTTCGTCTTCACCCCGAAGGGCGATGTCGTCACGCTTCCCGCCGGATCCTGTCCGGTCGACTTCGCCTATGCGGTGCACACCGAAGTGGGTCACCGCTGTATCGGAGCCCGGGTCAACGGTCGCCTGGTGGCACTCGAACGAACCCTCGACAACGGCGAGGTGGTCGAGGTCTTCACGTCCAAGGCCGTCACGGCCGGGCCGAGCCGAGATTGGCAGGGCTTCGTCGCGTCACCGCGTGCGAAGACCAAGATCCGTCAGTGGTTCGCCAAGGAACGTCGCGAAGAGGCCCTCGAAGCCGGTAAGGACGCCATCGCGAAAGAGGTCCGTCGCGGCGGACTTCCGTTGCAGCGCTTGATGAATGCCGAGTCCATGTCGGCCATCTCCCACGAACTGCGGTACGTGGACGTGTCGGCGTTGTACACCGCGGTCGGTGAGAACCACGTTTCTGCTCGCCACGTCGTGCAGAGGCTGGTCGCTCATCTCGGTGGTGTCGGTGACGTCGAGGAAGAGCTCGCGGAGCGCTCTACGCCGTCGACCATTCCGACGAGACCGCGTCAGGTCGGAGACGCCGGGGTACTGGTCACCGGTGCCGAGGGTGTCGTGGCAAAACTCGCCAAGTGCTGCACCCCTGTACCCGGGGACGAGATACTCGGGTTCGTCACCCGCGGCGGGTCGGTCAGCGTCCACCGCACCGACTGCACCAATGCGCGGTCGCTCGAGGAGCAGTCCGAGCGCTTCATCGAGGTGCAGTGGGCACCGTCGGCCTCCTCGGTGTTCCTCGTGGCCATTCAGATCGAGGCCCTGGATCGGCATCGGTTGCTCTCGGACGTCACGAAGGCTCTGGCCGACGAGAAGGTCAACATCCTCTCGGCATCCGTCGCGACGTCGGGCGATCGGGTGGCGATCAGCAAGTTCACGTTCGAGATGGGTGACCCCAAGCATCTGGGGCACGTGCTCAACGTCGTGCGCAACGTGGAGGGCGTGTACGACGTGTACCGGCTCACCTCGGCGGCCTGACCGAATTCCGACCCGATACGACAACAGGGTGAACAGAAACTTCTGCTCACCCTGTCGTCGTCGTGCGGTACGTCAGGTTGCCGAGGTGATGACCACCGGATTCGCCGGCGCTCCGTCCTCTGCACCGCCGCTGACTCCACCGGCCGCAATGGCGTCGAGGGTCTGCAGGCCGGCATCGGAGATGGTGCCGAACACCGTGTACTGCGGCGGCAGCACCGAGTCGGCGTACACCAGGAAGAACTGGCTGCCGTTGGTGTCAGGGCCTGCATTGGCCATGGCCAGGGTGCCACGGGGGTAGACGACCGGGTTCTGGGCCTGCGCGGGATCGTCGGCGAACGCCGTTGTGGGGTATTCGTTGGCGAAGCTGTAGCCGGGGCCGCCACGGCCCGATCCCGACGGGTCGCCGCATTGCAACACTTCGAGGCCGGGGGAGGTGGTCAACCGATGACACGGTGCGCCGTCGAAGTAGCCCTGCTGAGCCAGGCTGACCACACTGTTGACGGCGCACGGGGCTTCGGTACGGTCGAGCGTCATTCCGATGTCGCCCTGGGTCGTCGACAGCGTCACGTCGACCGTTCCGAAGACGTCGATGTTCTCGGTCGGAGGCGGAGCGACCTCCTTGGCGGCCGGAGACTCCGCCGGGTACGCACACGAGACCGTATCGGTGGTCGGCTGCGGAACGGGCGGCAGCGCACCGAACCGCGACAGATTCAGCGGCGGCCGCGGTGTGGTCGTCGTGGCCGACGTCGAGGCAGCGGTCGTCGAACCGGCCGGAGTGGGCGTGGCAGCGGTCTCCGTCGATCCGGAGCAGCCGGCGAGAAGAAGTGCCGCAGCGGAGGCTGCGATCACCAGACCGGGTACGCGTGTCACAGGTCGCTCTGCATGGAGGTGATGTCCACCGGCTCGGCCGGTGCGCCGTCGGAGGCACCGCCCTGCGCCCCCTTGGCCGCGATGGCATCCAAGGTGGCGAGACCGGTCTCGTCGATCGTGCCGAAGGCGGTGTAGGCGGGCGGGAGTTGCGAATCGCCGTAGACGAGGAAGAACTGGCTGCCGTTGGTTCCCGGGCCGGCGTTGGCCATCGCCAGGGTTCCGCGGGGGTACAGGACAGGAGTCTGCGCGGCAGGGTCGCCCTCGGCGTACGTGTCGGTGGGGAACTCGTCGGCGAACTGGTAGCCCGGCCCGCCACTACCGGAGCCGGTGGGATCGCCGCACTGCAGCACCTGCAGGCCGGCACCTGTCGTCAGGCGGTGGCAGGTGGTGCCGTCGAAGTAGCCCTGATTGGCCAGGGACACGAAACTGTTCACCGTGCACGGGGATTCGGGGTTGTTCAGTGTCAGGCCGATGTTGCCGGCGGTGGTGGCCATGCTGTAGCTCAAGGGCTCGTCGCTGGTGGGGATGTTCTCGGTGCGGGGAGGGGTGTTGGGCTTGGCGGCCGGCTGTGCGGCGGCAGGGTACGAACAGTTCACCGTCTCGGGCAGCGGTTCCGTACGGCCCGCAGCGATGATCGAATCGGCCGGTGCAGACGTGGTCGAGTCCTGCGCCGTGCTCGCGTCGTCGTCACCGCGGGTCACCACGAAGACGACCGAGACAACGGCCACGACCGCAACCACACCGAGGATGGAGCCGGCGATCGTCAACTGCTTCCGACGTCGTGCTCGCTCTGCACGTCGTACGAGTTGGCGTTCGAGCTTTCGCTTGGCAGCCTCGCGCCGTTGCTCGTTGCTGGGCAATTCGTGTCCTCCCGCTTGTCCTGGTTCGACCACGCCTGCTCGCTGAGCGGGTGGGTCGTGTGGTAGCCGGCCGACAATCGGCCAACGCGAGTTTGCCATCATTGCCTGAGAGCATGCTGGGGGGACCCGACGAGAACCTCCCCACTAAGCTGGCTCGGTACTTCGGCCTCTGCCTCTTAGGAGCGATTGTCTTGCTCGTCACCGGATTCCCCGCAGGAATGTTTCAGACGAACTGCTACATCCTCGCTCAGGACGACGCCTCCGAGTGCGTCGTGGTCGATCCCGGCCAGGATGCCGCCGATCCGTTGGTCGACTTCCTGACGCGATCCTCGCTGACCCCGACAGCGGTGCTGCTGACCCACGGTCATCTGGACCACACGTGGTCCGTGGAGCCGGTCTGCTCGAAGTACGGAATCCCCGCATACATTGCGCCCGAGGACCGATACATGTTGGCGGACCCGATCAAAGGGACCGGTCCGACACTCGCTGCAGTGCTCGGCGACCTCGAGTTCCACGAACCGGACGAGGTGATCGAGTTGGCACACGAGCAACGTCTGAGCCTCGCGGGAATCGACTTCACTGTCGTGCACACTCCGGGGCACACGCAGGGCTCGGTGGTGTTCCTCGCCGAGGCGGACGGCCCCGACGGGAATGTTCCGTTGGCGCTGACCGGCGACACCCTGTTCGCCGGGTCGATCGGCCGGACAGATCTGCCCGGCGGCGACCACGATCAACTTCTACGGTCCATCGCGTCGCGGTTGCTGCCGCTGCGCGACGAGACCGTCGTGCTCCCCGGACACGGCGGACAGAGTTCCATCGGTCAGGAACGCGGGTCCAATCCGTTCCTCGTTGGACTCGGCGACCCCGAGCAAGGAAAGCTGTGACCGTGAGCAAGCCGACCACCTTTTCCGCGCCCAAGGGCATTCCCGATTACTTCCCCCCGAATTCGGCCGAATTCGTCGCTGTCCGGGAGGGCCTCCTCGGTGCCGCCCGCGCCGCCGGGTACGGCCATATCGAACTCCCGATTTTCGAGGACACCGGGTTGTTCGCCCGGGGAGTCGGCGAATCGACCGACGTGGTCAGCAAGGAGATGTACACCTTCTCCGATCGCGGCGACCGATCGGTGACATTGCGTCCCGAGGGCACCGCCGGGGTCATGCGCGCTGTGATCGAGCACGGCTTGGACCGCGGGGCGCTGCCGGTCAAGTTGGCCTACGCCGGACCGTTCTTCCGGTACGAGCGCCCGCAGGCCGGCCGCTACCGCCAACTGCAGCAGGTCGGTGTCGAGGCGATCGGCGTCGACGACCCGGCGCTGGACGCCGAGGTCATCGCCGTTGCCGACGCCGGGTTCCGCGCCCTCGGTCTCACCGGCTTCAGGCTCGAGATCACCTCGCTCGGTGACGACACCTGCCGCCCGCAGTATCGAGAGTTGCTGCAGCACTTCCTCTTTGCGCTTCCGTTGGACGAGGACACGCGTCGACGCGCCGAGATCAACCCGCTGCGGGTTCTCGACGACAAGCGGCCGGAGGTCCGCGAGATGACTGCCGACGCGCCGTTGATGCTCGACCATCTCTCCGATTCTGCGAAGCAGCACTTCGACGAGGTGCTGGCCTACCTCGATGTGATGAATGTTCCGTACCTGGTCAACCCACGGATGGTTCGTGGGCTCGACTACTACACGAAGACGACGTTCGAGTTCGTGCACGACGGCCTCGGGGCCCAATCGGGCATCGGCGGCGGCGGCCGCTACGACGGCCTGATGGAGCAGTTGGGCGGGCAGGCGCTGTCGGGTATCGGATTCGGGCTCGGTGTCGACCGCACCGTCCTCGCGTTGGCCGCCGAGGGCAAGACCGCAGGCACGACGTCGCGGTGTCAGGTGTTCGGCATCCCGATGGGTGCCGCGGCCAAACTCGCGATCGTCGACATCGCGGCGCAGTTGCGTGAACGTGGCATCGCGGTGGACATGGCGTACGGAAATCGCGGCATGAAGGGAGCGATGAAAGCGGCCGATCGTTCGGGAGCCCGATACGCACTCGTGCTGGGCGATCAAGAGCTGTCGGCCGAATCCATCGTGATGAAAGACCTTTCGAACGGCGAGCAGGAGACGGTCGCGTTGGCCGACGTGGTCGACGTCCTCGGAGTGCACCTTGGCCGATGACCCTCGGCCCTCGGCGGGTCCGGTAGCCCTCGATCTGGTCTCGGCGGAGTTCCTCGCGCCGCGGTTGCGCAAGATCGTGGTCGGTTCGCTACTGGTCGGAGTCGTGCTGGGCGTCGTTCTGGCGCTCGTCGTCCCCGTGTGGGTGGCAGTCCTCGTCGGAGTGATCGTCGGTGGTCCGGCGGCGCTGTCGGGTTGGCTGGGATTGCGCCGCCGGGTGTGGATCGACGGGCCACGGCTGTGCGCTCGGGGACTGCGTACCCGACGGCTGAACATGCCGGAGGTGGTGACGGCGGAAATGACCATCCGCACGGCCGGAATCGACCAGATCTCGCTGCGGCTCTACGACGGTCGTACTCGTATCGTTCTGCCGTTGGCGCTCTACACCAGGGGCGGCGGCCGCGAACTGCCGATTCTTGCGTTGCGCACGCTCGCCGATTCGCTGTGGACCACCGAACTCGTTCCCGCGGCGGCCATCGCGTCGGTGCTGGTGGATCAGCTGCGGGCCGAGGCGCGCGACGCCGGGCTCGACGAGCGCCCTCTCTACCGAGCGATCGAACTGGTTCGCAGCAAGGGTCGCACTCCGCACGCGACGTTGACCGACCGGGAGGTCGCGCAGCTGCTCGGATGAGAGCGGACGGCTCTCAGGTCACCAGGAATGCGTCGAGCACCACGGCCTCGGCCGATCGTGAGCCGGAGGTGACGACGAGGGCCCGGTTGAGGTACGTGAACTTCGGAACAGCGGTCGACACTCGCAACGTGCCGCGGAAGTAGTAGGTCGCCGGGTCGACCTCTCGGTCGGGATCGTTCAGAGCGTCGATGACCTCGGCCGGTCCGAACTGGACTCCACGATAGTCGAGCGAAAGGTAACCGCCGGTTGCCAATTCGAGGACGAGATCGCTGCTGAACTCGGTGCACCCGTCGGGCCGGGTGACGCTGACGACGGTCGATCGAGCAGCAAGAGTGCCCTCGATGTCGGGGCCGGGTGCGGCCCCGCCGAGGACGGTGGTGACGACTCGGTCGCCTTCGGGCACCGAACCGATCTCGATGGCCGGTCCCAGGGTGAGGCCCAGGCGCAGAATGGGTTCCAGGGTCGGTATGTTCGGGGCGGTCACGTGCGGTGCACTCCTAGGATCGACTTCGGGCCCTACGCTATCGCTTGTCGGCCGCCGGACCCGACCGGGGGATGCGGGGGAGCGATGCCGACCTTGACACGGCATAGAACAAATGTTCGACTGTGTGCATGCGATGGGCCGGTCAGACTCTCGATGCCGCAGACGAGGGCGCGCTACCGGGGCTGGAACGGTCCGGGCTCGTCCGCAGCGTGCAGACCCCGGAGTTCGAGGGCATCACATTTCACGAGGTGCTGTGCAAGAGTGCCCTGAACGAGGTTCCGGGCGAATCGCAGGTGCCGTTCTCGTGGACCGTCAATCCGATGCGCGGATGCTCGCATGCGTGCCGATACTGCTTCGCGAGGCCGACACACGAATACCTGGACCTCGATTCCGGCAACGATTTCGACTCGCAGATCGTCGTCAAGACGAACGTTGCGGCAGTCCTCCGCAAAGAGCTCGCACGTCGATCCTGGAAGCGGGAGCCGGTCGCGCTGGGAACCAACACCGATCCCTATCAACGCGCCGAGGGGCGATATCGGTTGATGCCCGGCATCATTCGCGCGTTGACCGAGTCGGGTACGCCGTTCTCGATCCTGACCAAGGGAACGCTGTTGCGACGGGATCTGCCGCTGCTGACCCTGGCTGCACAGAAGGTCGACGTACACGTGAGCATCAGTTTGGCGATCCACGATGCAGAGCTGCAGAAGCAGCTCGAACCCGGAACACCAAGTCCGCGAGCACGATTGGACCTCATCCGCGCCGTGCGGGATGCGGGACTCGACTGCGGTGTGCTGGTGGCGCCGGTCATTCCGTTTCTCACCGACGGAGCCAGACAACTCGACGGGCTGATCGCTGCGCTGGCCGAGGCCGGGGCGACGACCGTCACGGCGCTGCCGATGCATCTTCGATCGAGCACCAAGGACTGGTACATGAGCTGGCTGGTGAAGGAGCACCCGGCGTTGGTACGCAGATACCGCCAGCTCTACGGACACGGGGCGTACGTCACTCCGGAGTACAAGCAGTGGCTGAAGGCGAGAATCGATCCGCTGCTCGACACCTACGGTTTCGCCGCCGACCAGATTCGCGCGTTGCCCGCGAACGAGCCTGCCGAACCCCGCGGGTTGGTGACTTCGGGGCCGGCACTCACGCTGTTCTGAGTAGTACTGGTTCAGGGATTGTCGAGGTCGCGAGCCGAGAACGTGTCGCAGGCCGCCACTTGTCCGGTCTCGTAGCCGGTGGAGAACCACGCCTGGCGCTGGGCGGACGAGCCGTGCGTCCAGCCCTCGGGGTTGACCCGGCCGGTGGACGCCTGCTGAATCCGGTCGTCGCCCACCGACGACGCTGCCGACAGGGCATCGTCGATATCGGTGGCGGTCAGCGGTTCGAGGAACGGGACGCCGGTGTCCGGGTCGACGGTCTCGGCTGCGTAATGCGCCCAGATTCCGGCGTAGCAGTCGGCTTGCAACTCCACCTTGACGCCGCCGGACTCGGGTCCCTGCGGATCGGCCTGCGCGCGGCCTATGTCGCCCAGCTGATTTTGGATGTGGTGGCCGATCTCGTGCGCCACGACGTACTCCTGCGCCAGGGGGCCGCCGCTGGAGCCGAATTGATCGACGAGGACCTGAAAGAAGCTCGTGTCGAAATAGGCGGTGGAATCGGCCGGGCAGTAGAACGGACCGACGGAGCTGGTCGCGTTACCGCACCCGGTGTTCGTAGCGCCGGAGAACAACCGCACGTCCGGCTGGACGTAGGCGACGCCGGTCTGCGACTGCAATTGTGATTCCCAGACGGTGTCCAAGCTCGACGCCGTGAACCCGATACGGCAATCGACGCTGCTGTTCGCCTCTGCGACGGTGCATTCGAGAGTTCCCGACGACCCGGAGCCGTTCTGCCCGGCGGAACTGTCGCCGCCGCTGATCTGGTTCAGGATTGCGCCGGGATCGCCGCCGAACAGCAGTGCAAGGACGATGATGACCAGTCCACCCGCTCCGCCGCCGATGGCCAACTTGCCTCGTCCGCCGCCCCCTCCGCTACCGCCGACGGAAACTCGGCCCGGCTCCATTTGCGAGCCTTCTCTGAACGTCATGCTGGAGTTCCCCTCCGCCGAGCCCGCATACTCCGTGCGAACCGATACCGCCGTTGTCGGCCCTAGCTTCGCATGCCGGGACGGGATCTCGTTTCCTTCTGCGGCGATGCGCTCCGTAGGATCGAGGATCGAACAACACGATCAGCGGATTTTTCTCGAAAGGACACCCGTGCTGCGCACCCATCTCGCCGGCTCATTACGCCCCGAGCACGTCGACCGAACTGTGACGTTGACGGGATGGGTGGCCCGTCGACGCGATCACGGTGGCGTCATCTTCATCGATCTGCGTGACGCGTCCGGTGTGTCCCAGGTCGTGTTCCGTGAGGGTGCTGCGCTCGAGCAGGCCCACCGACTGCGCGCCGAGTACGTGGTGAAGGTGACCGGCAAGGTCGAGGGTCGTCCGGAGGGCAACGCGAACTACGAGATCCCCACCGGCGCCATCGAGGTCGAGGCATCCGAGATCGAGGTGTTGTCCGAGGCCGCACCGTTGCCGTTCCAGCTCGACGATCAGCCCGGTGAGGAAGCACGCCTCAAGTACCGCTACCTAGACTTGCGCCGTGAGGGCCCCGGCCATGCCATTCGACTGCGTTCGCACGTCAACGCCGCCGCCCGATCGGTTCTGGCGCACCACGAGTTCGTCGAGGTCGAGACCCCGACGCTGACGCGTTCCACCCCCGAAGGCGCACGGGACTTCCTCGTTCCCGCTCGTCTGCAGCCGGGTAGCTTCTACGCACTGCCGCAGAGCCCACAGCTGTTCAAGCAGCTGCTGATGGTCGGCGGTATCGAGCGGTACTACCAGATCGCTCGCTGCTATCGAGACGAAGACTTCCGTGCCGATCGTCAGCCCGAGTTCACCCAGCTCGACGTCGAGATGAGCTTCGTCACCCAGGACGACGTCATCCTGTTGGCCGAGGAAATTCTGGCGTCGCTGTGGAAGCTCGTCGGGCACCACTTCACGGCACCCATCCCGCGGATCACCTATGCCGAGGCCATGCGCCGGTACGGCTCCGACAAGCCCGATCTTCGATTCGACATCGAACTGGTCGAGTGCACGGACTTCTTCTCCGACACCACGTTCCGCGTCTTTCAGGCTCCGTACGTCGGTGCGGTCGTCATGCCCGGTGGTGCGTCGCAGCCCCGTAAGCAGCTCGACCGTTGGCAGGAATTCGCCAAGCAGCGTGGCCACAAGGGCCTGGCCTACGTGCTGGTCGGTGAGGACGGCACCCTCGGCGGCCCGGTCGCGAAGAACCTGACCGACGCCGAACGGGACGGCCTCGCTGCGCACGTCGGCGCGAAGAACGGCGACGCGATCTTCTTCTCCGCCGGTCCGGTCAAGGCCTCCCGCGGACTGCTCGGCGCCGTCCGCGGCGAGATCGCACGCAAGCTCGACCTGATCGACCCCAAGGCGTGGGCGTTCGTGTGGGTCGTCGACGCGCCGCTGTTCGAGCCCACGTCCGACGCCACCGCCAGTGGCGACGTCGCCGTCGGGTCCGGGGCGTGGACGGCCGTGCACCATGCGTTCACGTCGCCGAAGCCGGAGTCGATGGACACATTCGACACCGATCCGGGATCTGCTCTGGCCTACGCCTACGACATCGTCTGCAACGGAAACGAGATCGGCGGCGGCAGTATTCGTATCCATCGCAAGGACATTCAGGAACGAGTGTTTGCGATCATGGGGATCGGCAAGGAAGAGGCCCAGGAGAAGTTCGGCTTCCTTCTCGATGCCTTCAGCTACGGCGCGCCGCCGCACGGCGGAATCGCGTTCGGTTGGGATCGCATCACCGCGCTGCTCGCCGGAGTCGATTCCATCCGTGAGGTCATCGCATTCCCCAAGTCCGGTGGCGGCATCGACCCGTTGACCGACGCGCCTGCACCGATCACCGCGCAGCAGCGCAAGGAATCGGGCGTCGACTTCAAGCCGGAGAAGAAGGAAGAAGCGCCGACAGAGGCCTAGCTTCCACTCGAGGTCCGCAAGAACGAATGTCCCCGTAACGCAGTGCGTTACGGGGACATTCGCGTCTGTCGTGGTGCGAGATCAGCGCGCGGGAGTCAGGGGCCCGCCGGTGAGTACGCGGTAGGCGTAGTTGGTGGCGATCACCGAGACCGGAAGGGTGATGAGCAGACCGAGGCCGCACAGCACAATGCCGACGAAGTTGATGGCGGCGAGGGCCAGCAACAGCAGCAGGACCGGGCCGAAGTTCTTGACCGTCAGGTCTATAGACGACTTGATCGACTCGATCGCCGACTGGTTGCGATCGATCAGGAAAGTCAGTGCGAAGTTCGCGAGGAAACCGATCACGATCAGCAGGACGGTGCCCAGGAACGGAACGAAGCTCAGCACGACGCTGGCCACCGTCCAGATCAAAGCCAGTACCGCAATCTGCGGAACGTTCGTGAGTTGGAAGAACCTGCCGAACGTCGGCTTCTGTGGCCCACCCGTTTCGTCCAACGCTCCCCGTACGTATGCCGCATTCACGAAGTAGGACACGAATGTCGCGATCGTGGTCACCACCAGGAATGCGCCCGACGTCGCCGCGACGGCAGTACTTTCACCTCGGTCGGCAGCAGCGACCGCGGCCGTCAGGGTCGACGCGAACGTGACGATGAACACGGCGACGCTGACCGCCCACACGATGGCCGTAATACCGAGCCACGGTCCGGTGTTGGCCTTGAACTTGTCGAAGCCGTAGCTCAGTGCAGCACCGACGTCGAGTCGACCGGGGTTGGGTCCGAGAGGTGTCTGTCCGTAGTTCTGATTTCCGTAGTTCCCGTAGTTCCCGGGCGGCGGTGGGTAATTGCCGGGCGGGGGTGGATAGCCACCGGGCGCACCCTGAGGTGGGTAGTTTCCGGGCGGCGGTGGGTAGTTTCCGGGAGGGGGAGGATAGCCGCCCTGAGGCGGGTAGTTGCCTTGGGGCGGGTAGTTGCCGGGCGGGGGAGGATAACCGCCCGGGGCACCGCCCTGATGCGGGTAGTTGCCGGGCGGTGGGTACCCGCTTCCCGGTGTCTGCGGCGTGTTCGGGTCCGGCTTGTCCGGGTTGGGTCCGCGACCGTATTGCGGTCCGTCGGGCGGGTTTTCACTCACGATTCACCCTTCATGTCTGGCGTGGTACGTCGACGATTCGTCCGCATTTTCGAAGCTGAGCGAACCGTAGACCGCTGAGTTGTGTCAAGGCGTTCGACACGTGGACGGTCGTGCGGGCCCGAATACCGTCGGGCATCGTCGATGGTTCGAATTCTTGCCGAGCGCACCGGGCCGGGGCCCACTAGGGTTGTTGTTTCTACCCATACCGGGACTATCACGAGGGGCTCGCCGTGGGCATCAAGGTTGCACTCGAACATCGCACCAGTTACCGATTCGACCGCACGGTCAAGATCTTTCCGCACGAGATCAGGCTGCGACCGGCACCGCATTCGCGCACTCCGATCGAGGCGTATTCGCTGAAGATCGAGCCGGCCGAGCATTTCGTCAACTGGCAGCAGGACGTCTTCGGCAACTTTCTCGCCCGCGTGGTGTTCCCCGAGCGAACCGACCATCTGTCCATCACGGTCGGACTCGTTGCGGACATGGCGTCGATCAATCCGTTGGATTTTTTCGTCGAGGAATGGGCGGAGCACTTCGGCTTCGCATACGAGGAACACGATCTGCCCGATCTCGAGCCCTATCTTCGCCCGGTGGACGAGGACAAGGCCGGTTCCGGGCCCGGGCCGGTCGTGTCCGCGTGGGTGGAGAAGCTGCAGGCCGCCGTCGTCGAGCGCGGAGAATCGTTGCGCACCATCGACTTTCTCGTCATGGCCAATCAGGCCGTGATGGCGGACGTCGGCTACTCAGTGCGGATGGAGCCCGGAGTGCAGACCCCGGACCTGACGTTGACGTCCGCCGTGGGATCGTGCCGTGACTCCGCGTGGTTGCTGGTGTCGGTCCTTCGTCAGATGGGCCTGGCCGCGCGTTTCGTCTCGGGTTACCTCGTCCAATTGTCCTCGGACGTGAAATCGCTGGACGGTCCGTCCGGGCCGGTCGAGGACTTCACCGACCTGCACGCCTGGACCGAGGTGTACCTCCCCGGTGCCGGTTGGGTCGGAATGGACCCCACCTCGGGCTTGTTCGCGGGCGAGGGTCACATTCCACTGTCGGCCACGCCGCATCCGTCGACCGCGGCCGCGATTTCCGGCGCGACGAGCAAATGCACAGCCGAACTGGACTTCTCGAACACGGTGGTGCGTGTTCACGAGGATCCGCGTACAACGTTGCCGTACACGGCCGAGCAGTGGGACGCGATCGAGGCCACGGCCGAGAAGATCGACCGGCGCATGCTCGATCAGGACATTCGATTGACCGTCGGTGGTGAGCCGACGTTCGTCGCCATCGAGAACCAGGAAGCGCCCGAGTGGAACACCACCGCAGACGGTCCGCACAAGCGCAAGCTGGCCAGCGTTCTCGCAGAACGACTTCGAACCATCTACGCGCCCGACGGCATGGTCCAGCGCAGCCAGGGCAAATGGTATCCCGGTGAGCCTCTCCCACGATGGCAGGTGGGTTTGTTCTGGCGCACCGACGGCCAGGCACTGTGGCACGACTCGGACCTCATAGCCGATCCGTGGTCGGCGGACGATCTGCGTCCTGATCCAGTCGACAATTCAGTATCGCAGAAGCTGATCGACCGACTGGTCGACGGATTGGGTCTGCCCGCCTCGCAAGCGCGTCCGGCCTACGAGGACCCGCTCGTCAAGCTGTTGGATCTGGTGCGTCAGCCCTACGGGGATCCGCCGGCCGACGCCGACGATCTCGAACCGGGGACAGATTCCGCAGCTGCGAGAAGGCTTCTCCTCGAACGGCTCGACGCCAGTACCGACGAACCGGCGGCATTCGTGTTGCCGATCTCGCGGACCGAGGACGGCACTGGCTGGCAAAGCGCCGACTGGAAGCTGCGACGTGGGCGAATCGTGTTGTTGGAGGGGGATTCTCCCGCCGGGCTCCGTCTGCCGCTACGAGCGATCTCGTGGGACGGGGGGCCGGTCGAGAACCCGGCCGATCCCACCGCACCGAAACCCGATCTGCCGACCCCGCAGCTGACGCAGCAACCACCCCGGGCCGTCGACCCGGCCGAGTCACGCTACGCGCAGGCGGTGCGGGAGACGTCCGGAGTGGGTGGAACTGCGGTGACCGCACTGGTCGCCGAGGTACGCGACGGCGTACTGCACGTGTTCATGCCGCCGATGGATCGATTGGACGACTTCGTCGATCTGGTCTCTCGGGTGGAGCGCGCCGCATCCGCGATCGAGACACCGGTCGTCCTCGAGGGCTACGGCCCGCCTTCGGATCCCCGTATCCAAACCCTCACGGTCACTCCGGATCCCGGGGTCATCGAGGTGAACGTTCAGCCGACGTCGTCGTGGGCGGAGCAGAACGAGCTGATGGAGCGCTTGTATCTCGAGGCGCGTAAATCACGGTTGAGTACCGAGGGTTTCGACAACGACGGCACCACCCGGGGCACCGGCGGTGGCAACCACATCACCCTGGGTGGCGTCACACCGTCCGATTCGCCGGTGCTGCGCCGACCGGACCTGCTGGTGTCTCTGTTGACACACTGGCAACGTCACCCGTCGCTGTCGTACCTGTTCTCGGGTCGATTCATCGGTACCACCTCGCAGGCCCCCCGAGCCGACGAAGGTCGTGAGGAGTCGCTCTACGAGCTCGAGGTTGCGTTCAGCGAGATCAAGCGTCTGACCGGTGCCGACCGTTCGGCATCGCCGTGGGTCGTCGATCGGGCGCTGCGGCACCTGCTCACCGACATCACCGGGAACACGCACCGTGCCGAGTTCTGCATCGACAAGCTGTACAGCCCCGACTCCACCCGCGGCAGGCTCGGTCTGCTCGAACTTCGCGGATTCGAGATGCCGCCGCATCATCAGATGGCGATGGTGCAGTCCTTGCTCGTGCGCTCGATGGTCTCGCGATTCTGGGATACCCCGCTCGAAGCACCACTGATTCGGCACGGTGCCAACCTGCACGGTCGGTACATGTTGCCGCACTTCGTGATCGGTGACATCGGCCGGGTCGCCGAGGATCTTCGCGAGCACGGCATCGAATTCGACACCAGCTGGCTGGACCCGTTCACCGAGTTTCGTTTCCCGCGCATCGGTACCACCGTCGTCGGCGATGCCGAGATCGAACTGCGCGGTGCAATCGAGCCGTGGAACACGCTCGGGGAAGAGTCGACGTCGTCGGGCACGGCGCGCTACGTGGACTCCTCGGTCGAGCGCATCCAGGTTCGCGTTGCCGGTGCCGATGTGGGCCGCTACCTGTTGACCTGCAACGGGGTGCCGGTACCGATGTTGCGCACCGAGCGACAGGACGTCCACTTCGCCGGAGTTCGCTATCGCGCCTGGCAGCCGCCGAGCGCGCTGCATCCCACGATCGAGGTGCAGAGTCCCTTGCGATTCGATCTGGTGGAGATGCAGACCGGGCGCGCAGTCGGTGGGTGTTCGTATCACGTGGTGCACCCCGGCGGACGGTCGTACGACGGTCCACCGGTCAACTCGGTGGAGGCGGAAGCGCGACGCAACGGCCGGTTCGAGGAGGGCGGGTTCACGTCCGGCAAGGTGGACATAGCAAGATTGCTCGAGATGCACGCTCGCCAAGCGATCGACGTGACTGCGCCCGGCATGCTGGACCTGCGCCGGACCGGGGTTCACACGTCCTGAGGCGGGCAGAAAAGAACGAGTCGACCGGTAGCGATTGCGGTCCGACGCGGAACGGGTGGATTCGGCAACGACCACACCTCATCCGGCGACGGAGTGTGATCGACCGACGGAAGGAACAACGGCTCGATGGTGCCCGTGGATACCGCTCACAGTGAGGCGGGCCGCAACGAGACGGCGGCCGGTGCGCCCGACCCCGTGTCACCCGACCTGGTGTCACCGTGGCTCGAATACCACGGTCGACGTGAGGCCGTGACGGGTCGTAGAGATCTGTTCGACGAGATGCTCGGTGCCGACGACACGGTGCGTCCGCACTGGGCGGAGCTGGTCGACGGTATGCGCGACGCCGGCCCGGGTGCGATGCAGACGTTGCAGTCTCGGGTCAGTCGGCTGGTCGACGACCACGGAATCACCTACAACCCGATTCCGACGGGCAGCAACGAGCCCGGGCCCAGTTCTGTGCGGTGGGGACTGGACAGCGTCCCGTACGTCGTTGCAGCGGACGAATGGGATCGGCTCGAAGCGGGGCTGGTCCAGCGTTCGCAACTGCTCGACGCCATCCTGACCGACATCTACGGAGCGCAGGAGACAGTCCGGCGCGGTTCGATTCCGCCCGAGCTCATCTTCGGCAACCCCGGCTATCTTCGGCCTGCTCACGCCATCACCGTTCCGGGTCCGCATCAGTTGTTCATGCACGCAGCCGACATCGCGCGCGGGTCCGACGGCCGGTTCTCGGTCGTTGCGGATCGCACTCAGGCACCGTCCGGGGTGGGGTATGCGCTGGCCGATCGCCGAGTGATGTCGCGGGCGATGCCCGAGTTGTTCCAGGCGAGCAATCCGAGGCCGTTGTCGACTTTCGCTCGGGCGATGCGCTTGGCTCTGCGTGACGCTGCACCCGCGTCCGCCGAGGATCCTGTCGTGGTGGTGTTGACGCCGGGTTCGCATTCCGAGACGGCATTCGACCAGGCCTATCTGGCAACGGTTCTGGGCTTTCCGCTCGTCGAGAACGCCGATCTGGTGGTGCGGGACGGCTGTTTGTGGATGCGTTCGCTCGGCACACTGCGACGGGTGGACGTGGTGTTACGACGCGTCGACGCCGAGTTCGTCGACCCGCTCGATCTGCGTCCGGATTCGCATCTGGGTGTGGTCGGTCTGGTCGAGGTCCTGCGGCGCGGTGCGGTGAGCGTGGTCAACACTCTCGGTAGCGGAGTCCTCGAGAATCCCGCACTGACACCGTTGCTGCCGGCTCTGAGCCGGGCTCTGCTGGATGAGGATCTGACTCTCGATTCGGTCCCCACCTATTGGGGTGGTGATCCGATCGCACTCTCGCACATGCGAACTCGCTTCCGATCGCTGGTATTGAGATCCACCGTGTCCCGACGCGCGGTCGTGGGTCACGATCTCACCGAGCACGCGGCCCGGGCGCTGTGGGACGAGGTCGAGGCAGCTCCGTGGAAATGGACCGGTCAGGAAGTGCCGGAGTTCTCATTGGCTCCGGTGGGTTCGTCCTGGGGCAGCGGGTCGGGGGAGCAGTTGGCGGTTGCTCCCGCCCAGGTCGGAATGCGCTTGTTCACCGTCGCGCAGCGGGTCGGCTACACCCCGATGCGAGGCGGTCTCGGTCAGGTCATGATCACGGCGCCGGTCACCGAACCGCTCATCACCGTCGCGTCCAAGGACGTGTGGGTCAAGTCGGTGGAGAGGGTCACGCCGGCCGATTCTGCTCCGCACACTCCGCCTGCCACGGTGGAGGAGTTGCCGCAGTACGCCGCGTCCAACGTCGAGGTGGTCAGTTCCCCGCGTGTGCTGGGCGATCTCTTCTGGTTCGGTCGGTACAGCGAACGCGCGGAGGACATGACGCGTCTGCTCATCGCCGCCCGGGAGCGGGATCAGGACTATCGGTCGATGCCGTGGCTCGACGGCAGCGACAGCCTGCCGATTCTGCTGGAAGCGGTCACGAAGGTATCGCGCACGGGACCGGGATTCCTGGACGAGACGATCCGCGCCGATGCGATGGCCGAAATGCGCTCGCTGATGCTCTCGGTGGAGCGCCTCGGTTCACTGGCGCAGTCGGTCGACCGGATGCAACAGGCAGCTCGTGCGGTGCGCGATCAACTCTCGAACGACACTTGGGCAGTGCTCGCTCGCATCGACACCGCGCTCGAGGAGTTGGGCGAGTCGGCCGTCAACAACGGTGCCCAGTTGGCTGCATCGCAATCGAGCGTGCTGCGTGGTCTGCTCGCGCTGTCCGGACTGGCGTCGGAGTCGATGGTTCGGGACGCCGGTTGGTACCTGATGGACGCGGGCAAGCGAATCGAGCGGGGATTGCAACTGACAGCGTTGCTGTCAGCGACTCTGAGTCACGCCCTGACGCCGTCCACCGAACAGGCGGTCATCGATTCGGTGCTGTCTGCGGCAGAGTCCTCGGTGATCTATCGCCGACGCAACAGTGGTCGTGCACGGCCGGCTGCAGTTGCGCAGCTGCTGCTGTTCGACGCCGGCAACCCTCGCGCACTGGTGTACCAACTCGACCGCCTTCGTGACGATCTCGGGGCGCTACCGGATGCGTCCGGTAGCTCGCGGCCCGAACAACTCGTCGAGCAGATGCGGGTTCGGTTGCGGCGCGTCGACCCGGGTGATCTGGAGTCGGTCGACGCCACCGGGCGGCGGGTGGAACTTATCGAGCTCGTGGACGGTATTCACGATTCGCTCGAAGAACTGTCCCGAGTTGTTCTCGCGACGCACATGTCGCTGCCGGGCGGTACCCAGCCGCTGTGGGGCAGCGTCGGTGCGCGGATCGGAAGCGGGGCACGATGACGAGTCGTCGGTACCGAATCAAGCACATCACCACGTACACCTACTCCGATCGCGTCACGTCGTCCTACGGGCGAGGATTTCTCGCGCCGCGGGACATGGATGGGCAGCACTGCGTCGAGAAGTCGGTCACGGTGGAGCCGCCACCCACCGATCAATCGTTCGGCGTCGATGTCTACGGCAACGAAGACGTGTACTTCCACGTGACCAACGATCACGAGAAGCTGGTCGTCACGGCGGATTCGCTCGTCGAGGTGTACCCGCGGCCGGTGGACGAGACCACGTCGTGGCCTGCGACTGCCCCGTGGGAATCGGCCCGGATGGCCATGTTCGACCCCACCAGGACCGATGCAGCGGACTCGGCACGTTCATCGGCGGTGGAGTTCGCCCTCGATCTGCCGACGCCGGAGATCACGGACGAGGTGAGAGCGTACGCCGCGCCCAGTTTCACGCCGGGGCGTCCGCTCGCGGACGTCATCGTCGATCTGACGCACCGGATCTTCATCGACTTTCGGTATCTGTCCGGGTCCACGACGGTATCGACCACCGTGGTCGACGTCCTCGCCGCACGTTCGGGGGTCTGTCAGGACTTCGCTCGGTTGGCCATCGCCTGTCTGCGGTCGCAGGGGTTGGCGGCACGGTACGTGTCGGGCTATCTCGCCACGGAACCGCCACCGGGCAAGGAACGCATGATCGGTGTCGATGCGACCCATGCGTGGGCCGCGGTGTGGATGCCCGACGACCGCTGGCTGGCCTTCGATCCGACCAATGATCAGCTGGTCGACGAGCGGTACGCGACGGTCGCCTGGGGCCGCGACTATGCCGACGTTCCGCCGCTGCGCGGGGTCATCTACACCGAGGCCGAGAAGAGCACGATCGCGGTGTCGGTAGACGTTGCACCGATGTAATTCGCGCTGCATACTTTGGTGGCTTCGGGGTAACCGGCCAGCTGGTCGGGTCTACGAACAGGATCTCGAAAGCCGCAAAACGGACAATCGTGTCTCTTTCGTAGCCGGCGACACGGCACAGTACGACGTAGCGAACAGGTAGCTTGGACAACGATGACCGCAACACTTGCAGACCCTGTATCCGAGGTAGTGGCAGCAGCCCAGCGACTACTGACCAAGCGCACCGGGGCACCGGTGACGCTGATCGATCCCGTCGACCTCGGGGGTAGTGGCCAAGCCATCGTGTTGCGAGTGAAGGTGTCCGAGAATCCTTTTCAGCTTCCGCGAACCCTTGTCGTCAAGCAGGTGCGCGATCTTCCCGGAGAATCGGAGCTGCATTCCGAGCTCACCGATGTCGCCGGGTCGAGTGCATTTCTGCGCGAGGCCGCCTCGTACCAGTTCGCGAATGCGCTGGCCACCGACAGCAGGCCGGGGCCGGAGCTGCACGCCTACGATCTCGATGCTCGGCTGTTGATTCTGAGCGACCTCGGTGACGCCAGTGCGATCCCCACGCTGCTGCGCAGTTCCGATGCATCGATGGTCACCAACTCGTTGATGGCCATGGCTCAGGCGCTCGGGCGCATGCATGCGGCAACCGTGGGCCGTGAGGACGATTTCGCAGCATTGCTTCGGCGGGTCGGCCAGCCCGACTCGGCTGACGGAATTTCCGCGCAGATACCCGACGCTCTCGCCGCGGTACCCGGCATGTTGACCGGATTGCTCGGAGTAGGGGCACCACCGGACGTCCTTCTCGAACGGGTCTCGCGCAGCGGACGGCTGTTCGCTCACGGGGCGTTCCGTGCCTTCAGCCCGTCGGATCTGTGTCCCGACAACATCATCGTCAACGACGAAGGCGTTCGATTCCTCGACTACGAGTGGGGCGGTTTTCGAGACGCCACTCTCGACATCACGTACGCGTTGGCGTCGTTCCCGGGGTGTCTGTGCAGTTTCGAGCTCTCGCACGATCGCGAGCAGGCCATGATCGACGCGTGGCGTTCGGAGGTCGTCGGCATCTGGCCTGCACTGGCGGACGACCACGTGCTGGCGACCAAGCTGCTCGACGCGAGGTTGATCTGGGTGTGGCTGACCACGTACTGGTTCCTACCCGACGATCACACTCGAATTGCCGCGGCGCGCGCACATCAGCTGTCGGTACCGCGGTCGCAGGCGCTGATTTCGCGTTGGTCGGTGCTCCAGGACAGCGCAGTGCGTTCGGGAGAGCCCGATATCGCCGACTACGCCGAGTCGGTCGTGTCCGCTCTGCGGGCGAAGCGGGACCGCTGAGCGCGAACGCGTTCGCCTTTCGTACCGTCGAATCGGTAGCGTTCGACCGGTGAGCGGCGGTTTCGGAAGTGACATCTCGGACGACGAGTCGGACGGCGACGGATTGTTCGATCCGCCCGCGGCACCGGATCCGATGATCGACGAGCCCCGTCCTACTTCCACGTACACGCGACCCGACGCACCGCTCGCGGTACGCATGCGACCGACGACGCTCGACGAGGTCGTCGGACAGTCTCATCTGCTGGCACCCGGCGCACCGTTGCGTCGTCTCGTCGAGGGATCCGGAGCGTCCTCGGTGATGCTGTACGGCCCGCCCGGAACAGGGAAAACCACGCTGGCGTCGTTGATCTCGGGGGCGACCGGTCGCAAGTTCGAGGCGTTGTCCGCCCTGTCGGCCGGGGTCAAGGAAGTGCGCAACGTCATCGAACTCGCGCGCCGCCGGCTGTTGTCCGGTGAGCAGACCGTGTTGTTCATCGACGAGGTCCACCGTTTCTCCAAGACCCAGCAGGACGCACTGCTCGCCGCCGTCGAGAACCGAATCGTGTTGCTCGTGGCCGCCACGACGGAGAATCCGTCCTTTTCTGTGGTGTCACCACTGCTGTCGAGATCGCTGGTGCTGCAATTGCAGCCGCTCGGCTCCGAGGACATCGAACTGTTGCTGACCCGTGCGGCCAACGATCCCCGAGGCCTGGACGGTGCGGTGACCATCGCCGAGGACGCAATGGATCACCTGGTGCGGCTTTCCGCCGGTGACGCCCGCCGAGCGTTGACGGCCCTCGAGGCGGCAGCGGGCGCCGCAACCGACGGAACGCTGGACCTCGCGACGGTCGAGGCCAGTGTCGACAAGGCCGCGGTGCGCTACGACCGTGACGGCGACCAGCACTACGACGTCATCAGCGCGTTCATCAAGTCGATCAGGGGATCCGACGTCGATGCCGCACTCCATTACCTCGCGCGCATGATCACCGCGGGGGAGGACGCCCGTTTCATCGCGCGGCGGCTCGTCGTCCATGCGAGCGAGGACATCGGGATGGCCGATCCCACCGCACTGCAGACGGCCACCGCCGCGGCGAGTGCCGTGCAGATGATCGGGATGCCGGAGGCGCGACTGGCGCTGGCGCAGGCAACCATTCACCTGGCGACAGCGCCCAAGTCCGGTGCCGTGATCGGCGCCCTCGGAGCGGCCATGGCGGACGTCGCCGCAGGCAAGTCCGGATCGGTGCCTCCGCATCTGCGCGACGGCCACTACAAGGGTGCCCAGGGGTTGGGCAACGCGGTCGGATACAAATACCCGCACAGCAGTCCGGGTGGCGTGCTGGGGCAACAGTATCCGCCCGACGAACTGGTGGGCGTGAACTACTACGAGCCCACCGAACACGGTGCCGAGCGCGAAATCGCGACCAGGGTGGGGAAACTGCGGCGCATCATCCGAGGCCGATAGGCCCTCGAATCGGCACAGGGTCTGACGACGCTAACCTGTATCAGTGCAGACCCATGAGATCCGCAGGCGTTTCCTCGACCATTTCGTGAAGGCGGGACACACCGAAGTACCCAGTGCGTCGTTGATCCTCGACGATCCCAACCTGCTGTTCGTCAACGCGGGCATGGTTCCCTTCGTGCCGTTCTTCCTCGGGCAGCAGACGCCGCCGTACAAGACGGCGACGAGCGTCCAGAAGTGCGTGCGCACCCTCGACATCGAGAACGTCGGTATCACCACTCGGCACAACACGTTCTTCCAGATGGCCGGAAACTTCTCGTTCGGCGATTACTTCAAGCGCGACGCGATCAAGCATGCCTGGACCCTGCTGACCGACAGCGTCGAAGACGGCGGCTACGGGTTCGATCCCGAGCGGATCTGGGCCACGGCCTACCTCGACGACGACGAGGCGATCGAGCTGTGGAAGGAGATCGCCGGTCTGCCCGACGAACGCATCCAACGTCGTGGAATGGCCGACAACTACTGGTCCATGGGAATCCCCGGACCCTGTGGGCCCTGCTCGGAGATCTACTACGACCGAGGCCCCGAGTTCGGTGCCGAAGGCGGCCCCGAAGCCGACGAGGACCGGTACATCGAAATCTGGAACCTCGTCTTCATGCAGAACGAACGCGGCCAAGGCATCAGCAAGGACGATTTCGAGATCCTCGGCCCACTGCCGAAGAAGAACATCGACACCGGCATGGGCGTCGAGCGCGTCGCATTCCTGCTCCAAGGCGTCGACAACGTGTACGAGACCGATCTCGTGCGGCCGGTCATCGCCAAGGCAGAGGAGCTGTCGGGTCGGACCTACGGCAGTAACCACGACGACGACGTCCGCTTCCGCGTCATCGCCGACCACGCGCGCACCGCTGCATTGCTGATCTCCGATGGAGTCAATCCCGGCAACGACGGCCGCGGCTACGTGCTTCGGCGCCTGCTGCGTCGCATCGTCCGATCCGCGCGACTCCTCGGCGCACCCGACGAGACGATGGCGCAGTTCATCACCGTCGTCCGCGACACCATGGCCGAGTCGTACCCCAACCTGGTCACGGACTTCGATCGCATCCTCACCGTCGCAGTGGGGGAGGAGACCGCCTTCCTCAAGACCCTGACGTCGGGCTCGCGGCTGTTCGAGGGTGCCGCGGAGGCCGTCAAGGCGTCGGGCGCGAAAAAGATCGGCGGCGCCGAAGCCTTCGCGCTGCACGACACCTACGGGTTCCCGATCGACCTGACGCTCGAAATGGCCGCCGAGGCCGGACTGTCCGTGGACGAAGACGGATTCCGCTCGTTGATGGCCGAGCAACGCACTCGCGCCAAAGAGGACGCCCGCGCGCGCAAGCATGCACACGCCGACCTCACCGTCTACAAGGATTTCGTCGACGGTTCGCCGACCGAGTTCACCGGGTTCGACGAACTCGGTTCCGAGGCAACGGTTCTCGCGTTGATCTCCAACGGCGTTCGGGTTCCGACCGCGGTCGCCGGCGAGAGCGTGGAGATCATCCTCGACCGCAGCCCGCTGTACGCGGAATCCGGTGGTCAGATCGCCGACATCGGCACCATCACCGCACCCGGCCTGACCGTCAAGGTCAACGATGTGCAGAAGATCGCCAAGAAGGTATGGACCCACAAGTCCGTGGTCGACGCCGGCCAGATCACCGAGGGCGACACGGTGCACGTCGACGTCGACCACGCCTGGCGCAAGGGCGCCACCCAAGGGCACTCGGGCACGCACATGGTCCACGCTGCACTGCGCCAGGTGCTCGGACCCAATGCGACGCAGGCAGGCTCGCTGAACAAGCCGGGGTACCTGCGCTTCGACTTCTCCTGGCAGGGCTCGTTGTCCGAGGCGCAGCGCGACGACATCGAGAATGTCGCCAACGATGCGGTCGGCTCGGACTACGAGGTCAACACCCTCGTCACCGACCTCGACAGCGCCAAGAAGATGGGGGCCATGGCGCTGTTCGGCGAGAACTACGGCGACGAGGTCCGCGTGGTCGAGATCGGCGGGCCGTTCTCGATGGAACTGTGCGGTGGCACTCACGTCCAACACTCGTCGCAGATCGGTCCGGTCACCATCCTCGGCGAATCCTCGGTCGGCTCGGGAGTACGCCGCGTCGAAGCCTTCGTCGGCCTCGACTCGTACCGCTACCTGGCGAAGGAACGCGCGCTGTTGGCCGGCGTCGCGTCGTCGTTGAAGGTCCCGTCCGAGGAGGTGCCGGCGCGCATCGAGAATCTGGTCGAACGTCTTCGGGTCGCCGAGAAGGAACTGGAGTCGGTCAAAGCCGCGGCCGTACTGGCCTCGGCGGGAGAGTACGTCGGCAAAGCCGAACGGTTCGGTGACGTACGAGCAGTCGTCGCGCAGGCACCCGACGGCGTCGGCGGCAACGACCTGCGGACGCTCGCCACCGACATCCGCGGCCGACTCGGCACCGATCCGGCCGTCGTCGTGCTGTTCGGCACGGTCGGCGGCAAGGTCCCGTTCGTGGTCTCGGTGAACAAGGCCGCCCAGGAGACCGGAATCGCGGCCGGCGAGCTGGTCGCGTCGTTCGGTCCGAGCATCGGTGGCCGAGGTGGTGGCAAGCCCGAACTCGCCCAGGGATCGGGCTCGGATGTCGCGGGCATCGCCGCAGGGATCGACGCCGCTCGGGCGCGATTGACCGAACTCACCACCCACTGACGATCGTGCCGACTCAGGGGCGAGGCCCCGATCGACCCGGCGTCGACGATCCGGGCCGCGGCAGACGCATCGGCATCGACGTCGGGAGCGTTCGCATCGGCATCGCGTCGTCCGACCCCGACGGCGTCCTCGCGACGCCCGTCGAAACGGTGCCGCGGTCCAAGGTCAAGGGACCCGATGCGCCGGACGTCGTCCGGGTGGCGGAGATCATTGCCGAGTACGAGGCCGTCGAGGTCGTCATCGGACTGCCTCGCACGTTGCGCGGTGAACGTGGAAGTGCAGTCGACGCGGCGGAGAGATTCGGCCGTTCTCTGCACAGGCGGTTGGGCGGCGTGCCGATTCGCATGGCCGACGAGAGACTGACTACGGTGAGCGCGTCGCGTGCCTTACGGGAGAGTGGTGTGCGCGCGAAGGATCAGCGATCGGTCATCGACCAGGCCGCCGCGGTAGCGATACTGCAGGGTTGGCTCGACGAACGACGGGCCGCGGCGCACCGAGCAACGACGAATTCAGGATCGACGGAGGTCGACGAGTGAGCAACCATGGGTCCGATGATCGGGGTCGACGGCGGGTGGCCCCGGACGAGGCCCACACCGATCCGATCGGGTATCGCGTGGACGAGGGCAGTGAGTTCCACCGGAGTATGAATCGGTCCCGGCCGCCGCAACGCAGTGAACCGCATACGCAGGGCACCCGTCGTGCGGACCGCGAGGCCGGCGGTGGCCCGGCAGTCGACCCGGATGCCGGAGCGATGCCGCAGGCCGTGGGTCGGAGCCGCGCCGCCGGTCGCAGGGAACGCGCCGCGTCCAGCCGGAAGCGTCGTGGCCGAGTCGTCGCCCTGGTTCTCGGGCTGCTGTTGGTCGTCGCCGTGGCAGGAGGGGGGTACTTCGCAGTGAACAAGTTCGGGAATCGAACGACACCGAACGAGGACTTCGCGGCCGGTTCGTCCGGTGACGGAGTTGTGATTCAGGTCCATCCCAACGACACCGCCCAGCAAATCGGTACCGAGGCTGCGGACAAGGGCGTGGTGGCGAGTTCCGGAGCGTTCCTCGAAGCTGCGCTGCAGAACAATGCGATCACGTCGGTCCAGCCGGGCTTTTACCTGCTCACCAGCGGTGTTCCGGCTTCCCGCGCGGTCGAGGAGCTGGTGGATCCTGCCTCGCGGGTGGGAAACATGGTCATCTCGGAGGGGCGTCAACTGCACGACGCGAGAGACGTGAACACCGGTTCGGTCAAGAAGGGGATCTACACGCTGATCTCCGAGGCCAGCTGTGTGGATCGGACCGGCAGTGGCAGTCCGACGTGCATCAGCTACGACGATCTCAACGCAGCAGGAGCAGTCGACGATCCGGCGGCCCTGGGAGTGCCGCAGTGGGCAACCGACCGCGTCGAGGGCGTGCCGGACCGAGACCGCCAGCTCGAAGGTCTGATCGCCGCCGGAACGTGGGACTTCGATCCCAGCGCCGCTCCTGCGGACATCCTGAAACAACTGGTGTCCGAGAGCGCCACCCGGTACGAGGACACCGGAATCCTCACCGCGGGCAGCAACTCCGGACTTACCCCGTACGACACACTCGTTGCGGCCTCGCTGGTGGAGCGTGAATCCCTGCCGCAGGACTTCAGCAAAGTGGCGAGGGTGATCCTCAACCGTCTCGCGGTGCCGCAGAAGCTCGAATTCGACTCGACGGTGAACTACTCGCTCGACACCACCGAGGTGGCCACCACCGACGCCGATCGCGCCACGGTGACGCCCTGGAACACCTATGCCAGCGAAGGGCTGCCCGCCACTCCGATCTCGTCCCCGAGCATCGGTGCGGTACAGGCCGTCGAGATGCCGGCCGACGGAGACTGGCTGTACTTCGTGACCATCAACCAGGCTGGGGAGACGCTGTTCACCCGTAGTTACGACGAGCACCTGGCCAACATCGGCAAGGTGGAAGCCGGATTCCTCGACAGCGGCCGCTGACATGCGTGCCGCCGTACTCGGCAGCCCGATCGAGCACTCGAAGTCACCGGTGCTTCATCGGGCGGCCTACCGCGCCCTCGGCCTCGACGAGTGGACCTACGACCGAATCGAGTGCACGGCCGAGCAACTTCCCGGACTGGTCGACGGTTTCGGGCCGGATTGGGTCGGCGTGTCGGTGACAATGCCCGGCAAGGTCGCCGCTCTGACGTACGCGTCGGAACGTACCGAACGCGCCGTCCTGGCCGGGTCGGCCAACACTCTGCTGCGGACGGCGTCGGGATGGCGGGCGGACTGCACGGACGTGGACGGTGTCGTCGGCGCACTGCGAGATGCTGGAATCGACGATCTGACCGGTGCCGCCGTGACGGTGGTGGGTGCAGGAGGTACGTCGAGACCCGCGATCGTGGCACTGGCAACACTGGGTGCCGCGTCGGTCACGGTGGTTGCTCGATCGGCCGATCGTGCGACGGCCACTCTCGAGTGCGCGGTGGCCGCCGGGCTCCGCGCCGACTTCGCACAGTTCAGCGATCCCGGGCTCGCCGACGTCGCAGCGGCGTCGGCCGTGCTGGTCAGCACCGTGCCCGCAGCCGGAGTTGCCCCCTTCGCGGCCGCTCTCGGCCGGGCACCCGTCGTACTCGATGCGATCTACGACCCCTGGCCGACCGCACTCGCCGCTGCGGTCGACGACGCCGGCGGAACCGTCATCAGCGGACTGTCGATGCTGCTCAACCAGGCCTACGGGCAGGTAGAGCAATTCACCGGTATGCCGGCACCACGATCGGCCATGCGAGAGGCGCTCGGCGTCGTTCTGTAGCCGCGTTCTTTTGTCGGCCGACTGGCAACCTCCGTCGGCACCCGTCGATCATCGGCTGTGCACAGGGCGACGGTTGTTCACAGGGCGGCGGTTGTCCACAGGTCTTTTCGTGACCTGGATTGTGCGCGCGACTCGGTTCGTCTCGGTGCGACGCTTCGAGTTATGTGGAGTCTGGGTGTTGCTGTCACGGTCGGTGCTGTCGCCGGTGTGGTGCTGCGCGTCGCGTTGCGTCGATGGGAGCCGCGTCTTCTACCGGCGCTGTGTGTCCTCGGATCCGGGTGGGCGTGGTGGCGGTTCTGGGACAGCCCGCATGCCGCGTCGTGGGGGCTGATCACCTGGTGCGTACTGACGTGGTGGTTCGCAGCGCTGATCGCCGTCGACCTGGGGTGTCGCCGGCTGCCGAACGTGTTGACCGTTCCCGGTGCGGTCGTGGTTCCGGCAGTGCTGGTGGCGACGGGTTCGGCTCAGGCGCTGCTGGGCGGCGGGCTGCTGTTCGGCATCTACCTCGTGGTTCATCTCGGTGCGCCGAGGGCGTTCGGCGCGGGTGACGTCAAGCTCGCCTGGTCGGTGGGTTCGATCGCTTGCCTGGGCGGTACAGCCGGGTGGACCGTCGCGGCGTTGTCGGCGCCGGTGGCCACAGCCGTGGTGGGGTCGATCGCGGCGGCCTGCGGATACCCCCGGGCGCGCATCGCGCACGGGCCGTCGATGTGCGCGGCCACCCTGCTGGCAGTTGCGGCGGCCACGGCGTGAAAAGATGTTCGAGTGCTGCGCTGGATAACTGCCGGAGAATCCCACGGACCCGCTCTCGTCGCCATCCTCGAAGGAATGGTCGCGGGAGTCGAGGTGACCTCGGACGACATTGCTCGCCAACTCGCTCGCCGTCGCCTCGGTTACGGCCGCGGTGCCCGCATGAAGTTCGAAGCGGACAAGGTGACCCTCACGGGCGGCGTTCGTCACGGCCGGACCATGGGCGGGCCGGTGGCGATCGAGGTCGGCAACACCGAATGGCCGAAGTGGGAACACGTGATGTCGGCCGACCCCGTCGACGAGGCCGTCCTCGCCGATCTGGCCCGTAACTCTCCACTGACTCGACCACGACCCGGGCATGCCGATTTCTCCGGGATGCTCAAGTACGGCTTCGACGACGCACGTCCGGTGCTCGAGCGTGCCAGTGCGCGTGAGACCGCGGCGCGGGTGGCGATCGGAACGGTCGCGCGGCTGTTCCTGAAGCAGGCGTTCGGCATCGACGTCGTCTCGCACGTGATCTCCATCGGTGCCTCGGATCCCTACGTCGGCCCGCCGCCCGCGGGCGCGGACATCGATGCCATCGACGAGTCTCCGGTGCGGGCCTTCGACAAGGCCGCCGAGGAGTCCATGATCGCCGAGATCGAAGCCGCCAAGAAAGACGGCGACACCCTCGGCGGCATCGTCGAGGTCGTCGTGCACGGACTGCCGGTCGGCCTCGGCTCGTTCGTCTCGGGTGAACGCAAGCTCGACGCCAGACTGGCGGCTGCGCTGATGGGCATCCAGGCGATCAAGGGTGTCGAGGTGGGCGACGGTTTCGAGACCGCGCGCCGACGCGGCAGTGTCGCACACGACGAGATCAAGCCAGGGCCCGACGGAATTCTCCGCTCGACGAACCGCGCGGGCGGGATCGAAGGCGGAATGACCAACGGTGAGGCTCTGCGGGTGCGCGCCGCGATGAAGCCCATCTCCACGGTTCCCCGCGCGCTGTCGACGGTGGACATGTCGACCGGCGACGAAGCGGTTGCCATCCACCAGCGCTCGGACGTGTGCGCTGTTCCGGCCGCCGGAGTCGTGGCGGAGACGATGGTTGCCCTTGTACTCGCGCAGGCAGCGTTGGAGAAGTTCGGTGGGGATTCGCTGGCGGAGACGACGAGCAACGTCGACCACTACGTGAAGGGCACCGCCGCCCGACCTCCGCGATGAGCCCGTACGCGGTCCTCGTCGGACCGCCGGGTGCAGGAAAATCGACCATCGGACGGCGACTGGCCCAGGCGTTGAATCTGGATCTGTTCGATACCGACGTGGCCATCGAACGAAAAGCCGGGCGAACCATCGCCGATATCTTCTCGCACGACGGTGAGCCTGCATTTCGCGAGATCGAAGAGCGGATCGTCGCCGATGCCCTGGCCTCGCACGACGGCATTCTTTCCCTCGGCGGCGGAGCCGTATTGTCGGCTGCAACCCGAAAGCTGCTCGCCGCGCACACTGTGGTCTATCTGGAAATCAGTGTGTCGGAGGGGCTTCGGCGAACTGGAGCCAACACGTCTCGGCCACTGCTCGCGGGCCCGGACCCGCGCGCCAAGTACCAGGAATTGATGCGTCACCGCCGCCCCCTCTATCGCTCGGTTGCCACCGTGCGAGTGCGGACGGACAGTCGTAGTCCGGCCCGAGTCGTGAATCAGTTGGTGGCCAAGCTCACTGCTCTCGCACCGGTGCCCGTTCGCGAAGTGAACGACGAAACCCCCAGTAGATGAAGGTGATTCGATGACAGAGCCCGTACGCGTCCAGGTCGAGAGTGCCAACCCGTACCCGGTGATCATCGGCCGAGGCCTGTTGACGGACCTCGTCGACGAGCTCGCCGGAACCGCGACGGTCGCGATCTTCCATCAGCCACCCCTGGCCGAGACGGCCGAAGCAGTGCGAGCTGCATTGGCGGACAAGGGGATCGATGCACACCGCATCGAAGTTCCGGACGCCGAGGACGGCAAGGACCTCGCGGTCGCCGGATTCTGCTGGGAGGTACTGGGACGCATCGGCCTGACCAGAAGTGACGCCATCGTCTCGCTCGGCGGCGGCGCGGCCACCGATCTCGCCGGTTTCGTGGCGGCGACGTGGATGCGCGGCGTTCGAATCGTCCACGTTCCGACGACTCTGCTGGCCATGGTCGACGCCGCCGTCGGTGGAAAGACCGGAATCAACACCGATGCCGGCAAGAACCTGGTCGGCTCGTTCCACGAACCGGCCGCGGTGCTGGTCGACCTCGCGACACTCGAGACCGTGCCGAAGAACGAGATCGTGTCGGGCCTGGCCGAGGTGATCAAGACCGGCTTCATCGCCGACCCGGTGATTCTGGACATCATCGAATCAGACCCCGCTGCGGCGCTCGATCCGACCGGCGACGTACTGCCGGAGCTCATCAGACGGTCCGTGGAAGTCAAGGCCAGGGTCGTGGCCGCCGATCTGCGGGAATCGAATCTACGGGAGATCCTGAACTACGGGCACACCCTCGCCCACGCCATCGAGCGACGCGAGCAGTATCGCTGGCGGCACGGAGCTGCGGTGTCGGTCGGGCTCGTGTTTGCCGCCGAGCTCGGTCGTCTGGCGGGCCGGCTCGACGACGCGACCGCGGACCGCCATCGGGCGATTCTCGAATCGGTCGGCCTGCCGGTGACCTACGACGAGCACGCGTTCGCGGATCTGCTCAAGGGAATGCAGACGGACAAGAAGAACCGCGCAGGCTTGCTTCGATTCGTCGTCCTGGACGGATTGGCCAAGCCCGGTCGACTCGAGGGCCCGGATCCGGCTCTGCTCGTCGCGGCTTTCTCGGCTGTGGGGCGCGAGGCTCCGGCGGCCGGTGGTTCCGCCATCATGTTGTAGATCCGGGTGTTGTAGGCCTGGGACACACTCCGAACACACAACGGGCGGTGGTCGATGCAAACACTGCATCGACCACCGCCCGTTGGACGTGTGTCGCGTGGATCAGGAGGCGTCGGCGCTCCCGCGACGGTTGCCGCGCTTGTCCATCCGGGGCTTGCCGTCGGCGTCGACAGCCGAGAACACCTCGGTGTCGGCCTCGCCGTGCTCGGGTGCCCATTGCGGTTCGGCCTGCGACCGCGTGCCCGCCCGGTCCGCCTGCTCGGCCGAGCCCGCGTTCACCAGCTGGCGCTCGTGTGCTCGCTCGGCGTCGGAGGTGGCCAACTTCTTCTTCGCCTCGCGGTTGACGATCTGCCTGCCGACGAACATCGCGATGCTCGCGACGACGAACACCGTCAGGATCGTGAACGCTGCGCCCGAGGTCAGCTCGAAGATCAGTCCGTTCTGACCCAGGCTGAAGTCGACGAAGAAATCGATGATCCAACTGAGCAATCCGGCGAGCAGTCCGCCGACCACAGCAGCCTTCAGCCAGACCATCGTCAGGTCCTCGCCCTTGTCCGGGTCGGGGTTCCTGCGTCGGTCGCGGATCCCGTCGATGCCGGCCCAGACGGCGATGACGAGCACGACGAGGGCATACGCCACCCATCGCAGCGCCGAACCGCTCAGAGGCCACATCGACACCGCTGCCCCCAGCAGCAGTCGAGCGACGACGTTGATCAAAGCCATACCTATGCCACGCACTGCCCACCCAGTCATGCGGCACAGCATATCCGCACGTGGCCGATTGTGTGTCGGGGCCCACAGGTTCGCAGTGGGGGCGGCGCAGCCGAGGCTCCCGATCCGTTGACGGCCGACCAGTAATGTCGGGAACATGTCTGCTGATTTCGGCGCCCGCCGCGGTGCCTTGCGAGAGCTGTTGACCCAGGACGGCCTCGACTCGATTCTGATCACCGACCTGCTCAATGTGCGCTACCTGACCGGCTTCACCGGCTCGAATGCCGCGCTGCTCGTGTCGACCGGAGGTGACGAGCGAACAGTGATCTGCACCGACGGCCGCTACGTCACCCAGGTCGCCGAGCAGGTTCCCGATCTGCGCGCAGAGATCGACCGCCCGTCGGCGCTGCACCTGCTCGGTTCCGGTATTTCCGGTCGCGGCACCCGTGTCGGCTTCGAGAGTCATGTGGTCACGGTCGACGCCCATCGGGCGTGGGCCGAGCTCGACGGCGGCCTCGAACTGGTGCGTGCGCCGGGAGTCGTGGAATCGCTGCGCATGGTCAAGGACGAGTACGAGGTGGGTGTGCTTCGAGACGCGTGCCGCGCCGCCGACGACGCGCTCGCCGAGCTTCTGAGCGGCGGCGGGATTCGCGCGGGCCGGACCGAGCGTGAGGTGGCTCGCGAGCTCGAATCGCTGATGCTCGATCACGGTGCCGACGCCGTCTCGTTCGAGACCATCGTTGCCGCCGGGGCGAACTCCGCGGTGCCGCATCACCGGCCGACCGACGCCGTACTGGCCGAGGGGGACTTCGTGAAGCTGGACTTCGGCGCGCTGGTGGCCGGGTACCACTCGGACATGACGCGCACCTTCGTCATCGGCGAGCCGGCGCAGTGGCAGCGCGAGCTGTACGAACTGGTGCAGCGGTCGCAGGCCGCAGGTCGCGAGGCGCTGGCACCCGGTATCGAGACCGCTTCGGTCGACGCCGCATCGCGGTCGGTCATCGAGGAGGCAGGGTACGGCGAGTACTTCCTGCACGGGCTCGGTCACGGAGTCGGCCTCGAAATTCACGAAGCGCCGGGAATCGCGAAGTCGAGCACCGGTACACTGCTGAGCGGTGCAGCGGTCACCGTCGAACCGGGTGTCTACTTCTCCGGCCGCGGCGGCGTTCGGATCGAGGACACACTCGTCGTTCGCGACGAGGGTCCGGAACTGCTCACCCTGACAAGCAAGGAACTCACGTCCGTCTAGCGCGCGGGCGGGAGCGAATCCCGCACGTGACCGACGGCGCGTCACGCGCACAAACGATTGAGGAGACGCGAAGCAAGTGGCTTCCACCAGCGATTTCAAGAACGGACTGGTTCTCAACCTGGAGAACCAGCTGTGGTCGATCATCGAATTTCAGCACGTCAAGCCCGGTAAGGGGCCTGCGTTCGTGCGAACCAAGCTCAAGAACGTGCTGTCGGGCAAGGTCGTAGACAAGACGTTCAACGCCGGTGTGAAGGTCGAGACCGCAACGGTCGACCGACGCGACATGACGTACCTCTACCACGACGGTAGCGACTACGTGTTCATGGATGCCGACACCTACGATCAGCTCTCCATCGGTGAGGCGACCGTCGGCGACGGCGCGCGATTCCTGCTCGAGAACCTTCGCGTCCAGGTCGCGATGCACGAGGGCGTCCCGCTGTACGTCGAGCTGCCCGTCACCGTCGAGCTCGAGGTCAAGCACACCGACCCCGGCCTGCAGGGAGACCGCTCGACCGGTGGCACCAAGCCGGCCACGCTCGAGACCGGAGCCGAGATCTCGGTGCCGTTGTTCATCAACACCGGCGACAAGCTCAAGGTCGATTCCCGTGACGGCAACTACCTCGGGCGTGTGAACTCCTAACGTGTCATCGAAGAAGTCGACATCCTCCGGTTCGCAGAACGGCGTCCCCGGCGCGAAGAAGCTGGGTGCGCGCCACAAGGCCCGCAAGCGTGCCGTGGATTTCCTGTTCGAGGCAGAAGCGCGCAACGTCGACCCGGTGAATCTGACCAGCGAACGGATCGAACTCGCGCGCGGCGACGACACGATCGCACCGGTCAGTGAGTACACCTCCACGCTGGTCGAGGGGGTGGCAGAGAACCTGGACCGACTGGACGGCGTGATCGCCGATCATCTCAAGGATTGGACGATCGGCCGCCTGCCCGCAGTCGATCGGGCGATCTTGCGGGTCGCGGTGTGGGAGCTCTTCCACGCCACCGACGTCCCACCGGTCGTTGCTGTCGACGAGGCCGTCGAGCTGGCCAAGCAGCTGTCCACCGACGATTCGCCGGGCTTCGTCAACGGTGTACTCGGCCAGATCGTGCTCGTGGCACCGCAGGTTCGCGCCGCTGCGGCAGCTGTGTCGTCGCGTCCCCAGGCCGCAGGCCCGGACGATGCGACGGTCGACTCCGATCAGTGACACACCCGTCCACGGCAGTGTGACCGAACGCTCTGCGAGCCTGGTGGGTCCG
The DNA here is from genome assembly GCF_000963615.1 of Rhodococcus sp. PML026. Lineage (NCBI taxonomy): Bacteria > Bacillati > Actinomycetota > Actinomycetes > Mycobacteriales > Nocardiaceae > Rhodococcus > Rhodococcus sp. PML026. The sequence goes on along the minus strand of NZ_KQ031375.1, from coordinate 326,725 downwards.
GTTCGCAGAGCGTTGCTAGGCTTTACGCAGTTCTAGTGCCAGACATCCTTTAACGATCCGTCCAGAGAGGCGGAGAAGGAGGTCGTAGTTTGCCTGCGCCCGAAAGTTCATCCGCCGATTCTGCCGTCCGCGAGTTGCTGTCCGCAGCCGATGTAGGTCGGACCATCTCTCGTATGGCTCACCAGATCATCGAGAAGACCGCGCTCGACGCTCCCGACTCGCCGCGTGTCGTGCTGCTGGGCATTCCCACTCGCGGTACCACTCTGGCCGAGCGTCTCGCCGAACGTATCGAGGCGTTCTCCGGCGTGCGGCCCCCGCTCGGCTCGCTCGACATCACCCTGTACCGCGACGATCTGCGCAACAAGCCGCACCGTCCACTCGAACGCACCTCGGTGCCGACCGGCGGAGTCGACGATGCCCTGGTCGTTCTGGTCGACGACGTGCTGTTTTCCGGCCGTACCGTCCGCTCGGCGCTCGACGCGCTGCGCGATGTCGGACGCCCTCGCGCCGTCCAACTCGCGGTCCTGATCGATCGCGGCCACCGCGAACTTCCCCTCCGGGCGGATTACGTGGGCAAGAACGTGCCCACGGCCCGCTCCGAGGACGTCTCGGTGCTGCTCTCCGAGCACGACGGGCGGGATGGCGTCAGCTTGTCCGAGGGAGGATCGACGCGATGAAACACCTGCTGTCGGTCGCCGACCTCACCGCAGAATCCGCCACCGAACTACTCGACGAGGCCGAACGTTTCGAGCAGGCACTGCTCGGTCGCGAGGTCAAGAAGCTGCCGACATTGCGCGGCCGGACGATCATGACCGTCTTCTTCGAGAACTCCACCCGAACACGGGTGTCGTTCGAGGTCGCGGGCAAATGGATGAGTGCCGACGTGATCAACGTCAGCGCCAGCAGTTCGTCGGTATCCAAGGGGGAGTCCCTCCGCGACACTGCGATGACCCTGCGTGCGGCCGGTGCCGACGCACTCATCGTCCGCCACCCTGCGTCCGGTGCCGCGCACCAGATCGCCCGGTGGACCGCCGACCAAGGCGCTGGTCTCGATGGTCGTTCCGCTGGTGCCGGTCCTGCGGTCATCAATGCGGGCGACGGTACCCACGAACACCCCACTCAGGCGCTACTCGATGCCCTGACGGTTCGGCAACGCCTGGGCGATATCTCCGGTCGCCGGATCGCGATCGTCGGCGATGTTCTGCACAGCCGGGTAGCGCGATCGAACGCGATTCTCCTGTCCACCCTCGGAGCCGACGTCGTGCTGGTAGCGCCACCGACTCTGCTGCCGGTCGGTGTCGAGGGCTGGCCGGTTCGGGTCTCGCACGACATCGATGCCGAGCTACCCGGGTTGGACGCGGTGTTGATGCTTCGGGTGCAGGCCGAGCGGATGAACGGCGGGTTCTTTCCGTCGGCGCGGGAGTACTCGATCACGTACGGGCTTTCGCAGCGCCGACTCGACTTGCTGCCCGAGCACGCCGTGGTGCTGCATCCGGGGCCGATGCTGCGCGGTATGGAGATCGCGTCCTCGGTGGCTGACTCACCCAAAACTGCAGTCTTGCAACAGGTTACGAATGGAGTTCACGTGCGGATGGCAGTCCTGTTCCGATTGCTGGTCGGTTCGGACGGGGGAGCATCATGACCGCTCCGGCACCGTCGGTACTGCTGCGTGGAGTCCTGCTGTACGGCGAGGGCCCCGAAACGAACGTCCTGATCACTGGCGAGGAGATCGTCGAGATCGGGCCTGACGTCGACGCCGACGGTGCCGACGTGGTCGAGGCGCGCGGCCAGGTTCTGCTGCCCGGATTCGTCGACATGCACACCCATCTGCGGGAGCCCGGTCGGGAAGACACCGAGACCATCGAATCCGGCTCCGCCGCAGCCGCTCTGGGCGGGTACACCGCCGTGTTCGCCATGGCCAACACCTCGCCGGTCGCGGATTCGGTCGTCGTGACCGACCATGTGTGGCGCCGCGGACAGGAAGTCGGGCTCGTCGACGTGCACCCCGTCGGGGCCGTCACCGTGGGGCTCGAAGGCAAGCAGCTGGCCGAGATGGCCACGATGGCTGCCGGGGTCGGTCGGGTCAAGATGTTCTCCGACGACGGCCACTGCGTCGACGATCCCTTGATCATGCGTCGCGCACTGGAGTACTCGAGTTCGCTCGGAGTGTTGATCGCCCAGCATGCGGAAGAACCGCGATTGACCGTCGGTTCGGTCGCTCACGAGGGTCCCAACGCCGCCCGGCTCGGTCTCACCGGATGGCCCCGTGCCGCCGAGGAATCGATCGTCGCGCGCGATGCCCTGCTCGCTCGGGACGCGAATGCGCGGGTGCACATCTGCCATGCCTCCACTGCCGGCACCGTCGAGTTGCTGAAATGGGCTCGGGGGCAGGGAATTTCGATCACCGCCGAGGTAACGCCCCATCACCTGCTCCTCGACGACTCGCGTCTGGAGACGTACGACGCCGTCAACAAGGTGAACCCGCCGTTGCGCGAGAAGTCCGACGTGGACGCGTTGCGCAGGGGTCTTGCCGACGGCGTGATCGATTGCGTGGCAACCGATCACGCACCGCATGCCGAGCAGGACAAGTGCTGTGAGTTCTCCATCGCGCGGCCCGGGATGCTCGGACTGGAGACCGCGCTGTCGATCGTCGTCGACACGATGGTGAACCCGGGTCTGCTGGACTGGCGCGGTGTGGCGAGGGTCATGAGCGAACGTCCGGCCGAGATCGTCGGCCTGGCAGATCAGGGCCGTCCGATCGAGGTGGGCGAAATCGCCAACCTGACGCTGGTCGATCCGAAGGCCGACTGGACGGTGTCGGGCAAGAAGCTCGCCAGCGTCGCACACAACACACCGTTCGAGGACATGAGCTTCTCGTCCAAGGTGACCACGACCGTCTTCCGTGGACGTATCACCGTCCGCGACGGAGTCGTGGCGAACAGGGCAGGGGAGTAGAGCCGTGGACAGAGTTCTCATCGTCATCGGCTTCATCCTGTTCTGGGCGCTGATGATCGCGCTGATCTTCCGGGGTTGGCGCGGGCGTCAGAAGCGTCAGGAAGGACGCATCGGCGAGTTCCCGGCCGTGCCGGACGACCTGGGTGCCAACCGAATCCAGCCGGCCACCGGGCTCTACGTCGGCAGCACCATTGCGCCGAGTTGGCAGGACCGGATCGCCGTGGGCGACATCGGCCACCGCGCCACCGGCGAGCTGTCACGACACGAGAAGGGAATCCTCCTCGATCGGGACGGCGAGTCACCCATCTGGATTCCGAACGAATCGATCCGGGCGATCCGTACCGAGCGCGGACTCGCGGGCAAGGTCATGACCAAGGACGGTCTCCTGGTGATCCGATGGGAGTTGCCGACGGGGACCGAGATAGACACCGGCTTCAGGGCCGACGACAAGCAGATCTACCCGGTGTGGACAGAGGGTTTCACCGGAGAAACCAAGGAGGAAACCGCGTGAGCAGCGCAGTTCTTGTTCTGGAGGACGGCCGGACGTTCCGCGGCACCACGTTCGGGGCCCAGGGACGCACGCTCGGCGAAGCCGTCTTCTGCACCGGTATGACCGGATACCAGGAGACGCTGACCGATCCGAGCTACCACCGCCAGATCGTGGTGGCCACGGCTCCGCAGATCGGTAACACCGGCTGGAACCAGGAGGACGGCGAGGCGGCCAGTGCCCAGGATCCCAACAAGATCTGGGTCGCCGGTTACGTCGTTCGAGATCCAGCGCGCCGGACGTCGAGCTGGCGCTCGACCGGAACGCTGCAAGACCAGCTCGAGGCGCAGAACGTCGTCGGCATCGCCGGAATCGACACGCGTGCCCTGGTTCGGCACCTGCGTACGCGCGGTTCGATGCGGGCGGGAGTGTTCTCGGGCGACGCCCTTGGCACCTCTGAAGAGATGCTCGAGCAGGTGACCGGTCAGCAGTCCATGCTCGGCGCGGATCTCGCCGGCGAGGTGACCACCGGTGCCGGGTACACCATCGAACCGACCGGCGACGCTCGATTCACCGTCGTGGCAGTCGATCTCGGCATCAAGACCAACACTCCACGAATGTTCGCCGAGCGCGGTATCCGCGTGCACGTGGTGCCGTCGAACACCAGCATCGAGCAGGTTCTCGAACTGAACCCGGACGGTGTGTTCCTGTCCAACGGCCCGGGAGACCCGGCCACGGCAGACACGAGTGTCGCGCTGACAAGGCAGGTACTCGAACGAGAGCTGCCGCTGTTCGGCATCTGCTTCGGCAACCAGATCTTCGGGCGGGCACTGGGTCGCGGCACGTACAAGATGAAGTTCGGCCACCGCGGCATGAACATCCCGGTCATCGAGCACACCACCGGTCGCATCGCGATCACCGCGCAGAATCACGGGTTCGCACTCGAAGGTGAAGCCGGCGAGGAGTTCGACACCGACTTCGGTCGAGCACGAATCAGCCACACCTGCGCCAACGACGGCACCGTCGAGGGCGTCGAGCTGATCGGCGGCAGCGCCTTCTCGGTGCAGTACCACCCCGAGGCCGCGGCCGGCCCGCACGACGCCGCCTACCTCTTCGACCGTTTCACCAGCGTCCTTCAGGAGAAGAAGTAATGCCACGCCGCACAGACCTGAACCACGTCCTGGTCATCGGATCCGGCCCGATCGTCATCGGCCAGGCCTGCGAGTTCGACTACTCCGGCACCCAGGCGTGTCGAGTGCTTCGTGAGGAAGGCCTACGGGTCAGCCTCGTCAACTCGAACCCGGCCACGATCATGACCGACCCGGAGTTCGCCGACGCGACGTACGTCGAGCCGATCACCGCGGAGTTCATCGAGAAGATCTTCGCTCGCGAGGCCGAGCAGGGCCACCCCATCCAGGCCGTACTCGCGACCCTGGGCGGACAGACGGCTCTCAATGCTGCTGTCGCTCTGCACGATCAGGGCATTCTCACCAAGTACGGCGTCGAACTGATCGGGGCCGACTTCGACGCGATCCAGCGCGGCGAGGACCGACAGAAGTTCAAGGACATCGTCGCCAAGGTCGGTGGAGAATCCGCCAAGTCGGCCGTCTGCTACACGATGGACGAGGTACGCGAGACCGTCGCCGAGCTCGGTTTCCCGGTCGTCGTCCGGCCGTCGTTCACGATGGGTGGGCTCGGTTCGGGATTGGCCTACAACAACGAGGATCTGACTCGGATCGCGGGAGGCGGCCTGGCGGCGTCCCCGACGGCCAACGTGTTGATCGAGGAGTCCATCCTCGGCTGGAAGGAATACGAGCTCGAGCTCATGCGTGACGGCCGCGACAACGTGGTCATCGTCTGTTCCATCGAGAACGTGGATCCCGTCGGCGTGCACACCGGTGACTCGGTCACCGTCGCGCCGGCGATGACGCTGACCGACCGCGAGTACCAGAAGATGCGCGACCTCTCCATCGACATCCTGCGCGAGGTGGGCGTCGACACCGGTGGCTGCAACATCCAGTTCGCCATGGATCCGGCCGACGGCCGACTCGTCGTCATCGAGATGAACCCGCGAGTGTCACGCTCGTCGGCTCTGGCGTCCAAGGCCACGGGCTACCCGATCGCCAAGATGGCCGCCAAGCTGGCCATCGGGTACACCCTCGACGAGATCGTCAACGACATCACCAAGGAGACGCCGGCCTGCTTCGAGCCGACGCTGGACTACGTGGTGGTCAAGGCACCGCGATTCGCGTTCGAGAAGTTCCCCGGTGCCGACGGCACACTGACCACGACGATGAAGTCCGTCGGCGAGGCGATGTCCATCGGCCGCAACTTCACCGAGGCCTTCGGCAAGGTGATGCGCTCGCTCGAAACCAAGCGCGCGGGCTACTGGACCGGCCCCGAGGTCGAGGCAGAAAGTCTGGACGCGTTGCTGAAGGACCTGTCCGTACCGCAGGACGGTCGGATGTACGGGATCGAGAAGGCATTCGCTCTCGGTGCCACCCTCGAGCAGCTGTTCGAGGCGACCAAGATCGACCCGTGGTTCCTCGACCAGTTCCAGCAGATCCACGAACTCGGCGTCCAGGTTCGCGAGGCGGCCGAATTCGACGAGGCGCTGCTGCGTCAGGCCAAGTACCACGGTCTGTCCGATCGCCAGATCGCCGCTCTGCGACCCGAACTCGACGGTGAGGACGGAGTGCGGGCGCTGCGCGACGAGCTCGGTGTGCACCCGGTCTACAAGACTGTCGACACCTGTGCGGCGGAGTTCGAGGCCAAGACCCCGTACCACTACGGCACCTACGAGCTCGACCCCGAAGCCGAGACCGAGGTTGCCCCGCAGCCGGACCGGCCCAAGGTCCTGATCCTCGGATCCGGTCCCAACCGCATCGGTCAGGGCATCGAATTCGACTACAGCTGTGTGCACGCGGCGCTGACGCTGTCCGAGGCCGGCTACGAGACGGTCATGGTCAACTGCAACCCCGAGACCGTCTCCACCGACTACGACACCGCCGATCGCCTGTACTTCGAGCCGCTGACGTTCGAGGACGTGCTCGAGGTGTACCGGGCCGAGGCGGCGTCGGGAACGGTGCGCGGGGTCATCGTGCAGCTGGGCGGACAGACCCCGCTCGGTCTGGCGAAGCGACTGAAAGCCGCAGGCGTACCCATCGTCGGAACCTCTCCCGAGGCCATCGACCTCGCCGAGGACCGCGGAGAGTTCGGCAAGGTACTGGACGCGGCAGGACTGCCGGCAGCCAAGTACGGCACCGCGACGACGTTCGACGGGGCGCGTGAGATCGCCGCAGGAATCGGTTACCCGGTGTTGGTGCGCCCGTCGTACGTGCTGGGCGGACGCGGTATGGAGATCGTCTACGACGAGGCATCCCTGGCGACCTACATCTCCAATGCGACGGAGATCTCGGACGACCGACCGGTGCTGGTCGACCGGTTCCTGGAAGATGCCGTGGAGATCGACGTCGACGCGCTGTGCGACGGCACCGAGGTGTACATCGGCGGCATCATGGAGCACATCGAGGAGGCCGGCATCCACTCCGGCGACTCCGCATGTGCGCTCCCGCCGATCACGCTCGGCAAGACCGACTTGGAGAACGTGCGTCGATCGACCGAAGCCCTCGCGAAGGGAATCGGTGTCCAGGGCCTGCTGAACGTGCAGTACGCCCTCAAGGACGACATTCTGTACGTCCTCGAGGCCAACCCTCGGGCCAGCCGGACGGTGCCGTTCGTGTCCAAGGCGACGGCCGTGCAGCTGGCGAAGGCCTGCGCCCGAGTGATGTTGGGGGAGAGCATCGCCGAACTTCGGATTGCGGGAATCCTGCCGGAGACCGGAGACGGTGGCACCGTCCCGGCGGGTGCGCCTATCGCCGTCAAGGAAGCGGTGTTGCCGTTCAACAGGTTCCGCCGCGCGGACGGAACCGGCGTCGACACACTGCTCAGCCCGGAGATGAAGTCCACCGGTGAGGTGATGGGTATCGACTTCGATTTCGGCACTGCCTTCGCCAAGAGTCAGACCGCCGCGTACGGTTCGCTGCCCGCCGGCGGTGCAGTATTCGTGTCGGTGGCGAACAAGGACAAGCGGTCGTTGATCTTCCCGGTGAAACGACTCGCCGATCTCGGGTTCGACATCCTGGCCACCGAAGGAACCGCAGATGTGTTGCGGCGCAACGGAATCAAGTGCGAGCAGGTGTACAAGCAGTCGGGCGAGGATGTCCCGGAGGGTGAGCAGACGATCGTCGACCGCATCCTGGCCGGCGACATCGCGATGGTCATCAATACCCCGTACGGCAACTCCGGTCCCCGCGTCGACGGATACGAAATCCGTTCTGCCGCTGTGGCGCAGAACATTCCGTGCATCACCACGGTGCAGGGTGCGTCGGCCGCAGTGCAGGGCATCGAGGCCGCCATCGCCGGTGGAATCGGTGTTCGTTCCCTGCAGGATCTGCATGCGGGTCTGAAGGAAGGCCTGGTTCTGCCGTGAGTCATCACCACAGTTGGTCGGACCGGCTCCGGGCAGCGGTCGCCGCGCGCGGTCGGCTGTGCGTCGGCATCGATCCGCATCCGGCTCTGCTCGAGGCGTGGGACCTGCCGCGCTCGGCGGACGGTCTCGAGGTCTTCGCCGAGCTGTGTGTGGAGGCGTTCGTCGGTGAGGTGGCTGTCGTCAAGCCTCAGGTGGCGTTCTTCGAGTCGTACGGTTCAGCCGGCTATGCGGTTCTCGAGCGCACTGTCGGGGTGTTGCGGGACGCAGGCACGTTGGTGATCGCCGATGCCAAGCGCGGCGATATCGGAACGACGATGGATGCGTACGCGCAGGCGTGGCTGGAGCCGGGTTCTCCGTTGTCGTCCGATGCCGTCACGGTGTCGCCGTACCTGGGGTTCGACTCGTTGGGTGCGGCGATCGACCGAGCTGTCGCAAACGACCGCGGTGTGTTCGTCCTTGCCCGGACGTCGAATCCGGAAGGTTCCGCGCTGCAGCACGCGTCGATGTCGACGGGTGGGTCCGTTGCGCAGTCGATCGTCGACGCGGCGGCTGCGCGCAACCGTGTCGATGCAGACACGGTGGGCCTGGTGGTCGGCGCCACCCGCGATCACGGCCTCGATCTGTCGGGCTACCGCGGGCCGGTGCTCGCGCCCGGCTTGGGTGCCCAAGGTGCCACGGTGAACGATCTGGCAGAGATCTTCCGTGATTGCCGAGAGCTGCTGTTGCCGAACTCCTCTCGGAGTGTGCTGGCGGCGGGTCCGTCGGTGACGGCGTTGCGTGCGGCGGCGACGCAGTTGCGTGACGAGATCGAAGCGGGTCTCGCATAGTCCATGGTCGCGTCGGCGAGCGTGTGGGGGTGGGTTAGCGGTGAGCGCCCGTCGTCGGTACGGTCGCTAACGCTGCCGACGACAATGCGAATCGACCGGGAACCCCTGCACGGATGGTCCTCGGCAGGCACCTACCGATGAGCGGCGTACCGATCCTGATCGGACCGGTCGCTCGCCCCGAAACGAGAAGACGGAGGAACCGACAGTGGCCCTTCCCCAATTGACCCCCGAGCAGCGCGCTGCTGCCCTCGAGAAGGCAGCTATCGCCCGCAAGGCTCGCGCCGAGCTCAAGGAGCGCCTCAAGCGCGGCGGCACCGACCTCAAGCAGGTTCTCAAGGACGCCGAGACGGACGAGATTCTCGGCAAGATGAAGGTATCCGCATTGCTCGAGGCGTTGCCGAAGGTGGGCAAGGTCAAGGCCGCGGAGCTGATGACGGAGTTGGAGATCGCGCCCACTCGTCGACTGCGCGGACTCGGGGATCGGCAGCGCAAAGCGCTGTTGACGAAGTTCGATTTCGAGGCCTGACGACGGTGAGTGACACTGCGGCGACGTCCGCGCCGGAGAAGAAGCGGGGCCGGTTGGTGGTGCTGTCCGGCCCTTCCGGCGTCGGCAAGTCCAGTGTCGTTCGGCTCGTGCGCGCGGCGCTACCGGAGCTGGTCTTCAGTGTGTCGGTCACGACGCGATCGCCGCGGCCCGGCGAGGTGGATGGTCAGGACTACCACTTCGTGTCGTCCGAGGAGTTCGACCGGATGATCGCCGACGGTGAGCTGTTGGAGTGGGCGAGTATCCACGGCGGCCTGCAGCGGTCGGGAACCCCTGCAGCCGCAGTGGACGCCGCTCTGGAAGCCGGCAGTCCGGTACTGCTCGAGCTCGATCTGGCCGGTGCGCGTGCCGTTCGGGTGTCCAAGCCGGAAGCCCTGCTGGTGTTCATGGCACCGCCGACGTGGGAAGACCTGGTCTCTCGTCTGGTAGGTCGAGCGACGGAGGAGAGCGCCGCCACCGAGCGGCGGCTGGAAACGGCGAGGGTGGAATTGGCGGCACAGGACGAGTTCGACACGGTCGTTGTCAATACCGATGTCGACCATTCGTGCGAACAGTTGGTATCCTTGTTGGTCGGTAGGTCGTCGGTCGGTAACAGCTGACCATATTCACGGCGCACGAGGCCCCGACCAGCTAGTTCGTAGCACCAACGATGCAATTTCAGGAGATCATCAGTGAGCAGCACTTCAGCGGCCGTTTCCGACTTCGACGGACGCAGCGCTCTGCCGGCCTACGACACGCCGCTCGGCATCACCAATCCACCCATCGACGAATTGCTCGCGCGCACCTCGTCGAAGTACGCCCTCGTCATCTACGCAGCCAAGCGTGCACGCCAGATCAACGACTACTACAACCAGCTCGGTGACGGAATCCTCGAATACGTGGGACCGCTGGTCGAGCCCGGTCTGCAGGAAAAGCCGCTGTCCATCGCGCTTCGCGAGATTCACGCAGACCTCCTCGAGCACACCGAAGGCGAATAAGAACCCGACAGGGGACACCTGACGTGCATGTGGTCGTCGGAGTAGGCGGCGGTATCGCCGCCTACAAGAGTTGTGCGCTCATTCGAAAATTCACCGAGAACGGCCATCAGGTTCGAGTGATTCCGACTGCGTCGGCGCTCGAATTCGTCGGCCGCGCAACATTCGAGGCATTGTCCGGCCAGCCGGTGCACACCGGCGTGTTCGCCGATGTGCCCGAGGTGCCGCACGTCCGGCTGGGGCAGGAAGCGGATCTCGTCGTCGTCGCGCCGGCCACCGCGGACCTGATGGCTCGAATCGCGGGCGGGCGGGCGGACGATCTGCTCACCGCGACGTTGCTGACCGCTCGGTGCCCCGTCGTGTTGGCCCCGGCCATGCACACGGAGATGTGGGAACACCCGGCCACCGTCGCGAACGTCACCACGCTCCGATCGCGCGGTACCCAGGTGATCGAGCCTGCGTCCGGCCGGTTGACCGGACGCGACACCGGTTCGGGCCGACTGCCCGAGCCCGAGGAGATTTTCGCTCTCGCCATGCTGCTGACCGAACGTGCGGACGCGATGCCGCGCGATCTCGAGGGACGGCGAATTCTGATCTCGGCCGGTGGTACGCGGGAACCCCTCGATCCCGTTCGTTTTCTGGGGAATCGGAGTTCCGGCAAGCAGGGGTACGCGTTGGCTCGCGTCGCAGCCCAGCGCGGTGCCCACGTGACCTTGATCGCCGGGTACACCAGCGACCTCGAGGCACCCGCGGCGGTCGATGTGGTCCACGTGAAGACCGCGTCCGATATGCAGGACGCGGTGCGCTCGTATGCGACCGACGTCGACGCAGTGGTGATGGCGGCTGCGGTCGCCGACTTCAGACCCGAGTCCATCGCGAGCAGCAAGATCAAGAAGGGCTCGAACGAACCGTCGTCGATCCCTCTGGTCCGCAACGACGACATCCTCGCCGGTCTCGTGTCGGCTCGGCACAGCGGAGACGTCCGATCGTCGACGGTGATCGTCGGATTCGCCGCCGAGACGGGCGACGCCGACGGTGACGTGCTCACCTACGCGCGAGCCAAGCTCGAACGCAAAGGCTGCGATCTGCTCGTCGTCAATGCGGTGGGTGACGGCAAGGCCTTCGAGGTCGACCACAACGACGGCTGGTTGTTGGGGTCCGACGGCTCCGAGGCCGCGCTGGGGGAGGGCTCGAAAGCTCTGCTCGCCAGCAGGGTGTTGGATTCGGTCGCCCAGATGCTTCGCTCCCGCGATACGCGGCCCACTTCGGACACCCGCTGATGTCGAGGGTGCACGATCGATGTCGTAGCAGCTAGCGTTCTGGGTACCAGGGCGACAGCGCCGTAAAGGTTTGCGTGGCTCCCACAGGGGCGATAACACCGAGGGAACATCAATTTTCGTGGAGTGCTCGGCCGGCATCAGCCGTCGGGTCGGGCAAGAACATGCGTCGAGAGGAAGTCCGTGAGCAAGTCCGGTAGTCGGCTTTTCACCAGCGAGTCCGTTACAGAAGGTCATCCAGACAAGATCTGTGACGCCATCAGCGATTCCATCCTCGACGCTCTTCTCACCGAGGATCCGCGAGCCCGAGTGGCGGTGGAGACGCTCGTCACCACGGGCCAGGTCCACGTCGCAGGTGAGGTGAACACCACCGCCTACGCCGACATCCCGAAGATCGTGCGCGAGAAGGTGCTCGAGATCGGATACGACTCGTCCGCCAAGGGATTCGACGGAAACTCCTGTGGTGTGAACGTCGCCATCGGCGCGCAGTCACCCGAGATCGCGCAGGGCGTCGACCATTCGCACGAGGCCCGCGTCGAAGGATTGTCCGACGACGAGATCGACCGTCAGGGTGCCGGCGACCAAGGATTGATGTTCGGCTACGCCAACACCGATACGCCCGAGCTCATGCCACTGCCGATTGCGTTGGCACACAGGCTTTCTCGGAGACTGACCGAGGTTCGCAAGAGCGGTGTGCTGCCGTATCTGCGTCCGGACGGCAAGACTCAGGTCACCATCGAGTACGACGGGGACGACGCCGTTCGTCTCGATACCGTCGTGATCTCGACGCAGCATGCAGCAGACATCGACCTCGACAACCTGCTCACTCCCGACATCCGCGAGAAGGTCCTGGGCTCGGTACTTGCAGAGCTGGACGTACCGACTCTCGACACCTCGAACGTCCGGTTGCTGGTCAATCCCACCGGAAAGTTCGTGCTGGGTGGTCCGATGGGAGACGCCGGTCTGACCGGCCGAAAGATCATCGTCGACACGTACGGCGGCATGGCTCGGCACGGCGGCGGAGCATTCTCGGGCAAGGACCCGTCGAAGGTCGACCGCAGCGCCGCATACGCAATGAGGTGGGTCGCCAAGAATGCGGTCGCAGCCGGTCTGGCCGACCGCATCGAGGTGCAGGTGGCCTATGCGATCGGCAAGGCAGCACCGGTCGGTCTGTTCGTCGAGACGTTCGGCACCGAGAAGACCGATCCCGCGCGTATTCAGGCGGCGATCAGCGAGGTCTTCGACCTCCGTCCCGGTGCCATCATCCGCGACCTCGACCTGCTGCGCCCGATCTACGCGCAGACGGCCGCGTACGGTCACTTCGGACGTACCGACATCGATCTTCCGTGGGAATCCACCGATCGCGCCGACAAGCTCCGGGATGCGGCAGGCCTGTAGGTCCCTCCACTCCGGCAGCGATGCTGCCGCACGTACCCTGTTCGCACCGGCTCGGTGCTCCCACGACGAGTGTGGGGTGACGATCGAGAAGGAGGTGCGGTGGCTGGTGTGACGCCGGTAGCGGCAACCGATCTGCCGATCGCGCGCATTCTTCCGATGCTTCCGCTGCCGCACCTCGACCGCGAGTTCGATTACCTCGTTCCCGAGGACGTCAGCGACGATGCCCAGCCCGGTGTGCGGGTACGCGTTCGTTTTGCCGGCCGGCTCGTCGACGGGTTCGTACTCGCCAGGCTGGCCGAGACCGACCATCCCGGTCGTCTCGGCTGGCTGGACCGGGTCGTGTCCGCCGAGCGCGTACTGACTCCCGAGATCGCCGAGTTGGTGTCGGCGGTGGCCGATCGCTACGCAGGAACGCGAGCGGATGTGCTGCGTCTGGCGGTTCCGGCTCGCCACGCACGGGTCGAGGCAGAGCCCCCTCCGGTCGTCGACGAGGCAGCAGAGCCGGTCGTCGATCGCACGGGCTGGGCGGCGTATACCCATGGCTCCAATTTCCTCGATGCCCTTGGCGAGCACCGTGTTCCGCGTGCGGTGTGGCAGGCCCTACCCGGCGAGGTGTGGCCCGCTCGATTGGCCGAATTGGCTGCCGTCACCGTGGGGAGCGGACGGTCCGCAGTGGTCGTGGTGCCCGACCAACGGGATCTCGATCGCCTGGAGGGTGCATGCGCCGCGGCAGTCGGGGCCGACCGTGTGGTGGCGCTGTCGGCCGGTTTGGGACCGGCCAAGCGGTACCGGCAGTGGTTGCGCTGTCTGAGGTCGGGCCCCGTTGTCGTGGTAGGGACACGCAGTGCGGTGTTCGCGCCCGTGTCGAACCTCGGCCTGATCGCGATCTGGGACGACGGCGACGACAGTTTCGCCGAACCACGCTCACCGTATCCGCATGCACGTGAGGTGGCGTTGCTCCGGTCGCACGTGTCGGGAGCCGCGGTCGTCGTCGGCGGACATTCCCGGACGGCCGAGGCCGAGGCTCTCGTCGATTCCGGCTGGGCCCACGACCTGGTCGCCCCACGTGAGCTGGTGCGTGAACGGCAACCTCACGTGGTCGCGCTGGCCGACTCGGACCACGCGCTCGCTCGGGATCCGGCAGCCCGGGTCGCGCGGCTACCGGCGATCGCTTTCGAGGCCGCACGTGCGGCGCTGAAAGCGGATACCCCTGTGCTGGTTCAGGTTCCACGCGCCGGTTATGTTCCGTCGCTGGCGTGTGCGAAGTGCCGCCATCCGGCTCGGTGTCGACGCTGCAACGGTCCGCTCGCCCTGCCCTCGGCTCCGGGCAGCGACGGCGCGGGCAGCCCGACGTGTTCCTGGTGCGGAATCGCCGATGCCGCACACCGCTGTACGGTCTGCGGGTCTCGCAACCTGCGCGCCGTGGTGATCGGAGCGGGACGCACGGCCGAGGAGCTCGGCCGCGCCTTCCCTGGCGTGCCGATACACAACTCCGGTGGGGCCACCGTCCTCGATACCGTGCGCCCCGGTGGTTCGCTCGTGGTGTCGACCGTCGGTGCCGAGCCGACCGTGGACGGCGGATACGGCGCCGCGCTGCTGCTCGACGGTTGGGCGCTGCTGGGCCGGGCGGATCTGCGTGCGGCAGAGGAGACACTGCGCCGCTGGATGACGGCTGCGTCGATGGTTCGGCCCGGGGCGGCTGGGGGACGTGTGGTCGTGGTGGCCGAGTCCGAGATCCCCACCGTCCAGGCCCTGGTGCGCTGGGATCCGCTGTGGCACGCGCGCAGTCAGCTGGACGAACGAGTCGAGGTTCGGTTTCCACCGGCCGTTCACGTGGCGGCGATCGACGGGACCACCGACGCGATCACAGCGTTGGTCGACAGTGCAGATCTGCCCGAGACGGTGGAGGTACTGGGTCCCGTCGATCTCCCGGACGGTCAACGCGCACCGGCAGGGAGCAGCGAGGACGGGTTGTCCGGAGACGTGCAGCGGCTGCTGATCCGGGTTCCGCGAAGCACCGGAGCAGCGCTGGCGCGAGCGCTGTCGACTGCGCAGGCGTCCCGAAGCGCCAAGAAGCTCGGCGCGGGCGTACGGATTCAGATCGATCCCATTCGGATCGGGTGATGGGCTTTCTCTGTCCTGTCGCGTTCCCTACGTCCAGATAGAGAGGCAACCTCAGGGCCTTGTCAAAGTTCTATTGCCGATATATCGTCGACTTGTTCAATCGATACTAAGGAGAACGAGATGAACTACGCATTCGAAGGCTTTGCACACGAATTCGGACGCCGCGGAGGTCCCCGGATGGGACTCGCAGGCAATCGGCACGGAGACCCGCGCCGACGTGGCGCGCCGTTCCAGATGTGGGTTGCGCAGGACGACGAGCACGGCCCGGCAGAAGACGGAGAACCAGAAGGCGGAGAACGACACGAGAGAGGTCGGGGAAGGAGAGGTCACGGAGAACACGGCAGACGTCGGGGAGGTCCTGTCGGGCGGGGGCGTGACGGTATGTGGCCCGGTGGTGTCGGGGCCGGCGGTTTCGGGCCGAATGCCGACTTCGGTCGTGGTCGGGGCCGAGGCGGTCGGGGCCGACGTGGCGATGTCCGCGCGGCGATCCTCCTGCTGCTCGAGGACCGGCCGATGCACGGTTACGAACTCATCCAGCAGATCGCCGAGAAGAGCAACGGAACCTGGAAGCCGAGCCCGGGATCGATCTACCCGGCCCTGTCGCAGCTCGAAGACGAGGGCTTGGTGCTGATCGACAAGGTGGCCGGCCGGAAGACGGCAGCACTGACGGCCGAGGGCAGGCGTCATGTCGACGACCATCGAGCAGATCTCGGCAGTCCTTGGGACGACGTAGCCGGTTCCGTCGGCGTCGATGCGCGTGATCTTCGGGCACTGATCGGACAATTGATGGGAGCTGCCGGTCAGGTGGCCGGAGTCGGAACCGTGCGTCAGGTCGACCAGGCAGCCGAGGTGCTCATCGAGGCACGCCGATCTCTGTATCGCATCCTCGCGGAGGACGCTTCCGACAGTTCCGACAGCACCGACGCGACGTGATCGTCGGTGCGGAATCGTCGCACGCTGCCGTGACTCCCTAGGATGGACAACCGACATCGTTTCGTCCATCCCAGGGAGTTGCCTTCAGTGCGCGTCGTCTTCGCCGGAACACCGGAACCTGCGGTCCCGTCACTCGCGCGACTGGTGGAGTCCGAACGGCACGAGGTGATCGCCGTGGTCACCCGGCCCGATGCCGCAGCCGGCCGTGGACGCAAGACCGTGCGCTCGCCCGTCGGAGTGTTGGCGGACGAGCACGGCATCCCGGTGCTCACTCCCGCGAGGCCGTCGGACCCGGAGTTCGTGGCGGCGCTGACCGACCTCGCCCCCGACGTGTGCCCGGTCGTTGCGTACGGCGCGTTGTTGCCGCAACAGGTACTCGACATACCTCGGTACGGCTGGATCAATCTGCACTTCTCACTGTTGCCCGCGTGGCGTGGCGCGGCACCGGTACAGGCCGCGATCGCCGCGGGCGACGACGTCACAGGCGCATCGACGTTCCTTCTCGACGTCGGGATGGACACCGGTCCGGTACTCGGTGTCACCACCGAACGGATTCGGGATTCCGACACCACGGGTGATCTGCTCGGGCGTCTGGCGTCGAGCGGAGCCCACTTGCTCGCCGCGACGTTGGACGCGATCGAGGACGGAACGGCGGCAGCGCTACCGCAATCCGAGGACGGTGTGTCCTACGCGAGCAAAGTGACAGTCGATGCCGCGCGCATCGACTGGACGAGATCCGCGGCATTCGTCGACCGACACATCAGATCCGTCACACCGGCCCCGGGCGCGTGGACGACCATCGGGGATCTCCGCGTCAAGATCGCTCCTGTTCAGCTGTCGCCGGACACGTTGGAGCCGGGAACGATCGACGTACGCAAGACCGGTGTACACATCGGAACCGGAACCGGCGCAGTCGTTCTCGGCGATATTCAACCTCAGGGCAAGAAGGTCATGAGGGCACTCGACTGGGCGCGCGGCGCTCGGCTGGACGATACGGCGGTGGCACGATGACAGAGCCCGACAGGCCTCGTAAGCGCGAGTCGAGCCAGCCCCGCAAGTACGTCAAGAAGTCACCGGGGGCACGTGGGCCCAAAGGGAACCGGCCGCCGCAGGGCACCGGACCCCGTGCGGTCGACGCGATCGATCCGGCACGGCGTGCGGCCAGAGACGTGCTCAAAGCGGTGCGGGAGCGCGATGCGTACGCGAACCTGGTGCTGCCCGGGTTGCTCCGCGAGCGCAAGTTGGATTCTCGCGATGCCGCGCTGGCCACCGAACTCGCCTACGGCGCATCACGCGCTCGGGGTGTGCTCGACGCCGTGATCGCACACGCGGCCGGGCGGCCTGCCGCAGAGATCGACGGACCACTGCTCGACATCCTTCGGCTCGGGGCCTATCAGCTGCTGCGCACCCGGGTTGCCCCGCACGCAGCCGTCGCCACGTCGGTAGATCTCGCCCGCTCCGAATTCGGTTCCGGCAAGGCAGGTTTCGTCAACGCCGTGCTGCGACGAGTGTCCGAGCGAACCGCAGCGCAGTGGGTCGACGAGCTGGCACCGGCGACGACGGCGGATCCGGTCGGTCACCTGGCATTCGAATACGCCCATCCCAAGTGGATTGCGCAGGCCTTCGCCGATGCGCTCGGAGCCGATGCCGGGGAACTCGCCGCGGTGCTCGAGGCGGACGACGCGCGTCCCTCGGTCCACCTCGTCGCGCGACCGGGAGAGATTTCCGCCGAAGAACTGGCGCTGATCACCGGGGGAGAGGAAGGTCCCTATTCGCCGTACGCGGTGCACCTCGACGGCGGCGACCCCGGCAAGCTCGATGCCGTCCGGGACGGACTGGCCGGAGTCCAGGACGAGGGCAGTCAGCTCGTCGGCCGCGCGCTGACGTTGGCACCGTTGCTCGGCGACGACGGTGGCAGATGGTTGGACCTGTGCGCCGGTCCGGGCGGCAAGGCCGCCCTGCTCGGTGCCCTGGCGGAGATCGACGGCGCACGGGTCGACGCCGTCGAACCGACCCCGCACCGCGCCGACCTCGTGTCCAAGACCACCAAGGACCTACCGGTGACGGTGCACACCGTCGATGGCCGCGAGTCCGGACTCGACGCGGGTTACGACCGCGTGCTCGTCGACGCGCCGTGCACCGGTCTCGGAGCGCTGCGTCGTCGCCCCGAAGCGCGGTGGCGTCGCCAACCGTCCGACGTGGCGGCATTGGTCACCCTGCAGAAGGAATTGCTGGCGGCAGCGATCGATCTGGTCCGGCCCGGCGGGGTGGTGCTGTACTCGACGTGCTCGCCGCATCTGTCCGAAACAGCGGCCGTCGTTGCAGACGCCGTACGCCGGTACGGCGTCGAACAGCTCGACACCCGCGCGCTCGTGCCGGGAGTACCGCAACTGGGTGACGGCCCGTCGGTGCAACTGTGGCCGCATCGGCACGGTACCGACGCGATGTTCATGGCGGCGCTGCGCAAGCCGGTCTGATCACCCTCCGGCCAGGAACGCCTCGGCCACGTCTGCGGGTGCGTACACCAGCCACCCGTCGACGAGGAGTTCGCGCAGTTCGTCGTCCTCGGCGTTGTCGACGTCGATCAGAACGGCAGAGAACCCGTCGAAGTGCGGGATCGTGAAGCACGAGCGCGGATGTGCGGCGAGGATGGCTTCCTTCTCGTGCAGGTCGGCAGTCCTGACGGCCAGGATCGGTCCGGCGGGCGGGGTCTCGTCGCCGAATCGTTTCAGGTCGGCCTTGCTGAACGGTCGTACCCACGCGAACACGTGCTTGCCGATGCCCCAGGCGGGATTCCCGTACCGAACGCTTTCGGTGACTTCGGGCAATTCGGCAAGGACGGCGCTCGCGGAGTCCATGGTGGCCATGTCGGCACGATACCGGCTCGACTAGGCTCACCAGTCGTGGTTTCCCCGATGATCGCTCCCTCGATTCTGTCCGCCGATTTCGCGCGCCTCGCCGCCGAAGCCGATGCCGTCGCGGGGGCCGATTGGCTCCACGTCGACGTCATGGACGCACACTTCGTCCCCAACCTCACCCTCGGGCTACCGGTGGTCGAGAGTCTGCTCAAAGCAACGAGCATTCCCCTCGATTGCCACTTGATGATCGAGGATCCGGCGCGCTGGGCCCCGCCGTATGCCGAGGCCGGGGCATACAACGTCACGTTCCACGCCGAAGCAACGGATGACCCCAGCGCCGTGGCGCGCGACATCAGGGCCGCCGGTGCGAAAGCCGGCCTGTCGGTGAAGCCGGGTACCCCGATCGAGCCCTACCTCGAGATTCTGCGCGACTTCGACACTCTGCTGGTGATGAGTGTGGAGCCCGGTTTCGGAGGGCAGTCGTTCATGCCCGAAGTACTGTCCAAAGCCAAAGCTGTTCGGGCACTTGTCGATTCCGGAGATCTACGCTTGGTGGTCGAGATCGACGGCGGCATAAACTCCGACACCATCGAGCAGGCCGCCGAGGCCGGCATCGATTGCTTCGTGGCCGGTTCGGCCGTGTACAACACCGCCGATCCCGCCGCCGCAGTGCGTGATCTCCGCGGCCGGGCCGCCCGCGCATCGCACCACCTGTCGTGACCGATGCCCCGGGCTCGGCCGTGTCGGTCGTCGAGGCGATGGCTCTGGCCGTCGACGCGTCCGAGGCCGCTCGGGGCATCAGCAGCCCCAACCCCGCGGTCGGTGCCGTGATCCTCGACGCCCGCGGCATCGTGGTGGGCTCCGGCTCCACCCGTCCACCCGGCGGCCCCCACGCCGAGATCGTCGCACTCACCGAGGCCGGCGACCGTGCGCGCGGCGGCACCGCGGTGGTGACACTCGAGCCGTGCAACCACACGGGCCGCACCGGACCGTGCTCGCAGGCTCTCGTCGCAGCCGGGGTCGCGTCGGTCGTGTTCGCGATAGCGGATCCGAACCCGCTCGCGTCCGGCGGGGCAGACACACTGCGGAACGCCGGGATTCGCGTCGAACAGGGCGTGGGGACGCGCGAGGTACAGCAGGGGCCACTGCGGGCCTGGCTGCACAAACAACGCACCGGACGGCCGCACGTCACTTGGAAATACGCCGCGACGCTCGACGGACGCAGCGCCGCCGCCGACGGAACGAGCCAGTGGATCACCGGACCCGAGGCGCGGGCGCACGTGCACGCCGAACGGGCCAAGCTCGACGCCATCGTCGTCGGAACCGGAACCGTACTGGCCGACGATCCACGGCTGACTGCTCGTCGCCCCGACGGCACCCTGGCATCGCATCAGCCGGTTCGAGTCGTCGTCGGATCGAGGCCCGCACCGGCGACCGCCGCGATCCGCGGTCCGGAGGCACCGACGGTGTTTCTGGACACACACGACCCGGCTGCGGTGATCGACGCGCTGAGCGAGTACACCGACATTCAGATAGAAGGTGGTCCGACTCTGGCAGGCGCGTTCCTCGCCGCCGGTCTCGTGGACCGCGTTGTCGCCTACATCGCACCTGCGGTGTTGGGGACCGGCCCGGCTGCGGTGGAGAATGCGGGGATCGGAACAATTGCCGACGCAATTCGGTTCCGCACGGAGACAGTCACCATGATCGGCAACGACGTTCTTCTGAGTGTCGTGCCCGAAGGAGCGAAGTAGATGTTCACCGGAATCGTCGAAGAGCTGGGCGAGATCGTGGCCAAGGACGAACTGCCCGACGCCGCTCGCTTCACCGTCCGGGGCCCGGTGGTGACCTCCGATGCCGGCCACGGGGATTCCATCGCGGTGAACGGAGTGTGTCTGACCGTCGTCGAAGTACTTCCCGACGGCGGATTCACCGCCGACGTCATGCAGGAGACGTTGAACCGATCGAGCCTCGGCGCTCTGGATGTCGGCAGTCGCGTCAACCTCGAACGCGCAGCGGCACTCGGTAGCAGGCTCGGCGGGCACCTCGTCCAAGGACACGTCGACGGAACCGGCACGGTAGCCGGACGCAGCCCGTCCGAGAACTGGACCGTCGTGCGCATCACCATGCCCACGTCGGTAGCGCGCTACGTCGTCGAGAAAGGATCCATCACGGTCGACGGTGTCTCGCTCACCGTGTCCGGGCTCGGAGTCGACGACGGCGGGCACTGGTTCGAGATCTCGCTGATCCCCACCACCCTCGACCTGACCACACTCGGCACGGCCGAGGTGGGTTCACCGGTCAACCTCGAAGTCGACGTCATCGCCAAGTACGTGGAGCGGCTGCAGGCGATCGACGCACAGTAAGTACTGTTGAAGTGCACGCAGGTAACGGTGCATCGGAGACATTTCCAGGGCGCTGAGCCAGGCCCGAGACCTATGGAGCGCACTTTCGTGACCAGGTTCGACAGTATCGAGCGCGCAGTTGCGGACATCGCTGCGGGCAAAGCAGTGGTGGTCGTCGACGACGAGGACCGCGAGAACGAAGGCGACCTCATCTTCGCCGCCGAGAAGGCCACCCCGGAACTGGTTGCCTTCATGGTCCGCTATACCTCGGGCTACCTCTGTGTCCCGTTGTCCGGTGAGGATTGCGACCGACTCGGCCTGCCGCCGATGTTCGCCACCAACCAGGACAAACACGGAACGGCGTACACCGTCACCGTCGACGCGCGAGAAGGTATCGGAACCGGTATCTCCGCCTCCGACCGAGCAGCCACGATGCGCCTGCTCGCGGACCCCGACACCGGAGCGAACGACTTCACCCGCCCCGGCCATGTCGTCCCGTTGCGCGCCAAGGAAGGCGGCGTACTGCGCCGCCCCGGCCACACCGAGGCGGCCGTGGACCTCGCCCGCATGGCCGACCTCCGCCCCGCCGGAGTCATCTGCGAGATCGTCAGCCAGAAGGACGAGGGAGCGATGGCGCAGACCGACGAGCTGCGGGTGTTCGCCGACGAACACGACCTCGCACTGATCTCGATCGCCGACCTGATCGCGTGGCGTCGTAAGCACGAGAAGCACGTCGTCCGCGTCGCCGACGCGCGAATCCCCACCAGCCACGGCACCTTCCGGGCCGTCGGTTACCAGAGCATCTACGACGAGGTCGAGCACGTCGCGCTGGTGCGCGGCGACATCTCCGGCCCCGACGCCGACGGCAGCGACGTGCTGGTCCGGGTGCACTCCGAATGCCTCACCGGCGACGTCTTCGGATCGTTGCGCTGCGACTGCGGCCCTCAGCTCGACGCCGCCCTCGAAATGGTGGCGGCCGAGGATCGCGGAATCGTGCTGTACATGCGAGGACACGAAGGACGCGGAATCGGCCTGCTGCACAAACTCCAGGCCTACCAACTCCAGGACGCAGGCTCGGACACCGTCGACGCCAATCTGCAGCTCGGTCTGCCCGCAGACTCCCGCGACTACGGAATCGGCGCCCAGATCCTCGTCGACCTCGGGGTCTCGTCCATGCGCCTGCTCACCAACAATCCGGCCAAACGAGTCGGGCTCGACGGCTACGGCCTGCACGTCACCGAGCGGGTGCCGATGCCGTTGCGCGCCAACGCCGAGAACCTGACCTACCTGCGCACCAAACGCGACCGCATGGGCCACGACCTGGTCGGCCTGGACGACTTCGAGCAAAATGACCCCACTGGCGAAAACGGTCATTCCGCAGGCTCCACTCCTGCCCGCGAGAACGGGGTCAACCCATGAGCGGCGACGGCGAACCCACCCTGCAGCTCGCAGGCGCGAGTGATCTGAAGTTGGCTGTCGTGGCCGGTCAGTGGCATCGGACGGTCTCCGAGGCGCTGCTCGCCGGTGCGCTCCGCAAAGCCGAGTCCGCCGGGGTACGCGACGTCACGGTCATACGCGTCGCCGGAGCCATCGAACTACCCGTAGTCGCCCAGGCCCTGGCTCGCACCCACGATGCCGTCGTCGCTCTCGGCGTGGTCATCCGCGGCGGCACACCGCACTTCGAGTACGTCTGCGATGCCGTCACAGCCGGCCTGACACGGGTATCGCTCGACGAGGGCACTCCGGTCACCAACGGGGTGCTCACCACCAACGACGAGCAGCAGGCGCTCGATCGCGCCGGTCTGCCCGACTCGTTCGAGGACAAGGGTGGGCAGGCCACCGCGGCCGCCATCGACACGGCCCTGACCCTCAAGCACCTCCGGCAGCCGTGGACGAATCAGGACTTCCAATGACGCGCGACGAATCCCCGTCCGAATGGGACATGGAAGTGAAGTCCCGTAAGTCGGCCCGGTACGCGATCGCTGCCGCGGTGTTGCTCGTCGTCGCTCACTCGACTGTCGCGGTGCTGCTTCGGGTGTCTCCGACCGGGGTCTACTTCAGGACCGCCGATCAGCTGGCGATGGCGGGAATAGGCGTGCTGCTGGCGGGCCTGGCCCTGCTGCTCACCCGCCCGCGCATTCGCGTCGGTCCGGCAGGTGTGGCGGTCCGAAACGTGTTCTCGGAGCGGATGATCGAGTGGGACCTCGTGCGCGGCCTGTCATTTCCCGACGGGGCGATGTGGGCCAGGGTCGACATCCCCGACGACGAGTTCATCAATGTGATGGCCATCCAGTCCAACGATCGTGAGCACGCCGTCGCGGCCGTTCGAAAGTTCCGTGCGCTCGAGCGCGAGTACGCGCCCGCTCGCGTCGATCAGGACTGACTCTCTGCCGCACGCTCTCGTGCACCGCTGCTGAGCTGGAGATGCGGAGAACGTCGGACCCGACCGCTAACGTGGAAGGCGTGTCCGACCCCGCTACCTATCGTCCGGCCACCGGAACCATCCCGGTGGAACCGGGCGTGTACAAATTCCGCGATCCGCACGGTCGCGTCGTCTACGTAGGCAAGGCCAAGAGCCTGCGCAGTCGCCTCAATTCCTACTTCGCCGACGTGGCCTCGCTGCATCCGAGGACCCGGCAGATGGTCACCACCGCGGCGTCCGTGGAGTGGACGGTGGTCACCACCGAAGTCGAGGCACTGCAGCTCGAGTACAACTGGATCAAGGAATTCGATCCACGGTTCAATGTCCGCTACCGCGACGACAAGAGCTACCCGATGCTCGCGGTGACGATGAACGAGGAATTCCCACGCCTGTTCGTGTACCGCGGACCCCGCCGTAAGGGCGTGCGCTACTTCGGTCCCTACGCTCATGCGTGGGCCATTCGCGAGACGCTCGACCTGCTGCTGCGCGTGTTCCCGGCACGAACGTGCTCGACCGGAGTCTTCAAGCGGCACAACCAGATCGGTCGCCCCTGCCTGCTCGGGTACATCGACAAGTGCTCGGCGCCGTGCGTGGGACGCGTCAGTGCCGAAGAACACCGCAGTACCGTCCAGGACTTCTGCGACTTCCTGGCCGGCAAGACCGACAAACTCGTGCGACAGCTCGAGAAGAAGATGCAGGCGGCCTCGGAGGATCTCGACTTCGAGACCGCGGCACGGTTACGTGACGACGTGGGCGCGCTGCGTCGGGCGTTGGAGAAGCAGGCCGTGGTGCTCGGTGACGGTACCGACGCAGATCTGGTCGCATTCGCCACCGACGCCCTCGAAGCCGCCGTTCAGGTCTTCCACGTCCGCGGTGGCCGCGTACGGGGACAGCGCGGGTGGGTGGTCGAGAAGGCGGGTGAGGTGATCGAACGGCAGGACGAGGCCGACCTCCCCGCCCTCGTCGAACAGTTCCTCACCCAGTTCTACGGCGAACAGGCTGCGTTGTCCGCGCAGACCCCGGGCGGCGATGACGGCGGGTCCAACGCGGTTCCGCGTGAGGTACTGGTGCCGGTGTTACCGGACAACGCCGACGAAGTGCAGGTGTGGCTCAGCGAGTTGCGTGGATCCAATGTCACTTTGCGGGTTCCGCAGCGCGGCGACAAGAAGGCACTGGCCGAGACCGTCGAACGCAACGCCAAAGAGGCTCTGCAGCAGCACAAGCTGAAGCGTGCGGGTGATTTCACATCGAGATCTGCTGCGCTGCAAGGCATTCAGGAGGCGCTCGATCTGGATTCGGCACCGCTGAGAATCGAATGCATCGATATCTCGCACGTGCAGGGCACCGATGTGGTCGCGTCACTGGTCGTGTTCGAGGACGGATTGCCGCGCAAGAGCGACTACCGCCACTACGCGATCAAGGAAGCGGCAGGCGACGGGCATTCCGACGACGTCGCCAGCATCGCCGAGGTGACCCGGCGTCGTTTCCTTCGTCATTCTGCAGACGGAGCCAACGCTGTCGGCAGCGGCGGCGATCTCGCTCCCGAAGCTGCGCTCGATCCCCAAACCGGGAGGCCACGCAGGTTCGCTTATCCGCCCAACCTGTTCGTCGTCGACGGCGGTGCACCACAGGTCGCAGCGGCGGCAGCAGTGCTGGACGAACTCGGTGTCACCGACGTCGCCGTCGTCGGGCTCGCCAAACGACTGGAAGAAGTGTGGGTACCGGGGGAGGAGGATCCGGTGATCCTCCCGCGCACGAGTGAATCGCTCTATCTCCTGCAGCGAGTACGCGACGAGGCGCACCGATTTGCCATCACCTTCCATCGAAGCAAGCGATCACGCCGTATGACTGCGTCGGCCCTCGACTCGGTGCGCGGGCTCGGCGAGTCGAGGAGAACCGCGCTGGTGGCGCATTTCGGATCGGTGGCCAATCTCAAGAAGGCAACGGTCGAAGAGATCGTCGAGGTCCCCGGAATCGGCGCGACCACCGCCAAGTCGGTGCTGGCCGCGTTGGGTTCCGACCCGAGCGGGGCCGATGTAGGCGATGATGGCAGCGCAACGGCAACGACACCGGGCGAGAACACGGCCGACCATGCGATCGAACCGCGTGTGGAATCGGCGGGACAGGCTTCGTAGTGAGCGAACACCAGACACAGGCACACCCACCGTCCGAGCCGCACCCCGGAAACCCCGACGAGCGGGCAGATTCGCCGCACGACGGCATCGAAGTGGCGTTGGTCACGGGCGTGTCCGGCGCCGGGTTGCGCACGGCCGCCAAGATTCTCGAAGATCTGGGTTGGTACGTGGCCGACAACCTGCCGCCCGAGCTCATTTCCAAGATGGTCGATCTCGGGCTGGAGTCGCAGCCCCGTATCGAGCGTCTCGCCTTGGTGATGGACGTGCGCAGCCGCCTGTTCACCGGCGATCTGGGCTGGGTGGTCAAGGAACTCGACTCCAAGGGTGTGCGCAATCGCGTGCTGTTCCTGGATGCGTCCGACGCCGTGCTGGTCCAGCGGTTCGAATCGAATCGGCGCAGTCACCCGTTGCAGAACGACGGCCAGGACGGAACTCTGACCGAGGGGATCACCGCCGAGCGACTACGGCTCGCGCAGGTCAAGGCGGCCGCCGACCTGACCGTCGACACGACCTCGTTGTCGGTGCACCAGCTTCGGCGCAAGATCGAAACGGTCTTCGGGGCCTCCGACACTGTCGGCGTCGGCGTGACGGTCCAATCCTTCGGCTTCAAGTACGGCTTACCGATGGATGCCGACCTGGTCTGCGACGTGCGTTTTCTGCCCAATCCGCACTGGGTGCCCGAACTGCGCGAACACACCGGTCAGGACGCGGATGTGCGCGACTACGTCCTCGGACAGAACGGGGCGCACGACTACCTGCAGACGTACACGCACCTGTTGAATCTGACCATCGAGGGATACGTGCGGGAAGGCAAGCGATACATGACGGTGGCCGTGGGCTGCACCGGAGGAAAACACCGAAGCGTCGCGATGACGGAGGCCCTGGCCGGTATTCTCGCCGAACAGGGGGACGTATCGGTCCGCGTCCTGCACCGTGATCTGGGCCGCGAATGAGCGATACTCCGCACCGTCCGGTATCGGGATCGGGTCCCAAGATCGTCGCTCTGGGCGGCGGCCACGGTTTGTACGCGACGCTGTCGGCAGCTCGGCTGCTCAGCAGCGATGTCACTGCAGTCGTGACGGTCGCCGACGACGGCGGGTCCTCGGGTCGTCTGCGGGCAGAACTCGGCGTCATCCCGCCCGGCGATCTCCGGATGGCGCTGGCTGCCCTGGCGCGCTCGGACGCCAGGACCCAGCTGTGGACCGACGTCATTCAGCACCGATTCGGGGGCACCGGTGCCTTGGCCGGCCACTCGGTGGGCAATCTGGTGCTCGCCGGGCTCACCGAAGTACTCGGCGACCCGATAGCTGCCCTCGACGAGATGGTGCACATGCTCGGTATCGACGGACGAGTGCTGCCGATGTCACCGATTGCGCTCGACATCGAAGCCGATGTGTCCGGCCTCGAGGACGACCCACGCGTGAGTCGCGTCATTCGCGGTCAGGTCGCCGTCGCCACGACGCCCGGCAAGGTTCGACGCGTGCGTCTGTTGCCACCGGATCCGCCTGCGACGCCGGAGGCGCTGACCGCCATCGCCGCGGCGGACCTGGTCGTGCTCGGTCCAGGATCGTGGTTCTCGAGTGTCATTCCCCACGTTCTGGTGCCGGATCAGCTCGCTGCATTGGCGCGCACGAGTGCGCCCAAGGTGCTCGTACTCAACCTGGCACCGGAGCTGGGGGAGACCACCGGATTCTCCGCCGAGCGACATGTCCACGTACTCTCCCAACACGCACCTGATTTGGGAATAGACCACGTGGTGGTCGATTCTGCCTCGGTCCCGGAGGGCAGCAACCGCGAGCACGTTGCGCGCGCCGCTGCCCGGCTCGGCGCTGGGGTCGTCTACGTCGACGTTGCCGAAACCGGCACTCACGCACATCATTACGGAAAGCTGGCTGCTGCTCTCGGAGCCATCGTGTCGTCCACCGACGGCTCGGTACCGACAGCGGCGCGCAGAGAGGGGATCACTTCGTGGCCATGACAGCGGAGGTCAAGGACGAGCTGAGCAGGCTCACCGTCAGTCAGGTCAGCTGCCGCAAGGCCGAGGTGTCCGCCCTGCTGCGTTTCGCCGGCGGGTTGCACATCGTCGCGGGTCGAGTGGTGGTGGAGGCCGAGGTGGATCTCGGCTCCATCGCACGGCGGCTGCGACGCGAGATCTTCGAGCTGTACGGCTACTCCTCTGATGTCCACATGCTCAGTGCCGGAGGCCTGCGCAAGACGTCTCGGTACGTGGTGCGCGTGGCCAAGGACGGTGAGGCTCTGGCCCGCCAGACCGGGCTGCTCGACCTCCGTGGACGTCCTGTGCGTGGCCTGCCCGCTCAGGTCGTGGGCGGCACGGTCGGCGACTCCGAGGCCGCGTGGCGCGGCGCGTTTCTCGCCCACGGCTCGCTCACCGAGCCGGGCCGGTCGTCCGCGCTCGAGATCAGCTGCCCCGGGCCCGAAGCAGCGCTCGCCCTCGTCGGTGCCGCTCGGCGCCTCGGAGTGGCAGCCAAGGCACGTGAGGTGCGCGGCACCGATCGAGTCGTCGTACGAGACGGCGAAGCAATCGGAGCGTTGCTCACGCGCATGGGCGCTCAGGACACCCGGTTGGTGTGGGAGGAGCGCCGGATGCGCCGCGAGGTGCGGGCCACCGCCAACCGTCTGGCCAACTTCGACGACGCCAACCTGCGCCGGTCCGCTCGGGCCGCGGTTGCGGCCGCCGCTCGCGTCGAGCGGGCTCTGCACATTCTGGGCGACGACGTACCCGATCATCTCGCTGCGGCAGGATCGCTTCGAGTCCAGCACCGCCAGGCCTCGCTGGAGGAACTCGGTCAGTTGGCCGACCCGCCGATGACCAAGGACGCGGTGGCCGGTCGGATCCGGCGTCTGCTGTCCATGGCCGATCGGAAAGCGAAGGAGACCGGGATACCCGACACCGAGTCGGCGGTCACCGCAGAGCTGCTCGACGAGGCGTAGAGCGCCTCGATCGAGTGATGCGCGCGCTCCGCCGGAGCGCACACTAGGGTAGGAACCGCGTGTGGCACCCCGCATGCAGGCACGACCAGACATCTGTTTTCACAACTTTTAGGAGCGAACAGTGACGATCCGGGTAGGCGTCAACGGCTTCGGCCGCATCGGGCGTAACTTCTTCAGGGCTGTCGACGCGCAGAAGGCGCTCGGTACCACCGACATCGAAATCGTTGCTGTCAACGACCTGACCGACAACGCATCGCTCGCACACCTGCTCAAGTACGACTCGATCCTGGGCCGCTTGCCGCACGACGTCTCGCTCGAAGGCGAAGACACCATCGTCGTCGGCGGCCAGAAGATCAAGGCTCTGTCGCTGCGTGAGGGACCGTCCGCACTTCCGTGGGGTGACCTGGGTGTCGACGTCGTCGTCGAGTCCACCGGCATCTTCACCGACGCTGCGAAGGCTCAGGGTCACATCGACGCCGGTGCCAAGAAGGTCATCATCTCCGCGCCCGCCAAGGGCGAGGACATCACCATCGTCATGGGCGTCAACGACGACAAGTACGACGGCAGCCAGAACATCATCTCCAACGCGTCGTGCACCACCAACTGCCTCGGCCCCATCGCCAAGGTTCTCGACGACGAGTTCGGCATTGTCTCGGGTCTCATGACGACCATTCACGCGTACACGCAGGATCAGAACCTGCAGGACGGCCCGCACAGCGATCTGCGTCGTGCACGTGCCGCAGCTCTGAATGTCGTCCCCACCGGTACCGGTGCAGCCAAGGCCATCGGCCTGGTTCTCCCGCAGCTGCTCGGCAAGCTCGACGGCTACGCACTTCGGGTGCCGATCCCCACCGGCTCTGTCACCGACCTGACCGCTCTGCTGAAAAAGAAGGCCAGCGCCGAGGACATCAACGCCGCGATGAAGGCTGCCGCGGAGGGCCCGCTGAAGGGCATCCTGAAGTACAACACCGATCCCATCGTGTCCTCGGACATCGTCACCGATCCGCACTCGTCGATCTTCGACGCGCCGCTGACCAAGGTCATCGACGACCAGGTGAAGATCGTCTCCTGGTACGACAACGAGTGGGGCTACTCCAACCGCCTCGCCGACCTCATCGGTCTCGTCGGCAAGTCCCTCTGACACCGATGGCTGTCAAGACACTGCAGGATCTGCTCGATGCCGGTGTCGAAGGACGTGGCGTCCTCGTGCGATCGGACTTCAACGTCCCGCTCGAGGACGGCACGATCACCGACCCCGGCCGCATCCAGGCGTCGATTCCGACCCTTCGTGCACTGGTCGAAGCCGGAGCGAAGGTCATCGTCACCGCTCACCTCGGTCGCCCCGACGGCAAGCCCGATGCGAAGTACAGTCTGGCTCCGGTCGCTGCCAAGCTCGGCGAACTGCTCGGCCGGCACGTCCAGCTCGCGGGAGACGTTGTGGGTCAGGACGCCGAGGCACGCGCCGAGGGCCTGACCGACGGCGACGTACTGCTGCTCGAGAACATCCGCTTCGATCCGCGTGAGACCAGCAAGGACGAGTCCGAGCGAGCCGCACTGGCTCGCGAGCTCGTTGCTCTCGCCGGCGACGATGCGGCATTCGTCTCCGACGGATTCGGCGTCGTGCACCGCAAGCAGGCGTCGGTCTACGACGTGGCGCAGCTGCTTCCGCATTACGCGGGCACACTCGTCGCGGCCGAGGTCGAGGTGTTGGCCAAGCTGACCGAGGATGCGGCTCGTCCGTACGCGGTGGTGCTCGGCGGCTCCAAGGTCTCGGACAAGCTCGGCGTCATCGAGGCGTTGGCTCCCAAGGTCGACACCCTCGTCATCGGCGGCGGCATGGCGTTCACTTTCCTTGCGGCGCAGGGCTATTCGGTCGGTAACTCGCTGCTTCAGGAGGATCAGATCGGGGTCTGCAAGGACCTGCTCGAGCGCTTCGGCGACGTGATCCACCTTCCGGTCGACATCGTCGTAGGAGACAAGTTCGCGGCCGACGCCGAGTCGAAGACCGTGAAGGCGTCCGAAATTCCGGACGGCTGGATGGGTCTGGACATCGGACCGGACTCGGTCAGTCGTTTCGCCGTCGTGCTGTCCAATGCGAAGACGATCTTCTGGAACGGACCTGCAGGCGTCTTCGAGTTCGACAAGTTCTCGGCCGGTACCAAGGGCATCGCAGAGGCGATCATCGGAGCCACCGAGAAGGGCGCGTTCAGCGTGGTCGGTGGTGGTGATTCCGCGGCTGCGGTACGCACCCTCGGGCTGCCCGACGACGGCTTCTCGCACATCTCCACCGGTGGCGGTGCATCCCTCGAATACCTCGAGGGCAAGCAGCTGCCCGGTCTATCCGTCCTGGAGGCGTAACGCATGGCACGTAAGCCGCTCATCGCGGGCAACTGGAAGATGAACCTCAACCACCTCGAGGCCATCTCGCTTGTGCAGAAGATCGCCTTCTCGCTGCCCGAGAAGTACTTCGACAAGGTGGACGTCACGGTCATTCCGCCGTTCACCGACATCCGCAGCGTCCAGACGCTCATCGAAGGCGACAAGCTCCTGCTCACCTATGGTGCGCAGGACGTCTCCGCCGAGGACAGCGGCGCATTCACGGGCGAGATCAGCGGGTCGATGCTGGCCAAGCTGGGATGCACCTTCGTCGTGGTCGGCCACTCCGAGCGACGCACGTTGCACCGCGAGGACGACGCCGTCGTTCTGGCGAAGACGAAGGCTGCCTTGAAGAACGGGCTCACACCGATCGTGTGCATCGGCGAGGGTCTGAACATCCGTGAGGCCGGTGAGCACGTGGCCTACAACGTGGCTCAGCTCCGCGGTTCGCTCGACGGCCTCTCGGCCGACGACATCGCCAAGGTCGTCATCGCCTACGAGCCGGTATGGGCCATCGGCACGGGACGCGTGGCCTCGGCGTCGGACGCTCAGGAAGTGTGCGGTGCCATTCGGGAGGAATTGAAGGAATTGGCGTCGGCCGAGGTCGCCGCGGGCGTCCGCGTGCTGTACGGCGGTTCGGTCAACGCCAAGAACGTCGGCGAGATCGTCGGCCAGCCCGACGTCGACGGCGCGCTGGTCGGTGGCGCTTCGCTCAAGGCGGACGAGTTCGCCACATTGTCGGCCATCGCCGCAGGGGGACCGTTGCCCTGATCGGCCATCGTCACCGCTGCACAGAACTGGTTTCGGACACCTCGCTTCGGCGGGGTGTCCGAAGTCGTTCGTGGGGCCAGGTAGGCTGCTGAGGGCATCGAATCGAGTTTGAGGTGGACATGGATCTGTTTCTGGATATTCTGCTGGTCATCACCAGCCTGGCGCTGATCTTGCTGATCCTGCTGCATCGCGGCAAGGGTGGCGGTCTGTCCAGCCTGTTCGGTGGCGGCGTGCAGTCCAGCCTGTCCGGCTCCACGGTCGTCGAGAAGAACCTCGACCGCCTCACCGTATTCACCGGCCTCATCTGGCTCATCGCGATCCTCGGGATCGGTCTCGAGATCAAGTACACCTGATCCGTCCCGGCTCCGAGTGCGAGTTGACGGCCGAGCGACGATACTGGGGGGATGAGCGAATCCTCTTACGAGTCAGTCGGTTCCCCGGCATTCGTCACACCGACAGCTCGCGGGCGAGAGTTGACCGAGCCACTGCGGGAGGACATCCGCTATCTCGGCGGCATCCTCGGTGAGATCATTCGGGAACACGAGGGCGACGAGGTCTTCGAGCTCATCGAGTCCGCGCGAGTGGAATCCTTCGCGGTGCGCCGCTCGGAGATCGAACGCGACGACTCTGTCGGCCGGTACACCGATGTCGAAGTGGCTCAAGCTGTTCCGTTGATCCGCGCGTTCAGCCACTTTTCGTTGCTGGCGAACCTGGCCGAGGATCTTCACCGTGAGCGCCGGAGAGCCATTCATCTGGACAACGGAGACCCGCCGCAGGACAGCAGCCTGGACGCCACGTGGTCGAAGATCGACGCCGCCGCTCCGTCGCGCGAGCAGGTCGCCGCCGCGCTGACCGACGCGTTGGTGGCCCCGGTCATCACCGCGCACCCCACCGAAACGCGTCGTCGAACGGTGTTCGACGTCCAATCGAAGATCACCGCACTGATGCGTCGGCGCGAGGTCGCGTCGGCTGCCCCGGAGGGCAAAGCCGCCGGAGCCGCCAAGGAATTGGCCGTGATCGACGTGCAGATTCGCCGGCAGGTGCTGACGCTGTGGGAAACCGCCCTGATTCGGCTGTCGCGATTGCGCATCCAAGACGAGATCGAAGTGGGTCTCCGATACTTCGAGTCCTCGCTGTTCGATGTCATGCCCGCCCTCAATGCCGATGTCCGCGCGGCGCTGCGAGCGCGATGGCCGGAGGACGACCTGCTGCCGCGGCCGATACTTCGGCCGGGGTCGTGGATCGGAGGAGACCGCGACGGTAACCCGAACGTCACCGGCGAGGTGGTGCACACGGCCACTCATCAGGCCGGTTACGTGGCGTTCGAGCACTACCTCGACGAACTGGTTGCGTTGGAGAAAGAGTTGTCGATGTCCGCGCGGCTCGTCGCGGTCACCGAGGAACTGGAGGCTCTGGCCGAGGCGTCTGCGGAACCGGACGACCGCCGGGCCGACGAACCGTACCGTGTTGCCGTTGTCGGTATCCGGGCCCGGCTGACAGCAACGGCACGGGCGGTGCTCGACGCGGTTCCGGTGTCCGGAATCGATCTCGGTGCCAACCCGTATGCGAGCCCGCAGGAAGTCCTCGACGATCTCGACACTCTGGACCGCGCGCTCCGGGCCGACGGAGACGGTCTGATCGCCGACGATCGGCTGCTTCGACTGCGGCAATCGGTCGAGACGTTCGGATTTCATCTCCAGGCTCTGGACATGCGGCAGAACTCCGAGACCCACGAGGAAGTGGTCGCGGAGCTGTTGGCCTGGGCCGGGGTTCATCAGGACTACCGGTCTCTCGACGAGGACGAGCGCGTGTCGGTGCTGTCCCACGAACTCGCCACTCGGCGTCCCTTGATCGGGCCCACCGCGCAACTTAGTGACCTCGCTGCGAAGGAACTGGGCATCGTCAAGGCGGCCAAGGAGGCCATCGACCACCTGGGCCCGGACACCGTTCAGAACTACATCATCAGCATGTGTCAGTCCGTCAGTGACATGCTCGAGGCGGCCCTGCTGCTCAAGGAAGCGGGGATCTTCGATCCCGGCGTCGACGGTTCGGCACCTACGTCGACGGTGGGTGTCGTGCCGCTCTTCGAGACGATCGAGGACCTGCAGCAGGGTGCCGCGACGCTGCTCGCCACTCTCGACGTTCCGATCTATCGAGCTCTCGTCGCCGGTCGAGGCATGAACCAGGAGGTCATGCTCGGTTACTCGGACTCGAACAAGGACGGTGGCTATCTCGCGGCCAACTGGGCGCTGTATCGGGCAGAACTCGACCTGCTCGAAGCGTCCCGTAAGACAGGAATTCGGTTGCGACTCTTCCACGGTCGCGGTGGCACCGTCGGGCGCGGCGGCGGCCCCAGTTACGACGCGATTCTGGCGCAACCGCCCGGCGTGGTGCAGGGATCGCTTCGTCTCACCGAGCAGGGCGAGATCATTGCAGCGAAGTACGCCGAACCGTCGATGGCGCGGCGCAACCTCGAATCGTTGGTCGCGGGCACACTCGAATCGACGCTGCTCGACCTCGAAGGATTGGGTGACGGCGCCGAGGCCGCCTACGACGTTCTGGACGATCTCGCGGCCAAAGCTCGGGCAGCGTACGGCCGGCTGGTGCACGAGGAGCCCGGGTTCGTCGAGTACTTCCGCACGTCCACGCCCGTTGCCGAGGTCGGCGAGTTGAACATCGGGTCGCGTCCGGCGTCGCGTAAGCCGACGAATTCCGTGTACGACCTGCGTGCTATCCCCTGGGTGATGTCGTGGAGTCAGTGCCGCGTCATGCTGCCCGGCTGGTACGGCACCGGATCGGCGTTCGAGGAGTGGGTCGGTGACGACGACTCCAAGCTGGAGGTACTCGCGGATCTGTATCGAAAGTGGCCGTTCTTCCGCACTGTGCTGTCCAACCTGGCGCAGGTCATGGCCAAGTCCGATCTGGGCATCGCCGCTCGGTATGCGGAACTCGTTCCCGACGCCGACCTCCGCGCACGCATCTTCGGCATGATCGAGGCCGAACACGCCACCACCGTTCGGATGTATCTGAAGATCACCGGTCACAGTCGACTGCTTGAGGACAACCCGGCGCTGGAGCGATCGGTACACAACCGGTTCCCGTACCTGGAACCTCTCAACCAGATGCAGGTCGAGATGTTGCGTCGATACCGCAACGGCGACGACGACGAACGGGTCAAACGAGGAATCCTGCTGACGATGAACGGCCTGGCCACGGCACTACGCAACAGCGGCTAGCACCGTACGTCTCGCTGCGCTGCCGCGGAACCGGTGGCCGACAGTCTGCGTCCAACCGGGTATGAGGACGTGCAGAAACACTCTCGACGCGTGGCGGGACGGGACGGCGTATCGGGTGATCGCTCGATCGCGGTATGCGGACTTCCGAGGCGGACTCGGTGACGACGGCGAGTCCATGCGTGGTTCGGACGGCAGTGCTTCGGACGGCGTCGGTTCGAACGACTACGGCGTCGATTCAGGGGAGTGAATCTCCTGAATCGACGCCGCAGTACGTCTGCTGTCAGCTGTGGCTCGAGCCGATCACCGGTCCAGCTGTGAGGCCGCTGCCTCGTCGACGAACCAGACCGTCGATTCCGCGCCGATGGCACCGGCCGACGGCCAGTCGTCGGACGCTGCTCCGCCGACGGCGGCGGCAACGGCCTCGGCCTTCCCTGCACCGGACACCAGCAACCACACGTGCTTCGCCCTCCGGACGGCGGGCAGGGTGAGTGTGATGCGTACCGGCGGCGGCTTGGGGGAGTCCTCGACGGCCACGACAAAGCGATGCTGTTCGCGCACCGCGTCGGTGTGCGGGAAGAGCGAGTTGATGTGGCCCTCGCCGCCCATACCCAACAGGTGGATGTCGAAGTCGGGGCATTGACCGTCGTCGGCCCGTGAGTGCAGCGTCTGTGCGTACGCCGCCGCAGCCGTTTCCGGGTCGGAGCCGTAGGCACCGTCCGACGTCGCCATCGTGAACAGTCGATCCGGGTGCACGTCCACGTGCTTCAGCAGCGCGTCCGATGCCTGGACCTCGTTGCGCTCGGGGTCGCCCGAGGGCAGAAAGCGCTCGTCACCGAAGTAGATATCCACCCGCGACCAGTCGATGGCCCCGGAATCCGCGCGCAATGCCTCGAGGAGGGCGATTCCTGTCCCGCCTCCGGTCAACACCACCGACGCGACACCGCGCTCGGCCTGCGCCGCGACGACAACGTCGACGAAGCGAGTGCGGGCGGCATCGACCAGCCCTTGTGCGTCGAGGTATCGGAGGACCGACTGATTACTCATAGCTCACTTTCGACAGACCGTGGAGGGCGAGTTCGTAGATTTCGTCCGTATCGAGCCGCCGCAGTTCCTCGGCCAGGCACTCGCGGGTGTTGCGACGTGCCAGAGCAACCTGAGCGTCGGGCTGACCGGTACGCCGCAGTGTGGCGGTTTTTCCGGTCTGCGGACGGGTCAGCGAAATACTGCTGTTCTCCCTGGTCAGCTCGACCTTGAGCTCGCCGGCTCGCCGGTAGACCGGCACGTCGAGCTTCGCCGCCAACCAGCCGGCCAGAATGTCGAGTGCAGGCTCCTCTGCCAGTCCCGACACGGTGGCCGAGGTGACGGCCTCGAACGGTGCCTGATCGAGGGCAGTCGCCAGCAGGCCGCGCCAGTAGGTGATTCGGCTCCACGACAGATCCGTATCACCCTCGGTGTAGCTGCTCAGCCGTCCCTTGATCGCTGCGGTGGTATCCGACGAATTGGTGGCGTCGGTGATCCGCCTGATCGCCAACCGGCCCAGTGGATCCTTCGCCGGTACCGTCGGTGCCTCGTCCGGCCACCAGGCGACGATCGGCGTATCGGGCAGCAGGAACGGAATGACGACGCTGTGTTCGTGATCGGCGAGCTCGCCGTTCAGTCGTAGTACGACGACCTCGGACGCGCCGGCGTCTCCACCGACGCGGATCTGGGCGTCGAGACTCGACTCGGCGGACCGATCACCGTGGATGAGGACGATGACGCGACAGGGATGTTCCCGGCTCGCCTCGTTGGCGGCATCGATCGCCCGTTCGGCCTTGCTCGCATCACGGCTTGCGACGATCAAGGTCAGTACACGGCCGATGGTGACCGCGCCACCTGCTTCACGAACCTCGACGAGCTTCTTGCCGACCTCGGCCGTCGTGGTGGCGGGAATGTCGACAATCAAGGCCTTCTCCATTCGCGTCCGGTGCGGTGCATCATCTCGTCACCCGAGGACGGACCCCAGGTGCCGGCCTCGTACGGTTCGGCGGTGCCGCCCGAGGCCCAGTACTCGAGAATCGGGTCGAGAATCTTCCACGACAGTTCCACTTCGGCGTTGACCGGGAACAGTGAGGGCTCACCCAGGAGTACGTCGAGTATCAGTCGCTCGTACGC
This sequence comes from Rhodococcus sp. PML026, assembly GCF_000963615.1. Taxonomy (NCBI): domain Bacteria; kingdom Bacillati; phylum Actinomycetota; class Actinomycetes; order Mycobacteriales; family Nocardiaceae; genus Rhodococcus; species Rhodococcus sp. PML026. The sequence continues at coordinate 289,468 of NZ_KQ031375.1, read as the reverse complement.
CTCGGGAGATGACTCGGTGAACGCCTGGCCGTAGCTGAAGTCCATGCTGACGTCGCGCACCTGCATGCTGGACCCGGGAACTTTGGAACCGAAGCGCATCGTGACGCCCTCGTCCGGCTGGACTCGAATGACCAGTGCGTTCTGCCCCAGTTCCTCGGTCATGGTGGCGTCGAACGGCAGATGGGGGGCACGCTTGAACACCATTGCGATCTCGGTGACTCTGCGGCCCAACGCCTTTCCCGTACGCAGATAGAACGGAACTCCACCCCAGCGCCGAGTGTCGACCTCGAGGGTGATGGCGGCGTAGGTTTCGGTGTTCGACTCGGAGTCGAACCCCTCTTCCTCCTTGAGCCCCTTCACTTTCTGGCTGCCCTGCCACCCGGCGGAGTACTGCCCGCGGGCGGACGTGCGATCGAGCGGCTCGGCGAGCTTGGTCGCCGAGAGCACCTTGATCTTCTCGGACTGCAGCTCGGTGGGGTTGAAACTCACCGGCTCCTCCATCGCAGTGATCGCGAGCAACTGGAGGAGATGGTTCTGAATGACGTCGCGGGCTGCCCCGATTCCGTCGTAATAGCCTGCGCGGCCACCCAATCCGATGTCCTCGGCCATCGTGATCTGCACGTGGTCCACATAGTGCGCGTTCCAGATCGGATCGAACAACTGGTTGGCGAAGCGCAGCGCGAGAATGTTCTGCACCGTCTCCTTGCCCAGGTAGTGATCGATCCGAAAGACGGTGTCCTCGGGGAACACTCGGTTCACGATCGCGTTGAGCTCCTTGGCGCTCTGCAAATCGTGACCGAACGGCTTCTCGATGACGACGCGTCGCCAGTTGCCGTCCTGCGCCTGGGCCAGTCCGGAGCGTGAAAGTTGTTGCAGTACAACAGGGAACGCGCCGGGTGGGATCGAGAGGTAGAAGGCATGGTTTCCGCCGGTGCCGCGGGTGGCGTCGAGCTCGGTGAGAGTCCGCGACAACTCGTCGAACGCGGCATCGTCGTCGAACGAACCCTGAACGAACCGGAAGCCCTCGGCAAGGGTGTTCCACACCTCTTCGCTGAACGGAGTTCGAGCATGATCGCGTACCGAGTCGTGCACGATCTTCTCGAAATCCTGGTTCTGCCACTCACGGCGAGCGAAGCCGACCAGGGCGAAACCGGGGGGTAGGAGCCCCCGGTTCGCCAGGTCGTACACCGCAGGCATGAGCTTCTTACGCGCGAGGTCACCGGTCACCCCGAAGATGACCATGCTGCACGGCCCGGCGATGCGGGGGAGCCGCTTGTCTCGCGCGTCGCGAAGTGGATTACGCCAGTCCGCGGAATTCAGGTTTTCTGTGTCTGCGGTGGGCACAGGTCAGCTCTTCTGACCTGCTTGGCGGAGCTGCTCCTCGGTAGCTTCGAGCAGCTCGTTCCACGCAGCCTCGAACTTCTGGACGCCCTCGTTCTCCAACGTCAGGAAGACGTCGGTGAGGTCGATTCCCAGGGCGGAGATGCGGTCGAAGATCTCCTGCGACTCCGGTCCCTTACCCGAGACGGTGTCGCCGACGATCTCGCCGTGGTCTGCGACCGCGTCCATGGTCTTCTCCGGCATCGTGTTCACGGTGTTCGGAGAGACGAGCTCGGTGACGTACATGGTGTCCGGGTAGGCGTCGGACTTGACGCCCGTCGAAGCCCACAGTGGCCGCTGCGGACGTGCACCGTTGCCCGCGAGTTCGCGGAACCGAGGAGCCACCTCGAAGACCTGCTGGTACGCCACGTACGCGAGGCGCGCATTGGCCAGCGCGGCCTTGCCCTTGAGGGCCTCGGCGTCGGGGGTGCCGATGGCGTCCAGGCGGGAGTCGATCTCGCTGTCCACGCGGGACACGAAGAACGACGCCACGGAATGGATCTTGTCGAGGTCGTGACCGGCGGCGCGGGCGGCCTCGAGACCCTCGAGGTACGCGTTCATGACCAGCTCGTAGCGCTCGACGGAGAAGATCAGGGTCACGTTGACGCTGATTCCCTCACCGATCACCTTGGCAATGGCGGGGATGCCTTCTTCGGTTGCCGGAATCTTGATGAGGAGATTCGGACGGTCGACGATCTTCCAGAGTTCGACGGCCTGCTCGTACGTCTTGTCCGCGTCGTGCGCCATGCGGGGGTCGACCTCGATCGACACGCGGCCGTCGACGCCCGCGCTGGCCTCGTACTGCGGTACGAGGATGTCGCACGCCTCACGGACGTCGTCGGTGGTGACGGTGCGAATCGTGGTCTCGACATCGGCACCTTCGCCGGCGAGCTTGGTGACCTGCTCGTCGTAAGCATCGCCCTTGCTCAATGCGGCCTGGAAGATCGACGGGTTGGTCGTCACGCCGACGACGCTCTTGGTGTCGATCAGGTCCTTGAGGTTGCCCGACCGAATGCGGTCGCGGGACAGGTCGTCCAGCCAGACCGAAATTCCGGCGGCGGACAGCTCGGCAAGGTTTTTGTTCTGGGTCATGAGTTATCCCTTCACGTTGGTGATGGAGCGCTGCGCGGCCGCGACGACGGCGTCGGCCGTGAAGCCGAACTCGCGGAAAAGTGTTGCCGCATCGGCAGATTCGCCGTAGTGCTCGAGCGAGATGATCTCGCCGAAACCGCCGACGATCTTCCACCACGGCATCGCGATGCCGGCCTCGATGGACACCCGCGCCTTGACGGTGGGCGGAATGACCTGGTCGCGGTAGTTCTGGTCCTGGCTCTCGAACCACTCGACACACGGCATCGACACCACGCGTGCCGCGATGCCCTGCGCCTCTAGCAGTTTCTGGGCCTCCACTGCGTACTGCAGTTCGGAACCGGTGCCGATCAGGACGACGTCAGGGCTGGCCTTCGACGATTCGGAGAGGATGTAGCCACCCTTCGAGACGCCCTCGAAGCTGGTGCCTTCCAGGATCGGGATGCCCTGACGCGTCAGCGCCAGGCCGACGGGCCCGCTGCTGCTCGACCTGGCGAGCACCGACTGCCAGGCGTAGGCCGTCTCGTTGGCGTCACCGGGGCGTACGACAGACAGGTTGGGAATCGCACGCAGGGCCGCGAGGTGCTCGACCGGCTGGTGCGTCGGGCCGTCCTCGCCGAGGCCGATGGAGTCGTGGGTCCATACGTAGATGGGATCGATGTCCATCAGCGACGCCAGGCGAACCGACGGCCGCATGTAGTCGCTGAACTGCATGAACGTTCCGCCGTACGCGCGGGTCGGACCGTGCATGACGATGCCCGACAGGATCGCACCCATGGCGTGCTCGCGGATACCGAAGTGCAGCGTGCGGCCGTAGGGCTCGGCGTCCCAGTCGTCGGTGGAGATCGACGTGGGGCCGAAGGACTTCGCACCCTTGATCGTGGTGTTGTTGCTGCCTGCGAGGTCGGCCGAGCCGCCCCACAGTTCCGGAAGAACGGGTCCGACGGCGTTGAGGACCTCGCCCGACGCCGCACGCGTGGCGACGGCCTTGCTGCCGGGCTCCCACGTGGGCAGCACGTCGGTCCAGTTCTCGGGCAGCGTGCCCTGCTGAAGACGGTCGAGCAACTGCTTGCGCTCGGGCTCACGGGCTGCCCAGGACTCGAACTGCGTCATCCACTCGTTGTGTGCCGCGCGGCCGCGTTCCTGGAGCTTGCGAGTGTGGCCGATGACCTCGTCGCTGACCTCGAACGTCTTGGCCGGGTCGAAGTCCAGGGCCTGCTTGACCTTCGCGACCTCGTCGTCGCCCAGCGCGGCACCGTGGACGGCACCGGTGTTCATCATCGTCGGAGCCGGGAACCCGATGATGGTCCGCAGCACGATGATCGACGGCTTGTCGGTGACGGCCTTGGCGGCCTCGATGGCGTCCTCGATCGCGGTGACGTTCTCGCCGCCCTCGACGACCTGTACGTGCCACCCGTAGGCCTCGTACCGCGCGGCGGTGTTCTCGGACAGGGCGATGTCGGTCGAGTGCTCGATCGAGATCTTGTTGTCGTCGTAGAACAGGATCAGGTTGCCGAGCTGCTGGGTGCCAGCGAGCGACGACGCCTCGGACGTGACGCCCTCTTCGATGTCGCCGTCGGAGGCGATCACATAGATGAAGTGATCGAACGGGCTCTCGCCGAGCGCAGGTTCGGGATCGAACAGTCCGCGTTCACGGCGCGATGCCATTGCCATTCCCACAGCGGATGCCAGTCCCTGGCCGAGTGGGCCGGTGGTGATCTCGACGCCGTCGGTGTGGCGGAACTCGGGGTGCCCCGGGGTCTTGGACTTGTAGGTCCGCAGTGCTTCGATGTCTGCGAGCTCGAGACCGAAACCGCCCAAGTAGAGCTGCAAGTACAGGGTGAGGCTCGAGTGACCGCACGACAGTACGAACCGGTCGCGGCCGATCCAGTGGGTGTCGGTGGGGTCGTGGCGCATGGTGCGCTGGAAGAGGGTGTACGCGAGGGGAGCCAAGCTCATCGCGGTTCCGGGGTGGCCGTTGCCGACCTTCTGCACTGCGTCCGCTGCCAGGACACGAACGGTGTCGACCGCCCGGGTGTCCAGGTCCGTCCAGTCGCTGGGGTGGTGCGCCGTGGTGAGGACGTCAATATCGTCTGTGATCGACACGAGCAGAAATCTCCTGACATTCGTTCGAGTTGTGGCTCCGAGGATTCGTCGCTCGGCGGTAACTGCACAGCGCCTGCGTGAGGCGCGAACGTAGTCGATGCCGAAGGACGTCCCCCACCAGCCTAGTTCCGACCGACGCTACTGTCGTGCCTTCCCCCGTCGGAGCACGAACGTGTGTGGCGTCGCCGCATCGTTCTTCGGTTTGGGTGCCCTGCGAATTGGACGTGCAAACCCCGCCGTCTACCATCGTCTGTAGTAGGCGCATGCTCGACGGCTCCCGGGGGCAATTTCCGAACCGGGACCATCCGCGTGCGCGTCGGTGGCCGAGGTCCTCGTGAGGGTTCTCCCAGGATCGGTCGGCCGCCAGGAACGAACCCGCGTGCCCGACGGCGCGTGGCAAGTGGCCGAGCGCCAGAGAACGACAGTCGTGCGAGGAGACGCAGTGCGAATTGGGCAGCAGCCGGGCGGACACGGTTTCGCCGGCGGCCCCGGATTCGGAGCAGACGACCAGGGCGACACCGAACACGCCGCGCCGGCGTCGGCGCCGCGCAGAGCGTGGGCTCTCTTCCTGGCCTATGTCGCGCTGACGAAGCCTCGGGTCATCGAACTACTTCTCGTCACGACCATTCCCGCGATGCTGCTGGCAGATCGCGGTCACGTGGACCCGTGGCTGATTCTCACCACACTGTTCGGTGGAATGCTGGCCGCGGCGAGCGCGAACACCTTGAACATGGTGGTCGACGCAGACATCGACAAGGTGATGAAGCGCACCGAGAAGCGGCCGTTGGCCCGCGGCGCGATGCCTGTGTCGCACGCACTGGTGTTCGGTCTCGTCCTCGGGGTGTTCTCGTTCTTCTGGCTCTGGGCGACGACCAACCTCCTCAGCGGCGTGCTGGCCGTCGTCACGATCTGCTTCTACATCTTCGTCTACACCCTGGTGCTCAAGCGCCGAACTTCGCAGAACGTGGTGTGGGGCGGTGCCGCCGGCTGCATGCCGGTCATGATCGGCTGGTCCGCCGTCACCGGCACGATCGGCTGGCAGGCGCTGGTGATGTTCCTCGTCATCTTCCTGTGGACACCGCCGCACACCTGGGCCTTGATGCTTCGCTACAAGGAGGACTACCAGGCGGCCAACGTCCCGATGCTTCCTGCCGTCGCGTCGGAGACCAAGGTGACCAAGCACATCGTGCTCTACGCGTGGGCCACGGTTGCTGCGACGTTGGCACTGGCCCCGGGCTCCGGCGTCGTCTACGCGGTGATCGCGGTGGCATCGGGAATTTGGTTCCTCGTCGTGGCGCATCGCCTGTACGCAGGCGTGCGGGCTGGAACACCGGTCAAGCCTCTCAAACTGTTCATCCTGTCCAACGAATACCTGGCGCTGGTGTTCTGCGGCCTCGCCGTCGACTCTGTCCTCGGCTGGCAGACGCTCGCCCAGCTGGTCTCCTGAGCGAGCGCCTCCTCACATCTGCACCCGATCAGGGGACGAGAACGATCGAACCGGTCGTCTTACGTCCTTCCAGGTCCATATGTGCCTGCGCGACATCTTCGAGCGCGTAGCGAGCGCCGACCTCGACCGTCAGAGCGCCGCTCGACAACGCCTCGAACACATCGCCCGCACGCCATTCGAGCTCGGCCCGGTCCCGTATGTGATGCGCCAGCGTGGGTCTGGTCAGAAACACCGATCCGGCCCCGTTGAGCCGTTGTGGGTCGAACGGCGGTACCGGTCCGCTCGCAGCACCGAACAGGGCCAGCGTGCCTCTGATGCGCAGCGACGCCAGACTGGCCTCGAACGTGTCGGCTCCGACACCGTCGTAGACGGCATGGACGCCCTCGCCGCCGGTGAGCTCGCGAACCTGGGCCGCAATGTCGTCGTCGTACCGCAGTACGTGGGCGGCACCGGCCTGGGCCGACCGCTCTGCTTTGGCATCGGTGGACACCGTCGTGATGACCCGTACCCCCTTTCCGACCGCCATCTGGGTCAGCAGTAGTCCGACGCCTCCCGCGCCCGCGTGCACGAGGACCGTGTCGCCGCTGCGCGCCGGGTAGGTGGACTCGATCAGGTAGTGCGCAGTCATGCCCTGGAGCAGCGCCGACGCCGCCTGATCGGCCGGAACGCCGTCGGGAACGGATATGGCGGACGAGGCGTCCACGACGACGAACTCGGCATAGCTACCCGGCGCGGCCGCCCAGGCGATGCGGTCCCCAGGAGCGAACGCGGTGACGTCAGGGCCGGCCTCGTGGACAACTCCGGAACCCTCGTCGCCGGGGATGTAGGGCAGGGACCGTGGATACAGGCCGCGGCGGAAGTAGGTGTCGATGTAGTTGATCCCGATGGCGTCGACGCGCACGAGAACCTGCCCCGGTCCGGGCTCGGGAATGGGCACGTCCACGACGACCATGACCTCGGGTCCGCCGGTGTTGTCTACTCGAATGGCACGCATATCCCTGTTCTACACGGGAGCGATGTGAGTTCGAGAGCGGACGCACGCTTCCACGACGGGTGCGACAAGTTACCGATCAGTAGCGATTCGGCGGGCCGATGCCGCCACGGTGGACGACCTCGGTATCGTGTCTGCATGGCTACCGAAATCGACAGTGCGGGCAACGAGAAGGACACGTCCAACGAGGTTCCGAAGGGAACTCTCGCGGCTGTGAAGGCTTTTCTCGCCGATCACGGCAACTCGGCAAGTGTGGTGATCCAACCCATCGGTCGGGCCGGAACCCGGCTCACGCTGGTCGGCGCAGACGGAGTGCTCGGAGACCAGGTGGTTCCGTCCACAGCGGTCGCACACGCGATAGTCGCCAGGTTCGACGAACTGACCGAGGCGGAGTGGGACCGCGAGCTGGTCAGTTCGGTCAATCCGGCACCGGGCCATTACGAGAAGATGGCCGGCTGGGTCGCTCGGCAGAAGAAGTTCCCCAAGGCCCGCAACCAGGCCATCGTCGGGTAGGACGAGAGTCGCAAAGTTTTTTCGACTCGACGGGAACCGTCTCGCGGTCCTATGCGTCGAAATCAGTGGAGGGGCAGTCGGCCATCTGAGGGGGAGGTCGGCTGCCCCTCCACTGCGATTCGAAACTGCTGTGCTCGGACACGCGCGTGTCGAGCCGGCTGAGGAGCCGACACCCGAAGACTGCCGGGCCTCAGGACGCTGCGGCGACCCTGTCCACGTCGGCTTCCCGATCGGCAACCGCAGGCCCGCGTGTTCTGCACGATGCCCACAGCGCAGCCGTGGCAGCCGTGCAGGCACCGGCACCGGCAACGTGGAACGCGACGAGTACTGCGGGAACGCCCGTGAAGTACTGCACCAGGCCGATCAGGGACTGGGCCAGCACGATCGCCACCAGAACGTGCAGCCGCTGCTTGACGGCAGTCGGCGCTCCGACCGCGTACAGAGCGAAACCGAGCCCGACGAGCAGCGCGAGATACCCGACCAGGAATTGCGAGTGGGCGTGCACCAGCGTGACGATCTCGATGCCCAGGCGCGGTACCGGCTCGTCGATGCTCTTGTCGCCGGCGTGCGGGCCGGCACCGGTCACCATCGTCCCGGCGATCAGTACGCCGGTCAGCGCGACGCCGGACAGGGCAGTGAGCCCGCGTAGCGCGGCGGGGACGGTGGGCAGCGACTTCGGCGCGGCGTCGGTTTCACCCACCTTGACGAACAGCAGGGTAGCCAGCCAGACCATTGCCATCGACACCACGAGGTGAATGGCCACTGTCCACCACAGCAGGCCGGTCAGCACGGTGACGCCACCGATGACGGCCTGCACGACGGTTCCCAGCGGCATGAACCACGCGAAGAGCAACACCTCGCGCCGCCGGGCCGCGCGAGTGACAGCGAGAACGACCGCCGCAGCGGCGATGACCACCACGAAGGTGAGCAGTCGATTGCCGAACTCGACTGCCTGATGCAGCACCGGAACCTCGGATACTCCGACCGGCGTGAAGCTTCCGGGGAAGCACTGTGGCCAGGTGGGGCACCCGAGCCCGGAGCCGGTCACTCGGACCACCGCACCGGTGACGGCTATGCCGCCCTGGGTGAGGATGGCGATGAACGCCAGCACCCGCTGTACCCGCAGCGAGGGCAGGGGCAGGTAGGCCACGAGGCGCAGGAACACGCCGTAGAGCTTCCGTAGGAGGTAGGGCACTCCACGATGGTAAACGCCGATCAACTACACAGCGTCGTTGGGTAGAGCGACCGGCGGAAAGCCTCGCTCAGGTGAATTTGAAGGTTCGGACCGCAAGAGTGCCGCAGACCGCAGCCCAGACGAGCAGCACGGCGATCCCGAAGAGGTCGAACGACGAGGCCACACCGCGGTTGAGCGCCTCGCCGAGTGCGCCGGACGGGACTATCCGTGCGACGATCTGCAGGCCCTGCGGAATCTGGTCGTCGACGAACACCGCGCTGCCGATCCCGAGCATCACGAACCAGGCGACGTTGGCCAATGCCAACACGATCTCCGCCCGCAGGGTGCCGCCGAGTAGCAACCCCATCGAGGCGAACGTGACCGTCCCCAAAGCGATGACGACCGCTCCCAGCAGCAGACCTGCCGGACTCGGTCGCCAGCCGAGGGCGACGCCGATCGAGCCCAGCAGAACCGACTGCATGATCACCACGATCACGACGGCTACCGACTTGCCGCCGATGATTCCCCACCGTGGGAGCGGCGTGGCACCGAGTCTCTTGAGGGCGCCGTAGCGTCGATCGAACCCGACGGCGATCGCCTGTCCGGTGAATGCCGTCGACATGATGGCCACCATCATCACCGCCGGCACGACCCGCGCGACGCGGTCGTCGCCGAGCTCACCGAACGGCAGCAGAGTGAGTCCGATCAGCAGCGTGATCGGAATGAACATCGTCAACAGCAGCTGCTCACCGTTGCGCAGCAACAACTTCAGCTCGAGACGCGACTGCGCGAACAGCATCCGGGCGGCCGACGCCGGCTGTGGGCGCGGCGCGAACAGTCCTGTCTCGAAACGGTTGTCGGCGAGCCGGGCTTCTCTGCGCACCGTCACATCCTCAATTCTCTGCCGGTCAGTTCGAGGAAGACGTCCTCGAGCCGCCGCTGATCGACCTGCAACTCCGTCGCAAGCACGTTCTGTTGTGCGCACCAGGAGGTGACGACCACCAGGATCTGCGGTTCGATCACTCCGGTGACCACGTACGACCCCGGTGACGTCTCCGACGGTACGTAACCGGAGGGCAGGGCCGCGTCGAGCAGGGACAGATCGAGACCTGGGGGAGCGGAGAAGCGCAGCTGTCCCTCGGCTCCCTGCTTGGTGAGCTCGGACGGGGATCCGGAGGCGACGATGCGGCCGTTGTCGATGATCGTCAACCGATCCGCCAGCTGCTCGGCCTCGTCCATCAGATGTGTGGTCAGTAGAACGCCGACGCCGTCGCGTCGAAGTGCGTCGATCAATTCCCACACCAGCAGTCGGGCCTGGGCGTCGAGTCCGGCTGTCGGTTCGTCGAGAAACACCAACTCGGGGCGGCCGACGATGGCACAGGCCAACGCCAGTCGCTGCTGCTGGCCACCGGACAACCGCCGATAGGGTGTGCGGACCGCCGAGGTCAGGCCCAGACAGTCGAGCAGCCACGTCGTGTCGAGAGGGTCGGCCGAGTACGAGGCGACGAGCTCGAGCATTTCGCCTGCCTTGGACCCCGGGTAGGCACCGCCTCCCTGCAGCATGACGCCGATGCGGGGTCGGAGCTGGGCGGACTCGGCGATGGGGTCGAGGCCGAGAATTCTGACCGTGCCGCTGTCGGGTACGACGAAGCCTTCGCACATCTCGACGGTGGTGGTCTTTCCGGCTCCGTTCGGGCCGAGCAGCGCGAGAACTTCACCCGCACCGATGCTCAGGCTCAGTCCGTCGACGGCGGTGGTGCCGTCGTAGGACTTGCGCACGTCGGTCAACTGCACGACAGGTTGCGCCGCATTCGACGTCCCGGAGATCACGAGGACTCAGCGTATTCGTCGGTGTGCCGCTCGGGTGCCGGTGGTCCGATGCGCGTGGGCCACGGCAGCCGGTTCCGTGTCAGCAGATACAACACGACGATGGTCAGGATGGTCATCACTGCGGCCTGCACGATCTGGAACGGCTGGTATTCGCTGCCGTTCGGCATGAGGATCACGCTGACCAGAGACGAGAAGGCAATGGCGGGACGCCGGAAGGACGGAGTGGTGGCCCATGCGGCCAGCGGAATCACCGCCCACAGCAGGTACCAGGGCTGGACTACCGGGAACAGCAGAACCACTGCTCCCAGCGCCACCCCCAGCGCTCCCACCGAGTGCAGTCGGCCCCTCAGAACAGCGACCAGCATGCGGATGACGATGACGCCGGCGACGACGGCTGCGATCGGCCGAGTGAGACTCAACACAGCGGTGGTGTGATCGCCGAGGCCGAGCAGCACGCCGACGAATCCGGTAGCCAGGCCGAGAATCGTGGGAATCGACATCCAGCTGCGCACCACCCCCGCGGTACCCAGAGTGTGGATCCAACCGAATCCGAGTCCGCTACCCAGGCTCACGGCGACTTGGACGGCAACGGCGATCGTGCCGAGCAGCAGCGCAGCGTAGACGACCGATCTCAGAGTGCCGCCCCACCGTCTCGACAGCGCCATGCCGACGAACCCCAGCGCTATCAGCGACGGGATCTTGATCGTCGACGAGAGTGCGATCACACCCGCTCCGCCGACGAGGAACGCGATATCGGTGCTGCGCAACGCACCCGGGCGCTCGATCGCACGCAGCGCCAGTTCGGTACCCGCGAGCATGAGACCGATCATCAGGGCCTCGTTGTGAATTCCGGCGACCAGGTGGAACAGCAACAGCGGATTCGCTGCACCGAGCCACAGTGCCGTGACCGACGCGACCCCGCAACGGCGTGCGAGACGCGGCAGCGCCCAGACGATCAGCGCGACTCCCGCCAAGGCGAGCAGTCGGTGCAGGAAGATGCCGGCGACGATGTTCTCGCCGGTCAAGTACGTGATCCCGCGCCCCATCCACAGGAACAGCGGACCGTAGGGTGCCGGAGTCTCTCGCCAGATGTTGGGCACCGTCCGGGTCAGGACGTTGTCGGCCCCCAGTGCATCCACGGGGCCGATCTCGTAGGGGTCGAGACCGCGGGCCGTGATCTCGCTCTGGGCCAGGTAGGAGTAGACGTCGCGCGAGAACATAGGCGGTGCGACGCTCAGCGGCAGGATCCACAGCAGCAGAGTTCGGTCCATCTGCGATCGGGACAGGCGGCGGGGAGTCGCGCCCGATCGCGTCCGCCCCAGCGCGAACCTGCCGAGCAGTAGCCACGCGAGGACCACGACGACGGTTCCCGTCATGGTCACCGTCAGAGCCGACGTGGCCATGCGCGACGGCAGGCTCAGTAACCGGACGCCCGCGATCGGGTTCTGCAGTACCGGCTGCGCACCCGCGCCGAGCGCGCCGATCGCCATCAGCAGCGCGCCCGCGGCTCCGAAACGGCGAATGTTGCGTAGTTGAACGGTCTCGGCGGGATCGAGACCGGGTGCCTCCGGCTCGTCGCCGTGCAACGTGGCGACACCGGCACCCGGTGGGGTCGGTTCCAGGCCGAACACGCGCCGAGCAGGGGTGAGAATCATCCTGTGCAGCAGCGTGCCGCGCGCGGATTCGGGGTTCTCGGGATCGGGGGACGAGCTGGCACCGGTCGCGGAAGGCGAGTTCTCGGAACTCTGCTCACTCTCGGTCGATGGCACAGTGGGAGCGTAGCTGTGTGCAATAGCGCGATTCACCCGGTCCTCCGGACTCCGCGGCCTGCGTAGCTCGGCTCGGATTCACCTGAGGGATAGGGCACCCTTGCTGGACCAGGTGAAACAATTCCGTCACACTGGTGTTGTGAAAACAACCGAGAGCTCGCTCGTGCGTCCGGAAAGCGTCGATCCATCGACCGCCGGAGCAGGCGCGTCGTCGGTGCGACCGGCATCGGCCCCCGAGGGGCAGACGCGGGGCGCAGTGGTCACCCTACTGCTCGAAGAGGGCCCCATCACCGCGTCCGATATCGGCACTCGCCTTGGATTGAGCGCGGCCGGTGTCCGGCGCCACCTCGATGCGCTCATCGATGCAGGCGAGGCCAGGATCACCACCCCGGCCGGAGCACGTCAGCGTGGACGCGGGCGACCGGCCAAGCATTTCCAGCTCACCGCAGCCGGCCGCAATCGGCTGGGCCACACCTACGACGATCTGGCCGGAGCCGCCATGCGGCAGCTGCGCAAGATCGGTGGCAACGACGCCATCGAGACGTTCGCGCGGCAACGCGTCAACACCATCGTTGCCGACGTCGAACCCGCGACCGGTTCCGACGCACATGCCGTGGAAACGGCGGCGGGAAGAATTGCCGACGCGTTCAGTGCGGCGGGATTCTCGGCCACCACGCGGCAAGTCGGCAACGGAGTGCAGATCTGCCAACACCATTGCCCGGTGTCGCACGTCGCAGCAGAGTTTCCCGAACTGTGCGAGGCCGAACAAGCAGCGTTCGCCGAGATCCTCGGCACGCATGTGCAGCGTCTTGCCACCATTGCGAACGGCAACTGCGCTTGCACCACACACGTACCGCTCACCTCGACGCGATCGAGGAGCGGTCGATCCGATACCGACGTATCGACAGATAGTTCACACAAGATGACGTCCGACACGCAGCCCCGTGTCGGAGAACGCACACGCCTCCGGAAGGAGCCCGCATGACCGTCACACCAGACCAGGTGACACCCGCCGCGCCGCTGACTCAGGACGAGACCATCGCATCGCTCGGCACCTACGGATACGGCTGGGCCGATTCCGACGTGGCCGGCGCGAGCGCCAAGCGCGGCTTGTCCGAGGCTGTCGTCCGTGACATCTCGGCCAAGAAGAGCGAGCCCGAGTGGATGCTCGAAGCCCGTCTGAAGGCTCTCAAGACCTTCGACCGCAAGCCCATGCCCAACTGGGGTTCCGACCTGGACGGCATCGACTTCGACAACATCAAGTACTTCGTGCGGTCCAGCGAGAAGCAGGCCGCTACGTGGGACGACCTGCCCGAGGACATCAAGAACACGTACGACAAGCTCGGCATCCCCGAGGCCGAGAAGCAGCGCCTCGTCTCCGGTGTCGCCGCTCAGTACGAGTCCGAGGTCGTCTACCACTCGATCCGTGAGGACCTCGAGGCGCAGGGTGTGTTGTTCCTCGACACCGACACCGCACTCAAAGAGCAGCCGGAGCTGTTCCGCGAGTACTTCGGCACCGTCATTCCGGCAGGCGACAACAAGTTCTCTGCGTTGAACACCGCAGTGTGGTCCGGTGGATCGTTCATCTACATCCCGCCGGGCGTGCACGTCGACATCCCGCTGCAGGCCTACTTCCGGATCAACACCGAGAACATGGGCCAGTTCGAGCGCACGCTGATCATCGTCGACGAGGGTGCCTACGTGCACTACGTCGAGGGCTGCACCGCGCCGATCTACAAGTCCGATTCGCTGCACTCCGCCGTGGTCGAGATCATCGTCAAGAAGGGTGGTCGTTGCCGGTACACGACCATTCAGAACTGGTCGAACAACGTCTACAACCTGGTCACCAAGCGCGCCAAGGCAGAAGCAGGCGCAACGATGGAGTGGGTCGACGGCAACATCGGCTCCAAGGTCACCATGAAGTACCCGGCTGTGTGGATGACCGGCGAATACGCCAAGGGCGAGGTTCTCTCGGTCGCGTTCGCAGGGCCCGATCAGCACCAGGACACCGGTTCCAAGATGCTGCACCTGGCACCGCACACGTCGTCGAACATCGTCAGCAAGTCCGTCGCCCGTGGCGGTGGACGGACGTCCTACCGCGGTCTGATCCAGATCAACAAGGGCGCGCACGGCTCGCGTTCGACGGTCAAGTGCGACGCCCTGCTGGTCGACACGATCAGTCGGTCCGACACCTACCCGTACGTCGACATCCGTGAGGACGACGTGTCGATGGGTCACGAGGCCACTGTCTCGAAGGTCAGCGACGATCAGTTGTTCTACCTGATGAGCCGCGGCATGACCGAGGACGAAGCGATGGCCATGGTCGTCCGCGGATTCGTCGAGCCCATTGCTCGCGAACTGCCGATGGAGTACGCGCTCGAGCTCAACCGGCTCATCGAGTTGCAGATGGAAGGGTCGGTCGGATAAGTGAACAACCCCCTCACCGGAGTCATGGGTGCCGTGGCATCCGAGAACCCCGATTCCGCCAAGGAAGACAAGTCGAAGCTCGTCGCCAACAAGGGCGCTCAATTCACGTCGTACGACGTGAACGCGTTCGAGGTGCCGTCGGGCCGTGACGAACTGTGGCGCTTCACGCCGCTGCGTCGCCTTCGCGGCCTGCACGACGGTTCGGCAGTCGCCGACGGGACCGCTCAGGTCACCGTCGGGGCTGCGGACCAGGTGGTCGTGGAGACCGTGGGACGCGACGACGATCGACTCGGGAAGGCCGGCGTGCCTGCCGATCGGATTGCCGCACAGGCATATTCGGCCTTCACCGAGGCCACGATCGTCAGTGTTCCCAACGAGGTCGAGGTAGCGGAGCCGATCGAGATCACGATCGACGGACCGGGCGTCGACCACGTCGCCTACGGACACGTGCAGATTCGCCTCGGCACGTTTGCTCGCGCCACCGTGGTGATCGATCAGCGCGGCAGCGGCACGTACGCCGAGAACGTCGAGTTCGTGCTGGGTGACAGCTCGCAGTTGCACGTCGTGCTGATCCAGGACTGGCAGTCGGACGCGGTGCACGTGGCCGCCCACCACGCCCTGCTCGGACGTGACTCGGTGTTGCGCCACTACAACGTCAGCCTCGGCGGCGACTTGGTGCGCATCAGCCCGACCGTGCGCTACAGCGCGCCCGGCGGTGACGCGAACATGCTCGGTGTGTACTTCGCCGACGCCGGTCAGCACCTCGAGCAGCGACTGCTCGTCGACCATTCGGCTCCGCATTGCAAGTCGAACGTGATGTACAAGGGCGCGCTCCAGGGTGAAACCGGACCCGGCACCGTCGACGCACACACCGTATGGATCGGCGACGTTCTCATTCGCGCCGAGGCCGAGGGCACCGAGACGTACGAACTGAACCGAAATCTCGTGCTCACCGACGGCGCTCGCGCCGATTCGGTACCGAACCTGGAAATCGAAACCGGCGAGATCGTCGGAGCAGGGCACGCCAGTGCTACCGGCCGATTCGACGACGAGCAGCTGTTCTACCTGCGTGCTCGCGGCATCTCGGAGGAGGTGGCCCGTCGACTGGTGGTCCGCGGCTTCTTCCACGAAATCATCGACAAGATTCCGGTCCCCGCCGTACGCGAGCGTCTCGATGCTGCCATCGAGACCGAGCTCGCCGTCGTCGGCGCGTAGGCCCAACCGAACCTTTCTCGACTGCACAAAGGAACTTTGATGTCCACACTCGAAATCCGCGATCTGCACGTCAGCGTCGCCAACACCGACTCGTCCGCCGAGCCGATCGACATCCTCAAAGGTGTCGATCTGACCGTGAAGTCCGGCGAGACGCACGCGATCATGGGGCCCAACGGCTCCGGCAAGTCCACCTTGTCGTACGCCATTGCCGGCCACCCGAAGTACACCGTCACCTCCGGCACCATCACCCTCGACGGTGAAGACGTTCTCGAGATGAGCGTCGACGAGCGCGCCCGCGCAGGTCTGTTCCTGGCGATGCAGTACCCGGTGGAGGTGCCCGGAGTGTCGATGTCGAACTTCCTGCGCACCGCCGCCACCGCCGTGCGCGGCGAAGCCCCCAAGCTGCGGCACTGGGTCAAGGAAGCCAAGACCGCCATGAGCGAGCTCGAAATCGAGGCGAACTTCCTCGAGCGCAACGTCAACGAGGGTTTCTCCGGCGGCGAGAAGAAGCGTCACGAGATCCTGCAGCTGGGACTACTCAAGCCGAAGATCGCCATCCTCGACGAGACCGATTCCGGCCTCGACGTCGACGCTTTGCGCGTGGTGTCCGAGGGCGTGAACAAGTACAAGGAGCGTGAAGACGGGGGAGTGCTGCTGATCACGCACTACACCCGCATTCTTCGCTACATCAAGCCCGACTTCGTGCACGTCTTCGTCAACGGTGAGATCGTCAAGTCCGGCGGCGCCGAGCTGGCCGACGAGCTCGAGGCCAACGGCTACGCCGGCTACACGCAGGCCGCGACCACCGGAGCATGAGTATGGCTGCACCGGCAGCTGTGGCGGTAGCGACATCGTTCGATGTCGCTACCGTTCGCCGCGATTTTCCTATCCTCTCGCGCACCGTCCGCGACGGAAAGCCGTTGGTGTATCTGGATTCCGGCGCAACCTCGCAGCGGCCGGTGCAGGTGCTCGACGCCGAACGCGAGTTCCTCACCACCTGTAACGCGGCGGTGCACCGCGGGGCGCACCAGCTGGCCGAGGAAGCCACCGACGCGTACGAGGGAGCCAGGGCGGATATCGCCGCGTTCGTCGGTGCAGACGTCGACGAGATCGTCTTCACCAAGAACGCAACCGAGTCGCTCAACCTCGTGACGTACGTGTTGGCCGATCAGCGCTTCGATCGTCATCTCGGACCCGGTGACGAGATCGTCGTCACCGAACTCGAACACCACGCCAATCTCGTTCCGTGGCAAGAGCTTGCGGCCCGTACCGGCGCAACTCTGCGGTGGTACGGAGTGACCGACGACGGTCGAATCGACCTCGACTCGCTGGAATTGTCGTCCGCGGTGAAGGTCGTCGCGTTCACCCACCAGTCGAACGTGACCGGTGCCGTCGCTCCCGTCGAGGAGTTGGTGCGTCGCGCCCGAGCTGTCGGCGCGCTCGTCGTTCTCGACGCGTGCCAATCCGTGCCCCATATGAAGGTCGATTTCCACGACCTCGATGTCGACTACGCAGCGTTCTCCGGCCACAAGATGCTGGGACCCTCGGGTGTCGGAGTGTTGTACGGCAAGGCCGCGCTGCTCGATGCGATGCCGCCGTTCATCACCGGCGGATCGATGATCGAAACGGTCACGATGGAGAAGACGACGTTCGCTCCTCCGCCGCAACGCTTCGAGGCCGGTGTGCCCATGACGTCGCAGGTCATCGGGCTCGGTGCCGCCGTGCGGTACCTCGACAACATCGGTATCGACGCCGTGGCAGCTCACGAAAAGACCTTGGTCGCAGCGACTCTCGCCGAGTTCGCAAAGATCGACGGCGTTAGAGTCATCGGTCCGACGGAGAACGTCGATCGAGGTTCGGCAGTGTCGTTCGTCGTCGACGGTATCCACGCACACGACCTGGGGCAGATTCTCGACGACGAAGGCGTCGCCATTCGCGTCGGTCATCATTGCGCGTGGCCACTGCATCGGCGCTTCGGAGTGGCAGCGACCGCGCGGGCGTCCTTCGCGTTGTACAACACGGTCGAGGAAGTGCAGGTGCTCGCGAACGCGATTCGTCGCGCGCAATCGTTCTTCGGCACCGACCGCAACGGTGAGGAGGGACACGCCTGATGCGAATGGAACAGATGTACCAGGAAGTGATCCTCGATCACTACAAGCATCCGCACGGTCGTGGACTGCGCGAGCCGTTCGGTGCGGAGGTGCACCACGTCAATCCCACCTGCGGCGACGAGGTGACTCTGCGGGTTCACGTCGACAACGGCACCGTTGCGGACGTCTCGTACGACGGCCAGGGTTGCTCGATCAGCCAAGCCTCCACGTCGGTGCTGACCGATCAGGTGGTCGGCTTGTCAGTTCAGGACGCCCTGAAGACCGTGGATTCGTTCAGCGAGATGGTCGGCAGCAGAGGTACCGTCGAGGGAGACGAAGACGTCATCGGCGACGGCATTGCGTTCGCCGGTGTGGCCAAGTATCCGGCTCGCGTGAAATGCGCCTTGCTGGGTTGGATGGCTTTCAAGGATGCGGTTGTTCAAGTAGTGGACGCAGATACGACAGCTACGACGGGCGGGACCGCCCAGTCGGCACTTTCCGGAGGACAGCAATCATGACCGACGCAACAGAGACCACACCGGCTGTGACGACGACGCCGGTGGAACTCACCGCCGACGAGATCAAGGTACTCGAGGACCTCGAAGAAGCGATGCGCGACGTCGTCGACCCCGAGCTGGGAATCAACGTCGTCGATCTCGGTTTGGTCTACGACATCAAGATCGACGCCGAGGACATCGTCACCGTCGACATGACACTGACATCGGCGGCCTGCCCGTTGACGGACGTCATCGAGGATCAGGCCCGTGGTGCGCTCGTGCGCAGTGGGCTCGCCGCCGACCTCAAGATCAACTGGGTCTGGATGCCGCCGTGGGGACCGGACAAGATCACCGACGACGGACGCGAGCAGCTTCGGGCCCTCGGCTTCACCGTCTGACGGTCCGGTCCGGCTGCCCCGTCACGCACCCTTCGCTTCGTCGGTCGACGGGGCAGCCTTCTTTGCTGCGGCCTTCTTGGCCGGAGCCTTTTTTGCCGGGGTCTTCCGCGCAGTGGTCTTCTTGGCAGCGGTCTTCTTGGCCGGTGTCTTCGACGACGAAGATTTCGACGATGATGATGTCGACGAATCGGACCCCGACTTCGCGTTCTTTCCCGCGGCCTCGACGCTGCGCTGGAGGGCGGCGACCAGATCCACGACCTCCGCGTCCTCGCCGTCGTCCTGTGACTCGGCCTCGGTGTGGATGACCTTCTCGCCACCGTTCGCCAGTGTCTCGTCGATCAGTTTGCGCAGTTCGATCTGGTAGTCGTCGGTGTACTCCGTCGGATCGAATTCCGAGGACATGCTCTCGACGAGCGACGTCGCCATCTTCACTTCTTGCGGGCGCGCCGACGGGGCGTCGTCGAGCGACGGAAATTCTGCGGCTCGTACCTCGTCCGGCCACAGCAGAGTCTGGATGACCAGCACGTTGTCACGGACCCGCAAGGCGGCCAGCCGCGTCTTCTGTCGCAGCGTGAAATGGACCAGCGCGGTGCGTTCGGTTTCTTCCAGCGTCTCTCGCAGCAGTACGTACGCCTTGGGCGACGACGAGTCGGGCTCCAGGAAGTAACTCTTGTCGTAGAGGATCGGATCGATCTGCTCGGTCGGAACGAATTCGAGAACGGGGATCTCGTGCTTCTCGGCAGCGGGGAGTTTGTCGAAGTCGTCGTCGGTGAGGATCACGCGCTCGCCGTCGGGCGAGTCGTACGCCTTGTCGATGTCGGCGAACTGGACCGATTTTCCGCATTCCTGGCAGATGCGGTCGTACTTGATTCGTCCGCCGTCCTTTGCGTGCACTTGATGAAACCGGATGTCGTGTTGCTCGGTGGCCGAGTAGACCTTCACCGGAACGTTGACGAGTCCGAAGGCGATCGAGCCTTTCCAAATGCTGCGCATGTGTTCATGATCGCCGACCGGGCGCCTGTGTGTCGACCGTTGCCGAGAAACTCAGCCGCGTCTCGGAGCGTGGACGACGGTGCGCGCGATAGCGAGCCTGGCCGAGACCGGAAGTGTAGGGAACATTCTCAGCATTGCGGTCATGGTCCCCATGGCGTCGTCGTGGCCGGACAGGTAGGAGCGTTGCAGTTCGACCGGCAGCGAGAAGAAGCTGGCGAAGAACTGCGGAACCATCTCCGGCTCGAGGCTCAACGCAGTGCGCAGACCGAGATTGCGTAGCTTCTGCACCGTCCAGGTGTGGAGTGCACGTCGGCTCCCCGGCTTGCCGGTGCGAAGTCCGTCGACCAGGTGATCGGCAGACGCCAACGACGCGGCGACGCTGTATCCCGTCGCCGGATGCATCAGATTCGACCGCGACCCGAACAAGACGGGACCGCTTCGTGGGGTGTGCAGCCGTGAGCGCGGCGGAGGTTCGACCGAAAAGCGCACCCGCTCGACGTCCTCGGTCCCGGTCGGCACGAGATCGCGTCGGGCGAGACGATGATGCAGACGAGTCCGGAGTACATCGAGGTGGAGGGCAGGCCTGCCGACCAGGCACGTTTCTTCGAGCAGAACGCGGTGGTCGTCGAGTGCGACGGCATAGAGAAAACTCGGAGCGTCACCGGGTCGTACGCCGTTGTCGGTACGCCAATCCATGAACCAGGCGTCGGAGCCTTCCAGAATGGGCTCGGCGCGTTCCCGCTCGACGACGATTCCGTATGCGGTCTGTTGCGCCAGATCACGCGAGTCGAGCGTTCCTCGCGCATCGACGACGTGGCGAGCCGTGACGACCGTCCCGTCGACGGTGGTGACGCGGGTGCCGGTGACGTCGACTGCGGTGCCCGCGTGCACTCGTACGAGGTCGAGAGACAGCGAGGCTTGCAGGGCATGGGTGTCGAGCACGCAGTACGTCCGGTCGATGACGCGATGCCGATCGGTCCACACTGCGGGCCTGCGTGCAGTCGAGGCGATTGCGGACTCCGAGAGCCATGACGGCAATTCGTCCGCCCATGCCGAGTAGGTCGGCGTCCAGGTTCTGGACGGGTGCGGATCGAGTGCGAGAACGTCCATACCCGCGGCCGCGCAGCGGTGGGCGATCGCGCGACCCGCCGGTCCCAGCCCGATCACGGCGACGTCGGCCGACAGGTCGCTCACATTCCGCCGGTGGCGAGCAGGCCACCGTCGACGCGCACCGTCTCGCCGGTGATCCACGAGGACGCGTCCGAGACCAGGAACGCGACGAGCGATGCCACGTCCTCGGGGGTACCGAGTCGCTTCATCGGGTAGCCGGCCGCTGCTGCTTCTTCGCCGCCGGCGAACAACGCCTCGGCGAACTTGGTCTTCACCACGCCCGGCGCCACCGCGTTGACGCGGATCTTCGGACCGAGCTGCCATGCCAGCTCCTCGGTGAGCCGAATCAACGCAGCTTTGGATGCGCCGTACGCGGCAATGACTCCGGTGGAGCGGATGCCTGCGACGCTGGCGATGTTGACGACCGCACCGCCGTGTTCTCCCATCCACGCATGGAACGCGTTCTGCACGAAGCCGAGCGTGCCGACGACGTTGGTGTCGAAGATCTTGCTGACACCGACGAGGTCGGCATCCATCAGCGAGCCGTAGACGGGGTTGATACCGGTGTTGTTGACCAGGATGTCCAGCGAACCGAAGGTCTCGACGGTGCGGTCCACTGCGGTGCGCCGATGTTCCGGGTCGCCCGCGTTACCGTCCAGCGCGAGTACGGAGTCGCCGAGTTCCGCCGCGACGGCCAGCAACGGTTCCCGCTTACGCGCAGTGATGGCCACGTTGGCACCGCGCGCGAGCAGTTCTGCGGCGATCGCGCGGCCGATGCCTCGACTACCCCCGGTGACCAGTGCGGTCCGTCCGGTGAGGTCGAGGGGCAGGGCTGGGCGGGCAGTGGCCGTTTCGGTGACGTCGGTCATCGCTCAGACGTTACCGGGGTCACCTGCGTTCCTGGGTGGAGGCACGTGAATGCTGAGCTAAAATGGGGGTTTGCTGTGCCGACCTACGGCGCTTTCATTGCTCGCTCGTCGGTCGACGAGCACTCATCTTGTTCGGCAATCGCTAGGAGCTCACGCGTGATCACCGCCACCGACCTCGAAGTTCGTGCCGGTGTGCGGACCCTTCTGTCCACCGAGGGGCCCGCGCTCCGCGTGCAGGCAGGTGACCGCATCGGGCTGGTCGGCCGCAACGGTGCCGGAAAAACCACCACGCTGCGCATCCTGGCGGGCGAGGGCGAACCGTATGCCGGCGAGGTCGTACGCACCGGAGATCTCGGCTACCTCCCGCAAGATCCCAAAGAGGGCGACCTGGACGTGCTGGCCAAGGACCGGGTGCTGTCGGCCCGCGGGCTGGACACCCTCCTGCACAGTATGGAGAAGCAGCAGGCTCTGATGGCCGAGGTTGCCGACGAGACATTGCTCGACAAAGCCGTCCGTAAGTACGGCGAGCTGGAAGAGCGGTTCGCGTCCCTCGGCGGCTACGAAGCCGAAAGCGAAGCGGCTCGCATCTGCAACAGCCTCGGCTTGGCCGACCGCATTCTCGGTCAACCGCTGCGAACCCTGTCCGGTGGTCAACGTCGACGCGTCGAACTCGCTCGCATTCTGTTCGCCGCGTCCGACGGCAGTGGCGGACGCTCGAACACCACATTGCTGCTCGACGAGCCCACCAACCACCTCGACGCCGATTCCATCACCTGGTTGCGCAGTTTCCTGCAGAACCACGAGGGCGGACTCATCGTGATCAGTCACGATGTCGAACTGCTCGGTGATGTCGTGAACAGGGTGTGGTTCCTCGATGCAGTGCGCGGTGAGGCCGACATCTACAACATGAACTGGAAGAAGTACCTCGACGCACGCGCCACGGACGAGCAACGGCGCCGTCGCGAACGCGCGAACGCGGAGAAGAAGGCGGGTGCGCTGCGCGTCCAGGCCGCCAAGATGGGTGCCAAGGCAACCAAAGCCGTTGCGGCACAGAACATGGCCAAACGAGCAGACAAGCTGATGGCCAACCTCGATGCGGAGCGCGTATCCGACAAGGTTGCGCACATTCGCTTCCCTGAGCCTGCTCCCTGCGGCAAGACTCCGTTGATGGCCAAGAACCTGACCAAGATGTACGGGTCGCTGGAGATCTTCGCCGGCGTCGATCTGGCGATCGACAGAGGAAGTCGAGTGGTGGTGCTCGGGCTCAACGGTGCGGGCAAGACGACGCTGCTTCGGATCCTCGCGGGAACCGAGAAGGCCGACACCGGCGAGATCGAACCCGGCCACGGCATGCGCGTGGGTTACTTCGCCCAGGAGCACGACACCCTCGACGACATGGCGTCGGTGTGGGAGAACATCCGGCATGCGGCACCCGACACCGGCGAGCAGGAGCTCAGATCGCTACTCGGCGCCTTCATGTTCACCGGACCCCAGCTCGAACAGCCCGCAGGAACGCTGTCCGGCGGCGAGAAGACGCGTCTGGCGCTGGCCGGACTGGTGTCTTCGGCTGCGAACGTGCTGCTGCTCGACGAACCGACCAACAACCTCGATCCGATCTCACGCGAGCAGGTTCTCGACGCACTGCGCAGTTACAAGGGTGCTGTCGTTCTGGTGACTCACGATCCGGGTGCCGCCGAGGCGCTCTCACCAGAACGAGTCATCCTCCTTCCCGACGGCACCGAGGACCACTGGTCGCAGGACTACCTGGAACTGATTCAGCTGGCCTGACCCGGGTCGCGCCTGCGCACCGATTCTTCGACCAGATCCAGAATGGCCGACAGGTTCGACCCGCCGTTGCCCGACGCGATTCTGGCGACCAGACCGTCGAGAACCAGGTCCAGGTAGTCGGCCAGAACGTCGTTGGGAACGTCGTCCCGCAGTTTTCCTGCCGTTTTCTGGCGTTCGAGTCGGCCGAGTGTCGCGTCGGTCAGCTCGGCCGAACGCTCGGCCCAGCTGGTTCGGAAGTCGGCGTCGGTTCGTAGTCGTCGGGTGATCTCGAGCCGCGTTCCGAGCCACTCGAACTGCTCCGGCTGGGCCAGCATGTCTCGCATCACCTGAACCAGACCCTGCGTCGCCGCGACTTCGGCCATACGCCGGGCGTCCTCCTGCGCCAACGCGAGGAAGAGACCGTCCTTGTCCTTGAAGTGGTGGAAGATGGCTCCGCGGGAGAGGCCTGTCGCCTCCTCGAGGCGTCGCACGGTGGCACCCTCGTAGCCGAACTCTCCGAAGCATTTACGCGCACCGTCGAGAATTTCGCTGCGGCGGGCCGCCAGGTGGTCTTCACTGACCTTGGGCACGTGTGAAACTCCTACTTTCCGATGAAGGGGCCCGTACCGATACGGCGATGGGCCCGAAACACGTATCGAGTTCCGGGCCCATCGCTGTGCGTGGCGTTTGTCTACAGCGCCGTGTGACTAGCCTCTGATCATGTTGCGCAGGACGTACTGCAGGATTCCGCCGTTGCGGTAGTAGTCCGCTTCACCGGGGGTATCGATACGGACCACGGCGTCGAACTCGACCTTGGTTCCGTCTTCCTTGGTCGCGGTCACCGCCATCGTCTTCGGGGTGGTGCCCTCGTTCAGCTTCTCGACGCCGATGATGTCGAACGTCTCGGTGCCGTCGAGCTTGAGCGACGCGGCGCTCTCGCCTGCCGGGAACTGCAGCGGAACGACGCCCATGCCGATGAGGTTGGAGCGGTGGATGCGCTCGAACGACTCGGTGATGACCGCCTTGACGCCCAGGAGCGAGGTGCCCTTGGCCGCCCAGTCACGGGAGCTTCCGGAGCCGTACTCCTTGCCGCCCAGCACGACCAGCGGGATGCCGGCCTTCTGGTAGTTCTGCGACGCATCGTAGATGAACGATTGCGGGCCACCGTCCTGGGTGAAGTCGCGGGTGTAGCCACCCGAGACGTCGTCGAGCAGCTGGTTCTTCAGACGGATGTTCGCGAACGTTCCGCGAATCATGACCTCGTGGTTGCCACGACGCGATCCGAGCGAGTTGTAATCCTTGCGCTCCACGCCGTGCGAATCGAGGTACTGAGCGGCAGGCGTACCGGCCTTGATGGGTCCTGCCGGGCTGATGTGGTCGGTGGTGACCGAATCGCCGAGCAGGGCCAGCACGCGGGCACCCTTGATGTCCTCGACCGGAGCCGGGTCCATCGTCATACCGTCGAAGTACGGAGGCTTCCGCACGTACGTCGAGTTGGGATCCCACTCGAACGTGTCGCCCTCGGGGGTCGACAGGTTCTGCCAGCGGCTGTCACCGGCGAAGATCGTCTCGTAGGACTTGCTGAACATGTCCCGGCTGATCGAGGACTTGATCGTGTCCTCGATCTCCTGCGACGACGGCCAGATGTCCTTGAGGTACACCGGGTTGCCCTCGTGGTCGTTACCGAGCGCGTCGGTCTCGAAGTCGAAGTCCATCGTGCCCGCGAGGCCGTAAGCGATGACCAGCGGCGGCGACGCCAGGTAGTTCATCTTGACGTCGGGGGAGATGCGACCCTCGAAGTTGCGGTTGCCCGACAGCACGGCGGTCACCGAAAGATCGTTGTCGTTGATCGCCTTCGAGATCGGCTCGAGCAACGGGCCCGTGTTACCGATGCACGTGGTGCAGCCGTAGCCGCCCAGGAAGTAGCCGAGCTTCTCGAGGTACGGCCACAGGCCGGCCTTCTCGTAGTAGTCGGTCACGACCTGCGAACCGGGTGCCATGTTGGTCTTGACCCACGGCTTGGTGGACAGGCCCTTTTCGACGGCGTTCCGAGCGAGCAGTGCTGCGCCCAGCATGACCGACGGGTTGGAGGTGTTGGTGCAGGAGGTGATACCTGCCACCACGACGGCGCCATGGTCGAGAACGAACTCGCCTGCTTCGTCGGTGATGACACGAACCGGCTTGCTCGGGCGACCTTCGGAGCCGTATGCGGCCGACCGCACATCGACTGCATCGTCTTCCGCGAAGCTCAGCGACGCGGGATCGCTGGCCGGGAACGACTCGTTGAGGGCCTCGTCCAGCTTGCTGTCACCCTCGTGCGCCGGGTGGTTCTCCTCCACGTAGTTGTGGATGTCCTTGCGGAACGCAACCTTGGACTCGGACAACAGGATTCGGTCCTGCGGGCGCTTCGGGCCTGCGATGGACGGGACGACCGTGTTGAGGTCGAGCTCGATGTACTCGGAGTACACGGCTTCGTTCTTCGGGTCGTGCCACATGCCCTGTTCCTTGGCGTACGCCTCGACGAGAGCGAGCTGCTCGTCGCTGCGGCCGGTGAGGCGCAGGTAGTTGATCGTCTCTTCGTCGATCGGGAAAATGGCTGCGGTGGAGCCGAATTCGGGGCTCATGTTGCCGAGGGTGGCGCGGTTGGCGAGGGGAACCTCGGCCACACCTTCGCCGTAGAACTCGACGAACTTTCCGACGACGCCGTGCTTGCGCAGCATCTCGGTGGCGGTCAGAACGACGTCGGTGGCCGTGACTCCCGGCTGGATCTCGCCCGAGAGCTTGAAGCCGACTACACGCGGGATCAGCATCGACACGGGCTGGCCGAGCATGGCAGCTTCGGCTTCGATTCCGCCGACGCCCCAGCCGAGCACGCCGAGGCCGTTGACCATCGTCGTGTGCGAGTCGGTTCCGACGCAGGTGTCGGGGTACGCCTGACCCTTGCGGGTCATGACGGTCGGTGCGAGGTACTCGATGTTGACCTGGTGCACGATGCCCATGCCGGGCGGGACGACCTTGAAGTCGTCGAAGGCGCCCTGGCCCCAACGCAGGAACTGGTAACGCTCGCCGTTGCGCTCGTACTCGAGGTCGACGTTGCGCTCGAGTGCATCGGCGCGGCCGAACACGTCGAGGATGACCGAGTGGTCGATGACCATGTCGGCGGGGGAGAGGGGGTTGACCTTGTTGGGGTCGCCGCCGAGGGTGGTCACGGCCTCACGCATGGTGGCGAGGTCCACGACACACGGAACGCCGGTGAAGTCCTGCATGATGACTCGCGCAGGGGTGAACTGGATTTCGATACTCGGGTCGGCCGAGGGATCCCACGACGCGATCGAGCGAATATGGTCGGCGGTGATGTTGGCACCGTCCTCGGTGCGAAGGAGGTTCTCCGCGAGGACCTTCAGTGCATAGGGCAGTTTCTCGGCACCGGGCAAGGCCGACAGCCGAAAGATCTCGTACGAGTTCTCTCCGACTTCGAGGGTGCCCTTTGCACCGAATGAATTGTTACTTGCGGTCACTTCAGCTCCACTCGTCTATGAGGCACACCGCCGACGGGGCTGTGTCGACGGTTGAAGCGAGGCGCTGACCGTGTGTCTCGGCATGGCATCCGGCGTGCGGATTGCTTGCGGACCCTCGGGCAGTGTCTCGATGGAAGTCTAACAGTACGCTTGTCCTGTGAAAACGTGCGGGTCCGTTTCGCGGTGGACACCGCGAGAACGACCCACGTCACAATCCTCACGTAGTGCTTCGTGCGACGCAATGAAGGGCGGCCTCAGTTGCCGCGTCGGGCATACCTGCCTCCCGAGAATCGACGGCACCGTGACGTAGGGTTCCACGCGACTGGTTCCTACCGACTGGACGAGAGATGACTGAGCCGATCCACGCTGTTTCCCCACTTGCCACCGATATCCCGGCAGGTCTGGACGTCGACAGCATCGTCGCCACGGTCCGCGAGTCAGGAGTCAGTGCTCCTGCGGCAGAGCAGGACGGACTGACTGCCGCCGTGAACCGAGCCGAGGACCACGGAATCGATCTGAGCATCGTGATCGTCCCCGACGAACCGCGCCACGATTCGCAGCTACGCGACCTCGCCACTGCGGTCGGTGCCCGCGAGGGCGGAACGGTGTTGGTGCTGAGCCCGGGGCAGGTCGGAACGTTCAGCGACTCGATCAGCCGAGTGACACTCGAAGCCGGTCAGGATCGCACGTACACCGGAAATCACGTCGTCGCCGCCGACAACTTCGTCGACACACTCGTCGAGGACCAGACTCCGTGGGGCTTGCTGACGGGTGGGTTGGTGGTGATCGTCGCCGCGGTGGCCGCGTTGACAGCCGCTGTGAAGGTCCGGCGATACCGCGCGCGGTCGGCCACTGCCGACCCGCACGAAGCGCAGCCCGTCGAGCGCTGACGTAGCGCGCACATTCGTCATTCGACCGACCGACATCGACGCGCGATTACTCCACCGGACGTCGGTCCGGAAAAAGTCCGAAAAATTGTTTCGGGCAAACACCGAGTTCACGGCATTGTGCCTGGTGGAATTACAAATGTGTCATTTGTGACTGGAGTTTCTTTAGTGTGCGAAGTGTCGTACGGTGCCATTGGCACTGCTGGGGAAGGAGTGTCGCAGAAGGCAGGTGTCATCCGTGGGGAACTCGGGAGGCCACTGCTTCGGGTGTGACTGACGTGGTTCGCACCTGTCGTGTCGCTGCGCGCCACTTTCCCGCCCGGCGAACATGTTCACCGTCACCTGCGATCGGGGTGGGAACGGGGAACGCCTCGACGGCACGACGGTCCTCTCGGGACCCGAGTGAATGCCGGACCCGAGGGAGACATTTGTGAGCCGACGTCCAGTTCGCGGCACGCGCCGCAGAGCGCTCGTCCGTACCCGATTCGTACTGGCAGGTGCCGGTCTGGTTCTCGCGCTGACCGCGACCATGCCCGGAGTCGCCGCCGCGGTACCGCCGCCCCCGCCCAACCCGTCCGATACCGACATCGCCGCGGCCGGCAGCGCCGTCGACTCACGCCTGGGGCAGGTCGGACAGCTGATCGACGCGATCGCATCCGCCAACCAACAACTCGCACAGCTCGACGACGAGGTCGCCGTGAAGCGAGAAGGCGTCAACAAAGCACTGGTCGACCTGCAGAACGCACGGGACGCCGCCGACGTGGCCGCAGCAGTCGTAGGAGCAGCGCAGCAGGCGCTCGCCGATGCAGGCACACAGATTCAGGCAGCCCAGCGCAAGTTCGACGAATTCGCCAAATCGAGCTACACCCAGGGCTCGGGCGTCGCCTCGATGGCGTCGTTCCTCGGTTCGAGCGGACCGG
Organism: Rhodococcus sp. PML026; assembly: GCF_000963615.1. Lineage (NCBI taxonomy): Bacteria > Bacillati > Actinomycetota > Actinomycetes > Mycobacteriales > Nocardiaceae > Rhodococcus > Rhodococcus sp. PML026. Next base: position 260,478 of record NZ_KQ031375.1, on the reverse strand, counting down.
ACGACGTTCTCGACCGCGCCCAGGTCCTGAAGGTGCTGTCCAACAGCCAGAATGCCGTGCTCGACAGCCTCCAGCGGGCCCGAACCGAGCAGGCGAACCGGGACTCGGCCGCCCGCGAATCCAAGCAGCAGGCGGACGCGGCAGCGTCCGAAGCCGAATCCAAGAAGGCCGAGGCCGAGCAGGCCATCGCTGCAGCGCAGGCGGCGTTGCAAGCCGAGGCCGATCAGAAAGCCGCTATCGAGTCCCAGCGAGACGCCGCTCAGACCGAGCTCGACGCAGCCCGAAGCAATGTGGCCGGCCTCCAGGGTCAACGAGCCGCATACAGCGACTGGGAGGCGCAGAAGGCAGCAGAGGACGCAGCAATAGCAGCAGCCGCAGCTGCCGCTCGTGAGGCCGCGGTTCAGGCGGCGGCCCGGGTCTCGGCCAACCTGGCCGCACAACAGCGAGCCGCTGCGATCGCCGAGGGCCAACGCTCGCACGTCGATGTCGACGACGACTCGAGTTCGTCCACCGACTCCGACAGTTCGAGCGGAACCACGACTCCGACCCAGCCCACACCCAGCAAGCCCACTCCCAGCAAGCCCAAGCCCTCGACCACACCGTCGGTCACGGGCAGTGCTGCCGTGGAATTGGCGATCGACCGCGGGATGAGCCAGCTCGGTGTTCCGTATTCCTGGGGCGGCGGCGACGAGAACGGGCCGACCAAGGGAATCCGAGACGGCGGAGTCGCAGACAGTTACGGCGACTACAACAAGGTCGGCTTCGACTGCTCCGGCCTCATGATCTACGCATTCGCAGGTCTGGGTATCTCTCTGCCCCACTACACCGGCTACCAGTACACGGCAGGCAAGCAGGTTCCGTCGTCGCAGATGAAGCGTGGCGACATGATCTTCTACGGACCGAACGCCAGTCAGCACGTCGCGCTCTACCTCGGCGACGGGAAGATGCTCGAGGCTCCGCAATCCGGATCGGTGGTCAAGGTCTCCGACGTCAGATACAGCGGTATGACGCCGTACGCCGTGCGCATGGTGTCCTGAGCTCGCTGTCGCTCCCGAGGTCGCTGTTCGGTACTTCTGCGTCGTTCCGCAGGCTCCACTCCGGCGCGCGGGTCAGGGGTGGGTTTCGGCGCGCGCGAGCATCACCTGGAATAGTTGATCTCGGCGGTATGGAACGTGCCCGACGATGATCGACTGAAAGCGGTGAATTCTTGGTGACATCACGTGACGGCCGGATTTCGAACGACGAGGAGCCGACACAGATCGGGTCTTCGAGTCCGAATCCTCGGGGTGGGGAGCCGGAGCGGGTGGACAGTCCCGATCTCGCCGAGGACGTTCGGCTTCTCGAGAAGGCCGTGTACGAGGTCAAAAGGGTGATCGTCGGTCAGGATCGTCTGGTCGAGCGCATTCTAGTCGGCTTGTTGGCCCGTGGGCATGTGCTGCTGGAAGGCGTTCCCGGCGTGGCGAAGACCCTCGCAGTGGAGACGTTCGCCCGCGTGGTCGGTGGCTCGTTCTCCCGCGTCCAGTTCACCCCGGACCTGGTGCCCACCGACCTGGTCGGAACCCGCATCTACCGTCAGGGCCGCGAAGAGTTCGACACCGAACTCGGCCCGGTCGTCGCGAACTTCGTCCTTGCCGACGAGATCAACCGAGCACCGGCGAAGGTCCAGTCGGCGCTGCTCGAAGTCATGGCCGAGCGGCACGTGACCATCGGTGGCAGGACGTTCCCCATGCCCGATCCTTTCCTGGTGATGGCGACGCAGAACCCCATCGAGAACGAAGGCGTGTACCCGCTCCCGGAAGCCCAGCGCGACCGCTTCCTGTTCAAGATCGTCGTCGACTACCCGACGGTGGAGGAAGAACGCGAGATCGTCTACCGCATGGGGATCAAGGCCCCCGAGCCCAAGCAGATACTCGACCCTGTCGAGTTGGTCCGTCTGCAGAACCTGGCCAGTTCGGTGTTCGTGCACCACGCGCTCGTCGACTACGTGGTTCGGGTCATCGCCGCCACCCGCACGCCCGAACAGTTCGGGTTGGACGATGTCGGCAGCTGGATCGCATACGGGGCCTCCCCGCGTGCGACCCTCGGCATCATCGCTGCGTCCCGCGCCCTCGCCCTGCTGCGAGGCCGCGACTACGTCGTTCCTCAGGACGTGCTCGAGGTGATTCCCGACGTGCTCCGGCATCGGCTGGTGCTCTCCTACGATGCCCTCGCCGACGAAGTGACGCCCGAGACCGTGATCTCCCGCATTTTGCAGACCGTCGGACTACCGCAGGTGTCGCCGCAGGCGGTTCCGATGTCGCAGGACAACGGCACCGCACCCGGTCAGCCCTTCGGTGGCCAACAGGGCACACCGCAGTTTCCGGGAGCGGGGCCGCAGTATCCGGCTCAGGTACCGCATCCGGCCCAGGGGCAGTACCCGGGTCAGCCGCAGTTCCCCGGGCAAGGGCCCGGCTCGGCACCCCAGCCCGGACCCGAGCAGCGCCCACCGGGCGGTCCGGCCGGCGAACCCGCTCCGTCGCTGCACAAGCCGTCGGGTGATGCATCGTCGACCGGTTCGCCGGGTCAGTGAGCGCAGCCGACAGAGCCGGCCGAGGTGCGGTCTCACGGCCGCCGTCGTTTCGGTCCGGCGAACTGCGTGATCCGAAGCTGGCCGCTGCGCTGCGCACGCTCGAGATAACGGTACGTAGGCGTCTCGACGGCGTTCTGCACGGCGACCACCTCGGCCTGATACCCGGCCCGGGATCCGAACCGGGGGACGCGCGCGAGTATCAGCCCGGTGACGACGTTCGGCAGATGGACTGGTCGGTCACTGCCCGGACGACACACCCACACGTGCGGCAGTCGGTGGCCGATCGCGAACTGGAAACGTGGCTTGTCGTCGATCTGTCGGCCAGCCTCGACTTCGGAACCGCGGGGTGTGAGAAGCGCGATCTCGCGGTCGCGGCCTCGGCCGCCATCACCCACCTGACCGGCGGCGGTGGTAATCGCATCGGAGCTGTCGTGGCCACCGGCGCGACGACGACGCGAATCCCGGCGCGCGGGGGCCGGGTGCACAGCCAGTCGATGCTGCGGACGATCGCTACGACACCGTCCGCCGCGGACGGCGTCCGAGGAGATCTTCGCGATGCCGTCGAGGCGCTGCGGCGTCCCGAACGCCGTCGCGGTCTGGCCGTGGTGATCAGCGACTTCCTCGGCCCGATCGACTGGGAGCGATCGCTGCGGGCGATCTCTGCCAGACACGACGTACTGGCCGTCGAGGTACTCGATCCGCGAGACCTCGAACTTCCGGATGTGGGAGACGTGGTTCTGCACGACCCGGAGTCCGGCCGCACTCGGGAGTTCGCCGCGACGCCCCGGCTCCGCGCCGACTTCGCGCGAGCAGCCGCAGCACACCGCGACGACGTGGAGAAAGCGTTGCGCCGATGCGGGGCACCGCGTTTGACTCTGCGCACCGACGGTGACTGGATCGCCGATGTCGTCCGCTTCGTCACTGCTCGCAGGCACACCATCGGCTCCGGTTTCACCAATACCGCGAGGGCAGGTTCGCGATGAGCCTCACCGATTTCTCTGCGCCGTGGTGGCTCGCGTTTCTGGTCGTCGTCATCGCCTTGACGGCGGGGTACGTCTGGATTCAACGCCGCAAGCAGAAGCACGTGCTGCGTTTCTCCAACATGGAGTTGCTCGAGTCGATCGCGCCGAACCGGCCCAGTCGTCTGCGTCATCTCCCGACCGCACTGGTACTGGTCGGGCTGATGTTCCTGACCGTCGCGTTGGCCGGCCCCACTGCCGATCAACGTGTTCCACGCAACCGCGCGACGGTCATGCTCGTCATCGATGTGTCGCTGTCCATGGAAGCGACGGACGTCGAACCCACTCGGCTGGCTGCGGCCCAAGAAGCAGCGAAGTCGTTCGCCGATGGCCTAACGCCCGGCATCAACCTCGGTCTCGTCGCGTTCGCCGGCACTGCCTCGGTATTGGTCTCACCCACGGCCAACCGCGACGCCACCAAGTCGGCAATCGACAAACTGCAGCTCAGCGAGCGGACGGCCACCGGTGAAGCAATCTTCACCTCGCTGCAGTCGATCGACACTCTCGGCGCGATCCTCGGGGGTGGCGACGCGGCACCGCCGGCCCGCATCGTGCTGCTCTCGGACGGTAAGCAAACCGTTCCCCAGAACCTCGACGATCCACGGGGCGGCTACACCGCAGCGCGCGCAGCCAAGGACAAGGGAGTGCCGATCTCGACGATCTCGTTCGGCACCAGCTACGGGTCGGTCGAGATCGAAGACGAAGGTGGAGGCGGGGTCGAGCGCGTCCCCGTTCCGGTCGACGACCCGTCGTTGCGCGAGATCGCGACTCTGTCCGGAGGGAGTTTCTTCACGGCCTCCTCGCTCGAGGGCCTCCGAGACGTCTACGACACCCTGGAGGAGCAGATCGGTTTCGAGATCACCCGCGGGGACGCATCGCGACCCTGGTTGATCCTCGGTGTCCTGTGCATCTCCGCCGGGCTCGGTTCGGCGTTGGTGATGCGGCAACGATTGCCGTGATCGCTGTTATTACTCACCAGTAAGTTTCGCTTTGTCATTCCAGGACGAACAGATAGGTTGCTAGGCATGTCCACACCTGACTTCATCGCGCGATCGGTACTCGTCACCGGAGGTAACCGGGGTATCGGTCTGGCCATCGCCCAACGGCTCAGTGACGACGGACACAAGGTGGCCGTCACCCACCGCGGATCCGGGGCTCCCGACGGATTGCTCGGGGTCGTCTGCGACGTCACCGACTCCGATTCGGTCGACGCGGCCTTCAAGGAGGTCGAGGAGAAGCACGGACCTGTCGAGGTACTCGTCGCCAACGCGGGCATCACCGACGACACCCTGCTGATGCGTATGACCGAGGAGCAGTTCCAGCGGGTCATCGATGCGAACCTGACCGGAGCCTTCCGAGTCGCCAAACGCGCCAACCGGGCCATGCTGCGCGCGCGCTGGGGTCGGATGATCTTCCTCAGTTCCGTTGTCGCGATGGCCGGCGGGCCGGGGCAGATCAATTACGCGGCGTCGAAGGCCGGAGTCATCGGCATGGCCCGGTCGATCACGAGGGAGTTGGGTTCGCGGTCCATCACGGCGAACGTCGTCTCACCGGGATTCATCGAAACCGACATGACCGCAGAGTTGTCGGACGACTTGCGCGGCAAGGCGAAGGAATACATTCCACTTCAGCGTCTCGGTCAGCCCGAGGACGTTGCAGCAGTCGTGAGTTTCCTTGCGGGACCGGACTCGTCGTACGTGTCCGGTGCTGTCATTCCCGTCGACGGCGGCATGGGCATGGGGCACTGAGAAACCCTCTCGCACAACGATTTCGATAGATACTCACCTCCGAATTAAGGACGTAGCATTATGGGCGGATTGCTCGAAGGCAAGACCATTCTCATCACCGGCATCATCACCGACGCGTCGATCGCGTTCCACGCCGCGGCCATGGCGCAGGAGCAGGGTGCCAAGGTGATCATCACCGGGTTCGATCGGCTGCGGCTCATCGACCGCATCGCGCAGCGGCTGCCCAAGGAGGTGCCCCCGGCGATCGAGCTCGACGCCACCAACGAGGAGCACCTCGCCGCGCTGGCGGACCGAATTCGTGAAGTAGCGCCGGAGGGTATCGACGGAGTTCTGCACTCCATCGCATTCGCACCTCGCACCCTGATGGGCCCGGATGCCAAGCCGTTCCTCGACGGCCCCGGCCCCGACGCGGCGAGGGCATTCGAGATCTCGGCGTGGAGCTACGCATCTCTCGCGCGTGCCGTGCTGCCGGTCATGAACGAGGGTGGCTCGATCGTCGGAATGGACTTCGATCCGCGGACGTCGATGCCCTACTACAACTGGATGGGCGTAGCCAAGGCTGCTCTCGAGTCGGTGAATCGTTACGTGGCACGGGAAGTGGGCGCAGCCAAGCGTATCCGCTCCAATCTCGTTGCAGCAGGACCGATCAGGACTCTTGCCGCCAAGGCGATTGCGGGCACCGCGACCGGCGATGCGGCCAAGATGGACCAGCTGAACGTGTACTGGGACGGTGCCGCTCCCATCGGATGGGACGTCAACGATCCGACCGTCGTCGCCAAGTCGATCGTCGCGTTGCTGTCGGATTGGCTGCCCGGAACCACCGGGTCGATCGTGTACGTCGACGGCGGAGCGAGCCACAACACGTACCTGCCCGAAAACATGTGACACGTCGGTGAGCGGAGTCCGACGTGGGCTCGCTCACCGTAGGTTTCGTCGACCGATTGTGCCCCTGCCGCAGCCCTGCTGCGACAGGGGCACAATGGATTCATGACCACCCCTGGAGATTTCGACGCACTGTTGGTGCTCTCGTTCGGCGGACCGGAAAAGCCCGCCGACGTTCGCCCGTTTCTCGAGAACGTCACTCGCGGACGTGGTGTGCCGCCCGAGCGTCTCGACGCCGTCGTCGAGCACTACATGCACTTCGGTGGCGTGTCACCGATCAACGAACTCAATCGCGACATCATCGCCGCACTGCAGGCCGAGTTCGATTCGGCCGGAATCGAATTGCCGATCTACTTCGGCAATCGCAATTGGCATCCGATGGTCGAGGACACCGTTGCGACGATGAAGGCGGACGGCGTCCGCTCCGCGCTCGTCTTTCCGACTTCCGCGTGGGGCGGGTATTCCGGGTGCAGGCAGTACCACGAGGACATCGCCAGGGCCCGTGCGTCCGTGGGGGACGACGCCCCGCATTTGCTCAAGATCCGTCAGTACTACGACCACCCGTTGATGGTCGAGGCGTTCGCCGAGGCCGTCGATGCCGCGCGCAGGTCGCTGCCAGAGGAGCATCGGGCAGGAGCGCGGCTGGTGTTCACCGCGCATTCCATTCCGTCGGCAGCCGACGCCAATGCAGGCCCACCCGCGGATGGTGGCCACCTGTACAGCCGGCAGGTTGCGGAGGCGTCGCGTCTGGTCGCGGCCGCATCCGGCAGCACCGAATACGATCTGGTGTGGCAGTCTCGTTCCGGACCACCGCAGGTTCCGTGGCTCGACCCCGACATCTGCGATCATCTCGAAGCACTGTCCGAGAAGTCCGTCGACGCGGTGATCGTGTGCCCGATCGGTTTCGTGTCCGACCACCTCGAAGTGGTGTGGGATCTCGACACCGAAGCCGAGGAGAAGGCCCGTGAACTCGGGATGGCTTTCGCCCGCGTGGGTACGCCCGGTTCCGATGCTCGATTCCCGAAGATGATCAGGGAGCTGGTGGACGAGTATCGCGTCGGCGGGACGTGCCGAGGACTCGGCAGCGTTCCCGGCTACGGATCCACCCTCGACGGCAATCGATGTGCCGTCGGATGTTGCGAGCAGCCGACGCGTCCATCGCGGCCTGCGACGGCACCTGCCTGACTGGCGGCTCCTGCCTGACGGGTGGCCTCTTGCCTGTCTCGCGGCCCAGCCCCGACAGGACCGCTACGTGTCGGTCCTGTCGGTCATCGGGCCGACTGCATCGAGGCACCGATGCTCGTCGCCACGGCGATGGTCCGGGCCGTGCGCACGGCGGCCCACAGCGGCCGGACGAGTTCTTCTCGGGCGGCCGCTGCGGCGGCAGTCGGTGCCTCCGAGGGAGCCGATCCGGCGGCGACGGTGAGGATGGCCGCGACCCGATCGGCCGATTCGAGCACTCGGAAGGCGCGTTCGGACATCTCGGGGGGATAGCGGTGCCGTGCAGCGTCGGCGATCAGCTCGGCGATGCGAGTGCGCGGGTCGGCCTCGAGAGTGCGGGTGGGGAGCGATTGCATCTGTGCGAGTGCATCCGCCGCGCCGCGCACGGCCTCGCGCATCTCGTACTCGGCCTCACCGAGACCTCGATCTCGGTGGGCGTGAGAGGGAACGTCGATCGAATACACGGTCCAGCGCAGCACGTCGGGGCCCTCGACGACGGGTACCACCCCGATTCCGGCGGAGCCCGGGGTACCGATCATCACCGCCTGCTCGGCACCGATCGCTGCACGAGAGAATTCTGTCCGGGCCGGCAGTTCGGCCACCGCACCCGCTGCGGGCAGCACCAGACGTATCCGTTCCTCCCCGGCTGCGGGTGAGGGTCCTGCGTTCGCGGCGGTTCGGACCGCGGCGAGCGCCCCGGCGATGCCCTCTGCGTAGCCCGGAAAGCGCAGCCCGTACGTCGTTGCTGCTTCGTTGTCACCGGCACCGACCAGATGCATCGGTGCCCACTCGGACATCGCGTCGATGACGTCGTCCGGCGAACCGGCACCGGCCAGCCAGGAACCGGCCCACAGGGCAAGACTTGCACTCGGAGAACACACGACTCACGAGCATAGGTCGGCGTGGCGAACCGTGCTCGGGACGCCGGTATCGCTAGCGTTGGTCGCCGTGAACGACATGTACGGCGGAGACATTCTCAAAGGGCACAGTCGCATGCGGAAGGTTCCGGCACCGGAGGTGCCGGCCGAGCGCGGCATGGTGGTCGAGGACGCAGGTTCGGGTTATTGCGGTGCTGTGGTCGGCTTCGAGCGCACATACGACGGAGATTTCGTCCGACTCGAGGACGGCGCCCGAACGACGCGACTGTTCGCCCTGCGCGAGGCCGCATTTCTGATCGACGGCCGCCGGGTGACGCTGGTCCGCCCGAAGCCCGCGACCGCGGCCAAACCGACCAGATCGGCGTCCGGATCCACCAAGGTCGAGGGCCTGCGAGCCCGGACGGCTCGTGCCAGCCGTATCTGGGTCGAGGGTGTGCACGACGCGGCCCTGGTGGAAAGCGTGTGGGGACACGACCTTCGAGTGGAGGGCGTGGTCGTCGAACATCTCGAGGGCCTGGACAATCTGGGGGAGCGGTTGGCCGATTTCGGCCCCGGCCCGGGCCGTCGCGTCGGGGTCCTGGTCGACCACCTGGTGACCGGGTCCAAGGAATCGAAGATGACCAGATCGTTGGGCGAACACGTTCTCGTCACCGGCCATCCGTTCATCGACGTGTGGGAGGCCGTCAAGCCGTCGGCGGTCGGCATTGCGGCGTGGCCGAAGATTCCGCGCGGTCAGGACTGGAAGACCGGAATCTGTCGAGAGCTGGGCTGGGGAACTCCGCAAGAAGGATGGCGGCGGGTGTACTCGTCGGTGTCGAGCTTCCGAGATCTGGAGGCTCCACTGATCGGTGCCGTCGAACAGTTGGTCGATTTCGTCACCGAGTAGCTGTTACGACCAGCTGATCCGTCGGCGGATGTCCGATTCGTGCCAGGATGGAGCTTGTGGCAGCGATCTTGTGGCTCATAGCGGCGGTTGTGCTTGCCGGTGCCGAAGCACTGACGGGGGACTTCTTCCTACTGATGATCGCCGGCGGTGCGCTCGGTACCGCCGGGGTGTCGGCGTTGACCGACTTCCCGGTATGGGCCGACGCAATCGTTTTCGGCGTGTTGTCGTTGGCGTTGGTTCTGGGTCTGCGTCCGATCTTGTTGCGGCGCTTCGCACATCCGCCGGACACCCCGATGGGGGTTGCGGCTCTCACCGGTAAGAGTGCAGTCGTGCTCGAACAGGTCACTGCGCACGAAGGCCAGATCAAACTCGGTGGCGAGGTGTGGACCGCGCGTCCGTTGGACGAGACAGAGGTCTACGCCCCCGGTACCACCGTGACCGTGATGGAAATCGACGGTGCCACCGCCGTCGTATGGAAGGGACCGTAAAGCCAGTGGAAGCACTCATAGCACTGGCCGTCATCGTTGCGTTCGTCGCCGTGTTGATGGCCAAGTCCATCTCGATCGTCCCGCAAGCCGAGGCAGCAGTGATCGAAAGACTCGGTCGGTACACGCGTACCGTGTCCGGTCAGCTCACGTTCCTCGTCCCGTTCGTCGATCGCATCCGTGCGAAAGTCGATCTGCGAGAACGGGTCGTCTCGTTCCCGCCGCAGCCGGTCATCACCAAGGACAACCTGACGGTGTCGATCGACACCGTCGTCTATTTTCAGGTGACCAATCCACAGTCGGCCGTGTACGAGATCAACAACTACATCGTCGGTGTCGAGCAGTTGACCACGACCACGCTGCGTAACGTCGTCGGCGGAATGACGTTGGAAGAGACTCTGACGTCCCGTGATTCGATCAACGGTCAGCTCCGAGTGGTGCTGGACGAGGCCACCGGTCGGTGGGGTCTTCGAGTCGCCCGCGTCGAGCTCAAGAGCATCGACCCGCCACCCTCGATTCAGGAATCGATGGAGAAGCAGATGAAGGCCGACCGCGAGAAGCGCGCGACCATTCTCACGGCCGAGGGGCACCGTGAATCGGCGATCAAGACAGCCGAGGGCGACAAGCAGAGTCGAATCCTCGCTGCCGAAGGCGGTAAGCAGGCGGCCATCCTCACTGCCGAGGGTGAGCGGCAGTCCAGAATTCTGCGGGCTCAGGGTGATCGCGCCGCGAAGTACCTCGAGGCGCAGGGGCAGGCGAAGGCCATCGAGAAGGTCTTCGGTGCCATCAAGGCGGGTAAGCCCACTCCAGAACTGTTGGCCTACCAGTACATGCAGACGTTGCCTCAGATGGCGCAGGGCGACGCGAACAAGGTGTGGATGATCCCGAGCGATTTCGGCGACGCTCTCAAAGGGTTCGCCAAGACCCTCGGAGCCCCAGGCGAGGACGGGGTGTTCCGATACGAGCCCAACGAGTCCGCGGGCAACGAGCCGAAACCCGAGGACGACTCGGACGAGGTTGCGGAGTGGTTCGAGACCAAGACCGATCCGGCTGTCGCCGAAGCCGTCAAGGCCGCCGAGGCGGTGGCCCGTAAGCCGGTGGACACGTCGTTGGCCGCATCTCCGGAGCTGTCCAAGGGTATGGATATCGGTGCCCTGTCGGCATCTCCCGAGGCAGAACCGGAAGCGCGCTGATCACGAATTGATCGCGAATCCCACGCCCGCTGCCGCCAGTGCCCACAGAACGCTGGCGAAGGTGCCGATGATGAACTGTTCGGAGGCGTGGGATTCGCGCAGTTCGGGGTAGCGCGCAAGTCCTTTGACCGCCAGTACGATGGCGATTCCCTCGGGCCAGCCGGTGAGAATGGATACCGCAACCGCTACACGTTCGAGAATTCCTATCGTCAACCCTCCACGCAGCGGCTCGACCGGCTCGTCGTCGGTCGAGTCGTTCTGTCGTCTGGCGACGCGAAAGACGCTCGGCACCACGGCAGTGCCGCCGACGGCGGCCACGGCAACGCTCAGGACGACTCCGACTGCATGACCGACGCCGTGTGCCGGCCCGGCGAGCGTGGCAAGCACAGCGGATGCGGTGAGCAGAGTCGAGGCAGCCACAGTGGGGACCCACAGCCTGATGCGGTCGCCGGCCGGGACGAGGGCGACACCTGCCGTCAGAGCCAGAAGAACGAGGGCGACGACGATCATGACGTGTGACTTCCTGTCGCGTCAGCCGCGTTCAACAACCTCGCGGCAAGGGTGCGGCCGGCATTTTCGACGTGCCAGCCGGCGACGGAAAGTCGTTGCGACATAGCCTGTTTGCTGATATCGAGCCTTTCGGCCGCGTCGGTCTGCGACATTCCCTCTGCCATGAGCGCAACCGCCTCTCGGCCCTGGTCCGAGCGACGAGCGACGAGTATGGCAACCAAGGTCGATGCGGTTTCGGCGTCCTCGGCCGCTTCCGGCTCGGGTCCGGTGACGGCGAGCGCAGCAGGCGCATTCTTCGCTCTGGTGACGGCGTCTCGGGCAGCCTCGAATGCCTGGCCCCGGCCGGCGCGCGTCGTGTCGGGTAACGGAAGCTCGACCGAACCGACGCCGATTCCCACGCTCCAATGTGGCGTCGCCACCAGGTCGAGGGCGATCGCGACGACGGTTGCTGCGTCCTCACAGACGGCCTGGACCTCGTCGCCTGCGGTGCGTTCGAACGGGCGGATCAGATCGAAATCGCGATACCGGTCCAGTAGATCGGGCACGCGATCGATGTCACGTCTGCTGCGACGCTGGTCGACGGTCATCACGAACATGCGACAAGGCTAGAGCGTTGATTTGATCAAGTCAAGCTTCCAGGCTTGATTGTCCCGAATCAAGGTTCTCGCCCTGACGCCTGTTCTCCGGTGCCGATGCGGCCTCACGAGTCCGCGACAACCGCCAGTCGACGAACAACCCGCTCACGCCGATCGCAATGCAGATCCCGGACAGCACCAGCAGTACCGGATGGGTCTGCCCGCCGATTGCTCCACCGATCACCACGATCCCGAGGGTGCCGGGCAGCATGCCGGCGGCAGTGGCCAGAGCGAAGGGGACAAGCCGAACCGCCGACACACCGCAGGCGTAGTTCACCAGAGAGAAAGGCACCGGGGCGATCAATCGCAGAGAGCCGACCGCGAGCCACCCTCGTCGGCGCAGGCTCTCGTCGACAGAGTCGAGAGCTGAATGCGACATTCGCGCCGCCACGGCTTCTCGCCCGATCGCCCGAACCAACAGCAGGGCGAGGACCGCGCTGACCGTAGAGGCGCCGATCGTCACCGCCAGACCGGTGAATGGCCCGAACAGCACTCCGGCGCTCAATGTGAACAGGGTTCTTGGAATGGGTGCAATGGTAACCAGTGCATGGACGGCGAAGAACACGAGCGGAAACGCAGGACCGACCGAGGTGCCCCACTGGCGCATCTGCTCGACGCTCGGATGCGGGGCGAACACCGCAACGACAGCCAGGACGACGATCACCGCCAGTAGCGCGATCAGACGAAGGTCGCGCAGGTGCCGAGTCACGAGAGGCAAGAGTACCGGCGTGAGATGACAGAACAGTTCGGGAGCGGAGCCTGCGGAGTGACCGAAAAGGGGCGGGAGCGGAGCCTGCGGCGTGGGTCACCGAACGTGAGGTGATCCTCACGATAGCCTGCATGTAGGTGGGGTTAGCATCACTTCAAGTCGGGTGTAGGACTGCCCGCCGAACCGAGGGAGCAGCACACGTGTCCATCGCGTCGCACGAAGATGCCGCACGCAGTGCCCACGCGGCCTGGCAGCAGGCGGTGGCCGGGGTCCTGGCGAAGTCTCGCCGGGTCGATGTGGCGGATCTGCCTGCCGATCCCGAACATCTTCTCGATTCCACGACGTACGACGGAATCACGGTGTCTCCGCTGTACACCGCGTTCGACGAGCGCCCCGAGGGTCCGTTGCCGGGGCAGTTTCCGTACCTGCGGGGGCGTGATCCGCATCGGGACGTCAATGCGGGCTGGAAGGTGTGCACGCGTCACGGTTCCGACGTTCGTGACGGTGTGCCCGCGCTGAACGGTCAGATCCTCGATTCGCTCGCCAACGGCACCAGTGCGCTCTGGTTGACGGTGGGGTCGCGTGGGTTGGATCCGTCGGATCTGTCGGAGGCTCTCCGTGGTGTGCTGCTCGAGCTGGCCCCGTTGACGATCGATGCCCGCAGGGATGTTCGCGCGGCAGCGACGGCACTGTTCGACGTTCTCGATGCGGCAGAGATCGACGATCGCGCCGCCGTCGACGTCAGGCTCGGAGTGGACACTCTCACTGCTGCAGTGGCAGGCACGGAATCCATAGCGATGGCCGATGCACTCGAACTGGCTCGCGCGTGCGTCGACCGCGCCGAGTCGATGCGTGCCATCACCGTCGACGGCACCGTGTTCCACAATCTCGGTGCGTCGGATGCGCAGGAACTGGGTGCGTCGATCGCGGCCGGGCTCGAGTACGTCCGATCGATGACCGAGAACGGTGTGGCCGTCTCGGATGCTTTGCGCCAGATCGAGTTTCGATTCGCAGCAACCGACGACCAGTTCCAGACCATCGCCAAGTTTCGCGCTGCTCGCATTCTGTGGGCACGGATTGCGCAGGTGTGCGGTGCGCCCGACGCCGGTGATGCTCCTCAGCATGCGGTGACGTCGGAAGCGATGATGTCGCAGCGCGATCCGTGGGTGAACATGCTGCGTACCACTCTTGCGTCGTTCGGCGCCGGAGTGGGTGGTGCGGATTCGGTGACGGTGCTGCCGTTCGACGCGGCACTGAACGGTGGCGCCGCCGGAGTGTCCAAGACGTTCGCTGCCCGTATCGCGAGAAACACTCAGTTGCTCCTGCTGGAGGAAGCCCATCTGGGTCGGGTTCTGGATCCGGGTTCGGGCTCGTGGTACATCGAGGAACTCACGGCTGCGGTTGCCGCGACGGCGTGGGACTTCTTCCAGACCATCGAAGCGTCGGGCGGATTCGCTGCAGCAACCGCGGACGGTTCGCTGGTCGCCGACATCGAGAAGACCCGTGCAGAGCGCGATTCCGACATCGCGCATCGCATCACTCCGCTGACCGGTGTCAACGAGTTTCCGAATCTGGCCGAGGCCCCCCTGACTCCCGAGCAGACGCAGCCTGCCGGCTCGGCACCCGTGTATCGGTACGGCCGGGCATTCGAGTCGCTCCGAGATCGATCCGATTCTTATCTGGCCCAACATGATTCGCGGCCCCAGGTGCTACTGGTCCCGTTGGGGACCGTCGCCGAGCACAACGTCCGGACGACCTTCGCGTCCAATCTGTTGGCGTCGGGGGGAATCGAAGCGGTCAACCCCGGCCCCCTGGGCGTCGACGCTGTCGCCGGTGCTGTCGAAGCGTCGGGAGCCTCGATCGCCGTGGTGTGCGGAACCGACAAGCGCTACGGCGACGAGGCCGCTACTGCCGTGGATGCTCTGCGTGCAGCAGGGGTCTCGCGGGTCTTGCTCGCCGGCCCGGAAAAGATCTTCGCCGGCGTCGACGGCCCGTCCCGTCCCGATGGATTCCTGACCGCCAAGGTCGACGCCGTCGCCGTGCTGACCGAACTTCTCGACACGCTGGGAGCCTCGAAGTGAGTACCGACGAGAACCGAATCTCGCACACCATCGGCAGTTTCGCCGACGTACCGCTGGTCGATCCCGACGAGCCGACGCCGTCGTCGCCGTCCGCGGAGGACGTGGCCACACACGTGAAGAACGGTGCCAAGGCGAACTTCTACACCCCCGAGCAGGTGGTGTGGTCCACTCCCGAGGGCATCGACGTCAAGCCGGTGTACACCGAGGCAGACCGGGACGCCGCCGAGGCAGAGGGCTACCCGTTGCACAGCTATCCGGGTGCTCCGCCGTTCCTCCGCGGGCCGTATCCCACGATGTACGTCAACCAGCCGTGGACCATTCGTCAGTACGCCGGATTCTCCACCGCGGCCGAGTCCAACGCCTTCTACCGCCGCAACCTCGCGGCCGGGCAGAAAGGCCTGTCCGTGGCGTTCGATCTGGCCACGCACCGGGGCTACGACTCCGATCACCCGCGAGTGCAGGGTGACGTCGGAATGGCCGGGGTGGCAATCGATTCCATTTACGACATGCGTCAGCTGTTCGACGGCATCGACCTCGGTAGCGTCTCGGTGTCGATGACCATGAACGGAGCGGTGCTGCCGATTCTGGCGCTGTACGTCGCCGCCGCGGAGGAGCAAGGCGTCGGGCCGGAGAAACTCGCCGGCACCATCCAGAACGACATCCTCAAAGAGTTCATGGTGCGCAACACCTACATCTATCCGCCGAAGCCGTCGATGCGCATCATCTCGGATATCTTTGCGTACACCAGCGAGAAGATGCCGAAGTACAACTCGATCTCCATCTCCGGCTACCACATCCAAGAAGCCGGTGCCACAGCCGATCTCGAACTCGCCTACACCCTTGCGGACGGTGTCGAGTACATCCGGGCCGGTCTGGATGCGGGCATGGACATCGACACGTTCGCACCGCGACTGTCGTTCTTCTGGGCCATCGGAATGAATTTCTTCATGGAGGTTGCCAAGCTCCGCGCGGGGCGCCTGCTGTGGGCCGAGCTCGTCCAACAATTCGAGCCCAAGAGTGCCAAATCCCGTTCCCTGCGCACTCATTCGCAGACGTCGGGTTGGTCGCTGACCGCACAGGACGTGTTCAACAACGTCGCCCGCACCTGTGTCGAAGCCATGGCCGCGACCCAGGGCCATACGCAGTCCCTGCACACCAACGCGCTCGACGAGGCACTGGCGTTGCCGACCGACTTCTCGGCCCGTATCGCCCGCAACACTCAGCTACTCATCGCGCAGGAATCCAACACCGTTCGGCCGATCGATCCGTGGGGCGGGTCGCACTACGTCGAGTGGCTCACCCATCAGCTGGCGAATCGGGCTCGCGCACACATCGCGGAGGTCGAGGAAGCGGGCGGCATGGCGCAGGCCATCGGCGAAGGCATTCCGAAGTTGCGCATCGAGGAGGCGGCGGCTCGTACCCAGGCGCGCATCGACTCCGGGCGCCAACCGCTGGTGGGCGTCAACAAGTACGTGCCCGACGAGCCCGACACCATCGAGGTACTCAAGGTCGAGAACTCGAAGGTGAGAAAAGAACAGATCGAGAAGCTCGAGCGTCTTCGTGCCGAGCGGGACACCGCCGAGGTCGAGGCGGCATTGGCGAACCTGACTCGGGCCGCAGCGTCGGATCAGCCGGGCATGGAGAACAATCTACTGGCTCTCGCCATCGATGCCGCCCGCAAGATGGCCACCGTCGGTGAGATTTCCGACGCCTTGGAGAAGGTCTACGGGCGCCACCAGGCCGAAATCCGGACAATCAGTGGTGTGTACCGCGACGAGGCAGGCAAATCCGAGAACATCACCCGTGCCACCGCGTTGGTCGAACAGTTCGCCGAGGACGAGGGCCGTCGTCCTCGTGTTCTGGTGTGCAAGATGGGGCAGGACGGACACGACCGAGGCCAGAAGGTCATTGCCACGGCGTTCGCCGACATCGGCTTCGACGTCGACGTCGGTCCGTTGTTCCAGACGCCCGAGGAGGTGGCCCGGCAGGCGGCGGATAACGACGTCCATGTCGTCGGAGTGTCGTCGCTGGCGGCGGGCCATCTGACGCTGGTGCCTGCCTTGCGACAGGCCTTGGCCGACGTCGGGCGCGAGGACATCATGATCGTCGTCGGTGGCGTCATCCCCCCGGGCGATTTCGACGAGCTCTACGCGGCGGGTGCCGCGGCGATCTTCCCTCCGGGCACCGTCATCGCCGACGCGGCGATCGGCCTGGTGGAGAAGCTGTCCGTTGCGCTCGGGCATGCACCACGCGAGGCCAACGCCTGAATATGAACTCTCCGAACAAGGGCCGCGTCATCGACATCGATGCGGTGGCCGAGTCGGTCCGAGCGAACGAACGATCCGGCCTCGCGCGGGCGATCACGTTGGTCGAGTCGACCCGCGCGGACCATCGCGACTTGGCGCAGCAGTTGCTCCTCCGGGTACTGCCCGACGCCGGCGGATCGCACCGGGTGGGCATCACCGGGGTTCCGGGGGTCGGGAAGTCGACGTTCATCGATGCGCTCGGAATGCGGTTGATCGAACAGGGCCACCGGGTCGCGGTGCTGGCCGTCGATCCGTCGTCGACGCGGACCGGTGGTTCCATCCTGGGTGACAAGACCCGCATGTCGCGCTTGGCCGTGCAGGAGAACGCGTACATCAGGCCGTCTCCGACGTCGGGAACGTTGGGCGGAGTCGCCCGCGCGACTCGAGAGACCATCGTGTTGCTCGAAGCCGCAGGGTTCGACGTGATCCTGGTCGAGACCGTGGGCGTGGGCCAGTCCGAGGTGACCGTCGCGAACATGGTCGACTGCTTCACGTTCCTCACGCTTGCGCGTACCGGGGATCAGTTGCAGGGCATCAAGAAGGGCGTTCTCGAACTCGCCGATCTGGTGGCCGTCAACAAGGCCGACGGCAAGCACGCGACCGACGCGAAGAACGCGGCGCGAGAGTTGGCGGGTGCGCTGCGGCTGATCTATCCGCACGATGCGATCTGGAAGCCCCCGGTGTTGACGATGAGTGCCATCGAAGGCACCGGCCTCGACGAGTACTGGAACACAGTGCTCCGCCACCAGCAGGTGCTCCGTGACGCAGGCGAGTTCGCCGAGAAGCGTCGCAAGCAGCAGGTGGACTGGACGTGGACGATGGTCAACGATCAGCTACTGCGTCGGTTGGCTCAGAGCCCGTCGGTGAAGGCAATTCGAGACGACGTGGAATCTCGCGTGCGCGACGGGTCGCTCACGGCGGCGTTGGCCGCTCAGGAGCTACTCGACGCCTTCGATTCCTGACGCCTGCTGTCCCTGCTGGGCGGGGTACAGAGTCGCCGCCAGCTCGCCGACGCGTTCGACGAGCTGATCGAAGAACGCCTGAGGATCGGCGTGGGTGGCGATTGCTGCGTTCGGAGGCCTGCCCCACATTCCGCGCCAATCCGCCACCGTCGTTCCGCGAGTGAGGGATCCGACCAGCTCCACGTCCACGGTCGCGTGCCGATAAGTGGCGATATCCGGTTGCACCGCCACTGCTGCGGCGAACGGATCGTGCATGTGGGCCAGGAACCCCTGATCGTGATCGCGATGGAATTCGAAGTAGAAGCGGACCGCGTCCGAGAAATGACGCACGATCGGGTTCGAGGCCGTCGATCGCGCCCCCGGCGCATCGGTCGACGAGATCAGCTCGGCCGGAACGCTTCCGGCGCGTTCACCGAGAAGGCGAATGTGCTCGGGTGTCATCTCTATGGTCTCGGTGATGTCGAGTGCGCAGACGATCGGGCGGCGGTCCTCGGGTAGTCCGGAGAAAGCGGCGAAGACCTCCGCTGCAGCCTCGGGGTCCACCGCGATGTTCCACTCGCTCGTCGGCGTCGTGTTGCCCTGATGCTGAAAAGCACCACCCATCAACACCAATCGCTTCAACAGCCGAGGCAACTCGGGGTCTCGGCGAACCGCCAGCGCGAGATTGGTCAGCGGACCGGTGACGAGACCGGTGATCTCACCCGGTCGCGAGCGAACCAACTCGATCCACATCGTGGTGGCATCGCGTGCGGACAGGTCCCGACTCGACACCGGCAGCTCCGCATATCCGATGCCCTGCGGTCCGTGAGTGTCCTCGGTGGTCATCAGTGGTGCCACCAACGGCACCTGCGCACCGAGCGACACTTCGATATCGGCCGCGCGGCACAGGTCGAGCCAGGCCAGGTTGTTCGCGGCGACCTGGTTCACCGGCACGTTACCGGCGGTGGACGCTATGCCGAGGATCTCGGCCTCGTCGGTGGCCAACAGGTAGAGCAGTGCGAGCGAGTCGTCGATCCCGGTGTCGACGTCGACGATCATCGGTACGGTCATGCGTTCACCCGAGTCGTCGGGTTGTGGCGGACCGGGAAGTTGACCGATCGGGCGATGAAGCACTTGGCTGCGGCCTCGGCGTGCAGTTCCTCCGCACGGGTCACCATCGAGGACTCGGCGACCGTCACTACCGGAGCCAGGGTCACCTCGACGAACTGCCCCGAGCCGTCGGATTGCTCGGTCATGACCCCGGTGGGGGAGTCGACGTAGTCGGTGACGGTCACGTGCGACGCGGCGGCCAACCCGAGGTACCACAGCATGTGGCAGCTCGACAGCGACGCCACGAGTAGCTCCTCTGGATTCCACCGCTCGGGATTGCCTCGAAAGCTCGGATCGGAACTGGCCGAGAGATCGGGTTTTCCGGGTGCCGTGACCAAATGATCGCGGTCGTATGCGGCTGCATTCGCCGTCCCGTGTCCGAGATTGCCGGTCCAGCTCACGGCCAGGGCGTAGTCATGGGTGGGCATGGGTCCATCGTGCCAGGCCGCCGTCCACCGTCGTCACGCACGCCGAGGTGACCTGTCCGTATTGCGATCAATGCGCCAATTGTCAAGGTAGTGGCCAAGATTCGATCGACCGTCCTCTACCTGGGGGAATATACGCTCGTGCGTGCCGATGTCCGTTTCGGCGTTTGTCTGCTGGTCATTGCGCTCGCTAACGTTGCTGCAATGACGGTTGCGCAAGGTCCAGAATCGCCCGAGTCGTCACCCCAGATCCCGAAATGGGGCCAGCGCCACGTACAGCGTCTGCGGCGTGACGCATTCTTCAAACGTATGCGTCGCAAGCCGGCGATGTCGGAAGAGAGCATCACAGTCGTGGACCAGCCCATGCTCAAGCGGGCCGTGTCTGCAGCGGCACTGGGCAACACGATGGAATGGTTCGACTTCGGTGTGTACGGCTATCTGGCCGCGACACTGGGCAAGGTGTTCTACCCGGACGCGTCACCCGCAGTCCAGTTGCTGTCGACCTTCGCCACGTTCGCGGCCGCGTTCGTAGTACGGCCACTCGGTGGACTCTTCTTCGGCCCTCTCGGCGACCGCATCGGACGCCAGAAGGTCCTGGCCGCCACCATGATCATGATGTCGATCGGTACGTTGGCCGTCGGCCTGATTCCCAGCTACGACTCGATCGGAATCTGGGCTCCCATCCTGCTGCTCGTCGCCCGCCTGGTTCAGGGATTCTCGACCGGTGGTGAATACGGCGGTGCCACGACCTTCATCGCCGAATACTCACCCGACAAAAGACGTGGTTTTCTCGGCAGTTGGCTCGACTTCGGCACTTTCGTCGGATACGCGATGGGGTCCGGATTGGTGACGATTCTCAATGCGGTACTGGGCGACGCCACCATGATCGAATGGGGCTGGCGCATACCGTTCTTCATTGCCGGACCGATGGGCATCATCGGTTTGTACCTGCGCCTCAAGCTCGAGGACACCCCCGCGTTCCGCAAGCAACTCGACGAGCACGACTCCAAGGTCAAGGCGCAGGAGACCGGACGCAGCTCGATCGGAAAGATCTTCACGGTCCATTGGAAAGCACTGCTCATCTGCATGGGAATCGTGTTGCTGTACAACGTCACCAACTACATGGTGACCTCGTACCTGCCCACGTACTTCACCGAGGTCGTCGGTCGCAGCCAGCTCAGCGCCGATCTGTTGGTCCTGTCCGCGATGGTCGTGGTCGTGTCCATCATCGTGGCCGTCGGTCGGCTGACCGACCGAATCGGCCGCAAGCCGGTGTTCGTGTTCGGTGCCATCGGACAGATAGTCCTGGCCATCCCGTGCTTTCTGCTGATTCAGCGCAGCGGATGGATCGGGCCTCTGATTGCGTGCCTGCTGCTGGGAGTGGTGTTGGCGTGCTTCGCCGCACCCAGCGCCTCCACCTTGCCTGCACTGTTCCCGACGCGCGTGCGCTACGCCGCACTGTCGATCGGATTCAACCTGTCGGTGTCGATCTTCGGCGGCACCACACCGCTGGTCACCTCGGCCCTGGTCAGTTCCACCGGCAGCACCATGATCCCGGCCTACTACCTGATCATCAGCGGCGTCATCGGTCTGATCGCCGTCGGTTTCCTCCGCGAGTCGGCTACTCAGCCGCTCGATGGTTCTCCGCCCCAGGTGGATTCGACCGAGGAGGCCAAGGATCTGTACACCGAGGCTTCTGCACTGACCGGGAGTAGCTCCGCAGACCGGTCAGCGCGGTAACCAACCGGCCTCGTCGCTACCCCAGACGTGAGCCGGGTACGCGTAGTCGGAGTAGCAGTCGAACACCGGTCGCGCTGCCGTCACCGAGCCGTGCGTGACCACGCACTCGGGTGGCGGTAGCGCGGCGGGGCCGTGTTCGGGGTCGCGCCCGGGAAGACCGGTCAGCCACGCCGCCGTTGCTGCGAGCGCTACGTCGACCGGTGCCGCAGCGCCCGACCCTTCTACGCGCGCCGCCAGTTCCGAGACGATTCCGGCAGCCAGCTGATAACCGCTCGCATGATCGAGCGCCTGAGCCGGAAGCCGACCGGGCCGACCGTCACGGCCTTCCAGAACAGAGATACCGCTCGCAGCCTGAACGAGGCTGTCGAAGCCCCGCCGCCGCGACCAGGGACCCTCTGTGCCCCATGCGCTGATGCGCCCGTGGACGAGGTCCGCCCGGTGTTCGAGGCCGAAACGATCGAGGGCCCCCGGCCGATACCCGGTGACGAGCACGTCGGCCGAGTCGAGGAGCCCGAGCATCCGATCGAGTCCCTCCGCCGTGTCCAGGTCCAGCAGGGCCGACCGCTTGCCCTGGCCGTTCTCCAGATGCTGCCAGGGCAACTCCGGGTGCCGGGGCGAATCGACACGGAGCACGTCGGCACCGAGAAGTGCGAGAGCGCGCGTAGCGACAGGACCGGCAATCACCCGCGTCAGATCGAGCACCCGGATACCCGCCAACGGGTATTCGGCACCGTGTGGCCAAAGCGACGAAAGCAGCCGGAACGACGGAATGCGCACTCGGGCAGCCGGATCGGCCGCACTTCGTGCAACGACCGGACCGGAGCTCGCGGCAATACCAGCGGGGTGAGCGGACCATTGATCTTCCGTGCGGACCCGCACGGCCAGAGCGCCCGACGCCGCGCACAGCTCTTCGAGCTCGAACCCGGACATTCCACGGAGTCGATCGCCGAACACGTCGATCGACTCCGCCGAGCCGGCGCCACCGAGGCCCACCACACCGAGCAATGCCTCTCGGTGGTGTGGGTAGTTGGCGTGGGTTCTCACCCAACCGTCGGACACCGGGAAGAAGCCGGACAGATCGGCGAAACCCTGCACCGGCTCGCCGTCGATCCGCAACACGGTGTCGCCCATGAACGACGCGGTGATACGCGCCATGGACGCTGTCGGCGTCACCGTCTCGGAATCCGTCGTCACCGATCCCAGCGCGCTTTGCAACTGGGCGACGGCGGTGCCGAGGGCACCGACCGACTCGGCGGCGAGCGCCGCGACCGGAAGTGTCGATGCGAGATATCCAGTCGTGCCCGACGTTCCCTGCACCGCAATCAGTTCCGCTTGGCCCAGATCTCCATACCGGCCGCATTCAGACGGTCCACCAGAACGTCGCCCATGGCCGTCGCGGGAGTGAGAACTCCGCTGGCTTTCGGCAGTGCGTCTCCACCGAGAACCAGCGCGAGTGCGGACTCGGCGAGCATGACCGCCGTCGCCTTGTAGCCGGGGTCGCCGGACGCTTTGACCCGGGCCCGGTATCGCGCCCCGGACGTCGTCAGGGTGTATAGATCGACCGTGAAATGGCCCTTCTCTCGGGCCTTTTCACTGGGGCCGCTACCGGGCTTGGGCAGGATGCGATCGAGCACCTTGCCCGGCAGTACCGTCATGGCCGACACTCCGACGAACAGTCCTGCCGACAGTGCACCGGCGAGCACCGGGCTGACGACGGACGAGCCGACGCTCATCACCTCGCTGTACCGGAACTGCTTTCCGTAGGCCCAGTCTCGAAGTGCATTGGTACGCCGCACGACTCGTGTGTTGTACGAGGCCATCACGAACGGAGCCTTCCACCCGCGCAGGCTCGGATCGATCTTCTTTCCGTCGATGAGCACGGTATCGAGTTGGCGGCCGAGCTGGGGCTCGAGGCTTCGATCGGGGCTCAGCGAATACGGACGGGCCGCGATGCGTCTGGCCCGCTTGTCCTTCTTCATGGCCTCGATCTGACCACGGAGCGAGTCGACGGTACCGCCACTGACCCCGCCCGACATCGAGGTGACCACGAGCGTGGTGTCGGTGAGTTCGCCCGCATTGTCGGCCGTGACGGCCTCGTACAGAGCGTGGACACCGATGTCGGACGGAACCGAGTCGAACCCGCACGAGTGGACGATCCTGGCACCGGTACGTTGTGCGATCTCGTGGTTGGTGTCGATGCTCTCGCGAGCGAAGAGCACCTCGCCGGTGAGGTCGACGTAGTCGGTTCCGGCCTCGGCGCACGCAGTCGCCAGTGGCAAGCCGTACTTGGCATACGGGCCGACCGTCGTGATGACGACTCGGGTCGATTCGACCATGGATCGCAGCGCAGCGGTGTCGGCGGCGTCGGCTTCGATGACGGGCCAGTTCTGGGCGGTGGGTCCCAGTTCCTTTCGCGCTGCCTCGATGCGTCCGGTGGACCTGCCTGCCAGCGCGATACGGGTGTCGGCAGGCGCGTGTTCGGCGAGGTACTTCGCCGTCAGCTTTCCTACGAATCCGGTGACGCCGTAGACGACGATGTCGTGGGTGCGGTCGGGGCCTGAGGTGAAATCCGAGTCGGACGTAGTCATGGTTACGACACTAACGCGAACGCCGCCGGCAGCGTCGGCTAGTGGGTCCAGGTGTGCACGGGTTCTCCCGTGTCCATCCTGTCCACGTAATCTCCCAACATCCCCGCGAGAGCCTGCTCCCGAGTATCGCCGGCCCGTTCGCGCGCGACGACGGCGGCTCGCTGCCACCCCGAACCCGACTGCTTGGCCAGGCACCGCGCTTCGATAATGCCGAGATAGCGGTCACGTACGGCAGAGTCGACGCCGTACGCGGCGAGACCGGCCTCGGCCATCGGAAGCAATCGGCGCAGTACCAGCTCCTGCGGACTCACCCAGCCGACCTCGGGCCAGTAGAGCATCGAATCGAACCCGCCGCGCGCCGCGGAGTGCACGTTCTCCTCGGCGGCATCGAACGACATCTGCGACCACAGGGGCCGATCGGCATCCGCGAGAGCCCGTACGGTGCCGTAGTAGAACGCGGCATCGGCGAGGGTGTCGACGACTGTCGGTCCGGCAGGCAGAACGCGGTTCTCGAGCCGGATGTGGTGCCCGTCGCCGGACCGATCGTAAATCGGCCGGTTCCACCGGTACACGGTTCCGTTGTGCATCCGCAGTTCCGACAGCGACGGTGTGTCACCTCGGGCCAGAGCGGCTTTGGGGTCCTCTTCGCTGCTCACCGGGAGCAGGGCGGGGAAGTAGCGCGAGTTCTCCTCGAACAGGTCGAAGATCGAGGTGATCCATCGCTCCCCGAACCACACTCGCGGGCGAACTCCCTGGTTCTTGAGCTCCTGCGGCCTCGTATCGGTGGCCTGCTCGAACAACGGTATGCGGGTCTCGTGCCACAGTGCACGCCCGGCGAGGAACGGCGAGTTCGCGGCGAGCGCGACCTGAACACCCGACAACGCCTGTGCGGCATTCCAATACGACGCGAACTCGTCAGGGGCGACTTGCAGATGCAGTTGGACGGACGTGCAGGCCGCCTCGGGCAGAATCGTGTCGGTCACGATATCGAGGTTCTCGGCGGCCGCAGACCCGGGCAGACGCACGCCCGCGATCTTCAGTTCGATGTCCTCACCACGGGCGGCGAAGATCTGCTGGTTCAGTAGGTCGTATCGCGGATTCGCCGACAGCCACCGATGCTCGAAGTGTTCCTTCGTCAGAGTCGGGAGCATGCCGATCATGGCAAGTCGACTACCCGAGCCACGGGCCCGCTCGTCGGCAGCATTCAGCGATCGCCGCAGATCCGTCTCCAACTCGGCGATCGACGAGCCCCGCAGCGGTCGAGGATCGACGTTGATCTCGATGTTGAACTGGCCCAGCTCGGTCTGATAATCAGGATCGGCGATGGCGTCGAGTACTTCGGCATTGGCCATCGACGGTGCCATGTCCTCGTCTACGAGGTTGAGCTCGATCTCCATGCCGATCTGGGGTTCGCCGACCTGGAACGTCTCGTCGGCCAACATGATGGCCAACGCGTCGAGACAGTCCTGAACCTTCTGCCGAAACTGGTGTCGGTCCTGTCTGGTGAACTTTCGGCGTTCGACATCCTCGCCCATGGTGACCGCCTAACGCTGTGTCTCGGTGCCGTTCGCTCACGCGAGACGGCGTCGTTTCCGAGTATCGCAGCCCGGGGTTGCTCCGGGGCATCCACGTGCAGAATCGCCCGGAGGAACGACCCCGGGGCCGATCGTCACCAGGGCGAGGGCTGGTAATCCTTGAGGAACGAGCCGTACAGATCGATTCCGAGTTCGCCCTGCACGATGGGGTCGTACACCCGCGCAGCACCGTCGACCAGATCCAGCGGCGCGTGGAAGCCCTCGTCGGCCAGCCGCATCTTGGTGGGGTGCGGGCGCTCGTCGGTGATCCATCCGGTGTCGACGGCGGTCATCAGGATGCCGCTCTCCACCATCTCCTTGGCGCTGGTGCGGGTCAGCATGTTCAGTGCCGCCTTGGCCATGTTGGTGTGCGGATGCCCCGGGCCCTTGTATGCCCGACCGAACTGACCCTCCATGGCAGAAACGTTGACCACGTACTTGCGTCGAGCCTGCGACGCCTCCATCGACGCGCGCAGGCGTGAGACGAGGATGAACGGTGCCACGGAATTGCACAGCTGCACTTCGAGCAACTCGACCGGATCGACCTGCTCGACGGTGTGAATCCAGCTGTTGGTCTCGGCGAGGTCGGGCACCAGGCCGCCCGCGTCGATCGCCAGTCCGTTCTCGATGCGCTCCGCTGTCACCGAACCCGCCACCATCGCCAGAGACGCAACGTCGTCTGCGCTCAGAGTCGCCGAGACCTGCTGACCGCCGATCGCCGTGGCCGGCAACGAGCTGGCCAACGACGCAGGGTGGGCGTCGCTGGTCTTGCCGAACGTGATCCGTTCCGGCCCGGCACCGTCGGTCAGTGCCGCGGGCAACGGTTCCGCTTCGGCGTCGGCCAGCGCGCTGTACGAGCCGGGGGAGCGCTTGACCGTCTGCGCAGCGTTGTTGATCAGAATGTCGAGCGGCCCCTCGGCCGCCACCGAATCCGCAAGAGCGACAACCTGTGCCGGATCTCGTAGGTCGATGCCGACGACGCGCAGACGATGGAGCCATTGGTCGCTGTCGTCCATCGCGGCGAATCGCCGCACCGCATCGTTGGGGAAGCGGGTGGTGATGGTCGTATGGGCACCGTCGCGCAGCAGTCGAAGCGCGATGTACATCCCGATCTTCGCTCGGCCACCGGTCAACAGTGCACGTCGCCCCGACAGGTCGGTCCGAGCGTTTCGCTTACCGCGGTTGAGAGCCGCGCACTCGGGGCACAGCTGGTGATAGAACGAATCGACATCGGTGTAGCGCTGCTTGCAGATGTAGCACGGGCGCGCCCTGATCAAGGTGCCCGCGATCTCACCCTCGGCGCGCGAGGTGAGGGACAGACCTGCGGTCTCGTCGTCGATACGATCCGGGGATCCGGTCGCCGTGGCCGCCACGACGGCCCGGTCGGCTGCGCTGACGGCGTTCCGTGCGGCAACGCGTCGAGCACGCTTGAGATCTTTGAACATGGCACCGGACGCCCGCTGGACGGCGATGGAATCCGGATGATTCTTGTCCAGCTCGGCGGCTTGTGCGAGCACCCGCAGACACGTGTCGAGATCGGTGGGGTCGATCGAGTCCATCTTCAGTCTCCTAGCATCGGCCCGGTCGAGCCGTCGACGTGAGAACAACGAAAAAGACCCCGATTCCGAAGAATCAGGGTCAGTTTCGTCTGTCTCAACTCAGATCTTTGAAAATCTTTGTCTGTGAACAACATTCAGACGGTGTCCGAGGGGGGACTTGAACCCCCACGTCCGTTAATAGGACACTAGCACCTCAAGCTAGCGCGTCTGCCATTCCGCCACTCGGACATGTGCGACCGTTGCCGCATATTCTCTTGTTGCTCTCACAGCTGGTCGCTGTGCGCTGCGTAAGATTATCCGACGGGTTCCCGATAACCCAAATCCCCACGTCAGTTCATGCGTCGAGCGGTTTTCGGTGGTGCCCCGACACCTCGGTGATGGTAGGAACGACGATGTGGCAAACGATTCGAACGATCCCGAAGTGAGCAATGCCCGAAGCCGAGGAGAACGCGCTCCCACCGTCGCTCTCGACGAAGTGGTGGAGCTGGTCAGCTCTCTGATCAGGTTCGACACCTCGAACACCGGCGAACTCGACACCACGGTCGGCGAGAAGGAATGCGCCGAATGGGTGGCGAGCAAGCTCGAAGAGGTGGGGTACGAGACCGAGTACGTCGAATCCGGTGCCCCCGGACGCGGCAACGTCTTCGCCTGGCTGCGCGGCGCCGACTCGTCCCGTGGAGCTCTGCTCGTACACGGACACCTCGACGTCGTCCCGGCCGAGCCGGCCGACTGGAGTGTGCACCCGTTCTCCGGAGCCGTCGAAGACGGCTACGTCTGGGGTCGAGGTGCCGTGGACATGAAGGACATGGTCGGGATGGCACTGGCGCTGGCCCGCCAGTTCAAGTCGAACGGCACGGTTCCGCCCCGCGACATCCTGTTCGCGTTCCTCGCCGACGAGGAGGCGGGCGGCAAGTACGGATCGCACTGGCTGGTCGACAACCGACCGGATTTGTTCGAGGGCGTGACGGAGGCAGTCGGCGAAGTCGGCGGGTTCTCTCTGACGGTCGCTCGACCGGACGGCACCGAGAAGCGGCTGTACATAGTCGAAACCGCCGAGAAGAGTCTGGCGTGGATGCGGCTGACCGCGAAGGCGCGGGCCGGACACGGATCGTTCCTGCACGACGACAACGCCGTGACCTACCTGGCCGAGGCCGTGGCGAAACTGGGCAATCACACATTTCCCCTGGTGCTCACCGAGTCGGTATCGCAGTTCTTGCAGGCGGTCTCCGAGGAATCCGGACTCGACTTCGATCCGACGTCACCGGACATCGACGGCACGCTGCTCAAACTCGGCAGCATCGCCCGCATCGTCGGCGCGACCCTGCGTGACACGGCGAACCCCACGATGCTCTCGGCCGGCTACAAGGCCAACGTGATCCCGCAGACCGCGACAGCCGTGGTGGATTGCCGCGTGTTGCCCGGCCGCCAGGCGGCCTTCGAGAAGGAGGTCGACGAACTGATCGGCCCGAATGTCGAACGCGAGTGGATCACCAAGCTCGAACCGTACGAGA
Organism: Rhodococcus sp. PML026; assembly: GCF_000963615.1. NCBI lineage: Bacteria > Bacillati > Actinomycetota > Actinomycetes > Mycobacteriales > Nocardiaceae > Rhodococcus > Rhodococcus sp. PML026. The sequence continues at coordinate 231,908 of NZ_KQ031375.1, read as the reverse complement.
CCACGTTCGACGGGGATCTCGTCGACGCGATGAACGACGCCGTCCTCGCGCACGACCCCAACGGGCGCACCGTGCCGTACATGTTGTCCGGCGGTACCGACGCAAAGGCGTTCGCGCGCATCGGAATTCGTTGTTTCGGGTTCGCTCCGCTCAAGCTTCCGCCCGAACTCGATTTCGCGGCGTTGTTTCACGGCATCGACGAACGAGTACCCGTGGAGTCGTTGGAGTTCGGCACACAGGTGCTCGAGCACTTCTTGATGCACAGCTGATACGAAAGGAACCATCGTGGCGTACAACCCATACGACTCGCTTCCGGACCTACCGTCCTTCGAGTTGACGTCCGAGGATGTGCAGGACGGCAAGCCCCTGAAGGCCCAGCAGGTCAGCGGAATCATGGGAGCCGGTGGACACGACAACTCCCCGCAGCTGTCCTGGTCCGGATTTCCCGAGGGCACCAAGAGCTTCGCGGTGACGGTCTACGATCCCGACGCACCGACCGCCTCGGGGTTCTGGCATTGGGCCGTGGCGAACATTCCGGTCGAGACGACGTCGCTGGTCTCGGGAGCAGGCGACGACGGTGGAACCGGGGTGCCCAGTACGGCCGTGACGCTGAAGAACGACGCGGGCCTGTTCCGGTACATCGGTGCTGCCCCG
>NZ_KQ031375.1:0-230870 GCF_000963615.1 Rhodococcus sp. PML026 | reverse complement strand
CTGCTCTTCCGTTTCGATTCCTCCCACCGAGATCAGCGTCAGCTGAGTCCCGACCCGGCGGTAGAGGCGCCGGATGACGTCCAGCGAGCGAGCCTGCAGTGGAGCACCGGACAGCCCGCCTGCACCGATGGCCGCGACCGCCTCGGCGTCGGTACGGAGTCCCTCGCGAGAGACAGTCGTGTTGGTCGCCACGATGCCGTCGAGGCCCAGTTCGACAGCCAGATCAGCGACGGCGTCGATGTCCTCGTCGGACAGGTCCGGCGCAATCTTGACTAGAACCGGTACCGACACCACCGACTGCACGGCAACCAGAATCGGCCGCAACGACTCGACGGCCTGCAGATCCCGTAGACCCGGCGTGTTGGGGGAGCTGACATTGACGACGACAAAATCTGCCAGAGGGCCTAGCAAGCGGGCGCTGGTGGTGTAATCGGCGGCGGCATCCGCCGGCTCGACGATCTTCGTCTTGCCGATGTTCGCACCGATGGGAATCCGCGTTCTGCGCGACCGCAGTTTCGCGGCCGCGTACTCCGCACCGTGGTTGTTGAAGCCCATCCGATTGATGATCGCGCGGTCGAGAGGCAGCCGGAACAGACGAGGCGTCGGGTTGCCGGGTTGCCCCTGCGCAGTCACGGTGCCGATCTCGGCGAACCCGAACCCCAGCGGGGCCCACGCATCGATGCCATCGGCATTCTTGTCGAACCCGGCCGCAAGCCCGAGGGGTGCCGGAAATTCGATTCCGAATGCCGTCGAACGCAACCGCGGATCGTCGACGACGAACAGTGCACTTGCCAGCTTGCGAAGCGGAGGAAGCGCCGCAACAGCCCTGAGAACACCGAACGCGAGGTGATGAATCCTCTCCGGTGATACGAGGAACATCAGGCGCAACAGGACGCGGTACAGACGGTCTCCCACGGTCTTCTTTCCGGTCGGTACTTCAGGGTCGGTACTTCAGGGTCGTTGTTCGGGGTCGATCGATGCTGTCGTCGAGCCGTTCAGATTCCGGGCTCCGGCACATGATGGGCGGTTTTCTTGCGCTTGAGCAACACGCGGCGACTTCCGTCGGTGTACAGACGTACCCGAGACAGCTCCCAGCCGCCGAATTCGGCCTGAATCGCGAGCCGCATCGATGCGGTCACGCGAGTGACGTCCGGTGGCAACCGGAGAGGGACGTACTCCCAGTCGTCGGACGGGGACACCTCCCACCCGACGGGCATCTTCGCTCGGCCCGGCATCGAATTCTCGTGTGCGTTCACGTGCCTCCACCATTCTCGAGGGTCGTTCCTGCGGGTACCGTCTCCTGCCGATTCAGCAGGTCAACGGCCCGCGGCGGGGATGCGCTGCAGCCCGTCCCCGGTCGCCGATCCCACGTACAGATCGCCGGTATCCGCGTCGACGGCAACCGAGTTCGGCTGTCGCACAGTGGGCAACCGTTGCGCCTCGACCGGAATTCCGGTGTCGAGTGTGTACCCGACCACCTCGTTGCGAGCAGGCAAGGTGACCCATGCAATACCGGATTGTTCATCGTAGGCGATCGCCCAGGGCGCGGACCCGACCGGAAACCGTTGCCGCATCAGCAGATCGTGCGAGGTGAAGACCAGCAGCTCGGTGCCGGTCGAGTCGGTGACCAGAAGTCGTCCGTACTCGTCGCTGGTCATCTCGGCGGCGCCTTCGCCGGCGCGCAGGGCCACACCGAGGGTGTCGTCGTCGAGGTTCAGATCGGTGATCGAGGTCTGGCGGCGATCGAGTACCGAGACACCGTCCGGTGTGCTGGCCAACGCGTCGGCCGAGGTCACGCCCGGTCCTGAGACCGTGCTCGTCACCTGTCCGGCGGCGTCGAGAATGCGGATACGCCCGGTGGCGTCACCCACCGCCGTGGTGCCGTCGGGTAGATCGGCAGCCGACAGAGTCCGGCCTTCGACCGGAGTATCGGTGCGCTGAGCGTCTGCCACGGTGATCCTCGAGAGAACTCCGTCCATCGGAACCAAGACACTCGAGTCGCGTCCGGCGACCAGCTCTGCAGCGGATCCGCCCAGATCCACCACGCGGGGCTCGCTCGACGCCTCCCCGTCCACCAGGCTCACGGTGGTCGACGCGTCGGTCAGGGCAACCAGAGTGCGCGTTGCAGAATCGAAAGTCAGTGCGTCCACTGGAGCGAAGGCGCGGACGACTCCGGCCGGAGCCACTGCAGTCGCGGGGGACAAGGCAGGCGGCTGCGGCTCGACGGAGATCTCGTCGGCGTTCTCGTCCTCGCTCGAGCAGCCACCCAAACCGACGAGTGTGACGACGGCGAGCGCGGACGCCACTGCCGTCCTGGCCGTACGTGCCGACGGTGTTCGCATGGAACCGAACCTACTTCCTGTGGTGACTGCCCCTGGTAAGGCGCTGCCACATCTGTACCAGCGCGCGTCGACCTCGGCGAAATCGACAGCCCGGGACTCGGTGCCGTTCGTCGGGGGCGCGGAGACGGTAGCGTGTTCGATCGGCATCGAATTCGTGAACGAGCACGACATGGGAGCGGATGTGGGATCCGAAGGAACGCACTTCGTGGTGGAGGAAGTGAATGCGGGTACGCACGCCAACGGCTTCGGCAGAACAGACGACGGACGCGCGTTCGCGTTCAGAGTGCAGCGCAGCACGCTCTACGTGAAGATCTATCGGGCCGATGTCGTGTCGGCCGTGCCGGATCGAACCGAAGTGGACGCCGTCGCCGAGCACTCGGTCACCGAGATCGATCTGACCGACGAACGCAGCATCATCGGGGTGGTTCGTGACGCAGTCGCTCACGCTCAGCAGCTGTCGGATGTGTCACTGCGAGACACGGCAGTCCGGGCCTTCTTCAATCGCGTCAACTCTGCGCTCGAGGGTTTCTGAACCCTGGTCGTTCCGCAGGCTTCACTCCTGACCCCGCTTCGGGATCACCAGTTGCTCACCGGTGACGGGGTGGTCGAAGACATCGACCGGGTGTCGGTAGATCCGGCCGAGCCGCTCGGCGGTGAGAACCTCCCGGGGCGGTCCCGTAGCCACCAGCTCGCCTGCGTCGAGAATCGCGACCCGATCGGCGTAGGCCGCAGCAAGCCCCAGATCGTGCAGTACGACAACCACGGCACGACCGGACGTGGCCAGTGAACGCACCACGGACATCACCGACTCCTGGTGTCCAACATCGAGCGCCGCGGTGGGTTCGTCGAGCATGATCGTGGCGGTGCGCTGTGCCATGACACGGGCCAACGCGACTCGGGACTGCTCGCCGCCGGACAGGGAACCGAACGGACGTCCGGCGAATTCGGACACGTCGCAGGCGGCCATGGCGGCGGCCACCTGCGCGTCGTCCTCGCGTACCGCCGACGTTCCGGTCCACGGAGCTCGGCCCATCCGCACGATCTGCTCGGCGGTGAATGCGAACCCGATCGCGTGCTGTTGCGGGAGCACGGCGCGTCGTCGCGCGAGGTCGACCGGCCGGAAGCGGGACAGTGCTCTCTCGCCGAGCAGTACCGATCCGGAACTGGGCTCGGTGTCTCCGGACAGGACCGACAGCAACGTGGACTTACCCGCCCCGTTCGGGCCCACGAGAGCAAGAATCTCTCCGACGACGACCTCGAGATACACGTCGTTCAGAACGGCCCGGTCACCGCGGTGTGCGCCGACCCCCACGGCGACCAGGGTGCGTGAACCCGGTGTCGGGTCGGCAGGAATGTCGGAACGGTGTCCACCGAATTTCCCGATCATGCCCAGCCGCCCTGACGAGCCCGGGTGCGGCGCAGCAGCCAGAAGAAGAACGGTGCGCCCGCCAACGAGGTCACCATCCCGAGCGGAAGGTCGACGTTCGCCACGAGCGTCCGCGTGACGAGATCGGCCCCGAGGAGGACCACGCCTCCCGCGAGTGCGCTGGCAGGGATGAGTACCCGGTGCGCCGGACCGAGCACCATGCGCATGGCGTGGGGCACCACCAGACCCACGAACAGGATGATCCCGGTGAACGCCACGCCGGACGCGACGAGCACTGCGACGACCACGATGGCGAACTGTCGCAGGCGCTCGACGTTCACGCCGAGATGGCGCGCCACGTTCTCACCGAGTGCGAGCAGGTCCAGTCGGCGGGCGATCATCGACGACGCTCCGATCCCGACCAAGGCCAGCGGACCGACCACCGCGACCGACTGCCACGTGGCACCGGCAAGGGATCCCAACTGCCAGAAGACGATCTGGTCGCGAGCGGCCGGGCTGGCGACGAACGTGAAGAACGCGATCACGCCGCCGGCGAACGCATTGACGGCGACTCCGGTGAGGATGAGGGTCACCACCTCGGTTCGGCCGGCATTGCGAGCCAGGAAGTAGACCGCAATCGTGGTGACGAGTCCGCCCACGAAGGCTGCGAGCGCAACGGTCCAGACCCCGGCAAAGCTGCCGCCCAGGACGAAGACCGAGCTCGCACCGACAGCCGCGCCCGACGACACGCCGACGACACCGGGTTCGGCGAGAGGGTTGGCGAACACACCCTGGAGCAGTGCACCCGCGCATCCCAGACAGGCGCCGACGAGCATCGCGAGGGTCAGCCGCGGAAACCGGACCTGCCAGAGGGTCACCTCGCCGCTGGGATGAGCGGGCATCGGGCCGATGTCGAGGCCCACCCGATGCGTCAGACTCCCCAACACTTCCGCCGGAGTCGTCGGTACCTGCCCGACGACCGCCGACACCAAGGCCAGGACCATCAGCGCGACCGCCAGCGCGACGAACGTCGAGACCACTCGCGTCGTACCCGATCGCGACCGTGCAGACGACACGTCGCTCATGAGGCAGGTTCGTAGACGGCCTTCGACAATGCAGCCAGCACCTTTCCGGTGTTCGGACCGAAACTGAGAACGGTGCCGTCGTCCATGTCGACCACCCGACGCTGCTGGCCGGCGGGCGTCTGCGCGATACCGGGTATCTGCTCGAGCCCGTCGATCCCGCCGATCGATTGCAGCCCCTTGGTCATCATGAGAATCACGTCGGGTGCCGCAGCGATGAGTGCCTCACTGGTCACCGGGACGAACTGTTCGGTCAGACCCGATTCGACCCCTGCATCCCGAGCACCGATCGCCTCGATGAGAGCGTCCGCTCCGGAACCCGGACCGGCGAGCATCTTGATCGCCGGTCCACGCATGTACAAGAACGCAACCTTCAGCGGCTCGTCGGATCGGGGCGCGTTCTGTGTCGCGGCGGCAATCTCTTCGGTTGCCCGTTGCGCCAGTGCGGAACCGGCGTCGGGAACCCCGAGAGCCCCCGCGACAGCGTCGATCTGTCCTGCTACCCCGGCCAGAGTTCGAGCGGGGTCGAAGTAGACGACCGGAATTCCCGCGGCCCGAATCTGATCCTGGACAGCGCGCGGGCCGATACTGGTGTCGGTCAGGACGACCGTCGGCGACAGCGCGAGAATGCCTTCGGCACTGAGCGAGTGGCCGGTAGGGGTGACGTCGGGTACGTCTGCTGCCGCGGGAAACGACGCCGAGGTGTCGCGCCCGACGAGATTGTCACCGAGTCCGAGCGCGAACACCGTTTCGGCGAGGGTGCCGTACTGGTCGGCCGCCACGATCCTGCTGTTGTCCGAAATGGTGACGGGCACGCCGTCGAAACCGGTGACGGTGACCGGGAGTTCGGCAACCGGATCGACAGCGATGGGCGTCGGATCAGGGTCGTCGACGACGGCGGTGCGGGGGCCGATCGTGCCGGAGTCCGGGGCCGCGGAGTTGTTCACCGAACACGACACCAGCAGTCCGGCCGTCAGCAGCGCGGCGGCGAGGCGTTTGACGATCACGACCATAGGTTAGCCTGCCCGACCTTCGGTTGACCTCACCCCAGGCCGAGCAGCACCTGCGATCAACCGCTGACGTCGTCCAGGGCCGACGTGATGGCAGCCGGCAGTTCGAGCTCCTCGGCCATCAGAGCACCCATCAACTGGGCCAGATCGCGGGCACCGACGATCGCACTGCTCACCCCGGGACGATCACGAGCCCACGCAAGTGCGACGACCAGGGGAGAGGTGGCAAGGCCATCGGCGGCCGTGACCGCCGCATCGACGACGCCTACCGCCGAATCGGTCAGATATGCATTCACCGCGTCGGCGTGTAGCTCGTCGGCCCCGCGAGAATCGGCCGGAATCCCGTTGCGGTACTTACCCGTCAGGACCCCACCGGCCAGTGGAACCGCCGCGAGGATTCCGATGCCGTGGTGAACAGCGGCGGGAACCAGTTCGTCCTCGATCCCGCGGGCCAACAGTGAGTACTCCGCCTGCGTCGACACGATCCGTCCGACACCGGCCGAACCCGCAGCCGTAGCCAACTGCCAGCCCAGATACCCGCGGGCACCGGTGTAGCGAACCCGTCCACTCGAGACGGCGTAGTCGAGTGTCGCCGCCACCTCGTCGACCGGGGTCATCGGATCCCACGTGGCTACCTGCCACAGGTCGAGATAGTCGGTACCGAGCTCACGCAGCGTTGCGTCCAACTGACCGAGCAGTCCGCGCCTCGAGCAATCGACGTGATACCGGCCGTACCGCGAACCGACCCCCGCGGCACTGCTGATCACCAAGTCCTGCCGAGGAACCACATCGTCGAGCAACTCCGCGAGTACTCGCTGAGCTCGACCGTCGCCGTACGCCGGAGACGTATCGACCAAGGTGCCGCCCGCCTCGGCGAACGCCGACAACTGCGCCGCAGCGTCGTCCCCATCGGTCCCGCTGCCCCACCCGAGAGTGCCGAGGCCGAGCCTCGACACCCGAAGTCCGCTGGTGCCGACCGATCTCTGCTTCATATGTGCCGAATGTCCTTTTGCCTGTGATCGTCGGGTTCGTACTGGCCTGCCGCCAGTGCACAGTAGTGCGCCGCGCCGCTCGGTGCGCAAGTGCCGCGCCGGGTACGGTCGTCCCCGTGAATCGCGAATCCAGGGGGCGGGCACTCGTCCACGCGCCGGCAACAATCGAATCGTCCGCTTCGACGCTGGGACGGGGCGCCGCATGATCGACATGACGTGGCTGCAGGCGATCATCCTCGGCGCAGTCCAGGGACTGACGGAATTCCTTCCCATTTCCTCTTCCGGTCATCTGCGAATCGTGTCGGGGGTGTTCTGGAACGAGGACGCCGGCGCGTCGTTCACCGCGGTGACGCAGCTGGGTACCGAAGCCGCTGTTTTGCTCTTCTTCTGGCGTGACATCGTCAGAATCATCAAGGCCTGGTTCGTCGGATTGCGCAGGAAAGAAGAACGGGGTCTCGATTACCGCATGGGGTGGTACGTGATCATCGCCACCATCCCGATCGGCATTCTGGGTCTGTTGTTCAAGGATCAGATCCGCACCGGTGCGCGCAATCTGTATCTCATCGCGTTCATGCTGATCGCTTTCGCCGTGGTAATCGCCGTCGCGGAGAGGCTGGGTCGCAAGGAACGGCCGATCGAGAAACTCACCACCAGGGACGGCATCGTCATGGGCCTCGCTCAATGCCTGGCGCTGATTCCCGGAGTGTCCCGCTCCGGAGCCACCACCAGCGCCGGCCTGTTTCTCGGACTCGAACGCGAAGCTGCAGTGCGCTTTTCGTTCCTGCTTGCCATCCCGGCCGTCACGGCGTCCGGCTTGTTCTCGCTGCCCGACGCCTTCGAGCCGGTCGGCTCCGGCCTCGCCGCGTCGGGACCACAGCTGCTGGTGGCCACGATCATCGCGTTCGGCCTGGGTTATGCCTCGATCGCCTGGCTGCTCAAGTTCGTCGCGAACCATTCGCTGTACTGGTTCGTCGGTTACCGCATCGTGCTCGGTGTGGTTGTGCTGGGTCTGCTGGCCGGCGGGGTTGTCTCGGCTACGTGAACCGTTCCTCGTTAGGCTCGGAGCAATGACAGTCATCTTGCTTCGCCATGGACGTTCGACGTCGAACACTGCGGGCACGCTCGCAGGTCGGAGCGAAGGGGTGGAGCTCGACGACCGGGGCCGAGAGCAGGCACAGGCGGTTGCCGAACGGCTGGGGGTCCTCCCGGTCGTGGAGATCGTGCGCTCTCCGTTGTTGCGGTGCGAGCAGACCGTGGAACCGCTGGCCACTCGGTTGGGGCTGACTCCGATGGTCGAGGACAGGATCGTCGAGGTCGACTACGGACAATGGACCGGTCGAACCATCAAGGAGCTGCTGGCCGAGCCGCTGTGGAAGGTCGTTCAGCAGCATCCGTCCGCGGCGGTGTTCCCCGAAGGCGAAGGCTTGGCTACGGTGCAGCAACGCGCGGTCCAGGCGATACGGGAGCACGATGCGCGGCTGGCCGCCCACCACGGCCGGGATGTGCTGTGGGTGGCCTGCTCTCACGGGGATGTGATCAAGTCGGTGCTGTCCGATGCGATGGGTGCCCATCTCGATTCTTTCCAGCGGATCGTTGCCGATCCGGCGTCGATCAGCGTCGTGCGCTACACCTCGACTCGGCCGTTCGTGTTGCGGACCAACGACACCGGATCCGACTTGAGCGTGTTCGTGCCGAAGGCGGAAGAGCCGACGTCCGACGAAGCAGGCGCGAAACCCGACGTTGCAGACTCGTCCGATGCAGTGGTGGGCGGCGGCGCGGGCACCTAGAGATGCCGGTTCGCCGCCGATCTCCCGATCGGTGGCAGGCTGGAGGGCGAGCAATACCGTCCACGGTCGATCTGTGGCCGATAATGGAAGTTCGCGATTCGTTTCGCGGAGCTTTTCGAGTCGTTAGGAGGTGCAATGCCGCGCGCCATACACGTTTTTCGCACCCCTGATCGTTTCGTCGCCGGGACCGTAGGTGAGCCGGGTGACCGAACGTTCTTTCTCCAGGCGGTGCACGATGCCCGAGTGGTCTCGGTCGCGTTGGAGAAGCAGCAGGTACAGGTGCTGGCCGATCGAATGGGACTGCTGCTCGAGGAGGTGCAGCGTCGCTTCGGTACCGATGTGCCGACCGAGGAGGCCGAGACACTCGACACCAGCCCGTTGGTGACACCGATCGACACCGAATTCAGAGTCGGCACGATGGGGTTGGGTTGGGACGCCGATGCCAATGCCGTCGTGGTGGAGTTGTTGGCCGTCAGTGAGGTCGAGGTCGACGAATCCGTCGTGCTCGACGACACCGACGAGGGCCCCGACGCGGTTCGAGTGTTTCTGACACCCGTTCAGGCTCGCGAGTTCGCAGCGCGGTCCGAGCTGGTCGTGGCGGCCGGCCGAGCGCCGTGCCCGCTGTGCGGCCTGCCGCTCGCCCCCGAGGGACACGTCTGCATCAGGACGAACGGCTACCGCCGCGGTGCCACCTTCGGTCCGGTGACAGAGGTCGACGAGTCTTGACCGTCGAACTACCTCCCTTCGAGGGCCGCGAGACCATGGAGACCGGCGAGCTGACTGTGGTCGGCCGGGTGGTTTCGGCGTCCAACGCCACCCTCGTGTGCGAGGCGGGCGACGGCGACTCAGCAGTGCGGTGCGTGTACAAACCCGTGCGCGGAGAGGTGCCGCTCTGGGACTTTCCCGACGGCACCCTCGCCGGGCGGGAGGTGGCGTCGTACGAGATCTCCGAGGCGCTCGGGTGGGGCGTGATTCCGCCCACGGTGCTGCGCGACGGTCCGTTCGGTCCCGGCATGGTGCAGAAGTGGATAGATACTCCCGAGGAGCGGGTCGAGGGCCGCGTGGACCTGGTCGACATCTGCCGTCCCGATCTCGTTCCGGCGGGCTGGATTCCGGTGTTGCAGGCCTACGACGGCGATGGGGAAGAGATCGCTCTGATCCATGCCGACGATCCACGCCTGCAGCGGATGGCGGTTCTCGACGTCATTCTCAACAATGCAGATCGCAAGGGTGGGCATGCCCTCGAAGGTCTCGACGGTTATGTCTACGGGGTGGATCACGGCATCTGCCTGCACGCCGAGAACAAGCTGCGCACGGTTCTCTGGGGGTGGGCAGGCCAGGCGGTCGACGATGCTCTGATGGCCGACGTCGTGCGGTTCGTCGAGACCTTCGACACCGTCATCGCTCCACGGCTGGTCGACAAGATAACGCTGGCCGAAACCGTTGCGGTGTTGGATCGGGCCCAGCAGCTGATCGCGCGCCCGGTCATGCCGGAACCTCGATCGAGCAGACCGATACCGTGGCCCGCCTTCTGAACGGGCTCGGATAGGCTCGGCTGCATGCATTCTTGGTCCAGCCCGGAGATCCCGACAATCCCAGGACAGGGTCCAGCGCTTCGGTTGTTCGATACCGCAGATCGCCAGGTCCGTCCGGTCACCCCCGGTTCGACCGCTCGCATGTACGTCTGCGGAATCACCCCGTACGACGCCACCCACCTGGGACATGCGGCAACGTATCTGACGTTCGATCTGATCAACCGCTTGTGGCGTGATGCGGGTATCGACGTGCACTACGTGCAGAACGTCACCGATGTCGACGATCCGCTGTTCGAGCGCGCGAATCGTGACGGTGAGGATTGGCGCGATCTCGGTGCGCGCGAGATCGAGCTGTTCCGCGCCGACATGGAGGCTCTGCGGGTCGTGCCTCCGCACGACTACATCGGTGCCGTCGAGTCGGTGGAGGAAGTTGTCGAACTGGTGGAGAAGCTGGTGGCGTCCGGCGCTGCCTACGTCGTCGACGACGCCGAGTACCCCGACGTGTACTTCCGTGCCGACGCCACCGAGCAGTTCGGCTACGAATCCGGCTACGACCGTCCCACCATGGACACGTTCTTCGCCGAACGCGGCGGAGATCCCGATCGTGCGGGCAAGCGCGATTCACTCGATGCGCTGCTGTGGCGCTCGGTACGTCCGGGCGAACCGTCGTGGCCGTCGCCGTGGGGCCCCGGCCGACCGGGCTGGCACATCGAATGCGCTGCCATTGCATTGAACCGCATCGGAACCGGTTTCGACATCCAGGGCGGCGGAAGCGATCTCATCTTCCCGCACCACGAGTTCTCGGCGGCACACGCCGAGGCGGCAACCGGTGACCCTCGGTTCGCCCGGCACTACGTGCACACGGGAATGATCGGTCTCGACGGCGAGAAGATGTCGAAGAGCCGCGGCAACCTGGTGTTCGTCTCGAAGCTCCGCGCAGAGAACGTCGATCCGGCCGCGGTGCGGCTGGGCCTGCTCGCGGGCCACTACCGGCAGGATCGGCCGTGGTCCGACGAGGTCCTCGAGCGAGCCCACACCCGCCTCGCGCTGTGGCGTCGAGCAGCGGCGCTCGAGTCCGCAGCGTCGGCCGACGACGTCGTCAACCGCCTGCGTCAGCATCTGGCCGATGACCTCGACACGCCCAAGGCTCTCGACGCCCTCGACGCGTGGGCGAGTTTCGCAGTCGAGCGCGGTGGATCGGATGCGACCGCACCCGGCACTTTCGCCGATGCGGTCGATGCGCTGCTCGGAGTTCCGCTGCGTTAGTCCGCGGGCCCCAGGCGTAGATCCGCCAGCAGATCCGGGATCAGGCGTTCTTCCATGACCGCTCGTCCCGAATCCCGCAGTGCAGCAGCCAGTTCCGGGTCCCACGGAGTGTCCGTGGGATGCCCCTTCAGTGGTTCCGAGTTGCGCGCGTCCAGTGCGCGGCGGTACGAGTCGACGTCCATTCGCCACGGCACCGCGTCGTACCGGGTGAGTGCGCGGGTCACCATGTGCATTCCGGCCCAGTCGAAGTCGGCACGCCATTCGATCGTGGTGCCGGGGGCGCGCGCAGCCAGCAGCCGATGCACTGCGGCCGAGGGCTGACCGTCGGTGCAGATCAAGCTGGCACAGTTCGAGCCGAGAGAGCGGGCTGCGGCCGCGAGCACAGCGACGTTCTCGCACACGAACACGGTCGACGAGCTGTTGGTGAGAGGGCCGCGCGCGAGCATGTCCACGGTGACGGGAAAGGGCACGCCCTCGTCGGCTGCTTCGTTGAGCCAGCGAGCCACCGTGTGGGTCTCTACGACGCGGTAGCCGAGAACCAGTACCCGGCTCGACACGGCGTCGACCGACACCCCGGCCGTTTCCCACAGCGCTCTGATCCCCACTGGATCGACGGGTCGAGGCACGTTCTCGCGCAACGACAATGCATCGAGGACGAGTTTCGCGGCACCGCCGCCCGTGAGGGCCTTGGTATCACCGGTGGCCAGTTCCGCCAGCTCGGTGAGCGACATCCCGTCCACCGGGAGCAGCGCCAGGACTTGCGTTGCGACCCCGAGCGCGTCGACGGCGACGCGGCCACCGAGGGTGCCGTCCTGATTGAGCAACGACGCGATCCAGTGCTCGATCCACTCGCGATCGGTACCACCGCCGAGCGCCTCACGCGCCCGATCGAGCGCATCGGCGCGCACCTGAGCCTTGTCGGCCGCAATGCGCTTCTTGTCCTGCAGTGGTGCCTGACCGGCAAGGGTGTCGATCAGACCGATACCGCCGTTGAGCGGATGGCTCAACCACGCGTCGAACCGCTCGAGATCGAGCCGGGTGCTCCGTGCCCGAGAGTGCAGGCTGGAGTTGGACTTCGAGATGGCACTGCACAGACGCCACAGTTCCGGCGCATCACTCAGGTCGACGGTGATGTTGCCGCCGACACGAAGCCAGTTGGACTCCAACTTCTTTCGCGCAGCGTCCAACAGCGCCGCCAATTCGACGCTGCCTCGCCACTCACTGTTACCGGCCAAACTCCAGCCCACCTTCGGTTCGGGTCGGCACCCGGCGGGTCAACGGTGATCCGAGGGCGGCTGCGAGGTCGGTGCCGTCGTGTTCGGCGAACAATTCACCGTTCTCCCACACCAGAAGTGCTGCGCTGACGGTGTTCTCGGCGGTCGAGTGCGCCAAATCGTAGTGTGCGCAACCGGGGACGTCCGCGTAGGTGATCCACAGGTCGTAACCGGTCATGAACAGATCCAGGTCGAATTGCACACTCAGTCCGAGCAATTCGCTACGACCGTTGTCGTCGACACCGGCGAACGCCTCGTCCAGCGCCAGCAGCCGCGGTGAATGCGGATCGGCGGACGAGAGCATCACGTGCGCCGCGGCGAACAGCGGCAAATGCAGCGACACCGATTGCTCACCGCCCGAGAGTGCACTGTGACGAGCGACGGTCAGACGATCCTCGTTGCCGTCGCCGCTGATGAGCGTGAACGCGAACACCCGCCAGCGGCGATAGTCCAGTGTCGCGGACAGGATCTCGGGATACGACCGTTCCGGATGTGCCGCACGAGCGATCCTGATCTCCGATGCGAAGTGTGCGCGCATCGCGGCCAGATCGTCCTGGCTCAGCGCCGAGGCATCGCGGTCGAGCAGCTTGGACACTGCCCGCGCCCCGTCGTCGAGGTTGTCCGCGAGCACCCAGTGCACGCCGATCGTGTTGCCCGAGGACATACGGCGTTGCTTCATCTCGGCGGACATCTGGGCGATCAGCTCGCGTGCGTCGACGGTGCGCTCGTGAATCTGCTGTGCCAACCCGGTCAGCAGCGCGTCTTCGAGAATTCGGCGTTCCTGCTCGGTCAAGAGCAGTTCCTGGTCGGCCCTGGCGGCACCGATGCGGTCGGCGAAGTCTCCGACCGAGGAATAGCCCTGCTCGTCCTGCACGCGTACCACCGTCAACCCGTCCGGTGCGTCCCACTGCAGGCGGTAGTCCTGACCGGAAGCGGCCAGTTGCGAGTCGAACTCCTGCAGTGCGCTCGTCAGCGCCGTTCGTGTCGACTTCCGGCTCGAGTCGCTCACTTTCACCGACGCCGTCGCCGTGTCGAGAGCCGAATGCAGCGCGAGCACCACCGGTGGAAGTACCGGGACGTCGTCGTCGGGGCCGGCGGCCTGCTGAACCCGATACAGGATCTGTTCGACCGTCAGCCACGCCGAGTCGCTGGCCGGCCACGTGTACGTCTCGTGCACGCCGAGGATGTGCAGCAGATCCTTGCGGGCGTACGGTGCCAGTCGGACGGCATCACCCAGGGTCTCGGTCACGGCGGCGCGCAGGCTCTCGAGCGCCGTGTTGCATGCACCCTCGGCCTTGCCGATCGCCTCGCCGGCTTCCTTGTCCGCCTTTCGGGCTGCTCGCTGCTCGGCTCGGCACTTCTCGATGCGATCGCGCGCGTTGTCGAGATCGGTGTTGATCTGTTCGGCCGTGGCACCGAGTTTCTCGCTCAGCAATTCCAGACGCTGCAGCTGTTGCCGATAGCTCTCGTCGGCTATCGCGGCTTCCTCGGCGAGTTCCTCGGCCAGTCCGGTGGCCTCCTCGAGGCGGTTGGTGGCCTCGCGCGCCCGCTCGGTCTCGCGTGCGTGGTCGCTGCGTTTACGGATGACCGCTGCGCCCTGATGCTCGAAATGGCGAATCGCTGCGGCGAGGGCATCGACATCGCGGCCCAGGTATGGGGTGCGATGGGCCACGGCGACGGAGCGCAGTTGTTTCTCTTTCGCGGACAGGTCGGCGATCGCCTGGTCGAATTCTCTGTCTGCCGCTGCAGACGCATCTTTCGAGGTGCGCAGCGCGCCTGCGGCTGCCGTGACGGCACGTTGCGCCTTCACGATGGCCGAGACTCGGGGGAGCTGCTTGGCGGCCGCGTTCAACGCCTGCACCAGCTCGCGTGCCGCCAGCTCGGCGGCGGTCGCGGTCGCGAGTTCGGCTGTCGCGGAATCGATCGCAGCACCGAGCTCGGCGATGCGCTGCTCTCGCCGACGCGCCCGCGCCGTGGCACCGATGTACTCGGCATCCGGTTTTGCGTGGCGACCCTGCTGCACTCCCTGCCAGTACCGACCGTCGACGCCTATCGAGACAGAACTGTCCGAGGGGTCGTTTCGATCCTGCTGCAATGCAATCGAATTCAGTACATCGAGAATTCGCGATTCCTGGACGGCAGTACCGGGCTCGGGTTCCAGCACGGACGCGAGCGTCGACCCGGTCGGCCTCGCGGCCACCGGTAGCGGCGACAGATATTGCTCCGACGTCGCGTCGACGGGGGAGTCTGCGGTCGGGTGGATCCACCCGTCGAGCAGGTTCGCGGCCTGCAGTGCGGATTCGATCCCCGCCGCGTCGGCAGAGGAGACCGCATCGGCAAACCGAACCAGTTGCCACAGCGGTGCGCCCGGGAGATCTGCTCGGCTGTCGGTGCGCGCTGCGAACGGTGGTGGGGCATCGTCGTGTTCGGCTCTTACCAGGGACAGTTCGCCCCGCAGCGCCTTCACCTCGGCCTCGCGCGCGGCCACGTCGACGCGTGCCTGTGCCTGCCGGGCGCGAATCGCGTCGATACCGTCCGAGGTCTGCTCGGCGAGCACGGATTCCAGGCTCGGGGCGTCGTCGTCGCCGATGCCTGCCAGGGCTGCGTCGAGGGCCTCGAACACAGCGGAGGTGATGCCCGCGGAGGAGTAGAGCGACGAGTTGCTCGACCACCAGGCCCGCAGGCCCGAAGCGAACTGCGCCTTCTCCAGGTCCACCGTCGCCTCGGCCTCGGTGACGGCAGCCGCGGCTGCTTCGAGCAACTCGCGCGCCTTCGTTGCGGCCTTCTCCGCGCGAGCGCGTTCCGTCGACGCCTTCTCGACGGTGGCCAGCGCCTCACGCACTGCACGTACGTCGCCGTCCCGTTCCTCGGCGTGCCCACGAAGCGCGGTACTGATCTGATCACTGCGCGCCGTGCCGGGCAGCGGTGTCCACACGATGCCCGCGTCCTCGGCCGCAGTCTGCAGCTCGTCCTCTGCGCGAGTCACTCCGGCAACGGAGTCCCGGAGTGCCGAATCCGCCCGGGCCGCCTCGGCCGTGCGCTGCTCCAGTTCTGCTTGCGCTTTGCGTGCGCGATCGGCCTGCTGCGCCGTCGAGACCTCCAGCTTCGCAGCGGATTCGGCGAGATCGTCCAGTTGCTGCTTGCCCTCGTACGCGCTCGAGCGCTGCAGGGTCTCCCGGTCCGCGACGGCCTGATCGAGCGCACGCTCGGCCTCGTCGAATCGAGTCTCTGCGGCCGCCCGTTCCAGCAGACGCCGGTCCTTCAGGGCGGCGGCGGCGAAGTGTGCGGTGGTCGCGTGCGTCACGGCTTCGAGCCGACGCGAGACTTGTTCGACGTCCGAACGGGTTTGTACGCAAAGGTATTTGGAGTAGACCGACACGAAGTTCCTGGCCGCCTGATCGGCTTGGGCCAGTCCCTCCAGCGCGCGTCCGACTTCCTCCATGTCGCTGAAGGAACGTGCTGCCTCGAGCACCAGTTGCTCGTCGAGGGGACGCAGACCGTCGGTCAGCGCCTGGGACAACCCTTTCGGATCGAGATTCTTGGCCAACTGCGGACGGCGAAGTGTCAGAATCAAATTGATCAACTGGTCGTACCGTTGCGCGCCGAGCCCGAACATCCGGGCATCGATCGCGGCGCGGTAGTCGACCGGACGATCGGTCAGTGCATCGCTGCCGAGTTGTTCGGCCAACTGCTTCTTCGTGAGCGGCCGGTCGTCGGAGCCCAACAACGAGAAGTCGACGCCCACTCGGCCGTCGGCCACGAAGTACCAGCGGGTCACCTTGTCGTTGTGACGGCTCGCCCGCATACCGATTCCGACCGTCACCGATTCGGGGTCCTCGCGCGAGCCGCGGCCGAACTCCATCCACACGTACGAGTGCGCGCTTTCCTGCCCTCGGTAGAGCAGGTTGGACTTCATCGTTCGTTCTTCACCGGCGAACGGATTGAGCCGGCGCGGTTCGATCCGGCCGTCGAGGACGAAGGGAAACAGCACTTCGAGCGCTTTGGTCTTGCCGGATCCGTTGGGTCCGCGCAGTACCAATCGACCGTCGGCGAAGGAGAACTCCTGATCCCGGTAGTCCCACAGGTTGACGATTCCGGCGCGCGTGGGCCGAAAGCGATTCGAGTGTGCGGTCATCTGCTCAAGCCTCTACTTCGGATGGATCGGTACTGGGGGCTTGTTCGGTGCCGAACAGCGAGTCCTGCGGGGCTCGGTCACGCACGCTGACCATCACGTCTCGGTACCGAGCGATCACCGGCAGTACCAGCACGCCGCCGGACACGCTGTGTATCAACCGAAGTCGATGCAACAGCGCGATCGCTCGTATGCGCAGACCATCCCGGTCGGTCTGCCACTGCGCCGCGAACGTGCGACCGAATCGGTCCACGAGATCGTCGACGACCGAGACCAGCCAACTGTCCTCGATCAGCGGGTACTGTGTGCGCTCAGCCGAGTTCTCGACCGTCGTCGGATCGGCGGGAAATCCGAAATCGGCCAGGTCGCCGAAGATTCCGCCGCCGGGGATCGCGTCGTCCAGCTGTTCGACGAGTAGGTCGCTCGCAGGTAGCGGATGCGTTGTGAGCGCCGGAGCGTCGGGATCCACGACCCGATCGGAGATTTCTCCCGCGATGAGCAACGCCACCTGAGCGATCGTTCCGGTGCTGGGAAAGCGGTGGTCGGACAACCGTCCCGAGGTGTCGATGAGGGCCACGCCCTCGGCGCGACGCTCGGCAACGAGACCGGTGAGCAACTCGACGTCGGCGACGGTGCGCGAGGCGGTCAGGGCGGTGCGTGCGTCTCCGTCGAGATCGTCGAGATAGACGACGGGGTGTTCGACCAACGCTCGGCGTACCGCACGCAGCGTTTCCTTCGGGTCTGCCTCACGCCCGGACTCGATGTGTCCGAGATCGGAATCCTCGGGATCGATCGGGGCATCCGAGCCGGCCAGCAGGCCACGAATCGAACGCAGGTGCTGCACGGCACGCGGCGGCCGAAACATCGCGACGACCACCGATCGGTCGATGTCGTACAGGGCCTCACCGGCCGTCGGATTGTTCGCCCAGCCCGTGGCGTCGCCGTCGGCCAGCGAGATCGCACCACGCGTGGCCAGCCATCCGATCGCGTCGACGAATGCGTCTCGGTCGCTCGCGCGGTCGGTCGTGAGTTCGACGCCGTCCACCTGACTCGACTCCGTCGCCACGTGATCGGCGAGTTCGGACAGAGTGATCTGGTTTCCGGCCCGACCGAGCGCGGCAAGCGCCAGCGCCAGATACGCGTACCTGCGGCGGTCGAACACCCGCTCGGACGGCGTTCGCGCGGGTTGACTGTCGTCGAGACGATCGATCACGGGGAACAGACGCGCGGTCGTCTCGGTGACCTCGAAGCGGTAGCCGAACAGCTCCAGGAGATCCTCACGCAGTTCGGTTGCCCACCTGCGCAGCAGCGGTAACGCGATTCGATCGGGGTACGTCGCGGTGACCAGGTGGTTGGACAACGCGACTCGGGCAGCCCGCTGGTAGGAATCCAGAGCGAGCGAGGAGATTTCACGTGCTCTCACCGGCGGGCCACCTCACTGACGTCGAGGGCGAGGCGGTCCAGATGCAATCGGCCACGGCTGGTGCGCACGATCGTCGAACGGTCGCTGTCGCTCAGCGTCAGGCGCACGCCACTGTCCGATCCGGACGAGTCCGAGGTGCGTCCGCTCACGCGTACCCGGGCAGTCAACGCGGCGTTGAGCAGGCTCAGCAACACTTCGGTTTCCTGCTCGTTCAGAATGCGGTCGTGGATTCCGGCCGAGGCGAGCGACTGCGCCGCGGCACTGCGTGATCGCTGCGACTCGAGTTGCTGCTCGCGCAGTCGTCTGATGCCGCCGTCGTTGCGCTGTACCCGCCCTGGAACGCCGGGAGTCGGAGTGCGTCCGGTCTCGGCCAGCGTGCGCGAGATCTCGACCGGCGGTGCCTCCCACCATGATCGGGACATGGGGATGATGTCGGCGTCGGGATGGACCATCGACAGGTGCCGGGGTCGGCCGAGGCCGAACACGGCGTGAAACAGAGCATGTGCGCTGTCCTCGGTGGGAGCAGCAGCGAACCAGCCGGCGAGGTGACGCAGTTGGCTCTCGCGACTCACACCGCCCTTCCGAGTTTCGGTGACGCGCCGCAGCAGTGACAGCACAGCAGCGATCGCGCTCATCGTGCCCTCGCGGAGGCGCTCGGATTCGCTGAGCTCGGATTCGGCCGCGACGAACCAGTGCGACAACCCGGCCCATCGGTCGGTCCAGTCCGCTCGCCGTTCGTCGACGGAGAGAAAGACTCGTTCGTCGCTGATCGCGGCACGGTCGACGAGTTCCTCGATGCCGGTGCTCTCGACGAGTGCGATCGCTTCCGCCAACTTGGGGGCATAGCGGGTGAGATCGGAGCTGAACTCACGCATGTGCGTGAGCAGTGCATCCTTGTGCGCCAAGAACGATTCGGGCGTGATCTCGGTGGTGCGCACCAGGTCGCCCAGCACCAGATAGAAGTGGGCGGCGCGGGTCGCCATCTCCGACAACGTCGAATCGAGTCTGCTGAGCTTGCGGTAGATGCGGTCGCCGTCGGCCTGACGGTTCGCCTCGGCCAGCTCGTGCATGTCGGCCAGCAGCTCGGGCAGCACCAGCCGGGACAGCGAGGCGTCGTCCAGGCGCGCACCGAGCACGTCCTCGACCGCGCGGTAGGCCTTGTAGCCGGCCTGACCGAACTGGTAGACGAAGTGCCGGTTGCGGTATTCGGCGAGGGTCGCGGCGCGGGTGCCGTCGTAGCTGCGTTCGAGCAGACCCCAGGTGTGGAGTTGATCGAGCAGGGGTGCGATGTCCAGTGTGGTCAGCGCGTCGTGACGCCCGGGGCTACGAGCGATGAGATCGGCGACCTCGCCCGAGTGCAGCAACACCACGTAGTTCGCGCGAGCGGTGTCGAACGCCCGCAGTACTGCCAGGTATTCGGATCTTTTCTCGGCGACGGCGAACGAGAAGAGACCGAGACGGTCTTCCTCCACGAACGCATTCGCGGCACCCAGCCGTGCGTCCTCGCCTGATTCGGTCACTGGAACAGGGTAGGGGGTAGGAGTGGAGCCTGCGGAATGACCCTGGTGGGAGGAGTGGAGCCTGCGGAATGACCCTGGTGGGAGGAGTGGAGCCTGCGGAATGACCCTGGTGGGAGGAGTGGAGCCTGCGGAATGACCCTGGTGGGAGGAGTGGAGCCTGCGGAATGACCCTGGTGGGAGGAGTGGAGCCTGCGGAATGACCCTGGTGGGAGGAGTGGAGCCTGCGGAATGACCCTGGTGGGAGGAGGGGAGCCTGCGGAATGACCCGGGGGGTAGGAGTGCCAATTGTTCGACCGTGCCGGTTACAGCTCCACGATCACTTTTCCGTCCACCACGGCCGCGGGGTAGGTGCGCACCGGGTCGATGCCGCTCGGGCAGGTGCCGTCGTCGAGAGAGAAGGCGTATTGATGAAGTGGGCAGACGACTACGGACCCGTCGATCTGGCCGTCGGCCAGTGGTCCGCCCCGGTGCGGACAGACGGCGTCCATCGCCCGCACCGAGCCGTCACTTAGCAGGAACACCGCGACCTGTTTGCCATCCACGACGTAGGCCCGTCCCTCGCCGGGAGTCAGGTCTTCCAACGCTCCCACCGGGACGCTCATCGGACCGGCACCTGTGGCAGCGGGAGCAGTGGCAGCGAGGGTGCGAACTGCGCAGGCGATTTGGGTGCCGTGCGGTCCTGCCATGGGTCCACGTAGCCGTCGACCGATGTTTGCAGTCGCTCGTCGAGTCCGGCGACGATGCCGTCACGGTCGTCGATCAGAACGCTCTGCAGTTCCTCCAAGCCGACGCGCGGAACCCAGGCGTACGTCCGTTCGAGCCACTGCGCGTTCTCCCGATAGTGCTGGATGAATCTGCCTGCCACTGTCATCACCTCCTCGGCTCCCGTCACGGTGGCCAACAGATCTCCCTTGCGGATGTGAGCCCCGGCCGCGCCGCCGACGTAGATCTCCCACCTGTCCTCGCCGACCGAGACCACGCCGAAGTCCTTGCACAGCGCCTCCGAGCAGTTGCGCGGGCAGCCGGCGACCGCGAGTTTGAGTTTCGCGGGAGTCTCCAAGCCTTGGAACCGCTCTTCGAGCGCGATGCCGAGAGCCGTCGAGTCGCCGAGACCGAAGCGGCAGAAGTCGCTGCCCACACAGGTTTTCACCGTGCGCATGCTCTTGCCGTAGGCGAAGCCGGAGGGCATGTCCAGATCGCCCCACACCTTGGGTAGGTCTTCCTTCTTGATCCCGAGGAGGTCGATGCGCTGTCCGCCGGTGACCTTGACCAGCGGCACGTTGTACTCGTCGGCGACGTCGGCGATCTTGCGCAGTTGATCCGGGGTAGTGACGCCACCCTTCATCTGCGGTACCACCGAGAACGTGCCGTCCCGCTGAATGTTGGCGTGCACCCGGTCGTTGATGAACAGTGCGCCGCGCTCGTCCACCCAATCCGGACCCCAGACGGTGCGCAGCAGTGACGCCAGCGGCATCTTGGCGGCGGCGTCCTCGACGCCGTCGGTCGCAAGCGCCGTGAACACCTGCGAGACTGCCCGGAGGTCCCGCGATCTGATTGCTTCGATCAGTTCCGGCTTCGTCATCGGGATACACGGCACGTACCGGTCTGCGGTGGGGTCCGCTTCGACCGCGCCACCGGATGCGCACGCGATGATGTCTTTCACCAACCCCTTGCAGGACCCACATCCCTTGCCTGCTCGGGTCTTCGCGGTCACATCGCTCAGATTCTTGGCACCGGCGTGCACGCAGGCCACGATGGCGCCCTTGGTGACGCCGTTGCAGTTGCACACCTGAACGTCGTCTGCCAGCTCCGCGGCTCCTGTTGCCGCAGAGGGCGTTCCCATGTCGAAGAGCATGCTGATGCGCTCGTCGGGCAGCGGCACCTTCTCGTCGAACGCCTGGGTGAGAAAGTTGGCCTTGGAGATGTCGCCCAGCAGAGTGGCGCCGACGAGCTTGTTGTTCCGCACGATGACCGATTTGTACGTGCCACTGCGTGGTTCGTAGAACTGAACGAATTCGTCGTCGTCGCGCTCGGGCGCGGTGATCCCCATCGACGCGACGTCGACGCCGGCCACCTTGAGCTTGGTCGTCAGACGCGAACCGTGATACGCGGCAGCGGGATCGGCACCGGTGAGTACATCGGCCAGGACAGCGGCCTGCTCCCAGAGGGGCGCGACGAGGCCGTACACCTCACCGCGGTGCTGACAGCATTCGCCGACGGCATAGATGGAACCCTCGTCCTCGCAACGTAATTGGTCGTCGACGACGATTCCGCGTTCGATGACCAGGCCGCCGGCGCGGGCGAAATCGACACTGGGCCGAATTCCGGCGGTCACGACGACCATGTCGGCGTCCAGCGAGGTGCCGTCGTTGAAACCGACGCCGATGACGGTACCGTCGTCCGACCGCAACACCGAGGTGGTTCTCTTCGAGGTGTGGACACCGACGCCGAGCGACTCGATCTTGTTGCGCAACACCCGTCCACCGCGCTCGTCGAGCTGCTGGTTCATCAGGTGCCCGGGGGAGTGCACCACGTTCACGTCCAGCCCCTGCGTCCGCAGTCCGTACGCTGCTTCGAGACCGAGCAGTCCGCCGCCGATCACCACCGCCGACACGTCGTCGCGCGACTGCGCCATCTGCAACATGCCGTTGGTGTCGGCGATCGTGCGGAATCCGAACACCCCACGTGCCAGTCTGCCGTCGGACTCGCGCAGACCGTCCATGTTCGGGAAGAACGTGTTGCTACCGGTGGCAATGATCAGTACGTCGTAGTCGACGGACCGACCGCTTTCGCAGACAACTGTTTTGGAGAACCGGTCGAGCGACACCGCTCGATCGCCCACGTGCAACGTCACGCCGTTCTCGCTGTACCAACTCATGGGGTTGAGAACGAGATCCTCGTCGTCGACGGTGGCCTCACCGGACAGCACGTGGGAGAGCATGATGCGGTTGTAATTGCCGTACGGTTCGTCGCCGATCATCGTGATCTCGAACAGCGAGCTGCCGTCTCGCTCGAGGATCTGTTCGACCGTCCGGGCACCGGCCATTCCGTTGCCGATCACCAGCAATCGCTGTCTTCCCGCAGTCATCAGACCAGCACCAGACCGAAGTCGACGACGACCTCTCCGTTGGTTCCGGCGGGGGCCGCGATCACCAGCTCGAGCACGGTATCGGGATCGACGTCCTCGACGACCCGCAACGGAATGTTGACGCCGCTCTTGGCCCCCATCGGGAACATACGCATCGGGCTGCCGTCGCGCAGCAAGGTCACGACCACCAGTTCATCGCTCGAATTACCGCCCCGGAAGTATAGCGGCTGAGCCGTCACCCCCTCGGGGACGACGAAACTCAGGCTGGGATCGATCAACTCGGGCTTGTCCAGACCGTTGCCGGTGAAGGAGAAGACGCCTTGCAGAAATCGCGGTGTGCTGGCCATACCCACGAGGCTCCGGTGTCGGGGTGACGCCACCGCTGCGGTGACGTTACGTCGGCATCAGAAAGACCTCACCGGCTCCCGGCTCCTCGTGTGCGTTCGGGTCAGAGCCCGAAGTTGCCCGGGCCGCGCCGCCGGAGGTACTTCTCGAACTCGGCGGCGATGGCGTCGCCGTCGATCTTGGCGATCGCATCGGACATGTCCACCTCGGCGTCACCACGCTCCTCGAGGCTGCGCACGTATTCGCTGATCTCCTCGTCCTCTTTGGTCATCTCGTTGACCGCCTCCTCCCACTCCTCGGCCTGCGTGGGCAGCTCTCCGAGCGGCACCTCGATGTCGAGTACGTCTTCGACCCGCTGCAGCAACGCCACGGTGGCCTTCGGATTCGGTGGCTGCGACACGTAATGGGGGACAGCAGCCCAGAACGACACGGCCGGCACACCTGCCTTGACACATTCGTCCTGCAGAACGCCGGTGATACCGGTGGGCCCCTCGTAGCGGGTCTGCTCGAGGTTGAACTGTTCGGCCGACTCGGTGCTGTAGGCAGTGCCGGTGACCGGGACGGGCCTGGTGTGCGGGGTGTCCGCCAGCAGCGCGCCGAGAATGACGACGGTTTCGACGCCCAGCTGCTCGACGAACTCGAGCAGGTCGTCGCAGAAGCTGCGCCACCGCATGTTGGGCTCGATACCGCGCAACAGGACCACGTCACGGTCGCTGCCGGGCGGTGAACACACCGACAATCGAGTCGACGGCCACTCGATCTCGCGGGTGACCCCGTCGACCTGACGAACGGTCGGCCGATTGACCTGGTAGTCGTAGTAGTCCTCGGAGTCCAGCTCGGCCAGTGGGCTGGCGTCCCAGATCAGCTCCAGATGTTCGACCGCGCCGCTCGCCGCATCGCCTGCGTCGTTCCAGCCCTCAAAAGCGGCGACCAGTATGGGGGAGCGCAGCTCGGGAATGTCGTCGTTCAGATCGTCCTCGTCGTAGTCGGCGTCGGCGTCTGTGGCGTTCGCCACAGCATCCTGCACGGCCTCGATCAGCGCGGCGTCCAAGGGGATGTCCGCGTCGGCACCTGATTTGTCCATTTTGTCGGTACCGTCGTCGGGCGGGGACTGATCATCGAGGTTTCGGGGACTCACCACGACAGCCTACGACTCGAGGTAACCGTGGTGCCCACTACTCTGTAGTGATGCCCGATCAACACAAGCCCGGTCTGCTCGATGCGATTTCACGTCGCGTTGTCGTCGGCGACGGAGCAATGGGCACGATGCTCCAGGACGCCGACCTCACTCTCGACGACTTTCTCGGCCTCGAGGGATGCAACGAGATTCTGAACCACACCAGGCCCGACGTGCTGCGCGAGATTCATCGCGAGTACTTCGCGGCCGGCGCAGACGCCGTGGAAACGAACACGTTCGGATGCAACCTGCCCAACCTGGCCGATTACGACATCGAGGATCGAATCCGCGAGTTGGCCGAGAAAGGCACCCGGCTCGCCCGCGAGACTGCGGACGAAATGGGACCCGGCCGCGACGGGATGGATCGGTACGTCCTGGGTTCCATGGGCCCCGGAACCAAGCTCCCCACACTCGGCCACGCCCCGTTCGCACGGCTGCGCGATGCGTATACGGAGGCTGCGCTCGGAATGATCGACGGCGGTGCCGACGCCATTCTGGTCGAGACGTGCCAGGACCTACTGCAGGTCAAGGCCGCGATCATCGGTAGCCAGCACGCCATGGACAAGCTCGGCGTCCGAATCCCGATCATCACCCATGTGACGGTCGAGACGACGGGCGCAATGCTGGTCGGCAGCGAGATCGGTGCAGCCCTCACCGCGCTCGAACCGCTGGGCATCGACATGATCGGACTGAACTGCGCCACCGGCCCCGCCGAGATGAGCGAACACCTGCGCCACCTGTCCAAGCATTCCCGTCTTCCGGTATCGGTGATGCCCAATGCCGGACTGCCGACGTTGGGCGCGAAGGGTGCCGAATACCCACTGACCGCCCCCGAATTGGCCGACGCTCTGAGCGGTTTCGTCCGCGAGTACGGGCTGGCACTCGTCGGCGGATGCTGCGGCACCACCCCCGAGCACATTCGTCAGGTTGCCGACATGGTGCACGGGGCGACGAAGCTGGAACGGCAGCCGGCCCCGGAGCCAGGCGTCTCCTCGCTCTACACCGCCGTGCCGTTCGAGCAGGACGCCAGCATCCTGATGATCGGTGAGCGCACCAACTCCAACGGCTCCAAGGCATTTCGTGACGCGATGCTCGCCGAGGACTACGAGAAGTGCCTCGACATCGCCAAGGATCAGACCCGCGACGGCGCGCACATGTTGGACCTCAACGTCGACTACGTCGGCCGCGACGGTGCCGCCGACATGGCCGCACTCGCCAGCAGATTGGCGACTGCGTCGACGCTGCCGATCATGCTCGACTCCACCGAACCGGCCGTGCTCGAGGCCGGCCTCGAGCACCTCGGCGGACGTAGCGCCGTCAACTCGGTCAACTACGAGGACGGCGACGGGCCCGACTCGCGGTTCCAGAAGATCATGCGTCTGGTCAAGGAACACGGTGCCGCCGTCGTCGCTCTGACCATCGACGAGGAGGGGCAGGCGCGTACTGCCGAATGGAAGGTGCGTGTCGCCGATCGCCTGATCACCGACATCACCGAGAACTGGGGCCTGCGCCACGAGGACATCATCGTCGACACCCTCACCTTCCCGATCTCCACCGGCCAGGAAGAGGTTCGACGCGACGGCATCGAGACCATCGAGGCGATCCGGCAGCTCAAGGAGAAGTATCCGAAGGTGCACACCACCCTCGGGTTGTCGAACATCTCGTTCGGCCTCAATCCTGCTGCCCGGCAGGTGCTCAACTCGGTCTTTCTGCACGAGTGCACCCAGGCCGGCCTCGACACCGCCATCGTGCACGCGTCGAAGATCCTGCCGATGAACAAGATTCCCGACGAGCAACGCGAGACCGCTCTGGATCTGGTGTACGACCGCCGCCGTGAAGGCTACGACCCGTTGCAGAAGCTCATGCAGCTGTTCGAGGGCGTCTCGGCAGCATCGGCCCGGGAATCGCGCGCCGAGGAACTGGGTCGGCTGCCGTTGTTCGAGCGGCTCGAACGCCGCATCGTCGACGGCGAACGCAACGGCCTCGACACAGATCTGGACGCCGCGATGGCCGAGAAGCCGCCTCTCGAGATCATCAACGAGACGTTGCTGTCGGGCATGAAGACCGTCGGCGAGCTGTTCGGTTCCGGCCAGATGCAGTTGCCGTTCGTGCTCGCGTCCGCCGAGGTGATGAAGGCTGCCGTGGCGTACTTGGAGCCACACATGGAGGCCACCGACGACGACGGCAAGGGTCGAATCGTGCTCGGTACCGTCAAGGGCGATGTGCACGACATCGGCAAGAACCTCGTCGACATCATCCTGAGCAACAACGGCTACGAGGTGGTCAATCTCGGTATCAAGCAGCCGATTTCGACCATTCTCGAAGCCGCGTTGGACAAACGCGCAGACGTGATCGGCATGTCCGGGTTGCTGGTGAAGTCGACGGTGGTCATGAAGGACAACCTGATCGAGCTCAACTCCCGCGGCGTGGCGGAGCAATTTCCGGTGCTCCTCGGCGGCGCTGCTTTGACGCGGTCGTACGTCGAGAACGATCTGCAGGACGTGTACGAAGGCGACGTGCACTATGCGCGGGACGCGTTCGAAGGCCTGCGTTTGATGGACACCATCATGACCACCAAGCGCGGCGGCGGTCCGGCCCCCGACAGCCCCGAGGCGCTCGCCGCGAAAGCCAAGGCTGCCGAACGCAAAGATCGCCACGAACGGTCGAAGCGCATCGCGGAGAAGCGCAAGGCCGCCGAGGCTCCGGTCGTGGTACCCGAGCGATCCGACGTCGCCGCGGACATCGACATTCCGGTACCGCCGTTCTGGGGCACCCGCATCGTCCGAGGCGTGTCCCTCGCCGACTACTCGGGCCTGCTCGACGAACGTGCCCTGTTCCTGGGGCAGTGGGGGCTGCGAGGAGCCCGCAAGGGCGAGGGCGCGACCTACGAGGATCTGGTGGAGTCGGAAGGCAAACCGCGCCTTCGGTATTGGCTGGATCGGCTCAGTACGGACGGCATTCTCGCGCACGCCGCATTGGTGTACGGATACTTCCCGGCCGTTTCGGAGGGCGACGACGTCGTCGTGCTCACCGAGCCCGAACCCGATGCGCCCGAACGCTTTCGGTTCACGTTCCCGCGTCAGCACCGCGACCGCTTCCTCTGCATCGCGGACTTCGTCCGATCACGCACTGCGGCAAGGGAATCCGGGCAAGTCGACGTGCTGCCGATGAACCTGGTCACCATGGGGCAGCCCATCGCGGACTTCGCGAACGAATTGTTCGCAGCCGACGCGTACCGCGACTACCTCGAGGTGCACGGGATCGGAGTTCAGCTGACCGAGGCTCTCGCCGAATACTGGCATCGCCGAGTGCGCGAGGAACTGAAACTGTCCGACGGCAAATCGGTCGCCGCGGAGGATCCCACCGAGGCCGAGGGGTACTTCAAACTCGAATACCGCGGAGCTCGTTACTCGTTCGGCTACGGGGCATGCCCCGATCTCGAGGACCGGATCAAGCTCGCCGCACTCCTCGAACCCGAGCGAATCGGCGTCAAGCTCTCCGAGGAACTGCAGCTGCACCCCGAACAGTCGACCGATGCGTTCGTACTTCACCACCCGGAGGCCAAGTACTTCAATGTCTAGAACCCACCTGCACGGTGTCCTGTGGGACATGGACGGCACCCTGCTCGACTCGGAGAAGATCTGGGACGTGGCCATCGGTGAGTACTCCCGCACACTGGGAACCGAACTCAGCGCGGAAGTACGCGAGAGCACCCTCGGCAATTCGATGCGAGACGCCTTGCGCAAAGTGCTGGCCAATGCATCGGTTGCGGTCACCGACGACAACCTGGCCGAGGGCCGCGAGTGGTTGACCACGCGCGTCGGCGACATGTTCGCCGAAGGTATTCCGTGGCGGCCCGGTGCCAAGGATGCTCTTGCACTCGTACGCGACATGGGCCTGGCGACCGGATTGGTCACCAACACCGAACGTGGGCTCGTCGAGCGTGCACTGGAGACACTCGGGCGCGACTACTTCGACATCACCGTCAGCGGCGACGAGGTCGAGTTCGGGAAACCGCACCCGGCGCCGTACCTGCGGGGTGCCGCGCTGCTCGGCGTCGACGTCGGTGCCTGCCTTGCAGTGGAGGATTCTCCGACAGGTTCCCTGTCCGCACATACTGCAGGCTGCCCGGTACTGGTCGTCCCGTCTGAGGTGGCTGTTCCGGCAGCGCCGGGATACACCATCCGCGACGGTCTGGTCGGACTGACCGCCGACGACGTCCGGCGGGCCTGGGCGGCCTGACTCCTCGAATCTCGACCGAATTGATTCCGCTGGATACCGACGTGAAAGAATACGAATCCGTGAAGACTTTCGATTCCCTGTTCGCCGAGCTCACCGACCGCGCGAAGACCCGCCCCGAGGGCTCGGGCACCGTCGCTGCGTTGGACGCAGGTGTTCATTTCCAGGGAAAGAAGGTCCTCGAAGAGGCCGGCGAGGTGTGGATCGCCGCCGAACACGAGAGCGACGCTGCACTCGCCGAAGAAATTTCGCAGCTGCTGTACTGGGTTCAGGTCATGATGGTGGGTAGGGGAATCGAGCTCGAGGACGTCTACCGACATCTGTGAGGCAAGGCCCGAACGTCTCCTGTGAACTCACCGATGAAGGAAAACTCCATGCTGCGTGTAGCCGTACCCAACAAGGGCGCGTTGTCCGAATCCGCCGCCGAGATCCTCAGCGAGGCCGGCTACCGGCGTCGGAGCGACTCCAAGGATCTGACCGTCCTCGACCCGGCCAACGGGGTCGAATTCTTCTTTCTCCGTCCCAAGGACATTGCCATCTACGTCGGGTCGGGCCAGCTCGATCTGGGCATCACCGGACGAGACCTGGCTCTCGATTCCGGGGCAGCGGTCGAAGAGCGCCTGGCGCTCGGATTCGGCCGGTCGACGTTCCGCTACGCGGCACCCGCGGGCAAGGAATGGGCACCCGAGGACTTGGGCGGACTGCGCATCGCCACCTCGTACCCCAATCTCGTGCGTAAGGACCTGGCCGAGCGCGGCTTGGAGGCCACGGTGATCCGTCTCGACGGGGCCGTGGAGATTTCCATTCAACTCGGTGTCGCCGACGCCATCGCGGACGTGGTCGAGTCGGGTCGCTCACTGCGTCAGAACAATCTCGTCGCGTTCGGCGAATCTTTGTGCGATTCCGAGGGTGTTCTCATCGAGCGCGCAGGCACGCCGGGCACCGACTCCGCACGCAAGCAGTTGATCGCTCGCGTACAGGGCGTCGTCTTCGCCCAGCAGTACCTGATGCTCGATTACGACTGCCCCAAGTCGATCCTCGACGAAGCCGTCAAGATCACCCCCGGCATCGAATCACCTACGCTCGCACCGATGGTCGACGACAACTGGGTTGCCGTGCGCGCCATGGTCTCTCGCAAGGTCCACAACAACGTGATGGACGAGCTCGCGGAACTGGGCGCGAAAGCCATTCTCGCCTCCGACATCAGGTCCTGCCGAGCGTTCTGAGTGCGTGGCGGAACGCCCGTCGTTCCGCCACGATCACGCGCGTCGGCGAACCAGCACTGTTTGCGCGATGCGCCCGACCGGCCCCAGTTCGTCACTGAGGGTGCCTGCGCACATGGCGATGCCGTCCGGACCCGTCGACGTCTCGGCCGACACTCCGATCCAGTCACCCTGGGGTTCGCGGAAGACGTGCACCGTCAGATCGGTGTTCAGGAACGTCCACTGCTCGATCGGCAATTTCGCACCCACACCGTTGGCGATGTCGGCAATCGAGAACAGCCGTTCCAGTGGCGTCATCGACTCACCCTGCACCAGAACGGGAGTCGGCTTCGCCCACACTTCACCGGGCCCCGCTGCGCCGAGCTCGGTGAGAAACTTGAACTCGACCGCGTCGAGGTATCCGGAGGTCCAGAGTCCGCCGAAGGTGCTGTCGACGCCGGCGCTCACCGGTCGCATCACCGAATCTCCCACGTGCACGACGTCGTCGGTGGGCTCGGTACGCATACGCCATGCGCTGCCCCGCGCCACCGCT
Organism: Rhodococcus sp. PML026; assembly: GCF_000963615.1. NCBI lineage: Bacteria > Bacillati > Actinomycetota > Actinomycetes > Mycobacteriales > Nocardiaceae > Rhodococcus > Rhodococcus sp. PML026. Next base: position 200,537 of record NZ_KQ031375.1, on the reverse strand, counting down.
CGCGCCGGCCCCGCTGATCCTCGAGCCCACAGTTCGGCGACGACGAGTTCGACATTAGCGCCCGGCCGCGCCGTCCATGCGCGAATCGTGATGTCCGACACCGGAACAGGTCCGAGAATGTCGACGACCACCCGGCTGATTCGAGTATCGGGTCTGGCGTCGACCCGCTCGAGTGCGCGGACCAACAACGCGGACGGCGGAGCGCCGTGCTGCATCGTCGGTGCCCACAGGCTGACGGTGTGCTCGGTCGCGGTGACGATCTCGTAACCGTCGTCGTCGACACCGGCAGGAACGAAGAAGGCGTCCGGACTCGTCACAGCTCCGTCTCCTCCTGCTCCGCAGCCGCCTGCGGCCAACCGGGGTACGGCGGGGGAGTGCCGCCGAACTCGGGGCACAGTGCCCGGTGATCGCACCACTTGCACAGTGCGCCTTTCTTGGCGCGGAAGTCGCCGGTCTCACCGGCCGCCAGAATCGCCTTCCAGATGGCCGAGAGCATGCGCTCGAAGCGCAGCAGCTCACCCTCGTCCGGTGCGTATGTCAGCTCCTGCTTGTCGGCGAGGTACATCAACTTCAGTTGCGCGGGAACGACTCCGCGCATGCGCATGATCATCAGCGCATAGAATTTCATCTGGAACAGAGCCTTGGATTCGGTGAACTCACGCGGCGCACGTCCGGTCTTGTAATCGACGACGCGAATCATTCCGTTGGGTGCGACGTCGATCCGGTCGATGAATCCGCGCAGCGGCGTTCCGTCGTCCAACGCGATCTCGACGCGCTGTTCGCAGGACTCGGGATCGAAGTGCGTGGGATCTTCGAGTTCGTAGTACCCGTCCACCAGGGCACGAGCCCGGTCGAGAAACGCCGGACGGTCGTCCGCCGGAACCAGCGACGCGATGTCGGGTGACTCGGCCACGACCCGATCCCAGGCCGGGTCCACCAGGTCGCGCGCAGTGGTGGGCACTCGATCGCGGGCAGGGAGTGCGTACAGGGCCTCGAGTGCGGCATGCACCACAGTTCCCTTCACCTGTGCCTCGGTGGAGACCTCGGGAAGCCGGTCCACGGCACGGAAGCGATACAACAGTGGGCACTGCTTGAAATCACCTGCGCGAGAAGGAGACAGAGCCGGGGTACTGCGGTTGCCGGACCTCGAACGCGGTACGTCGGCGCTGTCACCGACATCGAGAAGAGGTAAGTCGATGGGGCTCGACACGGAAATACTCACGACTGCGAGACTATGCCGCTGGTCCGACATCTTCGGTGAAGGCCGTAGTCTGGCACGTCGAGTCGTCCCCCGACGCCCGCCGATCGAGGCCGAGCGTCACATCGCAACGAAAGCAGGTCCGCTGTGTCCTCCGGTGATTCCACATCCGCGTCGACCGACGGATTCGAGGCCGACGCCGCGTTCGACGCCACGGTCGACGCATCGCTGCCCAGTGCGGACGACGTGGTCACTGCCACGACCGACGAGATCGAACTCGACCCGAATGTCACGTCCGGCGCGGAGGCCACTCCAGCTGCCGACGCCACAGCTGCAGACGCACCGGCGGAGACCGGTCCCGCCCGCAGTGGGCCGTTTCGAGTGGGCGATCGAGTTCAGCTCACCGACGGCAAGGGTCGTCACTACACGGTGGTACTGGAAGCCGGTAAGGAATTCCATACTCACCGCGGCGGCATCACTCACGACAAACTGCTCGGTGCCGACGAGGGCAGCGTCGTCACCTCCGTCAACGGCACCCCCTACCTCGCGCTGCGGCCGCTGCTGACCGACTACGTGCTCTCGATGCCCCGCGGTGCCCAGGTGATCTACCCCAAGGACGCGGCGCAGATCGTGCACGAGGGTGACATGTTCCCCGGCGCACGGGTGCTCGAGGCCGGTGCAGGATCCGGCGCTCTGACGTGCTCACTGCTGCGTGCAGTCGGTACAGCAGGAACGGTCATCTCCTACGAGATCCGGCAGGACCACGCCGACTATGCCGTGAAGAACGTCGAGACGTTCTTCGGCGAGCGCCCGTCGAACTGGCACCTGACCGTGGCAGACGTCGACCAGTTCGGTGTCGATCGTCCGGGTGAGCAGGTCGATCGGGTGGTCCTGGACATGCTCGCGCCGTGGGACGCGTTGCCCGCGGTGTCCAAGGCCCTCGTCCCCGGTGGGGTGCTGCTGGTCTACGTGGCCACGGTGACGCAGCTGTCCAAGGTCGTCGAGGCGCTACGCGCACAGGAGTGCTGGACCGAACCTCGATCGTGGGAGTCGATGGTTCGCGGCTGGCACGTGGTGGGTCTCGCGGTTCGCCCCGAGCACCGCATGCAGGGACACACGGCATTCCTCGTCAGCGTTCGACGCCTCGCCGAGGGCACCGTGACCCCGAAACCGCAGCGTCGTTCCGGTAAGGGCTGACGCTGCAGGCTCGGCTGCCGACTCAGACGCAGGGTGCCTGGCCCATGGCCAGGATCTGGCACGTGCTGGCGTCCGACAGCTTCCAGGTGCCATCGATCAGCACCCAGGTCTGCGGTGCCGGAGCCGCGGTCCCGCGTGGAGTGGCGATGGCGACGTCCGCGGTGGACGTCTCACCGGCGACGGTCGGTTCCGACACCTCGAAGGTGATCGCTCCGTAGTTCGCCAGTGCGGCGGTCATCGTCTCCAGGTTCGTCAGGCGCGCCTGACCGTTCTCCACTGCCGCAGCCTTGGTCGCTGCGTCCACGTCCGGTGCGACCAGCTGCTGCAGCGAGGTCTGCAATTCGGCGACGGTAGGTGCTGTGACAGCCGGCCCGGCGGTGGTCGTCGGCATGGAGTCGCTGGTCGACGCGGAATTGTGATCGGCGTGATCGGATTCATCGCTCGAACTGCATCCTGCACCCACCAGAGCCACCGCGGCTACTGCGACGCTTGCCGAGAGAATACGCATTTTCACTGGTGAGGCCCCTGATTCCGTCGTCTGTCGATCGATTGGTCAGGTGAGGCTAACATGAACTGGGATGGCCTTTCGAGGCCGCCGAGCAGAGTGGATGCCGACCCCGTTCGAGGTGTCGGTCCGCATCTCCGCGCCGCTGCCGGTAGCGTTGATAGATCGTCACTGGGAGGAGTCGCTCATGAGCTCAACAGACAATCCGGATGTGGCCGCGGCCAGAGCCGAACTGGACGCCGTGCGAGCCGAAGTCGCGTCGCTACGGCGCCAACTGGGGGAGTCCCCCGAGCAGGTACGCGAGCTCGAGGGCCGGGTCGATTCCTTGTCGCTGCGCAACACGAAGTTGCTCGACACTCTCAAGGAGGCCCGACAACAGCTCATCGCGCTGCGCGAGGAGGTGGACCGTCTCGGTCAACCGCCGAGCGGATACGGCGTCCTGCTGAGCGTGTTCGAGGACGGCACAGTCGACGTGTTCACGTCCGGTCGGAAGATGCGACTGACGTGCTCACCCAACATCGAGGCCGACACGCTCGCTCCGGGACAGACCGTGCGGTTGAACGAGGCGTTGACCATCGTCGAGGCGTGCACCTTCGATCAGGTCGGCGAGATCAGCACTCTCCGAGAGCTTCTGGGGGATGGATCGCGCGCTCTCGTCGTCGGACATGCCGACGAGGAACGGGTGGTCTGGCTGGCCAAACCGTTGATCGACATGGTCAACGACGACGGACCGGTCGACCCGGACGAGCCGTCACGGAAGCTCCGTCCCGGGGATTCGCTGCTGGTCGACACCAAGGCCGGCTACGCGTTCGAGCGCGTTCCCAAGGCCGAGGTGGAGGATCTCGTTCTCGAGGAGGTTCCGGACGTCGGATACGAGGACATCGGCGGTCTCGGTCGACAGATCGAGCAGATTCGGGACGCCGTAGAGCTGCCGTTCCTGCACAAGGATCTGTTCCGAGAGTACTCACTGCGTCCGCCGAAGGGCGTGCTGCTGTACGGCCCTCCCGGGTGTGGAAAGACGTTGATCGCCAAGGCCGTTGCCAACTCGCTGGCCAAGAAGATCGCCGAGGCACGTGGCCAGGATGCGCGGGAGGCGAAGTCGTTCTTCCTCAACATCAAGGGCCCCGAGCTGCTCAACAAGTTCGTCGGTGAGACCGAGCGTCACATCCGCATGATCTTTCAGCGGGCACGAGAGAAGGCGTCCGAGGGCACCCCGGTCATCGTGTTCTTCGACGAGATGGACTCGATCTTCCGTACCCGCGGCTCCGGCGTCTCGTCCGACGTGGAGACGACGGTCGTTCCGCAGCTGCTCGCCGAGATCGACGGTGTCGAAGGCCTAGAGAACGTCATCGTGATCGGTGCGTCCAATCGCGAGGACATGATCGACCCGGCGATCCTGCGACCCGGCCGACTCGACGTGAAGATCAAGATCGAGCGTCCCGACGCCGAATCGGCACAGGACATCTTCTCGAAGTACCTGACCGATTCGCTTCCGGTCAACGCCGACGACGTCGCCGAGTTCGGCGGCGATCGCGCGGCGTGCATCCGGGGCATGATCGATCGCGTCGTCGAGCGCATGTACGCCGAGAGTGACGACAATCGGTTCCTCGAGGTCACCTACGCCAACGGGGACAAGGAAGTTCTGTATTTCAAGGACTTCAACTCCGGGGCCATGATCCAGAACATCGTCGACCGGGCAAAGAAGTACGCCATCAAGTCGGTTCTCGAAACCGGAAACGCCGGACTGCGGATTCAGCACCTTTTCGATTCCATCGTCGACGAGTTCGCGGAGAACGAAGATCTGCCGAACACCACGAATCCGGACGACTGGGCTCGGATCTCGGGCAAGAAGGGCGAGCGAATCGTCTACATTCGCACGTTGGTCACCGGCAAGAACGCCAGCGCGAGCCGGGCGATCGACACCGAGGCCAATACCGGTCAGTACCTGTAGATCCACCGCTGGGCAGTTTTCGGGGCGCGTCCGCACAGGGCGCGCCCCGAACTGCATCCGTCGGCCGTCTAGGCTCGACTTATGCAGCGCATCATCGGTATCGAGGTCGAGTACGGCATTTCTTCACCGACCGAACCCACCGCCAACCCGATCCTGACGTCCACCCAGGCGGTGTTGGCGTACGCGGCAGCCGCAGGAGTGCCCCGCGCCAAGCGCACCCGCTGGGACTACGAGGTGGAATCACCGCTGCGCGATGCACGAGGCTTCGATCTCGGACGGTTCAGCGGACCGGCTCCGGTCATCGATGCCGACGAAATCGGTGCGGCGAACATGATTCTCACCAACGGTGCCCGCCTGTACGTCGATCACGCGCACCCCGAGTACTCGGCCCCGGAGGTGCGGGACCCACTGGACGCGGTGATCTGGGACAAGGCAGGCGAACGCGTCATGGAAGCGGCCGCACGGCACGCGTCGAGCGTCCCAGGGGCTCCGCGCCTGCAGCTGTACAAGAACAACGTCGACGGCAAGGGCGCGTCGTACGGCACGCACGAGAACTATCTGATGTCGCGTGAGACACCGTTCTCGGCGGTGATCGCGGGGCTCTCGCCGTTCTTCGCCTCCAGGCAAGTCATCACCGGCTCCGGGCGAGTCGGTATCGGCCAGTCGGGCGACGAGGCCGGGTTCCAGCTCTCGCAGCGAGCGGACTACATCGAGGTGGAGGTCGGACTGGAGACCACCCTCAAGCGCGGCATCATCAACACCAGGGACGAACCGCACGCAGACGCAGACAAGTACCGACGTCTGCACTGCATCATCGGCGACGCCAACCTGGCGGAGATGTCGACCTACCTCAAGGTGGGAACCACGGCCCTCGTGCTCGACCTCATCGAGGCGGGCGTCGACCTGTCGGATCTGCAGCTGGCCAGGCCGGTCACGGCTGTCCATCAGATCAGCCACGATCCCACCCTGCGCAAGGCCGTGGCACTCGCCGACGGCCGCGAACTGACGGGCCTTGCGCTGCAGCGGATCTACCACCAGCGGGCGGCGAAGTTCGTGGCTGCCGAGGGCAGCGACGACGCACGAGCACTGGACGTGCTCGACAAGTGGGCGATGGTGCTGGACCTGCTCGAGCGCGATCCCATGGAGTGCGCGCATCTGCTGGACTGGCCGGCGAAATTGCGACTGCTCGAAGGGTTCCGACAGCGTGAGGGCCTCGGCTGGTCCGCTCCGCGGCTGCACCTGGTGGACCTGCAGTATTCCGATGTTCGCCTCGACAAGGGGCTCTACAACAGGTTGGTCGCCCGCGGTTCGATGGATCGTCTCGTCACCGAGCAGCAAGTTCTCGATGCGGTCGGCACACCGCCCGACGACACGAGGGCCTACTTCCGCGGCGAATGCCTGCGCAAATTCGGTGCCGACATCGCCGCGGCGAGCTGGGACTCGGTCATCTTCGATCTCGGTGGCGATTCGTTGGTACGGATTCCGACGCTCGAGCCGTTGCGGGGAACGAAATCCCACGTCGGTGCCCTGCTGGAGTCCGTGGACAGTGCAGCGGAACTGGTCGACCAGCTCACCACCTGATCGTCCAGGGCATTCGAATGGGTCGTTCGGCGGTGTCTTGCCAACCGGCGAGGTCGGACTGTCGGTAGGGTAAAGGTCCGTGCACTTTCGGCGGAACGTTCGGTAGCACTTGCACATCCACGCCGGTGCGCCTCGGATGACCCGGCGACCGTGCAGTAGATCTGTTTTCTCGATACACAGAGGAGGTCGGCGACTATGGCTCAGGAGCAGACACGGCGCTCGGGCGGCGGCGGCGACGACGAGGTCCCAGGCGACACGGGGGCCGGTGGCCAGGAACGGCGCGAGAAGTTGGCCGAGGAGACCGACGATCTTCTCGACGAGATCGACGACGTTCTCGAGGAGAATGCCGAGGACTTCGTCCGCGCCTACGTTCAGAAGGGCGGCCAGTGACGGTGGATCGTTCGGACCCACGGTCGGCAGGCGACGGACCGGCGATTCCGCTGGGGTCCAGTAGCTCGTCCTTCTCCGACTACCTCCGTCAGCACGCCCCGCACCTGCTGCCGGAGAGCGGCCTCGCCGCGGACCTGGCGTCCCACGCCGCCAACGGCACCACCGACAAGTCCGGCATCGCTCCGCACGGTACGACGATCGTCGCCCTCACCTACGCGGGCGGGGTGCTGATCGCCGGTGATCGGCGCGCCACTCAGGGCAATCTGATCGCCAACCGTGACATGCAGAAGGTCTACGTCACCGACGAGTACTCCGCTGCGGGCATTGCCGGAACTGCGGGTATCGCAATCGAATTGGTTCGTCTGTTCGCTGTCGAACTCGAGCACTACGAGAAGATCGAGGGCGTGCCGCTCACCTTCAACGGCAAGGCCAACAAGTTGTCGTCGATGGTTCGGAGCAATCTGGGTGCGGCGATGCAGGGACTGGCTGCGGTGCCGTTGCTGGTCGGATTCGACATCGACATCTCCGATCCCGACAGAGCCGGACGCATCGTGTCGTACGACGTGGTCGGCGGGCGTTACGAGGAGCGGTCGGGCTATCACGCAGTGGGTTCGGGCTCGTTGTTCGCCAAATCCGCGCTCAAGAAGTTGTACCGCCCCGGAATGTCCGAGGACGAGGCGCTTCGGGCTGCAGTCGAGTCGCTGTACGACGCCGCCGACGACGACTCGGCCACCGGTGGTCCCGATGTCACCCGCGGCATCTACCCGACGGCAGTTGCCATCACGAGCGTCGGTGCGGACGACGTCGCGCACGATCGCATATCGGCTGCGGCCCGATCGGTTCTGGCAGAACGAACCGAGAGCGCAGCACACACCGGCGGCACGGACCACCACACCCGAGCAGGCCAGGAAGTCAGCGAAGGGGGTAGCGCGCTATGACGATGCCGTATTACGCATCTGCCGAACAGATCATGCGCGATCGTTCGGAATTGGCGCGCAAGGGAATCGGCCGCGGCCGCAGCGTCATCGTGCTGGCGTATGCCGACGGGGTCCTGTTCGTCGCCGAGAATCGCTCGACCGCGCTGCACAAGGTCAGTGAGCTCTACGACCGCATCGGTTTCGCTGCCGTCGGCAAGTACAACGAGTTCGAGAACCTACGCAAGGCCGGCATCCAGCACGCAGACATCAAGGGATACACCTACGATCGACGCGATGTCACCGGCCGGTCGTTGGCGAAGACCTACGCCCAGGCACTGGGCACCATCTTCACCGAGCAGCTCAAGCCGTACGAGGTCGAGATCTGCGTCGCCGAGGTGTCCCATCAGGACGAGCCGATGGCCACGCAGCTGTACCGCATCACGTACGACGGCTCCATCGTCGACGAACAGGATTTCGTCGTCATGGGCGGTACCACCGAGCCCATCGTGGCCGCGCTGAAGGATACGTACCGGTCCGGCCTCGGGTTGGCGGACGCAGTTCGTATCGCCGTCGACGCGCTCACCGCCGGTCCGACGTCGCCTGCGACTGCCGGTGCCGAGCCCGAGAAGAAGGTTCTCGAGGTGTCGGCCCTGGAGGTGGCCGTCCTGGATCAGGGGCGACCGCGTCGAGCGTTCCGGCGTATCGCCGGAGCTGCTCTGGCGGATATGTTGCCCGCATCGGCACCGTCCGCGACCGGCGACGGCTCCTCGGAGCCGGAGACTCCGCAGTAGTCCCCACACTTCGGATCGAGGTCGACGGCCTCGTGCTCTATCGCTTCCGGTAGAGCACGAGGCCGTTCTTGTCGCTGCTGAACTGGAATGTCGTGCCGTCTCCGACGACCTCGCCGTCAGCCGCGAGGGCAACCGGGGCACCGTCCACCTCGACGGTCAAGCGTTGCGCCACACTGCGCACGTAGGCAGGCGACGAGCCGAGCGTTCCTGTGATCGTCGCCCACAGCAGTCGTGTTCTCGATGCCTTGGGTTCCGACGGGAGAAAGCGAACATCGAGGGTGCCGGTATGAATGCTGCTGCGCGACATGGGAACTTGATCGATCGGATCGTAGGTACCGTTGCCGACGAAGAGCATCCACACCGAGTGCGGCACCCCGTCGAGTCGAATGTTCAGTGGCTCTGCAGCCGCGAGCACTCGTGTCATCGCAACCGCAGCGGCCGGCCACTTACCGATTCGCTTCTGCAGCTTCTGCCGTAACCGCACCGAGTCGGGGTAACCCCCGAACGTCGCGGTGTTGACGAACGACACACTGCGGCCGTCGACGTCCACCTCGGCGATATCGACCAGTTCGGCGGTGCCCGCCTCGACGGCGGCGGCGGTGTCCTCGACTGCGGTCAGACCGGTGTCGCGAGCGAAGTGGTTGAGAGTGCCACCCGGAAACGCGGCGAGTGGCAGGCCGTTACGGGCGGCCGAGGCGGCGACGCTGACGACCGTGCCGTCGCCTCCACACACTCCGAGAGCACGCGGCGTCGTGTTCCGAATTCTCTCTTCCAGTTGCTCGTTGAAGTCCCTCTCGGGATCGGGTACGAAGAGGTCGGCGTCGGGGAGCTCGCGACGGATGGCGTCCGGTACCGCCTCCGAACCGTCACCGGATCCGGGATTGACCAGCACCAACAGTCCCCGTCCGCCCGGCAGTGCCTCGACCTCGACCGGCGAGCCGAGATCGGCGGGCTTCGCCGAACGCACGGCCCACCAGCGGCGGGTCGACAGCGCGACCGCCGAACCGAGCGCCGCTCCGGCGACGACATCGGTGGGCCAGTGGACGCCGACGTGAACCCGGGAATAGCAGACTGCTGCGGCGACCGGAGCCAACAGCAATCCTGCCTTCGGTGATTCGATGGCGACCGCGGTGACGAAGGCGGCCGCGGACGCCGAGTGACCGGAGGGAAACGACGAGGACACCGGCGGGGCGAGCACCCGGCGCAGTACGGGAACCAGCTCGGTATCCGGCCTCGACCTCGGGAACACCGGCTTGAGCAGACCGTTCGCCACGGCGCTCGCACCCGCCACGGCGATCAGCCCCCGCACGCCGCCGCGTCGGGCCGAGCCACCGGCCGCGCCGAGAAGTGCGGCAGCTCCGAGCCACAGGCGACTGTGATCGGCGGCCGTGCTCAACGCGCGGAGCCCTGCATCCGCCCTGCTCGAGCGCAATGCCGCGCTTCGTGAAACCAGGGACAGGTCCCACGCGTGAACCGAGGCCGCAACAGACGTTGGCGTGGAAGTCATAGGGCCCAGCCTAGGCATGGACGCCATCGAGGCGCTCCGACACATCCATCGGTGGCTTGCGTTGTAGTGTCGAAGTGTGCAGCGACGAATTATGGGCATCGAGACCGAGTTCGGTGTCACATGTACCTTTCACGGACACCGACGCCTGAGTCCGGACGAGGTGGCCCGCTACCTCTTCCGTCGCGTGGTCTCGTGGGGCCGCAGCTCGAATGTGTTCCTCCGCAACGGCGCTCGCCTCTATCTCGACGTCGGTTCGCATCCCGAGTACGCCACTGCCGAATGCGACAGCCTGCTGCAATTGGTCACCCATGATCGCGCAGGCGAGCGAGTACTCGAGGATTTGCTGATCGACGCCGAGCAGCGTCTCGCCGAGGAGGGCATCGGCGGAGACATATACCTGTTCAAGAACAACACCGATTCGGCGGGCAACTCCTACGGTTGCCACGAGAATTTCCTCGTCCAGCGAGCGGGCGAATTCTCGCGCATCTCGGATGTACTCCTACCGTTCCTGGTCACCCGCCAATTGATCTGTGGCGCAGGCAAGGTGCTGCAGACACCCAAGGCCGCGACGTTCTGCCTCTCGCAGCGCGCCGAGCACATCTGGGAAGGCGTGTCGTCGGCCACCACTCGTTCGCGGCCGATCATCAACACCCGCGACGAACCGCACGCCGATGCCGAGAAGTATCGCCGGCTCCACGTCATCGTCGGCGATTCCAACATGGCCGAGACCTCGACCATGCTCAAGGTGGGGACGGCCGCACTCGTACTCGAGATGATCGAGGCAGGCGTCTCGTTCCGAGACTTCGCGCTGGACAATCCGATTCGAGCCATTCGCGAGGTCAGCCACGATCTGACCGGTCGCAGGCCGGTCCGCCTCGCCGGTGGCCGCCAGGCCAGTGCACTCGAAATCCAGCGTGAGTACTACTCCCGGGCCGTCGAGCATCTCCAGACGCGGGAGCCCAATGCTCAGGTGACCCAGGTGGTGGACCTGTGGGGACGCACACTCGATGCCATCGAGTCGCAGGACTTCGCCAAGGTGGACACCGAAATCGACTGGGTCATCAAACGCAAGCTGTTCGAGCGGTATCAGGACCGCTACTCGATGGAACTTTCCGATCCCAAGATCGCTCAGCTCGATCTTGCGTACCACGACATCAAGCGTGGACGGGGAGTGTTCGACGTGCTGCAGCGCAAGGGTCTGGTCAAGCGAGTCACCGAGGACGAGCAGATCGACGAAGCGGTGAATCTGCCGCCGCAGACGACACGCGCGAAGCTGCGCGGTGAGTTCATCACCGCGGCCCAGGAAGCCGGACGCGACTTCACCGTCGACTGGGTACACCTGAAACTCAACGATCAGGCGCAGCGAACGGTGTTGTGCAAGGACCCGTTCCGTTCGGTCGACGAGCGCGTCGAGCGACTCATCGCATCGATGTAGTCCGGACGCGACTCGGCTGGAGGTCGGGTAGCGATCCAGGCAACTCGGGTCGCTACAGCTCCGGCGGGCGGTGAACAACTAGGCTCGACTGTCGTGGCCACCACCAAAGTCGAACGCCTGATGAACCTGGTCATCTGTCTGTTGTCGACGCGTCAGTTCCTGACCGCGGAGTGGATCCGCGAGAGCGTTGCCGGGTACGACGACTCGACGAGCCTCGAAGCGTTCAGCAGGATGTTCGAGCGTGACAAGAACGAACTGCGCGATCTCGGGGTGCCCCTCGAGACCGGCATCGCTACGCGGTTCGGTGGTGTCGAGGGTTATCGCATCAACCGAGATGCCTACGAGCTGCCGGACATCGATCTCACCAGCGAGGAATCGGCTGCGGTCGCGGTGGCCGTCAAACTGTGGGAATCACCGGAACTGACCTCCGCGGCCCAGAGTGCGCTGCTGAAACTGCGCGCCGCAGGTATTCAGGTCGACCAGAACGAGTCGGCCGCTGCCGTCACGGCCGTTCCGGCCCGAACCCGCGGGTCCGAGCCCGCACTGGGCGCCCTGCTCGCGGCGATCGACGAGGGTAAGTCGGTGCGGTTCGAACATCGACCCTCGTTGACCGAGCCGTTCGTCACCCGAACCGTCCAGCCGTGGGGCGTTGTGACGTTCCGGGGACGGTGGTACCTCGTTGGACACGACGTGGACCGAGACGACACCCGAACCTTCCGACTGTCCCGGATCGGCGACGACGTCAAAGCCTTCGGATCACCTCAGAGTGTCCGCAAGCCCGACGGTATCGATCTTCAGGACATCGTCCGCCGCGTCGCGGGCACGTCCTCGGTGTCGGGTACCGCGCGAGTGTGGCTCCAGGACGGTCGGGCGACGGAGCTGCGGAGGATGGGCACCGTGGTGGGGGAGCAGACGGTGGGGTCGCGTACCGGAACTGTCGTCGAGGTTCCGGTACGGTCCTGGGATTGGATTTCGCGGCTCATCGCCGGTCACGGTCCCGACGCGATGGTGTTGGCCCCGCCAGAGCTGAGGGCCGATGTCATCTCGACATTGCAGACTGCAGCCGAACTGGAGAACGAACGATGAGCGCGCGTCTGTCGGTGCGGTTGGCCCGCCTGCTCAACATGGTGCCCTTCTTCATGGCCAATCCGGGGTTGAGCGCCGAGGAGGCCGCTCGGGAACTGGGCGTGACCACCGCGACGCTGATGGCCGATCTCAATCAGCTCTGGATGTGCGGTCTGCCCGGATACGGACCGGGTGACCTCATCGATCTGTCGTTCTCGGAGGAGAGCATCGACGTCACTTTCTCCGCCGGGATCGACCGGCCGCTGCGGTTGACGTCCACCGAGGCCACCGCACTGTTGGTCGCACTTCGGTCGTTGACCTCGATGCCGGGGATGGTCGATCCGTCGGCCGCTCAGCGGGCGATCGCGAAGATCGAGACCGCGGCCGGGTCGGCGGCGGCGAACGTGCCGCTCTCGTCCGACCACGACACGGCCGACGCGGAGGAGGGTCCGGTGTCGAGCACCGTACGGTCTGCGCTCCGAGCCCGGCACGCACTCGAACTCACCTACTACTCGGCGTCGCGAGACGTGCTCACCGAGCGCATCGTCGATCCGATCAGGACCGTGGTGGTCGACGACAACAGCTATCTGCAGGCATGGTGTCGCGGTGCCGAGGGCGTTCGGCTGTTCAGATTCGATCGCATCGATTCGGCCACCGAACTCGACGAACCGTCGTCTCCGCCGGAATCGGTGCAGGACGAGGACGCGTTCGAGATCTTCAACGACGACCCCTCTCTGTCCCAAGCGCGGTTACGCGTCTCACCTGCGTTCACCTGGATTCTGGACTACTACCCGATGACGCAGGTAGCCGCCGATTCGGACGGGTCCATCGAGGTGACCATGCGTTTCGCGACGCTGCAGTGGATGACCCGGTTGACCCTCGGGTTCGGCGGTGGCGTAACAGTACTGGGACCTGAATCCTTGGTGAATTCCGTCCGCGATCGCGCGCGATCCGCCCTGATTGCCTACGCGGAGCTCGACGCCACCGACACCGGCGGCGGCGTCGCAACATGAACGTGAGGTGAAGCGGTGCGCTCCGTTGCCGAGCGCACCGCCCGCCGTCGGGTACGCTCGATTCATCTGATCTCAGGAGGTTCACATGGGATTCACCAGTCCCTGGCACTGGGCCATCGTTGCGGTGGTCGTCATCATTCTGTTCGGTTCCAAGAAGCTGCCCGAGGCTGCGCGTGGACTCGGACGCTCGTTGCGCATCTTCAAGAGCGAGGTCAAGGAGATGCAGAACGACGGCAAATCCGACACCGATACCGCGACTGCACAGCAGCCGGCCGCACCCGCTCAGCTGCCCTCCCCGGCACCCGTGGCGCAGACCGAGACCACACCCCAGCACGACGCGAAGTCTGCCTGAGCGACGCCGCTCAGCACACCTTCGGTGCCGCGTCGGCACCGAAGGTTCACTGCTGTCGGTGACGGCCTCGTGCCGCCTGCCGACCGAAGAAGGCTGACCGTAGAACACCATGCGCATTCCGTTCGATCCACGGCGCAGTAAGCGTCGAGTCAATCCCGACGGCACGATGTCGTTGGTCGATCACCTGTACGAGCTGCGAACCCGGCTGCTCTGGTCGCTGCTGGCCATCGCGGTGACCACTGCATTCGGATTCTTCTGGTACTCACACACGATCTTCGGCGTCGAAAGCCTGGGCGATCTGCTCCGAGGCCCGTACTGCACCCTGGACCCGAGCCTGCGTGCGGATCTGAGCAACGACGATCAGTGCCGCCTGCTCGCCACCGGCCCGTTCGACCAGTTCCTGTTGCGCTTCAAGGTGGCGTTCACCGCAGGCGTCGTGCTCGCCTGCCCCATCTGGCTGTACCAGATCTGGGCGTTCATCACTCCCGGCCTGTACGCCAACGAACGCCGTTACGCAGTCTCCTTCGTCACCGGTGCCGCTGCGCTGTTCGTGACCGGAGCGATTCTGGCGTACTTCGTCGTCGCCAAGGGCTTGCACTTTCTGCTGTCGATCGGCGACAACGTTCAGATCACGGCACTGAGCGGCGATCAGTACTTCGGTTTTCTGATCAATCTTCTGATCATCTTCGGTGTCAGCTTCGAAATACCGCTGCTGGTCGTCGGGTTGAACTTCGTCGGTGTTCTCACCTACGAACGCCTGAAGGCGTGGCGTCGCGGGTTGATCTTCGGACTGTTCGTGTTCGCGGCGATCGCGACGCCCGGACAGGATCCCTTCTCGATGCTGGCCTTGGCGTTGGCTCTGACGGTGCTCTTCGAGATGGCAGTGCAGATTGCGCGGATTCACGACAAGCGTAAGTTGCGCAAGAGAAGAGACGAATGGGGTGATGTGTCAGATGACGAAGCAACACGCATCGAAGGCGCAAGTTCTATCCAGGCCCCACACGCTGTCGCACCGACACCGCCGGTGGGCGGTATCGGCACTGCGACCCGAACACAGGCCCAGTACGACGACACGATCTGATGTGAGTCCCAGCGTCGGGGCGCGACCATGAGCGAGGCTGTTGTCGACACCCGGTCCAGGCCAGAACCCACTGAACTGCAACGATTTTCCGCGGAGTTGAGCTTTCCGTTGGACCGCTTCCAGGTGGATGCGTGCACTGCGTTGGAGAACGGTCACGGGGTGTTGGTCTGCGCCCCGACCGGTGCGGGCAAGACGGTGATCGGCGAGTTCGCGGTGCACCTGGCCCTCGCTGCCGGTCGCAAATGCTTCTACACCACCCCCATCAAGGCGCTGAGCAATCAGAAGTTCGCAGAGTTGACTGCGCGATACGGACGCGAGACGGTCGGTCTGTTGACCGGTGATTCGTCCATCAATCCGGATGCACCCATCGTCATCATGACGACCGAGGTGCTCCGCAACATGCTCTACGCATCCTCCGACGCACTGCGCGGGCTCTCGCACGTGGTGATGGACGAGGTGCACTACCTGGCGGATCGGTTCCGAGGTGCGGTCTGGGAAGAAGTGATCCTGCACCTGTCCGACGACGTGCGTCTGGTGAGCCTGTCCGCAACGGTCAGCAACGCCGAGGAGTTCGGCGCGTGGATGAGTACCGTTCGCGGCGACACCTCGGTGGTCGTGGACGAGAACCGTCCCGTTCCCCTCTCGCAGCACATCATGGTGGGCCATCGGTTGTTCGATCTCTTCGACACCCGAGCACAGTCACCGGACGGCCACCAGAAGGTCGTCGTGGACCGAGACCTGGTGCGGCACGTCAAGCAGCGTCAGTCGCTGGACTCCATGGATCGGTGGCACGCACCGCACAGTCGAGGACGCGGAGGTCGAAGCGGGGGCGGCGGACGCGGCGGCCACCAGGGAGGCGGAGGTGCCAACCGTCCGCTGGCTCGTCCCGATGTGATCGCCAAGCTGGACGAGGAAGGTCTGCTCCCGGCCATCACGTTCATCTTCAGTCGTGCAGGCTGTGACGGGGCCCTGACTCAGTGCATGCGTTCACGGCTGGTTCTGACGACGCCGGAGCAGGCCGAGGAGATCAGGTACATCGTCGAAAAGCACACCTCCGAACTCCCGCGCGAGGATCTGGAAGTGCTCGGCTTCTGGGAATGGCGAGATGCGCTCGAACGCGGGTTCGCCGCGCACCACGCCGGAATGCTGCCGGTCTTCCGTCACACCGTCGAGGAGCTGTTCGTCAAGGGATTGGTCAGAGCGGTGTTCGCCACCGAAACTCTGGCTCTCGGAATCAATATGCCTGCCCGAACCGTGGTGCTCGAAAAGCTGGTCAAGTTCAACGGTGAGACGCACGCGGAGCTGACACCGGGGGAGTACACCCAGCTGACCGGCCGGGCCGGGCGACGCGGCATCGACGTCGAGGGTCACGCGGTTGTGCTGTGGCAGCCCGGTACCGAACCGACCGAGGTGGCCGGACTCGCGTCGACGCGAACGTTTCCCCTCCGGAGCTCCTTCGCGCCCGCCTACAACATGTCGATCAATCTGATCGAACAGTTCGGGGCAGCGGATTCACGGCAGTTGCTCGAGCGGTCCTTCGCTCAGTTCCAGGCCGACCGGTCCGTCGTCGGCATGGTCCGCGGTATCGAGAAGAACATGAAGACGTTGGAGGCGCTCGGCGCAACGCTCGGTGGCCCCGACGGGGAGTACTTCGAGTACGCGCGACTGCGCGAGCGTCTGAAGGATCGAGAGAAGACCCTCGAGCGTCAGAACAGGTCCGATCGGCGGGACAAAGCCGTCGACTCGTTGCGTGCGTTGCGCCGCGGCGACGTGATCTCGGTGCCGTCCGGACGGCGCAGCGGACTGGCAGTGGTACTCGAACCGGACGACGATCGCGGCGATCCGCGGCCGCTCGTGCTGACCGAGGACAAATGGGCCGGTCGTCTGTCCGCTGCCGATTTCCCTACGCCGGCAACGCCTCTCGGCTCCATGCGATTGCCACGGTTCGTCGATCACCGCACCGCCAAGACCCGTCGGGATCTGGCGGCGGCGTTGGTCACCCGCGGCATATCCCAGCCCTCCGATCGCGTGGGACGAAAGTCGACCGCCGCCGACGACAAGGAGTTGGCAACCCTGCGGCGGGCCATCCGCTCGCATCCGGTGCACAGCCGGCCGGATCGTGAGGAACTCTCTCGAACCGGCGAACGCTACAACCGGCTGGCCCGGGAGACCGAGTCGATGCGGCAGAAGGTGTCGGCCACGACGAACTCGTTGGCCCGAACGTTCGACCGCATTCTGGCTTTGCTGGCGGACCGCGGTTACGTGACCCCGGGCAAGGATCCCAAGGTGACCGACGACGGTGCGCGATTGAGCCGGATCTATTCCGAATCCGATCTTCTGGTCGCGGAATGCCTGCGAGGCGGACTGTGGCAGGGATTGTCGGCCGCAGAGTTGGCCGCAGTGGTCTCGGCCGTGGTCTACGAGTCCCGCTCCGAGGGAGACATCACCCCGCACGGCCCGACCGGACCCATCAGGCACGCGTTGACCGAGACCGTGCGGGTGTGGCACGAGCTGCGGGCCGACGAGGTTCGGCACAAACTGCCACCGACCAGAGAGCCGGACATGGGCTTCGTGAAAGCGATCTACAAGTGGGCTTCCGACCATTCGCTCGTCGACGCACTGGTCGCGGCAGGCGACAACGGCAAGGCGCTGTCCGGTGGCGACTTCGTCCGATGGTGTCGGCAGGTCATCGACCTGCTCGACCAGGTCCGGCTCGCCGCTCCCGAACCCGAGCTGTCGCGAACCGCCGCCCGTGCCGTCGCCGCGCTGCGACAAGGAGTGGTGGCCGTCGATGCCGCGTGACCGATGCTGCGTGACCGGCGCTGCGTGACGGGCCGAAACCGGACTGCCGGGTCGGTACAGCGGACGCAGCGACAAGCGGGATACTGTACCCCCGACGGATTCGAGATTTCAGTGGAGGCGAGATGAGCGGCCCATACGGTCCGACCGACCCCGACAACAGTTGGTCACGAACGCCGGACCAGGACGGTGCCGCGAAGGACGGGCAGGAAGCTTCCACCGGCGAAGCTGCGGCGACATCCGAATCGCAGACTCCGACTCCGTCGGCGTGGGGACAGTACGCGCCGCCCACCGGCACCCCGACCACGCAGTACGGCGAACCTTCCGGAGGCGCGTACGGCCAGTCTCCCCAGGGGCAAACTCCCCCGGGGCAATACCCTCAGGGCGCGTATCCCCAGGGGCAATACCCCCAGGGCGCGTATCCGGCCGGGCCCTACCCGCAGCAGGGTCAGAATCCTCAGGTTCAGGGTCCGCAGGGGCAGTACCCGCAGGGCTACAACCCGCAGAATCCGACCGCACAGAATCCCACCGCACAGAATCCGACCGCGCAATACCCGGCGGGACAGCCGTACGGGGCACCGTATCCGGGGACCGGACAGCAGCCTGCCGGTGACGCCGCCTACCAAAACCCCTACGCACCACAACAATTCGGTGGCAGTGGGCAGTACGGTGCCGGCCAGTACGGTCAGCAGCCTCCCTTCGCGGGCGGGCAGAATCCGAATCAGCAGTATCCCGGTCAGCACTATCCCGGACTGCAGTATCCGGGCCAGTACCCCGGCCAGTTCCCGGGCCAGCAGCCAGGTCCCGGTCGCAGTGGCGCGCAGTCCAAGAAGCCGCTGATCATCGCGGGCTCCGTCATCGCCGTCGTGGCCGTGGTCGCGGCAGTGCTGTACTTCGCGTTCGGGCGCACGACCACCCTCGATACGACGGCTGCTCAGGACGGTATTCGCACGGTGTTGACCGAGTCCTACGGTGCCACGAACGTCTCGGGGGTGTCGTGCCCGCAGAACATCGAAGTCAAGGCCGGCACCAGCGTCGATTGCACGCTGACGGTCGACGGGGCGTTCAAGAAGGTGACGTTGACGTTCCTCAACGACGACGCCGACTACGAGGTCTCACTCCCGAAATAGCCCCGGTCAATTCTGCGACGCCGTGGCCGCCATCGCCGAGACGAGGCGGTCCACGGCGTTTCTGATTCCCAGGGTCTCCGCGAGCGTGTCGAGTGCCTCGAGATCTGCCGGTTCCGCCGGAATCTCGTCCGACCTCGACAGGACGACGTCGGCATCGGTGACGACCCGCACCACTGGGAGTGCCGCATCGAGGTAGTCGCTGGCGTTGGCCAGCTTCGCCCGAATTCCCTTGGCCATGCCCGACTCCGGATCGAGTGCCGCCGCACGCAGGGCCGCGACGGACTCGTACTGCAGCATGAGTGTGGAGGCCGTCTTCTCACCGACACCCTTGACACCCGGTAGCCCGTCCGACGCATCGCCGCGCAGAAGCGCCAATTCCGCGTAGGCCGCTCCCGCGCGGTGCAACGGGACGCCGTACCGCTCGGCCACCTCGACCGGGCCGAAGAGTTCTGCCTTGGCCAAGCCTCGACCCACGTACAGCACCCGTACCTCGTTCGGTTCGTCCGCCGCCACCTGCAACAGATCTCGGTCGCCGCTGACCACGACGACGGGATCGCGTCGTTCCTGTGCAGCCAAGGTTCCGAGCACGTCGTCGGCCTCGAGGCCGGCGGCCCCCGCGGTGGCAATTCCCAACGCCGCCAGGACGTCCATGATCATGTCCACCTGTGGCGTCAGGGTCTCGGGAACCTCTTCGCTCTCGGCCACATCCGGCGCGGCGTCGGCAACCCGGTGAGCCTTGTACGAGGGAACGAGGTCCACTCGGAACTGTGGACGCCAGTCGAGGTCGAGGCATACAGCCAATCGGCTCGGTTCGGTTCGCGTGATCAGGGCCGAGATCATGTCGAGGAAACCTCGCACGGCATTGACGGGACGGCCGTCGGGCGCCGTAATCGACTCGGGCAGAGCGTAGTAGGCCCTGAACCACAGGCTCGCGCCGTCGAGGAGCAGCAACGGCGACTTTCCGGGGGTGGTCATGGGGCTCATCTTGCCGTACGGCACTAGCCTGAAGGTATGAGTGTCGATTCTTCTCGTTTTCCCAGCGATGTCTACGCCTCCAGGCTCGCGCGCGCGGCCCGCCTGACGTCGGACGCAGGCTTGGACGCCCTGCTGATCACTCCGGGCCCGGATCTGCAGTATCTGATCGGGTCCACGGCCAGCTCGTTCGAGCGTCTCATCGCGTTGGTGGTGCCGGCCGACGGCAGCACTCCCAGCATCGTCGTGCCGCGGCTCGAACTCGCCGCGCTGGGTGACTCCGCCGCCGGGGACCTGTCACTGACGCTCGTCGATTGGGTGGACGGCGTCGATCCGTACGCGCTCGTGGCTGCGGCCGTCCCGGCCGGCAGCAAGACCGCTGTCGCCGACGCAATGCCCGCCCTGCACTTCGTGCCGCTGGCAACGATTTTCGGGACCGTGCCGGTACTGGCGACAGACGTTCTGCGCCAGCTGCGGATGATCAAGGACGACGCCGAGATCGATGCTCTGCGTCGAGCCGGTCATGCCATCGACCGGGTTCACGCCCGGATGGGCGAGTGGCTCCGAGTGGGCCGAACCGAAGCCCAGATCGCGGCAGACATCGCGACGGCGATCGTCGAGGAAGGCCATACCGCACCGGAATTCATCATTGTCGGCTCCGGTCCGCACGGTGCCGATCCGCACCACGAGGTCTCCGATCGTGTCGTCGAGGCCGGCGACGTGGTCGTCGTCGACATCGGTGGACCCGTTGCGCCGGGATACAACTCGGACTCCACTCGCACCTACAGTCTCGGCGAGCCTTCGGCCGAGGTCGCTACCCGGTACGCGGTACTGGAGCGAGCTCAGCAGGCCGCAGTCGACGCTGTGTCGCCGGGAGTCAGCGCGGAGTCCATCGACGCAGCCGCACGCGAGGTGTTGGTCGAAGCCGGTCTGGGAGAGGCGTTCCTGCACCGCACCGGACACGGTATCGGCCTGTCGGTGCACGAGGAGCCGTACATCGTGGCGGGCAACGACATCACTCTCACCGAGGGAATGGCGTTCAGCATCGAACCGGGCATCTATTTCCGTGGGCAGTGGGGTGCCAGGATCGAGGACATCGTCGTCGTGACGGCGAACGGGTGCGAATCGGTCAATCTCCGCCCCCACGGTCTCGCCGTGCTGCCGGTGTGACCGACGGCCGCCAAGTAGAGTTCGTCTCCGTCGTCAGGACGAATCCGATTGTGGCCGAGGTACTTCGGCGTGCGCCGCAGCTCGGGCTCTCGGGTTGGTACCTGACGGCGGGCGGTCTGTTCCAAACCGTGTGGAATCACCTCGCCGACCGAGATCTCGGGGCCGGAATTCGCGACTACGACTTTTTCTACTTCGACGACACGGATCTGTCGTACGCCGCCGAGAACGACGTGATCGAGACCGCGGCCGACGTGTTCGCCGACCTCGGGGTCGACGTCGAAGTGCGTAATCAAGCGCGTGTACACCTGTGGTACGAGCAGCATTTCGGAGCGACGTTGGCTTCGTACCGAAGCTCCGAGGATGCCATCGACCACTTCGTGTCGACCACGTGCTGTTTCGGAATCACCGTGGACTCCCACGGTATGGACCGCGTCTATGCCCCACACGGCTTCGAAGACCTGTTCGCCGGGATCGTCCGGCCGAATCCGCGATTACCGATGCGGCACGTCTACGAGGCGAAGGCCGCGCGGTGGACCACCGAATGGCCGAACCTGACCGTTCTACCCTGGCCGACGGACGACTAGCGTCGCAGCAGCGAGCGGCTGCCCAGTACCCGCCGCACCGCTATCTCGACGACGACGCGGGTCGGATTCTCCCGCGGCACTCGATAGCGTCGGGCATAGCGGTTCTCCGCATCGGCGACCGACTCGTGGTCGTCACGAACGGTGGCCGGACCCTCCAACGTCAGCCAGCGGGCACCGTCGATCTGGGTGACGGCGGCGTAGGCACCGCGGCCGGCGTTGATCGCCTTCTGCGACACGTTGTTGGTGATGACACGGGCGACGTGGGCGTCCGCGTCGTAGGTGAACCCGACGGCGACGACATGGGGCGTGCCGTCCGGACGCAACGTCGTCAGCGTGGCGAGGTGCCGTTCGGTGAGGAATTCGATCGCCTCGTCGGTGAGGGCAGTCGCGTCAGCGGGGGTAGCGGCCATGACTCGACTGTAGTGACGTGCCCCGACTGCCACGAGCGGGGCTCGATCGGAGAGACTGTTCGGCGTGAGCAGACGATCTGAACCCGCCTCGGGAACGTTGTTGTTGCTCGGCGGCCGAAGCGAGATCGGTCTCGAGGTCGCCACTCGGCTGGCACCGGGACGAACGGTCGTACTGGCCGCTCGACGCAGTTCCGACCTGGCGACGCAAAGGTCACGTGTGCTGCAGGCAGGCGCGACGACCGTCGATGCGGTCGAGTTCGACGCGAACGCCATGGACACCCACGAGGAAATCCTGCGCTCCGTCGTGGAACGGCACGGGCCCATCGGGATCGTGGTGTTGGCGTTCGGGATTCTGGGGGATCAGACGCGCGCCGAGGACGACGCCGGGCATGCGCTGGAGGTGATCACGACCGACTTCCTGGCCCAGGCTTCCGTCCTCACCCACGCCGCGAAGGTACTGCGGGCGCAGAAGAGCGGCGATCTGGTGGTCTTCTCGTCCGTCGCGGGTATCCGGGTGAGGCGGGCCAACTACGTCTACGGCTCGGCCAAAGCGGGTCTGGACGGCTTCGCCAGCGGACTGAGCGATTCCCTGCACGGCACCGGCGTCCATCTGTTGCTCGCGCGCCCAGGGTTCGTCATCGGTTCGATGACCGAGGGCATGGACCCGGCACCGATGTCCAGCACACCCGATCAGGTGGCCGCCGCGGTGGTGGCTGCGCTGCACAGCCGGAAGTCGACGGTGTGGATTCCCGGCACTCTTCGCCCGGTGTTCTTCGCGATGCGACTGCTTCCGCAATGGCTGTGGCGCAGGATGCCGCGCTGATGGCGGAGCCCAACCCTCATCCCATCGCAGTGGTGGGAATCGGCGCGGACGGTTGGAACGGACTGTCTGCTGTCGCACGTGTCGTAGTCGAGCAGGCAGATGTCGTCTTCGGGTCGGCGAGGCAGCTTGTTGGCGTGGTGGACAGGTGCGCCGACACTCGTGCGTGGCCCAGTCCGTTGCTGCCGAGCCTGCGGCCGATGATCGACTCCTGTGACGGCCGGACCGTGTGTGTGCTGGCCAGTGGCGACCCGATGTTTCACGGTATCGGTGTGAGCCTGGCTCGCGAATTCGGCGCCGAACGTCTGAGGGTGTATCCCGCACCGTCGTCGGTCTCGCTCGCCTGTGCGCGTCTGGGCTGGTCGCTCGCGCACACCACGACGGTGTCGCTGGTGAACAGCCCGGTCGAGACCGTCCTCCCGGAACTGGGCCACGGTCGTCGACTTCTCGTACTGAGCCGAGGCAGCTCGACACCGGGTGACGTGTGTGCGCTCCTGCGTGACAACGGTTTCGGTGCCAGCACGGTGAGTGTGCTCGAACAACTCGGCGGCCCGGCCGAACGAGTCACCCGGGGGACGGCGACGGAATCGACGTTCGCCGACGCCGACCCGCTCAACGTCGTCGCGCTCGAATGCGTTCGAGATCGAGGCGCCACCAGACTCACTCGCGTTCCGGGCCTGCCCGATTCGCAGTACACCGGCGACGGTCAGATGACCAAGCAGGAAGTGCGCGCACTGACGCTGTGTGCGTTGGCGCCCGGACCCGGCGAGGTCCTGTGGGACGTCGGCGGGGGCTCGGGGACGATCGCCATCGAATGGATGCGCACCGATCCATCGTGTCGTGCAGTGACATTCGAGTCGTCTGCGGATCGTCGACACCAGATCACAACCAACGCACAACGGCTCGGGGTGCCCGGGTTGGCCGTGCTCGGCACTGCGCCCGGAGCTTTCGACGAGGTCCCCGGCAGTGCAGGCGTTCCGGACGCGGTGTTCGTCGGCGGCGGGGCGACCGAGCCGGACATGATCGAGCGGTGCTGGGCGGCCGTGCGTCCGGGTGGCCGATTGGTCGCCAATTCGGTGACCGCAGAATCGGATTCACTGCTGCTCTCGGCAGCTGCACGATACGGCGGCAGGCTGCGCCGGTTCCAGATCTACCGGGGTGAGCCGTTGGGCTCCTTCACCACCTGGCGACCACAACTGCCGGTCACCCAGTGGTGCGTGACGAAACCCTGGGGTGCGCCCGACGGGGCGGATGCGGACGAGCAGTGAAGGTCCTACTCCTGGGCGGCACGTCCGAATCCAGGCAACTCGCGGCCGCCGTGGCCGGCGTGCCCGGGATCGAGTTGATCACCTCGCTGGCCGGGCGAGTCGCCGAGCCGGCGCCGGTGTCGGGCCATACCAGGATCGGCGGTTTCGGCGGTGCCGACGCATTGGCACAGTGGATTCGAGACAACGCCGTCGACGCACTGGTCGACGCAACGCATCCGTTTGCCGCCACCATCACCGCGCATGCCGACTTCGCTGCTCGGACAACCGGTGTCGCTCATCTCGTGCTGACCCGGCCGCCGTGGATCGCGTCGACGGACGACCGTTGGACCACCGTGGCATCCCTCCCCGAGGCGGCCGCATCGATAGAACCGGGTAGTCGGGTGTTCCTCACCATCGGCAGGCAGGGCGTTCACCATTTCGCCGGAGTCGCCGATGCGTGGTTCCTGATTCGTTCGATAGATCCACCGACCGGTGCCGTTCCCCCTCGCGCCACCCTGGAACTGGGCCGCGGGCCGTTCGACCTCGCGCACGAGTCGGCAATGCTCGCCGACAACCGGATAGACGTGCTGGTCACCAAGAACAGCGGCGGCACGATGACCCGCGCCAAGGTCGACGCGGCGCGATCGGCCTCGATTCCCGTGCTGATGATCTCGCGACCCACCGCCGACACCTCGGCGTCGACGGTCGACGAGGTCGATGCCGCCGCTCGGTGGTTGATCGAACGCCTACGCGTCACTCCCTGACGGGTAGCGCCGCGACGTGAACACTCTCGGACCGCTTCCGGTCTCCACCACCGTCGTCATCGAGGAGCCGACAATGAGCAGGCATCGCATATCGATCGACTCGGGATCGAGTTCGCCGAGGGTCACGGTGCGCACCGATTCCTGCGCACTGCCTACCGCGCGCCCGATCACCACCGGCGTCTCCGGTGAACGATGTTCGAGCAGAACATCTTTCATGGCCGCGACCTGCCAGGTGCGAGTCTTCGAGGCGGGGTTGTAGATCGCGATCGCCATGTCGGCTTCGGCCACTGCCGAGAGCCGTCGGGCCACCACGTCCCAGGGCTTGAGGCGATCGGAGAGGGAGATGACGGCGTAATCGTGCCCGAGCGGCGCGCCGACGCGGCTGGCAACAGCATTGGCTGCCGTCATTCCCGGGACCACGCGTACCGGTACCGAACTCCACTGCTGTTCGGCTGCAACCTCGATGACCGCTGTCGCCATCGCGAACACACCCGGATCACCCGAGGACACCACAGCGACGCGGCGACCCTGTTTGGCGAGGTCGAGGGCGAATGCCGCGCGCTCGGATTCGACCTTGTTGTCGCTCGCATGCCGAATCTGGCCGGGTCGCTGAGGAACTCGATCGATGTAGGTGATGTATCCGACCAGATCGGTTGCTGCCGCGAGTTCGGCTCGCACTTCGTCCGTCGTCCACACGTCGTCGCCCGGACCGAGACCGACCACGACCACTTCGCCCGTACTGGTGGGAAGTTCGGTTCGATTCGACGGACTCGGCACGACGATCATCGAGAAGTACGGCACGTTGTCCGCGTCGGCGGCATCGAGGACGCGTTGCTCGGCTGTACTGGCCCGCTCGACGTACCGCGCTTCGTCGAGCCTGCCGGATCGTTCCAGTGCATCGAGCACGGTCGGATAGGTTCGACCGAGTTTCATGATGACCGCGGCGTCGGTGCCGCGGAGTCGGCGAGTGAGCTCGTTCACCGGCAAGGTGCCGGGGAGGACGGTGAAAACCTCGTCGCGCTCCACCAGTGGAGTCGCCAGGGCGGCCGATGCAGCACTCACCGAGGTCACGCCGGGAACCACCTCGACCTCGAACCGGTGTGCCAGGCGTTTGTGCATGTGCATGTACGAGCTGTAGAACAGTGGATCGCCCTCGGCCAGAAGCACAACCGATCGGCCGGCGTCGAGATGAGCGGCGAGCCGTGCGGCAGCGGACTCGTAGAACTCGTCGATGGCCCCCTGATACCCACCGGGATGAGCCGTCGCCTCCGTGGTCACCGGATACACCAGGTGTTCCTCGATCTGCCCGTCGCGCATGTAACCGGCCGCGAGGGCGCGCGAGATGCTGCGACCGTGCCGAGCACTGTGGAAGGCGACGACGTCGGCCTCGCCGATCACGCGAGCGGCCTTGACGGTCAACAACTCCGGGTCGCCCGGGCCGACGCCCACTCCCCACAACTTTCCGCTGGAGCTCATTCTTGTTCGCTCGCAATGGCATTGACCGCGGCGACGGTGATGGGGCTGCCACCGCGTCTGCCCCGGACGACCAGATACTCCACGCCGAGTTCGGCGGCGATCAGATCTTCCTTCGACTCCGCCGCGCCGATGAATCCGACCGGGCCGCCGACGATGGCTGCGGGCTTCGGAGCCCCGGCCGCGAGCATTTCCATGAGGTGGAACAGGGCGGTCGGCGCGTTTCCGATCGCGACGACGGCACCGCCCAGCTTGTCACCCCACAACTCCAGCGCTGCAGCGGTTCTCGTGGTGCCCATACTCCGAGCCAAATCCGGTACCCGAGGATCGGACAGGGTGCACAGCACCTCGTTGTCGGCCGGCAGACGGCGACGAGTGATACCGGCGGCAACCATGTTGGCGTCGCACAACACGGGTGCCCCTGCGCGCAGAGCAGTTCGGGCGGACTCCACCACGTCGGGCGTGAAGCCGATCGTCTCGGTCAGGTCGATCTCACCGACAGCGTGAATCATGCGCACGACGACCTGGGCGACGTCCGGGGTGAACCGAGACAGATCCGCTTCGGCACGGATGGTTGCGAAAGACTGGCGGTAGATCTCCGCGCCGTCACGGATGTAGTCGTGCATGCGTGTCACGATAGGGGAGAGGGACCCCTCAGCCGGAAGCCGGTCTCCAGGTGCTCAGGACACCTGGTAGCCGATTCCCGTCGCAATGACGTCGGTCACCTCGCCTTTGGGTCGGCCGCATCGACGCTCGCAACCGGACCAATGCTGCCGCTCGTCCCGTGGCGTCATCCGCGCGTCGACCGCGGCCGCGAGGTCGGCTCGGACGTCGGCGAGGGACTTCTCGCAGCCGGGCGATCCGGTACAGGCACTGACTCGGATCCACGGTGACGCGGCGTCGAAGATCAGGCCCATGGGTGCGAGAACTCGAACGACCTGTTCGGCCGGTTCCTCGTCCAGATCACCCACGATCAGCGATCGCCACGGCGTCACGATCAGCGGACGATCGACGGCCGCGAGGAATTCGGCCAACCGCGCGCCGAGGACGCCGTTGGCCAGACCTGCGCCGAGCGCAACGTGGCCGTCGTCCTGATCGAGCCAGCCGATCGGTGGCACCTCGACCGGCGCGGGCATGGCCAGTACCGGTCCGGCCTGCAACCCGAGCACGTCGACGATGCGCGCGGCACCGCCGTCCAGTTCCGCCAGTCGCCATTCCTTGTGGCGCAACCGGACGAAGGCATCCGCGCAGTCGAGCAGAGTCGAGACCACGTGCTCGCGGTCGACGCGTACACCGCTGTCGCGTCCTGCCAACAGCACTGCAAACGACCCGTCGGCCTGGGCGTACACCCCGAAGTCGGGTTCGAGTCCGCACAGATCCCCACGGCCGTCGTCCAGGGCGAACAATGTTCGGCCGGGTAGTTCGGCGAGCTCGGGGCGAGCGCACACGGCAGCGTCGAGCTCGCCGACGAGACTGCGGACGTCGGTGAGTCCGCCGACCCGGCCCGACAGCGGCGAGGCGAGGATGTTGCGCACGCGCTCGTGCGTCGGAGACGGCAGCAACCCGGCCGCGGCCAACCTGTTCGCGAGCTCGTCCGGGTCCGAGACCGCACGAACCTGGATGTTGCCCCTCGACGTGAGTTCGAGCGAGCCGTCACCGAGCTCGGCCGCGGCCTCGGCCAGGACCTGCATCTGCTCCGGCAGCACGAGGCCGCCCGGGAGCCGGATTCTGGCCAACGGACCGTCCGCCGCTCGGTGCGTCGACAGAGCTCCGGGGCAGCCGTCGGGCACGGACCTACTGGGCGAACTCATGTTCACCAGGCTACAAGTGCCACGGGTGGCCCGATCTCGTCCCGGCACCGGTAGCATTCGATGTTCACGGCTCCGGCCGAGAGGAAACCGGTGAAATCCCGGTACGGTCGCGCCACCGTGACCGCCCTGTAGTTCGTCGAGAGCAGCCCGTCGGGAATGGTTCATGGGACCTGTTCTCGAGGATCGTGCCTTCGGGACGGGGCGGGAGTCGGACCCTCTCACCGACGAGCTCGGACGATTCACCGATCCAGGGGCGCGAAACCCCGAGGAGGGCGTTACCCGTGTTTCTGTTGCTGTCCACATCGGACACCGATCTGCTCAGTGCCCGCGCCAGTGGGGCCGATTTCACGTGGGGCAACCCGTCCCGCCTGCTGGCGGAAGACATCCCGTCGATGGCCGAATCGGCCGAGCTGATCATCGTCCGCATTCTCGGATCGCGTCGCTCGTGGGAGTCGGGAATCGAGGCCGTCCTGGCCACCGGTTTGCCCGTGGTCGTGCTGGGCGGCGAGCAGGCCCCGGATGCGGATCTGATGGAGATCTCCACGGTGCCCGCCAACGTCGCCGCCCAAGCGCACAACTATCTGGCCGAGGGCGGCTCGGGCAATCTGCGGCAGCTGTACAACTTTCTGTCCGACACAGTGCTGCTCACCGGTCACGGTTTCGACGCACCTCGACACCTGCCGACGTGGGGCCACCTCGAGCGGAACTCCGCCCAGCACTCCGACGGCCCGACCGTGGCGATTCTGTACTACCGCGCTCAGCATCTCGCCGGAAATACCACCTACATCGATGCCCTCGCCGCCGCAGTCGAGAACGCCGGGGCGAACGCACTGCCGATCTACTGTGCGTCACTGCGCACGGCGGAAGCCGACTTGCTGGAGACGCTGAAGTCGGCGGATGCCTTGATCGTGACCGTGCTGGCTGCAGGCGGCACCAAACCCGCCGGTGCTTCGGCAGGCGGCGACGACGAAGCCTGGGATGTCGCCGAACTCGCCGCCCTCGACGTTCCGATCCTGCAGGGTCTGTGCCTGACGAGTTCCCGCGCGACGTGGTCCGAGAACGACGACGGACTCTCCCCACTCGACGTGGCCACGCAGGTCGCGGTCCCGGAATTCGACGGCCGCCTCATCACGGTTCCGTTCTCGTTCAAGGAGATCGACGACGACGGCCTGACCACCTACGTTCCGGACCACGAGCGAGCAGCACGCGTTGCCGGCATCGCCGTCCGCCATGCGCGGCTCCGACACATCCCGGCCGCCGACCGCCGAATCGCCCTGATGTTCTCGGCGTATCCCACCAAACATGCCCGCATCGGCAATGCCGTCGGCCTCGACACTCCCGCCAGCGCGATCGCGTTGATGTCGGACATGCGTGAGGCAGGCTACGACCTCGGACCGCTCGAGGGCCCGGATTCGGTGCCCGGTCTGGCGGCCCGAGACGGCGACGCACTGATCCACGCCCTGATCGCCCGTGGCGGTCAGGACCCCAACTGGCTCACCGACGCCCAGCTCGAGGGCAATCCCATTCGTATTTCGGCGGCCCGGTATCGAACCTGGTTCGAGCAGCTTCCCGACGACCTTCGCGAGGGTGTGATCGAACATTGGGGACCGGCACCGGGTGATCTCTACGTCGATCGTTCCGCTGATCCCGACGGTGAGATCGTCATCGCAGCAATGCAATTCGGCAATGTGGTCATCATGGTTCAGCCGCCGCGCGGATTCGGTGAGAAGCCCGTTGCGATCTATCACGACCCGGATCTGCCGCCGAGCCATCACTATTTGGCCGCCTACCGGTGGATCTCCGCAGCCCGCGAGGACGGCGGCTTCGGGGCCGACGCGATGGTTCATCTCGGTAAGCACGGAAACCTGGAATGGCTCCCCGGCAAGACCCTCGGCATGTCCGCCTCCTGCGGCACCGACGCTGCATTGGGCGACTTGCCGCTGATCTATCCCTTCCTGGTCAACGATCCGGGGGAGGGCACACAGGCCAAGCGGCGAGCCCACGCCACTCTCGTCGATCACCTCATCCCGCCGATGGCGCGAGCGGAGAGCTACGGAGACATCTCTCGGCTCGAACAGCTGCTGGACGAACACGCGAACATTTCGGCTCTCGATCCGGCCAAGCTACCGGCCATTCGCCAGCAGATCTGGACACTGATGACCGCGGCACAGATGCACAAGGACCTCGGACTCGACGAGCGTCCCGACGAGGAAGTGTTCGACGACATGCTGCTGCACGTCGACGGATGGCTGTGCGAGATCAAGGACGTGCAGATCCGCGACGGGCTGCACATCCTGGGCCAGGAGCCCGTCGGCGATGCCGAGGTCGAGTTGGTGCTGGCGATGCTGCGCGCTCGGCAGATGTGGGGCGGCGAGCAGACGGTGCCCGGTCTACGCGAAGCTCTCGGGCTCAGCGAGGACGGCGACGAGGAACGCACGCGCGTCGACAGCATCGAGGCCGTCGCGCACGGACTGGTCGCGGCAATGCAAGCGACGCAGTGGAAACCGGCCGAGGCCGAGCGGGTTGCGGGCGAACACGGTGACGTGGTCGCAGAGATTCTGAGGTTCGCCGCCGCCGAGGTGGTACCGCGTCTACGCGGAACTTCCCGCGAGATCGAGCAGGTGTTGCACGCTCTCGACGGCGGGTTCATCGCGGCGGGTCCGAGCGGTTCACCGCTGCGCGGCCTGATCAACGTGCTTCCTACCGGCCGCAATTTCTACTCGGTCGACCCGAAGGCCGTGCCGTCGAAACTGGCGTGGGAGACCGGTCAGGCGATGGCAGAATCCCTGCTCGCACGCTACCGCCAGGATCACGGCGAGTGGCCGAAATCCGTCGGTCTCTCGGTGTGGGGCACCTCGGCCATGCGCACCTCGGGCGACGACATCGCCGAGGTGTTCGCTCTGCTCGGAGTCTCCCCGGTGTGGGACGAGGCCTCGCGCCGGGTGACGCGCCTCGAGGTGATCGACCTCGACGAGCTCGGCCGCCCTCGCATCGATGTGACGGTTCGGATCAGTGGATTCTTCCGTGACGCGTTTCCGCACGTGCTCGCCCTTCTCGACGACGCGGTTCGGATGGTGGCTGCGTTGGACGAGGAGCCCGAGCAGAACTACGTCCGTGCACACGCGCAGGCCGATCTGGCCGAACACGGTGACGAACGACGTTCTACGACACGCATTTTCGGGTCGAAGCCAGGAACGTACGGCGCCGGGTTGCTTCAGCTGATCGACAGCAAGACGTGGCGCAGCGACGACGACCTCGCTCAGGTGTACACCACCTGGGGCGGCTTCGCCTACGGCCGCGGACTCGACGGAGTACCCGCGTCGGACGACATGCGCACTGCGTACAAGCGTATTGCCGTGGCCGCCAAGAACACCGATACACGTGAGCACGACATCGCCGATTCCGACGACTACTTCCAGTACCACGGAGGCATGGTCGCGACGGTGCGCGCGCTGACCGGAAAGTCGCCCGAGGCATACATCGGTGACAGCACGCGGCCGGAATCGGTTCGCACGCGCACACTCTCGGAAGAAACCGCCCGCGTCTTCCGCGCTCGGGTCGTCAACCCTCGGTGGCTCGAAGCCATGCGCAGGCACGGCTACAAGGGTGCGTTCGAGATGGCGGCGACCGTGGACTACCTGTTCGGTTACGACGCCACCACCGATGTGGTGCAGGACTGGATGTACGAGAAGTTGGCCGAGACCTATGTGCTCGACGAGCAGAACCAGAAGTTCATGCAACAGTCCAATCCCTGGGCACTGCACGGTATTGCCGAACGACTGCTCGAGGCCGCGGAGCGCAAGATGTGGGCCGAGCCGGACAAGCAGGTTCTCGACGGCTTGCGCCAGGTGTACCTGGAAACCGAAGGTGAGCTCGAGGGGGAGTAGCGACGTACCCTTCTCGGTATGACTGCCACCTTCGAGGACATTGCCAAGGGCAAGTACGTACTGCTGACGACGTTCAAGAAGGACGGCACCGCCGTACCGACCCCGCTCTGGGGTGCGCTCGACGGTGATCGTCTGCTCGTGTGGACGGTGTCGGATTCGTGGAAGGTCAAGCGCATTCGCCGTAACTCGAAGGTTCTGCTCGCACCGTGCGACATGCGCGGCAAACCCCAGGGCGACGCGGTCGACGCGACAGCCGAGATCCTCGATGCAGCCGGCACCGAGAAAGCGCGCGCGGCGATAGTGTCGAAGTACGGCATCCTGGGCTGGCTCACCGTGAAGGGCAGCGTTCTTCGAAGGGGCAAGAGCGGCTCGGTCGGGCTCGCGATCACTCCCGCGTAACCGGTCTGCACGACGACACCATCGTTGGTATGCGCAGTTCCGAATGCTTCATGAGGCGGCTTCCCCTGCTGCCGGAACGGAGCACCACGTGCCTATTGCAGTGACCGATTACAACCATGTCCGACTCACCGTCAGTGACATCGACCGATCCCGATCGTTCTACGACTCGGTGTTCGGCTTCGAGGTGGCCTACGCCTGGGATCCCGACGCGGACGAGGAGACCAAGAAAGCCCTGTGGTTCCTCTTCGGCGGCGTGATCTACAAGTTCGGCGGGGGTTTGCTCGGTCTGCGCCCGGTCGCGCCGAGCGACGACACCTTCGCCGAAGATCGTTGTGGGCTGGACCACCTCAGCTTCACCGTCGATACCCGTGCCGCGCTCGAGGATGCAGTCAAGACGCTCGATGAGCTCGGCATCGCGCACGAGGGCATCAAGGACGCAGGGCCCGGACTGTCCATCGTGGAGTTCCGCGACCCCGACAACATCGCTCTCGAGTTGTCCGGACCCGACAAGTAACGGTCGGACGCAGGGCCTGCGGGAACGACCCCGCAGACCCTATTGCGCGGCGCTGACCGAGGACATGTGAAAGTCCGGAATGCGCAGCGGCGGCATTGCCGTGCGAGTGAACCAGTCCTTCCACTCGCGCGGCAGTGTCGCCTCGGTCCGTCCGGCCTCGGTGACACGTCGCAACAGATCCAGAGGACTCTCGTTGAACCGGAAGTTGTTGACGGCTCCGATGATCCGGCCGTCCTCGATGGCGTAGACACCGTCGCGGGTGAGACCCGTGAGCAGCAACGAGGTCGGATCGACCTCTCGGATGTACCACAGTGTCGTCAGTAACAGCCCGCGCTCGGTCGACGCGACCATCGCGTCGATCCCGGTGTCGCTGCCGCCGGTGAGGATCAGATTCTCCCCGGGGACGGCAACGGGTACCTCGAACTTCCGGGCTCCGGCGCGTGTATAGGCCAGTGCTGCGATCGCGCCGTCCCGGATCCAATCGACCCGGTCGATGCCGAGACCGTTGTCGAACACCGACACCGCATCACTGGAGGAGCCCGCCGCGACGAACGGCGCGTACCCGAGACCGGGCTCGCGCGGGTCGGAGTGCAGCGTCAGCGGCAGCTCGGTGAGCTTCTCGCCGACTCGGGTGCCACCGGCCCGCGAGAGTGCGGTGCGCCCCTCCTGGGCCCCGCGCCCCTCCATGGTCCACATCAGGTAGATCATCAGATCGGCCACGGCGGAGGGCGGCAACACCGTGTCGTACCGACCGGCGGGACGCTCCACGGTGTTCTGCGCCCAGCCCAGCCTGGTGGACAATTCTCCGAGCATCGATGCCGCCGACACGTCGCGAAAATCGGCTGTACCTTTTCCCACCCAGGCACTCGCCCCGGACCGCTTTCCGTTGACTTCGATCGACCCGGTCGGCTGTGTGAACGTGCGTCGCACTCCGGTCGAGGTTCCGAGCCACACGTTGTCGACGCGATGCTCGGCGAATCCGTACAACGTGTCTCGGCCGTCGAATCCGACGTTCAGTTCCGTTGCCAGCGAACCGAACACGTCGATCGACGTGGCCTGCGCGTGTCGATCCCAGCCGTCCGGCTCGGAATCGGGGGTCAGCAGCGGCATCGCGTCGTCCGCAGGCTCGGCGGCGCGGGCCGCTGCTTCACTGGCACGCACGACGTCCGCGATCTCGCTCGGATCGACACTGGTGGACGACACCGAACCCACCCGCGCCACGTCCCCGTTCCGGACGATGGACACCACCACCCACTGCCTCGAAGTGGAGACGCCGTTCGTGGTCATCGAATTGCCCGCCCACCGAAGCGTCGCGTCGCTGGAGTCGGTGACGAGGACGACGGTGTCGTCGACGTTCGCACACGCCAACGCACGTTCGATCACCTGCTGCGGCTCGATCATCGACCTGCCTCCGATCGGGTGTTGAGGACGTTGACCCCGCGGAACAGTGCGACCGGGCAACCGTGACTGACCGCGGCGACCTGACCGGGTTGGGCCTTGCCGCAGTTGAATGCCCCACCGAGTTTCCAGGTGGAGCGACCTCCGAGCAGTTCCATCGAACCCCAGAAATCCGTCGTCGTCGCTTGATAGGCGACGTCGCGCACCTGGCCGTCGAGCACACCGTTTCGAATCCGGTAGAAGCGTTGTCCGGTGAACTGGAAGTTGTACCGCTGCATATCGATCGACCACGATTTGTCGCCGACCACGTAGATACCGTCCTCGACCGCGGCGATGACCTCCTCGGTCGACCGGTCGGTGTCGGGATCGGGCTGCAACGACACGTTCGCCATGCGTTGGATCGGAACGTGATGTGCGGAGTCGGCGTAAGAGCATCCGTTGGACCGTTCCAGTCCGAGCCTCGGGGCGAAGACCCGATCGAGTTGGTAGCCGACGAGTGTTCCGTCGCGAACCAGATCCCACTTCTGCGCGGCCACGCCGTCGTCGTCGTAGCCGATACTGGCGAGACCGTTCACCTCGGTCCGGTCTGCGGTGACGTGCATGATGGGTGAGCCGTAACGCAAGGTTCCGAGCTGATCGGGTGTGGCGAAGGACGTCCCGGCGTAGGCGGCCTCGTACCCGATCGCTCGGTCGTATTCCGTTGCGTGTCCGATGGATTCGTGGATGGTGAGCCACAGGTTGGTGGGATCGATGACGAGATCCGTCGGACCTGCCACCACCGACGGGGCCTTGACCTTCTCGGCCAGCCACTCCGGGATGCGCGCGAGTTCGTCCGCCCAGTCCCACGTGCTGTGTTCACCGAGGTATTCCCAGCCACGTCCGACGGGCGGTGCCAATGTCCGCATCGAATCGAACGCACCGGCCGCTCGGTCCACGGCAGTGGCCTCGAACTGCGGGTGTAGTCGTACCCGTTGCTGAGTGATCGAGCTGCCCGCCGAATCGGCATAGAACGACTGTTCCTTGACCTGCAGCACCGACGCCGTGACGTGGTCGACGCCGTCGGAGGCGGACAACCTGGCCGAGTACTCGGCCAGCAGCGCCACTTTGTCGGTGGTGGGAACGTCGAACGGGTCGATCTCGTACTGCGAGACCCAGACCGCGTCCGAGTACACCGGTTCGGGCGCGAGTTCGACCCGTTCGCGGTTGAGCACGCGTAACGCCGTCGCCACCTCGGCCGCACGCCGCGCCGTGGTGGCAGCCGCGTCGGTACTCAGCTCGGCGTGAGAGGCGAAACCCCAGGTGCCGTCGACGACCACCCGCACCGCCAACCCGATTTCCCCGGCGTCGACGGCGGATTGCACTGAGCCGTCGCGCAGTGAAATCGACTGGGTCGTCAGCTGCTGCACTCGGAAGTCCGCATGCGAGGCTCCGGCCGTGCGCGCCGCGCTCAGGGCCGCGTCGGCCAGTTCTCGCAGGGGGAGGGCGAGGAAGTCGGCGTCGACCGACCGGTCCGATGGTGTCGTCACGACTGTGACGCTAGCCGAATTGTTGCCAGCCGAGGCGTAGGACCATGCCGATCACGACGACGAGCAACACGATCCTGACGAAGCCCGCACCCCTGGCGACCGCCGTCCTCGAACCGAGTACCGCACCGACGACATTGCAGGCGGCCATCGCAGCACCGAGTTGCCAGTACACACTGCCGGTGAATGCAAAGTAGGTCAGCGCACCGACATTGGAGCCGACGTTGATCACCTTTGCCATCGCGGCGCTGCGGACGAATTCGGTGCCCAGCATCGTCGCGAAGACGATGATGAGGAAGGTGCCGGTGCCGGGTCCGAGAATGCCGTCGTAGAACCCGATGCCGGCTGCGGCGAGGCCGATGACGATCAGAACTTTGCGATGCGTCGGGGGCGACGGTGCCGCGGTACGACCGATGGTCGGTCGACAGGTCACCAGTACCGCAACGCCGACCAGCACGACCATGATGATCGGCACGAAGAGGTCGCGGTCGATCAACGACACCGCGGCAGCGCCCGCCGCCGAGGTCGTCGCCGCGATCGCGCCGGCAGGAACGAGCACCTTCCAGTCGAGCGAGACCTTGCGGGCGAACGTGACGACGGCGGCGACTGTTCCGAAGACTGCGGTCGCCTTGTTGGTCGCGAGGGCTGCCTGCTGTGTCAGTTGCGGTGCCACGAGCAAGATCGCCGGCAACAGAATGAGACCGCCTCCGCCGACCACGGCGTCGACCCATCCTGCTGCTGTCGCGGCGGCCATCAACAATCCCCAGTCCGCGACAGTCATACGGCAAACTCAATCACATGCGTCGATTCAGCCTGTGGCTCCGTGGCCAACCGTTCGTGGCCGACGCACTGCTCGCCGGTGGGCTTTTCGTCATCGAGATTCTCGTTTTCGTGAGTTCGGCCGACGGCCTGAACGGGCCGTTGTTTCTGGCCTTCTCGGTGGTCCTGACCGTTCCCGTGGCGTGGCGGCGTCGGTTCCCCAGGTCTGTGGCGGCCGTGGCGCTCGTGTCGACGTTCGTCGCCGACGTGTGGGGAGCCATGGTCGGGGATACCTCCAACGGCCATCCGGCCGCACTGGCGTTGCCGATCATGCTCTACACCCTGGTGGCCTACGTCGGCCGCGCGCAGGGGGCCGTCTACGCCGCCGGTGTGGCGGCCTACTCGGTGTCGTCGTTGTTGCTCTTCCACCAGCCGTTGTTCACGACGCTGCTGTTCAGCGCTCTGCTGTACGCACTGTCGTGGGTCGCTGCCGAATTCCTCGGTGCCCGACGCGCATACGACGAGGCGATGGAAGCCCGACTGATCGTGGCCGAGTACGACCGGGATCGCCGCGCCGAGGAGGCCGTGCTCATGGAAAGAACACGTATCGCGCGCGAGCTGCACGATGTCGTCGCCCACGGGGTGAGCGTGATGGTGGTCCAGGCCGACGGGGCGTCGTATGCCATCCGGCGCAACCCCGAACGTGCCGAGCAGGCGGTGGCCAACATCTCGGCGACGGGCCGACAGGCGCTGGCCGAACTGCGTAGGACGGTCGCGCTGCTGCGGACGACCCCCGACGCGGACGACATGCCCGAGTACGGCACGGCCGGTCTGGCCCGCGTCGTGGAAATGATGAGTCGAGCCGGCCTGAACGTCGAGTTGGAACAGACGGGCAATCTCGACGACATCAGCCCGGCGATCAGTCTCGGCGTCCACCGACTCGTCCAGGAATCGCTGACGAACGTTCTTCGGCACGCCGGCCATGCCCCGCGAGCCGTCGTGCGGGTCGCACGCGAAGCAGACACCGTCACCGTCGAAATCTCCGACAACGGCACCGGCAGTGCGGCGCCACCGACCGGTGGCGGAGGACACGGACTGGTGGGGATGCGGGAGCGAGTCGCGGTGTTGCAGGGCACGTTGCAGGTCGGTCGAACACCCCAGGGCTCATGGCTCGTGCGGGCGAGACTGCCGATCGAGTAGGCGTTAGGTTGTGTCGGTGCCGATCACCGTTGTCGTCGTGGACGACCAGGAACTGATGCGAATGGGCCTGAACATGGTGCTCGAAGCCCAGGACGACATCGAGGTGATCGGTGAAGCGTCCGACGGCTCCGGTGCCATCGAAGCCGTGGCACGGCTGGCGCCCGCCGTGGTCTTGATGGACGTCCGCATGCCCGGGATCGACGGGGTCTCCGCCACTCGAGCGATCACCGAATCGGGATCGGACACCAGGGTTCTGGTCATGACGACGTTCGATCTCGACGAGCACGTACTCGGTGCGCTCAGGGCAGGAGCCAGTGGATTTCTGCTCAAGGACACACCGCCCGAGGATCTGGTATCCGCGATTCGGAGCGTGGCTGCGGGTGACGCCGTCGTATCACCGAAAGTCACGAAGAGGCTGTTGTCGCGGTTCGTCGAGCGCACCGAGCCGGCCGTCGACCCATCGGTACTGGACGGCCTGACCGGGCGTGAGCGAGAGGTCATGGCGCACCTGGCAACCGGGCTGTCCAATGCCGAGATCGCGACGGTGTTGCACCTGTCCGAGGCGACCATCAAGACCCACATCGGCCGAATACTGACCAAGCTGGGAGTACGTGACCGAGTGCAAGCCGTCGTACTCGCCTACGAATCCGGCCTCGTCAGACCTGGATCCTGAGAATCTCCCGGCAAACAGGACGCATCGGGAGAAAAACGACTGTGCCGGACGTTGTACGGACCAAGCGAAGAAAGGACCGTCATGCTCGCTCTGTTCGTGCTCTACGTCGTGGTCGAGGTCACAGCCCTGGTCGCTGTGGGCAGTGCACTCGGTGTGCTGTGGACCGTGGTGCTGCTCATCGCCGGATCGTTGGTCGGTTCGTTGCTGGTCCGTTCGCAAGGCCGGCGGGTACTGGACGGCCTGCGACGCGCATCGCAGGGTGAACGCTCGGCCGAGGGAGCCGTGGCCGACGGCGCACTCTTCGCTGCAGGGTCGGTGGCCATGTTCGTGCCCGGCCTGGTGACCACGGTGGTAGGCCTGTTGCTGTTGATCCCACCGACTCGCTGGCTGCTCCGGCCTGCCGTGCTGTGGGCGGCCGCGCGGTGGCTGCCCCGAGTCGCGGCGTCCACTCGGCGCATGCGCCCCACGGTCATCGACGGTGAGGTACTCGACGACCGTACGGCCGGCGAGAATCGCGGACCACGAACCACCGGACCGTCGCTCGTTCTCGAGGGTGAGGTGATCGACCCGGGCCGCGTCGATCCCGCTGCCGGGGATTTCCCCAAGTCCCACCGGTAGGGGCAGACTGGTCGCTCGTGACCACCGAATTGTTCTGCGGCGGACGGATCTACAGTCCTTCGGCTCCCGATGCCACCGCCATGGCCGTGACCGACGGAATCATCAGCTGGATCGGTGAGGATCGCACCGGACGAGCCTTGCATCCCGGCGTTCCCGTCATCGATCTGGCCGGTTCTTTCGTCGCTCCGGCCTTCGTGGACACGCACGTTCACGTGACCGACCTCGGACTGTCGTTGATCGGCCTGGACCTGAGCCGGTCCACGTCGGTCGAGGACTGCGTACGCATGGTGCGAGAACATGCGGCATCCTCGGAAGACGACCTGATCTGGGGTCACGGTTGGGACGAGTCCACCTGGTCCGAACAACGTCCTCCCACCACCGCCGAACTCGATGCGGCTGCTCCCGGACGAGCGGTGTACCTCACCCGAGTCGACTCGCACTCGGCCGCCGTATCCACCCGCTTGCGGTTCGCCGCGTCCGCTGCCGACGCCACCTCCGGCTACTCCGAACAGTCTCCACTGACCGCAGACGCGCACCATCGTGCTCGGCAGACCGCTCGCTCGCTGCTCACCGCCGACACCCGACGCCGAGCAAGGGCTGCTGCGCTGGACGACGCCGCGGCGCACGGAATCGTCGCGGTCCACGAATGTGCAGGACCGGTGGTGTCGGGCATCGACGACTTCCGCGAACTCATGAACACCGAGCACGGCGTCGAAGTACGCGGCTACTGGGGCGAGCTGGCAGATACCGCCGAACGCGCCCGCGAATTGCTCGAAGAGACCGGTGCCCACGGATTGGCAGGCGATATCTTCGTCGACGGATCCCTCGGGTCGCACACCGCATGGTTGAGCTCGCCGTACGCCGATGGTCCCGGAACCGGGGTGTCGTACGCAGATGTCGACGCGATAGCTGCACACATCGCCGCCTGCACGACGGCCGGAATTCAGGCCGGCTTCCACGTCATCGGCGACGCCGCGGTGTCGGCCGCCGTCACTGCATTCGGCCGGGTGGTCGCCGATCTGGGTACGCCCGCCGTCGCGTCCTGCGGACACCGGCTCGAGCACGTGGCGATGGTGTCCGCGCAGCAAGCCGACCTGTTGGCGTCGTGGGGCGTCATCGCCAGCATGCAGCCGGCGTTCGACGCGGCGT
Organism: Rhodococcus sp. PML026; assembly: GCF_000963615.1. Lineage (NCBI taxonomy): Bacteria > Bacillati > Actinomycetota > Actinomycetes > Mycobacteriales > Nocardiaceae > Rhodococcus > Rhodococcus sp. PML026. Next base: position 160,254 of record NZ_KQ031375.1, on the reverse strand, counting down.
GGGGCGGAGCCGACGGCCTCTACGCCGCACGTCTGGGTGCCGAGCGCGCTGCCGAACTCCACCCGTTCGCACGCTTGGCGTCTGCGGGAGTCTCGCTGGCGTTCGGCTCCGATGCGCCGGTGACGTCCCTCGATCCGTGGGCGACGGTCCGGGCTGCGGCGAACCACCGCACTCCGGGGAGCTCGGTGTCGCCGCGTGCGGCGTTCTCGGCTGCGACGCGCGGTGCATGGCGGGCGGGGGGAGTGCGCGACGGTTTGGCCGGAACATTGGTGCCGGGCGCCCCCGCGTCCTTTGCGGTGTGGGACGTGGACGAACTCGTCGTTCGAGCACCGAAGGACAGCGTTCAACGGTGGTCGACCGACCCCCGTGCGGGCGTGGCACCGCTGCCCAGCCTCGAGGCGTCGTCCGTCGGTCCCCGCTGCTCGATGACGGTGCACCGTGGACGGGTCGTTCATGAGCAGTGAGAACTCCTCGACTGCGCGACTGACCCGGCTGTACGGGCCTGCGCTGTCGACCGTCCTGGCTGCCGTTGCCGGCGCGCTCGTCTTCGCCAGTTTTCCGCCGCGAACGCTCTGGTTTCTGGGACCCATCGGCATCGCAGTACTGGCACTGGTTCTGACGGGGTTCGGCGGTCGGCGATCGGTGTCGCTGAAAGGCGGATTCGGATACGGCTACGTGGCCGGCCTCGCCTTCTTCGTTCCTCTGCTCCCGTGGATCGGCGTCTACGTCGGCCCGGTGCCGTGGGTCGCGCTGGCCGCAGCCGAATCGTTATTCCTCGGTCTGTTCGGTATGACGGCCGTGCTGGTTGCGCGCAGTGCGTGGTGGCCGCTGTCGATGGCACTGATGTGGAGCGCCGCCGAGTGGCTTCGGTCGAGCGTTCCTTTCGGAGGATTTCCGTGGGGCCGGCTGGCGTTCGGACAACCCGAGGGCTGGTTGCTTCCGTTGGCGAGCGTCGGAGGCGCACCGCTGCTCAGTTTCGGGGTCGCGCTCACCGGTACCGGACTGGCCGCGCTGATGCTGACACTCACGCGTCGCGTCACCGCCCGATCGCTCGTCGGACCGGTCGTGACCACGGCGATCGCATCGATCACTGCGGTGTCGCTGATCCCGACTCTGCACACGAACGACACCGGGGACGGCGATCGCACGGCGACGATCGCTGCCATTCAGGGCAGTGTTCCTCGCCTGGGGCTGGACTTCAACGCGCAGCGACGCGCGGTACTGGACAACCATGTGCGCGAGACGATGGCGCTGGCCGCCGATGTCGACGCGGGCAGGCAACCCGCGCCGGATCTCGTCGTGTGGCCGGAGAACGCATCGGATATCGACCCGCTGCGCAACTCCGACGCTGCGACGCTCATCACGCAGGCGTCGGTTGCCGTCGGTGCCCCGATTCTTGTGGGCACCGTCCTGGTCAACGCGAACAACACGAACACCAATTCCGTCATCGCGTGGAACGGTGCCGACGGACCAGGGGAGCGGCACGACAAGAAGATCATTCAGCCCTTCGGTGAATACTTGCCGTACCGAAGTTTTTTTCGGCTGTTTTCGGAATACGCCGATCGAGCGGGCTATTTCGTTCCTGGAAATGGAAACGGTGTCGTACACGCTGCAGGAATAGCGACCGGAATAGCCACGTGCTACGAAGTCGCATTCGATCGAGCCCTCGACGAGTCCGTTCGTTCGGGTGCGCAATTCATTGCGATCCCTACCAACAACGCCACGTTCGGCGATACGGAAATGACGTATCAACAGCTGGCGATGTCGCGGGTGCGAGCCGTCGAACACGGACGCACCGTCGTGGTTGCCGCGACGAGCGGCGTCAGTGCCGTAGTCGGACCCGAGGGGAACGTCCTGCAGCAAACCCCGCTGTTCGAGCCGGATGTACTGGTATCGACGGTCGAACTGCGGAGCTCGCTCACACCGGCAACACGCATCGGTTTCGGCGCGGAGCTGGCGCTGATTCTGGCCGCGGCAGTGGGGTTGATCGCGACGCTCGTCGGCGTCCGACGTCGACGGCTTCGGGAATGAAACAGTCGTCAAGTTCGTTCGGGTCGGTATTCGGCGCATCGACGGTCCGAATCACTATCATTCGTTCGATGTAAAAACGGCGGTCGGGTGGCGCACACAAGCGATCTTGTAACAAGCTTCCCCGAACAATCGATGCCCACTAGGACTACCGCACAAAAGAACTTCGCCGATGTTGTATCTTTGTAAGCCGCTGGAGGTGTTGGAGGTCCAGGATGCGGCCGCCGTCGTACCCCCGAACGCCGCCTCGGTCACGATGTCAGGGGAGCGAACAATCGGCATCGATGCCGCGTCCGGATCGAGCGCCTGACAGGGAGGGGGAACCGTGTTCCTGAGTTCACGGACACCGTCGATCGGCTCTACTTCGCGTGAGGTTCCCGCGATGCAGCCCGCCCGGTGAAAACGGGGTTCTTCCCTGTTTCAATCCGACAAGCTCCAGGCGACGAATCCAAACAGCCCCACAACCGCCATCGAGTGTGTGTGGACCGATACGAACGCAGACCAGAACGGACGCCAGAATTGCTCAATCGCGCGCAGACGCCGCCGCGGCCGGAGATCTCTCACCCGGCCGAAGGCTCCGATTCCACGGGTTCGACGTCGGCTTTTGCCGGTGCCTCCGTCCCGCCGAAAGGCATGTGAATGCGCGCAGTGACCACCGGTGGCTCTCAGGTCCCGCCGACCGGAACAGGGTTCGACAATTCCTTCCCGCTGTCCTCGGCGCAGCGCGGAATGTGGTTTGCGCAACAACTCGCGCCTGACGTCGCTGTCTGTATCGCCCAATACGTCGATCTGCGCGGACCACTCGACATAGCGGTTCTCCAGGAGGCGTCGGCCCGCGCCGGGCACGAGTTCCAGTCTGCCTACCTGCGCCTGGCCCAGGTCGACGGGGAGCCGGTTCAGACGGTCGACCACGGCATAGATCAGTCGGTGCACTACCTGGATCTTCGCGGAGAAGACGATCCGATGGCGTCGGCGCTGGCGTGGATAGACGAGAACTACGTCAAGCCGGTCGACATGGAGAACGATCCGCTCGTCGACAGCTGGATTCTTCAGGTCGAGGACGAACGCAACCTCTGGTACAGCAAGATCCACCACGTCGCCCTCGACGGCTACGGTGCCATGACACTGGTCCAGCGCACCGCTGCGCTCTACACCGCAGCGGTCGAGAATGTCGAACCCGAGCCGAACAAGGCAGCCGAACTTCGGCGACTGTACGACCTCGATCAGGAGTACCGGACGTCCACTCGTTTCGAGACGGACAAGGAGTACTGGACATCGAGGGCCGCGGGCATCCACGACGGTGCCACGCTGTCCAACACACCCGGTCGTACCATCGCGGCCAGCAAGCTGCGCAGTGTCGCACTGCCCGATGACGTCGTCACCGAACTCGAAGCGTCGGACTCGACGAAGGGCGGGACGGCCGCCGCGGTGTTCATCGCTGCATTCGGCTGTTACCTCTCGCGCATGACCGGGCGAGAAGACGTCCTGGTCAACATCCCCGTGTCCGCGCGCACCACGGCCCTCCTCCGTCGATCCGGCGGAATGTTGGTCAACGTCGCACCCATTCCGATGCGCGTCTCCGAGAAGGCCACCGTCGGTGAACTCGTACAGCAGGTACAGCTCGAGCTGATGGGTGCGTTGCGGCACCAGAGGTTCAGCATCGAAGACATCCGGCGCGAGTTGGCAGCCACGGGAAGCGACAAACAACTCGCCGGCCCGATGGTCAACATGATGCTGTTCCATCAGCAGATTCAGCTCGGCTCGATCGTCGGCGAATTCAACATCGTCACGTCCGGCCCGGTCGAGGACCTCCTCGTCAACGTTTACCAGAGTGGTACTCCTGCAAGAACGTTCGTCGATTTCCGGGCAAACCCCAACCGCTACGACGACAACGACCTGACGACGCATCACTCCAGTTTCGTCGACATGGTCACCGAATTCATCGCCTCCGGCCCGGACGTGCCCGTCCTGCAAGTTCATCCGGACAGCGCCCTCGAAGGTCGCCGCCGCCGACGCGCTGCGGCGCACGTAGCCCACTGGGTCGATCGACTGGCCGATGCACCGGACCTGCTCGCGCTGCCGACCGACCGCCCCCGGCCTTCGCGCATCGGGCATGTTCGTGCATCGCACGAGGTTGCCCTGGGGTCCGCAGCGTGGGATGCCGTGAGCCGGCTCGCCGACGACAGCTCGACCACCCCGTTCGTCGTGCTCGAATCCGCTGTGGCCGTTCTTCTTTCGCGTCTCGCATCCACCGACGACGTCTCGATCGCAGTACCCTCCGGCCGCGGCGAGACGGTTGTTCTGCGCACCCGCCCCGACGGCCGCCAGTCGTTCTCGGACTTCGTCGGCACCACCGCGGCAGAGTTCGTCGATGCGTCCGCCCACGCCGATGCCACCTTCGCCGAGATAGCCCGAGCACTCGGCTCGGCCGAAACCGGCTCGCACAACCCCCTCGCCCAGGTCGCGCTCCGCTTCGGGGAGTCTCCGCTTCCGCGCGACGGAATAGATTTCGATCTCGTCGTCACGGTTCACGAGTCCGAATCTCCGCATGTCGTCATCGATTACGCCACAGAACTGTTCGATGCCGGCAGTGTTGCTCAGATCGGTCGTCGTCTGGTGCGCATCGTCGACGCACTGACGAATGACCCACAGCGTGCCGTCGGTGACGTGGAGTTGCTCTCCGCCGCCGAACGTGCGCGTCTCGCTCCGGTTCGTGGTCCGCGTTCTGTTGCGGGTGTGGTGTTGCCGGAGTTGTTGGCTGGTGCGGTCGGTGTTGCTGGTGTCGGTGGTGTTGCGGTGGTGTCGGGTTCGCGGGTGCTTTCGTATGGGGAGTTGGATGCGGCGTCGTCGCGTGTGGCGCGGGTGTTGATGTCGTGTGGTGTGGGTCCGGGGTCGTTCGTGGCGTTGGCGTTGTCGCGGTCGGTGGAGTCTGTGGTGGCGGTGTGGGCGGTGGCGAAGGCCGGTGGTGCGTTCTTGCCGGTGGATCCGAATTATCCGGTGGATCGGATCGAGCACATGTTGGTCGATTCCGGTGCTGTGGTGGGTGTGACGTTGGGTGCGCATCTGGATGCGGTTGCGGGTGTGGGTGGGGTGTCGTGGGTGGTGCTCGACGATGCCGATGTGGTGGCGGATCTGGCGTTCGCTTCGCCTGCTCCGGTGTTGGATGCCGAGCGTTCGGGTGTGTTGCGTCTCGATGATGCGGCGTATCTGATCTATACCTCGGGGTCCACGGGTGTGCCCAAGGGGGTGGTGGTCACTCATCGTGGTGTGGGGAACTTGGCTGCCGAGGAGCGGGTTCGGTTCGGTGTGGGGCCGTCGTCTCGGGTGTTGGCGTTCGCGTCGCCGAGTTTCGATGCGTCGATTCTCGAGTTCGTGTTGGCGTTCTCGGGTGGGGCGACGATGGTGATTGCGCCGGCGATGGTGTTCGGTGGGGTGGAGTTGGCGTCGTTGCTCGCCGAGGAGCGGGTCACGCATGCGTTCGTGACTCCGGCGGCGTTGGCGTCGGTGGATCCGGTGGGGTTGGATTCGGTGGAGGTCGTGGTCACCGGTGGTGATGTGTGTGCTCCGGAGTTGGTGGCGCGGTGGGCGCCGGGTCGGCGGATGTTCAATGCGTACGGTCCGACGGAGGCGACGATTTTCTCGTCGATTTCGTCGGCGTTGGTGGTGGGGGAGTCGGTCGATATCGGTTCGCCGACGATCGGTTTCGCGGAGGTGGTGTTGGATGCGCGGTTGAATCCGGTGCCCGTGGGTGTGGTGGGTGAGTTGTATCTGGCGGGTCCGGCGTTGGCTCGTGGGTATCACGCGCGGTCGGGGTTGTCGGCGGAGCGGTTCGTGGCCAATCCGTTCGGTGGTGCGGGTTCGCGGATGTATCGCACCGGTGATGTGGTGCGGTGGAATGCCTCGGGTGCGTTGGAGTATGTGGGGCGCAGCGATTTTCAGGTGAAGGTGCGTGGTTTCCGCATCGAGTTGGGTGAGATCGATTCGGTGTTGGCGGCTGTGTCGGGTGTCGATTTCGTGGTCACTGTCGGGCGTGAGTCCGCGGCGGGGTCGACGGTGTTGGTGTCGTATGTGTTGCCGGTGGCCGGTGCGTCGTTCGATGCCGGTGTGCTGCGTGATCATGCGGCGTCGGTGCTGCCTGCGCACATGGTGCCCTCGGCGTTCGTGATGTTGGAGTCGATCCCGTTGACTCCGGCCGGCAAACTCGACCGCAAAGCCCTCCCCGAACCCGAGCTCGGTTCGCAGAGCACCACGGAGTCGCCGGAAACCGAGTACGAGGCGGCTGTGGCTGCCGTGTTCTGCGACGTACTGGAGCTCGATCGTGTCGGCGTCACCGACAGCTTCTTCGATCTCGGCGGAAACTCCCTTGTCGCAACACGTTTGATCGCCCGCGTCAACGCAGCTCTGGGTACGGATCTGCGGGTCCTCGATCTGTTCGAGGCATCGACGGTTCGCACCCTCGCCGACCGTGCGGAGTCGACGGGCGCATCGCTGCACCGTCGCCCGGCACTGGTTCCCGCCGATCGGCCGGAGTCCGTTCCGCTGTCGCTGGCGCAGCAACGTATGTGGTTCATCAATCAGTTCGATGCATCCTCGCCTGCGTACAACATTCCTCTTCTCGTTCGCCTGTCGGGCCGGCTGGACGTCGATGCGATGTCCGCTGCCGTCGGCGACGTGCTGACTCGACACGAGTCGCTGCGCACGGTGTTCCCCACAGTGGGCGACCTGCCGAATCAGGTGATACTTCCGCCCGAGAACGTCACCGGACCGAACCTTCCGCTCCGCGTCGTCGACGTGGCTGCCGATGCCGTCGACGCGCTCGTACGTAGCTCCGCCACAACGGGATTCGACGTCACCGTCGATCTCCCGTTCCGGGCGGTTCTGTACCGCACCGGCCCGGAGAGCTTCGTGCTCTCGATCGTGGTCCATCACATCGCTGCCGACGGTGCCTCGATGGCACCGCTCGCCCGCGACGTCATGGTCGCCTACAGTGCTCGATCCGCGGGTTCGCAGCCGACGTGGGCACCACTGCCGGTGCAGTACGCAGACTTCGCGCTGTGGCAGCACGACGTGCTCGGCGACGAGAACGACCCCACGTCCGTGGCAGCACGCCAGATCGAATTCTGGAAGTCCGCGCTGACCGACCTTCCCGACGTACTACCGATGCCGCTCGACCGACCACGCCCCACCCGTCAGTCGATGCGCGGCAGCGTCACACCGTTCACCATTCCGGCCGATGTCGCAGCTCGCCTGTCTTCGGTTGCTGCCGAACACGAGTCGACTCTGTTCATGGTCGTGCACTCCGCTCTGGCCGTGCTCCTCGCGCGCCTGAGCGGCACCCAGGACATCGCCATCGGCACCCCGATCGCCGGCCGAGGGGACGCAGCACTCGACGATCTCGTCGGAATGTTCGTCGGAACCCTCGTTCTTCGCACGCAGGTCGAGCCACAGGCCAGCTTCGCCGAACTGCTCGCCGGCGCTCGTAGCTCCGACCTCGCGGCCTTCGACAACACCGACATTCCGTTCGAGCGGCTCGTGGACGTACTCGATCCCGCCAGGTCGACCGATCATTCACCCCTGTTCCAGGTGCTCCTCGAATTCCAGAACAACGCCACCGCCGTGCTCGAGCTACCCGAACTCGTCGTCGAATTCGAGGAAATCGGTACCGACACTGCGAAATTCGACCTGCAGCTTCGCGTCGACCAGGAACCGGTCGACGAGTCGGGAGCCCTGTCGGCGTCGTTCACGTACGCAACGGATCTGTTCGATCCCGAGACCATCGACCGTTTCGTCGACCGATTCCTGAGGATCGTCGCGACCATCGGCAGCTCGACGGACATTCGTACCGGCGACATCGACATTCTGTCCCCGGCCGAACGAGAACTCGTACTGTTCGAGTGGAACGACACCGCACGTCTCATCGAGGATCCGGTCCACCGACAGCTCCACACCGGGGCCGTCGACATGACTCTGAGCAGTCTGTTCGACCGTCAGGTGCTGCGTGGTCCGTACTCGACCGCCCTCGTCTTCGAGGACGAGCACATCACCTACCTGGAGCTGGACGAGCGCGCCAATCAACTTGCACGGCATCTCATTTCACTGGGTGTAGGGCCCGAGTCCCACGTCGGGCTCGCGATCCGACGTTCGATCGATCTGCTCGTGGGTATGTACGCGATCGTCAAGGCCGGCGGTGCCTATGTACCGATCGACCCCGATCACCCGGTCGAGCGATCGTCCTACGTGCTGTCGAGCGCTCAGCCGGTGTGCATTCTCACCACGAGCCGCGATTGGATCGACATCGCGGTCGCCACTCCTGTTCTCGCGGTGGATCTTCTCGACGTCTCCGATCGCGACCGCTCCTCGATCACCGACCAGGACCGCCTCGGAAGCCTGCACGGAGCCAACACCGCCTACGTGATCTACACCTCCGGCTCCACCGGCCGACCCAAGGGCGTCGCCGTCACGCACTCGGCCATCGTGAACCGACTGCTGTGGATGCAGGACGAGTACCACCTCGCGCCCGCCGACACGGTGTTGCAGAAGACCCCGGCCACGTTCGACGTATCGGTGTGGGAGTTCTTCTGGCCCCTGCAGGTCGGTGCCAAGCTCGTCGTGGCGGAGCCCGACGGCCATCGCGACCCGGTGTACCTGTCGAAGATCATCGCGGCCGAACACATCACCACCGCGCACTTCGTGCCGTCGATGCTCGCGGTGTTCGCAGCCGGAGCTCGGGCTGCGGACTGTGTGTCACTACGGCTCGTCTTCTGCAGTGGCGAAGCACTTCCGCCCGCCACCGCCGCGCAGTTCGCGCAGTTCTCCCAGGCCGCGCTGCACAACCTCTACGGTCCTACCGAGGCCGCCGTCGACGTCAGCTACTACCACGTCACCGGCCACGACGGCGTGTCCATTCCCATCGGTTCGCCGGTCTGGAACACCCGTCTGTACGTGCTCGACGCGTCGCTTCGACCGGCCCCGATCGGTGCTCCCGGCGAGCTGTACCTGGCCGGAGTTCAGCTCGCTCGCGGCTACGTCGGCCGCGGCGATCTCACCGCCGATCGCTTCGTCGCCGATCCGTTCGGCGAGCCGGGTGAACGTCTCTACCGCACCGGCGACCTGGTTCGTTGGCGCGCCGACGGCGAACTCGAGTACATCGGCCGTACCGACTTCCAGGTGAAGCTGCGTGGTCTGCGTATCGAGCTTCCCGAGATCGAAGCGGTGCTGCTGCGCTCGGAGTCCGTCGCCCAGGCAATCGCTCTGGTGCACAAGGATCCGAACACCGGCGAGACGTTGGTGGCCTACGTGGTCTCCGCATCCGGTCACGCGGTCGACTCGGCAGAGGTGATCGCCGAAGCCGGACGTCGGCTGCCGGGGTACATGGTGCCCTCGCATGTGGTCGTACTCGACTCACTTCCTCTCAATGCCAGCGGCAAGCTCGACCGAAAGGCACTGCCGGCCCCCGAGTTCACCGTTGCTGCGTCCGAATTCGTCGGACCGGAGAATCCGGTCGAAGAGATCGTCGCGGGCGTCTTCGCGGATCTGCTCGGCGTCGCACAGGTCAGCGCGACCTCGAGCTTCTTCGAGATCGGCGGCAACTCGCTGATCGCGATGCGCCTCGTCGCACGCGTCAATGCCGCCCTCGGAACCGACATCGGCATCCGAGATCTGTTCGATTCACCGACTGTTCGATCGCTGTCCGCGGGCATCGACGTCAGCACACAGGACTCCGCACCGACGCCTCGGTTGGTGCCACAGGAACGACCCGCGGTGGTGCCGCTGTCGCTGGCACAGCAGCGGATGTGGTTCATCAATCAGTACGACACCGAGTCGGCTGCCTACAACGTCGCGTTCGCGATGCGCCTGAGCGGCATCCTCGACGTCGACGCGATGCGCTCGGCCATAGCCGACGTGCTCACACGCCACGAGTCTCTTCGAACGATGTTCCCGCTCACCGACGACGGCCCCGTGCAGTCCGTCCTAGACGTGGCATCGGCCGTTCCGGACCTGACTCCGGTTCCCGCAGAGGACGACCGGCAGGTCGCCGAGCTCATCGGCGCCGTCGCCGGTGCCGGCTTCGACGTCGTGGCCGATGTTCCGTTGCGCGTCCGCCTGATCCGTCAGGACGAGAACGAACACGTACTCGTCATGGTGGTCCATCACATCTCCTCCGACGGCTTCTCCAGCGCGCCGCTCGCCCGCGACCTGATGGTGGCGTACAGCGCCCGAGCTGCAGGTCATGCGCCGAGCCAGGAACCGTTGCCGGTGCAGTACGCCGACTACGCGCTGTGGCAGCGCCGATTCCTCGGCGAGGAATCCGATCCCGACTCCCTGATGGCGAAGCAGGTGACGTACTGGGTCGACGCGTTGGCGGGTAGCCCGGAAGTGCTGCCGTTGCCGACCGATCGTCCGCGTCCGGCAGTGGCGTCCTTGCGCGGCGACACCGTCTCGTTCGCGATCGATCCCGCAGTGCATGCTCGGCTCGTCGCCGTTGCTGCGCAGCACAATTCGAGCTCGTTCATGATCGTGCACGCCGCTCTGGCCGTGCTGCTGGCACGGCTGTCCGGTACCGAGGACATTTCGGTCGGCACACCGATCTCCGGTCGAGGCGATGCCGCACTCGACGAGCTCGTCGGCATGTTCGTCAACACGCTCGTCCTCCGCACCCAGGTGCCCGGGTCGACCCCGTTCGAGGATCTGTTGGCCGATGTGCGCACCGTCGACCTGGCGGCCTTCACCCACGCGGACGTGCCGTTCGAGCGGGTCGTCGACGCAGTCGACCCCGCCAGGTCCACCGCTCACGCCCCGTTGTTCCAGGTGATGCTCGAGTTCCAGCACACCGATCGACCGACGGTGACCTTGCCCGGGCTGTCGATCGAGGGCATCGAACTGCCCAACGACATCTCCAACTTCGACCTGCAGCTCACGGTCTCCGAGGAGTTCGACGCTTCCGGGAACCCGGTCGGCATCGAAGCCAGCTTCCGTTACGCCACAGAACTGTTCGATGCCGACACCGTGCGTGTCATGTCCGATCGTCTGGTGCGGATCCTCGACGCTGTGACGGCCACGCCGTCCGTTCGCGTCGGCGACATCGACATCCTCTCGAGCGACGAGTACTCAGCGTTGGCTCCGGTTCGTGGTCCGCGTTCTGTTGCGGGTGTGGTGTTGCCGGAGTTGTTGGCTGGTGCGGTCGGTGTTGCTGGTGTCGGTGGTGTTGCGGTGGTGTCGGGTTCTCGGGTGCTCTCGTATGGGGAGTTGGATGCGGCGTCGTCGCGTGTGGCGCGGGTGTTGATGTCGTGTGGTGTGGGTCCGGGGTCGTTCGTGGCGTTGGCGTTGTCGCGGTCGGTGGAGTCCGTGGTGGCGGTGTGGGCGGTGGCGAAGGCCGGTGGTGCGTTCTTGCCGGTGGATCCGAATTATCCGGTGGATCGGATCGAGCACATGTTGGTCGATTCCGGTGCTGTGGTGGGTGTGACGTTGGGTGCGCATCTGGATGCGGTTGCGGGTGTGGGTGGGGTGTCGTGGGTGGTGCTCGACGATGCCGATGTGGTGGCGGATCTGGCGTTCGCTTCGCCTGCTCCGGTGTTGGATGCCGAGCGTTCGGGTGTGTTGCGTCTCGATGATGCGGCGTATCTGATCTATACCTCGGGGTCCACGGGTGTGCCCAAGGGGGTGGTGGTCACTCATCGTGGTGTGGGGAACTTGGCTGCCGAGGAGCGGGTTCGGTTCGGTGTGGGGCCGTCGTCTCGGGTGTTGGCGTTCGCGTCGCCGAGTTTCGATGCGTCGATTCTCGAGTTCGTGTTGGCGTTCTCGGGTGGGGCGACGATGGTGATTGCGCCGGCGATGGTGTTCGGTGGGGTGGAGTTGGCGTCGTTGCTCGCCGAGGAGCGGGTCACGCATGCGTTCGTGACTCCGGCGGCGTTGGCGTCGGTGGATCCGGTGGGGTTGGATTCGGTGGAGGTCGTGGTCACCGGTGGTGATGTGTGTGCTCCGGAGTTGGTGGCGCGGTGGGCGCCGGGTCGGCGGATGTTCAATGCGTACGGTCCGACGGAGGCGACGATTTTCTCGTCGATTTCGTCGGCGTTGGTGGTGGGGGAGTCGGTCGATATCGGTTCGCCGACGATCGGTTTCGCGGAGGTGGTGTTGGATGCGCGGTTGAATCCGGTGCCCGTGGGTGTGGTGGGTGAGTTGTATCTGGCGGGTCCGGCGTTGGCTCGTGGGTATCACGCGCGGTCGGGGTTGTCGGCGGAGCGGTTCGTGGCCAATCCGTTCGGTGGTGCGGGTTCGCGGATGTATCGCACCGGTGATGTGGTGCGGTGGAATGCCTCGGGTGCGTTGGAGTATGTGGGGCGCAGCGATTTTCAGGTGAAGGTGCGTGGTTTCCGCATCGAGTTGGGTGAGATCGATTCGGTGTTGGCGGCTGTGTCGGGTGTCGATTTCGTGGTCACTGTCGGGCGTGAGTCCGCGGCGGGGTCGACGGTGTTGGTGTCGTATGTGTTGCCGGTGGCCGGTGCGTCGTTCGATGCCGGTGTGCTGCGTGATCATGCGGCGTCGGTGCTGCCTGCGCACATGGTGCCCTCGGCGTTCGTGATGTTGGAGTCGATCCCGTTGACTCCGGCCGGCAAACTCGACCGCAAAGCCCTCCCCGAACCCGACTGGTCCGCTCAGGTCACCTCGGGACGCGACGCCGACAATGCCGTCGAGAAGACGCTCGCCGGTTTGTTCGCCGAGGTGCTCCGCCTCGATCGCGTCGGAGTCGACGACTCCTTCTTCGCGCTCGGCGGAGACAGCATCATGTCGATTCAGCTCGTCTCCCGCGCGAAAGCGGCAGGGCTGGCTCTGTCGCCGCGAGATGTGTTCGAGCACAAGACCGTTGCCGCACTGGCCGAGGTCGTCGCCGCCGGCGACGGGACCGTTCCGCTCGTGCTCGACGAGCTGCCCGGCGGCGGCGTCGGAGACGTCCCGCTCACCCCGATCGTGCACTGGATGCTCGACCGCACGTCGGTACTCGACAAGCACACACAGACTGCCGTGCTGACACTGCCGTCCGATATCGAGCTCGACGTTCTCGAAGCAACCGTTCAGACCGTCCTCGATCACCACGACATGCTCCGTGCAGTTCTGCACCGTGCCGAAGAGCCGTCGATGGAGGTGCTCCCGATCGGTTCCGTGACGGCGCAGTCCGTCGTCCGCCGGGTGGAGTCGAACAGTGTTCGGGGACCGGAGTTCTCGGATCAGGCCAGGTCGGAAGCCGCTGCAGCAGTGGATCGTCTGGCACCCGATGCCGGTGTCATGATTCAGATGGTCTGGTTCGACGCCGGCTCCGAAGGCAGCCGACTGCTCGTCGTCGCGCACCACCTCGTGATCGACGGCGTCTCGTGGCGAATTCTCGTGCCCGACCTCGCGTCGGCGTGGGCTCAGATCATCGGCGGCAGCACACCGGAACTGGCCCCGGTCGGTACCTCGATGCGTCGTTGGGCGCACGGCCTGCGCGAGGTCACCGCAACGCGTTCGGACGAGCTCGCAGTATGGCGCGACGCGCTCGCCGATCCCGATCCGCTCATCGGTTCACGCGCACTCGACCGCGAGATCGACGTCTATCGAACGGTGGACAAGGTCGAGGTCACTCTGTCGACCGATGTCACCGAGGGCCTGTTGACGGCTCTGCCCGAGGCGTTCCACGGCAGCGTCAACGACGGTCTACTGGCCGCTCTGGCTCTGGCGACCGCCGTGTGGCGACGAAACCGCGGTGTCGTCGTGTCCGACGCGCTGATCTCTCTCGAGGGCCACGGCCGAGAGGACCATGTGGTTCCGGGAGCCGATCTCAGCCGCACCATCGGTTGGTTCACCACCATCTACCCACTTCGACTGACCCTCGACGGGATCGACCTCGACGACGCTCTCGCCGGCGGGGACGCGGCAGCAGCACTGGTCAAGTCCGTCAAGGAGCAGTTGCTCGCCGTTGCCGATCACGGCATCGGGTACGGCATGCTCCGCTACCTGGACGAGGAGGCCGGTGCGACACTGCGTGACTTCCCGGCACCCCAGGTCAGTTTCAACTACCTCGGTCGATACAGCACCGACGTTCCGGACGAGCTCCGCGGACACGGGTGGCTGCCGGTCGACGACTCCGGCGTCGGCGATTCCCAGGACGAGGACCTGCCGGTCGCCGCTGCGCTCGACATCAACGCGGTCACCACGGCGACACCGACCGGACCTCGGTTGGAGGCGACCTTCGCATTCCCGACGGGCGTGCTCGACGCCGACGAAGTCACCGAACTCGCCCAGTTGTGGAAGCAGGCTCTCACCGCGCTGACGCAGCTCGCTCAGCGGCCGGGGACCGGCGGGTTCACCCCGTCCGATCTCGATCTGGTGAGCCTCGACCAGAAGTCCATCGACGATCTCGAGCGGGTGTACCCGACTCTCGACGACATCTGGTCGATGACGCCTCTGCAGGCCGGTTTGCTCTTCCATGCCGAACTGTCGGATCAGTCCGTCGATGCCTACATCGTGCAGCTGGTGCTCGACCTCCGCGGGGACGTCGACGAGGCTCGCTTCCGCCGCGCTGCCCAGGCCCTACTGCGGCGCCACGCGAACCTGCGCACGGCGTTCGTCCACAACAACGACGGCGAATCCATCCAGATCGTGCATCACGACGTCGATGTGCCGTGGACCTCGGTCGACCTGTCGTCGCTGAGCGTCGACGATCGCGCAGCCGAGCTCGAGCGAATCGAACACGACGACCGCGCAACGCGATTCAACATGGCACAGGCGCCGTTGCTGCGCTTCATGCTCGTGACGCTGGCCCCGGGCGAGTGGCGTCTGGTGATGACCAACCACCACATCCTGCTCGACGGATGGTCGACGCCGCTGCTCCTCAAGGACCTGCTCACGCTCTACGTCGTGGACGGCGACGACGCCGTTCTTCCGCGCGTACCTGCGTACCGCGACTACCTGTCGTGGTTGTCGCGGCGTGATCACTCGGCAGCTCGTGCGGCATGGACGGAAGCGCTCGCGGGTCTCGCCGAACCCACCCTGCTGACGCCGGTCGAGAGCCGTCGCCAGGAGTCGACCTTGGCCGGCCGCGCGTTGGTTTCCCTGGACACCGAGCAGACCGAACGACTGCGCAGTCTCGCCCGGGCACGCGGCATCACGATGAACTCGATGGTGCAGGCTTCGTGGGCGATGGTGCTGGGCACGTTGACCGGTCGCACGGACGTAGTGTTCGGTGCCACCGTCTCGGGACGTCCGCCGGAGGTCTCGGATATCGAGTCCATGGTCGGTCTGTTCATCAACACGCTGCCGGTGCGCATCGTGCTGGATCCAGCCGAAACACTCGGCCAGTACCTCGATCGGGTGCAGGCCGAACAGGCTTCGCTGCTCGATCACCACTACCTTGGCCTGACCGATATCCAGCGTGCCGTCGGTCCCGCGGTCGCGTTCGACACGCTCACCGTGTTCGAGTCGTATCCGATGGACCGAGCGGGTCTGTCGGCCGAGACCGATCTCGCCGGCATGCGGGTGCACGACGTGCACGACGGCAGCGACACCGCACAGTATCCGCTGACCCTGGTCGCGATGGTCGACGACCGATTGCACATCGAAGCCAAGTACCTGCCCGAGCTGTTCGAGCACAGTGTCGTCGTCGCCACCGTCGATCGAATCGTGCGTGTTCTCGAGGCGATCGCGACCGACACCGACCAACGGGTCGCATCGCTGTCGCTGCTGTCCTCGGAGGAATCGAACAGGCTGGCCCCGGTACGTGGTCCCGCTTCCACGACCGAGCGCCTCCTGCCGGACATCCTCACCGATGCTGCTGCCCGCAACCCCGGTGGTACGGCAGTGTGGAGCGCAGGTCGGACACTGACCTACACCGAATTGGACACTCGGTCGTCTGCGCTGGCGCGTGCGTTGATCGCCCGCGGAGCAGGTCCGGAAACCGTTGTGGCACTTGCTTTGCCGCGCTCCATCGAATCGGTTCTCGCAATCTGGGCCGTGGCCAAGACCGGTGCGGCCTTCCTGCCGATCGATCCGAGTTACCCCCGTGATCGAGTCGAGCACATGCTGGTCGACTCCGGCGCGTCCATCGGCGTCACGTCGACCGAACACGTCGGTGCCGTCGAGGGTCTGGGCTCGGCTGCGTGGTCCGTCCTCGACCGCGACGACACTCGCCGCGATCTCGCGAACCGTTCGACCGCATCGGTTCTCGACTCCGACCGCACTCGACCGGTACACATCGACCAGGTCGCGTACCTGATCTACACCTCCGGCTCCACCGGAGTTCCCAAAGGCGTCACCGTCACTCATCGCGGCCTGGCCAACCTGGCCGAGGAAGAACGGTCTCGTTTCGAGGTGACTCCGAACGCTCGGGTTCTCGCGTTCGCGTCACCGAGCTTCGATGCATCCATTCTCGAGCTGGCCATGGTGATCTCGGGTGCCGCCACGATGGTGATCGCACCCACCTCCGTCTACGGCGGCGTGGAGCTCGGCGAGCTCCTGGCGCAGCAGCACGTCACGCATGCGTTCGTGACTCCCGCGGCCCTCGCCTCGGTGGACCCCGACGGTCTGACCGAACTGAGCGTCGTTGCAACCGGTGGCGACGTGTGTCCGCCCGAGCTCGTCGCACGGTGGGCACCGGGCCGGCGCATGTTCAATGCGTACGGCCCCACGGAGGCCACCATCTTCTCCTCCGTCAGTGACCAGCTGCACGTGGGCTCGCCCATCGATATCGGCGCGCCGACAATCGGTTTCGGCGAAGTAGTGCTGGATTCGCGTCTGCATCCGGTACCGGTCGGTGTCGCAGGAGAGCTCTACCTCGCCGGCCCCGCCCTGGCGCGTGGCTACCATTCGCGATTCGGTCTGACGGCGGAGCGGTTCGTCGCGAACCCGTTCGGCGAGCCCGGCGAGCGTATGTACCGAACCGGTGACGTCGTGCGGTGGACCGAGTCGGGCACCCTCGAGTACGTCGGACGCAGCGACTTCCAGGTCAAGGTGCGCGGTTTCCGTATCGAGCTCGGCGAGATCGACGCGGTGCTGACCGATGATCCGACAGTCGAATTCGCTACGACGATCGGTGTCGACGGACCTGCCGGAAGCACGATCCTGGTCGCCTACGTTCTTCCGCGGCCCGGCCACGAAATCGATGTGACGACGCTGCGCACTCGGGCGTCGAGTTCGCTTCCGACACACATGATTCCGACGGCGTTCGTTGCCCTGGAGTCGATCCCGCTCACGCCCGCGGGCAAGCTCGATCGACAGGCGCTGCCCGCCCCGGATCTGCACCTCGGCAGCGACTCGCGCGCTCCTCGCAACGAGACCGAGCGAATCATCGCCGACATCTTCGGCGAGGTTCTCGGCGTAGGCAGCGTCGGCATCGACTCGAGCTTCTTCGATCTCGGTGGAGACTCGCTGAGCGCCACCCGCCTCACCGCTCGGGTGAATGCAGCCCTCGACACCGCTGTCAGCGTTCGTGCGTTGTTCGAGGCACCCACGGTCGAGTCGTTGGCGGTGCGAGTGCACAGCAACCCGGCCGGTGCCGCGCGCCGTCCGGCGCTCACTGCGAAGCCTCGCCCGAGCTCGATTCCGTTGTCGATGGCTCAGCAGAGAATGTGGTTCATCAACCAGTTCGACGTCGACTCGGCCGCCTACAACATCCCGCTCGCGGTTCGATTGACAGGCCGTCTCGACATCGAGGCAATGAACGCTGCGATCGGTGACGTGCTGGCGCGGCACGAGTCGCTGCGCACCGTGTTCCCCTCGCACGGCGATCGCCCCGAGCAGCACATTCTCGGCACCGACGCGGCGACGACCGATCTGCAGGTCGTCGACGTCGATGCCACCGAGATCGTCACCGCGATCTCGTCCGCTGCCGCCCGCGGATTCGATGTGTCGAAGGACCTGCCCTTCCGGGCCGTTCTGTACCGGACGGCACCCGAGGATTTCGTGCTGTCGATCATCGTGCATCACATTGCCGCCGACGGCGCGTCCATGGCACCGCTGGCTCGAGATGTCATGGTGGCGTACGGGGCTCGCGTGTCGGGGTCAGCCCCGATGTGGGCGCCGCTCGACGTTCAGTACGCCGATTTCGCGATGTGGCAACGCTCGGTCCTCGGCGACGAGTCCGACCCGAGCTCGGTGGCAGCACAGCAGCTGGGGTTCTGGAAGTCCACTCTCGCGGATCTACCCGAGCTGCTGCCGCTTCCGCTCGACCATCCTCGCCCGGCACGGCAATCGATGCGCGGCAACAGTGTTCGGTTCGAGATCGAGCCAGACGTCCACGCCGGCCTGGTGGACCTCGCCCGCGCGAACGACGCGACCGTGTTCATGGCCATGCATGCAGCATGGTCGATCCTCATGGCTCGCCTCAGCGGGACCGAGGACATCGCAGTCGGCACGCCCATCGCCGGGCGTGGCGACGCGGCGCTCGACGATTTGGTCGGCATGTTCGTCGGGACTTTGGTTCTGCGCACCGAGGTAGCGCCCGATCTCTCGTTCACCGAGCTGCTCCGCCGGACCCGTGCCGCGGACCTGGCGGCGTTCGACAACACCGACGTGCCGTTCGAGCGTCTCGTCGACGTCCTCGATCCGGCCCGTTCCACCGATCACTCGCCGTTGTTCCAGGTACTGCTCGAATTCCAGAACAACACCTCGGCGGCACTGGAGCTACCCGAACTCACCGTCGAGGCCGTCGACATCGACGCCCACGTCGCGAAGTTCGACCTCCAGCTGACCGTCGCGGAACGGTTCGACGACTCCGGTGCTCCGGCGGGTATGACCGCTGCGATCACCTATGCGGTCGACCTGTTCGACGAGATCTCCGTGGACGAGTTCTCGACTCGATTCGGTGCCGTCCTCGCCGGCGTGACCACCGATCCCGATCGTGCTGTCGGCGACATCGACATCCTGTTGCCGGGTGAATTCGACGCCATGGCCCGGCAGTGGAACCACGACGGCCACACGGCGACCGATGCGACACTGGCCGACCGCTTCGCCGCTGCCGCTGCGCAGTTCCCCGAAGCACAGGCAGTCGTGTTCGGCGATCGCTCGCTGACCTACGCCGAGCTGGACGACCGCTCGAACCGACTTGCGCGAATCCTCGTGGCTCGGGGTGTGACGTCGGAGTCCCTGGTGGCGGTTGCGATGCCGCGCACCGAGGAGCTGATCATTGCTCTGCTGGCGGTCGTCAAATCCGGCGGCGGCTACCTCCCGATCGACGTCGGCTATCCGGCCGACCGGCTCGCCTTCATGCTCGACGACGCGTCACCGGTCTGTGTGATCTCCACCGTCGCCGACAGTGCATCGGTGCCTGCTTCCGATGTCGAGATGCTGCTGCTCGATGCACCCGAAGCGGTCGCCGAGCTGGCAAGCGTGTCCGGAGCCCCGCTGACCGACGCCGACCGCATCTGCACCACCGATGCCGATTCGATCGCCTACGTCATCTACACCTCGGGTAGTACCGGACGTCCCAAGGGTGTGCAGATCGCGCACCGTAACGTGGCGACGCTGTTCGCGAACACCACGGATCTGTTCCACTTCGACGACCGCGACGTGTGGACCATGTTCCACTCCTACGCGTTCGACTTCTCGGTGTGGGAACTGTGGGGACCACTGCTGCACGGCGGCACTCTCGTGGTCGTCGACTACTACACCGCACGCTCGCCGGAACTGTTCCGTGAGTTGCTGATTCGCGAGAAGGTCACGGTTCTCAACCAGACGCCGACGGCGTTCTACCAGTTCGCCGAAGCCGATCGTGTGGCAACCGCGGCCGGTGGATCCGCCGACGGATCGGACGCACTGTCGCTGCGGTACGTCATCTTCGGTGGAGAAGCACTCGATCTCGGGCAGCTCGGTCGCTGGTACGCACGGCACGAGGAGACCTCGCCGACCCTGGTCAACATGTACGGCATCACCGAGACGACGGTCCACGTGAGCCATCTGGCTCTGACCGAGCAGTTCGCGGCGTCCGCTTCGGCCAGCGTCATCGGCCAGGCGATCCCGGCACTGCGTGTCGCCGTTCTCGACACCCGCCTCAATCCTGTTCCGCCCGGCGTCGTCGGGGAGATGTACGTGTCCGGGGCACAGCTCTCTCGCGGATACCTCGGCCGAGCAGGGCTGTCCGCAACACGTTTCGTTGCCGACCCCTCCGGCGATGCTGGTGCGCGTATGTATCGCACCGGTGACACCGCCAGGTGGAATCGCGATGGGGCTCTCGAATACCTGGGTCGAAGCGACATGCAGGTCCAGTTGCACGGCTTCCGTATCGAACTGGGCGAAATCGAAAGCGCGCTACTGGCATTCGACGGGGTAGCGGCTTCCGTGGTCGCCGTCCGCGACGACGGTTTCGGTGATCGCCTGATCGGCTACGTCGTGGCCGAGGCCGGTCGCGCACTCGACCATGCGGCCGTTCTCGACTTCGTGGGCAACTCGTTGACCTCGTACATG
This sequence comes from Rhodococcus sp. PML026, assembly GCF_000963615.1. Taxonomy (NCBI): domain Bacteria; kingdom Bacillati; phylum Actinomycetota; class Actinomycetes; order Mycobacteriales; family Nocardiaceae; genus Rhodococcus; species Rhodococcus sp. PML026. The sequence goes on along the minus strand of NZ_KQ031375.1, from coordinate 139,797 downwards.
GTGCCCGCAGCGTTGATCGTCCTGGACGAGCTGCCGCTGACCGCCAACGGCAAACTCGATCGCCGTGCACTCCCGGCACCGGACTTCTCGGCAAACGTCACCGAAAGTCGTTTGCCCGCAACCGAAGTCGAATCGATCCTGGCCGGTCTGTTCGCGGACGTTCTCGGGCTCGATACCGTCGGCGTCGACGATTCGTTCTTCGCACTCGGCGGCGACAGCATCATGTCGATCCAGTTGGTCTCGCGCGCCAAGGCCGCCGGGCTGGTGCTGGCTCCCCGCGACATCTTCGAGCGCAAGACCGTGGCCGCTCTCGCGGAGGTCGCTGTTCTCGGCGGCGACGCCGTGGTGCTCGAAGAACTCGACGGTGGGGGAGTCGGCCCGATGCCGCTCACCCCGGTCGTGCGGTGGATGTTGGACCGCAGCACCGAATTCGGCCGTTACACACAAACAGCGCTGCTTCAGCTTCCGGTCGGCATCGAGCGCGAGACGCTCGAACGCACGGTGGCAGCGGTGCTCGATCGTCACGACATGCTGCGTGCGCGCCTCTACCAGGACGCGGACGGGGAGTGGCACGAGGAAGTGTCTCCGGTCGGAACAGTCTCGGCTGCGAGCGTCCTTCACGCGGTCTCGGTCGAATCCGTCGACGGCCCCGAATTCTCCGTCGTTGCCGCGGCCGAGCTCGACGCCGCTGCCGATCGTCTGGTTCCGGCCGACGGCGTCATGGTGCAGATGGTGTGGTTCCAGAGCCCCAATGGCTCGGGTCGACTGCTCGTGGTCGCCCACCACCTCGTGATCGACGGCGTGTCCTGGCGCATTCTGGTTCCCGACCTCGCCACGGCATGGAGTCGGATCGTCGCCGGCCAGGAGCCTGAACTGGCTCCGATCGGTACCTCGATGCGTCGGTGGTCCACCGGACTCACCGAGGTCACGGCCGCCCGAACCGACGAGCTCGGACTGTGGCGTCGGATCCTCGACGGAGCCGACCCGACAATCGGTTCTCGCCCGCTCGACAAGAGAATCGACGTCGACGCCACCGTGCAGCGTGTCCGCACGTCCCTGCCGGTCGAGGTGACCGAGCGCCTGTTGACCACTGTCCCGGACGTGTTCCGCGGCAGCGTCAACGACGGCCTGCTGGCCGGTTTGGCTCTGGCCCTGACGGCGTGGCGTCGCGAACGCGGCGATGCGGTGCGGGACGCTCTCGTGACTCTCGAGGGCCACGGCCGCGAGGACGCGGTGGTGCCCGGTGCCGATCTCGGTCGGACCGTCGGCTGGTTCACCACCATCTTCCCCGTGCGTCTCGATCTCGGGTCGCTCGACGTCGCCGACGCTCTGGCGGGCGGCGCGTCGGCCGGTGCCCTGGTCAAGACCATCAAGGAACAGCTGCTCGAGATCCCCGATCACGGCATCGGCTACGGCATGCTGCGGTACCTCGATTCCGCTACAGCCGAGGCTCTGTCCGGCTTCGCCGCACCACAGGTCAGCTTCAACTACCTCGGCCGGTTCTCCACCGGATCCACCGAAGGCATGGACGACGTGGGTTGGATCCCGGTGGCCGACGCAGAGCTCGGCGACGCGCAGAATCCGGACATGCCGGTGCCTGCGGCGCTGGACATCAACGCTGTCACCACCTCGACCCCCGACGGCCCGCAGCTCGACGCGACGTTCGCCTTCCCCGCGGGCGTTCTCGACGCCGACGAGGTCGGCAGGTTGATCGAACTGTGGACGCAGGCCCTCACCTCGATCACCGAGCACGCCTCGGCCGACGGTGCGGGCGGCTTCACGCCGTCGGATCTCGAGCTGGTCGACATCGATCAGACATCCATCGATGCTCTGGAAGAGCAGTTCCCGAATCTCGACGACGTGTGGTCGTTGTCGCCTCTGCAGGCCGGCTTGCTGTTCCACGCTCGCCTGGCCGGCGAGATCGGCAGTGCCGGTTCGGGTGTCGACGCGTACATGGTTCAGCTGGGCCTCGAGCTCCGGGGAACTGTCGATGCGACGCGGATGCATGCTGCCGTCGACAAACTGGTCTCTCGCCATCCCAACCTGCGAGCAGCGTTCGTACACAACAGCAACGGCGAGTCACTGCAGATCGTGCAGAGTTCGGTCACTGTTCCGTGGTCCGAGATCGATCTCCGGGGGGAGCCCGATGTCGAGGTGGCCCTCGAGGCAGTTCTCGAGGCCGACCGTGCGGTGCGCTTCGAGATGGACCGGGCACCGCTGCTGCGGTTCACGCTGATAACCCTGGCCGACGATCACTGGCGTCTGCTGCTGACCAACCACCACATCCTGTTGGACGGTTGGTCGACGCCGCTGGTCGTCAAGGAACTCATCACGCTCTACGTCACCGAGTCCGACGACTCGATGCTGCCGCGTATTCCTGCCTACCGGGATTACCTGGCGTGGATGCGCCAACGCGACGTGGCGATCTCCACTGCGCAATGGGTCAGTGCAATGGCCGGCGTGGAAGAACCCACGCTGTTGGTCACCGACGATCGTGGCCGGCAATTGTCCACCGTGTCGCGGGAGACCGAGCGGTCGTTGTCGGTCGAGACCACCGCGGCACTGCGTGACTTCGCTGCTCGCCGTGGATCGACCCTCAACACCCTCGTCCAGACCGCATGGGGCGTCGTGCTGGCCACCCTCACCGGACGCGAGGACGTCGTGTTCGGTGCGACGGTGTCGGGTCGTCCGCCGGAGGTTCCGGGTATCGAGGGCATGATCGGGCTGTTCATCAACACCCTGCCCGTCCGGGTCACGCTCGACCGGAGCGAAACGCTGGGTGCACTGGTCGATCGGGTTCAGGCCGAGCAGGCTTCGCTGTTGGACCACCACTACCTCGGCCTGACCGACATCCAACGCGCAGCGGGTGCAGGCGTGGCTTTCGACACCTTGACGGTGTTCGAGTCGTACCCCGTCGACCGGGCCGGCGCTTCTGCGGCAACCGATTTCGCCGGTATGCAGGTCACCGACATTCTCGGAACCGACGCAGCGCACTACCCGCTGACTCTGGTTTCGTCGGTCGACGAACGCCTCAACCTGAAGGCTAAGTACCTGCCGGAACTGTTCGACGTCGATGCTGTACACGCCATCGTCGATCGCGTCGAGCGTGTCCTCGACGCCGTGCTCGAGGACGAACAGCAGCCACTGGGACGGCTGCGACTCCTCGGTGACGCCGAGTTCGCCTCGCTGGCACCGGTGTTCGGACCCGATGGACGCTCGGCCCGGCTGCTGCCGGAGATCTTCTCCGACGCTGCCGCGGTGAACCCGGACGCCATTGCACTGCGCAGCACCGACGGCGAAATGACGTACCGGGAGTTGGACCGTCGGTCCAACCGACTCGCTCGAATTCTGCTGGGCCACGGCGTGCGCACCGAGACCTTCGTGGCACTCGGCATCGCACGATCGATCGAATCGGTGCTGACGGTCTGGGCCGTCGCAAAATCCGGCGCGGCATTCGTTCCGGTGGATCCGAACTACCCGGCCGATCGCATCGAGCACATGTTGGCCGACTCCGGAGCAACGTTCGGCGTCACCACCCGCGCCCATCTCGACGACCTACCGTCGACCGTGCCCTGGATCGTCCTCGACGATCTGGCGACGGACGGCCCGAACGCAGTGAGCGACGAGCCGATCGACGCCACCGAGCGGAACGGACGCATCGCCTTCGAGAGCGCGGCGTACACCATCTACACCTCGGGTTCGACGGGTGTGCCCAAGGGTGTCGTCGTCACGCACTCCGGTCTCGACAATTTCGCAACCGAGCAGCGCGAGCGATACCGAATCACGAAAGATTCACGCACACTGCATGTCTCGTCGCCGAGCTTCGATGCATCCGTGCTCGAGTACCTGCTCGCCTTCGGCGTCGGTGCGACGATGATCATCGTGCCGCCCACCGTCTACGGCGGCGACGAACTCGCGGCACTGTTGGCAGCGGAGTCGGTCACCCACGGCTTCATCACCCCGTCGGCTCTGGCGTCGGTCGACCCGAGCGGGCTCGACACGTTCGCCGACGTCGTCGTCGGCGGCGAGGCCGTGCCGGCCGAGTTGGTCGCGAAGTGGGCACCGGGTCGGAATCTCTACAACGGTTACGGTCCGACCGAGGCCACGATCATGTCCAACATCAGCACGCCGATGACTGCAGGTGACACCGTCTCGATCGGTGGTCCTGTTCGTGGCGTGTACGAGGTGGTGCTCGATTCACGGCTGCAGCCCGTTCCTGTCGGCGTCGCAGGTGAGCTCTATCTCGCGGGTGTCGGACTCGCCCGCGGTTACCACGATCGATTGGGCCTGACGGCGGAGCGATTCGTCGCCGACCCGTTCGGCGTACCCGGTGCGCGGATGTACCGCACCGGAGACGTGGTGCGGTGGTCGCCCGATCTGACGATCGAATACGTCGGTCGAAGTGATTCGCAGGTCAAGGTTCGCGGCTTCCGCATCGAACTCGGCGAGATCGACGCGGCGCTCGCATCGCATCCCTCCGTGGACTTCGCCGCGACCTTCGGCACTCCGGGTCCCTCGGGAGCGACCGTTCTGGTGTCGTACGTACGAACCACCGAGGGCGCGGCGGACGCGTTCGATACCGGTGTCCTGCGTGACCACCTGGCCGGCATGCTGCCGTCGCACATGGTTCCCGCAGCCATCGTCGTGCTCGACGCCATTCCGCTCACGCCGGTCGGAAAACTCGATCGGTCCGCGTTGCCGGTGCCCGAGTTCGGGTCGGCGACGTCGTACCGCGAGCCGAGCACGCCGGCCGAGCTCACCGTGGCCGCCGTGTTCGCCGAGATTCTCGACGTCGATCGGGTCGGTGCCGACGACAGCTTCTTCGAGCTCGGTGGAGACTCGCTCAGCGCCACCCGTGTCATCGCCCGCGTCAACGCCGAACTCGGCACCACGATCGGCGTGCGCACGATCTTCGAGATGCCGACTGTCGCCGGATTGGCGAGCGCGGTCGGCGCAACGTCCACACGGGCGCAGCGTCCGAATCTCGTTGCGACACAACGTCCTGATCACATCCCGCTGTCGCTCGCACAGCAACGCATGTGGTTCATCAACCAGTTCGACACCACCTCGGCGGCGTACAACGTGCCACTGGTCGTCAAGTTGACCGGGCAGCTCGATACTGCGGCCCTCGCCGCGGCAGTCGTCGACGTCCTCGAGCGGCACGAATCGCTGCGGACGACGTTCCCGGACGGACCGGACTTCCCGGTCCAGCTCGTACATCCGGCCGTCGAGGTGGCTCCGGTGGTCGAGCCGGAATCGATCGACGCCGGTGTGCTGACCGACCGGGTGGCGCACCTGGCGGGTCGTGGATTCGACGTGACCACCGAGATTCCGGTGCACGTCGAGCTGTTCCACGTCGTCGGTGCCGATACCGATGCCGATCCCGTCTTCGTGCTGGCGATGGTGGTGCATCACATCGCGGCCGACGGAGCCTCGATGGCACCGCTGGCACGAGACGTGGTGCTCGCGTACTCGGCGCGCACCACGGGAGCAGCGCCGGGCTGGGATCCCTTGCCGGTGCAGTACGCCGACTACACGCTGTGGCAGCGTTCGTTGCTCGGCGACGAGAAGGACGAGTCGAGCGTGGCCGCGGCCCAGCTCGAGTACTGGTCGACAGCGCTCGCAGGTCTACCCGATCTGCTGCCGTTGCCCACGGATCGCCCGCGGCCCACCACGCAGGATTTCCGGGGTGGCCGGGTTCGCTTCACCGTCGACGCCGAGATACATCGGGCACTCGTCGAGATCACCCGCGAGCAGAACGTCAGTATGTTCATGGTGTTGCACGCCGCGTTCGCGGTGGTGCTGGCGCGCCTGAGCGGTACCGACGACATCGCGATCACCACTCCGGTGGCAGGGCGCGGCGACGCGGCACTGGACGATCTCGTCGGCATGTTCGTCAACACCTTGGTGTTGCGCAGCCGGATCGACGACTCCGCCTCGTTCGTGGATCTGCTCACGCAGGTGAAAGCACACGACCTCGACGCCTTCGATCACACCGAGATGCCGTTCGAGCGCATCGTCGAGGTGCTCAATCCCACGCGATCGACGGCGTATGCACCGCTGTCGCAGGTGGCGTTGTCGTTCCAGAACAACGAGAAGGCGTCACTCGAGCTACCGGATCTGCGCGTGGAGGGCTTCGACTTCGACGTTCCCGTGGCCAAGCAGGATCTGCAACTCCTGGTATCCGAGACCTTCGACGACGACGGGCGGCCGACCGGATTCGAGGCAGCGTTCGATTACGCCACCTCGCTGTTCGACGCGTCCACCGTCGATGCGATCGCGGCGCGACTGGTTCGCGTACTCGACGCCGTCGGCAGCGATCGACTCACCGCGGTGGGGGATATCGACATTCTCGGTGCCGACGAGAAGCAGGCTCTGGCACCGGCTCGCGGGTCCGCCGACGTCGCGTTGCGAACGTGGCCGGAAATGCTCGCCGCCTCGGTGGCGCTCGACCCGTACGCGGTCGCCGTCACGTATCGGGGCGTGAGCCTGTCCTACGCCGACCTCGACAGTTGGTCGAACCGAATCGCGCGAATGCTCATCGACTACGGCGTCGGACCGGAAACGTTCGTCGCCTTGGCACTACCTCGGTCCATCGAGTCGGTTCTGTCGGTGTGGGCGGTCGCCAAGACCGGTGCGGCATTCCTGCCGGTCGACCCGAACTACCCGGCCGACCGCATTGCGCACATGCTCGAAGATTCGCGTGCAGCAATGGGATTGACCGACGTCGACAGTCGGCAGTCGCTGCCCGACACCGTGCCGTGGCTCGTCCTGGACGATCCCGAGACGTCATCGGAGCTCTCTCGCTATCCCGTGGCCGCAGTCACCGATGCCGAGCGCACCGCGACGCTGCACCTCGACCACCCGGCGTACCTGATCTACACCTCGGGTTCGACCGGTCGCCCGAAGGGCGTCGCAGTGCGGCACCGGGGCCTGGCCAACCTGCAGGCCGAGGTGATCGATCGATTCCGTCCCACCCGGGATTCGCGGGTGTCTCACATCGCCTCGCCGAGTTTCGACGCCTCGGTGTACGAGCTCACGATGGCGTTCGGCGTCGGTGCCACCGTCGTGATCGTGCCGCCGGGAACGTTCGGTGGCAGCGAACTGGCCGACCTGCTCGAATCGGAACATGTCACGCACGCGTTCCTGACTCCGGCGGCGTTGTCCTCGATCGACGAGACGCGTTTGGGCACGGTCCGCGTCCTCGCCGTCGGCGGCGAGGCCTGCACTCCGGAGCTGGTGGCGAAGTGGGCACCGGGCCGCAAGATGTTCAACGGCTACGGTCCGACCGAGACGACCATTCAAGCGAGTGTCGGCGGTCCGTTGATGCCAGGCGGCACGGTGGACGTCGGCCGGCCGGGTACCGGATTCCGGTTCCTGGTGCTCGACGCACGTCTGCGGCCGGTCCCGGCCGGGGTGTCGGGCGAGCTGTACATCGCAGGCCCCGGTACGGCACGCGGTTACCTGCGACGGTTCGGGCTCACGTCCGAACGCTTCGTCGCAGACCCGTTCGGTACCGCCGGTGAGCGGATGTACCGAACCGGTGACGTCGTGCGCTGGGGGAGTACCGGTGTGCTCGAGTTCGTCGGACGCAGCGACTTCCAGGTCAAGGTCCGCGGATTCCGTATCGAGCTCGGCGAGATCGACTCCGCGCTCACCGATCACGACGAGGTCGGCTTCGCGGCGACCATCGGTCACAATGCGGCGTCGGGAGACACGGTTCTCGTGTCCTACGTCCTGCCGGCCGAGGGTGCATCGGTGGACGTCGAGGCATTGCGCGACAGTGTCGCGACCGTTCTTCCGCGCCATATGGTCCCGTCGACGATCATCGAACTCGCCGACATCCCCCTCACTCCGGTGGGCAAGCTGGATCGACGCGCGCTCCCGGTGCCGGAACTGACGGTGTCGACGACGCCGTATCGGGCACCGAGTACCGATCTCGAAGCAGCCATCGCCGACGCGTTCGCCGAGGTGTTGGGTGTCGAACGAGTCGGTATGGACGACAACTTCTTCGAGCTCGGTGGCACGTCGCTGGTGGCAACCAAGATCGGCCCGGCTATCGAGAACGCGGTCGGAGTTCGCGTCCCGCTGCAGGCGTTGTTCGTCGATCCGACCCCGGCAGGGCTCGCGGCTCGGGTCGCGTCGGACGTCGATTCGTCCGGTGCGCAACTGGATTCGGTGTTCGGAGTGGTCATCCCACTGCGCAGCACAGGCTCCAAGGAACCGCTGTTCTGCGTCCATCCCGGAATTGGGTTGTCGTGGGGCTATGCGGGCCTGGTGTCCCAGATCGGTGACGACCGTCCCGTGTACGGCCTGCAGTTGCCCAGCATCGTGGAAGGCACGCCGTTCGGCTCGATTCGAGACCTCGCGCACCGGTACGCCGACGAGATTCGGGCTGTCCAGCCGGTCGGTCCGTACCACCTGCTCGGGTGGTCGCTCGGTGGTTCGCTCGCCCATGCGATCGCCGTGGAACTACGCAGCACCGGCAGCGAAGTGCAGACTCTCGCGTTGCTGGACAGCTATGTCGACGGCCATGACGAGACGGCCGACGGTGAGCTGAGCGTCGAGAACCTGCTCGCGGGTCTGGGGCTGGATCTGACTGCTCAGGCGTCGTCCGAGCCGTTGACCTACGAACGTGGTGTCGAACTGCTCGACGAATCCCTGGGGCAGACCACCGGTGTCACGGCGGATCATTTGCGCAGAATCAATGCAGGATTCGAGAACTCGACGCGAATCATGGCCGAGTTCATCCCGGACGTGTTCGACGGAAATGTTTTGTTCTTTTCTGCAACGAAAGGCGCGAGTGACGGAATTGTTCGGTCACCACAGGAATGGCGACCGTACGTGTCAGGAGATATCGTCATCCACGGTGTGGACGTTTTCCACAACGAAATGACCAATCCCGATGCTGTCTCGGTGATCGGTCCGGTTGTCGACGCACATCTGGGCAATACATATCCATAACGTTTGCGAGTGTTCTTCCGTGAAAGAGCACTCGCTCGAATACCATCGGCTTTCGATACTCGAGTGGTCGAATGCGAATCACTACTACCAGGGGACACAGTGAAACTGATCAGAACAGCAACGGTCGCGGTGGCGTTGACCGCAGCCGTAGCCACCGGCGCAGGCCAGGCCGTAGCGGATCCGACGTCGGAGTCGATGAACTACCAGACGTCGGTCAACCCGGATGGAACCGTCAAGACCATCCTCGACGCCGGTCTCTTCCGCGTCGATGCGACGAGCGAGACGGTGTCGATCGTCGACCAGGCCGGCTCCACGGTGGCGTCGATCCCGCTGGAGTACTCCATCAATGGAACCGTCTACTCCATTGCGCCCCTGATCGGTGCCGAAGGTCGGGAGCTCACTCTCACCCCGCAGACCGTTCCTGTCGCTGAGGTCGCAGGCGCGAAGACCAAGCAGCAGGCCTTCGACAACATGGTCAACCAGCTCGCCATCGGATGGAACAACGGCGGCGGCGTCGGCACGGCCATCGGTGCAGGCCTCGGCTTCGCCATCGGCTGCGTCTCGATCTTCCCGAACTTCATCTCGGGCTGCATCATCGGAACCGTGATCGGTACGGTCGCCGGCACGGTCATCGGAATCAACAACGCCAACCCCGAAGCTCAGCCTGCGGTGTTCGAGTACTTCACCACTGCGTAGAGCACGACGGCCACTGGCCGAGAGATGTGGAACAGCGGGTAGAGCGCGTGCGCTCTACCCGCTGTTCGCTGTCCGGCCCGTGAGGGCTCGACGCATCGACACCGCTTTGACCATCGTCTCCTCGAACTCCTCGTCGGGGTCCGAGAGCGCGACGATCGCGCCTCCAACGCCGTACGTGACCTCGTGCTCGGTCGCCACGATCGTGCGAATGACGATCGAGAAATCTGCCGTACCCGTGATCGAGAAGTAGCCGATGGCACCGGAATACACTCCGCGCGGCCCATCTTCGAGCTTGTCGATGATTGCCATCGTGCGAATCTTCGGAGCGCCGGTCATCGAGCCGCCGGGGAACGCCGCTCTGATGCAGTCGGCAGCCGACGCGTCGTCACGCAGCCGGCCACGAACCGTGGAGACCAATTGGTGCACGGGAGCATAGGTTTCGACGTCGAACAGCTTCGGCACGTGTACCGAACCAGGAACGCACACCTGAGCCAGGTCGTTGCGCACCAAATCGACGATCATCAGATTCTCGGCCTTGTCCTTCTCGTTCGCGACGAGGTCGGCCTTGAGTGCGTTGTCCTCTTCGGGGGTGGCCCCGCGCGGCCGAGTTCCCTTGATGGGCTTGGACTCCACGATGCGGTCGGCGTCGATACGCAGGAATCGCTCGGGGGAGGCGCTCAGGACCGAGACGTCGGGAAAATTCAAGAAGGCACTGTACGGGGTGGGATTGATTTCCCGCATGTAGGAGTACGTCGCCGCGGGGTCGATGGAACCGGCCACGGTGGCAGTGTTCGTCAGGCAGACCTCGTAGGTTTCACCGGAACGGATTTCGGCGAGGCACTGAGAGATGAGGTCGAGGTAATGCGTGCGATCGTGCCTCAGCCGTGGCTCGAGGGACAGCTCTGCGCCGAGCAACGGAGCACCGGATGCAGGTATCCCGCTGGGCGCGCTCACGGTCTGCGCCTTCTCGGACAGTCCACTCAGCGTTGCGGTGACCGAGTCGAACCACTGCGCGAGGACCGGATCCCCGGGGGTATCGGCCAACCCCATCAAGTACAGGGTGCCGGCCTCGTGGTCGAACACCAATGCCCGATCGGAGAACACCATCGAGGCGTCGGGGGTCGCCGAGGTGTGCACCAGCTGCCCGCCCGTATCGGCCTTGAGTTCGTACCCGAGGTAGCCGACGTAGCCCAGTCCGAATGCAAAGGGAAGATCGTGCCGCGGGGGAGTAGCTCGGCGACGTAGTTGGGCGTCGATGTAGTCGAAGAACGTCGAGTGGATGTGTTCTTTCGTGCCGTCGGAGCCCTCGACGGTCACCATCGTCTCGGCTACCGAGTACGTCACGTATTCGGCGTGCGGCCCGGAGCAATCGCCCATGACGGTGAATCGGCACTCGGGCTCGAGTGCGGCGCTTCCGTCCAGCCAGAAACTCTTGGTGTCGTGCGCGAACAGCGTCTGGAACACGCGCTCGGAGTCGAAATCGCTGTCGATAGTGCGGGTTTCGATGGTGAACATCGAATCGTGGGTCCCCGCTGCGTTCGCTGCGCTCGACCGCGCTAGCGTCAGATCGCGGAAATTCGCCAGCAGCTCACGCCCGTATTCGGTGCTGATCGACTCGGGGTGGAACTGCACTCCCCACAACGGCTTGCTGTGATGACGAACCGCCATCACCAGACCGTCCGGGGTCCAGGCGACTTCCTCGAAGTCGGCGGGAGTCCGGGTGACGACCAGAGAGTGGTAGCGCACCACGGAATACGGCGAGGGAATCCCCTCGAACAGATCCACCCCGGTGTGCGTGATGTCGGTGATGCGGCCGTGCATCGGTGCGGGGGCCAGATCGACCTCGCCCCCGAAGAGGTGGCACATCCCCTGATGGCCGAGGCAGACACCCAGAATCGGGAGACCGGATTCGCTTATCACTCGACCACTGATACCGAAGTCCTGCTCGACGTCCGGGCGGCCAGGACCGGGCGAGATCACGACGTTGTCGAACGCGGCGAAGTCGAGGGAAGACCACGCGACGTCGTTCTTGACCACGGTCGGTGGTCGGCCGTTGACCTCGGCGAGGAGGCTGTACAGGTTGTAGGTGAACGAGTCGTAATTGTCCACAAGGAGGGTTCTGATCGTCATCGACGTACCTCTATCGTTCGCCCTCGAAGCCAGATTCTGGCCCCGGAGAATCGATGATGAGATCCTCGACGCGACACGCCTCGGCAATCATCGACTTGTACAACTCTTCGAGAAAGTCGGGCGACAATCCGTTCGCGGACGCGAACTCACGAGCCCGTTCGGTCACCACGCCCACCCGGCCCGGCTGCATCATGGGAATACCGAATTCGCGTTTGACGTGGGCCACCCGTACACACACATCGATTCGGTCGCGTACGGCTGCGCGCAAGACCTCGTCGATACCGTCCAATTCGCGGCGCAGTTCCGCCAACTTCTGTTCGCCGACCGCAACGCGTCCGTCCGATTCCGAGTCGGACGCCGCCGTCCGCGGATCGTCGTGCAGACACTGATCGGAACCCTGGCTCACGAGTTGATGCCCCCTGTTTTCGACGACTACGGTGCTGATGATTATCGGTCGCAGCCGACATTTGTTACCGCGATCATCACAGACTCGGTAACCGACTACATGCGATGTTCGATGGTGTCATCCCGAGCCGTTTTCGCGCCACTCAAACTCGAAGAAAACGGACGCTGAACGACAATAATCACACAAGTCACCCGAAAAAAATCTCCGAGTTTCCAACCCATCGAAAAAATGCACCGCCGGATTGTTTCCAATCGGGCGGTGCATCGGTCAGGGGATCAGGCTCCGCGTCGCTTGACCTTCAGCAGATCGAGGCGCTCCTTCAGCAACTCTTCCAGTTCATCCACCGAACGGCGCTCGAGGAGCATGTCCCAGTGGGTACGGGGAGGCTTGACCTTCTTCGCCTCGGGCGCGGTGCCCTCGATCAGAGAACCCTCGAGTCCGTTACGGCACGCCCACGTACCGGGAATCTCGGCGTCGTCGGCGAACGGGACGTCGAATTCCTCACCGTTGTCGCAGCGATAGCGAGCCACGCGGCGGGGTGCCAAATCGTGATCACGATCGGTCTCGTAGCTGACGGCTCCCAGTCGACTACCTCGAAGTACACGATCTGCCATAGTGAAGTCCTCTCCATCGATAGTAGGTATGTGCGCCGATTCCACCGGCCGGTTTCGGCGCGGCCGAGCTTCGTCGTCCACCCACTGATCTACAACGTCGTCGAGCGTCCGTTCGTTCCCGGCTCGCCCGCGCAGATCAAGGCATCTTACCTCGCCGGCAAAGTAGGCTGAGCGACCATGTCCGTGAAAACCCGTCGCAACCAGACGTGCGAGTGGTGCGGACGTCCCATCGACGATGTCGGCACCGGCCGCAAACGACGGTACTGCCGGCAATCGTGCAGACAACGCGCGTACGAGCAGCGCAGTGCCGTCAAGGGGACGTCCATTCCCGTCGACGCCGTCGTGCTGACCGCCGAAGAAGCATCGGCCGTTGCGGATCGCGCATTCGAACTGCGCTGCGCGGCCGAGGACGTCAGCACCGCAGTGGCAGAAGGTGCCGCCGCCGACGAACTGCAGCGCCTGTGCATCGAGCTCGTGGCGAAAGCACACGATGCCGAGCGGCTGCGCTGAGTATTTCCGAAGCTCCTCGCTGTCGTCCTTCGTGCGGCGCGACGGTCGACGACATCGCTCCCGTCGTTGTTCACCGTCTCCGTGGACAATGGGCGACGCACGCGCGTCTTGCGCGGACGCAAAGACACACAGAGGAGCTCCATGGCGTTCTGGGATCAACTCAAGTCCAAAGCACAGGAATTGAACGGGCAGCTGCAAACCAAGACCAGCCAGTTCAAGAACAAGGAGTTCGCCAACGGCAGCATGGCGATGTGCGCTCTCATCGCCGCCGCGGACGGCACGATCGATCCGGCCGAGCGGCAGAAGACGGCAGCGCTGATCGCCGGAAACGAAGCTCTCCGCGTCTTCGAGTCCGATGAGCTCCGCCAGAAGTTCGACTGGTACTGCGACAAGTTGCAGGGTGACTTCGATTTCGGAAAGGTCGAGGCCACCGCGACGATCGGCAAGTTGAAGTCCAAGCCGGACCAGGCCCGTGCCGTCATCCAGATCGGCATCATCATCGGCGGTGCCGACGGGCATTTCGACGACCACGAAAAGGCCGCCGTTCGCAACGCATGCTTCGCAGTGGGAATCGACCCGGCCGAGTTCGAGCTCTGACCCGCTCCGACGTGGGCATCGAGACCGGATAAGGTCTGCGGCGACCGACGACGCTTCGACGTCGTCGGTCGCCGTTGGCGTCCCTGGATTCCATCTGTCCTGCAATTTCCCACTCCGCGGGTTACTTTGCTCGTTCCGGCTGGGTGCACAGACGTCGTCGACGCGTCAGCGGACCGATCGATCCGTGACCGAGGAGACCGAGCATGACTGTTGCCGCGATTTATCTCGTCATCGCATTCGGCCTCGGCGGACTCGCGATGGCGGTGCGACTTCCTCCGTTGGTCGGCTTTCTGGCGGCTGGGTTCGTCATCAACGCTCTCGATGTCGGTGAGGTGCCGCAGCTGGACCTGCTCGCCGACTTGGGGGTGACGCTGCTGTTGTTCGCCATCGGCCTCAAGCTCGATCTCCGCATTCTGTTGCGCCGCGAGGTCTGGCTCACCACGTCGGTCCATCTCGCGATCAGCGTCGCGCTCGGAACCACGGTGTTGTGGTTGGCCGCAGTGGCCGGCCTGGCCATGCTGTCCGGGCAAAGCCTGACGACCATCGCACTCCTGGCCTTCGCCATTTCGTTCTCGAGCACCGTGTTCGTCGTCAAGGTACTCGAGGAGCGGGGGGAGTCGCATGCGCTCTACGGCCGCGTCGCTATCGGCGTCCTCGTCATGCAGGACATCGTCGCCGTCGTCTTCCTGACGGTCACCAGCGGCACTCTGCCCAGCCCATGGGCCTTCACCCTCGTCCTGCTGTGGCCGCTCACGCGAATTCTTCGGAGAATCTGGAGCGGGCTGGGACACGGCGAGATGCAGTCGTTGTTCGGCATCGTGATGGCTCTGGTTCCGGGGTACGCACTGTTCTCCACGCTCGGCCTCAAAGGTGACCTCGGTGCCTTGATCATCGGTGTCCTGTTGGCGTCGCATTCCGCGTCGTCCGAACTCGCACGGTCTCTGTTCCACCTCAAGGAACTTCTGTTGGTGGGCTTCTTCGTCTCGATAGGCCTGTCCGGACTACCCGATGTGCCCAGTCTCGTTGTCGCTCTGCTGATGATGCTCGTTCTGCCGCTCAAATCCGTGCTCTACGTAGCGCTGTTCGCCGCGATGAAACTTCGGTATCGAACGGCCCTGCTCGCAGGACTGAGTCTTATGAACTACTCGGAGTTCGGTCTGATCGTCGTCTCCGTCGGAGTGACGACCGGGCTGCTGGAACCCACGTGGCTGGTCGAGATGTCGATCGCGGTGGCTCTGAGTTTTGTGGTGTCCGCGCTGGTCAATGGCCGCGGCCACCTGATGGTCGAGAAGATGGCGAGCCGGCTGCCCGTCCAGGACGAGCAGAGCCTCCACCCCGAGGAACGCCCCGGTGATGCCGGCGACGCCGAAGTCGTCGTCATCGGCATGGGGCGTGTGGGGTTCGCGGCCTACCAGCGACTGAACGAGCACTACCGATTGGACGTCGTCGGAGTCGACTACGACGGCCCGCGCATCCGTCGACTGGCCGAGCAGGGACTGCGTGTCATCGAGGGCGATGCCACCGACCTCGACTTCTGGCACCGACTACGCAGATCGGATTCCGTCCGGATCGCGGTGCTCGCCATGCCGCGGCACGGTGCGAACGTCACTGCACTGGCGTGTCTGCGAGAGTCCGGCTTCGGCGGAACAGTGGCGGCGGTCGCACGGTACGACGACGAGGTGCAGTGGGCAAAAGACCAGGGCGTCGATATCGCCTTCAACGTCTACGCCGGCGCGGGATTGGAACTGGCCGACCAGGTGGGGCATTCGACCCCGGAATACATCGACGATCGCACCGACTCCGAGCCCGACGAGCCGCGTACACCGGACAACACCGGATAGGCCGGCGGTGCGAGTGATGGAGGCGGTCGCCGGAAACGTATGGGGGAGTCGTCAGGTACTGCCTGCCGCTCCGCCTCCTCCACCTGCACCTCCACCGGACGCAACGGATCCGCTACTGCTGGAGACGAACACACCGGAGAACGCAGACCAGGGGAGGACCACCGGGACACCCGCCGCATAGTCGGCATCCGCGGGTGATGTGAAGGCTCGTAGCGGCGTGTCACTCCCGGGGTCGGTTGCGGCCTCGAGTCGTTTCCGAAAGAACGGGGCCAAACCGAACGCAACGATGTCCGGCAGGGCTACGTTCAGATCGACCGACTCGTCGTTGTCCTTGGCGGCCTGCTTCAGTCCGTCGCGGTACGCCTCCCAGGGGCGAGAGGCGTCCAGGCCCGCGACCGAGAAGCGTGAGTAGGCGATCGCCGTCCACAGTCCTGCAACGAAGAGAAGGCCCGACAACACCACCGCGAGCCACATCGTCGGTGCACCCGACGTCGCCACGGCAATTCCTCCGATCGCGAGAGCGCCGCCGAGTACGCCCAAACCGGCCAACGCTGTCCGGCGTCGACCTGAGCCGTCGGCAACGAATCCGCTGTCCCGCAGTGTTTTCTCCACGAGTTCTTTGGTTGCACCGGGGCCTCGAGCGATCTTCTTCAACTCGTCGCCGGATACGACATCGTCCTCGGCTCGTTCGGCGAGCATCGACCAGACCGCCTGTTGAACCTCGCCCCGGGCACGGGTTCGGTCGACAAACCTGATCTTGACTGTTCCTTTGCCGACCTTTCCCGGCTTCTTGTCCTGCTCGAAGGTGAGCGCATCGGCGGTGGCAAGCGCCAGTACGGCCCCCGGTACGCCGCTGGGCTGCGCGCTGCGGTGCACCAGGGCGGTCGCGTACGCTGCATCGGTGGCCTGGTCCGGTCGAACGGTCGTCGGATATTGTTGGGAGACAGTCGGTTTCGCTCGTCCCCGAAACACCGTTCCCACCAGAAGCAGCCCGAGAAGCGCGAACACCGAACCGGCCCACGGCAGCCAGGTCGAGCCTGGACCGTCGGCGAATCTGTCCAGGGCAGTCACCGGCGGACCGTTGCGAATGTCGGACGCCAGGCGATCTATGCCCGCGGTCAAGCTTCGTGCGACGTCACCATCTCGCAGCGGCGGAATCAGTGTGTCCTCGATGATGGCCTCTTGTTCGTCCCGCGGAACGTTACCGTCGTCGTACGTGGAGCCGACGAAGATGCCCGCGCGAGCCTCGTCGATCTTTCCAGGCTCCCGGTTGATCAGTATTGCGCCTGCAGTGTCCTGGTCGACGCCCGTCAGGGACACCCATCTCTGCTGCAGGTCTTCTACTTGATCCAACGTGTCGTCGGGGTCCGCGTCGAGCTCACGCACGTACGCGATCACGTCCGCACCGGTGTCGGACTTCAAGTTCTCCAACTGACGTTGGATGTCCGCGGTCTGCGCCGGATTCAGGGAAAAACCCGTTCGGTCGTAGACACGCTGACCCGAGGTCAAACCCTCGAAGCCGGCGTCTCCGCCGGACGGATCGTCGGAGCAGCCGACGAGGCCGAACGATGCAATGAGGGCCATCAGTACGGCTGCAGCAACTCGGCGGTGGAAGTTCCGGCGACGGGATGTCTCGAGAAAGGCGTCCATCGAACGAACTCTAACCAGAGTTCGTCTACGGTAGCCAGCACAATCGGCCGACGCGGCAGTGGATATCCAGAACGGGTTTCCTCCCCGTTGTTTCGTCACAGTGACGAAACAACGGGGAGGAAGGAGCAGAGAGGGAGAGGGTGCCGTCCGGTCCGCAGTGCGCCGATCCCATGACAGCGGGCAGTCAGCGGGCCGGCTGCGACAGCTGTTGACCGGAAAACCCGCCACATTTCCCCGCAGGCATTTCGATACCACCGGGACGCGTCGCGTCGACGCAGACTTCGGACAACGAAGAGCTTCAGCCGAATCGACTGCGTCGATGAAACTGGTTGGGATGCAGCGAACCACGAGTCCATCCCAGCGAACTGCAGGTCGACAGTTTGCCGATAATCAACATTATGTCAGGTAATGTCCTGAACGTTCGATCGACCTGGGTAATCGGTTGTCACTGCGGCGGCTCCATGAATTCGATCGTCTCTCCGTGTGGACCCACCGCGTACATCACGCGGGTGCCCACCTTTGCCCCGCCGGCAATAGGTTGAGGAGTTCCCTGCGCCGTCCACCCGAAGTCCGCGATTCGCGTCAGGACCGCGTCGATGTTGTCGACCTCGAAGGCAAGATGCGCGAAACCAGGATCGTGGGGTCGAGAGGATCCCTGCTCTCCCTCGACGTTGCGATATTCCAGCAGTTCGATCGTCTGCCCCGCAACGGATACCACCGCCATCCGGACTGTAGCCCCGTGCGCTCCGGTGACCTCTCCCAGAAACTCTCCACCCATCTCACCGGTGCGTTCGAGGACCGCGCCGAGACCATCGATCCAGAACCGAAGGGCGTCATCGAGGGAACCGACGGCGAAGCCGACGTGGTCGGAGCGGAGGATTCTGAACGACATGCCAGGAGCCTACGCCTGGCATGTTTCACGAATTGCGCTTCTGTTCGGCTCTCATCAGTCCGCCTCCGACGATCAACCGCTGGATCTCACCGGTCCCCTCGTGCAGCCGCAGCAGAATCAGCAAGAGCTCCACCAACTCGGTTACTCCGGAAAATCCGCGCTCCGAGAAAGCCTTTCGTTCGACCGGATGTCGCCCAAGTTTTGTTCCAGCGCACCGATCACGGCGTCGTACCCGCTGTTGCCCAGGATCAGTCGGCGTGGCGGCGGGTCCTGAGCCATCGCTTCGATCACCGCACGGGCACCACGATACGGATCGCCCGGCTGCACCCCGTTCATGTCGACGAAATCGGCACGAACCTGTTCCAGCATGTCGTGGTAATCCGGAATCGCTTCCGCGACAGGCTCGTCGGCGAATCCAGCGTAGGCGTTGGTGCGGAAAGCCCCTGGTTCGACCGCCAACACGGAGATGCCGTGCTCGGCAACCTCCTGGCGCAGAGCGTCGGTGACGGCTTCGATCGCGTATTTCGTAGCGCTGTAGTAGCCGAATCCGACCGCCGCCAGAAGTCCGGCCACTGAGGATACGTTGACGATCCACCCACTTCTGCGGGTGCGCATTCCTGGTAGCACGGCTCGCGTAACGGACAGTACTGCAAAGAAATTCAGCTCGAACATTGCCCGGATCGAGGCTTCGTCCATTCCCTCGATCGATCCGTACCAGCCGCGACCGGCGTTGTTGACCAGCACGTCGATACCGCCGAAATGCTCTTCGGCCGTTCGTACCGCCTGCAGTACCTGTGCCGCGTCCGTGACATCCATGGGCACGACGAGAACGCGGTCACCATACTGATCGGCCCACGACGCCAGTTCCCCTGGACGCCGCGCCGTGAGTACCACGCGGTCCCCCGCGCCCAAAGCCACCTCGGCGTACGCCATGCCGAAGCCGCCTGGGGTGCCACCGGTGATGAACCATCGCTTGCTCATGGCTCGATCACCAACCGGTTGATCAGCGCGCCGTCCAGAGTGAAACGGTAGTGCAGGTCGACGACTCCCCCGGGAAAATTGCCTTCCAGGTGCTGCGTGACGTCGACGGTCGTGCCGGTCGCGGTCGCTCCCGTGAACTCCGTTGTGTAGGTGTACTCACTCTCATTGACCGAGGCGGTCAGCCAGGCCTCGATCTCCTCGCGGCCAGAGTGATCACGACCCTCATCGGTCACGACGGCAGCTTCGGTGAACACGGTGATCACTCGAGCGCCTTGTCGGGCGTCGAGTGCGGTCATGAACTTCTGCACGTTGTCCGGGAGTGCATCCCATTCTGTGGTCATGACACCACGGTGATGCCTCCCCCAGGGGGAAGGTCAATACCGGATCGGCACACCGGTGTTCATGACCGACACTCGCCCCGGCACCCCGTCGACTCACGCTGGTACCCAGGACGTCAAGCGGCGGACCGTGGCTTGCCCAGCAGCAAGCGTGCAGCCAGCCCGGCCAGGAGCGCCCAGAAGGCAGCGCTGACACCGACGATGACTGTGCCGGACGCGGCGGTCACAAAAGTGATGACGACGGGGATTCGCTCTACCGGATCAGCGAACGCGGCGGTCAACGACGCGGCGAGTGTCCCGAGTAGGGCGAGTCCTGCGACCGCGGCAATGACTCCGACGGGGGCAAGTGCAACGAGTGTGCCGAACGACGCCGACGCCACGCCGAGCAACATCAGGACGATTCCCGCAGTCAGACTTGCAATCCATCGGCGAGTGCGATCCACACCCGCGTCCGGCCCGGCAGCCAAGGCGGCGCTGATTGCCGCCAGGTTGATCGCATGCCCGCCGGCGGTCGCACCGAGCAGGGTGCCTGCGCCGGTCACAACCATCGATCGCCGCCACGGAACCTGGTAGCCGAGACCGGCCATGACCGCTACACCCGGGACGTTCTGAGAAGCCATGGTCACGAGGTACAGCGGAAGTGCAATCCCGACGAGAGCCGCGACAGTGAACGTCGGCGACGTGAAATGGACCCGAGGTAGCAGGTCCGCCGGGCCCACCGTGGTATCGCCGGCTGCCACGGTGATGCCGATGACGACTGCGGCAGCGAGAAAGGCGAGGGGCGCGGCCCAACG
This sequence comes from Rhodococcus sp. PML026, assembly GCF_000963615.1. Classification (NCBI taxonomy): domain Bacteria; kingdom Bacillati; phylum Actinomycetota; class Actinomycetes; order Mycobacteriales; family Nocardiaceae; genus Rhodococcus; species Rhodococcus sp. PML026. The sequence continues at coordinate 119,384 of NZ_KQ031375.1, read as the reverse complement.
GGGCGAGAACCGAAGTGCAACAAGCCAAGTCAGGACAACCGGGGCGACAGCGATCGGGTTCACAGCCAACCCGGTGACCGGGCCGAGACAGAGCTGCAGGAGGACCCCGGCGAGCATGGCTTGGGCAAGCGAGGTGGGGATGCGGGTGACCAGCGCCGCGAGCTGGGGTACCAAACCGGTGAGGACGATCAGCACCCCCGTGACCAAAAACGCCCCCACCGCGGCGGGCCAACCGCCATCGACGGTGCCGGTGGTCGCGAGCAGGGCCGCGCCGGGGGTGGACCAGGCGGCGGTGATCGGCAGCCGAGTCTGCCAGGAAAGGACGATGCAGGCCAGACCCATGACGACGGTGACAGCGAGCAGGCCGCTGGCGGCCTGCTCGTGGTTCGCTCCTACCGCTGTCAGGCCGCTCAGGACTACCACGAACGAACTGGTGAACCCGACCAAGGCCGAGACCACGCCTGCCGTGATCGGTGGCGCCAGTCCACCCGTCTTACGTGCATCAGAATCGGCGGTATCACGCGGTGGGGTGTGGCTCATGGTTCTCCTCGGCTCGGTGGGAGCCCAGGCGCGCGGCAGACGTCAACAGACGAGGCCGCTTCCCGATGGTGATCCATCCACAGCGCCAGTCACGGCCCGACCACAGGGTAGACCGAAACTACGGACCATCGGTACCGGAACAACCGTGACCGCTTCATCCCATGGAGCAACCCGACGCGCACCACCCGAACCATCTTGGGTGCCATTGATGCTTTCGCCCGGTATCGAAAAGACTGTGCGCGTTGCGAACCCGGGCAGTCCCCGATGGTCGGCCGACGAATCCGTGCCGCCGCCGAAGAGGGCCACGATTCTATCGGTCGCAGTGTCATTCCGGGTCGTTCGAGCGTGCCTGCGTCTCTTCGATCCGTTGCCTCTGCCGCACACCGTATGCGGCTTCGGTGACTGCGCGATCGTCTTCGAGGCCCGAACCGAGCGCCCCACCGATGGTCGCAATGGACGCGAGTAGCCAAGCGAGACTGAGGTAATCGGAAAAGCCGACCGCGTGTCCGAGGGTGCTGGACAGCAGTCCCGGAGGAAGTGTGAGACACGCGGCCCCCAGCAGCATGCAGAACAGGGCTATGTGGAGGACGACAACGCCGATCACCAACGTCACGGCTGTCGCTGCGTTGTACAGCACAGATCTGTCTCGCTCTTCGGGTGATTTCGGCCGCTCCCACAATTCGTGATCGAGAATCAGCCACAGAACCATCGCCGCAATGGAGAGAATCGTCGCCGCGCACATTCGCCATGGGCCCATTGTGTCGGCGAACAACCAAATCGTGCTGGTAGCCAGCGCGAACGCTCCGGTGGCAAAAGCTCCGACCAGCACTTTCGACAGCCCTGTCACGAGCCGCCACGGCCGGTTCGCCCGCACCATCCCCGACAACAGCCGCAACCGTCGAAGTCCCGAGGGTGCGAAGAAGCGTGTTCCGCCCTCGATGTTCTCGCTGGGAAACCGCGATGGTGCGCCGGGTGGGGCTAGTTCCGGTTCACCCACGGCATAGGCGATTGCCAGTTCGGTCACCGTGCGGACGCGGTCCTCGATATGCACACCACCCACCGCTGCAACGGAGATGAGTGCGAACAATCGTTCGGCGCTGACGTCGGCCACCACCGGCATGGTGTCTTCTCGCCGTGGCAGATCGGTGAGGTAGACGACGATTTCTGCGTCCTCCGAAGACGGATCGACAGCGTCGATAACGTCCGCCAAGTCCGCTTGCTCTCCAGAGAGGTACGGCTTACTGCGTACTCGCGACGTCCATCTGCGTTCGCGGTGGTCTCTGCTTCGTAAGTGTTGCGGTAGGTGCGCAGCCACCCGGTGTGCGAGCGCAGTGGGTTTGCCGGGATCAGCGATCAATAACACCGAAGCCGGTTCGCCTGCCGAACCCGCTCGATCCACCTGGTTGTGGTCGATCCCCGACACCGCACTATTCTAACCAGTCCGGTCCGATCCGGGAACCCTCTGGCTCGAGAATTCTTGAGGCTCGGCGAATTCGGCATCGGTTCACCAAACCGATGTCCGCACAGAGGTTTTCGCTGCTCACTCGGTCGCCGGCTCACGCGCGGATTGTCACGATGTGTCCACTCCGGACCATCTCATGATTCGCAGGGCGCGCAGGGTATTCCACCTGCTCGGACGCCCATCGCCATTCTCCATCGGAAAGTGGACCGCACCGGCGTGAGTTCTGTCCAGCAGCCAAGTGCCGTCGTCGCACTGTCTCGACCGGATGTGTTCGATTGCCTCCGTCAACCTCGGGTCGACGAAAGATCCAGCGGTTCGGAAGTAGTCGACTCCACGAAGCAGGTCGTAATGCCACCAGGTCGGAAAGGAGAAAAGCAACCAGTTCGGTTCGACGAGCTCCCCCGTGCTCACCCTCCTGGCCAGCCGGCGTTCCAGAAGGTACTCCTCGCCTCGGTGGCGTGCGGCAATCGACGCGGGAGTGCCGCCCGTGGCTCGTTCGTGCTCGAGCAACCCTTCGAGCACACAGATCGTCGAGTGAAAAGACCCGCGAGTCGATCCGTACTCCGCCTCGCAGTTCCAGCCGCCGTCGGCGAGCTGATCTTTCACCAGTCTGGTGACGATCGCGTCGACGTCGACTCCGAAATATGCACCCACGGCGACGGTCCTCCCGTTGATGCAGGGCTCGACTTCACCGTCGAAGAACCGTTGGCGTGCGTGTTCCCACCGGCAATTCCGGCGCACCGCCTCGATGGCGGTCCGTACTTCACCGGCGTACGGGTCGACACCTATCTCGCGCAGCAACGTCAACGAATGAAGCGTCGAAGTCCACGGCTGCCCTCCTGAGAAATCGCCGTCGCAACCCGATGGGAAGCAAGCACCTCCGGCCCACAGGCCGTTCGGGTCGCGTGCAGCAAGCAAACGAGCGCCCCAGCCTTCGTACACAATTCGGTTGCGCTCACTCGCCACATCAGCAGGCGGCGCGTCGCGCAGATCGCGCAGGACCTGCCATCGAATCGCTGAATCGGAATCGAGCAGCCACTCGTCGATGACCATGAAGGCGAGGCTAGCAATGAAATCGATTTTTTCGGCGCTGTGTGCGGACGGGTCATCGGGCATTCTCTACGTTCCGAATTTCTGCGGAATTGCCGAGACAATTGGTGAAGACATCCGACTCGCTGCACGTGATTCTCGGGGAGGGTCCGAGTCGGAAAATGTATTGCTGGCCCAGTTGTTTTTCGGCCCCATCGAAGCTCGCGTTCTCCGTGGCGGAGAAGTCTCTGACCGCAACCGCTGTCGATTGTCCGAAGGCGGCGTGCTTCTGACAATCGGGTTACAGCCCGCTCGTGTTCGAACCCATCGAACTCGGTGGCCGAATAACGTTGCCCGAGCCGCTCGAACACCGAGCGACGCAGATCGGAGGGCCGATGTTCGATGCTGCCGACGATGTGATGTCGCTTCGGCAATTTCTGGAGCGATCGCCGGACTTCGTTGCACTCGCCGACCTGACGGGCACAGTTCTCCACATCAACCCAGCAGGCTTGGAACTCATCGGCGTGTCCGACTGGGCCGAGGCATCGACACTGCCGGCTTTGGATTTTCTCACTGCGGACGGCCGTGAGCGCGCCGAGGAGATCGGTACGGCGCTGCGTTCCGAGGGAAGGTGGGACGGCTACTGCGAACTACGCCATCACGGGACCGGTGCAGGTATTCCGGTCGTGGTCTCGGCATACGTCGTTCACACCCCGGACGGCCGACCTGACGTCGTCGTCTCGATCATCCGGCATCGGCACACCGTCGAACAACGTAGTGCCCGGATGGCGGCCGATGCCGTAACCGCCAGCCGACACGCACAGGAGCAAAAAGCCCTGGCCGACCTCAGTCGGTTCGCAGTCGTCGCCGAGCTGTCGGAGCTGTTGACTGCAGCCACCGACACTGCCGCCACGTTGATGGGTGTGGGAAATTCCGCCATCGCGCACCTCGAGAATTCCACCGATCCTTACTTGACCATGGATGCCGCGAGCGGTTCGCTCGGTATTCGTCGGGACGTTCCTTCCGGCGACGGCTCCATGACCGGGTACGCACTCGCTCACGAACAGCCAGTGATTTGCAGCAACCGCGGCGACGAAAGCCGGTTTCGTACAGACACGATGGCGGAGCTCGGACTGCGCAGCGGTGTGGCAGTACCGATCATGACTGCGGTTGGAGACGCCTGGGGAGTCCTCTCGATCCACAGTGTGGAAGCACGGCTGTATCGCGAACAGGAAGTCTCGTTCCTCAGCTCCGTCGCGGGTATCGTCTCCGCGGCACTTCGACGAATGGAACTGGAAAGCCAACTCCGACGGCGCAGCACCCACGACGCACTCACCGGGTTGCCCAATCGCACTTTCGCCTACGACGTCCTCGACACCGCTCTGGCTCGGGCACGCTTTCAGTCCGATACTTTGGCCCTCCTTCTGCTGGATATCGACGACTTCAAAATCATCAACGACAGCCTGGGCCACGACGCCGGAGACAGGGCGCTGGTGAAATTCGTGGAGCGACTGGTGTCCGCAACGAGCGCGACCGACACCATTGCTCGTCTCGGCGGGGACGAATTCCTGATCATCTGCGAAGGGGTGCGCACTGTGGAACGAGCGGAGGAGATCGCGCGACACATCGCCCGCACCATCGCGAAACCATTCGCTGCCGAGGACGTCCCCATCCCCCTCAGTGCCAGCATCGGTGTCGCTGTCTCCGACTCGAATTCGACAAGGCATGAGCTGATTCACCGGGCAGATCTGGCAATGTACCGCGCCAAGGACAGCGGAACCGGTGGCCATGCAGTTTTCGACCCGGGAGACCTGTACGACGCCGACCGGATCAGATCGTTGTCGGTCGACCTGCGCGCGGCATTGAGCTCGAACGAACTCACCATGGCATACCAACCTCTGGTGGACATCTCGACGCGTGAGGTCGTTGCAGTCGAGGCGCTCGCCCGCTGGAATCATCATGATCTAGGGCCTGTCGAGCCGACCGAATTCGTCGCAGTCGCCGAAAGAACAGGTCTCGCAACACCATTGGGCGCATGGGCGCTCCGCGTCGCGTGCAGCGACGCAGTGCGGTGGCGCGCATTCTCCGACGTCGTGGTGCGCGTCAATGTCAGTGCGCTCCAACTGCGAGACCACGAGTTTCCGGCGCAGGTCGCCACTGTCCTGGCTGACACCGGCCTACCACCGAACGCATTGGGTCTGGAAGTGACCGAAACAGTATGGGTCGCAGACACCGAACGAGTGGCGAATACCGTTGCTGCGCTGCACGCAATGGGTGTGTCCTTGCTCCTCGACGATATGGGCAAAGGGCACAGTTCCATGTCGTATCTGGACCGGTACCCGATGTTCGAGAGCTTCAAGATCGACAAGTCATACGTGGCCCGGTTGCCCGCCGTCCGCGCCAGGGCAATAATCTCGGCGATCGTTGCACTCGCCCGCGCGTTCGACGTCACAGTCGTCGGCGAAGGCGTCGAAACCGAAGAACAACTCGAAGCACTCGCCGCAACAGGATGCGACGTAGCTCAGGGATTCCTGCTCGGACGTCCGATGAGCGCCGCAGCAATCACCGATCTGCTGCTCTCTTCTGAGTGAACCCCCGTCACTTCGCTTCGTGATAGCGTGCCGAATCAGAGCTACTCGCATAGCCACCCCAGCTGCAGAAGGCACCCGCGCCGCCTCCGACAGCGCTTCAGGGGCAAGGTCCGCCCGGATCTGCGATGAAGAACGTTCAGTTACGTCACGCCGTGTTCATGATTTCCGACCGGTGCAACGGCGCGCGGGGCTGGTGCACAATGCGATTGGAACTCTCATGACCAGGAACCACGTCGAAAAGCACGCAGCTCGGGCTTACGCCGCGGCTCACGGAGTCACGTATCGGCAGGGCCTTGCGGCGGTGCGCGCGAACTGCACCATCGTGCTGCCCTACGCGCAGCGACTGTTGATCGAAGCGATCGAGGGCTGCGGAATCCGCCACTGGTCCAACGTCCACGATTGGGACGGCTGCGGCCGAGCGAGCATCACCGACCTCGGTGGTGAGCGATTCGTGCTCACGCCCGATGTTGTCGTACCGGTCATTCGTGAACACCTCGACGCGCACCCCAATCTCGAACCCCTGCACATCGACAGCTACTTCGCCGACGAAGCAGTACAACGAAGCCTGTTCGGCGGCGTCATCTACCGACTCGAGCTTCACCGCGGTGGTGGGCTGACCGTCTGATCGTTTGTTACGCGTCGTGCACGCCGATCCTTGAGTACGAGAAGTAGACCGGGAATTCCGGCGACGGTCCATGGCGCTACCGCCCCGACAGTCGGAACCACCTGAAGCACTCCCAGTCCGCAGAAGTCCGATGAGTGTCCGCACACGATCGCGTCGTAAGGCGTTGCCACGAAGGAAATGGTCAGCGCCGTGGTGAGGAACGCCAGGACCCCGGTCGAGATGGCCGCCGCGAGCGCCTTCGGGGACGCACAAAATCCGGTCCAACCCCACGCGAGAAGCGCTACGCAACATGTCAGGCCGATCAGAGCGACAGCAGCGCCGACCTCACCGCCGTGACCGTCGACCCGTACGCCGGTCACAAAACCGAGCTGAACGGCTCCGCCGGCCAATACGCCCGTGCCGATCAAGGGAAGTAATCCACGCAGAACACGCAACGGGCGTCTGCGGCGTGATGCGGAGAAGAAGATCCGCCCTCTTTCCACTTTCAATGTATAGCTCACCCGGGGTCTTGCGGCAAGACCCCGTCGAGGGTTCAGAATGGCTCGCTGCACACCCGCACCATCGGATCGGAGTCCCGTGAAATCAGTGCCGCCTCATGTCTTCGACCTCCCCGACAGGCTCGCACCGAAGCGCCAACCCACGCTCATCGGTCATGACCGACAGCACTTTTCGGCAATCACCGCCAGCATCGAGAAGTCACGTTCCGACACGATCGCTCGATTGAACGCCATCCAGAAGTCATCCGGGCGGATGGGGCAGGAGGTGATGGAACGTGATTTCGAGATTCACCGATTGAACGGGCGACTGCGCCAACTGCGTCGTTACGGTGCCGATCTGTGTCTGGGGAGGTTCGTCCCCATCGACTCGGACCAACCGGTGTACGTGGGGCGTACCGGCTTGCTCGGCGATGCGGGCGAGCAACTGCTCGTCGACTGGCGCTCCCCCGCTGCCGAGCCGTTCTTCGGTGCAACCCATGCCAACCCGATGCGGCTGAAGAGCCGTCGCCGCTATCGGTGGACGAACGGCAGCATCACCGACTACTGGGACGAAGTGTTCGATCCCACGTCTCTGGACGACAACGCCGCGCTGGACGATCAGTCCGCGTTCATCGCCAGTCTGGGTGCCGAGCGCTCACCTCGGATGCGTGACGTAGTGGGCACGATCCAGGCGGATCAAGATGCGATCATTCGAGCCGATGCGCACGGGGCACTGGTGGTCGACGGCGGACCGGGAACCGGGAAAACTGTTGTTGCCCTTCACCGCACCGCGTACCTGCTGTACGCAGACTCACGGATAGGACACAACCGCGGCGGAGTACTGTTCATCGGTCCGCATCAGCCCTACCTCGCGTACGTCTCGGGCGTACTCCCCAGTCTCGGCGAGGAGGGAGTACAAACATGCACCCTGCGCGACCTCGTCGCAGAGGGAACACATGCGCTCGACGACACCGATCCTGTTGCGGCGCGGCTCAAGGAAGACCTCGACGTCGACGCCGTCATCGAGGCGGCTGTTGCCTTCTACGAACAACCACCGACCCACGACGTCACAGTCGAAACAGACTGGGGAACATTTGTATTGACGCCGAACGACTGGGTGGAGGCATTCGGTGCGCCAGATCCCGGTACGCCGCACAACGAGGCTCGCGAGCTGATCTGGGACCTACTGACGACCATCGTGACCGATCGCTGTGCCGCACAGGGATCCCGCGAAGAATTTCGGCAGTCGCTGCAGTTGAACGAGGATCTGCGTAACGTCCTGGAACGCTCGTGGACGATCGTCGATGCCGCAGACCTCGTCGCGGACTTGTGGACCGTTCCGGCATACCTGCGCACATGCGCACCCTGGCTCGACGCGGACGACATTCGAGCACTTCGACGCGCTGATGCGACACGCTGGACTGTGGCCGACCTACCGCTGCTCGACGCGGCACGGGCGCGACTCGGCGATCCGAAACATGCTCTACGACAACGACGCCGATCACTGGCTGCTGCGATCGAACGCTCGCGAATGGACAGTGTCGTCGACGAGTTGATGGCGGTCGACGACGACGAGATGATGGCCGCGCAATTCCGTCAGGAGATAATTCGGGATGCACTCGTCGATTCGTCCGGCTTCGAGGACCATCCGACGGATCCGCTGGCGGGTCCCTTCGCGCACATCGTGATCGACGAGGCTCAGGAGTTGACCGATGCGCAGTGGCAGATGGTGATTCGGCGATGCCCTGCTGGGAGTTTCACCATCGTCGGAGACCGAGCGCAGTCTCGTCGGGGCTTTACCGAGACGTGGCCGGATCGGCTCGAACGAGTAGGTATCGACGAGGTGACCGTCGCCGCTCTCGGCGTGAATTACCGGACGCCGCAAGAAATTATGGACGTGGCCGAGCCGGTGATCCGGGCGGCGCTGCCCGACGCCAACGTTCCCACGTCGATACGCATCACCGGCGTGCCGGTCGAATACGGTGACGTCGCATCGCTTTCGACGGTTCTCGCCGATTGGCTCGGTTCGACGACCGGCGGAACCGCATGCGTGATCGGTGATCCTACTTTTCCGCAGTCCGATCGAATCAGCTCGCTGACACCGCAGCTCGCCAAAGGTCTGGAATTCGATCTGGTCGTTCTGATCGACCCGGATTCTTTCGGCTCCGGCATCGCAGGTGTGGTCGACACGTATGTGGCGATGACACGAGCCACAGGTCTACTCGTCGTCTTGACCTCGTCGCATCGCGAGCGAATCGAGTAGATCCAGCACGGCGTGGATCGCCGGACTCGCATCGGCGCTGCGCCTCCACGCGGCATGCACTTCTCGCTTGGGGGCGCGCGCCAGCGGGACCGCCACGAGCGTCGGGCCCAGAGGCGGTCGCGCGAGACGGGGAATCAGTGCCAGCACATTGTCTGCCTCCACCAGGGAAAGCTGAGTGGAGAAGTCGTCGACGAGGTGCCGAACGTCGATCTCGCTCGACGTATCCGCGAACAATCGACGAAACCACTGGTGGCACACGGTGCCCGCCGGACTCGTCACCCACGGGTACGTCGCGAGGCCTACCGGTGTCAGTGGAGACTCCCCTGCGGCGAGGGGGTGGGTTCGATTCATGACGACATCGCCGTGGTCGGTGTGAATGGATCGCCGAACGATCGAGCGAGGAGCCACTGCGGGAACTCCGTCGGCGTCGTGCACCAGCGCCAGGTCTGCTGCCCCCGAATGCACACTGTGCAGCGCCTTATCCGGGTCCTCCTCTCCGACCTGCACGGTGAGGTCGGGATAACGAGCGCTCGAGGTCGCGAGTGCAGGTGCGAGCAGACCGCGGATCGCAGTGGAGAATCCAACCACTCGTACCACCCCGCGCGCGGCACCCTCGTCTGCCGATCTCGCCGACTCCAGACACCGCTCGAGGGCGTGGAACACCTCGTCCGCGGATTCGACCACTGCCCGTCCAGCCGGCGTGAGCACAACACCTCTGCCCGCCTGCGCAAGTACCGGCGTTCCGACCTGGCGTTCGAGCCGTTTGATCTGCTGGGAGACGGCCGACGCGGTGTAACCGAGCTCGTCGGCCGCTTTCGTCAGCGTGCCCAGGGCGGCAACTGCGCGCAGCGCGTGGAGTGCATTGATATCGATCATGAAGCAAAGGTACGCAATACTGCCGAAATTACATCGCTGGACCGAGACGATCATGTGGGCTCACACTCGGACGATGAACATGTCCACTCCTTCGGCCACGTCGACGTTCGGCATCAACCTGGTTGCCATGTGCACACCGATGAACGCCGATGGGCAGGTGAGCCGCACCGGCACGGACGCCTTGCTGACCCACTTGCTCGCGACCGGGTGCGACGGCGTCGTCGTCGCCGGCACCACCGGGGAGGCACCCACTCTCACGCCGCGTGAGCAGGCCGATCTGATCACGGCGACGCGCGAATTCTCGGGCCACGCCCTGCGCGTGATCGCGGGTGTCGGCACCAACGACACCTCCGCCGGGATCGAGTCGGCGCGACGTGCCGCCGATGCAGGGGCCGACGCGTTGCTCGTCACCGCCCCCTACTATTCGCGCCCCACGCAGGCCGGCATCGCCGATCACATCGTTGCCATCGCCGACGCCGGAGCGCTCCCGGTCATGGTGTACGACGTGCCGGCTCGGACCGGTGTGCCGATCGACGCGTCGACGCTGGTCGAACTCTCGCGGCACACCTCGATCACGGCGGTCAAGGACGCGAAAGGCGACCTGTACGAGGCGATGAACGTCATGGCTGAAACCGACCTGGCCTATTACTGCGGTATCGACGAATTGACTCTGCCCTATCTGTGCTGCGGTGCAACGGGTTCGGTGAGTGTGGTCGGCAATGTCGTCGCCGACCGCTACGCCGACCTCTTCGACGCGGTCCGAGCCGGAGATCTGCATCGTGCGAACGCAATACAGCGATCGCTGCTACCTCTCGTCGAGGCCGTCATGCGCACCACGCAGGGAGCGATCATGGCCAAGGCGGCCTTGGTCGCCATCGGTGTGCTGGCCGACGCCACGGTGCGGCGCCCGTTGCTCGAATCGTCCGCCGCAGATCTGCAGCGTCTGACCCACGCATTGGCGGTGACAGGAATCGATCAGGAATCGAGAAGCATGCGCGTTCCGATACGACTACCGTGATCGCACACATACCTCGGTGCAATCGACCTTCTCGGTTTCGGTTGCCGTGACGATCAGGAGACACCGCGAGCATGGCGACGACCAAGGTCACGCAGAAATCGGCAGCGCACGCCGCCGACAGTCACGATCTGATTCGAGTACAGGGCGCGCGGCAGAACAATCTCGCCGACATCAGCGTCGAACTTCCCAAGCGACGCCTCACCGTGTTCACCGGTGTCTCCGGGTCCGGAAAGAGCTCCCTCGTCTTCAGCACCATCGCGGCCGAATCCCAGCGCATGATCAACGAGACCTACAGCGCCTTCGTTCAGGGCTTCATGCCGACTCTCGCGCGGCCCGACGTCGATGTGATGGACGGGCTCACCACGGCTATCATCGTGGATCAACAGCGAATGGGTGCCAATCCCCACTCCACCGTCGGAACCGCCACCGACGCCTATGCCATGCTTCGCATTCTTTTCAGCAGAGTGGGGAAGCCGTATATCGGCTCTGCACAGGCTTTTTCGTTCAACGTGGCATCGGTCTCCGGTGCAGGTGCTTACAAGGTGGACAAGGGAGGCCGTCAGACCACCGAAAAGAAGTCCTTCTCCGTCACCGGTGGAATGTGCCCGCGCTGCGAGGGACGCGGCTCGGTCAGCGACTTCGACCTCAATGCCCTGTACGACGCCGACAAATCGCTCAACGAGAGCGCCATCACGATTCCCGGCTACAGCATGGAAGGCTGGTACGGCAGGATCTTTCGCGGCTGCGGTTACTTCGACCCCGACAAACCCATCGCGAAATACACGAAGAAAGAGCTCGACGATCTGCTGTATCGAGAGCCCACGAAGATCAAGGTCGAGGGCATCAATCTGACCTATTCCGGCCTGATCCCTCAGATCCAGAAGTCGTTCCTCTCGAAGGACGTCGACGCCATGCAGCCGCATATCCGGGCGTTCGTGGAGCGTGCGATCACGTTCACCACGTGTCCCGAATGCGACGGAACGCGGCTCAACGAGGGTGCACGATCGTCGAAGATCAAGGGCATCAACATCGCCGACGCCTGCTCGATGCAGATCAGCGATCTGGCCACATGGGTCGCAGGCCTGAAGGAACCGTCGGTGGCACCGCTGCTGACGACGCTGAGCGAGACCCTGGACTCGTTCGTGGAGATCGGCCTCGGCTACCTGAGCCTGAATCGGCCGTCGGGCACCCTGTCGGGCGGAGAAGCGCAGCGCACGAAAATGATTCGACATCTCGGCTCGTCGTTGACCGACGTCACCTACGTGTTCGACGAGCCGACGACGGGTCTCCACCCCCACGACATCGAACGGATGAACAACCTTCTTCTGCAGTTGCGGGACAAGGGAAACACCGTTCTCGTCGTGGAGCACAAGCCGGAAACGATCGCCATCGCCGACCATGTCGTCGACCTGGGGCCCGGTGCCGGCAGTGCGGGTGGGCACGTCTGCTTCGAGGGCACCGTCGACCAACTGAGGCAGAGCGATACGGTCACCGGCCGCCATTTCGACGACCGCGCGAGTCTCAAGGATTCGGTTCGCGAGTTCTCGGAGGTGCTCGAGATTCGAGGGGCGGATTCGCACAATCTGCGAGACGTGGACGTCGACGTTCCACTCGGGGTGCTGGTCGTTGTCACCGGAGTGGCGGGCTCCGGTAAGAGCTCGCTGATTCACGGGTCGCTCTCGGGCACCGACGATGTGGTCTCGGTCGATCAAGGTGCCATCCGCGGATCGAGGCGGAGCAACCCCGCGACCTACACGGGTCTGCTCGAACCCATCCGCAAAGCCTTCGCGAAGGAGAATGCGGTCAAACCCGCTCTGTTCAGCTCCAATTCGGAAGGTGCCTGCCCGACGTGCAATGGGGCGGGAGTCATCTACAGCGACCTCGCCATGATGGCCGGCGTCGCCACGACGTGTGAGGTGTGCGAGGGCAAACGGTTTCAAGCTTCGGTACTCGAGTACCATTTCGGTGGCCGAAACATCGACGAGGTGCTGTCCATGTCGGTGGCCGAGGCCGAGGATTTCTTCTCCGACGGACCGGCGAAACTGCTTGCGGCACACAAGATTCTGCAACGGCTCAACGACGTCGGACTCGGCTACCTGAAGATCGGCCAGCCGCTGACGACCCTCTCGGGCGGCGAACGGCAACGACTCAAGCTCGCGACACACATGGCTGAGAAGGGTGGCGTGTACGTACTCGACGAGCCGACCACCGGGCTGCACCTCGCCGATGTGGACAAACTGCTCGGGTTGCTCGACCGGCTGGTCGACGCGGGTAAGTCGGTGATCGTCATCGAGCACCATCAGGCCGTCATGGCCCACGCCGACTGGATCATCGACCTCGGCCCCGGGGCCGGGCACGACGGCGGCCTCGTGGTGTTCGAGGGCACCCCCGCAGACCTGGTGGCGGACGGATCCACCTTGACCGCGAAGCACCTGGCCGCGTACGTCGGATAGCTGACCAGAACCGGATACTCGATGGAGACGACGTGACGACCCTGCCCGACCGCCCTGCAACTGCGCTGCTGATCGTCGACGTCCAGAACGACGTCATGGCCGCCGCCCTCGATCGCACTCGCGTCGTCGACAACATGGTGCGACTGGTCTCACGAGCGCGAAAGACCGACACACCAGTGATCTGGGTGCAGCATTCCTCGGACCACGAGCTCGTGTCCGGCAGCCCGGGCTGGCAACTCGTGGAGGAACTTCCGATCGAAGCCGGAGACGCCTTGGTGCACAAGAAGCATGGAGACGCCTTCGAGGGCACGTCCTTGGAGGAGGTGCTCGCCGATGCCGGCGTCGGTCATGTGGTGGTTGCCGGCGCGCAAACGGACTTCTGTGTGCGATCGACTCTGCACGGAGCTCTGATTCGTGGGTACGACGTGACCTTGGTCAGCGACGCCCACACGACGGAGAACCTGCCGGACCCCGCCCTGCCCACACCGCAGCAGGTCATCGCGCACACGAACATGTATTGGGACAACCAGACCGCACCCGGCCGAACCGCATCGGCCGTCGCCACAGAGGACGTCACGTTCGTCGGCCGCTAGCCTGACGCTCCTATTGTTGCTCTGTTCGACTCGCGCTGATCGGCGACGCGGTCACGCACGCACACCATCTCGTTCCGGGACGAACGTAGACTGCCGCCCATGGCACTCGATCACGGCGATCCCGGCGACGCCCCGTCCGTTCCCCCTCCCCTGTCTCCGGTGGTCGCGGACCGTCGTCCGTCGGCGGCCGAGGAGGCGCGCACGATCGCTGCGTCCACCAATATCGCGACGCTGGCCAGTTTGACCGCCGACGGCGATCCATGGGCGTCGTTCGTGACATACGGCTTGCTCGACGGAGCACCCGTGCTGTGCGTGTCGCGGATGGCGGAGCATGGTCGAAATCTCGACGGTGATCCACGAGCGAGTCTGTCGATCGTTGCACCTCAGTCACAGACGGACCCGCTGGCCTCGGGCCGCATCACGCTGGCCGGGGTGGTCGAGCGACCGGCAGGAGCCGAGCTCACTGCCGCACGACAAGCGCATCTCGACGCGGTGCCGGCCGCCAAGTACTACGTGGATTACAGCGACTTCACGCTGTGGGTCATGCGAGTGCATCGGGTGCGATGGGTCGGCGGGTACGGCCGAATGGATTCGGCGACGGCCGACGCGTACTCCGAGGCGTCCCCGGATCCCGTGTCTCCGTCCTCGGCCTACGCCGTCGAGCACCTCAACGCGGACCATGCGACGTCACTGTTGGCGATGGCCCGTCAGCTGGGTGGATACCCGGACGCGACCTCGGCGACGTGTACGGCCGCAGATCGATACGGCCTCGATCTGAACGTCCACACACCGCGCGGTGTGGCCTACACCAGAGTCGGTTACTCCGAGCCCATCGATTCCGCGGACGAGCTGCGCGCTGCAACGGTGGAACTGGCCAGGAGGTCGGCGACCGCCCCGTAGTCCTCGTGACAGTGAGAGCTGCACCTCGACCGATAGCTGGGCCCTTGGCGAGACGCTCCGCCCCGGGGCGACTACCGTTGTGGCTACATCGCAACGTCTAGGGAGCAGGTAATGAGCATCCAACCGGTCGAATCGAAGCGTCACCGTGTCGTCGTCATCGGTTCCGGGTTCGGAGGTCTGTTCGGCGTCAAGGCGCTCAAGAAGGCCGACGTCGACATCACCCTCGTCGCAAAGACGACCCACCACCTATTCCAGCCGCTGCTCTACCAGGTGGCCACAGGCATTCTGTCCGTCGGTGAGATCGCTCCCACTACCCGCGTCATTCTGCGCAAGCAGAAGAACGCCGAGGTGTTGCTGGGCGACGTGCTGAACATCGACCTCGAGGCCAAGACGGTCACGTCCAAGTTGCTCGAGCGCGTCACCGTCACCCCGTTCGACAGCCTGATCGTGGCCGCCGGTGCCCAGCAGTCGTACTTCGGTAACGACCATTTCGCCGAGTTCGCGCCCGGCATGAAGACAATCGACGATGCACTCGAACTGCGCGGACGCATCCTCGGAGCCTTCGAGCAGGCGGAACTCTCCGACGACCAGGAGGAGAAGGACCGCCTGATGACGTTCGTCGTCGTCGGAGCAGGTCCGACGGGTGTCGAACTCGCAGGGCAGATCGCAGAACTCGCCGACCGCACCCTCGACGGAGCGTTCCGCAACATCGATCCCCGCGACGCGCGCGTCATCCTGCTGGACGCCGCACCGGCCGTCCTTCCCCCGATGGGCGAGAAACTCGGCCGCAAGGCAGCCGAACGGCTCGAGAAGCTCGGTGTCGAGATCCAGCTCAACGCGATGGTCACCGACGTCGACAACGACGGCCTGACCGTCAAGGAAAAAGACGGAACGACGCGTCGTATCGAGGCTCAGTGCAAGGTCTGGTCCGCGGGCGTGCAGGGCAGCCCGCTCGGCAAGCAGCTGGCCGACCAGTCGGGTTCGGAGACGGACCGCGCCGGCCGAGTTCTGGTGGAACCGGATCTGACTGTCAAGGGTCATCCGAACGTCTTCGTCATCGGCGACTTGATGTCGGTCAAGGACGTTCCCGGCATGGCACAGGGTGCGATCCAGGGTGCCACCTACGCAGCCAAGCTGATCAAGGCGTCGGTCAAGGGGCAGGACGACCCCACCCAGCGAGCACCCTTCAAGTACTTCGACAAGGGCTCCATGGCCACGGTGTCGCGGTTCAATGCGGTGGCGAAGGTCGGTAAGCTGGAGTTCGGTGGCTTCATCGCATGGCTCATGTGGCTCGCCCTCCACCTGTACTACCTGGTGGGGTACCGCAGCCGTATCACCACGGTCATTTCCTGGTTCGTCACGTTCCTCGGTAGAGGCCGTGCTCAGATGGCATCGACGGAGCAGCAGGTGTTCGCGCGGCTTGCCATCGAACAACTGAACTCTCTCGAAAAAGCGGGCGACGTGAACCAGCGGACAGCCGAGGTCGAAGAGGAACGCGAAAAAGCAGCGGGTTGATTCACGCAGAACCCACTGAGTAGCGAAGCAAGAAGGGCTCCGTCCGACGCACATCGTCGGACGGAGCCCTTTCTTTCTGCCCTGCCCGATCTATCGGGTCGGCTGAAGGCGATGACCGACGGAGGTACTCAGCGAGCCACCCCCGGCCAAGGCCAAGCGCACGGTGCCGCCCGCCAGATCGACCTCGGAATCCCGACTGTCCGGATAGCGAAGCGTGCTGGACATCGACATCGGTGCCGACAACCCGTCGTGCGCCACCGTCCCCTCCCCCAGTTCCACCCGGTGGCGCAACAGCGGCCGGCCTCCCACATCGCAGTGCATCGAACTCGCCCACTGTCCCGCCACCTCGTCGAGCCTGCCGATCTGTACGCGCTCACGCAGCCACAGATCCGAGTCTTGTTCCAGTTCGATGACATTGAGCACCGTATGAGAGGCATCGGAGACGACGACCATCGGCTCGGGGTCGAAAACGAGTGACGCCCCCGCCCCCAACTCGACGTGCCAGTGCGCCGACGAATGACGTTGTGCTGCACCGGGCATCGCCAAGGACGCTGCCACACTGCGCACATCCAGACGAGCGCCGGCAGCCACCGAGATCCTGACGCTGATGGTGTCTCCGCCGAGAGGCGTGGCCGCGGTGCCGATCAGGTGGACGGTGTCGGGCCCCGTTTGCCTACCTGCGAGTCCGCCGACCGATGTGATGCGGGGACTGCGTCGACGACTCGCGTCGATGCGGAGCTCGGTGTGCATCGTTCAGTGCGCGTGGTCGTGTGCGTCGGCGTCGGCGATAACCTTCAATTGCTCACGCACCCAGCCGAGCACCGTCGTTGCTGCGGGATCGTCCGTGAGAGAGATCAGGGCCGTGGGGCGACCCTCGCGCACCTGCGCGGCGTCGCGCTCCATGACACCCAGATCCGCACCGACGTACGGCGCGAGATCGGTCTTGTTGACGACGAGCAGGTCGGAGAACGTCACGCCGGGACCACCCTTACGAGGCACCTTGTCTCCTCCCGCGACGTCGACGACAAAAATCTGGACGTCGATCAAACCGGACGAAAACGTGGCGGTGAGATTGTCGCCGCCGGACTCCACCAGAATCAGGTCGAGAGGGGGGTTGTTCTCGATCAGGTCGTCGATCGCGTCGAGATTGGCGGTGATGTCGTCGCGTATCGCGGTATGCGGACAGCCGCCGGTCTGCACGGCCGTGATGCGCTCGTCCGGCAACACTGCGTGCCGCCGCAGGAAGTCGGCATCCTCAGTGGTGTAGATGTCGTTGGTGAGCACGGCCAGAGACAGCTCGTCGCGGAGCTGGCGGCACAAGGCGGCCACCAAGGCGGTCTTGCCCGACCCGACGGGTCCGCCGATTCCCACATGCAAAGCATCGCCTGCGACCCGTGTGCGCTTGGGTCGGTCCAACCCGTGGTCGTGGGGCTCACCGTCGATCAGGTGCGGGGGCATGACATCTCCTTCGGTCGAGAAAACGGTACTGCGGTCGAGAACCGTGTCAGCGGTCGTGAATTCAGGATACGAACAATGGGCGATCGCGGACGGCGTGGGCTTCCGCGAACATGTCCAGCAGCGGATCGGACAGCTCCATCAGAACCGGAAGCGATGCGCACGCGGCGTCGGCCACCTCGTCGCAGAAGTCCCCCAACCGAATGGTGCACGAGGCAACCTCGGCGGGGTCGAGCGCAAGCAGACGTTGCGCCGCGATCGCCGAGCCGGTCATGGTGATGTACACCTGCACAGCCGCGGTGTCGGCGACGGACAGGTCGGCTGCGAGTCCCACGTGCCCGGCCGCGACGGCCAGATGCGGCCGCCGGCCAATGGACAGCCAATCGTGATGCGGCCATGCTGATTTGGCCAATCTGAGCAACCCCCGACCCTGAGCTCGCGACGCAGCTCGCACTGCCGGCGACGGCGTCCGGGCATCGCACTCGGCATCGGCCGCATCCGTGTCCAACGAGCCGAGAACAACCGCACCCGCGATGGACGCCGCCGTGGCTCCCGACGTCCGAATTCGCCGACGCAGAAATGCCTCGAGGGTATCGATGTCGCGCACGAAACCTGATGCGATCGCTTCTTCGACTCCCCCGGAATGGACGTGCCCACCGGTGGGAAACCGCGAATCTGCAAGCGAGAGAAGGGTTGTGACCTGTCGACGTGCAGCGTACGACGACGCAGTCGACGAGAGGGATCCTAGGGCCATCAGAAGAGGAAATACCGTTGCGCCATCGGCAATTCGGACGCCGGTTGTTCCTTCCACACCTCGCCGTCGATACGCACGGTGAAGGTGTCCGGATCGACTTCGATCTCCGGAAGCGAATCGTTGAGCGGCATATGGGCTTTCCTGATCCCGCGCACGTTCGCAACCGGAACGAGACGACGATCGCACGCAAGGCGATCGGCCAGACCGTCCTCGATCGCTTGTGGCGCAACGAAATGCAGCGACGTCGCAGCAGCTGCCTTGGGTGACGCTCCGAACATCGGCCGCGGCAGCTCGGGTTGCGGCGTAGGAATGGATGCATTGGCGTCGCCCATCGCGGCCCACGCGATCATGCCGCCCTTGATGACCATGTGCGGACGCACACCGAAGAAGGCTGGATCCCACAACACCAGATCGGCGAGCTTGCCCGTTTCGATCGACCCGATCTCCGCATCGAGACCGTGGGCCACGGCCGGACAGATCGTGTACTTCGCGACGTATCGCCTGACCCGATTGTTGTCGGCACCGTTGTCCCCGGGCAGGTATCCGCGCCGCGCCTTCATGACATGAGCCGTCTGCCAGGTTCGCAGTACCACCTCACCGATACGTCCCATGGCCTGAGCATCGCTGCCGATCATCGAGATCGCTCCCATGTCGTGCAGCAAGTCCTCGGCCGCGATGGTCGACGGCCGAATGCGGCTCTCTGCGAACGCCAGATCCTCCGGAATGCTCGGACTGAGGTGATGGCACACCATCAACATGTCGAGATGCTCGTCCAACGTGTTCACGGTGTGCGGACGCGTCGGATTGGTCGAGCTGGGCAGTACGTGTGCTTGCGCGGCAACGGTGATGATGTCGGGAGCGTGTCCGCCGCCTGCACCTTCGGTGTGATAAGCGTGTATTCCACGGCCGTTGATCGCAGCGAGGGTGGTCTCGACGAATCCGGCCTCGTTGAGGGTGTCGGAGTGAAGAGCCGCTTGAACTCCCGCCTCGTCGCACACTCGCAGGCACGCGTCGATCGCGGCGGGAGTCGACCCCCAATCCTCGTGCAACTTGAATCCCGAAGCGCCGCCGCGCAACTGCTCCCACATCGAATCGGGATTGACCGTGTTGCCTTTGCCGAGCAGCACGATGTTCATCGGCCAGTCGTCGAGAGATTCGAGCATCCTGGACAGATGCCAGGCACCCGGGGTGACGGTGGTTGCCTTGCTCCCTTCGGCGGGCCCGGTACCACCCGCGATCACCGTGGTGATGCCGCCGCCCAGGGCTTCTTCCTTGATCTGCGGGCAGATGAGGTGCACATGGCAATCGATGCCGCCGGCCGTGACGATCTTTCCGTTGCCCGCGATGATCTCGGTCGATGGTCCGATCACGAGATCCGGATGAACGCCGGTCATGGTGTCGGGATTGCCGGCCTTTCCGAGCGCAACGATCCGACCGTCGCGAATACCGAGGTCTGCCTTGATGATTCCCCAGTAATCGACGACGACGACGCCGGTGATGACGGTATCCGGGGCACCGTCTGCCCGGGTGGCGCGAGACTGGCCCATCGACTCACGGATCACTTTGCCGCCGCCGAACACCGCTTCCTCGCCGGCCTTGCCCGGACCACCACTACGGTCCTCGGTGATCTCGATCAGAAGGTCGGTGTCGGCCAACCGAATCCGATCACCCGTCGTGGGGCCGAACAACTGGGCGTATCGACTGCGACTCATACGCGCCATCAGCTGTCCAACTTTCCTGGAGGTGTCATGCTCAAGCCGTATACCTCGCGGGTCCCACCGAGGGGCACGAGTTGCACCGTCTGCTCGATGCCCGGCTCGAAGCGCACGGCAGTGCCGGCCGGAATGTCGAGCCGACACCCGTAGGCGCGATCGCGATCGAACTGCAGGGCGGCGTTCGCTTGAGGAAGATGCACGTGACTTCCCACCTGCACCGGTCGATCGCCGCCGTTCACCACCGTCAAGGTGATCGATTCGACACCGTCGTTGATCTCGATATCTCCTGCGACGGTGAAGATCTCACCCGGAACCAGATGGCCGTCTCCGCGCTCGGGCGAGATCGGCTCGTGCACCGTGATCAGTTTCGTTCCGTCGGGAAACGTCGCTTCCACCATCACCTCGGGAAGCAGTTCGGGCACACCACTCAGCACGTCGTCGGCCGTGAGCACTTCCCGGCCCGACGCCATCAGCTCGGCCACGGACTTTCCGTCACGAGCACCCTCGAGGAGGTGATCGGTGATGACCGCGATCGCCTCGGGGTGATTGAGTTTCAGGCCGCGAGCACGGCGCCGCCGCGCGAGTTCGGCGGCGTAGCTGACGAGCAGTCGATCCTGCTCGTGCGGAGACAACCGCATGTAGGTTCTCCGTCCGATCGGTGATGATGCTCGGCAATTCTGACACGCAGTCAGCCCAAGGGCACGGTGACCGACCGATCGAGCAGACCCCGCAGGACATTTCGGTCGACAGAAGGGGCCACGTCCTGCAGTTCGGTGACCTTGAACGCGCCCGCGTCCAGGCCGCGTACCAATACGCCCGCGAGAGCTTGCGCCGTCGCCGGCTCGTCCATCACATCTCCGCCGCGGCGATCGAGGTAATTGCCCAGTCGAGCTGCGGCGACGGGCATCGCGTGACGAAAGAACTCGAACGTGGCCAACCACCGCGTCACCAGATGACCGGGGTGCATGTCCCACCCCTGGTAGAAGCCCCGCTCGAGGGATCTGGTCACCAGATCGAAGTGGCGCCGCGCCGACGCTGCCACTTGTTCGGAGCTACCGGTCGGAACCACCTGGGTCGACCCGTCGCACACCCACACGCCTGTCTGCGCTGCCGCAACCAACATGACGTTCTTGGCATGGTCTGCCACCGGATGAGCCAGAGATTGCTGCGCCGATGTGATTCCACACGCCGCGCTGTAGTCGTAGGTGCCGTAGTGGAGCGACGTGCAGCGACCATCCGCGCGGGCTATCGCACGCGCCAACGTCGTCGTACCGTCGGCACCGATCACGGCCTGCGGGCTTTCGATCTGCAACTCGAAACGGAGTGCCCGATCGGGAAGACCGTGAGCCCGCTCGAGTTCTTCGCACAACGCGACCACGGCCGAAACCTGCTCGACCGCGCGGAGTTTGGGCACTGTGAACACGAACCCGTCGGGCACTCCCCCGGCCCCGTCCAGGACGAGTTCCAGGGTTCGAATGCCACGCCGACGCTCATGAGCGGCAAGGCCTTTCGCACGGATGCCCAGCCACGACGGGCCCGCCGTGTCGTGTGCCAGCGCAGCCAACGCTGCACCTGCTGCCGCGGCGTGACGATCCTCGACGGCGTCGGAGCGCCACCCGTAGCCGTCCTCGAAATCGAACCTGAGGTCCTGGATCGGTGCTGCGTTCAGCCGGTCCCGTACCACCGGTAGAGCATCGGTGGTGCCGAGGCCGGCGAAGGCCTCGGGGTGCGCATCGAGCAGGCCGAGGGCTGCGGTTCCCCATGCGGCCGGGATGTTCTCGGACGCCTCGGAGGCCGGGATGTAGACAGTGTGGGAGGGCTGCCCGCCTATTCGGTCTCCCGGATAGTGCTGCGCCAGATCGGCATCGATGGGCTCGAAGAGTGCTTCGAGGCGGTCGAACGCGTCGTCGGTCAGCGCTCCGCCGGCGGAAGGGGGAACGACATCGTCGTGTCCGGTCATGGGCTTCACTGTCCCAGACGTGCTGTGTTTTCGATATTCGCCAGCCGCACTTTGCCCTGTGCCACCAGGCGGCCGCCCTCGTCGGAGATGTCGACCTGCCAGAGTTGCTGGGTGCGGCCTCGATGGATCGGATGTCCGTGCGCGGCAAGAGAGCCCGAGCGCGTTGCTCGCAGGAAGTCCGTGCTGTTGTTCACCCCGACGACATGACCGCGCGAACCGAACCAGGCCGATCCACCGATGCTGGCAACCGATTCCACCACGGCGCACAGAACACCACCGTGCATGATCCCGGCCGGCTGGTGCAGTTGCGGGGTGACATCCCACTCTGCGCGAACGACGTCGCCGGTCACTTCTCGGTAGGTCAGTCCGACCACGCCGTCGAATCCGCGTCCGCAGAGTTCGGTCAGCTGTTCCGGGGTGAGGGTCTCGAAGGGGCTCGCTTCGGTGGTGCCGTTCGAATCGGTCATTGCTCCGCTTCCGGTCGCGTACTGAGAATGTTCGCCGACTGCAGTCGACCCATGACCAGAAATACACGACACTCCGCCCGAGAAAATCGGTGGGCCTCTCGTTCGAGTCGAACGAGAGGCCCACCGTGGCAAGGACCGGGAGACACTGCAGCCCTCAGGTCTCCGGCGCGGTCCGCTGGTCTGAAATTAGCATAGGCATACCTCAGTTCGGACGCAAGGCCTTCACGAGGCGCGTAGCCGCTGCCGGCCCGGGACTCCGACTCGCGATCGCACGGGCGCGCCGGCAGCGACCATCGCGTCGAGCAGTAACTGGCCTCGCCGCGTTCCGGCGGAGGGGCCGGTCCCGGCCAAAATCGGGACGTACGTCGACGCACCGAGGATCGCGTCACCCACCAGCGCCCAGAAGACGCGAGCATCCAGCGGAGCCCGCTCACTGATCGCACGATAGACAGATCCGAGAGACGTCAGGCACCGATGCGCGGTCCAGACGAGAAGAGCCTGTTCACAGGGCAATGTCACGGTTCCGGGCTCGCCGGCTGCCGGATCCTCCGGCAGCACTCGCAAGATGGGCGACGCAACACCCGCCCAATCGATTCCCCCGTCGCTGTCCATATGGATCCACAAGTTCTCGATGCCCGGATCCCAGGCACGCGCTTCGAGCACGAGCAGTGCTGCAACCCGCCCGACCACCGCATGAATCAGCGCAGTCGCCACCTGCACCGCCGCAGCGTGCGGCACTTCGAGATCCTCGAGCGAACGGCGGTACATCTGCTCGACGCGACCGTCGTCGAGACCGACCGACAGCTGCCACCAACGCCGCTTACCCTCGTCGGCCATGGCGGCCACCGCGTACATCCGCGGATAGTCGGGATTGAGCGCGCGCAGAGTGGAACACGACTCGGCCAACAGAGCGTGCCCACCGGATCGGTCCGAGAATCGGTGCACATCGGCCCAGCCCGTGAATGCCGCAGTTGCAAGTGACACCTGAACGCTCCTTCTGTTCGTGACCGGTGAACTCGCCCCACCGTCGACCAATGGATGTAGGTTAGCCTAACCAGATCCGGCTGCCGAGTCAGGCACCGCTACCCTTACCTCGTGTCGCACGGCGAGCAAGGGTTCCGTAACCTAAACCGTGTCCCTTCGATCCAGCGAGGAGTCACGACCCCAGTGACCACAGCTCCGCTACTCGGCCCTCACGGCTCGCGTCGCTCGCCCGACGAGCGATACGGGACCGAGGACGTGCCCACCGGGCCCGCACCGTGGAGTACACGCATCGCAGCCGCGGGGATCGACGCGCTGATCGTGCTCGTGCCGTTGTTCATCGGGTGGTCGATCGTCGACGCCCTTCGCGACGACAACGGCGGTGGCCAGGCCGACCGTGTCGTGTTCGGAGCCATTTCTCTCTCGGTGGCCGTCGCCTTGTTCGTCTGGAACCGCGGCTACCGCGATGGCAACGAGGGGCAGAGCACAGGTAGACGGTGGATGAGTCTGACGCTCCGCGACACCGACACCACCGGCCCGGTCGGTGTCCGTCGAGCTCTCCGTCGCCAGTTCGGTCTCGGCCGGTCCACTTCGGAGGTCGTGCGCGAGAAGACAGCTGCAGCGGATGATTTCGAGCCCATTCCCAAGGATGGTTCGGTTGCCGCCATTCGCCGACGCAGATTGCTCGGCCTGGCAGTGCTGGTCGTCGCTCTGGCCGCCGGCATCTTTGCGAGCATCGCCATCGGTGCCCGACCACTGACGTTCGCCGAGATCGCCCGTGCATTGATCGATTCGAACGGCACGGACACCGACATCATCGTGCGCACCTTGCGGGTCCCCCGAACGGTGCTGGCGTTGGTGGTCGGCATCGCGCTCGGTATCGCAGGTGCCCTCATCCAGGGACATACGCGCAACCCGCTGGCCGATGCCAGCTTGCTCGGCCTCAATTCCGGGGCTGCGTTCTTCGTCGTCATGGCCATCTACCTGTTCCGGTTCACCTCTCCGAGCCAGTACCTGTGGTTCGCGTTCGCGGGTTCGGCAGTGGCGAGCGTCGTGGTGTTCGGTCTGTCGTCCATCGGGTCGGGCAGATCGAGTCCGATCAACCTCGCCCTGGCGGGCGCGGGTGTCGCGTTCTTCCTCTCCGCGATGACGAATGCCGTCGTGTTGCTCGACCAGACGAGCCTCGACGGCTACCGCTTCTGGGTGGTCGGATCGGTCGCCGGTCGGGGGCTCGACGTGCTGTGGCAGGTTCTCCCCTTCCTGATTCTCGGTGTGCTGATCGCACTCGCCAGCACCCCGGGCCTGAACGTCATGAGCCTGGGCGAGGACGTTGCGCGGTCCCTCGGAACCAACATCGCGGTCACCCGAACCGTTGGCATCCTGGCCATCACTCTGCTGACCGGAGCGGCAACGGCCGCGTGCGGGCCCATTGCCTTCGTCGGCCTCGTCGTTCCGCACATCGCCCGAGCGGTGACCGGACCCGACTACCGCTGGCTCGTGCCCTACGCGGGCCTCATGGGCGGCGTGATGCTGATGATCGCGGACGTCATCGGACGCGTCGTGGTGCGCCCGGGCGAGTTGCAGGTGGGCATCGTCCTCGCCCTCTTCGGCGCGCCGTTCTTCATCGCACTGGTACGCCGTAGAAAGTTGGCGAGCCTGTGACCGCCGAGATCCGGTCCCCCGAACCCTCCACGGCCGGCCCCGGCACCGTGCCCGCGCGGCCCGCCGTTCGCCTGGGGCGGGTGTCCCTCGTCCGCCGTCCACTGATGGTCGTCACCACCGTCCTCGTGGCTGCCGCCTTGATTCTGGTCATGTGTGTCAACATCGGCCGCGGCGACTTTCCGCTGTCGATCCCCCAGGTGCTCGACGTCCTGCTCGGCGGCGGAACGCGGATCGAACGGTTCATCGTCATGGACCTGCGCCTGCCCCGGTCGTTGACGGGCTTGCTCGTCGGAGCGGCCCTGGGAATTTCCGGTGCGATCACGCAATCCATCTCTCGAAACGCACTCGCCAGTCCCGATATTCTCGGCATCACCGCCGGTGCCAGTGCTGCAGCCGTCGCGCTGATCGTCCTGGGCGGCGGCGGTACCTTCAGCGGTCTGCTCGCCACCCTCGGGCTGCCACTGGCAGCGCTGATCGGCGGAGTACTCACCGCAATAGCGATCTACTCACTCGCCTGGCGGAAAGGCGTCGACGGCTTTCGCTTCATTCTGGTGGGAATCGCCGTCAACGCCATGCTCACGGCCGTCATCGGGTGGTTGCTGATCAGCGCCGACATCAACGACGTGTCGCGCGCGCAGGTCTGGCTCAACGGTTCTCTCAACGGAGCCAACTGGTCGACGGTGTGGCCGGTCGCTGTCGCCGTCGTCATCGTCGGGGGCGCAACCATCGTGTCGACGTTCACGCTGGGAGCACTGCGTCTGGGTGACGACAATGCACGATCGCTCGGAGTGCGGTTGCAGCACAGCCAAGCCGTGATGTTGCTCGCCGCCGTCGCACTCGCTGCCGTTGCCACGGCTGCGGCCGGACCGATCGCGTTCGTCGCACTGGCAGCCCCGCAGATCGCGGTACGGCTCCTTCGAACCCCGGGACCGCCGATCATCGCCTCGGCATTACTGGGCGGACTGCTGGTAGTGGCGAGTGATCTCATCGCGCGGACGATCCTGCCGGTGGAACTGCCGGTCGGCATCGTCACCTCGGCACTCGGTGGACCGTTCCTTCTGTACCTTCTCGTGCGCAGCAATCGAAAGGCTTCCGTATGACAATCAGCCACGCCTCGCGTTTGGTCGCCGACGATCTCAGCCTCGGTTACGGCGACCGGACCATCATCGAGCACCTCGACCTCGCGATTCACACCGGAGTGATCACCACCGTCATCGGCCCGAACGGCTGCGGCAAGTCGACCCTGTTGCGATCGCTCGGACGCCTGCTCAAGCCCAAGGCCGGAAGCGTGATGCTCGACGGCCGGGCGATCTCCTCGATGAAGACCAAAGAGGTTGCCCGAACCCTGGGCATGCTGCCGCAGGCACCTACTGCTCCGGAAGGACTGACCGTCGCCGATCTGGTCTCGCGCGGTCGTCACCCCCATCAGTCGTGGATCAGGCAGTGGAGCTCGGACGACGAGGCAGAAGTGGCTAACGCACTCGAACTCACCGGCGTCGGCGACCTCGCCGACCGTCCCGTCGACGAGCTGTCCGGTGGTCAACGGCAACGCGCCTGGATTTCGATGGCACTGGCGCAAGGCACCGACATCCTGCTGTTGGACGAGCCGACCACCTACCTCGACCTCGCCCACTCCATCGAGGTACTCGACCTCGTCGATCGCCTGCACGAGGAGCTCGGCCGCACCATCGTCATGGTGTTGCACGATCTCAACCTCGCACTGCGATACAGCGACCAGTTGATCGTCATGAAGCAAGGAACCATCGTTACGTCCGGTCGCCCCCAGGACGTCATCTCGGAGGAACTACTGCTCGACGTGTTCGGACTCGAGGCAGCCGTGATCGACGATCCCATGTCGGATCGCCCGCTCATCGTTCCGATCGGAACTCGCCACGTGTACGGGTCGGTCGGTGGTCCGGTGAAATCGGACAGGCGTTCCGGGACACTGGACTCGCGGGCCGTCTAGCGCAGAGCGTCACCGCTCGATCATCGTTCGGACGAGCTTGAAGCCCTGACCGATGGACACGTCGGGCAGGTAGGCCCGGCCGATTGCGTTGCCGATACTGGGCAGGGCGGCCGGATCGGCGAACGTCATGTACATCGGCTCGTAGCGCGGCTGGAATTTGGATTTGAATGCCAGCAGAGACCGGAACCCGTAGACAGGTTCGAGGGTTCGCCCGAGTACATCGAGCAACCGTTCGAGCAAGCCGGACAGCGTCGACTGCTCGGCGCTGGACACGTGCTCGGGCTGCTTCTCGTCGACTTTGGCCAGAGGTGCACCGGACAGGCTCAGGAACCTGGCCCCCTCCTGCTCGAGGAGCAGGGCGGCAGAGGCGATGAGAAACTCCATTGTCGGCCGAAAACCTTCCGACCGTCTCCGCATGAAATCGAGCGTCCACCCGACGATGACGCCGTCCTCGTAGACGGGCATCCACGACGTGACCCCGTGCACGGTTCGATGTTCGTCGACGGCAATCAGGCATCGCACGTTCTCGTCGTCGACCTCCTCGAGTCCGCCGAGGGTGAAGCCCATTTCCGGCATCCCCTTGTCTGCCACCCACTCCTCGGAGATCGCGGTGATCTGATCGGTGATGGCCAGTGGAGCGGTGGGAAACCGAATCCACTCCGCGACGACGCCTGCCTTCTTCGCTCGATTGAGCGCAGTACGAACATCCTGGAACCGCTTGCCGGTGAACGCTATTCCGTCCAGATCGAGCACGGTCTCCTCACCGACCTGGATACCGCCCCATCCCAGAGAATCGGTGATACGCCGGACGGCCGGGGTGACGGAGTAGAAACACGGAATCCACCCGTTCTTCGACGCGAACTCGGCAAACTCGACGACGTTGTCTCGCAACGATGCTCGCGGCCCGACAGGGTCACCGGTGGTCAAAGCCACGCCGGAAATGACGCGATACGCCACGTAGCTGCGGCCGTCGGCGCTGAACCAGTACTTGTTCCCGCGCCAGGTCGTCATCCACGACAGCGCCGAGCCGCTGCTCGACATCAGCACGCTGCGAGCCCGTTCGGTGGCATCGGTCTCCGGGCCGTACACCGGTGTGAGGAAGGTGCTGATCGTGAGCGCACACACCACGACCCAGAACACGACGCCGGTCCACTCGAACAGCAAGGTGGTCGGGGTGCTCTGGGGTAGAAGGGCGGGCTCGAGCCACTGCAGATAGACCGGCGGAACCAGCCTCTGCGGGAAATCGACCAGCAATCCGCCGAAGGACGGCGAGTCGGCGAAACCGCCGCGACCGAGATAGCCACCGATCGAGTAGATCAGGCCGAGTCCTACTACGGCGGCCACGACGGACGCGGCCCAGCGTCGGTACGTGCCAGCCGGTGCCGACACGTCGAAGAACTTCCGAGTGACGATCAGGACCAGCAGGACGATCAGGGGCAGAAGGAAGGGCACGGCAGTGCGGTAGGCCGTGGGAGATTCCAGCCCGTAGAACAACGATTCGTCGTCACCGGCTTCGAGGAATCGGATGGCGTAGTTCGCCACCGACAGCGCGAGCAGAACCACCTGCGAGATCACTGCCATCGCCCACGCGAACCGTCGACCGCGGCGCAAACCGTCACTGACCACCAACAGGAACAGCGACGGCATGATGCTCAGGATCGTCGGTCCGACTCCGCCCAGCCTGAGGTCGAGCAGCCCGCGGCGGCATTCCACCGGATCGGTCGTGGCATCGGCGCAGATCTCACGAACCTCGGCAGCTGTGTACGGCACGCCGCGCACCACGTCGCGAAGCACCGCGAACGGCCCCACGGCATTGGGGCTCAAGGCCGCCAGCACCGGACCGAGGGCACTGGCGGCGACGATCAGCGCGACCAGCACACGTCCTTCACGCTGCGTTCCCGCCAATCTCGGACCGCGCGCCGAGCGGCCGACGATCCACGGGCCCACGATCAGACCGATCACCGCTGCCGCCAACCGAACGACGTCCTGCAGGTGACCGCCGAACAAGGCCAGGGTCACCAGAAGGGTCAGCAGTCCGACGCGAATCCGCCTGCGCCACAGCGTGTCCATCCGCGACGTGGCAACCAGCACAACTCCGCAGACCCATGTCGTCGGGCCCACGGCCGTACCTACGTGCAGGCGGAAACCCCAATCCTCGTCGACGGTCTTCGCCAGCACGGCCAGGCCCAGCCCGAACAACGACCCCGCAACCTGCGTCACGAATGCGGCTACCGCGAACCGACGGGAACCGATACGACGTTCGATCGGGGCAGCAGCGAGGAGCACCGCAACGGTCGCCACCACGCAGCCCGCAATATTCGGCGCTGCCAGACCAGATGTCAGCGGCGTCCAGAGATGCCAGTGCTCGAACGGGACGATGCCGACCGCGAAGTACCTGTCGACCTGACCATGGCCGTCCGACACGACGGCATACATCCCCGAAAGCCAGACCACGGCGAGCAGGGTGAAGCTGACCGGGGCACCCACGGCACCGAACAGGATCAGCGACCACAATCGCCGCGACTGCCGCATCGTCGCCGAGGCGGCGGATCTCACGACGGCCACCTTCTCGGACATCCACGTCGGTGCCGCAGCATCGATCGCTTCCGTCGGACCCCCCGACTCGTCGGTGTTCACGCCGTCAGTCCTGTTCTCGTAGCCAGCCACGGCAGTTCTCGACGTAAGCCTTCGGACCACACCGCGAAGCTGTGTCCCCCTGGTACCTCCACGTACTGCACATCCATTCCAGCGGCCTTCGCCGCGTCGTACATCTCCTGCTGGCCCGGTTGGTAATCCTTGTCCTCGGACCCCACGACGAAAATACCGGCAGAGTCCGGGTATCGACGCGATTTCAGCAGGTCGAGAGGGTTGATCGCGGTGAACGCTGCGGCGTTGCCGCCGAACGCCTGCTGCACGGTTCGATCTCGATCGCCGAGGGTCGGCTCGCGCTGACCCGACAGGTCGAGAAACGTGGGATAGACCTCGGGATGACTGGTGGCCATCTGTATCGAGCACGTTCCGCCGTAGGACAATCCGCCGATCGCCCAATGAGCACGGTTTCGATCCACCTGTAGGGAGTTGTCGATCCAATCGGGAACGTCACGTGCGAGGTAGGTGGCCGCGTTGCCGAGTGTCGAATCCACGCAGAGCGGATTGGCGATCG
This sequence comes from Rhodococcus sp. PML026, assembly GCF_000963615.1. Taxonomy (NCBI): domain Bacteria; kingdom Bacillati; phylum Actinomycetota; class Actinomycetes; order Mycobacteriales; family Nocardiaceae; genus Rhodococcus; species Rhodococcus sp. PML026. The sequence continues at coordinate 88,920 of NZ_KQ031375.1, read as the reverse complement.
ACGAGCCGGTGCCGTCGGCCACGACCACCACCGGTGCCAAACCGGCATGATCACGCGCGAAGTTGTCCATGGTCTCGGCGAGCTTGCCCCCGTTGAACCAGTCTTCGGGTGCGCCGGGCTGGCCGGCGAGCAGTACGAGGACAGGAAGAAGCGGACGGGGATCGGCGAAATAGGCCGGCGGTAGGTAGATCTGGGCGTCTCGCGCCGTGAAGTTCGACGCGGTGGCAGTAATGGTGGCGGAGGTGACGCGGCCGGCGGAAGGCAGGCCGGCAGGTGCGGACCAGGCAAATTCCAGGGGTGTGCCGGTGACGGTGTCGGAGACCGGAGGCGGCACGTCCGAGAACGCTATGCGCTCGGCCGACTCGACACCGAGCGCATTTCCCACGGTCGGATACGCATCGAATTCGAGGTTGACGTGCAGAGCAGACGTCGCCACCACGAGTACCGCCGCCAGCACCGACAACACTGTGCCGACCACGCCGCGGGCAGCGATCGACCGTGGTACGAGTGCGAACAGGGCAGCCACACCCACCCCGATCCACACGTAGATCGAGATGTCGATCGGATCGGGGAACGGACGCCATACTTTTTCGACCACTACGTAACCGATGGCCGTGACGACGATCGCCGCGGTGGCAGCGATCGGCAGCGCACGCCTGGCGTACCGACGCGACCTCGAGACCAGCAACCACAGTCCGCCGGCGGCGCCGAGCACGGACACGATCACCGGCAGTGGCCCATCGAGCAACGACAGTGAATCGAACCACTTCACGCGAGGTCTCCACTCATCTTTCCGACTCGGCCCAGCGGCACCAACTCTCGACAGAGTATGCCCACGGACTCGCTCACGGTCACGACCCGCCGACGCCACTCGACCGCGGCTATGACCGAGACCACAGCACTAGGACGGCAGTTACTACTACGAGTAGTACGCATCCGCGTCGGACTGGCCGTAGACTCGGAGGAATGGCTGGCCTTGGTGAATTGGAACGCGCAGTAATGGACCATCTGTGGGAATCGACGGAGCCGCAGACCGTTCGTCAGGTTCACGAGGCCCTTGCGACTCATCGTGAACTCGCGTACACGACCGTGATGACGGTCCTGCAGCGTCTGGCGAAGAAGAGTTTGGTCGTCCAGCAGCGCGACGACCGAGCCCACCGCTACGCCCCGGTCCACGGTCGCGACGAGTTGGTCGCGAGCCTGATGGTCGACGCGTTGTCCCAGGCCCCCGCCTCCGGCGGTCGTGCAGCTGCCCTCGTGCACTTCGTCGGGCAGGTCGGAGCAGATGAGGCCGCCGCCCTCCGTGAAGCACTCGCGGCGCTGGAAGTGGCACAATCGACGACAGAGTCACCTTCTGCTGCAGAAGGCCGTCCGACGGACTGAGGCTCCTCGTAGTAAGTGAGGACATGAACTCCACCACTGCGCTGGTATTCGCGATACTCGCGCTGATCCTGGCTGGACCTGTGCCGGCGATGCTCGCCCGTGCGAGCTGGCCGTACCGGTCGCCTCGCGCTGCTCTGGTGCTGTGGCAGGCCATCGCCCTCGCGGCCGTGTTGTCGGCCTTCAGTTCCGGCCTGGCAATCGGCGGATTGCTGCTCGTGCCGGGCCCCGACGGCCGTCCGACCACGGCTCCGACCGACGAGATCGACGCCTTGGGCCTGCCTCTGTGGACCTTGTACGTGGTGGTGCTCGCGATCACTCTGGGCATCGGAGCGAAACTGATGTTCTCGGTGGCTCAGGTGGCGGTGCGTACCCGCCGTCGCCGCTCCCGTCATCGCATGTTGGTCGATCTGCTCGACCGGACCGACAAGAGCGACAATCCGTTCAGGAGCCTGCGTGATGCAGACATCCGGGTTCTGGACGCGGCGGAACCTATTGCGTATTGCCTGCCCGGACTACGGCAGCGGGTGGTGCTGAGCCGCGGAACGCTTGCCAGCCTCTCCGAAGCGGAGGTGACCGCGATCCTCAGTCACGAGCGATCACACCTACGATCCCGTCACGACCTCGTGCTGGAAGCGTTCACCGCGGTCAACGAGGCGTTCCCCAGAATCGTTCGTAGCAAGTCCGCCTTGAGCAGCGTTCAGCTGTTGGTCGAGCTACTGGCCGATGACACGGCGGTCAAGGTCACCGGACCCACCCCTCTCGCGCGCGCACTCGTGACGTGTGCCGGATCCACCGCACCGCGGGGTGCCATGGCAGCCGGCGGACCGCACACACTCATACGCGTCCAGCGGTTGAGCGGGCCGGGCAGCGACGTCCGGATCGCCGCTGTGGCATATCTGGCCGCCGTCGTCATACTCGTGCTGCCGACCATCTACGTCGCGATGCCGTGGCTCGAAGAGCTGAGCAAACTCCTCGGCTGATCGAGCGCCGCCACGTCAGGGGGTCACGCAGGTCACACCCATCCGGGTGAACAAATGGCGGTACGTCCCGTACAGTAGAACTCGGTCGCCATCGCGACCAAGCAATCGAAATGGCACAAACAGCCCCACTTTATGCAGGTTCGACCTGCGTACCGATGGCCAGGTGACAGTGCCCTGGCTCGTATCAATGTGTTCTGGCTGTTTTTCGTGTTTCCCTTCTCGTCGGGTCTCTCAGCTTCGGGCTTATTGGCGTGCCCGCAATCCGGAGAGGCTTTACTGCGTGACCAACGCTGTTTCCAATACCACCGTTTCCCCCGAGTCCGACTCGACGGCCGTACCGACGCCCGCAGCGGCACCGGCGTTCACATTCGCCGAGCTCGGTCTGCCCGAGGCAGTCGTCGCGGCTCTCGCTCGTAACTCGATCACCGTGCCGTCCCCCATCCAGGAAAAGGCGCTTCCCGACGCCATCGCCGGCAAGAACGTCCTCGGTCGCGCGCAGACAGGTTCGGGCAAGACCCTCGCCTTCGGCCTGCCGATCCTGCAGCGCCTGTCGCTGCACACCGATCGACCGGCCGCCAAGCGCCCGCGTTCGCTCGTACTGGTTCCCACCCGCGAACTCGCGTTCCAGGTAGTCGAGTCGCTCGCTCCCTACGCCAACGCACAGGGCCTCCGGGTCATGCCTGCCGTCGGCGGCACCCCGTTCAACAAGCAGGTCGAGCAGCTTCGCCGCGGAGTCGACGTACTGGTCGCCACTCCGGGACGACTGGCAGATCACCTGCGTCAGGGCACCTGCATCCTCGACTCCATCGAGATCACCGCGCTCGACGAGGCCGATCAGATGGCCGACATGGGCTTCCTGCCCGAGGTGCGCGCCGTACTCGCCGATACACCCGCAGACGGCCAGCGGATGCTGTTCTCGGCCACCCTCGACCGCGAGGTCCAGTCATTGGTTCGCCAGTTCCTGCCCGACCACGTCGAGCACTCCACCCAGGACGGCAAGGCCAGCGTCCGAACCATGGACCACTACGTCCTCATGGTCGACCGCGGCCAGAAGGATCTGGTGCTCTCGGAGATCGGTGCCCGTGAAGGCGGCCGCACCATCATGTTCGCGCGCACCAAGCTGGGCTGCGACGGCATCACCGATCGCCTGCGCGCCCTCGGCATCGCTGCAGAGTCGCTGCACGGCGGCAAGGCACAGAACCAGCGCACCCGAGTGCTCGAGCGATTCAAGAACGGTCGCACCCCTGTGCTCGTGGCCACCGACGTCGCGGCCCGCGGAATTCACGTCGACGGAATCGACCTGGTCGTGCACGTCGATCCGCCCGCCGACCACAAGGACTACCTGCACCGCGCCGGCCGCACGGCACGCGCTGGAGAAAAGGGCACCGTCGTCGCGATCGTGCTCCCCAATCAGCGTCGTCAGGTTCTGCGTTTGACCGGGATGGCCGGCGTCAAGGCCACCGCGGTCAACGTCTCCCCCGGTTCGGCCGAACTCAACAGCATCACCGGAGCCAAGAAGCCGACCGGTGAGCCGTTGCGTGCCGAATCCACCCCGCGTGATCGCAACAGCCGCCCGCGCACCGGTGGCTACCAGGGGTCCAACCCCCGCAGCGGTGGCTACCAGGGTTCCAACCCGCGCAGCGAAGGCGGCTACCAGGGTGACCGTCCCCGCACGGGATACCAGGGATCGAGCCCTCGCACCGGCGGCTACCAGGGATCCAACCCGCGCAGCGAAGGCGGCTACCAGGGTGACCGTCCCCGCACGGGATACCAGGGATCGAGCCCTCGCACCGGCGGCTACCAGGGATCCAACCCGCGCAGCGAAGGCGGCTACCAGGGTGACCGCCCGCGTCGCTCCGACTCGAGCTCGTACCGCGGCTCAGAGGGTCGCGGTTACGAAGGTCGCGGCTCGGACAACCGTGGCTCGGACAACCGTCGTCCCGCATCCGCCCCGCGCCAGGACGAGAACCGATCGGGTGGGTTCCGTAGCCGCACCGAGCGTCGTTCGTACGACGGTTTCGACGGGCCTGCACGCAGCCACTGATCCATTGTTCGAGGCGAAGTCCTGATTGGACGGGCTTCGTCGCTCGAACCCCGAGGTGCCGCATTCTTCGCGAATGCGGCACCTTTTTCTTCGTATCGGCCGGCGTCGCACCCGACCCAGGGGGTTGGCTCGCGCGAAATCGCGCGGCAAGGAAAGCTGTCTGTATGACCTCAGCAGCAAAAGAGACAGAACTGGCTCAGATCGGAGTCACCGGACTCGCCGTCATGGGCTCCAACATCGCGCGTAACTTCGCCCACCACGGGCACACTGTCGCGTTGCACAACCGCAGTATCGCGAAAACCGACGCGTTGATCGCCGAGCACGGTACCGAGGGCAACTTCATCCGTACCGAGACCATCGAGGAGTTCGTGGCCGCGTTGGCGAAGCCGCGGCGCGTGCTCATCATGGTGAAGGCAGGCGACCCGACCGATGCGGTGATCGAGGAACTCGCCGGTGTGATGGAGGAAGGCGACATCATCATCGACGGCGGCAACGCGCTCTACACCGACACGATCCGCCGCGAGGCGGCCATGAAGGACCGCGGTCTGCTCTTCGTCGGCGCCGGTATTTCCGGCGGCGAAGAGGGCGCGCTCAACGGCCCGTCGATCATGCCGGGTGGTCCGGCCGAGTCCTACAAGGCATTGGGACCGTTGCTCGAGTCCATCGCTGCGCAGGTGGACGGCACGCCGTGCTGCACGCACATCGGCCCCGACGGCTCCGGCCACTTCGTCAAGATGGTGCACAACGGCATCGAATACGCCGATATGCAGCTCATCGGCGAGGCGTACAACCTCTTTCGCGACGCGCTCGGGTACTCGCCTGCGCAGGTTGCAGACGTCTTCACCGAGTGGAACAAGGGCGATCTGGAGAGCTATCTCGTCGAGATCACTGCGGAGGTCCTTCGCCAGGTCGACGCGAAGACCGGGCAGCCACTGGTCGATGTGATCGTCGATGCTGCCGAGCAGAAGGGCACCGGTCGATGGACCGTCAAGGCGGCACTCGATCTCGGAGTACCCGTGACCGGCATCGCCGAGGCAGTGTTCGCACGGGCTCTGTCGGGATCGCGGGCCCAGCGCAAGGCCGCTGTCGGCCTCGCCTCGGGATCACTGGCCGACAAGCCGACCGATGCCGAGCAGTTCACCCACGACATCAGCCGGGCGCTGTACGCGTCGAAGATCGTCGCCTACGCACAGGGCTTCGATCAGATCGCGGCGGGTAGCGCCGAATACGATTGGAATCTGCATCCGGGCGATCTCGCCACGATCTGGCGTGGTGGCTGCATCATTCGGGCGCGATTCCTGAACCGCATCAAGGACGCGTACGACGTCAACGCCGAACTACCGAGCCTCATCCTGGCGCCGTACTTCCGTGACGCCATCGAGAACGCGATCGACAGTTGGCGGCGCGTCGTCATCACGGCTGCGTCGCTCGGCATCCCGGTGCCTGCGTTCGCATCCTCGCTCTCGTACTACGACGCGCTGCGTGCCGAGCGTCTGCCTGCGGCCTTGACACAGGGACAGCGCGACTTCTTCGGTGCGCACACCTACGAGCGCACCGATTCCGAGGGCAAGTTCCACACTCTGTGGAGTGGAGATCGCTCCGAGATCGAAGCCTGACATCGGTCCCTCGCCGGTGGCACCGCGCGTACTTTCGTGCGGTGCCACCGGTGTGATCGGTCTTCGCTCGCTCAGAAGGGCACCGGCCCGAGTATCGGTTGCACCACCGTCGACGGAATTCCCTCCCACGGCAGTGCACCTTCGAGGTCCCTCCAGACGGCTTGTACGGCGCTGAAGCGTCCCGTGCCGTACACGTCGGAGGCGACGTACAGGATGTCCGCACAATCCGGCACGTCGATGGCCAGAAGATCGAATCCTGCTGCTGCACAACCGATTCCGGATTCGATCTCCAACATCCCCGACGCCACCGAAGTCCCCAGCGCGTTCAGGATCATCGAGGATTCACGTGGCCCGCGTCCCGTCACGACGATTTCGGGACTGCCCAGGTCGGTGAGACCGACCGTGTAGCAGAACGCGGGATGAACGCCGTCTCGATCGACCTCCGATTCCACGTACTGCAGCGCCCACCCGAATGTCTCGATCGTTGCCCTCACGTCATCGATGTAATTGTCGACACCGAACCCTCGGCACATCTTGCACATGACTCCCCCACCTTCGCCGTGCAACCGCCCCTGCGGAGATTGCGTCTCGAACGCCATTCGAACTCACGTTCTAGGGCAAGTATTGCGTGCGGTACCGACAAGAACGGTCGAACGCGTCGTCGATCCGGCGGTAAGGTCAGCTCCATGCCGGGTCAATCCACTCGATCGTTCGCAGACCTCGGTCTCCCCGTCGTTCTGGTGCACTCCCTCAGGAATGCAGGTGCTCGCGACCCGTTTCCCATTCAGGTCGCGGCGATCCCCGATGCCCTTGCCGGACGGGACGTCCTCGGGCGCGCACCCACGGGCTCGGGTAAGACCCTGGCGTTCTCCCTGCCGATTCTCGTCCACCTCGCCGGCAAGCGAAGCGCACCTGCGGCACCGCGCGGGTTGATTCTCGCCCCCACGCGGGAACTGGCACTGCAGATTCGTGAAGTACTCGACATCCACGGTGCCACCTTCGGACTTCGAACCGTCGGCGTCGTCGGAGGTGTTCCGCTCGAACGCAACGTCCGAGATATTCAGCGCGGAGTCGACATCGTGGTCGCGACTCCCGGCCGGCTCATCGATCTCCTCCAGCGACGCTCGATCACACTCGAGCATGTCGAGGTCACCGTCATCGACGAAGCAGATCGCATGGTGGACATGGGTTTCCTGCCTCAGGTCGATTCACTGCTCGCCGCCACCCCGGCACACGGTCAGAGGATGCTGTTCTCCGCGACGCTGGACGGGGAGGTCGACGGGCTGGTCGAGAAGTTTCTGAAAGACCCCGCTGTGCACTCCACTGCGGCAGCCGTCAGCGAACCCGACATGACCCATTTCGTCTTCCGAATCGAGGCGGCCAGGAAGACCGAAGTCGCTGCTGCACTTGCCAACCGCGACGGGAAGACACTTCTGTTCCTACGGACCACCCATGCCGTCGATCGACTCACCGACGAGTGCCTCGCGCTGGGTGTGCCGGTATCGTCGTTGCACGGCAACAAGACTCAGGCGCACCGCACCCGATCGCTCGCGGCCTTCGGCGAGGGCACGTCCGTGGCTCTCATCGCAACCGACGTGGCAGCCCGCGGTGTTCACGTCGACGACGTGACGCTCGTGGTTCACGTCGATCCCCCGGTCGATTTCAAGGATTACCTGCATCGCGCCGGACGTACTGCACGTGCCGGTGCCCGCGGAACCGTCGTGACGCTGGCAACGGACGACCAGTTGGATCGCGTCCGATCGATGGCCGACGAGGCCGGCGTTGCCGCCACGATCATCGATACCGATCTGGACCAGTCCGCGTGGCGTCGACCGACGGGCGCACGCACCCCGATCGGTCGACCGCTACCGGCCTCGGTACCGACGACGAGCGGTGCTGCGGCCGACCCCCGAACTGCGCGCGGTGCGGGCCGGACGGGTACGCCGGGCAGGCGTGGGCGGAGCGATGGCACCCAGAGTCGGCGGGGTGGCGGTAGCAGAGGACGACGCGGGTGACCGCGTCCTGGCCGGCGGTCGTACTCGCGCTGATTTCGGCGTTCCTGTTCGCCTGCGCGTCGGTCGCGCAACAGAGCGCGGCCGCGTCCGTCCCCGAAGGTGAATCCCTCGTTTCGGCACTGGTGCGCAGCCCGCGGTGGTGGGTAGGGGTCCTCGGAGACGGCGGTGGCTATGCGGTTCAGATCGCCGCGCTGTGGGTCGGCTCGGTACTGATCGTCCAACCTCTGCTGGTGACAGCACTGCTGTTCGCTCTCCCGATGTCGGCAAAGCTGGTCGGGAGAACACTGCCCGCCACCACCTGGGCGCTCGCCGTGGCGATGGCCGCGGCACTCGCCGTCTTCATCGTGGTGGGCGACCCGAGCGAGGGCAATACCGACGCCCCTTTCGTGCAATGGCTCGTTCCACTGATCGCGGTGGCCGTCGTGGTCGGCTGCGCCGCCGCGGGCGGATTGCTGCTCACCTCGCCGGGAGTTCGGGCACTACTGCTCGGTGCAGCGGGAGGATTGCTGTTCGGCCTGGCGGCTGCGCTGACCAAGAACGTCACCGACCTCGTCGACGGTAACCCGGTCGAGGCGCTGACGGCCTGGCAGACCTACACGCTGATCGGATCCGGCGTCGTCGGCTTCTACCTGCAGCAGCGTGCATTCCAGGTGGGTCCGCTGTCGGCGTCGATGCCGGCCGTGACGATCTGTGAACCACTCGGCGCGGCGTTCGTCGGAGTCACTGTCCTGAACGAGCGAATCAGAACCGAGGGCGCAGCCCTGACGGTCATCGTCGTGGCCGTGGCCGTCATGATCGTCACGACGGTCCTGCTGTCGCGTACGCAGGCTGCGAACGCGTCCGAACCGACCGCTCGGGACGGGGCGTCGAACCCAGGAAGTCCATCCGACCGGTAGTCTCGATCAACGTGCAGTTCCTCGATGGTCACCAGCCGCCCTACGATCTCACCTACGACGACGTCTTCCTCGTCCCGAACCGGACCGATGTCACTTCTCGTTTCGACGTGGACCTCAGCACGGTCGACGGGTCGGGAACGACCATTCCGATCGTGGTGTCGAACATGACCGCAGTATCGGGTCGGCGGATGGCCGAGACCGTCGCACGACGCGGTGCCATTGCCGTCATTCCGCAGGACCTGCCCACCGAGGCCGTCGCCGAAACGGTCGCATTCGTCAAGAGCAGAGATCTCGTTGCCGACACACCGGTCGTTCTCGGCCCCAACGCCTCGGTCTCCGATGCGCTCGCCCTGGTGCACAAGCGCGCTCATGGATCCGTGGTGATCGTCGAGCACGGCAAGCCCGTCGGTGTCGTCACCGAGAGCGCCTGCGCGGACGTCGATCGCTTCGCTCGGCTCAGCTCGGTGGCCGCGACCGACTTCGTGCGGGTGGCCCGCAACGCCTCACCCAAAGAGGTCTTCGAGCTGATGGAGGCCGCCCACGCCCAGCTCGCGATCGTCGTCGAGGACGACGGTTCGTTGGCCGGTGTGGTGACGAACACCGGTGCCGTCCGCACCGGCATCTACGCCCCTGCCGTCGACGCGTCGGGACGGCTGCGGATCGCCGCCGCGGTCGGCATCAACGGCGACGTGGCGAAGAAGGCGACGGCACTGGTCGAGGCCGGTGCGGACGTCCTGGTGATGGATACCGCCCACGGGCACCAACAGAAGATGCTCGAAGCGTTGGCCGAAGTGCGTTCGCTCGATCTCGGCGTACCGCTCGCCGCCGGCAACGTCGTCTCCGCTCAGGGCACCCGTGACCTGGTGGCGGCGGGTGCGGACATCGTCAAGGTCGGTGTCGGCCCCGGGGCCATGTGCACCACTCGCATGATGACCGGCGTGGGTCGGCCGCAGTTCTCCGCCGTGGCCGACTGTTCGGCTGCCGCAGCCGAACTCGGTGCGTCGGTCTGGGCCGACGGCGGTGTTCGCCATCCTCGCGACGTCGCGCTCGCGCTCGCGGCCGGTGCCGCCAACGTCATGATCGGATCCTGGTTCGCGGGCACCTACGAATCTCCCGGAGACCTTCGCGTCGACGCGGCGGGCAACCGATACAAGGAAAGCTTCGGCATGGCGTCCAAGCGTGCCGTCGCGGCGCGCACTGCCACCGACGGGGCCTTCGACCGCGCCCGCAAGGCGTTGTTCGAGGAAGGGATTTCCAGTTCCCGGATGCGACTGGATCCGGATCGTCCCGGCGTCGAAGACCTCATCGATCACATCTGCGCAGGTGTGCGCAGCACATGCACCTATGCCGGGGCCCGTTCCCTGCCCGAATTGGCCGAACGAGCCGTCCTCGGAGTCCAGTCGGCCGCAGGATTTGCCGAAGGGCGCCCCCTGCCGTCCGGGTGGTAACGCACCGACACGGTTAGACTCACCCACTACGAGTTCGACGACGTTCGCTGTCGTTGCCCGCGCCGAGACGACAACGTCGACTCGGCGCGGATCGACGACGCGTCGGCCACCACCGGTGTGCCGCAACGCGAACCAGACAGAAGGGAATCAGGTGCCCGAGGCACCCACTATTTCGGTTGCCGGTTCGGCAACTGCGGAACAGCACGACGACGGTTCCACATCGGAGGGATCCTCTATCGAGCCGGGAGAGAAACCCGGCGACACCGATTTCGACAGGTCCCCGCAGACGAGCGGAGCGGTACTGCTCTCTCAACTTCGGCGGCGTTGACCTGTGGCCACTCTCGTCACCATCGTCAGCCTGATCGGCTTCGTGGCGCTGACGGCAGGTACTGCCCTCTTCGTCGCGGCAGAGTTCTCCCTCACTGCTCTCGAACGCAGTGCGGTCGAGTCTCAGGCCGAGAACGGCGACCTACGCTCGCGCCAAGTTCTGCATGCTCACAAGACGCTGTCTTTTCAGTTGTCGGGCGCGCAGCTGGGCATCACGATCACCACCCTCATCACCGGTTATCTCGCGGAGCCGGTGCTGGCAGGATTCATTCGGCCGGTGACCACCGCGCTCGGTGCCTCGGACTCTCTTGCGTCGGGCATCTCCCTCGCGGTGGCTCTGATCTTGGCCACGTCGTTCTCGATGATTTTCGGTGAACTGGTCCCCAAGAACATCGCCATCGCGAAACCGATGTCGACCGCGCGGGTCACAGCCGGAGCGATGGCCGGGTTCTCCCTGATCTTCAAATGGGCGATCAACGGACTCAACGGCTCGGCCAACTGGCTCGTGCGACGGCTCGGCATCGAACCGGCCGAGGAACTGCGTTCGGCAAGATCACCGCAGGAGCTCGGTTCACTGGTCCGAACGTCGGCCCAGCAGGGCTCGATCGACGAGAACACCGCACGTCTGGTCGACCGGTCGTTGCAGTTCGGCGACCGCACCGCCGAGGAACTGATGACTCCGCGGGTCAAGATCGAGACTCTCGCCACCGACGCGACCGTCGCCGACCTGATCGAAACCGCTGCGCGAACGGGCTTCTCTCGGTTCCCGGTGGTCGACGGCGACCTGGACGACACCGTCGGTGTCGTACACATCAAGCATGCGTTCACGGTGGCCGGAGCGGACCGCCGGTCCACCACTGTCGAGTCCCTGGCGCGCGACGTTCCGGTCGTTCCGTCGAGCCTGGACGGCGACGCTGTGATGGAACGCGTGCGAGCCGACGGAATGCAGGTGGCCCTCGTGGTGGACGAGTACGGCGGCACCGCAGGCATGGTGACGATGGAAGATCTGATCGAGGAGATCGTCGGCGACGTGCGCGACGAACACGACGAGCCGGAACTGGACGTCGCTCGTTCGGGCGACGGCTGGGACTGCGCGGGGCTGCTTCGCATCGACGAGGTTGCGTCGGCGACGGGCTATTCGGCCCCGGAAGGCGAATACGAAACCATCGGGGGCCTGGTACTGATGCAACTCGGCCGGATTCCATCAGAGGGAGACGCGGTGCTTCTACCGTCCCCGGCGACGGAGGACGTCCCCGACGGCGACGGCGGGTGGATGGCGCGCGTGATCCGCATGGACGGCCGCCGTATCGATCGTGTGCTGATCCTGCCGGTCGACGCCGAAGCAGTGGCGCGTCTGCGATCGGACGGTGAGGTCGATGGGTGACTTTCTCGGGGTAGGTCTGGCAGTTCTGCTGCTGGCCGGAAACGCCTTCTTCGTCGGTGCCGAGTTCGCACTGATCTCAGCTCGCCGTGATCGTCTCGAAGCATTGCTGGCGCAGGGCAAGAAGCGCGCGCAGAGCGTCATCGAGGCCGGTCAAAATCTGTCGCAGATGCTCGCCGCGGCACAACTCGGCATCACGATCTGCTCGATTCTGCTCGGCCGCGTCGCCGAGCCCGCGGTCGCGCACTTGATCGAGGTGCCCCTGGAGCTGGTCGGCATCCCCGGCTCGTTCCTGCACCCGATCGCCTTCGCCATCGCGCTGACGCTCGTCGTGGTTCTGCACATTCTCGTCGGCGAGATGGTCCCGAAGAACATCGCCATCGCCGGCCCGGAGAGCACCGCCATGGTGCTCGTGCCCATCCACCTGATGTTCATCAAGGTGGCGTTGCCCCTGATCTCGTTCTACAACCTGTGCGCCAACCTGACGCTGCGCATGCTTCGCATCGAGCCCAAGGACGAACTGAGTTCGTCCGTCTCGGCGGTGGAGCTGTCGCAGATGATCGGCGAATCGCGCTCGGAGGGACTGATCGACGCCGAGGAACACCGCAGATTGCGCCAGGCTCTCGAGACCTCGGGCCGAACCGTGGCCGAGGTTCTGATTCCCTCGCATCAGGTTCGGAGTATCGAGCTGTCCGGGCCGGACCACACTCTCGGTCCGACCCTCGGTTCGGTGGAACGCGCAGTCATCGAAACCGGGTTCTCTCGGTACCCGGTGCGTGATGCGAGCGGTTCCCTGGTGGGCTATCTGCACCTGAAGGACGTGCTCGACGACATGGCCGACGACTCCGCCGGCCCGGAGACCGTCATTCCCCGCAGCGATGTCAGGGCCCTGCCCGTGGTGTCCATAGACACCGTGCTCGACGACGCGCTGACGAAGCTGCGGCGCGCCAGCAGCCACCTCGGTGCCGTGCACGATGCGACCGGTGCCACGGTCGGCATCGTCGCGCTGGAGGATCTGGTGGAGGAGTTCGTGGGCACGGTTCGAGACGGGACTCACCGTGTCGCCGGTCCCCGACCGGGTCAGTCCGCACCTACCGGTACCCCGCGGAACGTCTGAATGGGCGAATCGGCAACGCTGACCGAGGCGGAGTGGACTGCCCGGCGAGACGCGCACTCGGCGCGGGTGGAGAGTCTCGTCGGCAGCTATCTGGTCGATCGCGGACACGGCAATGTGCATCCGGTGGTGGATTTCTTGTTCACCTACTACAGCCACCGCCCGGGTCAGTTGCGCCGATGGAATCCCGGCCACGGCACGGTTCTGACGGGCGATCGGGCGCGTGACTTCGCCGAGTTCGCCTCGTACGAGCAGGTCGAGACTGCGGACGGTCCAGGATTCCGGGTGCGGTCGGATCTGCTCGAGCGACGCCGGCCCAGCATCGAGTTCGTTCTGGGTCTGCTGTCGGCGACGCGGGAGCGACCGCCCCTGCTCGGCTGCTTCGGTCTGCACGAATGGGCGATGGTCTACCGCGGCGGCGACTCGGCAGTCCGGCACAGCCAGGTCCCGTTGCGACTCGGTCACGAGGGAACCGACGCCGTGGTGGACTCGATGACGTTGCGGTGCACTCACTACGACGCCTACCGCTTCTTCACCGAGGACGCGGTACCGCGTAACGCCCTCGCGTTGTCCCCCGAGTCGCGCCTGGGGTCCGAGCAGCCCGGTTGCATCCACGCGTCGATGGATCTGTACAAGTGGTGCTACAAATTGGGTCCGTTGATCGACTCGGAGTTCGTGACCGACTGTTTCGAGTTGGCGTTGGAGGCGCGAACGATCGATATGCGCGCAAGTCCGTACGATCTGAGCGAGTACCATCTCGATCCCATCCGAATCGAAACTGCGGTTGGACGGGCAGAGTACGTTCGCGCGCAGGGAGAGCTGTCGGAAAAGGCCGCTCCCCTACGCTCGGCACTGGTGGATCGGTGTCGAAATCTGCTCACCGGCGGCGGGTTCGGCGTCGGACCTACCGCCGAGTAACATCGACAGCGTTGTCGTGGGGACACCGTCACCGGTGTCCGTGACCGGAAAGAGTGAGGAATTCATGACCGATCGTGTGCAGGCTGGTGGACTTCAGGTCGCCAAGGTCCTATTCGATTTCGTCGAGAAGGAGGCGCTGCCGGGTACCGACGTAGATTCGGAGGCCTTCTGGGCCGGTGCCGCGTCGGTGATCGCCGATCTCGCTCCCAAGAACAAAGCGTTGCTTGCCGTCCGTGACGAGATCCAGGGCAAGGTCGACGCGTGGCACGGCGAACATGCCGGTGCCGATTACGACCGCGCAGCGTACAAGACCTTCCTGACAGAGATCGGCTACCTGCTCGACGAGCCTGCCGACTTCCAGATCACCACCTCCGGCGTGGACACCGAGATCACCACCACGGCCGGGCCGCAGCTGGTGGTTCCTGTGCTCAATGCACGCTTTGCGATCAATGCCTCCAACGCACGATGGGGCTCGCTCTACGACGCCCTCTACGGAACGGACGCCATTCCCGAGACCGACGGAGCCGAGAAGGGCACGAGCTACAACAAGGTCCGCGGAGACAAGGTCATCGCGTTCGCGCGTGACTTCCTGGACGAGGCATTGCCGCTGAGCTCCGGCTCGCACGTCGGGACCACCGGATACGTCGTCGACGCCGCGTCGCTGACGGTGACGTTGGCCGACGGCAGCACCGTCGGCCTGAAGGATCCGTCCCAGCTGTTGGGCTACCAGGGCACACCCGATGCGCCGACGGCAATCTTGTTCGTGCACAACGGTTTGCACTTCGAGATCCAGATCGACCCCGAGAGCCCGATCGGCAAGACCGACGGAGCGGGCGTCAAGGACGTGCTCCTCGAGTCGGCTGTCACCACGATCATGGACTTCGAGGATTCGGTCGCCGCAGTCGATGCCGACGACAAGGTTCTGGGCTACCGCAACTGGCTCGGTCTGATGAAGGGCGATCTCACCGAGGAGGTCTCCAAGGGCGGTAAGACGTTCACTCGCGCGATGAACAGGGACCGCACCTACACCTCGGTCGACGGTTCCGAGCTGACGCTGCACGGTCGTTCGCTGCTGTTCGTCCGCAACGTCGGCCACCTGATGACCTCCGACGCGATCCTCGACGCCGAGGGCAACGAGGTTCCCGAGGGCATTCTCGATGCACTGTTCACCTCGCTCGCCGGTCTGCACTCGTTGACTCCGGACAACGTGCTCTCGAACTCGCGTACGGGCTCGCTCTACATCGTCAAGCCGAAGATGCACGGACCGGACGAGGTCGCCTTCACCGCCGAACTGTTCGGCCGCGTCGAGCAGGTCCTCGGCCTGCCCACCAACACGCTCAAGGTCGGCATCATGGACGAGGAGCGCCGCACGACGGTCAACCTCAAGGCCTGCATCCAGGCCGCGTCCGAGCGGGTCGTGTTCATCAACACCGGCTTCCTCGACCGCACCGGCGACGAGATTCACACCTCGATGGAGGCAGGGCCCGTCGTTCGCAAGGGAGCGATGAAGGGCGAGAAGTGGATTGCCGCCTACGAGGACTTCAATGTCGACACCGGGCTGGCGGCCGGCTTGCAGGGCAAGGCGCAGATCGGCAAGGGCATGTGGGCCATGCCCGATCTGATGCACGACATGCTCGAGCAGAAGATCGGCCACCCCAAGGCCGGCGCGAACACTGCGTGGGTTCCCTCCCCCACCGCAGCGACCCTGCACGCCTTGCACTATCACAAGGTCGACGTGTTCGCCCGTCAGCACGAGATCGCGAAAGCCAAGCGCGCCACCGTCGACGAGATCCTCGAGATCCCTCTCGCGCCGTCCACCGACTGGACCGACGAGGAGAAGCAGAACGAACTCGACAACAATTCGCAGTCCATCCTCGGTTATGTCGTGCGCTGGATCGACCACGGTGTCGGATGCTCCAAGGTGCCCGACATCAACGACATCGCTCTCATGGAAGACCGTGCGACGCTGCGCATTTCGAGCCAGTTCATCGCGAACTGGTTGCGGCACGGCATTGTCACCGAGGAGCAGGTGCGCGAATCGCTGAAGCGAATGGCACCGGTGGTCGACCGGCAGAACGCGTCCGATCCGACGTACAAGCCGTTGGCACCCGATTTCGACACCAACATCGCCTTCCAGGCTGCGAGTGATCTGATCTTCCAGGGCACGAGCCAGCCCAACGGGTACACCGAGCCGATCCTGCATCGTCGCCGACGGGAGTACAAGGCCGTCAACGCCTGACGGACTTGTCGACCACGTGGGTGAACACCGGAACTCAGGGCGCGGACGTTCCATAGCCGCCGGGCCCGTGATCGTCGTACTGACGATCGCGGTCCTGGTGGCAGCCGTGTTCGGATGGTTTGCGCTGCGTGATCGAATTTCGGATCAGGGGATCGAGGCAGCCGACACCTGCGTGGAGGGACCGGCCGTCCTCACCGTGGCGGCCGACCCCGACATCTCCGCCGCGATCGAACAGCTGGCAACACGATTCGACGCGACCGCCCCGGTAATTCGCGATCACTGTGTAACAGTAGAGGTTCGAGCCATCGCGTCCGATGCGGTGCGGGCGGCACTGAACTCCGGCGCCGACAACTGGGATGTCGGTGCGCTCGGCGCTCGTCCAGGTCTGTGGATACCCCAGTCCTCGGCAGACGTCGAGGCCGTCGTAGACCGTGGAGCCATCGACGGTACGCCGCGGCCCGTCGCATCGAGTCCGATCGTCCTCGCTGCACCGGGCGCGGTGGCCGACGCCGTCGTCGCTGCAGGCTCTAGCTGGGCAGATCTGATACGACTGCAACGCGACCCGCAGGCTCTCGGACTCCCCGAGTGGGGTGGGCTTCGACTCGCCGTGCCGTCCGGCTCCGACACCGGCGCGAGCACTCTTGCGGTCACGGCCATCGCGGCAGGCGTACGCGGTGACCCGACCACCACACTCACCGTCGAGGAGGCCTCCTCGACGCAACTGGTGTCGGCGATGTCGGAGTTGGCGGTGACCGATACCGGCGCTGCCGCAACCTTGGCCTCCACCACGTACGACGCCCTCGCGGCGCTCGAGAATGCTGCAGGCCCCGACGCCGCCGTCCACGCGGTCCCGGTCACCGAACAGCAACTCGCGTCGACCGATTCCTCGACGCTGACCGCCGTTCGCCCACAGGGTGCAACGCCTGTCGCCGATCATCCGGCGGTCGTGCTCTCCGGTGACGAGACCTCCACCCGAGCAGCCGCGGCATTCGTGGATTTCGTTCGTCAGCCCGACGGTACGCAGACACTCCTGGACGCGGGATTCAGCGTGGACGAGCCCCAGGACGCGGGCATCGTCGCCCCACCATCGGGGCCGGTTGCCGACGCTCTGCTCGCTGTGCTTCGCAATCCGGTTCTGCCCCGCCGTGCCACTGTTCTACTCGACGTGTCCGAGTCGATGCGCACCACCGAAGGCGGTGCGACGCGGCTGCAGAACACTGTTCGCGCACTGAGCGAGCAGTTCCGACGAGTCCCCGACGCCACCGAACTCGGTCTGTGGAGTTTCAGCGAAGACCTGAACAACTCGCTGCCCTTCCGGGTGGATGTCCCGACCGGACCGATGACAGTTCCCGTCGGGACCACTCCGAGGCGCTCCGCCCTCGATGCGACCGCTGAGGCGTTGACGCCGGCAACCGGCTCGTTCACGTACGCGTCCGTCCTCGTCGCGTATCTCGACGCCGTGGCCGGTTACGTCCCCGGCCGCGTCAATTCGGTCGTGCTGATCACGGACGGCCCGGACGACTCACCCTTGTCGGCGGACGAGCTACTCACCGAACTGACATCGGCGTCCGATCCGGCGCGGCCGGTCGCGGTGAACGTCGTGCGCATCGGCGACGGCAGCCCTGCCCCCGTGTTCACCGACATCGCAGCTCGCACCGGCGGCACCGTGGACACGGTCCCGACATCGGATTCCCCAGACCTCCTCGATCGACTCGGAAAGTTGCTGTACTAGAACATGTCTCGTGTACTTTTTGTCGGCGTCTTCCTACTCCTCGTCACGCTCTTCCTGCACTGGCGGTTTCTCTCCGTAACGAGGGCACCGGCACGTGTCGGACGCCCTGCAGATCTGTTGCTGATACTTCTGTGGTTGTGCGCGGTGGTCGGCTTCGGCAGCGGCGTCGAGTTCGATCCGTCCTGGGCCCGTGGCCCGGCTTTCCTCGGCCTGACCTGGTTGGCGGTGGTGTTGTATCTGTTCCTCGGCACGGTCCTCGTTGCTCTTATCTGCACCGTCGTGCGGGTGATGTTCGCGCTGTCGCATCGTGATTCGACTGCTGTTCGGCTGCGCATATCGCGGGTCGGCTCCGTCGTCGTGGCTCTCGTCAGCGTCGTCGCAGTGGGGTACGGCCTCGTCGAAGCCGCCTCGCCTCGTGTCACACGCACCCAGGTTGCGCTCGACCGGTTGCCGGCCGAATTCGACGGTCTGCGAGTGGCATTGGTGTCCGATATTCACGCCGGACCGTCTCGCGGTGCGGGCTTCGTGCGCACGGTCGTGGATTCGGTCAACGCGCAGCAGCCTGATGTCGTGCTGCTCGACGGCGATCTCATCGACGGGACAGTGGAGTTGGTCGGAGAAGACCTCGAGCCGCTGCGCGACCTCGAAGCCCCTCTCGGGGTCTTCGCTGTCAGCGGCAACCACGAGTTCTACGCGGGCGACGGCGGAGAGTGGCTCGACTTCTGGTCGACCCTCGACATCGACGTGTTGCGCAACGAGCGCACGACGATCACCCGTGATGGCGTTGCCATCGATATCGCCGGCATCAACGACGCCACTGCCCCGGAACCGTACGAACCGAATCTCGGCGCTGCGCTCGACGGCATCGACCCGGATCGCTTCGTGCTGTTGATGGCTCATCAGCCCAAGCAGGCTGTGGAGGCCTCCGAGCTGGGCGTGGACATGCAGGTGTCCGGACACACTCACGGCGGGCAGATCTGGCCGATCCGCTATCTGGTGCCGCTCCAGCAGCCCAGTGTCGAGGGGCTGGACACGATCGGTGACACCACGCTCTACACCACCCGCGGTGCAGGCGCGTGGGGTCCGCCGGTGCGCGTGGCAGCCCCGCCCGAGATCGCGATGCTCGAACTCACGCGGGGCTGACCATCTGCCCGTCCATCGGGCGAACAGCAGGTCAGGCGAACGCCTCGATCGGCGGGCAGGAACACACCAGGTTGCGGTCGCCGTGCGCGCCGTCGATCCGCCGGACCGCGGGCCACACCTTCGGTCGGTCGTAGCCTGCGGGGTACGCCGCGAGTTCCCGCGAGTACGGGTGGTTCCAGTCGGCGACGAGGCATTGCGCCGTGTGCGGAGCGCCGCGCAACGGGTTGTCCTCTACGGTCCACTCGCCGGAGCCGACGCGGTCGATTTCCCTGCGGATGGAGATCATCGCGTCGCAGAATGCGTCGATCTCCTCCAGATTCTCGCTCTCGGTCGGCTCGACCATCAGGGTCCCCGGCACCGGGAAGCTCATCGTCGGCGCGTGGAAGCCGTAGTCCGCCAGTCTCTTCGCCACGTCGTCGACGGTGACGCCGGTGTCCTTCGTCAGACCTCGCAGATCGAGGATGCACTCGTGCGCCACCATGCCGTTGTCGCCGGTGTAGAGCACGGGGAAGTACTCGTCGAGGCGGCGCGCGACGTAGTTGGCCGACGCGATGGCGGTCAAGGTCGCCCGGCGCAGCCCCTCCGCGCCCATCATCGCGATGTATGCCCACGTGATCGTCAGGATCGACGCGCTTCCGTACGGTGCGCCCGCAACGGTCGGACCGTCGCCCAGTTGCGGTGCCAGCGGGTGGCCGGGCAGGTACGGCTGCAGATGCGAACGGACGCCAATGGGCCCGACTCCGGGACCGCCACCGCCGTGCGGGATGCAAAAGGTCTTGTGCAGGTTCAGGTGACTGACGTCTCCGCCGAAACGACCCGGCCGAGCCAACCCGACCAGAGCGTTGAGGTTGGCACCGTCGACGTACACCTGTCCACCCGCGTCGTGCACCGCGGCACAGATGTCGGATATCTCGTGCTCGTACACACCGTGGGTGGAGGGGTAGGTGATCATGATGGCGGCGAGGGTGTCGGCGTGCTCGGCGATCTTGGCCCGCAGGTCGTCGACGTCGACGTCTCCGTTCGGTCGGCACGCCACCACGACGACGCGCATCCCGACCATCACCGCGGAGGCGGCGTTGGTGCCGTGTGCGCTCGACGGGATCAAGCAGACCGTGCGACCGGTGTCGCCGTTGGCCTGGTGGTATCGGCGGATCGCAAGTAGTCCCGCGTACTCGCCCTGGCTTCCTGCATTGGGCTGCAGGCTGACCGCGTCGTAGCCGGTGATGTCGACGAGCCACTGTTCGAGGTCGGCGATCACCCGGAGTAGTCCGGGAACGTCGGTCGACGGCGCGAACGGGTGTTGGCGCGCGAACTGAGGCCAGGTGATCGACTCCATTTCAGCGGTCGCGTTCAACTTCATCGTGCACGATCCCAGCGGGATCATGCTGCGGTCGAGGGCGATGTCCTTGTCCGACAGCGCCCGAAGGTAGCGCAGCATGGCTGTCTCGGTGCGGTAGCGCGTGAAGGCGGGATGCGTCAGGTACTCGGACGTACGGGCCCAATCGGCCGGGACGGACTCGGCTCCCGGTCCGGCGGGCTCGGCACCGAATGCAGCGAGCACATCGACGATGTGAGCCTCCGTGGTTGCCTCGTCACAGGCGATCGCGACGTGATCGTCGTCGACCGGTCGGAGGTTGATACCGCGTTGTTTGGCGGCATCGACGACGGTGTGGGCCGCGCCGGGGACCGCGGCGAGCACGGTATCGAAGAACTCGGCATGCACCACGTCGATGCCCGCAGCCTGCAACCCTGCTGCGACGGTTCGAGCACGGGTGTTGACGAGACGTGCGATCGCGCGCAGCCCATCCGCGCCGTGGTAGCTGGCGTACATCGCGGCCACGATGGCCAACAGCACCTGGGCGGTGCAGATGTTGGAGGTCGCCTTCTCACGGCGAATGTGCTGCTCGCGCGTCTGCAGGGCCAAGCGGTAGGCCCGATGTCCGTCTGCATCGACGGACACTCCGACCAACCGCCCGGGCAGCTGGCGCGAGTGCCCGGAGCGCACTGCGAGATAACCGGCATGCGGACCGCCGTACCCCATCGGAACCCCGAAGCGCTGGGTGGTTCCGAAGCAGACGTCGGCACCGATTTCGCCGGGCGCGGTCACCAGGGTGGCGGCCAGCAGATCGACCCCGACTGCAACCAGCGCACCGCGCTGGTGTGCAGCCTCGATCGTGGCGGTGTGGTCCACCAGACGGCCTGACGCTCCCGGCAGCTGCGCCAGCACTCCGAAGAACTCGCCTTCGGGCAGGCCGTCGGCGAGGTCGGCGTACACCAGCTCGATCCCGAGGGGTTCGGCGCGCGTGGCGAGGACGGCTTTGGTCTGCGGGAAGATATCCGAATCGACGACGAGGCGGGGTGACTTCGAGCCTCGGTTGGCGCGACGCATGAGCGTCATGGATTCGGCTGCGGCAGTGGACTCGTCGAGCATGGAGGCATTCGCGACATCCATACCGGTCAGATCCGACACCATCGTCTGGAAATTGAGCAGTGCCTCGAGTCGGCCCTGACTGATCTCGGGCTGATAGGGGGTGTAGGCGGTGTACCAGGCCGGATTCTCCAGGATGCCGCGCGTGAGCACCGGAGGCGTCAGGGTGTCGTAGTAGCCCAGGCCGATCATCGAGGTGGCCACCGTGTTGCGGCCGGCGAGATCGGCCAGCGCGGCCAGCGCATCGTGCTCGCTCAGAGCAGGCGGCAATGTTGCCAGACCATCGGGAACCCCGTCGACGATGGTATCGAGAATGGACTCGGGAACAGCCTTGCGGGCCAGCTCGTCGAGGCCGTCGACACCGATTGCATCGAGAATGCGGGCCAGTTCGGTGGTGTCGGGGCCGACGTGTCTGTCGACGAAAGCCGATGCGGTCGAAGTCATTCGGTCGGTCACGGTCTACTCCCAGGGGTCCCAAGACAAGGCGTCGGACGGCCGGGGCATACGCGCCGACCGCTCCTCCCCCTCTGTCGTGTGCTCGCTGACGCGTGCGCCTGAGAGATTCGGTAGAACACGGCGCGCTGACGTGCGCGCACCGGCACCTTTCCCCTTGGGCGGGTGGGTGCTCCCACCACTTTCCAGAGTTGTCGAAGCCCACACGGTCCGTGTGCCTGAGAGATTGACGGGGAGGTATTGCTCCTTCGGCGTCCGAGACTGGATGCCTCGGAACTCTCCCGCGCAGGCGCGACGGTGAGAAGTCTAGCCGGTCTTACGACTCGCGCGATTCTTGCGGCGGGACGCCAGTTCGTCTTCGGGGCTCGGCTGGCTCTCTCCGCCGTCTGCTCGCTCGGCCGGGAAGTCGGCGATGGTGCCGGTGAGTTCGCGCATCGCGCCGTTGACGGCGATACCGAAGACGCCCTGCCCGCCCTGCAGCAGGTCGACTACTTCCTCGGCCGACGTGCACTCGTAGACGGTTGTGCCGTCGGAGAACAGGGTGATGTTGGCGAGGTCGCCGACGCCACGCTGGCGCAGGTGATCCACGGCGACGCGGATGTTCTGCAACGAAATTCCGGTGTCGAGTAGGCGCTTGACGATCTTGAGGACCAGCATGTCCTTGAACGAGTACAGCCGCTGGCTGCCCGAACCTGCTGCGCCTCGGATGGACGGTACGACCAGGCCCGTACGCGCCCAGTAGTCGAGTTGCCGATAGGTGATGCCGGCAATCTGGCACGCGCTGGGTACGCGATATCCGACGAGTTCGTCAGGGACCGAATCGTCGGGGAACAGGCCGGGTTGAATGTCCTGCGGCTGTGCGACAGGGCGATTCGACGCCTCGTCGGGGGTCTCGACCCGAGCATCGGCTGCGGACGCGTCCTCTGTCCGGCTTGCGGCGTCGGATTCTCGACTGCCGTGATGCTGCTGCGGCTGATCTCCCACTGACTGCTCCCTCTCGGATGTCTCACTGCGTTCGGATCCAGTCAGTACTGGGATCCGTCCGAAGCGCGCCTGAACGCCTCGGTGTACTCGCGTGAAGTCATACCGTGTACCAGGGCCAGACTACGCCTCGGCGGCAACCGAAGAGGCGTGAACTGCGTCGGTGCGAACTGCGCCGGCGATGAACTTCACTGGCACGAACGTTATGGGGGCGATCGACCAGATTCAACGCAACGCGCCGTAAACCTGAACCTAAAGTTGAGGTTGAGACTATTCCGTTACCCGTCGGTGGCCTTGAAGTCGTCCGGCGACACCGATTCGAGGAATTCCTTGAACTTCTCCACCTCGTCCTCCCGCTCGTCCGGCATCAGCAGGCCGGCCTCGGCGAGCACAGGCTCCTCCGCATAGATCGGGACTCCGGCACGGAGCGCGATGGCAACCGAATCCGACGGCCTCGCCGACACGCGGATGTCCTTGTCGAATACGAGATCGGCGTAGAAGGTGCCTTCCTGGAGGTCCACGATGCGCACCTCCTTGAGCTCGTGCCCCAACGCAGAGATCAGGTTCTTCACCAGATCGTGCGTCAGCGGCCGAGCCGGCTGCACACCTTGCTGCTCCAAAGCTATTGCGGCAGCTTCGGTTTGGCCGATCCAAATCGGGAGGTACCTATCTCCGTCGGATTCACGCAGCAGCAACACGGGCTGGTTCTGCGGCTGTTCGACACGAATACCGACCACACGCATTTCACTCATCGTGTCCACCTCACACCTCGAGAAATCTTCGCTGGTCGTCGCTGGTCCAGCTCACCAGAACCGAGTCTATTGGAATCCGAACCGGCGCGAGCGAACCTCACCGGTCGAGCGCACCACGCACCGCTGCTTTGACCAGACACGTATGCAAGGTCAACGACAGAGCTGCCAATTCCCGGATCATCTCTTCGGCACGATCACGTGCACCGGCATCGCGCCCCTTGGCGACCGGCCCGGCGATCTGAGCGACGAGACCCGCTTCGCGGTCCGCCGCGAGCTTGAACGCACGGAGGTGACGAACCTCGAGCCCGAACTGCAACATCGCGTGCGCGGTACGAGCGAGCGTGACGGCACCGTCGTCGTAGAACCCGGCCTGCCCGGGAGTGATCAGACCGCTGCGCAGCAACTCGGTCAGGAAGGCGTCGTCGATGCCGGCCTGAGCCAGTAGATCTGCCTTGCTGATGCGGACCTCGCGATCGGGCAGGAACTCCTCCGGCGAGACTTCACCGGCCGCGATCGTCAACGACCGTGGGCGCTTGACCGAGGCGTCTGCTCTCTCGACGGTTGCAACGCCGTGGTCGATCGCTTCGAGTTGTTCCTTGATCACCTTCAGCGGCAGGTACTGATCACGCTGAGCGGTGAGCACGAACCGCAGCCGTTCGCAGTCCGCGATCGAGAAACGCCGATAGCCCGACGGAGTGCGCTCCGGAGAGATCAGACCCTCGGCTTCGAGGAATCTGATCTTCGAGATAGTCACGTCGGGAAAGTCGGGCCGGAGTCGATCGAGGACGGAGCCAATCGACATCCCCCCGCTGGACTGCTGCCCGACGGCGGTCACTGGCTTCCTGCACCCGCAGACGACTCGCCGACTGCAGATCCATTGCCGCCACGCGGCCCGGTGAGGAAGACCAGACGGAACTTGCCGATCTGCACCTCGTCACCGTTGGCGAGCACGGCGGAGTCGACCGGCTCACGGTTGACGTAGGTGCCGTTGAGGCTGCCCACGTCGACGACCTGGAAGTCGTCCTCGTCCTGGCGGAACTCTGCATGTCGACGGCTCACGGTGACGTCGTCGAGGAAGATGTCGCTGTCGGGGTGACGACCGGCCGACGTGGTCGGCTGGTCGAGCAGGAATCGGGATCCGGCGTTGGGACCACGCTTGACGACGAGCAGGGCAGCTCCGACAGGCAAGCCCTCGACACCCGATACCGGAGCTTCGGTGCTCTGG
This sequence comes from Rhodococcus sp. PML026, assembly GCF_000963615.1. Lineage (NCBI taxonomy): Bacteria > Bacillati > Actinomycetota > Actinomycetes > Mycobacteriales > Nocardiaceae > Rhodococcus > Rhodococcus sp. PML026. The sequence goes on along the minus strand of NZ_KQ031375.1, from coordinate 63,845 downwards.
GCGGTAGCGGAGTTGTCCAGCTCCTGGAGGAAATCGGCGCGGAAGACCGAGGTGGTCTCGGCCGGCGACTCCCCGTAGTTGCTGTCGTTGTCGTTCTGGCTCACCGTTACTCCTTCTCAGTCCGTTGACCCGGGCAACGATCACCTCGGGTAACGCAGTACATGGTCTTCACTTCTGGTTCTGCTGGCGTTCGGTGGTGCGTTTCGGTTCCTCGGTGCGTGGCGGACCACTCACCATGCGCGACCTTCGCCCCGACAGGCTGTTCGCTCGGTGTCGACCGTACCCTGCGCGCCGAGGACCTGTGGTCGGTTGGCCGGTGTGTACGGCCCTTCGTCACTCAGCTGTGATGAGAGCATATCCGGCGGCATCGAGCATCGGTGCCAGCGCCGCGTCCAATGCCTCCGAGGATGCGACCTCGAGCTCGATCAGCCACCCGCCGGTGTACGGTCCGGAGTTCACCTTCTCGGGTTCGGAATCCAGATCTTCGTTCACGGCAACGACTTTGGCCGTGAGAGGACTGAACACGTCGGACACGCTCTTGGTCGATTCCACTTCACCGAGAGACTCGCCCGCGGTGACGCTGTCACCGATCGCCGGAAGCTGAACGAACACGACGTCGCCCAACTGAGTCTGGGCGTAGTCGGTGATACCGATTCGAACCGTCGCAGGCCCCGTCCGCTGCACCCACTCGTGCTCGGGGGTGTAAAGCAGATCAGCTGGTGTGTCGATGTCGCTCAACGCGGCATTCCCTTCCATCGTGCCCGGGGCGAGCGGGCGATCAGTTTCCGGGCTGAGCGTATTGACGTGGGCGCGGATCCCGCAAGGCGGAGACCGTGACCTGGTCCGATCGCTCGACTCGCGAGCTCGCCCCGTTGCGGGCGACCGTGTCGATCACCCCTCCCGGAATGTTCAGTGCAGCTTCCAGAGTCGCCGGATCTCCGATGGCAGTGAAGGTGTAGGGAGCGCGTAGTTCTCGGCCGTCCACCACGACTCGGCCGGCCGGTCCGGCCATCCACGAATCCACACCGATGCGGACGGCGACCCCACCACCGTCGATCTGCAACGCCTCGGCACCGGCGGCCCGCAGCTCCTGCAACGCGTCGAGCAGAACCTCTGCTCCGACGCCGGCGTCGGTGTCGTCGATCGTCAACGTGACGCCGGGTCCTCGGGCCGCCACGGTGCCGATCTGAATGGACAACGCGGACAATCTTTCCTGGGCTTCCGCCACCGCGGCGTCCGACCCGGAACCGGACTGCCGGAGGGTGGCGAGCGTGCCTTGAAGCGCGCTGATCTCGTCGCGGATCGACGCCTCGCGTCGCGTCAGGGAGTCCAACACCACCAACAGGTCCTCGGGCCGCGAGTTCTCCAGATTGCCCGACGTGCTCGTTTCCCGCACCTGTGTCGCGATTCCGATTCCGAGGGCACACATCAACACGAGAGCGAGAATGCCGAACCACGTGCGCTGTCCACGTCGGGTGCGCCGACCGTGCCGTCCGGGGCCTGCGTTCATCGGTCAGGCACCGAAAAGCCGTCGGCGCAACGCAGCGGCGTTGCCGAAGATACGTATTCCGAGCACGACGACGATGGCGGTGGACAGTTGCGTTCCGACTCCGAGCTGATCGCCGAGCCACACGATGAGCGCCGCGACGAGGACGTTGAAGACGAAGGACACGACGAACACCTTGGCGTCGAAAATGCCGTCGAGAAAGGCGCGCACGCCGCCGAACACTGCATCGATAGCGGCCACGACGGCGATCGGCAGGTATGGGGCGACGACTGCTGGAACTCGAGGCCCGGCGACGAGACCGATCACGACTCCGACGACGAGCGCGACCAATGCTGCGAGCGCGAATCCGGCGCGGCCGGTGGCGGCGGGCTCGGTGCCGCCGGGCACCTCGGGACCGGGGCTGCCGGAGTCGGATGCCTCGACGTCCGGGACGTCACTCGCCGTCATCGTGGGGCCACCTCCTTCGCCTCGAACGACTCCCTGGCGACGGCCGGCCCGAACTCGAGATCGGTGGCAGGCCGTACCGAGAAACCGACACCGTAGAGCTGAGCGACCGTGCTCATGCGCAGGTACGCGTCGCTGACGGCGAACTGCACCTGAATGCGCTGCGGTGGACCGATCGCATCGATGTCGTAGGGCGAGGTGATCGGGCGATTGTCGAGCAGCATCGCGCCGCCTGCCTGTCTGATCGTCACGTTCGGCCCGACTCGATTGCCGTCGACGGACACCGCTTCGGCGCCGCTGGCCCACAGGGAGTTGACGACGGCAGCGATGTCGCGGTCGAGAACGGTTGCGCCGGAACCGGTACGGACCGATCTGTTGGATGCACCGCCTGCGGCAGGTTCTGTCACGACGACCGACAAGCCGGGACCGGTCACCGAGTCGATACCGGCCGCCGACTCGACCGCATCGAGACGGTCCAGGAGCTCGCTCCCGGCAGCATCGGACTGGAGCGCGCGATCACGCTCGGTCGATACCTGGGCTGCGAGTTCGTCCCTCGTGACGTCCAGTCTGGCCTCACGCTCCTGGGCAGCACGCACTGCAGCAGAGGCGTCGGCACTGGCCCGGTCGATCTCCGCCGCGTCGGAGGCCAGCTGCGACATCGCGACCCCGAAGACCACTCCGACAGCGACGGCACCGGTGATCAGCCAGAGGACAGGCGGCACCCTAGGGGTACGCACGTGGTGCGCCGACCGTTCGACGGCAGCGGCTGCGTAACCCGGATCGAGGTGATCCGTCAACAGCGATGTGAGCAGTGACGGAGTCGGGTTCCTCTTCGGTCGTGCTGGTGGCTGCACCGTCACCTGCCCGGTGCGGAGGTGGGCGCGATCGCTCGCGCGACGGCCACTGCCTTGCCGAGGTACAACGCACCGGTCCACGTGTACAGCACCGTCCCCCAGATCAGGAGCGCGTAACCGAGCGGCCCAGCGGCGTCGGCCACGGAACCGGTGCCCACGGAGACCAACAGCACCGGCAGCGCGATCATGACCACGAACGTGGCTGCCTTCCCGAGATAGATCACGTCCGGAGGCGGGAGGGAGCGACGTCGGTAGACGAACATGGTCAGGCCGAGAACCGCGTCTCGCCCGATCAGGATGGCAGCGACCCACCACGGGATGATGCCGCGCACCACGAATGCGACCAGCGTGCTGACGACGTACAAGCGATCGACGAGCGGGTCGAGAATCGCCCCCAGCCGCGACGACTGCCCGAGCAAACGCGCGAGTTTTCCGTCGAGCCAGTCGGTGCCGCCGCTGACGAGCAGAATGACCAGCGCCCAGCCGTCTGCCTGGGGGCCGAGAAGAAGAAACAAGAACAGCGGAACGCCGGCGAGTCGCACGGCACTGAGCAGGTTGGGAACAGTTGCGATCCGATCCGTTACCTCGAGTTCGCTCTTGTCCGTCACCGCTCACCTCCTGTCGCCTCGGGCGTCGTGGCAGCCGGCGCGAGCGCACCGGCGGTTCGAGGCCACGTTAGCGCCACGCGAACACCGGCTGCTCGAAGTCCGCGACCCGGGTGTGTCGACCGCGAAGGACCACTTCACGAAACTGGTGCACTATCGCACCCGTGGGAGCATGGATGGCACCGGTTCGGAACGGCCACCGAATCACGGGTCGGGGCGACTCGGGGATCGTGACGAATTCCGCATCGACATCGAGTTCGGCCTCGGTCACCTCGAACACTTCGGCCACCTCGTCGGCACTGGGCTGCAGCGACGACGAGTACTCGCCCACCCACACCACGAACGGTGTGATGACGTAACCCGAACGGGTGACGTAATCGTCGAGGCGCCCGAGTACCTCACCCGGGTCGGTACGAATGCCCAACTCTTCCTGGAGTTCACGCAGGCAGGCCTGTGCCGGGGTTTCGCCCGGATCGACTCCGCCACCAGGTAGCGCGTACTGACCCGGGTGAGCGCGCAATCGGCTCGGCCGTCTGGTCAACAGCAGGCGACGGTCTCCGCGCTCCCCGCCGACCGCCAGAGCAACAGCTGCGTGGCGCAGACCGTCGGCATCGGCTGTCCGAAACTCGAAGTGGCCGAGTGCACGCTCCATCGAGTCGCGGCCGAGGCAGTCGCTCGATTCGTCGCTACCCGCCATGAGTACCCACCGATTCGGTTGCCGTCATGGGGAATCCGCGAGACGCGCTGCCGGAGGAAGGAGTTCGTCGGCGGACGCGGGCCAGGCCAGTGCGTGCTCGGCCAACCCGGCGAGTTGCTCCACTTGTGTTCGACACCAGGGCGATACATCGATTCGGTCTGCGAGCACGTCGGCCGAGAATTCGGCCCAGGACACCCACCGCGTTTCGTCGACCTCGTCAGGATCCGGGTCGAGTGTCGCGTCGTCGCCGACCGTCACTCGGTAGACGGGGCAGATCTCGTTCTCGACTATCCCGTTGTCCATCACAGCGCGGTACCTAAAATGCGGCAGCACCAGTTCCGCGGACCGTGCCTGCAGACCCAGCTCTTCGCCGATGCGCCGGAGCACTGCCGACTCCAGGTCCTCGCCGGGTGCTGGATGTCCACAACAACTGTTCGTCAACACGCCGGGCCATGTCGTCTTGCTCGACGCCCGTCGCGTGAGCAACACGGCACCGTCCTCACGCACCACGTAGCTGGAGAACGCCAGGTGCAGCGGGGTCTGTTCGGTGTGCACCGTGGTCTTGTCCTGGGTGCCGACGGCGCGGCCTTCGTCGTCGAGCAGCACCACGTGCTGCGCAGGGGATCGATCCATCGTTCCATGCTCCCACGGCCGGACGGCCGGTCTAGTGTCGAACCATGGGACAGGACGACAAGGACAAGACAAACGGCGGCACCTCGACCGAACACGACACGGCGGATTCCCCCAAGGGCGGCCGCCCCGGACCGGTGGACGGCGGAGGCGGCGGTGGGATGGCGACACGGGAGAACGCCCCGGAGATCGCCGACGATCAGGAATGATATTTCCCGGTGCCGTCGCTGTTTGAATCACAGAGATTGCGTCAATACCCCCGATGTTCCCGCGCTGTGCGAGAGCACGAACCTCCATCAACGGAAGGACCTCGATGAGCATCAACGACGACGACATCACCACCTCAGGCGGATCTGCAGGCGAAGGACCCGCTGACGGCGGATCCAATCCCGGCGGACACGACGGCGGAGCAGACGGCCCGGCCGGAGCAGGCGAAGGACCCGCTGACGGCGGATCGAATCCTGACGGACACGACGGCGGAGCCGACGGCCCAGCGGGTGGAGAAGGCCCGGCCGACGGCGGATCCAACCCCGGCGGACACGACGGCGGTGCGGACGGTTCCGCTTGATCATCGAGTCGAACGACGAGCGCGGACCGGGCAACCGGTCCGCGCTTCGTCGTCTCACCGGAATCGACGCCGCCACTTTCGCGGAGCGTCACTGGGGCACAGCACCCAAGTTCACCCGATCTGCCGAACTGTCCGGATCGTTCGAGGATCTGATGACGGTCGACGCAGTCGACGAGTTGATCGCCGAGCGCGGCGTACGCACCCCATTCGTGCGGATGGCCAAGGACGGCCGCCTTCTGGAGAAGAACAAGTTCACGGGGTCCGGAGGGTTCGGCGCCGAGATCACCGACCAGGTCGATTCCGCGGCGGTTCTGTCGGCCTTCGCGGCCGGCAACACTCTGGTGCTGCAGGGCCTGCATCGCCTGTGGCCGCCCTTGATTGCTTTCACCGGCGAGCTCGTTCGCGAGCTCGGCCACCCGGTACAGGTCAATTCCTACGTCACTCCGGCTGCGTCCCAGGGCTTTTCGCCGCATTACGATGTTCACGACGTGTTCGTCGTGCAGATCGCCGGTAGTAAGCGGTGGACGATTCACTCGCCGGTGCATCGCCATCCACTGAACAATCAGCCGTGGTCGGACCGACGAGCAGCAGTGGAACGTCACGCCGACGACTCCCCGGAGTTGGACATCGTGCTCGATCCCGGTGACGTTCTGTATCTCCCGCGCGGCTGGATCCATTCGGCGCAGGCCCTGGGCGAGACGACGGTGCATCTGACGATAGGCGTCGCGTCGTTCAACGATTACGACATCGCCCATCACACCCTCGGTGCTCTTCAGGACGTCGAGGGACTGCGCGCACCGTTGCCGGCCGGATGGGACCCGACCGACTCCGAGTCCGTTCTCCCCCACGTACGCCGCGTGCTCGGCGACATGCGCCGAGCTCTCGACAAGTTGGATCGAGATCCCGAGGCGCTGCATCGGATCACCGAGCGTGTTGCGAGTCGGTACGACGAGCTGGTTCGACCCGAACCGGTGCGCCCCGTTCGCAGTGTTGCCCAGATGGGCGCGCTGCGAGGTCAGGACTCGATTCGGCTCAGGGCCGGGGTGATCGCGCGAGTGGTGCGAACCCCCGAGTCCGCGGCTGTCGTGCTGCGCGACAAAACCGTGTCGATGCCGCCTCAGTGCGCCGATGCCCTCGAATTGTTGCTCGAAGGATCGCCGTGCCGGTTGGATTCTCTGCCCGGCCTCGACACCGACGATGCTGTCGTGGTCGGTCGCAGGCTCGTGCGCGAAGGCATCGCAGTCACCGCCATCGAGTGATGGCGAGCCCGACCATCAGGTGATGGTCACGCCGCCGTCCACTGCGATGGTCTGGCCCGTCACGTATCCGCCCGCGTCGGAGGCGAGCCAGACCGCGGTGGCGGCCAATTCTTCGGGGTCACCCTTGCGTCCGAGGATCATTCGGGGAGCCAATGCCTCGAGGTATCCCGGCTGGTAGGAATCGGTCATCTCGCTCTCGAAGAAACCAGGCGCAATAGCGTTGACGCGGATGCCTTTTCGAGCGCCCCACTGTTGCGCGAGGTCACGAGTGAGACCGACGATGGCCGCCTTGCTGGCACTGTAGGCAGCCTGAGGCAGACCGGCGGTGGTGAGCCCCAGAATGCTGGATATGTTCACGATCGAGCTTCCGGGCTGCATCACCCGTCCACACGCCTGAGCGGCCCAGTAGGAGCCGTTCAGGTTGATGTCGATGACAGAGCGGAACTGCTCGGGAGTCTCACGGGTGGCGGGGTACGCCGTGCCGACGCCGGCGTTGTTGATCAGCACGTCCACCTTGCCGAACTCGGCGACGGCGGCCTCGACCATGGCCGTGCACTGGTCGGGATCGACCACATCGGTTGCCACGCTCAGCGAACGCCCACCGACGCTGTCGATCAGTGCGGCAGTCTGTGCCAACTTGTCGACGCGACGGGCGGCCAGCACCACGTCGGCTCCGGCCTCGGCCGCCGCTTTCGCGAAAGACACTCCCAAACCGGACGATGCGCCCGTGACGATGACGACGCGGCCGTCGAGGCGGAATTTGTCCAAGATCGACATGTTCTGAAATCTCCTTGTATCGGGTGTCTCGTGCTCAGAACCAGGCGGGTGACATATCGAGGGTCGTTCGATCGAGAAGCGCCAGCAGATCGAGCTGTGCATCGACCTTCGGTAGCTCGTAGACGAAGAAGTACCGTGCAGCAGAGCGCTTTCCGTCGTAGAAGTCTCCGATTCGGTCTCCCACGGCAAGCAGCTGCTCGAGCCACATCCACGCGATGACCGTGTGGCCCATTGCCTCGAGGTAGGCCGTGGAATTCGCCAACGCCACGGCGGCGTCACCGGTACCCCAGACTGCGGCGGTGACCTCGACGATCCTCGAGAACCTGTTGTTCAGCTCGGTGCCGTACTGCTCGGCCGCTCCCCCGTGAGTCGATGCTCGCGTCACGGTCTCGGCGATTCGCTCGGCGAGCAGCGCCAACCCGGCACCGTTCTGCATGACGACCTTGCGGCCGAGTAGGTCCAAGCCCTGAATGCCGTGTGTACCTTCGTGAATGGGGTTGAGCCGGTTGTCGCGGTAGTGCTGTTCCACGTCGTAGTCGCGGGTGTAGCCGTAACCCCCGTGCACCTGAATGGCAAGACTGTTGGCCTCGAGACACCACTGCGAGGGCCAACTCTTGGCGATCGGTGTCAGTACGTCGAGCAACAGTGTCGATCGAGCTGCGTCGGCGGCGTCCGATGCCGAATCCTGGTGGTCCACCAAACGCGAGCAGTAGAGCCCGAGGGCCAATGCCCCCTCGACATACGACTTCTGCGCCAACAACATTCGGCGCACGTCGGCGTGCTCGATCAATGCGACCGGAGGCGCGGCCGGATCCTTGGCTCCCAGTGGCCGTCCCTGGGTGCGCGTCTTCGCGTACTCGACGGACTTCAGGTAGCCGACGTAGCCGAGTGCGATCGCCAGGAATCCGACGCCGATCCGGGCCTCGTTCATCATGTGGAACATGTACGACAGACCACGGTTCTCCTCCGCGACGAGATAGCCGACTGCCCCGGCTTTCCCACCGGGAGAATGGGTTCCGTCGCCGAACGCGAGCAGGGTGTTGGTGGTACCGCGGTTGCCCATCTTGTGATTGAGCCCGGTCAGCACGATGTCGTTACGTTCGGCGATGCCGCCCTCACCGTTCGGCAGGAACTTGGGAACGATGAACAGCGAGATCCCTTTGACGCCGGGAGGTCCACCCGGCGTCTTCGCCAGAACCAGGTGCACGATGTTCTCGGTCAGTTCGTGATCTCCACCGGAGATCCACATCTTGGTACCGGTGAGCCGGTAGCTGCCGCCGTCCTGCGGCACAGCCTTCGTGGTGATGTCCGCCAGCGACGACCCGGCCTGCGGTTCGGACAAGCACATGGTGCCGAACCAACGCCCGTCGATCATGGGCCGCACGTAGTCGCGCACCTGCTCCGGGCTGCCGTAGGTGGCGATCAGATTGGCGTTGGCCATCGTCAGGAACGGATAAGACGACGTTCCAGCATTTGCAGCCTGGAAGAACGCCATGGCAGCACGAGAGACGGTGGCGGGCAACTGCATACCGCCGATCGATTCGTCGAACTGCCCGGCCATCAACCCCGCGTCGCGGTACACGTCGAGAGCGGCCTTCACCTCGGGGATCAGCTCCACCGCACCATCCCTGTTCATGGTGGGCTCGTGTGCATCGGCCTTCTTGTTGTGCGGGGCGAAATGCTTGTGGGCGATGTCTGCGCTCAGGTCCAGTACCGCATCGAACGTTTCGCGCGAGTGTTCCGCAAAACGTGGCCGCTCCGTCAACGCAACCACATCGAGCCATTCGTACAACAGAAAATCCAGGTCGCGGCGTGAGAGAACGTCCGACATTTCGCTGCTCCGATCGAGAGGGGTGACGCGTGAGCCGACGGCGTGAGCTCTACGAGGGAGCGGCAACCGCGTCGCACGTGACGTGCAACTCACCATACAAGTCGAGTTCGGTCGTCCACATCGAGTACCTACGCCGCCCGGATACACGACGGTTGCCCGGCATAGCAGTACGCGAGAAAGGTTGAAACACAGACATTTCCGGCCAATTGGACTATGAGCAGCGTCACGATTACCTACTCGGCCACGGGCATATACTTACCTTTGATAACGATATTCGACGTACGAGCACGATGATCCGGCGTCGTCCGGTGCATCGTGGAGGGGAGCGAAGCATGACCCGAACAATTGCCATGAAAAGCACAGTGGCCGTCGACAGCGAACACGATCGAGACATCCGCCAACGAGACCGTTTCCAGCATCTGCACGACAGCGATCCGGAGTTCCGGGCTGCCGAGCCGGATCGGTCGATTGCCGACGCGGCTCGTGAACTGGCACCCAACCTCGCTCGCGTGGTTGCCGAGATCATGACCAGGTACGCCGACCGCCCCGCCCTGGGACGCCGCGCGCGCACGATCGAGGACACCGACGGCAGCACTACCGCTCGCTTGCTCCCCCGATTCGACACGGTGACCTACGGGCAGGCCTGGGCCGACGCGGGAGCCTTGGCGTCCGCCCTCGGTCACGACGACGGCGGCATCGCTGCGGGCGACTTCGTGGCCACGCTCGGTTTCGCTGGCATCGACTACGTGATCACCGAACTGGCCACCATCCGTGTTGGCGCAGTCGCAGTTCCACTTCAGGCCGGAGCCACCGCGGGTCAACTGAGGGCCATCGTCGACGAGGTCGAGCCGGTGGTCCTGGCCTCCGACGTGGACAACCTCGCCGTCGCGATGGAGGTCGCCGGTCACTGCCGGTCGATCCGCACAGTGGTCGTACTCGACTACGACGACCGAATCGATGCCGACACCCGCGCGCTGACGTCCGCGCGCGAGGGTGTCCACGGGTCCGGCATTGCTGTTCGACCGCTCACCGAACTGGTGGACGAGGGTTCCCGACTCCCCCAGGTGCCGTTGTTCGACGTCGAGGATCCCGAGCGCCTCGCCGCACTGATCTACACCTCCGGCAGCACCGGTACTCCGAAAGGGGCGATGCATACCGAGCAGATCGTGTCCGGTGCGTGGACCGGGGCCTGGCATCGGACGGGTGCCTCGTCCGAGGGTGTCGACGAGCCGGCTTTTCCCGTCATCACTCTCGACTACCTACCGATGAGCCACCTTGCGGGCCGCGGGCTCGTTTTCTCGACTCTGGCGGCGGGCGGCACGGTTCATTTCGCCGGCTCCAGCGACCTGTCCACGTTGTTCGAGGACTTCGCTCTGGCGCGCCCTACGCTGGCGTTGTTGATTCCGCGGGTGTGCGAGATGATTCGCCACACCGTGCTCGCCGAAATCGATCGTGCGGTCGACGGTACCGATGCGGGCGAACACGAGCAGATTTCGCGAGGCGTGCTCGAGCGCGTGCGGTCCGAGCAGTTCGGTGGACGAATCCTGGCTGCAATGGTGGGCACCGCACCCATCGCCGCCGAGGTCAAGGATTTCGTGACCGACTTGCTCGACGTTCGGGTGCGCGACAATTACGGTTCGACCGAAGCCGGAATGGTACTTCTCGACGGGATCGTCGCGCGGCCACCGGTTCTCGAATACAAGTTGGACGACGTGCCCGAACTCGGCTATTTCTCCACCGACACTCCCCATCCACGTGGTGAGCTCCTGCTCAAAACGACGTCGATCATCCCCGGCTACTACAAGCGGCCCGATGTGACCGCAGACGTCTTCGATTCGGACGGGTTCTACCGCACCGGCGATGTCGTGGCTGAGCTGGAACCGGACCGGCTCGCATACGTGGATCGTCGCAAGAACGTATTGAAGTTGGCCCAGGGCGAATTCGTCGCGTTGGCGCGCCTGGAAGCGGTGTTCGGTACGAGCGAGCTGGTGGACCAGATCTTCCTGTACGGCAACAGCCAGCGGTCGTATCTGTTGGCGATCGTCGTTCCTGCCCACGCGAACTCGACTGCGGGCGCGATCATGGAGTCGTTACAGCGGATCGCTCGCACGGAGTCGCTGAATTCGTACGAGATACCTCGCGAGGTCGTGCTCGAACGCGAGCCCTTCACTCAGGACAACGGTCTGCTGTCGGGTGCCGGAAAGCAGTTGCGTCCCAAACTCGTCGAGCGGTACGGCGACGAACTCGAGCGTCGCTACGCAGAACTCGAATCGGGGCAGACCGATCGACTGCGTGAGCTCCGGCGTTCCGGTGCCCAGGCACCCGTGCTCGCCACGGTCGGGGACGCCGCCCAGGCTCTGCTCGGCTGTTCGGGCGCGGACATCCGGCCCGATGCCCACTTCACCGATCTCGGTGGTGACTCGTTGTCGGCGTTGACGTTTTCCACATTGCTGCGCGACATCTACAACGTCGACGTCCCGGTCGGGGTGATCACCGGACCCGCAATGGACTTGGCGGCTCTTGCCGACTACATCACGTCCGCAATCGACAACGATTCCGACACAGCGACATTCGCGTCGGTTCACGGACGCGACGCTTCCGTCGCGCACGCATCGGATCTGACCCTGTCGGCATTTCTGGACGCCTCACTGCTCGATGCCGCTCATCGAATTCCAGGCCCTCGGACGGTAACGAACACCGTGCTGCTGACGGGAGCGAATGGCTACCTGGGCAGGTTTCTGTGCCTCGAATGGCTCGAGAAGATGGCGGCCGCCGGCGGAAGAGTCATCTGCCTGGTGCGCGGACGCTCCGATGCCGATGCCCGCGCTCGGCTCGACGCCGCCTTCGACAGCGGGGACGCGACGTTGTCCGATCGATACCGCGCCTTGGCCGACGCCGCACTCGACGTGATTGCAGGCGATCTGGGCACTCCCCGGTTCGGGTTGACCGACGATGTCTGGGAGGAACTTTCCCGCCGCGTGGACCGCGTCGTGCACCCGGCAGCACTGGTCAATCACGCGCTGCCGTACGAGCACCTCTTCGGACCGAACGTCGTCGGAACGGCCGAGGTGATCCGGTTGGCCTTGACCGACCACATCAAGCCGGTGACCTACCTGTCGACGGTCGCGGTTGCCGTCGGTGTCGACGACTTCCACGAGAACGGTGACATTCGGGTGGACAGTCCGCAACGAGCAGTCGACGAGTCGTACGCCAACGGTTACGGAAACTCCAAGTGGGCAGGCGAAGTGTTGTTGCGCAATGCTTTCGACGAGTACTCGCTTCCCGTCTCGGTCTTCCGGTCCGACATGATCCTCGCCCACAGCACCTGGTCCGGTCAGCTGAACGTGCCCGACGTATTCACGCGACTGATCCTGTCGGTGGTGGCAACCGGGCTGGCACCGAGAAGCTTCTATGCCACCGACACCGGAGCGCCCACCGACGAGCAGGGCAGGCCACTGGCTCATTACGACGGACTGCCTGCGGACTTCAGTGCAACGGCCATCACCTCGATCGCGGGCGACGACGTGGCAGGCTACCGAACCTTCGACATCTTGAACCCCCACGACGACGACATATCGTTGGATACGTTCGTCGATTGGTTACGTGACGCGGGCTGCACCATCGAGATCGTCGACGACTACGACGAATGGTTCGAGAGGTTCAGCGCGGCAGTTCAGGAACTACCGGAGAAACAACGGTCACACTCGTTGTTGCCGCTGATCCACTCCTACGCGCATCCCCAGCACCCGTCGTCGGGAGCAATCCTGCCGGCAGACGAATTCGCGTCGGCTGTCGGCGATATCCCACACCTCGGGCGAGAACTGATCGAGAAGTATCTGGCCGATCTGGTAGCACTCGGCCTGGTGGCCAAGAGCTGACCGTTACCTGGTGCGGGCCCTTCGGCTCGCACCAGGTAGCCCCGCCCACTACCGCGGTACAGTCGAAAGCCTATGTGGATCGGATGGATAGAACTGGATTTTTTGTTGGGCGACGTGCACTCCCTGAAGGAGAAGCGCTCGGTGATTCGGCCCGTGATCTCGGAGCTGCATCGAAAATTCGCGGTGTCGGTCGCCGAAACCGACCATCGCGACCTGCACAGACGGGCCGAAATCGGAGCGTCGGTGGTAGCCGGCGACCTCGACCACGTGACCGACATCCTCGACCGGGTCGAGCGGATGGCGGCGTCCCGACCGGAGCTTCACCTCGTAGCCGTTCGGCGGCGCACCCTGAAGAGCGACGACATCTGAATCGCGCACTGTCGACGAATCCGGGTCATCGACAGTTACGGTCATCGACGGACGTCGAACACCTGCTTCTGGATGCCGTTGCCGTACACCTCGTGCTCCACCAGATCCAGGTGGGTCGTGGCCTTGTCCCTGGAGCTGAACAGCCGCTTGCCCGCGCCGAGCAGCATCGGGAAAACCAGCAGGTGGTAGCGGTCGACGAGACCGGCATCGGCGAGGCTGCGACCCAGCGTCGCGCTACCGTGCACCGAGATCGGCCCACCTTCGGTTTTCCTGAGTTCGGCGACGTCGTCGATGCTGCGCAGAATGGTTGCCGGCCAACGGTCGTCGCTGCGCTCCAACGTCGTCGACACCACGTATCTGGGCATCGAGTTGTACCCGGAGAAGTCGTCCATTGTGGGCCAGATCGGGGCAAATGCCTCGTAGGAGGTTCGGCCCAGCAGCATGGCCGTGGCCTCGTCCTGCTCACGGCCCTTGATTTCGTACGCCGCAGGATCGAATTCGATGTCCTTGAACGTCCACCCTGCGTTGCGGTAGCCGACTTCCCCACCCGGTCCCTCCATGACGCCGTCGAGCGAAACGAACGCGGTCACGATCACGGTGCGCATGGGCAATCCTCAGTTCGGTTCAAGGAGTAAGCGGAGCAGGTGCCGGAATCGTAAACCACGCGTCGAACCGACCACAGACGTTGCTGGGTGGCAAGGTGGTCTCATGGCCGAGCAAGTGGAACGCACCGAAGACGGTCACTATGTCGTCATCAAGGGTCGACGGTGGCGCGCTACCGATCCCGATATTCCCGAGGATCGCAACGCCGAATTGCGCTCGATCCTCATGGCGTGGCGCAGAGACGTCAAACGCACCTCCGGTGCCACAGAGTCTCGCGCGGGCGTTCAAGCCGCCAAAGTCGCTCTGGGAGAACGAGGTACACCGTGGTGGGAACAGTCCCCGGACGAGCGACGGGCTCGATGGGAGGCCGATGTGCCACGGCCGACCGATACCGATCCCGAGAACTGATCACACGAATCGTTGCCATATCGGAAACTATCCGATATGGTTTCCGATATGGAAAGCATCGATACGCCCACCTCGTCCGAAGCTCGAACGACTCTCGACGACATCGACCGAGTGCAACGCGCCGTGCGCGACACTCCGTGGCCGGCCTGGTTGTACGCCGTCAACGCAGTGCTCATCGGTGCGTTGACACTCACGCCGCTGCTCACCGACTCCCACCGCACTGTCGCCCTGCTGATTCTGGCCGCGGCCATTGTGGCAACGAACGTGATCACCGGGTACCGAATGGGCACACCGTGGGCGCTGCCTACCAGCCGTGGATTTTTGGCGTCGGTCGCACTGTCCGTTGCTTTCGTGGTGGTAGCACTCGCATTCGCACAGCCATCCCTGCCGAGCTGGGCGTTGGTGCTCCTCGCTGCAGCAGCGACGGCGACCTACTCGTTCGGTTCGATCGCTCACTACCGGAGCACACACCGATGACGGACGATCTGGATCCGATCATTCATCCGGCGAACCGGCTGCGGATCTGCGCGCTGCTGGCGGCCGGTACGACGCTCGAGCTCGCCGTCGTCAAGGAACACAGTGGATTGAGCGCATCCGCGCTGAGCAAGCAGGTGGCGGCTCTGGTCGACGCCGGCTACGTGGACCAGCAGAGATCACGCACCGACTCGCGGCGGATGTGGCTATCGCTGACGAGGGAGGGAAAAAACGCCTACCGCCGCCATGTGGCTGCCCTCCGCGCCATTCTCGCGGAGGCCGACGCGAGCCCATCCGAGCCCGGGCGGTGAGTTCTCCCCCAGCTCCGTGTCTATCTTTCGACGGATGCAGTCGATGCAGCCCGCACCGGTCGTTCGATTCGAGAAGGAGTCCCTGCCATGCCCACACTCAGTCCGTACCTGTCGTTCCGTGACAATGCGCGCAACGCTATGGAGTTCTACCGCACGGTCTTCGGTGGAGAACTCACCATGACAACGTTCGGCGAGGGCCAGGCCACCGACGATCCATCCGAGAAGGACCTGATCATGCACGGCCAGTTGACAACTCCCAGCGGATTCACACTGATGGGGGCCGACACCCCGCCGTCGATGGAACACACACCCGGAAACACGATGAGCGTCTCGCTCTTCGGTACCGAGCACGAGGAATTGACGGGCTACTGGAACGCGCTGGCCGTC
Organism: Rhodococcus sp. PML026; assembly: GCF_000963615.1. Classification (NCBI taxonomy): domain Bacteria; kingdom Bacillati; phylum Actinomycetota; class Actinomycetes; order Mycobacteriales; family Nocardiaceae; genus Rhodococcus; species Rhodococcus sp. PML026. The sequence continues at coordinate 48,243 of NZ_KQ031375.1, read as the reverse complement.
GACGCACAATTCACGATGGGTCTCGACGCAGCACCGTGGGGTGACGTATTCGGCATGCTCACCGACAAGTTCGGTGTGCAGTGGATGGTGAACATCTCCGGCTCGGTCGTCGAAAGCTGAGCGACGGAGGAGCAGTGGGCACCTTCAGTGGGTGCGCGATTCGACAGAGATGACCTCGTGCAGCCCTGTCGGCCCCCAGCCCCTGTCGAGCGCCACGATCAGCACCGCGCAACCGACTGCGGACAGCACCAGTGCGGAACCGAACAATGCGGTGTAACCGAACACGTCGCCGATCACGCCCGCCGTAAGTCCGGACGCACCCTGCGCAAAGACGATTGCACAGGCCATCAGTGTGTAATCGCTTCCTGCATAACGTTTTTCCGATGCGTCCATCATCAGCGCGAAAACGGCAACGGTTGCCGCGCCGCCCAGCACGTGTTCGGTGACGTTGGCCGCGACCAGAAGCGGAAACCCGCCGATGCCGAACGATGCCGCTACATACAACGCAAGACTGAGGGTTTGGGCGATTCCGCCGACCAGCAGAGCCTGACGACGTCCGAAGCGAAAGGACAACCACGCGCCGAGCGCAGCACCTCCGAGTGCTGCCACCGACGACAGGCCGCCCTCGACCAGCGCGATCTGAGTCAAGGTCAGTCCGTTGTCCGAGAGGAACGGGCCGACCAGCGCCGAGCCCATCGAGTTTCCGAATTTGAAGCCGACGATGAGAAGAATGAACGCGACCATGCCAGGCCTGCGCAATCGGGACCACCAGGCCACAGCAAGTCGCGCCGGGCTCTCGGACTCGGGCTGCCGGTCGGTGTCCACGTCTGCCGCGGCCAGTTGCCTGTTCATGAACCAGACCGGGGCCGTCGCCAACAGGATCAGCAATGCCATCGCAACGAAGAGCACCTGCCATCCCGCAAAGGTGAACAGCCACAACAGCACTCCCCCGCCGCACACCATACCTATCCGGTACGCGCCCACCTGCAGACCGTTGCCCAGGCCGCGTTGCGACACCGTCAACGTGCGGACCGCTATCCCATCCGTTGCGATGTCCTGGGTGGCCGACAGCGCGTTGATGACAAAGATTCCGACGAACAGCCAGCGCAACGTCGACGACAAATCGAGAAAAGACAGTGCGAGCGCCACCAGCGCGGCGGACACCTGTAAGGACAGAAGCCACCGCCTCGACCCGTAACGATCGACGTACGGTGCCCACAGAAATTTCAGCGCCCACGGCAGAAACAACACCCCGGTTGCACTGATTTTCACCAACGAGAAGCCCGACTCTCGAAGGACGACGGGCAGGGCCTGCGTGAAGAAGCCGAACGGCAGCCCCTGAGCGAAGTACAGGGCCCCGAGCAACGTGAGGGTGCCGACGGTGAACGACGCCGGACGCACCGCATTGGTCATGCCGGTCATCGTGTCAGAGCGAGGCCTCGTCCGCCGAGTACCGCACCGGTTGCCGAAGAATGGTGCGCAGCTTCGCCGGTTCGACCCGTCGTGGGTCACTGAGGTAGATCTCGTGATGACGGCCGGTCATCGTCAGCCCGGCCTGCGGGATGTAGCGGTGGTGCATCTCGTCGAGCACGGCGGCCTCGTCGTCGTAGGAACCGGTGTGCAGAGTTTGCACGCACAGGCCCTCGTCGAGGGTGTCGAGGCGCATTCCGTCACGTCGGTCCGAACGGTTCTCGGATGCGTCGACCCGTACGGCGTGCTCGAACATCGTGTGGTCGATCCAGTCAGGCACCATGATCATCACAGTCCAGAGCCAGTTCGACTTGTCCCGGCGCGTGGTGAAGGCCGCCATGTCCGGCGCCCACCACAAGGCTTCGAGCGGTGGGACGACGTAGTCGCGCTCCAGGTCGTTCTTACTGGTGAATTTCAGCCGATACGCAACGGGGAACAGGGTGGATACAGCATCGGCATATTCCGGTGCGGTGTTCGGATCCCCGTGGCCGTCGATCATCAAGTATTTCGTCGGTGGCACGGTCAGAACTCGAAACACGTTGCGCCGTGCCGAATACGAGTCGAGGGTCTTCTTGAAATCCGTCTTCATGCCCTCACCTCCTGCCGACTGCGCGTCAGTGTACCGACCACTCCGGGCTGGGGTGCCGTGGTGAACGCTCTCCTGTTCGGAAGCAGTTGGTCGGTCGACCGACACTGTCACAGCTCGGCGTCGACTGCCTTCGATTCGCCCCGACGCACTGCCATGTAGTCGGACAGTTCCCGTTTGACGACCGGCAGCAGCAAGTAGAGGCCCGAGATGTTGACCAACGCCAGAAGGAACAGCGTGGCGTCGGCGAAGTCGAGCACCGAGCCGAGCGACAGGACGGTGCCGATGACGGTGAAGGTGCAGAACATGAGGTTGAAGAAATTGCGCGACAACCGGCTGCGACCGAACAACGATGTCCAGGCCTGTAGTCCGTAGTACGCCCAGGTGATCGCCGTGGACAACGCGAACAGTGCCACAGCGAGAGTGAGTACGTACGGGAACCACGGCAGGACGGTCTCGAAGGCGTCGGAGGTGAGCGTGACGCCGCCCGCCGGCAACTCACCGGTTTCGGCAACTATGGCGCGCTGGTCCTGCCAGGACACAGTATTGGCGATCACGATGGTCAGGGCCGTTGCCGTGCAGATGACCACAGTGTCGATGAAGGGCTCGAGCATTGCCACGAATCCTTCGGTGACCGGATGTCTGGTCTTGACGGCCGAGTGAGCAATGGAAGCCGATCCCAACCCGGCCTCGTTGGAGAAGGCCGCGCGCTGGAACCCGATGATCATCACTCCAAGTACTCCGCCTGCCACGCCCTCGGGTGAGAACGCGCCGTCGAAGATGGCACCGAACGCCGTCGGAACGGACCGGAAGTTCACGGCGATGACGACGCCGCACGCGACGACATAGACCAACGCCATGGAAGGAACGAGTTTTGCGGTGACGGCCGAAATGGACTTCATGCCGCCGATGATGACCAGGCCGATGATGAGTGCGATCACGAGTCCGAACACTGCCTTCGCACCGTCCGAACCGAGGAAGCCTTCGTCGCCACCGGTAACCGAGCGGACCTGCGCGTACGTCTGATTGGCCTGAAACATGTTGCCGCCACTGATGGCGAAGAACGTGATGATGACGGCGTAGAAGGCAGCCATCACCTTCCCGACCTTTGCAAGACCTCGCTCGGCGAGTCCCTTGGTGAGGTACTTCATCGGCCCGCCCGAGACGGTGCCGTCCTCGTTGATATCCCGATATTTCACGCCTAGGGTGCACTCGACGAACTTCGAGGCCATTCCCAGCAGTCCGGCGAGGATCATCCACAAGGTCGCCCCTGGTCCACCCAGCGTGACTGCGACCGCCACACCTGCAATGTTCCCCAGTCCCACGGTTCCGGACACTGCGGCCGTGAGAGCCCGGAAGTGGCTGACTTCTCCTGGTGCATCGGCTTCGTCTTCTTTGCCGCTCACCAGGATCAAAGATCGCTTGATACCGCGGAACTGAATGAACTTGAACGTGACGGTGAAGACGACGGCACCCAGAATCAGCCACAGAACGATCAGTGGAACTGCGGCACCACCGATGTTCACGGTGAAGAACACGAAGCTGGAGACAGCGGCGGAGATCGGATCGAAAGCATTGTTGATCGCTGTCTCGATAGAACTGATCGTGCCTCCGTCCGCGGCCGAATAGTCGATGGCGAGACGGTGAAAACTCATGACGTCGAGTCAACATCATCCCGGGCACACGTCACGGTCTTTATCGAAAAACGGGCAAATATTTACATATTCTTGACTTGTAGTGGCTCATACACGGGTCCGAGCGGGCAATCGGCGGAGCAGAAGCGTCGCCGCATCGAGGACCATGTGTCGGTCGTAGGTCAGGCAGTAGTCGTACAACACGCTTCCGTCGTGGGCAGTTCCGCTCTCCACCGCGATGAGAGCAACGCTAGACATCGGTGCCACGATGACAATCGAGCGCTCCGACGCCAGTGGTTCGTCCTCGCCGACCGCAACGGTCCGAAACCGATGTTCACCCGGCATCGGCCGCGAGTCGAAGACGGCCACGAGAGACGTGCGCACAGCGAGGTCGTCGAACAACGCGACACGCTCGGCGGTCGTCCCGGCCGACGCGTTCGTCGTCGCCAATACGACGGTCGACGCACCGGTGCCGTAGACACTGCGAAGCAGACCGTTCTCGATGTCGTCGAGAAGCCGTGCGTCAGCGCGCCGACGGGTTCCGAATCGATGGACCAGACCGTACGGCGTCACGGCAACAGGGGCCCGGACGGTTATTGCCGGCTCCAACTCGAGTGTGTTGGCCGTACCGCCGGTGGCTCCGAAGGTGGGTAGACGAGTCGGGGCGCCGTACAGGTAGCCCTGGCCGAGAACCGCACCCATGTCGTGCGCGGTCGCTTCGTGCCGCTCCGTTTCGATTCCCTCGGCGAGCACCAGCGCACCGCTGCGTTCGGCCTCTGCGGCGACCGCGGACACCACGGACGCCGTGGCATAGCTCGAACGGCCCTGCACGAGAGACATATCCAGCTTGATCACGTCGGGCCGGAGCAGCGGAATCAGTGCCAGACTCGACGAGTCTGCACCCACATCGTCGAGCGCGACCCGCCATCCCAGGTCGCGGGCATGCTCTACCGCACGCAGCAGCCCGGAGGGGTCACCCATCAGATCTCGCTCGGTGATCTCGACGATGATCGACAACCGAGATGCCTCGGCCACCAATGGCAGGCACTCTCTCGGAGGTGGCGCGTCCAGGGCTGTGGGTTCCGCGTTGACGAACAACGCGAGTCCTTCGGGGAAACCGGCTTCGACGGCCCCGCTCAGGGCGCTGAGTCTGCACCGCCAGTCGAACTCGGCCGACTCGCCTCGATCGGCCGCCTCGCGCAGCAGCTGCGGCGGCGAGATCGCTTGCGCGTCGCCGCAGGTCCGCACCAGGGCTTCGTAACCCACGACAGCTCGGCCGTCCAACGCGACGATCGGCTGGTAGGTCGACGTGATATCGATCGTCATCGGCGAAAATTGCGCGTGCGAGGCGTCACGATGCACAGGCGGACCTCCCTCGGTACATCTCGACGGTCCCCACCCGGGGAACCATCATGCCCGATGGTCGCCGGCCGCGCCTTCTTCCCTCGCCGACGGGCTATAGGGTTCTCGGAAGACTTCGAATCGGCGGTGAACAATGGTGGGTGCGAACTCCGACGATCACCTGTTCGCGGGCAGATATCGTCTGGGCAACGTCGTGGGGCGCGGCGGAATGGCAGATGTCGTTCGAGCCGACGACGACGTCCTCGGTAGGCCCGTTGCCGTGAAGATATTCCGTCAGGGTGAACCCGCACATACCGATGCACGGATCGATGCCGAGATCAGGACGCTCGCGTCGCTGTCGCATCCTGGCCTGGTGACGTTGTACGACGCGGGTACCGCCCCCGACACCGGCGGCATCCGAGTGCCTTTTCTCGTGATGGAGTTCGTCGACGGCCCCACTCTGAACGGCTACCGCGCAGGCCGCGCACTACCGGGCGATGTCGTCGCCCGGATGGGACACGAGATTGCTCGAGCCCTTGCCTACATCCACCACCGCGGCGTGATCCACCGCGACATCAAACCGGCCAACATCCTGGTCGCCCGAGAGCCGGCGTCGAGCACGGGACACTGCGTGAAGCTCACCGATTTCGGTATCGCTCGCATCGTCGACGCCGACCGCCTCACCGAGCACGGCACCACCGTCGGCACCGCTCACTATCTCAGCCCGGAACAGGCGACGGGCACCTCTGCGGGGCCTGCAACCGATATCTACAGCCTCGGATTGGTTCTCATCGAATGTCTTACCGGCGCAATGGTGTTCGACGGCAGCGCGGTAGCCGCAGCCGTGGCGCGCTTGCACCGCGATCCCGAGGTACCCGAGCAACTCGGGCCCCAGTGGCATTCACTGCTGACGACGATGACGGCCAGACATCCCGAAAACAGGCCGACGGCGGACACCGTGGCCGACGCCTTACACAGTCTTTCCAGCGAACCGCCACCACCGCCGGCCACTGCGGTCCTGCCCGCCGCGAATGCGACAACGTTTGTCGCCGAACAGGATTCGGCCCCTCGGCAAACGGAGGGTTCACGGCGTCGCGGTCTTGTCTTTCTGGCTGCGGCCGCACTGTTCGTCGCCGTCGCGTCGGCAATTGCCTGGATGGCAACCGGAACAGGCGACGAGCCGATCGAGACATCGCCGTCCACATCGGTCACCGCTCCGACCAGTCCTGCACCCGTGACGACGGCATCCGAGTCCTCGATGCCGGTTGTCTCGAACCTCCCCCAGGACGTGCCCGCCCCCGCCGTCGAACAGGTGCCCGCCGAGCCGCCACAACCTGCGGCTCCACCGCGAAACGGGAACAACGGCAACGGTAATGCGGGCAATGGCAACTCCGGCAACGGGAGTCCAGGCAACAGCAACGGCAACGGCAACGGCAACGGCAATTCAGGCAATGGGAACTCCGGCAACGGCAACCCCGGCCGTGGGAACTGAGCATGTCGGCAACCAATGGAACGGACAGAGCATGACGCACGTCGACACCGTGGTGGTGGGAGCCGGCATTTCCGGTCTCACCGCAGCACGCATTCTGCACCGTGCGGGTCACCGTGTGGTCGTTCTCGAAGCCCGCGACCGCATCGGCGGACGAGTGCACACCCTGCGGACGGACGGACAGATTCTCGATGTCGGTGCGTCCTGGGTTCATGGAATCGACAACAATCCGCTGGCCGACGCAGTACAGGCTTTCGGCATTCTGACCAGTGAGTTCACGGTGGGGAGTTTTCAGCCGGACGGACGACCCATCGCGTACTACTCACCGAACGGACGGCGTCTGAGCGAGGACGAGGTTGCGAGCTTCGCGTCGGACGTACACGTCGTCGACGAGCTGTTGGCGGCGACCATAGCGACATCGACCCTGGGCACGTCGTACGGGGATGCCGTGAACAGCACCGTGAAACGGCTCGCATGGGATCCTGATCGAATCGAACGGGTCCGGGAGTTCCTGGGTCACCGGGCCGAGGAACAGCTGGGTGTCGACCAGGGGATGCTCGATGCGCACGGGTTGGACGACGACGCGATCGAGGGTGACGAGGTCGTCTTCCCCGAGGGGTACGACCGGCTCGCGGTCTGTCTGGCCGACGGGCTGGATGTACGACTCGGCCATGAAGTGACACGCATCGCGTGGGGATCGAACAGCTCCTCCGTCGAGACTCTCACCGAGACGTTCTCGGCCGACCACATCGTGGTGACGGTTCCGATCGGCGTCCTGAAGTCACCGACCTTGCTTATCGAACCGCCTCTTCCCCATCCGGTGTCGACTGCGTTGGACGGACTCGAGATGAACGCGTTCGAGAAGGTGTTCCTACAGTTCCCGCATGCATTCTGGGACGAGGACGTCTACGCGATTCGGCAGCAGGGGGAGGCCGGGCGTTGGTGGCACTCGTGGTACGACGTGACCGTGCCGCAGGGGTTGCCCACGCTGCTCACGTTTGCGGCGGGGCCGTGTGCGCAGACGATCCGGCAGTGGTCCGACGCACGCATTGCCGAATCGGTGCTCGACGCGCTTCGTGGCCTCTACGGCGAACGCGTGATCTCCCCGCAGCGGGTGCATGTCACGCGATGGCAGGACGACCCGTTCTCCCGCGGTGCTTACTCTTACCCGGCGGTCGGCTCGCGACCGAGCGACCACGACGATCTGTCGACCCCGGTCGGCGGAGTTCTACACCTGGCCGGCGAGGCAACGTGGACGGACGATCCGTCGACGGTGACCGCGGCATTCCTGTCGGGACACCGAGCGGCGGAGCGAATCCTGGCCCGCACGGTTCCGTTCGACGAGATCTGGGGCGGCGGCGAACTTCGTCCCAATTAGACGGAGATTCGCGTTTCCTTCCCGAAACCGCGCACCGGGATTACTATGACGACTTCATCCAGGCGGATGACCCGTTACCGATGTGCGCTGCCATTCTTCTGGTCGGTGCCGATGTGGCAGCGGCGCTGTTCGACACGGCAAGGCACAGGGGTGGACCATGGTTTCCGACGTCATCGATTGCAGCACGGTCTTCGCACACGACGTCGAGCAAGTGTGCGGGGTGCTCAGTGCGGTCGAACTGTACCCGCGATATTTCCCCGGACTCGGGTACTGCCTTCTCAGCGAGTCGGCGAACCGCTACACGTGCGACGTCGGTGGGGTCGAGCACGCACTCGAAGTCGTGGTGAACAGACGTAACCGGCCGATCATCACCGTCGAGCACGTCGAATCCGGCGGTTTCATCAGATTCACCCTCAGCGCGCGTTCACCGAGCGAGACCAAAATCGATGTGACGATCTTCCGAGCCGGCCTGGCCGGAACCTACTCGCCGCAACCCGAACACAATCGGGCAGTGGTCGACTGGGTCATGGGTGGCCTGAACAGGTTGGCCGAGTCCCTCTCCGGCGCAACGACATCGATCGTGTCCAACGCCGGCGATTCCCGGTCGCTACAGCTTGCGGTCCTCAAAACGATGATCGGTACCGGCGTCGTTCGTGCCGCGCGTCCTGATCGCGCATACCGGCAGCTGAACTCGCTGGCGAAATGGGGCTTCACCCTCGGCGGTGGCTTCGCGGCCGCCGCCGCCAAGTCACCGGACGAAATTGCCGTGATCGACGATCGCGGTACTCGCACGTTCGCAGAGATCCACCTGCGATCGCATCGGATAGCAGCAGGGTTCGCCGCATCCGGAATTCGCCCGGGAAGCACGGTAGGAGTTCTGGCCCGCAATCACACTGCCATGATCGAATGCGTCGTCGCCTGCGGCATGCTCGGTGTCGAGGTCGTACTTCTCAACACCGGCCTCGCGGCCCGCCAGATCGAGACCATCTCGAGTCGTCACCAGTTGCAAGCGCTGTTCGTCGACGACGAATTCGACAAGATGGTTCGCTACCTCCCCAGCGACGTCCTCCGCGTCAGCTTGTCGGCTCATACCGTCGTCGCGGGCCGTCGCACTCTGGAGCATTTCGTCGCGGCTCCGTCCGCCACGTTCGACAGACCGCAACGGCCCGGATCCGTTGTCGTGCTGACCTCGGGCACCAGCGGGTCTCCCAAAGGTGCACTTCGCCCGACCCCACGCGGCTTCGGGACCGTCGCGGCCATGTTGTCCCGCATGCCACTTCGTATGAACGAGCGCATGCTGATCGCTGCGCCGATGTTCCACAGTTGGGGGCTGGCGGCGTTGCAGATCAGTACACCGCTGCGGGCAACAGTGGTTCTGCAGGATCGATTCGATCCGGAAGAGTGCTTGCGGGCAATCCAGACTCATCGGTGCACGTCGCTGATCGCCGTCCCGATCATGTTGCAGCGCATACTCGATCTACCCGAGTCCGTGCGATCACGCTACGACACGTCCAGCTTGAAAGTCGTCGCGTGCAGCGGTTCGGCGTTGACGGGGTCGACCGTCTCGCGGTTCATGGATGCCTTCGGAGATGTTCTGTACAACTTCTACGGTTCCACCGAGGTCTCGTGGGCGACCATCGCCACACCGCAGGATCTACGTGCAGCTCCCACTACCGCGGGTCGGCCGCCGCTCGGCACGACGATCGCCGTACTCGACGCCGACGGCGCAGTGGTTCCGACCGGCACTCTGGGCCGGATATTCGTAGGTAACGACATGCTCTTCGACGGCTACACGAACGCCGAGCCTCCGTCGACTGCTTCGGCTCGCGGTGCAGCACTCATGGATACCGGCGACCTCGGGTACATCGATTGCAACGGGCGGCTCTTCGTGTGCGGGCGGGACGACGAGATGATCATCTCCGGCGGCGAGAACGTGTTTCCCGGGCCGGTGGAGGACGCCATCGCCAACCTTCCTCAGGTCGGCGAGGTAGCGGTGGTCGGTGTACCGGACAACGAGTACGGTCAGCGCCTCGCGGCGTTCGTCGTCGGTCGGGGTGCTGCAGGCCTGGACGCAGATATGGTGCGGGCCTACATCCGAAATCGACTGAGCCGGTTCTCGGTGCCGCGAGACATCACGTTCCTCGAAGAACTCCCCCGAACCGCGACCGGCAAAGTGATCAAGAGGATGCTGATCGAACCTCCCACGGCCGCCGGTATGTAAGCCGGCACGTCGACTTCCTCACCACCCCGGCTTCCGACTCCACCCAGAGAACTCTCAGTTGTTTGACTGTTCAGAATCTGAGACTATTTGGGAGGAAGCGATACCCGTTCTGCGGGTGAGGGACGGAAGGGACGGAATGGCGATGTCGAGGTCATCGGATGAACCCCGTCAGGCTCGCGCCGCCCAGCCCGGGGATGCGTCGTCGTCCTTCCTGCAGTTGTTTTTCGAGGCAACCCGTGAGAACGACCTCTCCCCCGGGCCGAGTCCGAACCGTGGAATCCACGACGACCGATCGAGCGACTGAAAAATCCAGCAACCGAGTCGACAATCGAAGCGCGCAATAGAGTCGAATGACTGATGACAGCTCACGACGCCGCAGCCGATACTTCGAACCCGACGGGTTCGAGGAGCGTGATGTCCCAGATACGAGTAGTCATCGCCGATGACGACGTGTTGCTGCGAGAAGGCCTGGCCAGTCTGCTCACCCAGGCGGGCCTCGATGTCGTGGGCCGGGCCGGTGACGCCGAGGAGGTACTGGCGTTGCTCGAGAAAGATCCACCGGACCTGGCGATCATCGACATCAGGATGCCGCCGACCTACACCGCCGAGGGGCTCGACGCGGCCGTGAAGATCCGCGACCGTTTCCCCGACGTCTCGCTGCTGCTCCTGTCTGCTCACGTCGAGGTCGATCACGCACTCGAATTGCTCGACAGCGCGAACAACACCGCCAAGGGTATGGGTTACCTGCTCAAGAGCCGCGTGACCGACATCGCCGACTTCGTCTCGACGATAGATCGGATCGCGGCAGGATCGTCGGTCATCGATCCTGCTCTTGTCTACGAACTGGTTGCGGCCAAGCGCCGAGGTGATCCCCTCGGCGCGTTGAGTTCTCGCGAACGGGACGTCTTGACCTTGATGGCCGAAGGGCTCTCCAACGCGGGCATAGGCAGACGCTTGTGGATCACCGAAGGAACCGTCGAGAAGCACGTCCGAAGCATCCTGACCAAGTTGGACCTGTCGGAGACGGCCGACGATCACCGTCGCGTGCGAGCGGTGATCCTGTATCTGGACACCGTCGGGTGACCCGCCGTCAGGTGCCCAGCAGGGCTTCGATCGCGCTCGCCGACAGCTCGAATTTCGACAGGAAACCCAGGGCAGAACTGTTGTTCACCAGATCTGCGAAGTCCTCCTCGTCGTGTGTCGACACGAGAATGACGGCAGGCGGAGGCGTCAGATCCTGGGCGTCGATCGCTTCGACCACGTCGAATCCACTGTCGGCACCCAAGTCGATATCGACCAGCACGAGATCGGGGTGGGTGGACAGCACTGCATCGATCGCCGAGGTGAGTGAGGTCGCGGTGCCGACCACCGACATCCCTGCCGATTCCAACAGTCGGCGTGCAGCGACACAGAAAGCGTCGCTGTCGTCGACGATCAGGCACTGCAGGCGGGAGGGCATCACTCTGTCGAGAGTGTCAGAGACGGCTCGGGTCGGCATTACCGCTAGCGGTAATTCGAGCAGTCGGATGTGCCGATGACGTCGGACACCGCCCTCCGCGACCGGCTCGTCACTGTGATACTCCGGCCGAGTGCGCCGCCGGTCGCCTGCGGAATCGCAGCGGCCGCAGCCGCCATCGCCGTCGAGATACTCGTTGTGCTGACGCTCAAACGGGTGTCACCCGAGAATGCTTTCGGTGCGATATTCCTGTTCGGAGTGCTGATCGTGTCTGCGGGGTGGGGCTTTCGTCTGTCGATCGCGACATCGGTGGCCAGTGCCGGCGCGTACGCCTACATCCATGTACTCGAAAGCAGTGAGAGCCTCGTCCCTGCACTGATCGTGTTTCTGGCACTGGCGCTTCTGACCAACGTGCTGGTTGGCCAATCACGTTTGCGCGCAACCGAATCCGATCAACGTCGACGAGAAGCAGATATGTTGGCGGCGTTCGCCAAGACCATCTTGCGCTCGGACCACACCCCGACGATGCTCGACGTTGCCAGCACCCGCCTGGCTGCGGTCCTCGACCTACCCTTCGCGGTGTTGAAGCAAGGGAATGCCGACGCGTCCGTGGGGCAGGAGAAAATCCTGCTTCGGGACGGGGACGTCGTCACCGCGTCGCTGCTGGTTCCCGCCGATCTCGATAGCGTCGATGCCCGCCGTATCCGCCGTGTCGTGCCTTCGTTGGAGGCTCTTCTTGCCGCCGCCCGCGACCGTCAGGACATGCACCTCCGCACCGTCGCGCTGGCACGCCAGCAAGCGTCACTTCGGAAGGTCGCAACATTGGTGGCGCTGCGGGCCGATCCGGATGACGTGTACCTCGCAGTCGCACACGAACTCACCGTCGGGTTGGACAACGAACATGTTTCGGTGATCCGCTACGGCGACGGGTATTACACGATTCTGGCGATCCGCGACGACTCCGCCGGTGAGCGCGTGCAAGCCGGTGATCAACTGCCGATCGGTGGGCAGAACGTGGCCACGATCGTCGCCGACACCGGCCGCGCCGCTGCCGTCGACTTCACCGAAGCGACCGGCGGTATCGCTGAGCGACTGGAGGGCAGGGGTATTCGCTGGGTCGAAGGTGTACCGATCACTGTCGACGGCAATACCTGGGGTGCCGTCATCATCGGCACGACAGCTACGCAGTATGCGGCCGGCGGTGAGACCCGAGATCGACTGGCCGACTTCGCCGACCTCGTTGCCACTGCGGTCTACAACCACGACACACGAGTTCAGCTGACGCGGTCCCGGTCCCGCGTGGTCGCCGCCGCCGACCAAGCCCGCCGAGGTATCGAGCGTGACCTGCACGACGGTGCCCAACAGCGAATCGTCTCTCTCGGAATGGAATTGCGCGGCGCCCAAGCCGCTGCCCCGGAGAATCTGACCGAGCTCCGCGCGATGTTGGACCGCAGCGTCGAGACGCTGTCGCAGGTGCACACCGACCTCCGCGAACTCAGTCGCGGCATCCATCCCGCAATCCTCTCGCGCGGAGGACTCGCACCGGCCCTCAAGACGTTGGCCAGACGCAGTCCGATTCCCGTTGCCCTCACCGCCGACATTTCCTCCCGGATGGACGAATCGGTGGAAGTGGCGGCGTACTACGTGGTCGCCGAGGCGCTGACGAACACAGCCAAATATGCCGAGGCCACCGAAGTCGACATCACCGCGCACCTGACGGAGGACAGCTTGGAACTGACCGTGACCGACAACGGCCGCGGAGGTGCCGATCCGAGCACAGGGTCGGGTTTGATCGGACTACAGGATCGGGTGGCCGCAGTCGGCGGCGAACTGACCATCGTCAGTCCACCCGGGGGTGGCACGACACTGTCGGTCCACATCGGTCTGTCTACCGGCTAGCAGGTAGCGGCGCCACCGGAATCTCCTCCCCCGCGTTGGATGGCAGCGGCGACGCTTTCGACCCGGGAACGGACGAATGTTGTCGGTACCCAATCGAACCGAACCAGGGAGCAGGCCATGCCGTACATCACCACCACCGACGGAACCGAGATCTACTACACCGAGCAGGGCACCGGAAAGCCAGTTCTGCTCAGTCACGGCTGGCCACTGTCCTCGGATGCCTGGCAGCTCGAACTGAAGCTTCTCGCAGACGCCGGCTACCGCGCCATCGCACACGATCGCCGCGGCCACGGCCGGTCCTCGCAGACTGCCGTCGGCCACGACATGGACACCTACGCCAAGGATCTGGCCGAACTGGTCGAGGCCCTCGACTTGCAGGAACTCACCCTCATCGGACACTCGACCGGTGGCGGCGAGGTCGTGCGGTACGCCGCGCAGCACGGTGGCAGCCGCGTCACTCGGGTGATCACTGCCGGTGCCGTTCCCCCGGTCATGCTGAAGTCCGAGGCCAACCCCGAGGGCACGCCGATCGAAGCACTCGACGACATCCGCAACGGCGTTCTCTACGATCGATCGCAGTTCTACAAGGACTTGTCCGAGCCGTTCTTCGGTGCCAACCGTGAGGGCTCCGCCATCTCCCAGGGCGCCAAGGACGACTTCTGGCGACAGGGGATGCTGGTCAATCTGACTGCTGCATACGACTGCGTGAAGGCGTTCTCCGAGACCGACTTCACCGAGGATCTCAAAGCGCTGACCGTCCCGATCTTCATCGCCCACGGTGACGACGACCAGATCGTGCCGATCGCCGCGGCGGCACTGAAAACCGCAGAACTCGTCCAGCACGGCACCCTCAAGGTCTACCCCGGTGCACCGCACGGAATCTACGGCGATTACCAGAAGGCCTTGGACGCAGACATTCTCGCCTTCATCGCCCAGTAGCAGCCCCGCTCTCGCCCTCCGGAACAAAGGTGACAACACGATGATCAGACCGTACGCAGTCGTCGGAGCAACCGGAGGGCAGGGCGGCGCGGTGGTGGATGCCCTGCTGGCGCAGGGGCTACCGGTGCGCGCAGTGGTGCGGCGTCATTCGGCCCGCGCGGATCGGCTACGTGAGCGAGGTGCCGAGATCGTCGTCGCGGACATCACCGATCGGGAATCGTCCGCGGCTGCATTGAGAGACAGTGCCGGTGCGTTCGTGATGACGACGCCGTTCGAGGACGGTCCCGCGGCCGAATTGGCTCAGGGCGCAGCCCTCGTCGATGCGGCGATCGCCGCGGAGGTTCCGCACGTGGTGTTCTCCTCGGTTGCGAGCGCTGACCGCCGCACCGGCATACCGCATTTCGAGACGAAGGCCGAAACCGAGGCACTGCTGCGTCGAGCTGGGCTGTCGTACACGATCGTCGGCCCCACCTACTTTTACGACAACCTTCTCGGCGGACTCGACGACGTCAGGGCCGGCCGCCTCGATCTGCCCTTGCCGCTCCACACGCCACTGCAGCAGCTGTCGCGGCGGGATCTGGGGCGGTTCGTCACCCTCGTGTTGACCGAACCCGCGCACTTTCACGAGATGCGAATCGATCTCGCTTCGGACGATCCGAGCTTGGAGGCCATGGCGAACACTCTCGGCGACGTTCTCGGAACCTCGGTGCAGCCGTATTCGAGCCGGGCACGGGACATAGGTTCCGAGGACATGAGAGCGATGTTCCAATTCTTGACCGACGTCGGGTACGACGCAGACATCGACGGCTTGCGCACCCGTTATCCCGAGGTCGAATGGCAGACATTCGCGCAATGGTCGGCGGGACTGGCGTGAGCACCACCGCCACCACGCCGGCAGCACCGTCCGCGTGGTCACCGCTACGGAATACCGTCTACCGCAGCCTCTTCGTCGCACAGCTGGTCTCGAACATCGGCGGCTGGATGCAGACCGTCGGTGCGCAGTGGTTCCTCGTCGAACGTGAGGCGTCGACCACCATCATCGCCGCCGTGCAGACAGCAAGTCTGTTACCCACCCTGTTGCTGGCTCTGCTGGCAGGCGCGCTCGCCGACGCGCTCGATCGCCGCGTTCTGCTCATCGCGGTCGGTGCCGGTTCGATGCTGACCGGAATTGTGTTGACCGCACTGGCATGGACCGACACCTTGTCTCCGTGGGGATTGCTCGCCTGCACATTCGTATTGGGTTGCTGGACATCACTGTCCGCTCCCGCCTGGCAGGCGATTCAGCCCGAGCTGGTGAGCCGTGAAGAAATCCCGGCCGCCTCGGCGCTGGGCAGCGTGACCGTCAACGGGGCGCGGGCCGTCGGACCGGCGCTTGCCGGTGTACTGGTGGCATTGGCCGGGCCGACCTTCGTGTTCGCCATCAACGCCGCCTCCTTTCTAGCAACGTTGAGCGTGCTGATTGCATGGAAGCGCCCGAAACATCCACAAACGGATCGAGAAGGCCTTGCCGAGTCGATCCTGTCCGGGGTCCGCTACATCCGATCCGGCCCGATCGTTCGACGAATCATTCTGCGCTCGGCGCTGTTCGCCTTCCCCGCATCTGCATTGTGGGCGCTACTGCCATCGGCTTCGTCGTCGGTACTGAAACTGGGCTCGGTGGGATACGGCGTGTTGTTGGGCGTACTCGGGGTCGGAGCCGTGATCGGCGTTGCCGCGACGCCGATGCTCCGAAAACATTGCGGCGCAAACACCTTGCTCGTCGGCTCTGCTGTCGGGTACGGCGTGGGAATGGCCGCGCTGGCGTGGCTTCCGCTGTGGGCGGTGGTCCCGGCGCTGCTGTTGTCCGGCATCGCCTGGATCACGACGTTGACCGCACTGAATGCGTCTATCCAGCTTTCGCTCGCCACCTGGGTTCGAGCGCGCGGGATGTCGGTCTACCTCCTGGTCTTCATGGGTTCTCAGGCCATCGGCTCGCTCGTGTGGGGATGGTTGGCGTCGAAGACCGGCATCGTCGACGCACTCGCGGTCGCGGTAGCCGCCTTGGCATTGGTCGCTGCGAGTGTCGCAGTCCTCCCCCTGCGACCCGAAACCGGCGTGCTCGACCGTGCGGTGTCCATGGCGTGGCCGACCCCGACCGTGATGTTCGAGCCCGATCCGGACGACGGGCCGGTACGGATCACCGTTACGTACCGAGTCGTCGACGACGCTCTCGAACAGTTTCTGACGTCGATGGCTCCGGTCGGGATCGCGCGGAAGCGAACGGGGGCGTACGCCTGGAACCTGTACCGGAGTCTGGACGTCGAGGACACCGTGGTCGAGCAGTTCACTGTGCCGTCGTGGAGCCAGTACCGACGTCAGCGAGAAGAACGGTGGACCGGCTCCGACCACGACGTGGTGCAGAAAGCGCTGGCCCACACCGTCGACGGTGCTACGCACACCGAAACCCATGACATCGCACTGTCGGTGCGAACGAACCCGAACGGACAATGATGGACAACACACTCTTGGGCGTGGGGAATGTCTTCTACTTCGCAGACGACCTCGCCGCCGCCGTCGACTGGTACCGAACGCTCCTGGGCACCGACCCCGTCGACGTACACGAGCAACTCGCCGCGTTCGACGTCTCAGGAACCCGGCTCACCGTCCACGTCACCGATTCGTACAACCGCCCCGCGGGGACCGCAGGGTCGGTCTCGTACTGGAACGTCGACGACGTGGACGCAGTGGTCGCCGGCTGCGTCGATCGCGGAGGCGTCGTGCATCGAGGGCCGAAATCGGTGTTCACCGGTGAACGTCTGTGCCAGGTTCTCGATCCGTTCGGCAACCTGATCGGCTTCAGACAGTTCGCCACCGGTAGGAAGCGCGCCTGACGACACAGGCTCGCGCATAGAGCCGGCGAATTGGGTACACCCGCTTCATGCCCGAACTACCCGAAGTCGAAAACGCTCGACAGGTCGTCGAGAAAGCCCTCGGACGCGTCATCGTCGACATCGATGACACCGACTCGTTCGAGTGCCGCCCACACATGCCGGGCGATATCGCTCACGCCCTGAAGGGCGGCAAGCTCACCGAGGCATGTCGACGTGGCAAGGCGATGTGGTGCGAAACCGTCACCGCCGACGGGTCCAGCGGTCCGACGCTGGGAATCCATCTCGGAATGGGCGGCCGCGTCATTGTCACCGCTCCTGACGGCGATCGCACGTCGCAGTACGGAGGCGGCGATCCGCACGTGGGCGAGCGCGACACCGACAAGCCCGAGTGGACACGCTTTGCCATGACGTTCGAAGACGGGGGTCAGCTCCGGCTCTTCGACAAGCGCCGGCTCGGCCGAGTGCGCCTCGAACCCGATATCGATGCGTTGGGGCCCGATGCTGCGGAGATCACGCGCGACGACTTCCGGCACCGAATCGGTTCCAGCGGAGCACCTCTGAAAGCACGTTTGCTGGACCAAGCAGCAATCGCAGGCGTCGGCAATCTGTTGGCCGACGAGGTGCTGTGGCAGAGCGAGCAATCTCCGTCCAGACGGGCAAAGACCCTCACCACCGAGGAACTCGACGAGCTCCGCGTTGTTCTGCGTCGCGCCATCAGGTCAGCGATCAAGAAGGGTGGCGTGCACACCGGTGAGATCATCCCGTTCCGCAAGGCGGACGCGGCGTGCCCACGATGCGGTGCTCCGATGACTCGCGGAACGGTGGGCGGCCGCACCACGTGGTGGTGTTCGCGCGAGCAATCCTGATCGGTTCCGCGCCGCTGCGTGCTGCTCGATAGCGCTGTAGGACAGCATTTTTCGGAATTGTCAAACGCTGTTGAATGCGGCGAAATCCCGTTCGGGCACGTACCGTGTGGGCAGCTTCGGGTCGACCGAAGCGCTCACTCGGCTGGAGGTTGCATGTTCTCGACGACCGACACGGGCCTCGCTCCGCAGGTCACCTACCTGCCCCGTCGACACTGTTTCGCTGTCTGGCAACGTGATTCCACAAGGACGGCTACCACAGCGACGACGCCGATCGAACTGACACTTCCCAATACGGGTGGCTCCGTGGCAGTACGGACCGTCGAAGCGCAGCTCGTCGAGCCGCGTCGCGTCGAACTCGAAGCGGCACTGGCACCATCGGCAGGCCTCCCGGAAAGCGCGTCGGCCCGGGGGTGGCTGGCGGTTCTGGACCACCTGGAACACCGGCCCCACTACGCCGAGATTCCTGCATCGCTGCTGGAGTCACTCCCCCCGGCGGCGTACGCGGTGCCCAACACGGGCGGGTCCAGCGTGTCGACCGCGCACGGTGCCGTCGATGCCCTACGCACCAGCCTGCACATGCAGGGCAGTCTTGGCGACAGTGCGTCCACTTTCACCCCGCGGCCGTATCAGGTGCACGGTGCGTCCTGGATTCCGACCGTCGGAGAAGCCGGGGGTGGAGGAATTCTCGCCGACGAGATGGGGTTGGGCAAGACTCTGCAGGCCATTTCCCACATGATTGTGGGAGCCTCGCGCGGTGAAGGCAATTTTCTGGTGGTGTGCCCGACATCCCTGATCAGCAATTGGCGACGTGAGATCGAGAAGTTCTCCGCCGGCGACCTGACGGTCAATGTCTACCGGGGACCGAACCGCTCGCTCGGTGGATGTGGCGAGGTCGGCTGCGTGACCGTGACCGGATATCCGACATTGCGCTCCGACACCGACCGTCTGGCCGAGATCAGTTGGAACACGGTCTTCTTCGACGAAGCGCACGTCATGAAGAACTCGCGCACGCAGGTTTCCCGTGCTGCGCGACGACTGAGCTCGACAACTCGCATCGCACTGACCGGCACCCCGGTCGAGAACCGCATGGACGAACTGTGGGCCCTGATCGACCTGACCAACCCGGGTCTGCTCGGGACCAGAGCACGCTTCACTCGGCGATTTTCCGCACCCATCGAGAACGCTGGTTCGGCGGCTGCGCTTGCGCACTTGTCCCATTCCATAGCTCCGGTCGTCCTCCGACGGACGAAAGACGAAGTGGCGACCGACCTTCCACCCAAACAGCAGATAGACGTTCTGTGCCCGATCACGAACGAGCAAGCGATGCTGTACAACTCGACGGTCGAGGCTGCCTTCGACACCGGTTTCGGTTCTACACAACGCCGAGGGACTGCGGTGCTCGCTTTGCTGACCTCGCTGAAACTGATCTGCAACCACCCGGGTCTCGTGAACGGCATCATGTCTTCGTCGCCCGACCGTTCCGGGAAACTCGACAGGCTTACCGACATAATCGAGGAGCTCGCCGAATCGTCGCAGACCGCATTGGTTTTCACCCAGTACCGCAAGACCGGCGAGTTTCTCGCCGACCATCTCGCGCGTGTCACTGGAGCCGCCATACCCTTCTTCCACGGCGGACTCGACGTGGACCAGCGCGAGAAAATGGTGGACGAGTTTCAGGGCGGTAGCTGTCCCGTGATGGTGCTGAGCCTCAAAGCGGCCGGCTATGGGTTGAACCTCACCCGTGCCAGCACCGTCATCCATTACGACCGGTGGTGGAATCCGGCGGTGGAATCGCAGGCAACCGGCCGGGTACATCGAATCGGACAGACCTCGCCTGTGACAGTCATGGCGCTCACCACCGAAGGAACATTGGAGGAGTGCATTGCGTCGCTGCACGCCCGCAAGAAAGCAATTGCAGGGTTGACCGAGGGGAACAACGAGACAGCGCTTGCCGCACTGGATGATTCGACACTCAGACAGACGTTGTCGCTGTCGGTGGCACGGTGATGGCATCCACTCCCCAGCCCCCGCCGTTCGGTGCGACTCCATGGGGCAAGGAATGGTTGCGTCGAGTCGAGCCGATCACCGCTACCCGACCCAATCCCATGCTTCCTCGAGCGCGGAGCCTGGCTCGTAGCGAGTCGGTCATCGTGGATACCAACACGATCGGTTCTATTCGCTGCGTGGTCTCGGCAGGAAAGAAAATCGAGACCGCGACATTTGCGGTGCCGCGCTATTCGGCGGCTCACAAAAGGACGGCTCTGCGCATCGTCACCGGTCATCCGACTCACGGCAGAGGCAGCGGGGATCTGCCCGACGCGCTTCACGCGGAGCTGGTATTGCGGGGTCTGGCACCGGTTCCCACGGACGTCGACACGGCATGCACCTGTTCCAGCAGAACTGATCCTTGCGTTCACGTCACCGCAGCAACGTACGCGATCAGTCTGATCGTGGACCAGTCACCCACGACGGCGTTGGCTATACGTGGCCTGGACCTCGCCGAAGCCGCTGCGTCGACGGACTTTCCAGCTCGATGGATGCACATCGAGAGCGTCGACGCAGCGGCGTTCTACGGCTGAACGTATGCCCGAAAGATCAGGACGTTGCCTCGACAGCGAGGCGTGCAAGTGTGTCGTTCAGCTGATCCTCGGTGACCAGGGGAAACCCGATCTGCTGGAGAAGCTTCTTGTCCGTGACCTTCGACCAGTCGTAGGTGTGCCGCACCAATGTCTCGTTGGGCCCCTGAGACTCCAGCTCCCACAACCACTCCCACCCGGGAGGCTCGTTGCCGGCCGGCGCGGTCTTCCATGCCAGTAGCTTGTCCTTGGCGTACCCGGTGACGACATTGTCGGTCTGGTATTCCCCACCCATGTGATCGCCCTGCATGTTCATCGTGAACTTCTCGCCGACCTTCTGAATTCGGTCTGCGTGGTCCACGCCGCGTACGAAGCCCGAGCCGTCGAGTGCCTGATGCCGCTCGGGGTTGGACAGGACGTCGAAAATTGCGTCGACGGGCGCTTCGATGGTGCGTTCCACTGTCAGCTTTGCGTTCTCTGTCATATCTGCACGATGCCCAATACGCCGGATCCTCAATCATGGATACAGCCGAAAACAGGTGGACCGCGAAGGCTGCCTGGTGAGATGCTCGGCCGACACCGGGATTGCGGCACCCAGCGCAGCGGGACGGAGGCATGACGAGAATGTCCACCGATCTTGCTCCTTCCACTGCCACCTGGGTTCTCGAACACCTCGAACCCGGCGAACGTGTGACGGCCGTGGACTCGATGACCGGAGGCATCACGGCCGAGGTGCGTCGGCTCACTGTGGCAGATGAGCAGCACGCCGTTCGCGTGCTCGTGTTGAAGAGCTACACAGCCGTGTCCGTCTCGGCTAACTGTCGTTGCCGAAGAACCACCAAGTGAGGACAATCGCTACGACTGCGGCAACAGTAAAAAGGACGGCGTTGAGCCAATGTGGGTTGCCAGTATCGAGATCTGCCAGTGCCATGAATACTCGACCATCCGTTCGCCCTAGTGGACAAAACCGACTTCTGCAGTCGAGCCTATACACAATGGAACGGATAAGCCCTCATCGTTCGACATCTATCCGATTAGTCAATCGCGCGCCATCTTGGTCATTGGAATCGAGCAGATTTCGGGAATCCTTATTCCAAGGCTGGGCCGACTCGCCGTACCAATGCGTGGGTCTACTTTTCGGCCAGACCTGTTGCCGTCGCCAAGTATTCGCGTGAGTCTCGAAGCGTCTGCGCTACACCGCGTCCTGCGATCGCGTGATACCGACTGATTTGGTCGTCATCGAGAGCATCGAGAACAGTGCTGGAATCTGCGTGCATCCAACCACCATCTTGGACCAGTTCATGGGCGCGTTTGCCGTGCAGGGCAGAAATTCCCTCGACTCTGATCCCCTGGGGATCGGTCGACGCCGCAAGGTAGTAGGCCTTCTTGCCGGGGTAACCGGCCTTGACCTTCTCACGCAACCGGAAGACAGCGGCGGCTGCGTCGTCGATGGCCGACGCCTGCTCGTCGGACCCGGCTTCGGAGGCCGAAAATCGCGCGATCTCCGCGTCCAGCGCAGCGAGCAAAGTGGCGAGGTACTCGAGATCACTCATAGGCCCATGATGCCCTAGTGCAGTGCGCTCTCGAACCAGCACCTGACGGAAAGAAATCGACTATGCCTCCGCCTCTGGGTCCGCGACGCAACGTACCGATACCCTGACCGTCTACAACTCCGTGACCGCGCCGGGTTTGTCCCTTGCAGTTAGGGGGTCTATTGGGTCCTGTCGGAAGTCCTGATACCCGCCGGTAGGGTCATGCGCCGCCGACGACGCGGAGCTGTCCGGACGGTTCGTTGCACCACCTGCAGCTCCCGTCGATGTAGTCGTGGCCGTCTTCACGTTCGCACTCATCCACCGCGCATCCGCTGCCGCATGACAGCATCTGTCCACATCTGCACCGCTCGCCGTCGCACCCCGGGTGGTGAAGCGTTCGCGGCGGGGCACCGCAGTCGTGGCACTTGCTCCTGCCGTTGGGTATTCGACTGGGCCGCCACGTGCAACCCACTGAATCGAGCATTTCCAGATCACACGCCATGCAGATCGCCATGCCGTGCAGAGTCGCACAGAGCACCGACACGAAAATTCTTCGATCGAACTCCACGATGCAACATCCCTGTCCGCGGGCACCGCCGTGGATAGGCACAGCCCTGAGAATCGACAAGTGAGGCATGTCGAACGACAGTTTTACGACCTCGACAAGAGGCCCGCCTCGTAGAAGGGTTCTGCACGTTGGCAGTTCTGAGATGATTTCCCGATGCACCGGACCCGGCTGATCTCCGCACTCGTCGCGCTGACACTGCTCGCCACAGGATGCGACGACGAGCCCGCACCCGAGCCGACACCGGTGGTCGTGGCATTCGACGACGGATGGGGTCAACTGTTCGTCATGAACCTCGACGGCTCCGGCTTGCGTCAGGTCACCCCGACCGTGGGCGAAGACAGCCGCGACCCGAACTATGGGAACGGCGCTGCCCTCTCCCCCGATGGCGGGCAGCTCGCGTACGCCCGAGGCCGATTCATCGAGATCCTCGACCTCGAGTCGGGTGAATCGAAATCGGTATTCGAAGGTGGCTACCAACCGGCTTTCTCACCCGACGGATCCAAGATCGCGTTCACCGCGAACGGCGGCATCAACATCATGAACGTCGACGGGTCCGACGCACACGTCATCGCGCAAGAAGAGTCGGCGTTCGGAGCGACATTCTCGCCCGACAGCTCACGGGTTGTCTACGTCACCGGCGGCTACCTGAACGAAGTACCTGCCGACGGCGGTGAATCGACAGTGCTTCTGCGCGACCAGTTCTGGAACTCCGACCCGGCCTTTTCGCCTGACGGGTCGACGCTCGTCTTCTCCAGTAACCGAGGCGGCAACAACGGCTCGGAGATCTACGCAATGCCCTCCGCCG
The DNA here is from genome assembly GCF_000963615.1 of Rhodococcus sp. PML026. NCBI lineage: Bacteria > Bacillati > Actinomycetota > Actinomycetes > Mycobacteriales > Nocardiaceae > Rhodococcus > Rhodococcus sp. PML026. The sequence goes on along the minus strand of NZ_KQ031375.1, from coordinate 24,613 downwards.
GAGGGGAGATCACGCCTCTCACCGATACCTACTCGGTACATCCGAAGTTCACGCCCGACGGCTCGCGCATCCTCTACGACCGAGCGGTCACACAGACGGGTGAACTGGTGACCGATGTCGCTACCGGCTCTCAGGCCGAGATTGCGTCGATGAACCCCGACGGGTCCGACCAGAAGCGGCTGACTCCACGCTCTCTGAGCGGTCAGATGCCGACCGTAGGCGGGGGACGTTGACCCGCCAGCTATTTGGCATATTCGGGGTTCGCTCCGCCTCGCCCCGCGTTCAATCTGCAAGATCGACTACGCCCAAGGGCCGAGAACCGGGTCAGTCCATGCACCGAGTTTTCCGCTACTGGCTATGTAGACCGCCGCAGGCGACAATTGCTCGTGAGCACAGTCCGGTCAAGACGTAACCGATACAGGCATGGTGTGTCCGCCGTAACGGTGACTCGAACGGGCTCGTTGACAACAGCCATTAGGCAGTGACGACGGTGAAATGCTGTTCGTGCAGCTGATCCGCTGTCGTCCTGGCCAGGACTACGCGGGGCCTTTACCGTGGATGGTATGGCGATTTTCGCAGACGATCCGCGCGGTACCTACGCTCGTTACATCACCGCCTGCAACGAACGGCGTTTCGGCGACCTCGACGAATTCATCACCACCGATGTCGAAGGTGTCCGCAGCGGCATCGACGGCTACCGCGACGGCCTTCGAGACATCACAGTCGCGTTCCCCGACTTCAGCTGGTGCATGGAGGACTTGGTCGTCGAGGGCCGGTTGATGGCGGCTCGCCTGACGGATACCGGCACCCACCACGGTGAGTTCGATGGGATCGCGGCGACCGGCCGGTATGTGCAGATCCAAGAACTAGCGATGTACCGGCTCGATGACGACGGCAAGATCGCGCGCTGCTGGGGAGATCTCGCGGCTTCATTGCGCTGTCAACTGCTGGGCCGCGGAGAATAGCTGGCTGCGATCAGTGAAGAGACATACGAGGAGTTAGCGAGCGCGGTTGAGCGGCAGTAGCGCAAGTCGTCAGATCTACGCTTTTGCAGCGTCACGTCCGGCGTCAACGGGTCCACATGTAAACGTGAGCGGTCAGACAGCGGCTTCGAGACCGAAGCGCATTTCTGCCGTGTTCTAGTGGAACAGTGGACTGGGTCGAGAAAGAACTAAGGGTCGCTGGTCTTACCGGTACCTGCACAGCGGTGGGTGTCATGCTCCCCTGGGCCCTCGAAGGGACCTTGCTCCGGTTGGCGCTGCTGGTGTTTCCTGCGTTCTGCGGTGCCGTCGCCGGACTGTTGGTCGGTGTGATCGCAGTCGGTGGTGGACGCTTCGCCTTGTGGTCGAACCGGATGTGGGCCGCACGATCTCACCACACCTGGCGACACCGATTCGCGGCGTGCACCGCAGCAGCGGTCACGCTGGCGACCTCTCTTGCATTGTGCTGGCTGGTCGTTTCTGGCGGTGAAATCCTCACTGACACAGATGTATTCCCGTCCTGGTGGATCGCACTGGCAGCGATAACGGCGGCGAGTTACCTATTTGCGTACCTTTTCGCGCCCACGACCGAACAGTGGACCGCCTCGGGACGTCTAGGTTCACGTACCCCGGCCCGTCCTCTCAACGTGGGAATGTCTGCGTTGGGATCATTCGACTCATCGCTGGGATAAGGGGCCGTGATCGCGATAGTCGCCGTTCGGGTGTACGTCACCGCGATCACCCATCACACGGAGGCGATGATGCCCAGACAGCGACAGCCGCCATGGGGTTACCAGTAGAGCTCTGAATATGCTGCGCCGCATCAGTTTTCGTGGCTCACGAGGCGGGATCTTCTAATAGGTTATCGCAGCAAAGTCGGGTGCGGTCCTCGGAGCCGTCGCCGATCTTCGTCTTCGACGTCCGTGGCCCATATCTCTAACAGATATGCTTCTACCGCGGCGGGTTCGTTGTCCTCGCGATTGACCTCCATCGTCAGCTTTCGATTGCGCTCGTAGGCGCGCACTCGATAGAACCCAGGGCCTTTCGCTGTGACGGACGACGGGAACACGCCCGAGCCGTCGGCGGAAAAGGGGTAGTACTCGCCCGACGCAGGCATCGTATACCCGCTGAGGGCGCGGAATCCGATTTCCTCGACGGCGTCCCAGATGCCTGGTGCGAGCGCGGAAGGTTCGTCGTCGAGCACGCGAATCGTAAGGTCGACTTGGCCACGTATCGCGCCGGTCGTGACGGTCACGACCCCTGGCGCAGCGGTCAGTAGGTCGAAACCTTCAGGCGGGTCCGGGGGCGGGAGATAGTCGTCGACATCTTCTGCCCCCACTTCCACGTCGGGATACGCTGCATCGGACGCGGGGTCGTCTACCAGGCAGATCGACCTGTACACGGCAGTGACCGTTCCGCGCATTTCGAGCATCTGTCAGTTCCGTCCTCGTCAGGAGCTTGCTATCGAGTGTCTGGTCTTTCGAGCTGTAGAAGGTGTTCGAGGTCGATCGACACGCTCGCGGCGGTATTCAGTCCGAGTTCCTCGTACGCGATGGAAAACGTGATCGGTCCGAATTCAGGGAGGGGACTCAGAAAGTACGTTGCACCGGTCTCTGTCGGACGGCTGTAGCTTCCTCCCCCGTACAGCCATGGGGTCGTTGCGTCGTCGTCCTCGGGGGCATCCCAGGCGAAGCTCTTCTTGTTGGACACCACCTTGCCTGTGGGAAGCACGAGGCCTAGGTATATCCGGTGTTTCGCGGTAGGACGCACGCGATGCGTCAGATTGAGACGGTCATCCAACAACCCACCGCCCTCGTGAAAGGATGTCGAAGAGAGGTCGAACTGAAGACCCGTTCGGAAGATGCGGAGCCGATCGACCCTCATCTGGACCCCGCCAAGAAGTACGTCATCGAGCGAGAACGGGTACCGCTCAGAGGGTTCGACCAGTAGGCCCTCGTCTTCGAGGGGTGGCTTCCGTCGGGGATGAACCTCCCGCCGGTTGGCCTTCCGCTCGCGGATCGCTTCCTTGCGAGCGATGTGTGCGCGCACCTCGGGTGGATTTTCACCCACGCTGCTCCAAGGGACGCGCCGGACTCCGGGCTCGTCCGGATCCATGCCTTCTACCCACTCCATACCCGCCTCCACCGTCGGCCCGATTGGCGTGCAGCCGCAAACCAAGTATCGCAGGCGAGCTCCGCCAGCCTTGGAAGTACGAGATCTTCGAACTGCTTCTGGCGGTGCAAGCGGGTGAGCTATACGGCCAGTCTTGAAATGCAGGGTCGCCGGCAATGGCTTGAACGCGCTGGTGGACAACACCCAGGTTCCGACTTAGCCCGGATCCCTATGGACACCGTAGCTACTTGACAGTGAACTAACCGAGTCAAGTGGCTTCGTCCACTCAGGTCCATTCGCTCAACACTGGCAGATTTGGGACGCCATTGAACGCAGCTGGAAATTGTTTCAGCACCATATGCGTACCTGCACGAAACGAGCAGTGACATCCTCGCGGCATTCAAACAAAAAAAGACGGCTCCGATTGCTCCGGAACCGTCTTTGAACTGCTCTGTGTCGGGCTGACAGGATTTGAACCTGCGACCACTTGACCCCCAGTCAAGTGCGCTACCAAGCTGCGCCACAGCCCGCCGCACCTCGAAAGGCGCTTGCTGAGATTACCCCAGCCCTACCCCTGAGAGGAAATCGCCTGCTCAGGGGCGGGGTCGGACTAGGTCAGCGGTTGTTGCCCTTGCCCGGCCGTTCTCGCTTCTCGCGGATACGTACCGAGACGCGGACGGGGCTGCCGTCGAAGTTGAACTCCTCACGCAGACGCCGCTCGATGAATCGGCGGTAGCCGGCCTCAAGGAAGCCGGTGGTGAAGAGCACGAACGTCGGCGGCCGCGTGCTGGCCTGCGTCGCGAACATGATGCGTGGCAGGCGTCCGCCTCGCATCGGCGGCGGAGTGGCCGCCACGACCTCTTTGAGCCACGTGTTGAGGCGTCCGGTGGGGACGCGCTTGTCCCACGACTCCAGAGCCGTTTCCAGTGCGGGAACCAGCTTCTGCATAGCACGGCCGGTGTGCGCCGAGATGTTCACCCGCTGGGCCCACGGCACGCGCGCGAGATCGCGGTCGATCTCTTTCTCGAGCTGCTGACGACGGTCGTCGTCCACCAGATCCCACTTGTTGAACGCCAACACCAATGCGCGGCCGGCATCGGAGACCATGCTGAGCACGCGCAGATCCTGCTCCGAGATCACCTGTGAGGCATCGAGAAGCAGAACCGCAACCTCCGCTGCCTCGATCGCGGACTTGGTGCGCAGCGACGCATAGAACTCGGCGCCGCTGGCATGGCTCACGCGCTTGCGCAGTCCAGCGGTATCGACGAATCGCCATGTCTTGCCGCCCAATTCGACCAACGAGTCGACCGGGTCGACGGTGGTGCCGGCAACATCGTGCACCACCGAACGCTCGTCACCCGAGAGCTTGTTGATCAGCGACGACTTGCCGACGTTCGGCTTACCGACCAGAGCGACACGCCTCGGTCCCCCACCGGGGATACCTTCGCGCGGAGTCTCCGGCAGGGCCTCGAGCACACGGTCGAGCAGATCACCGGTACCGCGGCCGTGGGTGGCGGACACCGACAACGGCTCCCCCAGACCCAGAGACCACAGTGCAGCGACCTCGGACTCGGTGCGACCGTCGTCGACCTTGTTGGCCACCAACAGAACCGGAGTCTTCGACCGACGCAACACTCGTGCCACTGCCTCGTCCGTCGTCGTCGAACCAACGCGGGCATCGACGACCAGCAGGATCGCGTCGGCGGTGTTCATAGCCAACTCGGCCTGGCGCGCAACGGACTGTTGCAGCCCCTTGGCGTCGGGCTCCCAACCGCCGGTGTCCTGCACCAGGAAGCGTCGACCACTCCAGTTCGCCTCGTACGACACACGATCGCGAGTGACGCCCGGGACGTCCTCGACCACTGCTTCGCGGCGGCCGATGATGCGGTTGACGAGCGTCGACTTGCCGACGTTCGGTCGGCCCACCACGGCGAGAGTCGGTACGGCAACGGCATCTTCACCGTCTTCACCCTCGTTGAGGTCGACGTACTCCCACTCGCCCTCGTCGCTCCACGTTCCGTCGCCCGCGGTTTCCGCTGCGCCGGAGAAGAATTCTTCACTCACTGGACTGCTCCACTTCTGTCGTTCACCACGAGCAGCAAACGCTCGATCACGCCGTCGAGATCCAGCTCGCTGGTATCGACGATCACCGAATCCTCAGCGGGACGAAGCGGTGACACTGCCCTCGTCGAATCTGCATGATCGCGGCGTTGTACATCCGCGAGCACGGATTCGTAGTCGTCGCCGCGACCTTGTTCGATGTTCTGTTTGTTGCGTCGTTCCGCACGCGCCTCCGGTGAGGCCGTCAGGAACACCTTCACGTCGGCGTCGGGAAGTACGACGGTGCCGATGTCGCGACCCTCCACCACAATTCGCGTCGACGAGCTGGCGAGGTCGCGCTGCATCTGCACCAAGAGCTCACGCACCGCAGGCACCGCGGACACAGCCGAGACGGCTTTGGTCACTGCGTCGCCGCGGATTTCGCCGCTGACGTCCTCTCCGTCGAGCAAGACGGTCTCCGACAGTGGATCCTTCCCGATCTCGAGGGGAAGGGCTGCAACAGCTTTCGCGACTGCGTCTGCATCGGTGGGCTCGACGCCCGAACGCAGCACCCATACCGTTGCGACGCGGTACATCGCACCGGTGTCGAGGTAGCTTGCTTCGAGTGCCGATGCGAGCCGGCGCGATACCGACGACTTACCGGTGCCCGACGGCCCGTCCATCGCCACGACGAGCGCACTCATCACAGGCCTACGGATTCGTAGAGCTTGCCGATCTCGCCGCGGCCGAGAACACGCAGTGTTCCGGGGCGCTGATCGCCGAGCACGATGTTGCCGACGTCGGTACGCACGAGGCGTCCCACCGGAAATCCGACCTTGTCGAACAACCGGCGCACGATGTGCTTGCGGCCCTCGTGCAACGTCACCTTGACGAGCGACTTACCGTCCGAGATATCGAGCAGCTGGAAGCCGTCGACCTTCACCGGGCCGTCGTCGAGGGTGACGCCTTCGCGCAGCTGCTTGCCGAGCGTGCGGGGAATGGTGCCGAACAGAGTCGCGAGATAGGTCTTGGACACCTCGTACGACGGGTGCATCAGCCGGTGAGCAAGGTCACCGTCGTTGGTGAACAACAACAGTCCCTCGGTGTCGGCATCGAGTCGCCCGACGTGGAACAGTCGCTGGCCCGCCTGCACGCGCTCGGCGACGATATCGCCGACGCACGGACGACCCAGATCGTCCGACATGGTGCACTGCCATCCGCGCGGCTTGTTCATCGCCAGATGAACCAGTTCTTCCTTCACGACGACGCGGGTGCCGTCGACGCGAACGACGGCGATGTTCGGATCGATGCGGATACCCTGCTCGGTGACGATGCGTCCGTCCACCTCGACACGGCCGTCGGCGATCAGCTCCTCAGCGGCCCGACGCGACGCGACACCGGCCTGCGCGAGCACCTTCTGCAGCCGAACACCCTCACCAGCAGGCACGTGCTTGCGCGGGGACGAATCGGTGTACTGATGCTTCGCCGGCTTGGCGTTGCTGATGGTGGTTGCCGGAGCCTGCTTCTTCTGCGGCTTCGGCGGCTTGGGGCGCGACGGCTTCTTGCGGGGCACCGCGTCGTTGCTGCGGTCGTTGATGCCCGTCTCGACGGGCTTGTTCTCGAACGATTCCCCCTGCTCGACGCCTCTGCGCGGGGCCGGTCGGCCACCGGTGCGGGGAGCGCATGCGCGTGGTCCCCCGGTGCGAGGGGCACCGGTTCGGGGTGCACCAGCGCGGGGAGCGCCGTCCCGGGGTGCGGCGTCGCGGGTGCGATCTCCGCGGCGTGCGTCACGCGGGGTGTCCGACCGACCTGCGGTGGGCTTCCTGCGTGGGTCTTGTCTCTTGTTACGGTCCGGTGTGCCATCACGGCGAGCGGGCTTGTTCACTTGTCTTACCTATCAGTCGTCCGAGTCGAGCTCGGCTGCCGGATCGGGTTTCGATCCGCGGTTCTTAGTGGAGCGGGTCGTTCTGGGGTCGGTGTCCATGCTGTCACTGATCTCGTCGATCAGGTCCACTCCCGGCAACAGCGGTGCCAGTTCGGGTAGATCACCGAGCGATGCGAGCCCGAGCCGTTCGAGGAACAGCTCGGTGGTGCAGTACATCGTGCCGTTCGTCTCCGGGTCCGTTCCTGCTTCGGAGATCAGTCCACGGGCGAGCAACGTACGCATCACTCCATCGACATTGACTCCACGTACGGCGCTGACTCGTGCGCGGGTCAACGGTTGACGATAGGCGATCACGGCCAGGGTTTCCAATGCTGCGCGTGTGAGCTTGGACCGAGCGCCGTCGAGAAGCAGCCGTTCGACGTACGGCGCATAGGCGGTTCGGGTGTAGAAACGCCACCCGTCACCGGCGTAGCGGAGGTCGATTCCGCTGCGGCGTTCTGTCAGTTCCGCGGCCATCCGCTTCAGCGCGGCACGTACGCGGGCCACCGAAGAACCGACGGCCGATGCCAGTTGCTCGTCGGAGGCCGGAGTGTCGACGATGAGCAGAACCGCCTCGAGTGCCGACGCGAGCGTGGCGTCGTCGAGTTCGCCTGACTCGTCGACATCCTCGAGCTCGAGTTCCGGGTCGGCGTTCATGCGTAGTCCTCTTCCGTGACCACGATGGGTCCTTCGTCCTTGCCGGTCCAGCTCACTCGAAGATCGCCGAGCGGTTCGGGTTGCTCGAAGGCGATCACTTGTTGCCGGAACAGTTCCAGCAACGCGAGGAAGCGCGCAATTATTTCGACCTGCACCTCACAGTCCTGCACGAGTTCCGAGAACGACGCCCACTCGTTGAAACCCCGGCCCTGCAGGTTCTCGAGCAACCACTCTGCCTGCTCGGGAATCGAGACCGCATGCTGGTGAATGTGGTCCAGACCCACTTGCGGGATCGGCTTGGGCCGAAACGCTGCTGCCGCGATGTCTGCGAATCTGGCCGGGTCAACACCCAACAACACCTCGGGAATCAGATCGGCGAATCGATCTTCCACCGACACCGAGCGCGGATAACGCCGCAGCGCAGCAGCTTCCAGCTCACCGAACAGCAGGGCCACCTGCTTGTACGCGCGGTACTGCAGCAACCGGGCGAACAGGAGATCGCGCACCTCGAGCAACGCGAGATCCTCGGCGTCCTCCACATCACCCGACGGCAGCAGACGAGCCGCCTTCAGATCGAGCAACGTCGCCGCCACGACGAGAAACTCCGTCGTCTGATCGAGTCCGACATCGGCCCCGAGCGATTTGGTGAACGAGATGAAATCGTCGGTGACGGTGTGCAGCGCCACCTCGGTGACATCCATGCGGTGCTGACTGATCAGCGACAGCAGCAGATCGAACGGGCCCTCGAAGTTGAGCAACCGAACCCGAAATTTCGCCGGGTCCGCGTCGGCGGGAACCTCGATCGGGGCCTCGTCGGCAGCGTCGACCGTCACGGACCCGACCGGTAGATCACCTCGCGCGCAAGAGCGCGGTACGCCTGCGCGCCGCCGGATTTGGGAGCCCACGTTGTGATCGGCTCACCGGCAACGCTGGTCTCGGGGAACCGAACCGTGCGTGTGATCACGGTGTCGTAGACGACGTCGCCGAACACCTCGACCACCCGCGTCATCACTTCGCGCGAGTGCAGCGTCCGAGCGTCGAACATCGTGACCACGATGCCCGCCAACTTCAGCCGCGGATTGAGGCGGTCGCGGACCTTCTCGACGGTGTCGTTGAGCAATGCCAAACCGCGCAGACTGAAGTACTCGCACTCCATTGGAATGAGGACTTCGTCGGCGCACGTCAGCGCATTGACCGTCAGCAGGCCGAGCGAGGGCTGGCAGTCGATGAGCACGTAGTCGTAGCGGTCGAGAATGGGGTGCAGTACCCGTCCGAGCGTCTGCTCACGCCCCACCTCGGTGACCAGCTGAATCTCGGCGGCTGAGAGATCGATGTTGCTCGGCATCAGATCGAGATTGTCGACGCGAGTCCGCATGATGATGTCGTCGGCCGACACCTTCGCCTCCACGAGGAGGTTGTAGACCGTCAGATCGAGTTCGTGATGTGCGACGCCCAATCCCGCGGACAGTGCGCCCTGCGGGTCCAGGTCGACGAGCAGCACGCGACGGCCGTAACCGGCCAGCGAGGCACCGAGATTGATGGTCGACGTCGTCTTGCCGACGCCGCCCTTCTGGTTGCACATCGCGATGATCTTGGCCGGGCCGTGACTGGCCAGCGGCTGCGGATCGGGAACCGGCCTCGTCTTGCGACCGGTGGGCCCGAGCTCGTTCGGAGCAGGAATGATGTCGCGTGTCTCCCGACTGGATTCCGGTTGACGTGTGTGGAAAAGAGCGCCATCGCTGTGCGGATGAGACGAATGCGTTTCGCCGGTATCGGGGGCGACGGCGGGCTGCACGCCCCACGACGGTTCCGAGGCTGACTCCGCCGCTGGCGGCTGCGGTGTCGACACGTTCCAGCGCTCCCCTGTCCCGTTCGTCTTCGAGTAGTTCATGCAAACGCTACCGCTTGACGCGACGGCATTGTCGTCGGACACGCTGACACTCGATTGCCGACCGCGTGCTAGCGCGCTCGCGGGTGCGCACCCGCCCACACTTCACGCAACGTCGTGACGGTGACGAGGGTGTAGATCTGTGTCGTGGTCACCGACGCGTGGCCGAGCAACTCCTGCACGACACGAACGTCGGCACCGCCGTCGAGCAGGTGCGTCGCAAACGAGTGCCGGAGCACGTGCGGCGAGACCCCGGCCGTGATTCCGGCCCGCTGCGCGGAGTCCTGCAGCACTTGCCAGGCGCTCTGCCGCGACAGTCGACCACCGCGCACATTGAGGAACAGCGCCGGATTCGAGCGGGCGACGAGGCCCGGCCGACCGCGCACGAGGTATGCGTCGACCGCCTCGATGGCCGGCCTCCCCACCGGGACGACTCGATGTTTCCCGCCCTTACCGCGCAGGAGCACCGAGCGAGCCTCGGTGTCGATGTCGTCCACATCCAGACCGACGGCCTCGGAGATGCGCGCACCGGTGGAGTAGAGCAGTTCGAGCAGTGCCCGATCTCGCAGACCACGCGGCGCATCGGGACCGGCGATGGACGCCGATTCCAGCAGCGCCACGACCTGGTCGACGGGCAGCGACTTCGGTAGTCGTTTGGCCGGCTGCGGCGGCTTTACCTCGCTCGCGACGTTGCGCTCCACCATGCCCTCGGCCAGAGCGAACCGGTGCAGACCACGAACCGCGATCAGCGTCCGGGCCGCCGAACTGGCTGCGAGAGCCGGGAATTCGTCGTCACCGCGCCGGAGGTACAGCACGAACTCGGTGATGTCGTTCTCGGTCACCTTGGCCAGATCGGTGATTCCGTACCCGCTGAGAAACCGCTCGTACCGCACCAGATCGCGACGGTACGACGACACCGTGTTCGGTGCTGAACCGCGCTCGACCACCAGATGATCGAGATACGTCGCAATCTGATCGACGATCACGGTGGCTACTTTCGTGAACTCTTCCGAGACTCGAATGCCGTGGGTCGATCCGCCCACGGGGCGTCGGCCGGACGCAACTCGGTACCGGTGGCACGAGCTGCCGCCAACGCGAGCACTCCCGACACGGCGGAGGCGTTGACGATCTCCCCGGCCAACGCACGACGGACGGCCTCGTCCATCGGCACGAAGGACAGCTCGATGTCTGCTTCCTCGTCGTGTGCCTCCGGGCGATCGACCTCACTCAGATCCTCGGCGAGGAAGATGCGGACCGCTTCGTCGGTGAATCCGGGCGAGGCCAACACGTCCACCAACACCGACCATTTGGCGGCCGCGAGACCGGTCTCCTCGGCCAGTTCGCGCTGCGCCGCCAGCACGGGCTGCTCCCCCGGCTCGTCGAGCAGACCTGCGGGCAGCTCCCAGAGACGACGTCCGATGGGGTGCCGGTACTGCTCGATCATCGCCACGCGGTCCTGATCGTCGACGGCAAGAATGCCGACTGCGCCGTGATGTTCGATCACCTCTCGCTCGGCGCGACGCCCGTTCGGCATCGCCACCTGATCGAGCCGCAACGCGAGAATCGCGCCGGAGTACGGAACCGTCGAACCGAGCGTGGTGAATTCGTGTCTGGAGTCCTCGCTCATCCGACGGTCTCGGCCTCGGCGTCCGATTTTTCAGCCGCAGCGGTGTCACCGTGAATGTCGACCGGCAGCCGCTCGGCAGCCTTGTACTTCAACGCCGCGTTGATCAGTGATGCGAACAGCGGATGCGGACGGGTCGGTCGGCTCTTGAGCTCCGGATGCGCCTGGGTAGCAACGAAGAACGGGTGCACCGATGCCGGCAACTCCACGAACTCGACCAGATGACCGTCCGGGGACGTACCGCTGAAGACCAAGCCGCTCTTGGCAATTCGATCGCGGTAGACATTGTTGACCTCGTAGCGGTGACGGTGACGCTCCGAGACGTTCTCGGTGCCGTACGACGCAGCGACGACCGAACCCTTCTGCAGCGTCGCTGGGTAGGCACCGAGACGCATCGTGCCTCCGAGGTCGGCATCGCCGGCGACGGCGTCCTCCTGGTCGGCCATCGTGGAGATCACCGGATCCTTGGTATCCGGATCGAACTCGGCGGAATTGGCATCGGTCAGTCCGACCGAACGAGCCGCCTCGATGACGACGCACTGCAAACCGAGACACAACCCCAACAGTGGAATCTTGCGGGTACGCGCGAACTCGATGGCACCGAGCTTGCCTTCGATACCGCGAATGCCGAATCCGCCGGGAATGAGCACGGCATCGACATCGCCGAGCGCAGCCTGAGCCCCCGCGGGCGTCGAGCACTCGTCGGACGGAACCCACTTGATCTCGACCTTGGCGCGATGAGCGAATCCGCCCGCACGCAGCGCCTCGGTGACCGAGAGGTAGGCGTCGGGCAGGTCCACGTACTTGCCGACGAGGCCGACGCGCACGGTTTCGCGGGGCTGGTGGACGCGCTCGAGCAGTCCGCCCCAGATGGTCCAGTCGACGTCACGGAACGGCAGACCGAGCTGCCGGACGACGTAGGCGTCGAGGCCTTCCTTGTGCAGCACCTTGGGGATGTCGTAGATCGACGGGGCGTCGGGTGTGGAGATGCAGCCGTCGACGTCGACGTCGCACATCAGCGCGATCTTGTTCTTGAGCCCCGGCGGCACGTCGCGGTCGCACCGCAGGATCAACGCGTCGGGCTGAATGCCGATGCTGCGCAGTGCTGCGACGGAGTGCTGGGTGGGCTTGGTCTTGAGTTCACCGGACGGCGCCAGGAACGGAACCAACGACACGTGCAGGAAGAAGACGTTGTTTCGGCCGACGTCGTGGCGGACCTGCCGCGCCGCTTCGAGGAACGGCTGCGATTCGATATCGCCGACGGTGCCACCGATTTCGGTGATGACGACATCAGGCTGGTGGCCCTGGAGGTCGGGACCGTTCATGGCCAGGATGCGACGTTTGATCTCGTCGGTGATGTGCGGAATGACCTGCACGGTGTCGCCGAGGTACTCGCCGCGACGCTCCTTGGCGATGACCGTCGAATAGACCTGGCCGGTGGTCACATTGGCGAATCCGGACAGATCACGGTCGAGGAAGCGCTCGTAATGGCCGACGTCGAGGTCTGTTTCCGAGCCGTCCTCGGTGACGAAGACTTCACCGTGCTGGAACGGGTTCATCGTGCCGGGATCGACGTTGAGATACGGATCGAGCTTCTGCATGGTCACGCGCAAACCGCGTGCGGTCAGTAGCTGGCCGAGGCTGGACGCCGTCAGACCTTTTCCGAGCGAAGACGCGACGCCTCCGCTGACGAAGATGTGCTTGGTGTCGGAACGCGACTGAAGGCGTGACAATGAGGCTCCCGTGACGAGTCTGCAGGGCTTGCTCCTATCAGGGGGCTGATAAGAGAGGTAAAGCGTGAAAATTGGGCCTGCTACCCACGGGACTTCACGGTAACACCAGTACGTACCTCACCGCCAACGACACGCGTATTCGACGCGAGCGCCGATCAACTCACCGGCGCTCCGACGGTGACGGCGTTCGCGTTCGCTCCGGTGCCGTAGCGGCCCGAAGCACCGTCCAGCTGCTCCGCCAGGGCAAGAACCGTGGTGATCCGGCCAGCTTCACGGTCGACGTTGTCCACCGTGCTGAGCGCCGACGACAACGCCGAGTCGGCTCGCACCACTGCGATCGAGCCGTTGCCCTCTGCCGCGCCGGAACGACCTGCCAATACCGCACCTGCTCCGCGTGAATCGAGAGCTCCTGCGAAGCGAGCGACGATGGCACCTCGGTTGCCGTCCTCGACATCCGAGGCACCCGAACCGGTGACCACCACGGCCAACTGCGCCGGTGCGACCGCCCCGTTGTCATAAGCGATGAATCCGCCGCTGCGCAACGTCTCGAGAGCGAGAGACAGCTCCTCGGGGGTCGATTGCGGCTGTGCCGTCTGCGCATTGAGCAGCAACACCGAACCCAGCAGGTCGCCCGCCAGACTGCCCTGGTCGACCGCCCCGGTCCGCAACTGCACCCCGGCCGGAATGACATTGGTCAGTCGGGTGCGCAGATCGTCGCCGTTCGCCGCGGACACGAACGAATCCGTGAGCGATACCCGACCCGTGACCGTGGCCCCGGACGCTCCGATCGACCGCGTGACGCCGTCGACATCGCCGGGATCTGCGTCGGGTGTGGTGATGACCACGACACTGCGATCGACGAGGGTGTCCCGAAGTACTCGACCCGACACCGCCGCATCGAAACCGTCGGCCGAGTTCAGCTGCTCGCCGAGCTGGTTGTTGGTCGACTGCAAATCGTCGACCTGATTCTCGAGGCCCGTCTTGTCGTCTCGCAGACCCGAGACCAGTCCGCTGGACAGCAGACCCGAGCCGAGGACGATGCCGATGGCCAGCGCAACGAACACGGCGGCCAACGAAATGGCATGTTGGCGAAGCGAAATCACGAAAGCAACCCCTGGAACCACAGTGCGAATCGATTCCACAGATCGATCGCCCAATCCAAGGATTCGCCGCCGATGTTGGAAACTGCCAACGCCACGATCACCGCAACGAGCGCAGCGAGAATGAGCAGGGCAATTGCACCGCCCGACACGCGGCTTCGATACAGCGTGGCCACCGCCTTGGCGTCGACCAGCTTGGCACCGACCTTCAGACGCGTCATGAACGCGGCCGGGTTGGTGTTGCGTCGTCCGCGATCGAAGAATTCGTCCAGGCTTGCCGGGCTACCGACCGACACGATCAGCGACGCACCGTGGTGGTCGGCCAACAGTAGTGCGAGGTCTGCAGCAGCACCGGTCGCCGGGAAGGTCATGGCACCGATACCGAGATCCTGGATGCGTTCGAGACCTTGCGCGTGTCCGTCCGAATCGGCCGGAAGTACCACTTCTGCACCACATTTGAGTGTCTGCGCCGTGACGTCCTCCGGATCGCCGACGATCAGATCCGGGCGGTGTCCCGCTTTCATCGCTGTGTCCGCGCCCGCACCGACGCCGATGATGACGGGCGAGTACTCCTTGATGAACGGCTTCAGATTCTTCAGGTCCTCCGCGTGCCCCGGCCCGTCGGCAACGATCACGACGTGACGACCCTTGAGGTCGATGTCGATGTCCGGTACCCCGACGCCGTCGATCAGCAACGGACTCTCGGTCCGAATGAACTCGATCGTGTTGCCCGAGAACGCTTCCAGATGGTCGACCAGCCCGGTCTTGGCCTCGATCATCTTGTCCGAGATCTCGGCTTCGCTCTGCTCCTCACCCTTGGCGAGGCGGCGATCGCCGGTGTAGACGCCACCGTCGTTGAGCCGGATCTTGGTGCCGTCCTTGATCTTCTTGAAGATCTCGGTGCCGGCCGAGTCGATCAAGGTGATCCCGTTGGCGACGATGACCTCGGGGCCGAGGTTGGGATAGCGGCCGGAGATCGACGGCGACGCGTTGACGACCGCGAGCACCCCGGCCTCGACGAGCGCATCTGCGGTCAACCGGTCCAGATCGAGCTCGTCCAGAACGACGATGTCGCCGGGGCCGACCCGCTTGAGCAGCTTGGCCGTGTTGCGATCGACTCGCGCGATCCCGGTGATTCCGGGCAGCGAATCCTGACTACGTGACAGCAGTGCCGGCATCTTCATGCCCACCATGATGACCCGATCGACACGCCCGGCCATGGAGGCGCGCCGAAACAACTACCACACTGATCACATCAGCACCAAAAGTTACAGGGCGGCTCGATCCGCGTTTGCGGTGGCCAACAGCTCTTCGGCGTGTGCGCGACCGGTCTCGGTGTCGTCGAGCCCAGCGAGCATCCGGGCGAGTTCGACGACGCGTTCCGAGGACGACAGCGTCCGGACTCCGCTGTTCGCCGCCCCCTTCTTGGCGTCGGTCTTGTCCACCACCAGATGCGTGTCCGCAAACGCAGCCACCTGCGGCAGGTGGGTGACGACGATGACCTGATGGGTACGAGCCAACCGACCGAGCCGACGACCGACCTCGACCGCTGCCCGACCACCGACTCCGGCGTCGACCTCGTCGAACACCATCGTCGCGCCCTTGTCGGAACCCGCCAGCACCACCTCGAGCGCCAACATCACCCGCGAGAGCTCGCCGCCCGACGCGCTCTTGCTGATCGGCAACGCCTGGGCGCCGTCGTGCGCGGACAACCGGAACTCGACCTCGTCGACCCCGGTACTACCCGCATGCAACTCGGTACCGTCGACGACGATCGGTGCCGTGTCCGACGGTCCGGCCGGCAGCGATCGAACATCTATCTGCAGCTTGGCTTTTCCCATCGCCAGTCCGGCCAGCTCGACGCTGACGGCTTTGGACAGCTTCGTCGCCGCTTTCGACCGGGCAGCGCTGAGCTTGGACGCGGCCGCCGCTACATCGACCGCAGCCGACTCGACACGCGCACTCAGCTCCGCGAGCGCGTCGGCAGAGGTATCGATCCGAGACAAACGTTCGCGAGCGTCCTCGGCCCACGCGATGACACCGTCGACGTCGGCGGCGTACTTGCGCGTCAAAGACTTCAGCTCGGCCTGCCGGTTCAGGATCGTGTCGAGAGCTCCTGGATCCGACGGGAGATCCGACAGATACGTGGTCAGGTCGGCACCGACGTCGCCGACGACGGCCATCGCGTCGTTCAACCGGGGCAGCAGTTCTGTGAGAGCAGCATCGTCGGCGTGTTCGAGACGCGATCGTGCCTCGCCCAACAGATACAGCGCAGACGTGGTGTCCGACGCCTCCTCGGTACTCCCGACGAGAGCCGCGGCGGCACCCTCGGCGGTTTCCCGCAGCGAATCGAGGTCGCCGAGCCTGCGCACATCCTCGGCCACGGAGCGATCCTCACCCGGCTCCGGTGCCAGGGAGTCGATCTCCTGCAGGCCGAACTGCAGCCGGTCCGCTTCCTGAGCCAATTCACGGCTGCGTTCGGTGCGGTCGATCAATTCGTTGCGTGCGTCGAGCCACGTCTTACGGGCGGCGCGATACTTCGCCACCAGAGAGGCAACCGAATCACCGGCGAATCTGTCGAGTGCACCGAGTTGCTGATCGGGGCGCAGCAGCCGCAACTGATCGTTCTGGCCGTGCACTGTCAGCAGCGAATCGGTGAAGTTCGACAGCACCGATGCGGGGACGCTTCGTCCACCCAGATGTGCACGTGAGCGGCCGTCCGAATTGACCGTTCGCACGGCGATGATCGAATTGTCTTCGTCGCGTTGACCTCCCGAGGATTCGAGCACCTTCTCGACGTCCTCGATCACCTGTTCCGAGGCGGTGTCGGTGCTGAATCGACCCTCGACCACGGCCCTTTGGGCACCGAGCCGCACCCGACCTGCATCGGCGCGTGCACCCGACAGCAGATGCAAGCTGGTGACCACCATCGTCTTGCCCGCACCGGTCTCGCCGGTGAGAACCGTCAACCCCTCGTGAAATTGTGCGCTCGCACCGGAGATGACTCCGAGGCTGTCGATCCGAATCTCTTCGAGCATCCCTACCTCGCTCTCCCCCGCCACCCGGTCACGGGCAGTTCGAATTTCTTGACCATGCGATCGGCGAACGGTGCCGAATCCAGGCGAACCCACTTGATGGGCGATGCTCCCCGCACGACCTCGACGCGTGCTCCCGCCGGCAACCCCAATGTGCGGCGGCCGTCGCAGAACACGAAACCATCGTGTCCGCCGGCATCGATCTCGACGGCGATGATCGACTCGGGGCTGGTGACGAGCGGACGCGCGAAGAGGGCATGGGCGTTGCTCGGGATGACCAGTATGGCTTCGAGTTCCGGCCACACCACCGGCCCGCCTGCAGAGAACGCATATGCCGTCGACCCCGTGGGTGTCGACACGAGCACTCCGTCGCAGCCGAACGCGGAGACCGGACGCCCGTCCACTTCGAGAACGACCTCGAGGACCCCGAGCCTGGAACCGTTCTCGATGCTCGCCTCGTTCAAGGCCCACCCACGCTCGACGACCTGGTCGCCCACTCGGATGGCAATGTCCAGCGTCATCCGCTGTTCGATGCGATAGTTGCCGGCCATGACACGCGCCAGCGCGTCCTCGAGATGGTCGGCCTCGGCCTCCGCGAGAAACCCCACGTGGCCGAGGTTGATACCGAGAACCGGGATGTCGGCCGCCTGTGCGAGCTCGGCTGCGCGCAGGAACGTTCCGTCACCGCCGAGAACCAGAACCATCTCGCACCCGGCGGCCGCATCGGGACCGAACTCGACGACGTTGAGCCTCATGTCCGCCACGAACACATGGTCGTGTTCCTCGGTGTCCGATGCCTCGATCTTGGACGGTTCCACTTCGTCGACGAGAACCCGCAGGCAGATGCCTGCTTCGTCGAACACTTTGCCCACTCGGCGCGCCGTCTCGGCGATGTCGGGCCGGCCGGGGTGTGCGACGAGAAGAATCTCCCGAACGGACTCCTGTGTCGGTGCTGCATGGGACGGAGTCACTGTGGTCCTTCCTCGATCGCGTGACGGACCAACTCGGTGACGTCCACGTCGGTACGCGGCGAACCGTCACCTGCGCCCGCCTTCAGCCACAAAAAGTACTCGACGTTGCCCGAAGGTCCCGGCAGTGGGCTTGCGGCGACCGCCTCGACTCGCAGGTTCGACGCAAGCGCGGCATTCGCGACGTCCTCGACGGCCTCCGCCCGCAGCGCCGGGTCTCGCACGACGCCGCCGGAACCGACACGATCCTTGCCGACCTCGAATTGAGGCTTGACCATCAACACCATGTCGGTACCCGACGTGGAGCACGCGACGAAAGCGGGAAGAACGAGTTTCAGAGAGATGAACGACAGGTCTGCCACGATGACGTCGACCGGGCCCCCGATCGTGTCGGCATCTATCGAACGCACATTGGTGCGATCGATGACGTGCACGCGTTCGTCGGATTGCAGCCGCCACACGAGCTGGCCGTAACCCACGTCGACCGCAACGACCTCGCGCACACCGCGACTGAGCAGAACGTCGGTGAAACCTCCCGTGGAGGCACCGGCGTCGAGACACCGCGCGTTCTCGACGGTCAGACCCAGTGGCTCGAACGCGTCGAGGGCACCGAGCAGTTTGTGCGCGCCGCGAGACGCCCAGCTGATTTCGTTGTCTTCCTCGGCCACCAACAGCGGAGTGCCCGGCTCGACGGCGGTAGCGGGCTTCGAAGCCACGGTTCCGGCAATCTTCACCCGGCCTGCTTCGATGAGTTCGGAGGCGTGTTCACGAGATCTGGCCAATCCACGACGGACCAGTTCTGCGTCGACACGTGCGCGACGGGCCACGTCAGGTCTTGTCGACGGTCGTCAAGGCCCGAACCAGCACTTCGTGGGCCCGGTCCAGCACACTCGCATCACGCGCCAGGGCGTCGGAATCGACGGCCTCCGAGTCGAGGCCTGCCTCCGACCCGATGGTGAGCTGCGCGAGCAGCGACGACATCTCGGCCCTGATGCTGTCCGGATCTGCGGACGACTGTTCGCCGGCCGCGTTCGGCCGGTGTTGTCCTGGGAGTGGAATCGACGCGCTCATCACCTCTCACGCTATCGGATGGGTCCGACCAACGCCCGCTCGCGGCCGACTGCACGAACCCGTGTCAACAACCCAACAACGAGCGCAGATCGGCGAGTCCATCCCCGTCGAAGCGAACGTCCGAGAATTCCGAACCCGACCACGCAATATCGAGGACGGCGAGCAGACCCTCGAAGGCATCCATCTCGGCAGCACCCTCGAACCGCACGGACAGGACCTCGTCGTCGATGCCGACCGTCCAGCCATCCTTACCGGCTACCTCGGACGCCGACTCGTCCTTGTTCAGAACCCCGAGATCACTACCGATGTGAGTGGGACGCAGGTGCTTCGGAGCACGAAGCAACTCTGCAGCGGTACTGACACCCGTCAGGACCAACAGCGACGGGAGGGCAGCTTCGTTCGCGCCTGCTATATCGGTATCGAGCCGGTCCCCGACCACGAGCGCCGACTTGGCACCACTTCGCTCGACGGCGTCACGCATGATGGGAGCCGCGGGCTTGCCTGCAACGATGGGCTCGACGTCGGTGGCATTGCGCACTGCTGCCACCATCGAACCGTTGCCGAGAACGAGGCCGCGCTCGGTCGGAAGAGTCGCATCGACGTTGGTCGCGACCCACAGCGCGCCCGCACGCACAGCCAGCACCGCCTCGGCCAACATGGGCCACCCTGTATCGACCGAATGTCCCTGAACCACCGCAACCGGCTGGTCGTCGGCAGAGCGCACCGGCGTCAATCCCACCTTCTCGATCTCGGTCGCCAGGGCGTCGGTACCGACGACGAGGACGCGTGAGCCAGGATCGAGTCTGTCCGCGAGTACTCGGGCTGCTGCTTCGGAACTGGTGACGACAAATTCCGCTGTGGTGTCGAAACCGAGTTCGCGGAGGTGTTCGGCGACATCGCTCGGTGCGCGACTGGCATTGTTGGTGACGAAGAACTGCTTCTCGGAACCACCCGAAAGCGCCTCCACTGCACCCGGAATGGGTTCCTTGCCGGCGTAGACGGTGCCGTCGAGGTCGAGCAGCAGAACGTCGTGGGCGTCGCGCAGCAATGTCACCGACTGCCCCCGGACAACTCCTCGACCCGCTCTTCTGCGTCGGTTTCTCCATCGTCATCCGCCGCGGCAGCGTTGAGGAACCACTTCACACCTTCGTCGACGCGACCGGCAGCAACGAGCGCATCGGCGTAGACGTAGAACAGACGAGCCGCAGCCGTACCCGACCGGGACGCGTCGAGATCGGGAGTCTGGAGGGTGACGACGGCCTGGTCGTACTGATTGAGATCCATACGAGCGCCGGCGACGACGATCCGGAGTTCCGACGCCTCTTCACCGGTCAGTTCCCGCGCTTCGTCGCTGCGACCGAGTTCGATGGCCCGCTCGGGGCGCCCGAGTCCGCGTTCGCAGTCGGCCATGACCGCGATGAGGCCGGGGCCGCCGGCCATTCGACGTGCCGCCCGCAGTTCCGACAGAGCCTCCGCCCATTCACCCGCGTGATATGCCGCGATACCGGCCGTCTCGCGTACCACGGCAATGCGGCCGGCCCGCTGACGAGCAGCGCGCGCGTGCAGCAGCGCCAACTGCGGGTCGTCGTCGAGCAGGCGGCTGGTCATCACGAGGTGACGCGCCACAGCAGTGGCATTGTTCTTGTCCAAGCTCAGCAGATCCCGGCGCACTGCCGGCTCGAGCTGGCCGGCTTCGACCTCGTCGGGCAGATCCGGCTCGTCTGGCCGCGGGGGTCGACGGTCGGACGATGCGCTGTTTCCGCGGCGATCGCCGGAGAACCCACCTTCCCCACCACGCCTGCGGGGAGGACCGTCCGAACGACGCGGGTCGGCGCGACGGTCCTGAGCGCGGGGGTTGCGATCTCGGGACTCGTTGGGGCGATTGCCACCGTCTGCTCGGGAGGGGCGACGATCGTTGTTGTCTTCCGACACGGGCGTCCTTTCGGATTTTCGGGTACAAACGCAGAAAGGGGACCCACCAAGTGGGTCCCCTTCTTACAACGGGTGTTCGGCGGTGTCCTACTCTCCCACACCCTGTCGAGTGCAGTACCATCGGCGCTGGAGGGCTTAGCTTCCGGGTTCGGAATGGGACCGGGCGTTTCCCCTCCGCTATGGCCGCCGTAACTCTGCGAAACAGTGTCACGAGCGGTCTCAGTCGGAGAACACATCCCCCACATACTGTCGGGGGTGGTGTTTCGTTCTTGGACCTGTATTCGGTTGTGTTACTGAACAACTACTCGTGTGTTGTTTCAGATATTGCACAGTGGACGCGTAGCTTCTTTGTGGTAAGTCCTCGGCCTATTAGTACCAGTCACCTGCATACATTGCTGTACTTCCAGTTCTGGCCTATCAACCCGGTGGTCTGCCGGGGGCCTTACCCCCTCGAGGGGGTGAGAAACCTCATCTTGGAACAGGCTTCCCGCTTAGATGCTTTCAGCGGTTATCCCTTCCGAACGTAGCCAACCAGCGGTGCTCCTGGTGGAACAACTGGCACACCAGAGGTTCGTCCGTCCCGGTCCTCTCGTACTAGGGACAGCCTTCCTCAAGTTTCTTACGCGCGCGGCGGATAGAGACCGAACTGTCTCACGACGTTCTAAACCCAGCTCGCGTGCCGCTTTAATGGGCGAACAGCCCAACCCTTGGGACCTACTCCAGCCCCAGGATGCGACGAGCCGACATCGAGGTGCCAAACCATCCCGTCGATATGGACTCTTGGGGAAGATCAGCCTGTTATCCCCGGGGTACCTTTTATCCGTTGAGCGACACCGCTTCCACTTGCCGGTGCCGGATCACTAGTCCCGACTTTCGTCCCTGCTCGACTTGTCAGTCTCACAGTCAAGCTCCCTTGTGCACTTGCACTCGACACCTGATTGCCAACCAGGCTGAGGGAACCTTTGGGCGCCTCCGTTACATTTTAGGAGGCAACCGCCCCAGTTAAACTACCCACCAGGCACTGTCCCTGAACCAGATCATGGTCCGAGGTTGAGGTATCCAATACGATCAGAGTGGTATTTCAACAACGACTCCACAGTAACTGGCGTCACCGCTTCACAGTCTCCCACCTATCCTACACAAACCGAACCGAACACCAATACCAAGCTGTAGTGAAGGTCCCGGGGTCTTTTCGTCCTGCCGCGCGTAACGAGCATCTTTACTCGTAATGCAATTTCGCCGAGTCTATGGTTGAGACAGCTGAGAAGTCGTTACGCCATTCGTGCAGGTCGGAACTTACCCGACAAGGAATTTCGCTACCTTAGGATGGTTATAGTTACCACCGCCGTTTACTGGGGCTTAAATTCTCAGCTTCGCCATTACTGGCTAACCGGTCCTCTTAACCTTCCAGCACCGGGCAGGCGTCAGTCCGTATACATCGTCTTACGACTTCGCACGGACCTGTGTTTTTAGTAAACAGTCGCTTCTCACTGGTCTCTGCGGCCCACACCAGCTCACACTGCAAGAGTGATCACCGGCAGGGGCCCCCCTTCTCCCGAAGTTACGGGGGCATTTTGCCGAGTTCCTTAACCATAGTTATCTCGATCGCCTTAGTATTCTCTACCTGACCACCTGTGTCGGTTTGGGGTACGGGCCGTGTAACAACTCACTAGAGGCTTTTCTCGGCAGCATAGGATCACTGAATTCGCCTCAATCGGCTACGCATCACCTCTCAGGCTGTGTGAACGGCGGATTTGCCTACCGTTCGCCCTACAGGCTTACACCAGTACAACCACTGACTGGCCCAGCTACCTTCCTGCGTCACCCCATCGCTTGGCTACTACCAGATCAGGTCCCACGCATCCACCACACGCCTCACTCTCGAAAGAGATCGGTCATCTGGATTCAGGGTGGTTAGTGTCACTGATTCACCATGGGCGCGGTTACACGGGTACGGGAATATCAACCCGTTGTCCATCGGCTACGCCTGTCGGCCTCGTCTTAGGTCCCGACTCACCCTGGGCGGATTAACCTGGCCCAGGAACCCTTGGTCATTCGGCGGACGAGTTTCTCACTCGTCTTTCGCTACTCATGCCTGCATTCTCACTCGCGCAGCCTCCACACCTGGATCACTCCGATGCTTCCATGGCTGCACGACGCTCCCCTACCCACCCACACACCTGCACACAGATCCGCAGACCTGAATGGGGCTATTGTGTGAGTGCCGCAGCTTCGGTGGTGTACTTGAGCCCCGCTACATTGTCGGCGCAGGATCACTTGACCAGTGAGCTATTACGCACTCTTTCAAGGGTGGCTGCTTCTAAGCCAACCTCCTGGTTGTCTTCGCGACCCCACATCCTTTTCCACTTAGTACACGCTTAGGGACCTTAGCTGGCGATCTGGGCTGTTTCCCTCTCGACTACGAACCTTATCGCCCGCAGTCTCACTGCCACGCTCTCACTCACCGGCATTCGGAGTTTGGCTGATTTCGGTAAGCTTGTAGGCCCCCTAGACCATCCAGTAGCTCTACCTCCGGTGAGAAACACGTGACGCTGCACCTAAATGCATTTCGGGGAGAACCAGCTATCACGGAGTTTGATTGGCCTTTCACCCCTACCCACAACTCATCCCCTCAGTTTTCAACCTAAGTGGGTTCGGTCCTCCACGACGTCTTACCGTCGCTTCAACCTGGCCATGGGTAGATCACTCCGCTTCGGGTCTAGAACACGCCACTACACCACAAACGTGGATACGCCCTATTCGGACTCGCTTTCGCTACGGCTACCCCACACGGGTTAACCTCGCGACATGCCACTAACTCGCAGGCTCATTCTTCAAAAGGCACGCCATCACCACCAACAGTAAACTGCTCGACGGCTTTGACGGATTGTAAGCGCACGGTTTCAGGTACTATTTCACTCCCCTCCCGGGGTACTTTTCACCTTTCCCTCACGGTACTAGTCCGCTATCGGTCACCAGGGAGTATTCAGGCTTATCGGGTGGTCCCGACAGATTCACAGCAGATTTCACGGGCCCGCTGCTACTTGGGTATCCACAACGACAGTTGCAATGTTTTCGTCTACGGGACTCTCACCCTCTACGACAGGCCGTTCCAGACCACTTCGACTAACACCACAATTTCTCACTGTCGGCCGATCCGGCAGAATCGACAATGCAAACCCCACAACCCTCCATACGCAACCCCTGCCGGGTATCACACGCACAAAGTTTGGCCTCATCCGCTTTCGCTCGCCACTACTCACGGAATCACTATTGTTTTCTCTTCCTGTGGGTACTGAGATGTTTCACTTCCCCACGTTCCCTCCACACACCCTATATATTCAGATGCGGGTAACACGACATCACTCGTGCTGGGTTTCCCCATTCGGACACCCTCGGATCACAGCTCGGTTGACAGCTCCCCGAGGCTTATCGCAGCCTCCTACGTCCTTCATCGGCTCCTGGTGCCAAGGCATCCACCGTACGCTCTTCATTACTTACAACAAAGATGCTCGCGTCCACTGTGCAATTCTCAAACAACACACACAA
>NZ_KQ031374.1:6623-16981 GCF_000963615.1 Rhodococcus sp. PML026 | reverse complement strand
GCCTCGGTGCGGATGTCGCGGCCCATGGGCTGGAGAGGCCGGGTCAGTCATCGTTGCACCGAGGGGTCGGGGCCACCCGTGACCTGTCGTAGTCGCCCATTGATGGGCTATACCGGTAGGGGTATACGGAAGACCGCGTCGCCGCCGACCTCAGGTTCACTTAAGACTCGACCGCTATCGTCGGCACCACCGCACCACCGCACCGGAAGGACAACCACTGATGACACTCACCATTGGCGACACCGCCCCCGATTTCCACGCCCAAACCACCCAGGGTCCGATCAACTTCCACGAGTGGATCGGTGAAAGCTGGGCAGTTCTGTTCTCCCACCCCCGCGATTTCACCCCGGTGTGCACGACCGAACTCGGTTACATGGCCACGATCAAACCCGAATTCGACCAACGCAACACCAAGATCATCGGGTTGTCAGTCGACCCACTCGACAACCACGTCGCATGGGCCGACGACATCGCCGAAACACAAGGTACCGCGCCCAACTATCCGATGATTTCCGACAACGACTACACCATTTCGAAGGCCTACGGGATGCTACCCGCCGAAATCGCCGGCGACCCGACCAGTCACACTCCGGCCGAGATGGCGACGCTGCGCAATGTCTTCGTCATCGGCCCCGATAAGACGATCAAGTTGGTGCTCATTTACCCGATGACCACCGGCCGCAACTTCGACGAGGTGCTGCGTGTAATCGACTCGCTACAACTCACTGCCGCGCACAAGGTGGCCACCCCCGCCCAGTGGAATAGAGGTGGCGACGTGATCATTGCCGGCTCGGTCAGCGACGAGGATGCTAAAAAGATCTATCCGGATGGCTGGACTGCCCCTCGCCCCTACTTGCGCATCGTTGCCGACCCCACCCAAGGCTGAGGGCGACGCCCACGGGCATGCTGAACCGTCCTGGATCTGACGGAGACCTGGTTCGAGCCACTTGGCGGTCGGAGGTGTCGGTCGAGATTGCTGACGGTGCTCGTTCTCATAGGGGTCGCGGTGGGCCGAATATCACCAGGGACACCAGTAGTCCGGTCATCATCGTGACCGCGAACACGAGCACCCACCGCTGCGCGGGGTCGTATCCGACCTGGAGGTTCGCGAATTCCTTGGCACCGTCGAACCGGACGACGGTGCCGTCGGAGAGGGTCGTCGATTCTCCGGGCCGCAGGTTGACCCGGTCCTGCTTGACCAGCCGGCCCTGGTTGATCATCTCCTGGTCCAGGGAGAAGATCGACTGCGGGATGCCGGTGTCGAGACCGGTGTCGCCTTTGTAGATGTCCACTGCCACCGCGGGATCGACCAGTTCCGGGAAGCGGGAGGAGAGCAGGTTGCCGTTGAATTGCGCGGTGGGCGCGAAGAGTCCTTCGATGGCGATCTGCCCTCGGCGGCGCTCCTCGGCGGTGGCGTAGGTCCCCCCGGGTGGGTCGAATCGCAGCGCGCCGCTGCTGAGGAACGTGGTGGCGTCGTCGGGGCGGAACTGCAGCGCTTCGGTGCGGGTCTGGCCGTCGGGGAAGGTGACGGTGAACTCGGGGGCGTAGCCGTGTCCGGTGAGGTAGATGCGTTCGTCGCCGAGCCGGAGGGGTTCGTTGACTTTGAGTTGATAGTCGCGCCAGGTGTCGGCGGCGATGTCGTCGGCGCTCTGGTAGGAGATGTTCGAGGTGAACATCTCGGCCTGACCGTTCTCGAGGTAGTCGGCGGTGAAATCTCTGACCCGGATACAGAACGGCTCGAGTCCGGTGCCGTCGGTGCTGTTGCCGGCGCGAAAGGAGTCGTAGATCGCGGGCGAGGTGTTGCAGAAACCGGGCCCGTTGTCGGCGATGACGATGACCGAGCCTTCGTAGCCGAACAGTTTGCCGATCGCGATGGCCGCGAGCAGACCGATCAGCGAGAAGTGAAACAGCAGGTTCCCGGCCTCGCGGGTGTAGCCCTTCTCCGCCGAGAGAGTCAGTGCCCCATCGGGCTCGGGTCGAACGGCGGTACGCCACCCTTTCAAGTGCCGCGCGATGTCGGCGATCACCTTCTCGGGGTCACCGGCGAGGGTGCCCGAATGATGCAACGGTAGTCGAGTGAGGTTTCGCGGTACTCGAACAGGTTGTGCGCGAAGAGCTTTGCCGTGCTCGATCAACCGGGGAGTCAGACAGCCGATCAGCGACACGAACAACAGGACGTAGATCGCGGTGAACCAGGAACTCGCGAACACGTCGAACAATTCCAGCGTGTCCATCACCGGCCCGAGAACCGGACGCGCGGCAATGAAAGAATCGACGGCCTGGGTATTGAGATTGCGCTGCGGCAGCAAAGCGCCGGGGACAGCTGCGGCGGCGAGGAGGAACAGCAGCACCAACGCTGTCCGCATCGACGTCAGTTGTCGCCACCGGTTGCGCAGCATCGCCACTGTTCTGCGCACCAGTCCCGGCGAGTGCGCACGGGGGTGTTCGTCGATCGTCATCTCCGCACGCCCTTCACCGACCACCATCTAAATACTACGCGACATAGTAGTTTGCGGGGTTCGGTGTGATGGAGCGTGGTCGGCGCAGCAGCGAGAACGCCAGTGCTGCACCAGCGCCGGTGGCGGCAATCCATTCCGGAACGCTGCCGGTGATCGTCGCCGGGGTGAGGGTGGTGCTCAGTGACACCTCGGTGACGACAGCTGCGGGGGTGAACAGCTCCGTGCGCTCGACGACCTCCCCGCGTGCATCGATGACGGCGCTGACGCCGCTGGTGGCCGACACGACGACGCTGCGCCCGTGTTCGACCGCTCGTACCCGCGACATGGCGAGTTGTTGATAGGTCATGTTCGTCCGACCGAAAGTGGCGTTGTTGGTGGGCACTGCGATCAGCTGGGCACCGGCGCGCACGGAGTCGGTGAGCAACGAGTCGAAGGCGACCTCGTAGCAGGTGGCCACCGCGACGTGCACTCCGGCGAGGTCGAGGACGCCGTTGCCCTGGCCCGGGGTGAAGTTTCCTGCCTGGGCGGCATAGGGAGAGAGTGCGGTGACGATCGTGCGCATCGGCAGGTACTCCCCGAACGGCACCAGTTGCCGCTTGTCGTGCCTCTGCCCGGGCCCGGTGACGGGATCCCACACGATCGAGGTGTTGCTCGTGGTGCCGTCGTCTCGGCGGAGAACCGTGCCGACGAGTACGGGGACTCCGACGGCGCGGGCCGCGGCGTCGATACGTGCGGCGGCGTCGGGGTTGCGCAGGGGATCGATGTCGGAGGAGTTCTCCGGCCAGATGACCAGGTCGGGTGCGCGTACGCGGCCGGAGTCGATGTCGGCGGCGAGCTCGATGGTGCGCTGAACATGGTTGTCGAGAACCGCGCGTCGTTGGGCGTTGAAGTCGAGACCGAGACGCGGGACGTTGCCTTGCACCAAGGCGACGGTGACCGTGTCCTGCTGCGGCGGAGCGAACAGTGGAGCCACCACCGTGAGCGCCCCTACAGCAGTGGCCACACCGATGCACGACGCTGCTGCAGTTCTGCGGGTGATGCGACCGGAGGCAACGACGCCGGCCAGAGCGGACCCGATCAGCACCACGACGAACGACAACCCCGGCGCGCCGATCACCGCAGCCAGAGGCAGCAGCGGCCCGTCGGATTGACCGAATGCGATGCGGCCCCAAGGGAAGCCGCCGAACGGGATCGATCCTTCTGTCGGTTCGGCGGAATGGTGGCTCGATCAGTACGTGAAGACGCGACGCTCCGGGCGAAGGGCCAGTCGTGTCCACAGCCCGGTGAGAACCACGGCGGTGAGCAGCCCGATCAGCGCGCCAGGGCCGGGGCCGGCGAGAGTTGAACTGTCGTGAGCGGACTGGCGTGTCCAGATGGACAACATCGCCAGGACCGAAGTGCTGGCGCATCCTGCGGCGGCGAGAACGATCAGATGGATCATTCGGGTATGGAGTGCGGCGGCTGAGCAGATCAGACAGAAGATCACACCGGCATGGGCGGCAATGACAGCGACGATGCTGGTCGATTCCGCCTGCGCCGCTGCATTGTTGAGCAATGTTGCCCAGCCCGTTGCCTCGCCCGACTGGCCCAGGCACAGACCCAGCCCTGCTACGGCGATCACTGTAGCCGCACGCAGGCGCTCGTGGGCAGCCATCTCTACCGTCGCCAGCACTCGTCGTTCGATGGCCTCGAACATGGGCCGATAGTGGCGAAGATCGTCGTGCACTTCGAACCCTCCCGTGAACTGCGGTATCGGCCGCATCCGTCGGCCGCGTCCTGTGTCGGCGCAGCTCATGACCGGTCGACCACCAGTCGCACCGCGGGCGGAGAAAGTTCCCGGATCGACGCGGGAACTTCGGCACCCGCGGATGCGACTGACTGTAGGTACCGCGGCGATGACGTCGGTACGAATCCGCCCGGTGGCTGACCGGGCGTGCTGCGCAGGAGTGCGTGGCCGGGCCGGTCGTGCGGCGCGGCCACGCACAGCGCGATCACTTCACGTTCGCTGACGCGGCGACACCAGTTCACTGTTCGCCGAGGTATCCCTCCCGGGTCGTCAGGATGTAGCGGGGTACCGACGCAGCCGGAGGCTGTTCGATACGACGAAGAACGACGAGAACGCCATGGCAGCGCCCGCGAGGAGCGGGTTGAGCAGACCTGCGGCCGCTATGCGGATGGCAGCGATGTTGTACCCGAACGCCCACACCATGTTTCCCTTGATGGTCGCCAGTATGGCCTTGGCCAGCCCCAACGAATCGACCACATCGCCGAGGTCGTCGCGGACGACTATGATGTCCCCGGACCGATGGCGACATCGGTGCCCGCGCCGATCGCCAAACCGAGATCCGCGCTCGCCAACGCCGGCCCGTCGTTGATGCCAGCTTCCGCCTGTCGAGGACTTCGTCGCGGTGCCCGGAATGGGAACCCACGGCCGGGTCCACGGGCGCTCGTCGAGATCGGTCGTAGACGAGGGGCGTTCCTTCCAGTCGGTGCGGTGGGGCGGGTACCCCGGTGCGGTCAGGCACGGGGGCGGGTGGTCACAGACGTGAGGTTCCGCGGACGATGTCACCCTCGATGTAGGTGAATCCGACTCCGCGGCCGTCACGGAGCGCGAAGTGGTATTCTGCGGGGACCCAGACGGTATCGAAGTGCGACGCCGGCCGCCCCTGCCGCGTCTGCCGCGTCTGTTGTCGTACAACCATATTCGGCGCGATCAGGGATGGCCGGCGGTTACGAGATCGACCTACGCATACCGGCGGCGGGCGTCGTCGATCTGGTCGGTGCACAGCAAGTGTGGATCGGGAAGGGGTTCGCCGGACGCATGGTAACCCTGTGGGCCGACCTCGCCAGCATCCACGCCGTGATCGACGGTTTGGTGGTCACCACGGTTGGAGCTTGTCAAGTTATCTGTGAGCGAATTTGCTTTCAGGTGAGATAAGGGTCGAGTCTGTCCGGATAGTTGATCACGAGCGCGCCGAGCGCTTGTTTCCAACCGGTCGTCAGAGATCCTTCGATCAGTCTGTTGACCTCCCTGCCGGTGCGGGGTGCGAGTCGATCTTTGCTCAGGCGGTCTCTCTCCCGGGCGCGCTTGTCCTCGATGCTGCAGATCGCGAGCCACAGAAGCTTCACTGCCGCTTGATCATTGGGGAAGTGTCCGCGGTTTTTGATGATCTTGCGAAGTTGATAGTTGAGCGATTCGATGGCATTGGTGGTGTAGATGATCTTCCGGAGCGCCGGTGGGAAAGCCAGGAACGGGATGAACCGCTCCCACGCGCTCTCCCACGTCCGCACCGCTGTCGGATACTTGACACCCCACTGCGAGGATTTGAAGTCGTCGAGTGCAGCTTGGGCCGCATCGACGGTGGGTGCGGTGTAGATCGACCGGAGCGACGACGCCACCGCTTTGCGGTCGCCGTAGGCCACGAACCGCATCGACGCGCGGATCAGGTGGACGGTGCACGTCTGCACGACGGTGTGCGGCCACGTCGCTTCGATGGCGTCGCCGAATCCAGTGAGGCCGTCCGTGCAGGCGATCAGGACGTCTCTGACGCCACGATTTGCCAGCTCAGCGCAGATCCCGGCCCAGAACTTCGCCCCTTCGTGTTCTTGAACCCAGATCCCCAACACGTGTTTGATGCCGTCGAGGTCGACACCGACGGCGATGTGCGCAGCCCTGTTGGTGACCTGCTGACCGGACCTGATTTTGACCACGATCGCATCGAGATAGAGGATCGGATAGATCGGATCGAGTGGCCGGCGCTGCCATTCGAGGACTTCCTCGAGGACCGAGTCGGTAATCTTGGAAATGGTCTCGCGGGAAATTTCGGTACCGATGGTCGAGGCAAGATGATGCTCGATGTCGCGCACTGGCATGCCGCCGGCGTAGAGCGCGACGATCATGTCATCGAGCCCACCGATCCTGCGCGCACCACGCGGGACCAGGGTTGGAACGAACGTGCCGTCGCGGTCGCGGGGGATTGCCAACGGCACATCGCCGACTTCGCTCGACACGGTCTTGCTGCTGAAACCGTTGCGAGCGTTGGGAAGTAGACGGCCGGCAAGGTCGCCCTTGTCGTATCCGAGGTGCTCGGTGAGTTCGGTCTGCAGTCCGCGCTCGAGAACCGCCTTGACCATCTCCTGCAGGAACCCGCCCTGCCCGGTGATCTGCAGCTGGCCCGTGTCGATCTTGGCCATCACCTCGTCGAGGGCACCCGAGGCCTTCAAGGCGTCGAAGGCGCTGAGCTCAGCCCGATCGTTCGTGTCATCTGCATGATTGCCGTCCACAGTCATGGTCACGATGATGCTCCATCCGTGTCAGTCCGTTCTTACACAAACCATCTGACACGCCCCACGGTGTGCCTCCCAGCTGACGAGCGCCGACCTCGACCGGTTGACCATGCGCGGCGCACGTGCAGGGCAGACTGCGCCGGCACTGCCCGCGTTCGATCCGAGTGCCCGCTTGCGCACTGCGGCACCGATCGAGGTCGATCGCACCGCCACCCGCGATGGACTGATCACCCTGCTCGGCCATCAGCTCGCATTGGGTCCGGACACCGCCGGAACCCGCATCACCCTCAGAATCGAGGGCGGTCTCATCCACGCCATCGCCGGTAACCATGTGATCAAGACCTTGCCGAATCCGTTGATCAGCAACGATAACCGCCAACTGACCCGCGTGCGTCGAGCAACGACGCTCCTCCCGCCGCCCTCGGGCCCCCAACGCGTGCACCGGAAAGTGCCGATAGACGGTGTCGTCATGGTCGACGGCCAGAGATTGCCCGTCGGCCGCACACACGCCGGAACCATCCTCACCGTGGTCGTCGAGGATCACCATTTCCGAGTTCTCGACGGCCCCACAAAACTCTCACTGCACGCCGGAACCACCACCAAACCGATCCGAAACTTCAACGCCCACCCGACCCCGAGACCGTTAACGATGTCCCGGTGACGATCAGTTAGGTATGTCCCGAGACCACACACGTCACGCATTTGCATGCGCAGAAATAGGCTCTGTGATGCACAACGATGTGCGTTACAGGGCCATGGATGCCTGGACGGTGACGTAGACGGCTACGACGAATAACAGGGCTGCGAAGCTACGGGTGAGTGTGGTGGCAGAAACTCTGTCGCTGATGACTTTTCCTGCGAACGAGCCTGTAATTGCCGCGAAAGTGAACGGTACGACGATCTCCCACGGGATGGTGGCACCCGTGCCGAGGCGTTCGGTGAAGGCTCCCGCGCTGGTGATGGAGATGATCACCAGTGACGTTCCGACCGCGACGGGCATCGAATAGCCCAGTGCCAGAACCAGGGCGGGGACGATGAGGAATCCGCCGCCCACTCCCAGAAACCCGGTGAGGCAGCCGACGACGAGCGCGGAGGCGACCAGCTTGACCACCTGCGAAGTAGTGATCTTCACTTTCGTGGGCTTGGCGGCGACCGCGACGGCGCTCGACCGTGTTTCCGCGGTCTCGACCGGGTTCGGCGTCGGTAGGTCGGCATCGTGTCCTCGCCGGGTGCGGCGCAGCATCGCACCGGCGGCGACGATCATCAGAGCCGCGAATGCGAGCAGCAAAATCTGCGGGTCGACCGATCGGTTGAGGATCGACCCACCGAAGGCGGTGCCCGCGCCCAGAAGTCCGAACACTGCCGCTGCCCGCCACCGAACGTGCCGTGCTCGCGCATGGCTGATGGCCGCGATGATCGAGGTGATTCCGACAATGATCAGCGAGGCGCTCGTTGCCGATTGCGGTTCAACCGCCAGGAGGTACACCAGAGCAGGAACAGTCAGTATCGATCCCCCACCACCGAGCGCGCCGAGGGAAAGCCCGATGAGAATCCCTGCGGCGACTGCGATCGCGAGGATGGCGACCATGTCAAATTACTGAGCCGGGCGTGCCGTCATCACGGACCACAGGGCGGCCGTCTTCGTGCCACGCCATCATACCGCCCGACAGATTGTGCGCCGTGCGATCGGCATCGGTGAGGGCCGCGACAGCTTTGCTCGACCGAGCGCCCGAGCGGCACACCACGACCAATTTCTGCTCGGGAGGATAGGCAGCAGGATCGAGATCGCCGAGGCGTACATGGACGGCGTCCGGGGCGTGGCCGGCTGCCCATTCGTCGTCCTCGCGGACATCGATCAGGATGGCTCCCGATTCGGCGATCAAAGCGTGTGCGGCGGCCGGATCGGCTTCCGGTGGTGCTCCAGTCATGAAGAACGCTCCTTGGATCAGTGGGTGCTTACAGGGCGTGCAGCGGCGTGGCCGGCACGAAGCGATAGCCGTCGCTCGGTGAGAACGTGGCCGAGACGGTGAACCGATCTCCTCGAATCACTGTGTGCCGCAACTCCACCGGCCGGGAATTCATGCAACCCGAACGGCGGATCGACAGCGCGGAGGTCTTCGAATCGAGTTCGAGTGCTGCCGCATCCTCCGGATCCGGGACGACGGCAGTGACGTCCTCGCGGCCACCGGTCAGGCGGATGCCGCAACGCTTCTCGAGCTCGATGTAGAGAGCCGTGTGAGTGAAGTCCGCATCCAGGAGGTCGCGTGCCAGATCCCCCGGCAACCAGGCACGGTCGAGCGCCAACGGCATGGTCCCTGCCATACGGATGCGCTCTAGGTAGAGCAGCGGCGCCTTGGGACCGACCCGCAGGGTAGCGGCCACCGCGGGGTCGGTCCGCAGTTCGAGTACACGCACCACGCTGTGCTGAGCAACACCCGTGGCTTCCACCGCAGCGAAGAGACTGTAGAGCGCACCGAGTGGCTGCTCGATCACCGGCGGAGCCGCCAACCGAGAAGGCCGGCCACGCTCTGCAATCAAGATTCCTTCGTTCCGCAGGTGCCGCAGGGCCTCGCGGGTGGTGTGACGGCTCACCCCGTAGCTCGTCGTCAACGCATGCTCGCCCGGGAACTCGGAGCCGGCGAATTCGTCGTCACCGATTCGGCGGACCAGATCAGCATGCAGTTGCGCCCACAGCGGCATCGCACTGGAGCGGTCGAGCGCGGCACTGCGATCGGGTTCAACCATCAAAGGCCCTCCTGTCGATCTGTGTCGGAATCCGAATTCGAGCCGCCGACTGCTGGCCCTCGGGGCCACTGTACAACAAATGTACGTACATCCGTACGGACGGGAGATGCTCTGCGCAGGT
This sequence comes from Rhodococcus sp. PML026, assembly GCF_000963615.1. Taxonomy (NCBI): domain Bacteria; kingdom Bacillati; phylum Actinomycetota; class Actinomycetes; order Mycobacteriales; family Nocardiaceae; genus Rhodococcus; species Rhodococcus sp. PML026. Next base: position 7,369 of record NZ_KQ031374.1, on the reverse strand, counting down.
CGACACGCAACAAGACGACCTTCGCATCGACAAAGTCTCGCCGAGCACGAACGAGCGCCTGGTGGAGATCGCGCCGAACCTGGTGAATCCGTCCGCGTAGCGACGCGGCATCACGTCGCCTCCCAGTCGGTCCCGGGTCAGGCCAGTCGGTGCCGGATCAGGAGTGTCGCCCGGGGTCCTGCTCGGTCTGGGGTCTGCTCACCGTCGGTGGCGCAGCGAGCCGACAGGGCGAGCACAGGACCAAACCGGGGGCGGACTGCACGACCGCCTCCGATTCGGGCGTGTTCGATCAGACTGTTTCGAGGTTGCGTGCGGACCAGGCGGCGTAGCTGCCCTCGAGTTCGACAACTCGGTAGCCGGCGCGACGCAGGGCGCTGGCTGCGACCGCGTTACGGACGCCGCTCTGGCAGTAGGTCACGATCGGACCGCCCGTGGGCAGTCCGTCGAGGTTCCACAGCAATCGCCCACCGCTGAGCTGTTCGGAGCCAGGTATGTGGCCGTCGGCGTGTTCGGTTTTGTTGCGCACGTCCAGCACCATTGCCGAGTCGAACGAATCCAGCTCGTCCGCACCGATCGTCTCGGGTGTCGTCATGGGAAATCCTCGTAGACTTGTGACGTACCCGGTCACCGTATCGATGCCGACCCGCAGCAGGTGATCACGTAGCTCGTCGGCGACGGCGCGGTCCTCGGCAAGCACCACCAGTGGAGCTGTCTCTTATACACATCTAGATGTGTATAAGAGACAG
>NZ_KQ031374.1:0-5994 GCF_000963615.1 Rhodococcus sp. PML026 | reverse complement strand
CGGATCAGGAGTGTCGCCCGGGGTCCTGCTCGGTCTGGGGTCTGCTCACCGTCGGTGGCGCAGCGAGCCGACAGGGCGAGCACAGGACCAAACCGGGGGCGGACTGCACGACCGCCTCCGATTCGGGCGTGTTCGATCAGACTGTTTCGAGGTTGCGTGCGGACCAGGCGGCGTAGCTGCCCTCGAGTTCGACAACTCGGTAGCCGGCGCGACGCAGGGCGCTGGCTGCGACCGCGTTACGGACGCCGCTCTGGCAGTAGGTCACGATCGGACCGCCCGTGGGCAGTCCGTCGAGGTTCCACAGCAATCGCCCACCGCTGAGCTGTTCGGAGCCAGGTATGTGGCCGTCGGCGTGTTCGGTTTTGTTGCGCACGTCCAGCACCATTGCCGAGTCGAACGAATCCAGCTCGTCCGCACCGATCGTCTCGGGTGTCGTCATGGGAAATCCTCGTAGACTTGTGACGTACCCGGTCACCGTATCGATGCCGACCCGCAGCAGGTGATCACGTAGCTCGTCGGCGACGGCGCGGTCCTCGGCAAGCACCACCAGTGGAGTGTCCTCTCGTTCGGGGTCGTAGACCCAGGCACCGAACGAGGCTGCCTTGCCGATACCGGGGATGTTGAGCGCTCCGGGGACAGCGCCGGCGTGCACCTCATATTGGCCGCGGGTGTCGAGGAGGACGACCTCGTCGGAGTCGAGGGCGCGTGCCAATTCGGTGGAGTCGTACTCGTGCAGTGGAGAGAGTGGCCCGAGAACGACCGGGCCCTGCTTGTTCTGACGCTTCATCCGGCCGAAGTAGGCGTGTGCATCCGGTTGGCCGTCGAGCATCTCATCGACGAAGCCCTGCTCGTCGTCGCGCTCGACATACCCGGCCCACCAAGCGAAACGACGTTCGTAGCCGACGCTGGTCGACGGCAACGCGCCGAGAGCTTTTCCGCAGGCACTGCCCGAACCGTGACCCGGAAAGACCTGGATATGATCTGGCTGCGTGACGAACGACCGCTTCAGACTGCGGAAGATCTGTTTGGCACCCTCGAAACGGGTGTCGACACCGTCGGCAGCTTCGTCGAGTAGGTCCGGGCGGCCGAGATCACCGGCAAAGACGAAGTCGCCCGTCAACATGTATCCCGGAGCATCGGCGAAGGCACCGTCGGTCACCAGGAACGAGAGGTGCTCCGGGGTATGACCGGGCGTGTGAACGGCTTGCACGGTGATGTTGCCCAGAGCCAGCGTGTCGCCATCGTGGAGGCGTTCGGCCTCGAAGCCGTACTGCCAATCGTCGCCGCCCTCTCCTGAGACGTAGGTGACCGCCCCGGTGGCCTTGGCCAGCTCGCGAGTGCCGGACAGGTAGTCGGCATGGATATGGGTCTCGGTCACGGCGGTGATGGTCATGCCATGCCGATCGGCCAGATCCAGATACACACCGATGTCGCGGCGGGCGTCGACCACCACTGCCTCTCCTTTGGCCTGGCAGCCGATGAAGTATCCGGCTTGGGCGAGGTCTTCGTCGTAGATGCGTTCGAGAAGCATCGAAATCTCCTTGTCGATCGTGGCGGCGTTCGTATGGGTGTCAAGAATCCACGGTACCCCGTGGGGTATTTTTGCAGGTTCTGTGCGTCGAGGCGCACGGTTCCGATTCCTGCGGGGTGGAGGTGAAGTGGGCGGCATTCCACTGGGCGACCAGGGGCATCGCAACCGACTGATCCAGCGAGGCGCAACGACTCACAGCGCCACCGCAGCGGTTGCCGACCATCACGTCCTCCTCAGCCGTCCGGCACTCGCCGACTCGGGGCGGACGAGGGAATTTCATTCCTCCCGAGTGTGACGTTTGTCAGAATTGGCGACTAGCCTCATCCATAATGTACGTACATCCGTACGATCAATCAAGGAGAGGGTGGCGTATACCTCGGCACGTGTCCTTGCACCACCTGCTCGAACGCCGGAATGACCTTCCAACACGACTGCTGTCGATGCAGTGCACCTGGCCTCAATGACCACCAATGTCGTGACCACACGGCTCGCGCCCACACCGACGTCAGACCGGATGCGCACCCGCCGCTCGGGGACGCTCACGCTCTGGACTTCCCCGATACATCCTTCGACACCATGGTGTGCACGTTCTCGCTCTGCGCCATCCCAGCCCCGGACATCGCGCTCTCGGAAATGTCGCGAGTGCTGCGTCCAGGTGGAACAATGCTCCCCGCCGATCACGTCGCCTCGTCGATCCGGCCGGTTCGATGGATCCAACGCGCCCTGAAACTGGTGAGCATCCCGATCGGTGGCGTGCACTTTCTGCGACGGTCCTCGCTCGCGATCACCGGTGACGAGAGCTTCTCCATCGAGGACATCGACCGGTTCACTCTCGGTCTCGTCGAGCGTCTTCACGCCCGAAAGGTGTCCTGAACGGGCAGGTACGATGGGCGCGGCACGCGCGGCCGACCATATTCCGGTACTTCTGCCTCGACGAACGCGAGAAGCCGCTTCAGCAGTGCATCCGCACGGTCGTCGAGCGTTGAATCGACGCCACCGAGTAGCTCGTGCGCGTCCCGGCGTGCCTGGGTCCCGTATTCGTAGTATCCGGGGTCGAGTACCGAAGCCGAGGCGGGCTACGGGACGAGCTGTGCGCTCGGTTGCCGTGCCTGCACCGAGTGGAGTCGGTGCACAGGTACTCGCCCGTCCAGGTGGGCTCGAACGATGTCGGCGACCGCACGGGACGTGAGTGGGGTCGCAATCAACGGGGTGTGGCCCAACCGGTCGATCGCAGTCGACAGCGGCTGCCGATCGGCCGGATCGACGTACCGGTCGAATCCGCCGAGTCCGGTACCGCCCACGGCATCGAGAGCATTCGGGTACTCGGATACCGCGTGCGATGGCCCAGCACCTCCAACAAGCGCTGATACACCATCCGCGGCGAGATACCCCGCCCCCGTCAGTGCCGGGGGAAGTGACAGTGTGGACGCCGCGGCCTGTGTCGATACGAAGGGCGTCGATCCTTGGATCGGCGGTGACATTGCAGTGCCGCAGGGCCGCGATCTGGGTGTACGGCAGACCGGTCGAGGCGAAGATCAGGACGCGGGCGTCTCGCCGCGCGAACAGTTCTGACGGCCAACCGGATTCGGGGAGGCGGGCGATGATGCCGCCGATCACGGCTGCCAGCTCGTGCAGGCGCGCCGTACGCGCCACGTCCAGCGCAGCCCGAACGATCTCCGCGCGCCCCGGAGGGGGTAACAGCTGCCGGGAATGGGTGCCGTCGATCACCGCGATCCGGCGGCGTTGGGTCGTCGACGTAGCGAGGTGCACGTGGAGGACGCCGCGACGACCTGCAGCCAACGTACCCACGCGCAGACCGGGCAGGATTCGTGACGGCCGGTGAACGGTAGGGCTTTGAAGGCCCCGACGCCGTCCTGATCGGTCTTCGACGCCCGAATCCGTACGTGCGCACCGTCGAGGCGGTCGCGGCGGACACCGCCGCATTCGAGCGCCACGAGTTCGCTACGACGAAATGCGCCGGTATAGCCCATCAGAAGCAGCGCGGTGTCGCGCCGTTTGAGGACCTCCGACGCCCACCCGGTCACACTGAGACGTGCATGATCGACGATGGTGGTGATGTCGGAGGTCAGCAGCGGTGCGCGTGGATTGCGTGGCCGCTCGCCCGCCGACGCGTAATCCCGCCGAATACTGGCGAGGGTGGCGCGGACCATCTCGTGCCCGCCCGGGTTGTCGTGTCTGGTAGCGCGGTGGCGGTCGGCGATCGCTGCGACCCATTTGCCGAACGTCGCGGCCGCGTACGCCCGAGTCCCGTCGACGGTGAGTGTGTCCGCCGCGGCCACGAGATAGACGGTATGGAGGTCTTGGCTGGGGCCCCTCCGCATGTAAGCGTGGGTTGCCGACAGGAGTGGGTCCTGGCCGGTAGAGCCACAGATGTGGGAGGCCCCAGTGAAGAATCATCGTACGAGTGTTGGTTTGGATGTGCACGCACGATCGGTGGTGGCGTGCGGTTTGGATGGCGAGACGGGCGAGTTGTTCGAGCGTCGCATGTCGCCTGATCACAAAGAAATCCTGGAGTGGATTCGTTCGCTGCCAGGACTGGTGCATGTCGTCTACGAGGCGGGCCCGACCGGTTTCGGTCTGGCCCGTTTTCTGTTGGCCGCCGGTGTCGATTGTGTGGTGGCGGCACCGTCGAAAATTCAGCGTCCCCCTGGTGACCGCATCAAGACCGATGCCCGTGATGCCCGGCATTTGGCTCGGTTGCTTCATTTGAGTTCTATTGTGCCGGTTCTGATTCCGAGTACCGAGCAGGAGTCCGCTCGTGATCTGGTGCGAGCAAGGGAGGACTGCCGCGGCGATCTGGTGTCCGCACAGCATCGCCTGACACATGTGCTGCTGCGTCAAGGGATCATCTACAGCGGCGGCAAACCCTGGACCGCAGCCCACGATCTGTGGTTACGTCGCCAGCGGTTCGATTCACGTGCACTGCAGATCACCTACGACACCGCCTACGAGACCGTCATCGCCACCACCGAACGCCGGAATCGTCTCGATACCGCCATCGCGGACATGGCTGCGCATTCGTCGTTCACTCCGGTGGTGACCCGGCTGGGGTGCCTTCGTGGGGTGGCGACGTTGACAGCGTTCGGTTTGGCGACGGAGATCGGTGAGTGGGACCGGTTGACCGGCCGCTCGATCGGTGCGTTCGTCGGGTTGATCCCGACCGAGCATTCTTCCGGTGAATCCCGGTCGCAGGGCGGTGTCAGCAAAACCGGCAATGCTCACGTACGCCGACTGCTGGTCGAGGCTGCCTGGCATCATCGCAAGCCGTATCGGCCGGGGCGTGAACTGGTGGCACGGTGGAAGGCGTCGACTCCCAAAGCCAAAGCGCGAGGACATCAAGCGAACCGGCGGCTGCACGCACGGTGGGAACATTTCGACGAACGCGGTAAACGTGCGGTGGTCGCCAATGCCGGGATCGCACGAGAGCTGGCCGGCTGGTGCTGGTCGTTGGCCACGCTCGAGGAATGACTGAAGCTCCGACGCCGAAGTAGCGATCTGCGTCGGGATAGATGTCCGGAATGAACGGTCGACGACGATGTGGGATGTGGCCGAGCGTCTGGGAGTGACCCGCTAGCCGCCTATGAGCAATCCTCAACTGCGCGTTGGGATCACGCTCGACTCATAGACTTGCGATCCACTCCAGCCGAAACAGTCCGTCCTGCGGTAACCAACCCGCGTATATGAGAGTTGACGACGCGTCGAACACTACGACACGCTCACCTCCCACTCGCATCGATCACCATCCCGGCAACAGGAAGCGGTGGCACACACGACGGTGCGTGCCACCGCTTCACCATGCCGTCGTTGACAGGCCGACCTCCATATGAGGCGGCCACCGTCGCGGGATGCGCCGGTAACGAGATATACCCGGTGGCGGCGCACCAGGTTTCGAAGCGTCTCCACGCCGAGGCGTAGGCGCGGCGGGTGCCGGTCGAGCGCGATGACGCCATCGACTGCTCGATCCGAGCGGCGACGTCGGGTGGGAGATCCGGAAACACCGCTGCGGTACCGCCCGGCAAGACAGCCGGAACAATGTTCGAGTCGTCTGCGAGCTGGCGTTCGGTCATGGGCAGGACTGTAGCGGGCACCTCCTACACATTTATCGAACAGAAACTACGCTCACCTGGCGTTTCCTCAAGGACGGTGCGGGAAGGAAAATTCTCGTCGGTCACCGCACAAATAACGTTGGTGACTATGACCCCGCCGCGAAAACGGCGCTTCTCGGCTGTCGCCGCGCGTGCATCGCGGACGACCCCGCTCCATCGGGCGAGAGCTATGTCGGCGGATGGTGCAGCGGGATCCCGTGGTCGAGGAACAGTTGCACCGTCTCATCCAGCTCCGCCGCGGTGCGGCACCACCCCCAGCGCAGGAAGTTGTACAACGAACTGGCGGATGCGGGATCGACGCGCGCCGCCGCGATGGCGGCCTCGGCCGCAGCGTGC
>NZ_KQ031373.1:953319-1008783 GCF_000963615.1 Rhodococcus sp. PML026 | reverse complement strand
ACGGTGCGGGAAGGAAAATTCTCGTCGGTCACCGCACAAATAACGTTGGTGACTATGCCCCCGCCGCGAAAACGGCGCTTCTCGGCTGTCGCCGCGCGTGCATCGCGGACGACCCCGCTCCATCGGGCGAGAGCTATGTCGGCGGATGGTGCAGCGGGATCCCGTGGTCGAGGAACAGTTGCACCGTCTCATCCAGCTCCGCCGCGGTGCGGCACCACCCCCAGCGCAGGAAGTTGTACAACGAACTGGCGGATGCGGGATCGACGCGCGCCGCCGCGATGGCGGCCTCGGCCGCAGCGTGCGCGTCAGCCCACAGATCGCGCTCGGGTGCGGGATAAGACGAGCGCGTCGGAGCTGTCCCGGGATCGACCGGCTCGTAGGGTCGTGGGCGCAGCAGAGATGCGTGCGCACCGCCGGCATCGATCTCACCGCTCTCGACCATCGCAATGGCGATCGCCGCGGCCTCGAGAACTTTCGCCTGCTCGTCCCAGTGCAGGTCCTCGAACGGAACCCACGCGGTCCGCAACGGGCGAGAACGACCGGCGGCCTTCCAGATCGCAACGAGCCTCGTCGCCCACCGTCCGGTGCGAACCAGTGGCGAGGACACTTCGTCGACGACGGTGCGCAGAAGCCGGAACCAAACTGCGGCATGTACCCGGCCTGGGCCGAGTTCCACCCATCCCGTCGTCAGAGCCTCGGTGCTGCGCCGATCGAGGTCCGTGACCGCTGAGGGAACCGGAACGGGCGAGACCCGTTCGTCCGAACCGAACCGGACCTGATCCCAGAAGATTGCATGACCAGGGAAAGCAGAGCAGGGTTCGAGTCGACAACGGTGGTCGAGGCAGCTGCTCAGCACCGGATATTGGTGCAGCAGAGTCATGTTGATATCAGCAGTGGATTCGAGGCTGTCGATACATGCCGGGCATGCCCGACTGCGCGGAGTGCTCGCCCACGGCAACCATGCTTCGCTCGTGGGTGTGCGGCGTCGTCGATCCTCCCTCGCGAGGTCGGCCGGTAGCAGGATCGAGAATTGGTGGACGTAGGTGTCGAAGTCGCAGTCGGCGGGGTCGGTGCTGTCGAGCAGCCACGGTGTCCACCCCGCCAACGTCATCATCCGCACCCTCTCTACCGGGACTGCGCCGCGACCGGCCAGCTCGGCAAGGATCGGCTCCGGTGTGTAGCGGTCGAGATCCTCGACAGCACAATCGATATCGAGGTCTGCTAGCAGGGTCAGAGGGCCTGATGTGCGGATACAGCTCGCATATCCGGGCCAACCAGGACGAGAGGACCTCCCCTGGCAGTGGCGGCGGGTGCAGCGGCCACGGGCGAACGTACGCATCATCGGGCATCGGTGCGAGCCGCGCGTTCATGCGAGGTGGCGTTCGAACTGGCGGCGTCGCTCCGTGGGGCCGAGGTACGGAGTGCGTGTGAGCACCGATGAGGTGATCGCTTCCTCTCCGCTGTCGACGGCGGTCACTGCGGCGGCAGTGAGCAGCGTTGTCAGTTCACCGATGGTGCCCTCGGAGCGAGTGAGGAGGTAGTCGGTCATCTCCGGTGATGTCAGGTGCGAGGGTTTGCGGAGGGGGAAGCTCGTGGTGAAGCTGGCCAGCAGTGATCTGGTGTCGGCAGTGTTGGTCCAGACAGGCAAAGTCATGGGGTGGAATCGGTTCTCCAGCTGGGGATCGGTTCGGATGGCGAGGTAGGCGTCGCGGGTTCCGACAGCGACAAGAGGAATGCGTAGTTCGTTGCCCAAAAACCGCAGCACGTTCAAGAATTCGCGGCGGACGTTGTCGCGGCCGGCGAGAACATTGTGGAGCTCGTCGATGATCAACATCCGTACGCCGGTGGCGCGGAGCAGCATCAATGCTTGCTGTTCGAGTTCGTGGACCCGATTGCGTGGTCGGGTCGGTGTTCCCAACGCTGTGAGCAGTGCGAGGTAGAACCGGCCGGGTGACGGGTCCGGGGGCATCTGCACGCACAACACCGGTAGCTGCTCGCGGTCGGACAAGCTGATCGGCGGATGAGTACGCCGGAACTTTACGATGATCATCGACTTGCCGTTGTTCGTCGGACCGAGCAACAGTAGGTTCGGCATACGCTGTCGGTCAGGCCACGACAACAACGTCTCCAGATGGTCGATGACCATACGGGCCTGCGGATACCCGATCCACCTCTCCGACCGGATCAACCGGATCCGGTCCGCGTCGTCGAGTGCGGTGAGCGGTCGAACCGACTCCCGCAGGTGCCCCAAACCCTCGCTGGACGACTCGGTGGCTTCGTCGCTGCGTCCTGTCGATGGGGTCATCCGGCTCACCATTCCTCGATGTCGCTGAAGACCGGCGTTGCGGTGCCGCCGTCCGCTCGAGGCTCCACCGGCGGGTGGATCGCCGGGATCGGTGCAGACGCGGCGCCGGTGAGATGCGTGCGGCGGGCACGGTTGCGCCGGGCTTTGCGGGTGGCTTTCTGCGAGCGGTCGGTGACCTCGCGCATCTGCTCGATCATCGAAAACAGTGCGCTCTCATCGACGTTCGACCGACCTTGTTCGCGGAGACGAGTGATAGCAGCTCTGTGCTCCCACAATGTCACCGCGGGATGTGACATCGTCCGGTACGGCACCTCGACATAGCCGGCACCGTCTGGTTCGAGGACCCAGATTCTGCTCAAATCTCGTGGGTCACGTCGTATCAGGAACCGCCCCAAATCCTCTCGCCGCGCAACCCACGGTTTGAGCGCGTTCGAGAAGTAGTGCACGTGATCGAGAACGAAGCCCGTACGCGTCAGACGTCGCCGGATGACGGGAAGAAAGTCCACCAGGAACGCGGTTTCGCCAAGTACCACACGAGGGGCATGACCAACTGCGGCGACCCCGCCGGCCCACACGGCGGCCGGAGTGTTCCCGATCCCTTTGTGAACACTCGCGTGATATGAGGCTATGGCCAGGACCAGCCAGCGCTCCAACTCACGCAATGTCAACGCCGCATGCTTGTCCGAGTCGTAACTTCCTCGGTCCGCTGGGTTCGAGAAGGTGGTCCCAGGCAGCTCGTGCACCGCCGTCATCGCCGTTCCGATGATGCGTTCGACGATCCCGCCGTAGTGCGGTCGGCCCGGAGGACGGTATTCGAGTGTGATGGCGTGCTGGGCGCATCCGCGGCGCAGCGCTTCGCTTTTGAACTCGGAGGCGTTGTCGAGATACAACTGTTTCGGTTTCCCTGCCATCGGCCACTGCACCTGTTCCGCGAGCTCGCATGCCTCCAGCCATGTCTGCTTCTCGCAGCACACGCGGCCCAGGCACAACCCGACCGATATCGACGACGGCGGCTCCAAAGTGACGACGAACCCGAGTACGGAACGGCTGAGGACATCGATGGCGATCGTCAGGTAGGGGCGACCGATCGGTTGACGCTCGTACTCGTCGACGACCATCAGATCGACGACGGTGTGGTCGATCTGGACCTGATCGAGAATCCCCGCAACTGTCGGTGGATCGTCGCCGGCGGACTGACGTGGGCGGGCGGCATCGGGTCCTCCGCGTGACCTGGCCACCGATGCCGGATGGAGCGCGGCGACTCGTGCGGTGACGGTGTTTCTGGCCGGCACTGGCAGACCCGCGCGGTGACACGCCAACGCGATACGTCGATGCAGCGCAGCGACACTCAGCTTCTGGCGGTGAAGAAAATATCGGGTGAGATGATCGCCGATCACCTCTTCGACCTCAGCCGCTACTCGGCTGCGGCCACGCCCACCCGGCGAGACCTTCGTCAGAAGATCGGTGACCGTACCTGTCCCGTCCCTGAGTTTGCCAAGCAACGCATAGACCCGACGGCGCGACAACCCCAGTCGTTCGGCCGCATCATCGACCGCTGCCAAACGCACCGGATGCATCTCCAGCAAGGGAGCCAAGACAGCGAATCGGGTCTCTGCCTGCGCCCACCGCTCCCCCGACGCCGTCAGCACACCGGTCTCCACGACGTCGAGCTTGTCGGGGTCCATCACAAGCCTCCCTGTCACCGAGAGCTGAACGCGCGACCGTGCACCGCACTTCCGACATCAGAATGTCAGAAGACACGTGCACTCATCCTCAAAACGCCTGCAAAGAGTGCAGCCGTCTTTTGAAACTGACATAGTGGCAGGGGTGAGTCGGGATTGTATTCCCGATTCTCGGCGGACTAATGCCGTTCGCCGAATATGTCGTGCACATCTCTTCGACAACGCTTCCCGGCAAGAGAACCATCCAGGCTACTGACCTGCGTGGAAGTAAAGCGTCCACCGCCGTGTTGGTACAGACTGCTTCACAACACCTCCGAGGAAGGACCCGGGCTGCAGATGGCAGATCAGATCACGCCGACGGACCGGCCGATGGCACGATTCGTCGAACGGATCTCGCGGGCTCGCGGCGAGAAGAACAGTGAAACCTTGGCCGCGGGCTTCCTGCTGGCGGCCACGTTGATCGCCCTGATCTGGGCGAACTCCCCACTCGGTGACACCTATCAGTCGTTCTGGCACACCGAGCTGTCCATCACCGTGGGTGAACACGGCATCTCCCTCGACCTCGCCCACTGGGTCAACGACGGGCTGATGGCGCTGTTCTTCTTCGTCGTCGGTCTCGAGGTCAAACGCGAGTTCGCGATGGGTGAGCTCACCGACAGATCGCGCGCAGCGATTCCCATCGTGGCTGCACTCGCCGGTCTGGCCGCACCCGCGCTGCTGTTCCTCGCCTTCAACCCCTCCGGCCCGGCCGCCCAGGCCTGGGGCGTGGTCATCTCCACCGATACCGCGTTCCTGCTCGGTGCCCTGGCGGTACTCGGCCCGAAGAAGGCCGCGCGGCTGCGGATCTTCTTGTTGACGCTGGCCGTGGCCGACGACGTGGGCGCGCTGGCAATCATCGCGTTCTTCTACACCGATGATCTCGACGTGGTTCCGTTGGTGTTGGCGTTCATCGGTCTCGGACTGATCTTCCTGTTGCGTCGGCTTGAAGTGTGGCGCGGTGTCGGGTACTTCGTCGTCGCACTGTTCACGTGGGTCGCGATGTACGAGTCGGGCGTTCACCCCACGCTGGCCGGCGTGATGATCGCGCTGATTCTTCCGGTGTACCCGCCGCGTCGCTCCGAGGTGGAACGAGCATCGGACCTCACCCGCGCCTTCCGCCAATCGCCGAATCCCGAATACGCCCGCGCCGCGAGACTCGGCCTGGATCAAGCCGTCTCGGTCAACGAGAGACTGATGCGCCTGTATCAGCCGTACACCGCGTTCATCATCGTGCCGATCTTCGCGCTCGCCAATGCGGGAGTGGTGCTCAGCTCGGACACCCTGAAGGCTGCCTCCACGTCGACGCTCACCTGGGGCATCATCGCCGGCCTGGTGCTCGGCAAGCTCGTCGGAATCACCGGGGCCTCGGCCATTTTCGCGAAGTTGCGACCCTCGGCTCTGGCTCCCGGACTGACCATGTCGCACATCGCGGGTGGTGCGGCGATGTCCGGAATCGGGTTCACGATCTCGCTGTTCATCATCGACCTCGCGCTCGACGATCCGCTGCTGGCCGACGAGGCCCGCGTCGGTGTGCTGGCAGCCTCGGTCATCGCTGCCCTGCTCGGCTGGATCCTCTTCCGCATCGACGCGAAGATCCACCCGCCGAAAGCCGAAGCGTCGCTGCGTATTCTGCGTCCGGTCAGCCCCAAGCGCGATCACATCCGCGGGCCCGTCGACGCTCCGCTGACGATCGTCGAATACGCCGATTTCGAATGCCCGTTCTGCAGCAAGGCAACCGGCAGCGTCGCCGAGGTACGCAAGCACTTCGGTGACGACCTCCGGTACGTCTACCGACACCTGCCGCTGGACGACTACCACCCCCATGCCCGCTACGCGGCATACGCCAGCGAAGCCGCCGCGGCGCAAGGCAAGTTCTGGGAGATGGCCGACGTGTTGTTCCGCAACAGCGACGCCCTCGAACCCGACGACATCGACGGGTACGCACGCGAACTCGGCCTCGACATGGACAGATTCGAGGACGACATCCGCACCGGCGACTACGTGGTGCGCGTCGAGGACGACGAACTCGACGCCACGTCCTCCGATGTGGGCGGCACTCCGACGTTCTACCTGGGTCGCGGTGACAAGAACCTCACCCGCCACGTGGGGCCGTACGACGCGGCGACGCTGATCCGGGAACTCGAATCCATGTGAGGGTGGGCCGGGTTGCACGGAACACGGCTCGATCGACCGGATCCCGTCGACAACGCTACCTAGTGTGCAACCCTGCCCAGGCCGAGCGGAACTAGCTGTCGGTGCGATTTCCTTCCGCATCCCAGTGCTCGGCGACTTTCTTCGACGGCTGCACTCGGGGCGGTTCGCCCGGCATCTTGGGGTAGTCGGGCGGGAAATTCAGCTCACCACCCGGCAGTGTTTCCCACAGGTGCAGAAGCGGTTCCAGTGAATAGGCCTTCGTGTCCATGTCGGCCCACGGGTCGCCGTCCTGGACCAGGTCCGGCACGGTGACGAGGTTGAAGTCACGCGGATCGGTGACGTCCGCCAACTGCGACCACGTCATCGGTGTACTCACCGTCGCTCCGGGCCGGGCTCGCAGACTCCACGCGCTGGCTATGGTGCGGTCACGATTGTTCTGGTTGTAATCGATGAAGATGCGTTCTCCGCGTTCTTCTTTCCACCAGTTGGTGGTCACCCCGTCGTCGCGACGTTCGAGTTCTCGGCCCAGGCCGATGGCCGCATGCCGCACCTGCTCGAACGTGTACTCGGGCTCGATGCGCACGTAGATGTGAATGCCGCGATTGCCGCTGGTCTTGGGGTAGCCGCGTAAGCCCAACTCCTCCAACAACTCTCGTGTCACGTCGGCGACGCGAAGCGCGTCGGCGAATGTCGTCCCGGGCTGCGGATCGAGATCGAGACGCAGCTCGTCGGGATGGTCGACGTCCGGTCGTCGTACCGGCCACGGATGGAATGTCAGCGTGCCCATCTGGGCTGCCCACACCAGAGACGCAGTTTCGGAGGGACACAGTTCTTCGGCAGTGCGCTTGCTCGGGAACGCGATCTTCACGGTCTCGATCCACTCGGGCGCACCCTTGGGCAGCCGCTTCTGATAGAAACCGTCGCCCTCCTTGTCCTGCGGGCCGAGCGCCAATCGCATTCCCTCGCGGTAGCCGTCGGGCCACCGCTCCATCGCGGTCGGGCGGTCGCCGATCGCCCGCATCAGCGGTTCGCCCACCGCGGCGAAGTATTCGCACACCTGGAGTTTGGTGATCTCCGGGGTGCGTTCGGTCGCTTCGTAGATCACTCGGTCGGGACTCGACACTCGCACTTCGCGCTCGCCCGCCTGCACGAACGCCGGTGGTGTTTTCGCGGCCATGTCTATCGCCCTCCAGCAATCACATCGGCGACGTCGTAGCGCACCGGCACTTCGAGCTGGTCGTAGGCGCACGAGCGCGGATCGCGATCCGGTCGCCAGCGCAGGAACCTGGCCACGTGCCGCAGCCGCGCGCCTTCCATCTGGTCGTAGGCGACTTCGATGACTCGCTCGATGCGCACCGGAATCCAATTGCGATCGTTGGACGAATTCCAACGGGTCGCCTCGCCGTCGTAGGTGACGTCGTCACCGAGCCGGAGCGGTTCGAGTTCTTCGAGCAAGTCCAGCCGCCGCTTGTCGGTGAACGCCGACGCTCCGCCGATCATGCGCAGATCCTCGCCGTCGTACAGGCCGAGCAGCAGTGATCCTATGCCGTTGCCGGACCTGTGAATTCGATAGCCGATCAACACGCAGTCGGCGGTACGGGCATGCTTGATCTTGATCATCTCGCGCTTGTTGGGCAGGTACGGCCCGTCGAGCTTCTTCGCTACGACGCCGTCGAGGCCTGCTCCCTCGAACCGCTCGAACCAGTCCTCGGCCACGGCCGCATCGTCGGTGGCCGAGGTGACGAAGCAACTCGGCCCGCCCGTGCCCACCGCGTCGAGCAATCGCGCCCGCCGCGTCGAGAACGGCTCACCCGTCAGATCCTCGTCGCCGACGGCCAACAGATCGAAGCCGATGAACTGCGCCGGTGTCTTCTCCGCCAGCATCGTCACTCGGCTCGCCGCGGGATGGATGCGCTCGGACAACGACTCCCAGTCCAGGCGCGTGGAACCGTTCTTCTCGCGCGGCACCACGATCTCTCCGTCGATCACGATCTTCTCGGGTAGTTCGGCCTTGACGGCCTCGACGAGCTCGGGAAAGTACCGAGCCAGGTCCTTGCCGCCGCGCGATCCCAGCACCACCTCGTCGCCGTCGCGGAACACGATGGCGCGAAAACCGTCCCATTTGGGCTCGTACGACCACACCGGCGGCCCGTTCTCGGGCTGAGGAGGCACCACTTTCGCGGCTTTGGCGAGCATCGGCGCAACCGGAACGGCGAGAGGAAGATCCACGCACTTCATCCTGCCTCATGCGGCCGACAACCGAGTCCGATATTTTCTACACACATACGGTCGATGCACCCAGCACGCTTCTTTCGTCGAGAGCAGGACTCACCATGGCGTCACCCACTCGTTCGGTCCGCGCTTTCGTCGTCGCTCTGTCCGCCTGCGCGGCGGTGCTACTGAGCGGATGCGCCTCGGAGGTATCCGGGACCGCCGTCGCCATCTCCGGTGCCAGCATTCCCACCACCACGACGCCGCCACGCACCACCACCGGTTCCCCGACCCCCGACATCGACGAGGGCGGCAGCGTCGACATCGACGTCGAGATCGGCCAATGCGTCGAACTCGGTGGGACGGTCGAGAACGCCACCGTCGCCAATGCGACCTGCGGATCCCCACAGTCCAACTACGTCGTGTTCGCCAAGACTCCGACCTCGGCCGAATGCCCGCCCGACGCCGACCAGTACTACTACGAGACGTACTTCGACATCGAGCAAGGGGCCCTGTGCCTCGACATCGACTGGATCGTCGGTGGCTGCATGGACCTGGTGGGCGAGTTCGCGCAACGCGTCGACTGCGCCACCCCGGGTGCCGACACCCGCCGGGTGGTGACCATCCTGCAGGGCACCACGTCGGTCGACGACTGCCCCGACCCCGCGTTGTACGGATTCGAGAAGGACTCCCGCAACTTCGTCGTCTGCGTCGAGAAGTTGTGACCGAGCAGCCTGCAGAGCGGCACGATGTAACCATTTCCCTGTCCAGTGCGCGGGGCCGATGGATCGTCGCGGCCACCGTGCTCGGGTCGTCTCTGGCGATGCTCGACGCCACCGTGGTCAACATCGCGCTGCCGGCGATCGGTCGGGATCTGGGATCGGGTGTCACCGGGCTGCAGTGGACGCTCAGCGGTTACACGTTGGCGCTGGCGTCGCTGATCCTGCTCGGCGGCTCGCTCGGTGACCGGCTCGGACGCAGGCGGGTGTTCGTCTGGGGCACCGTCTGGTTCACGGCGGCCTCGGTCCTGTGCGGTCTTGCCCCCAGCATCGAGGTGTTGATCGCCGCCCGGCTGCTCCAAGGCATCGGCGCGGCATTGCTGACCCCGGGTTCGCTCGCGCTGATCTCGGCGTCCATCAGATCCGACGATCGCGGAGCCGCAATCGGGCTGTGGTCGGGGTTGGGCGGAGTGGCATCGGCGATCGGTCCACTGCTCGGCGGCTGGCTCGTCGACGCCGTCGGCTGGCGCGCGGTGTTCCTGATCAATGTTCCACTGGCCGTGGTGGTCGTGTGGGTGGCGATGAAACATGTTCCGGAGAGCCGTGATCCGCACGCTGCCGGTCGCCTCGACGTCCCCGGCGCGGTGACGGTCGCCGCTGCCCTCGGGCTGCTGACGTACGGTCTGATCGAGTCCCACGTTCTTGCGCTCGCGTTGGGGATCGTCGCGGTCGGAATGTTCGTGGTGATCGAGCGCCGCACCCACGATCCGCTGGTACCGCCGTCACTGTTCGCCTCGCGCGTGTTCCTGGCAGCCAATCTCGTGACCTTCGCCGTGTACGCCGCGCTCGGCGGGGTGTTCTTCCTCCTGGTGTTACAGCTGCAGTTCGCGGTCGGGTTCTCCCCTGTCGCAGCCGGATTGGCCACCATCCCGATCACCGTGCTGATGCTCGTACTGTCGGCCCGCGCGGGCCGGCTCGCGGGGCGCATCGGCCCGCGCATTCCGATGACGGTCGGGCCGCTGCTGTCGGCGGCGGGGCTGCTGCTGATGCTGCGCATCGGGCCCGGATCCACCTACGTCGCCGATGTTCTCCCCGCCGTCGTCGTGTTCGGCCTCGGCCTGTCCGCTCTGGTGGCCCCGTTGACCGGAGCCGTCCTGAGCGCGGCACCGGACGACCGCGCCGGAATCGCATCGGGCGTCAACAATGCTGTCGCCAGAACCAGTCAACTGCTCGCCGTTGCTGCGCTGCCCGCATTGGCAGGCATTGCCGGGTCCGATTACTCCGCGCCACAGGTGTTCTCGGCCGGATTCCACTCGGCGATGCTGATGTGCGCCGGGCTCTTAATACTCGGTGCCGTCATCGCGGCGGCGCTGATCAAGAGCACTGGCGACACCTCCGACTGCCCACCGCACTGCGATCTGGGCGCACCCCCGGTCGACAGACGCAGCGTCGACTGACTGCTCACCGCACGATCAACACCGAGCATTCGGCATGGTGCACGAGGTTCTGACTGACCGACCCCAGGATCGCACCGCGGAGGGCACCTCTACCTCGGCACCCGACCACGAGCATCGATGCAGACGCAGACAGCGCTCGCAAACCTCGTGTCGGGCTCGATTGGGCACTGACGGTCGTGAACTGCACAGCCGGATACTTCTCGTGCATCTTCTCCACATGCGTTTCCAGCCAACGCTTCTCGTCTTCCTGCACCGCCTGCCAGTCGATGTAGCCGGCGCTCATCCCGATGCCGGCCTGAGCCGCGAACCCCCAGTAGTTGACTGCGATCACGGGTGCGCCCAGGTTGTCGGCCATCTCGAGCGCGGCACCCAGCGCTCGATCGGACTGTTCGCTGCCGTCGATCCCGACCACTATCGGACGGACCACGTCGGCCTTGTCGTTTTCGTTGCGGAGCAACAACACCGGACACTTCGCGTGCGTCATGACGCGCAGCGTGTTGCTACCGAGGGTGAGGTCGCGGATCGCGCTCGACTTCCTGGATCCCAGCACCACCATGTCTGCTCCCACGTCGGCCACGTACGACGCTATGGTGCCGTCCACACTGACGGTGTCCACGGATACTCCGGGTGCGGCGGCGTGTACCTCGCCCTCTGCTCGGACGAGGTGTTTGCGGCCCATGGCACGAAGATCCCTCTCCAGCGCGCCACCGTCGACGAATGCTGCCGACCCGTACCAATCCCCCACGGGGACTGCATGAACGAGACGTACGGTCGCGTGGACCTTGTCCGCGTAGATGCCGGCCCATCGGGCTGCAGCCTCGGCCTCGGCCGATCCGTCGATACCCACGACGATGGGAAGTGTGCGGGCGGTGGAATTACTCATGTGATCTTCCTGTCTCGATGTCGACGGCCACGGCACAGTCGCCATGACATGATGAATTGCGTTGCAGTCGAATTGGCAGTCCGCGCTCGCGTCCGGTCAGCGGCCGAAGAGCGCGGACACCTCGTCGAGGTCGATGTCGGTTCGGCAACCGCTCGGCTCCAATTCGACGTAGAAA
Organism: Rhodococcus sp. PML026; assembly: GCF_000963615.1. Taxonomy (NCBI): domain Bacteria; kingdom Bacillati; phylum Actinomycetota; class Actinomycetes; order Mycobacteriales; family Nocardiaceae; genus Rhodococcus; species Rhodococcus sp. PML026. Next base: position 997,158 of record NZ_KQ031373.1, on the reverse strand, counting down.
CTCTCGTAGCCGCGCGGGTCCGCACCGCGCTCACCCGTGCTGCGCCGCTCGAACACTCGTGCGTCCGGCCACCGTTCGAGCACGGCTGTTCTGAGGATGTGTCCGTCGGGCGAGACCCCGCTGAGAGGCCCGTACTCGGCGATCACCACCGAATGGACGACACCGTCGATCGATGCAGTGGTCACCGGAAACACCATCGGTACCGATTGCGTCGGAATCTCGACGACTACGGAGTCGGAATCGACCCGCATCGAGCCCGTCACCTGCGGCCTTTCACTGTCGGTCCTACTCGTCGTTCCTGCTCTGGCGGGCTCACGTCCGCCAGAAGTCGGCGTCACATCGACCCCGCCACAGAATCGGAACCCGAAGGCGCATGCGACCTTTGCGCGGCGTGCTGCCCTGCACGAAGGCTCACTGCGGCCATCACGAACATCGCTGCTGCCGCACCTCCGCAGACCGCAGCCCAGCCGGTCACACCGGACGCGAGCAACGTCAAGAAAAGACCTACCGCGGCGACGGCACACACCAGTAGCACTTCGGCGAGGACATTTTCGGCCTCGGCCAACACGGCCTGCCCGTCGTGTCCGTCGTGTACTTGCTGCTTCATCTCGAACTCCTCGAAGTCGACGAATCGGTAGAACCGACATTGCCGAATTCTCGATGCCGACGGCAGGGTCGAAAGTCCCGATCCTGCCGCCATGAGGCCCGGCCTTCACCCTCGTGAATTCGTCTCGCCCGCAGTCGGTCCACGCATCAGCTCGACCCCCGACACCGACGTCGGGGTCACTTCGACGAGTCGGTGCATCGGCGGGCCGTCCGAATGCGGCCGGGGCAGTAGCTGTTCGAGGACTTCGAGTCGAGCATCCACAACCGCACGGGCGATTCCGTGAATCACGACAGTCGATACGGTCAGGTGAGCGTCGTCCTCGGCGTCCACTTCCAGGACGACCGAGGAATCCAGCGCGCTCCACCCCAACCGCGACCGCCCCTCGGCGTAGAAATACACCCGACTACCGCTCCACACGATGGAGACCGGGTCGATGGTGGGCCCGAAGTGGTCGTGGCCGATCAGCCGTGCGACGGTCGCCCGTCGCGCAAGCCGATGAGCGTTGTCGGAGTCCAGAACTCGTCGACGATCCTCACTCCCGCGCACACGATTCGGTACGGTGCGGTTGGTCATCGGTCTCTGCAGATCATCACCGGGCAGTGGGCGTGGCGGGTGAGGTTGCTACTGGTCGATCCGAACAGTGCTCGGGCAACCACTCCTCGCCCGTGACTGCCGACCATCACGAGGCCGGCTCGCTTGGACAGATCGACAAGGAGATGCGCCGGGTTACCCTGTCGCACCACATGTTCGACACTGACATCCGGATATTTCTCGGCCCATCCGGCCAGACATTCGGAGAGCAGCATCTGCTGCTCACGCTCGATCTCGATGCTGTCATGCGGCCCCGGCGGGGAGAGCGCCGCACCGTGGGACCACGAGTTCCAGGCGAGCGCGGCGATCATCGATACACCGAACAACGAGGCCAGATCGAAGGCCTGCTCGACGGCCGCCTCACTCGTTGCACTTCCGTCGATACCGACGAGGACCGGCGCGTCGAAGCCGGCGTCGCCCTCCCGCCACACGATCACCGGGCACAGGGCCGCATTCGAGGTCTCCTGCGCCGTACTGCCGAACAATGCGGACACGATCGGACCGGAACCCGAATTGCCGACGACGAGCATCCGCGCGGTGGAGGAGAGTTCGACCATCATCGTGCACGCCGTCACCTCCTCCACCGAGGTGGAGACGGCAAGGTCCGGATGACGGGCCAGCACTGCGGCAGCGACGTCGGTCACCATGTGTTCGGACGCTCGGCGCTGCTCGTCCCACACCTCCTTCGGCACGACCGCTGCGGGCTCGCCCATGTAGATCACAGGCTGCTGTACTGCAGTGGCGATGAGCAGGGGAGAGTCCACCCTTTCTGCCAGTGTCGCCGCCCAGAGCGCAGCGCCGATACTGCCGGCCGAACCATCCACCCCCACCACGATTTTCTGATGTGCTGCGAGAATCACGATCGTCTCCTGTTCGTTGCGCGTGCGGGAGCAGACAGCACCGAGGCCACCGCATGTCGTGGCGTTCGAGGCGCCGGGGCGCCGATCATCGGTGTACCGACTCGAATCAGCACCTGCGCCATGCCGATGTGCGGTGCCAACGACTGGACGAGTCGCCTGCTGCCGGCCTGTTCCGTCATATGAGTCAACGGGCACGTCGCCAAGCCGTCCGCGGTCGCTGCCAGCAGAAACGTCGACATGGCACGGCCACAGTTCAGCCAATCCAGTCGTTCGTCCGACGGTGTGCCGAGCAGCACCACCGTGGACTCGTCTTCGACCGGCTCCCGCGGAACCACCGTGCCGACGCGGTGCGGTTCGGGGAATGCTCGCCCCACCTGCACCCTCGACGCGTCCGCGCGGTTCGTCAGCGCCTCGGGCGGAATACCGCCGGAACGGAACGAGTGCCCGGCCCACCATCTGATCTCGGCCTGGTACGTCGCGTCGAACTTCCGGATGCCCGCGCTCAGCGTCGAGGCCCTCGCCAACGTCTGTTTCGACTCTGCCGACAAGACGGTCATCTCGGTGCCGTAGTGCTGCCGACCGAGATATCGCGTCAGAACGCGGTCGGTCGGCACCGGTCCGAACGCCCGCCGATCCGAGTGCCGACGATTGATCGCACTCAACATGTCGAACTCACGCGACCGAGGATGCGCGTCGTGCACGAGGCGGATACGCGCAAGATGATCCGGCGTGCCCGGGGCGGGCAACAGGTCGATCTCGGTCTTCCACCTAAACGCCGCGGCAGCCTTCTCGAGATGGTCCAACGCAGCCCCGCAGCTCATCACCATCTGCCGTTCGGTCGGGTCGATCACCCCCAGCACGCGGGAGGTGTCGGTGTACAAATCGAGTCCGTGTTCGGAGTAGGTCCACCTCCACGGCTGGCTGTTGTGCACCGACGGCGCGCGACACGCGAGCTCCACCAGCATTTCCACCACGGCCGTATCCGGCTGATCGTTCATCGTCTCTCCTCGACCTCCCACCGCGATGCGGTGGATCCGCCCCCACTGTCGCCCCGAGGTCGCGGTGCTCGACAGGGCCGTTCGTCACTCGATGGAGGGCATTCCGGTGCATGCCGAAAGAGCGCAGCGCCACAGGTTTAGTGTTGACGGTGAATGCGACTCGGGGCGGAACCTGAGGACGCGACCGAGGAGCCACCATCGCCGACCGTTCAGGAGTGTCATGACGACCCCGCACAATCCACCCGAAGTCGACGTCAAGCCACGTAGCCGGGACGTCACCGACGGGCTGGAGAAGACTGCCGCCCGCGGCATGCTCCGCGCCGTCGGGATGGGCGACGACGACTGGGTCAAGTCCCAGATCGGCGTCGCGTCGTCGTGGAACGAGATCACTCCCTGCAACCTCTCGCTCGAACGACTGGCGAAGGAAGTCAAGAAGGGCGTCCACGCGGCCGGCGGGTATCCGTTGGAATTCGGCACCATCTCGGTGTCCGACGGCATCTCGATGGGCCACGAGGGCATGCACTTCTCGTTGGTCTCGCGTGAGGTCATCGCCGACAGCGTCGAAACCGTCATCAGCGCCGAACGTCTCGACGGCTCCGTGCTGCTCGCCGGCTGCGACAAGTCGCTGCCCGGAATGTTGATGGCTGCCGCGCGTCTCGACCTCGCCAGCGTCTTCCTCTACGCCGGATCCACGCTGCCCGGATTCGCCACCCTGTCCGACGGCAGCGAGCACCAGGTGACGATCATCGACGCCTTCGAGGCCGTCGGTGCCTGCTCCCGTGGACTGATGTCGCGCGCCGACGTCGACACCATCGAACGCGCCATCTGCCCCGGCGAAGGTGCCTGCGGCGGCATGTACACCGCGAACACCATGGCCAGCGCCGCCGAGGCCATGGGAATGTCGTTGCCCGGCAGCGCTTCTCCGCCGGCACCGGACCGTCGCCGGGACGGCTTCGCACACGCCAGCGGCGAGGCCGTCGTCGAATTGCTGCGACGCGGCATCCGCACCAGCGACATCCTCACCAAGGAAGCCTTCGAGAACGCGATCGCCGTCGTCATGGCTTTCGGCGGATCAACCAACGCCGTGCTGCACCTGCTGGCCATCGCGCACGAAGCTCAGGTCGAACTGACCCTCGCCGACTTCACCCGCGTCGGAGCGAAGGTTCCACACCTCGCCGACGTCAAGCCCTTCGGCAAGCACGTCATGACCGACGTCGACGCCATCGGCGGTGTCCCCGTGGTCATGAAGGCGCTGCTCGACGCCGGCCTCATGCACGGCGACTGCATGACCGTCACCGGAAAGACCGTGGCGGAGAACCTCGCACACATCGCTCCCCCGGACCCCGACGGCAAAGTGCTGCGCGCACTGGACAAGCCGATCCACCCGACCGGCGGCATCACCATTCTCGAAGGATCACTCGCCCCGGGCGGAGCCGTCGTCAAGTCCGCCGGTTTCGATTCCGACGTATTCGTCGGTACCGCACGAGTTTTCGAGCGCGAACGCGCGGCCATGGATGCTCTCGAAGACGGCACCATCGCGGCAGGCGACGTCGTCGTCATCCGGTACGAGGGACCCAAGGGCGGACCCGGAATGCGCGAAATGCTCGCGATCACCGGAGCCATCAAGGGCGCGGGCCTGGGCAAGGACGTCCTGCTGCTCACCGACGGCCGATTCTCCGGCGGAACCACCGGCCTCTGCGTCGGACACGTGGCACCCGAGGCAGTCGACGGCGGACCCATCGCCTTCGTCCGCGACGGCGACCAGATCCGACTCGACGTCGGCAAGGGCACCCTCGACGTTCTCGTCGACGCAGCCGAAATGCAAGCACGCCAGGAGGGTTGGGCACCGCTTCCTCCGCGCTACACCCGCGGAGTACTGGCCAAATACTCGAAGCTGGTCGGTTCGGCATCGAACGGTGCGGTGCTGATCTAGCCACCCGCCCTAGCCCTAGCCCTAGCCCCCGGCCCTAGCCCCCCCCCCCCGGTTGGGATCAATGTGGGTTTCAGTCAGTTGGACTGCAACAAAGGCGCATTGATCCCAACCCGGCGGCAGTGCAGTGGTCCATTGACGCGCTGGGGAGGTCTACAGCGGCATGGCCCAGATAGGGCTCGAGCGTTCGTTCAGCTCGGTGCACGTCGCGTGTTGTCGGCTGGCTCGTTGGTAGAACGTCTGCAACGGTTCGGTCGGCTCCACGTCCGGCGGTGTGGGTACGACGGGCAGTTCGCCGAGTTCGAGCGCCAATTGATAGATGCTGGGGCGTTCGAGTTCGGCGTCGACCAGTGCCGGCGCGGCAGCGTTGTGCGGCTTCGATGTTCGCGGTACACGCGGCGTACTCGGTTCGGGCTTGGCTGCCGACGGGCGTTCGAGCAGCTGCTCGAGCTCGGCGACCTCACGGACAGCCGCTGCGCTCGTGGCCGGCGGCGCAACGAAGGGCACGATCGGCTCGAACGCGATCATGTCCGATGACGACGCAAGCGCCTTGTTCTTGGCCGGGATGAGGAACGCCACGATCACGGTTCCGGTGCCGAACACCACGGCCGCAACGACACTGGTGTGCAAGACGGCACTGCCGAAGGCAGAGATGGCATTCGCTTCGAGATTGTCTGCGAAGCCGCTCAGAAATGCATTCTGCTCGCGAATGATGTCCGAGACGATCACCGCACCGGCCAGCGAATCTTGCGATGCCGCAAGCCCTTCTGCGGCCTGACCGGTGTACTGGCCATTGGGTTGCTTACCGGGGAAGGTCTGCAGAAACCCCTCGATTCCCTGTCGATACGACGCCGCCAGAACCGAACCCAATACAGCGATGCCGAGAGACCCACCCAGTTCGAGTGCAGTGTCGTTCAGTCCGCCGCCGACACCGAGCTTGTCGTCCGGGAACTCACCCATGATGGCATCGGTGCAGGGCGAGACGGACAGTCCGATGGCCAGTCCGAGCAGCGTCAGTACGGGCAGGAAGTCGACATACGTTGCCGTCGAATCGATTCCGACGAGGGAGACGACCGACAGCGTGCCCACGATCATCCCTGCGGTGACGGTGACACGCGGCCCCATCTTGGGGGTCAGCCACATCGTGATTCCGGACCCGACGAACACTGCGCCGGCCAGCGGCAGCAGATGCACTCCGGTGGAGACCGGGCCGTACCCGAGAGCGAACTGGAGGTACTGCGCCACGAGGTAGATCGCCCCGAACGTCACCAGGAAGAACACCAGTACCGCAAGGGTGGCACCCCCGAGAACACGCGAGGAGAACATCCGCACGTCCAGCAATGGATTGGGGTGTCGTAGTTCCCAGCCCACGAAACCCAGCACCGACAGCAGTCCGACGAGGCCGAAGTATAGCGGCCCGACGGTCCAGCCGAAGTGCATGCCCTCGATGATGGAGTAGACGATGGTCGAGACGGCCAGAACCGACAGCAACCCGCCGATCCAATCGATCGCACCGGCATCGACGGCTCGCGACGGCGGGACGAGTACGACGGCTCCGGCTATGGCGGCCAGCGCAATCGGGACGTTGATCAGAAATGTCGAACTCCACGTGAAGCTCTCGAGAAGCCACCCGGCCAGCAACGGCCCGGCGGCGATGGCGAGGCCGGACGTGGCCGCCCACACGGTGACGGCTGTGGCCCGCTCACGCTTGGGGAACGTGGCCACCAGCAGAGACAACGTCGCAGGCATGACGATCGCAGCCGCGACACCCATGACGATTCGGGCCAGGATCACGCCGAGCGTGGCATCGGTCAGCGCCCCCGCCACCGACCCCGCCACGAAGATGATCAGTCCGATGATCAGCGCGCCGCGTCGGCTGTACCGGTCGCCGATCACTCCGCACAACAGCATCAACGAAGCGTACGGGACGGTGTATCCGTCGATCACCCATTGAAGATCACTGCTGGTCAAGCCCAGATCCATCGTCATCGACGGCGCGGCGACGAGCAGGGACGTGTTCGCCATGACCACGATCAGCAGGCTCAGGCACAACACCACCAAGGCCGACCATCGTCGGGCATAGGGTTTGTGCATTTCTTGGACAGGTGTCATCGCAAGCAGTGTCATGTGTTCCCCCCGTTGGCAAAGTGCGACACACCTTGCACAGTGCTGTGCAGCTTAAGAAATTCGCGCTAGGATCGGCAATCTTTTGTGGCGGCAACCACACTGCGTCGACGCGATCGTGCTAGAAGTGGACGTGTGCCGAAGACGACGGAGTCGAGACCGAGCGCACGGACAGACCGATCGCCCGTGCAGCGGAGTGACGCCCGCTCGAACAGAGCGCGAATTCTCGATGTCGCGCAGGGGGTACTGGCGAACAATCCGGACGCGACCATCAACGACGTCGCGTCCGCGGCCGGGGTGGTCCGACGAACGGTCTACTCGCACTTCGCCTCTCGCGAAGCCCTGATCGACGGCATCGCACTCGAAGCCGCAGAACGCATCTCGGCCGCGCTCGAACGTGATCCGGCCGTCGACGAATCCGCCGTCACCGTGTTCGTGCGACAGACGCTGGCACTGGCACGCGTCGGCGATCAGTACCGGCTCCTACTTGCGGTTGCGCGTACCGACCTGGGACACAACGGTCTTCACGACCTGCTGGGACCGATGCGGGAGTCGGCTGCGGCTGTCATTCGACGTGGACAGCGCGAGGGTGTGTTCTCCACCTATCTGCCGGCCGAGGTGCTGATCCTCAACATCGAAGCCATCGCGCTGTCGATCCTCGAGGCCACCAATGCCGGGCTGCTCACCGACCCCACAGGTGCGGCCACCACGTCGAGTCTGGTCCTGCTCGGAATCGCACCGGACGAAGCCGAACGCATCGTGAGCGGTGTCCGTGCCGCGGACGCGCCAGCCGGAGCCCACCCCTGAAACGACGAATGCCCCGCCTGCGCAATGTGATTGCGCCGACGGGGCATCGGTCTACGAGTGCGGGTCAGGGGGCGGGGACGAACCCTGCGCCGAGTCCGTTGCCCTGATCGACGTTGCGAAGAATCGCGTCGAAGTTGGTGCCGACCTCGGGGCCGAAGCACGCGACGCCCAGGTAGGCGTTGACCATGCCGACGAGGGTGTTGCCGACGACGACCGGGCTACCCGAGTCACCCTCGACGACGCACAGCTGCGCCCAGGTCTCCTGCGACTGCAGAACGTCTCCGTACGCGAGGCCGCAGGTGTTGCCGGTCGTGCGGCCTTCCTTGCAGACGATGTTCGGGAACGCCGTCGGCGGGCCGACCTGAGAGATGGTCACGTTGCCCACGCGGCTGATCGGGGCAACCTTGTCACGCTGAAATTCGATGAGGGCGTAGTCGTACTCCGGGTTGGAGAATGCGATGCGGCCCACCTCACCGAGGGAGGTGTCGTACTCCGGGACGATGGAGGCACCCGCTTGGCCACAGTGACCGGCGGTGAAGCCCACGAGATTTCCGTTGCGGTCGTTGCCGATCGTCGTCAGCGTGCACTCCGCCTGGCCTCCGACGATGATTCCGGACCCACCGCCGAGAGCTGCAGGAGCGGCCGCGGATGCGGTCCCCACGCCGACGCTGGCTACGATTGCAGCCGCCCCCACGACGACGAGCATGAATTTCTTGAACATGTACTCCCTCTCAGCGGTGTCGGCAGAACCCTAGCAACAGAACGTGTCGTAACACGAGCTAGTCGCTCATACGTCCTGCTCGAGGGCCGCAAGAGTTGTCCGAGCTTCGTCGAGTTGACGACTCAGTTCGGCCACGCGGCGTGCCGCCTCTTCACGTGCATGGGAGATGACAGCCTCGACGGCATCGCGTGCAGTGACATCGCCCAGTTCACGAACGGCCCGACCGACCGCTTCCGGACTCACCGGCTGCGCCTTGGTCGGCCTCTTCGCGCCCTGCGTGACGGTGACCGACCAATCGTTGTCGGCACCGGCATGAATGGTCACGCTCACTCCGCCCGGCGCCTTCTTCGGACGACGTGGGGCCGAGCCGGTCGACGCAGACCCCGCACCGGCGGGCTTGGCGGCAACGTCGGTCGCCGGTACCGCCTTCGGAGCAGCGCTCGATGTCGAAGCCGTGACCGATGTAGAAGCCGTGACCGATGTAGAAGTAGGGCTCGATTTCGAGACAGCAACCGGCTCGGAGGCAGCGACCGGCTTCGATACCGGCGCGGCCGATGCCGTCTTCTTCGCGGGGATGCGTTTGGCAGGCGCGGGTGGGGTCGCCGGGTTGCGGGTGATGCGCAGCTCCTCGGCCTCGTAGGGCAGTTCGTCGTTGACGCCCTTCGGGCTGATGGTGACGGTGTTGCCGTCGATGGATACCACCTTGGCCGACGTACCGTCGGGCAGGCCGAGGCTCGGATTCGGCTCGCGGAGATACACGGTGGCGCGACGCCCCTCGGCGAGCGCTGCTGCCAGCGTCGTCAGGTTCTCGGGAGTCAGCGAATCGTTCACGGCGCGCCCACGGGGTGGCATCGACTACCGGCCTTTCTCGAAAGTGTTTGCGAATACTGTCGCACAGATTCACGTGCGCAGGCAGCACGGCATCGAGTATCGGTCGCGAGGATGACGTGGATCCCAAGTATGTGTAACCCCGAGTAACCGTAACCAGAAGTAACAGTTACTACGATTAACACTAAAGAGGCTTGGCCAGAGAAGGCCGATGACACGACTCTAACGGACAGGCCGTCCGAGCGCCCGTCGAGTGCCGTCGACCACCTCGCCGAACCGCCCTCGCGCCGGGATTCTCCCGCGTAGCCTGACGGCGTACCTTCTTGCGCAGGTACGGAACAGGAGCTTCGATGTACCACCTCGACGCGGACCAGCAATCGCTCAGCGACGGTCCGCACGTGTACTTGCTCGATGCCAGAAGCACTCTCGAGGTTCAGGCCCTGAATCAGTGGATCGACGCCACCACCCCGGACGGAGAACGTCGGCCCCCGTCGGTCGTTCTGTCCGGTGAGGCCAGGACATCACTGTCGGACACCGTCCGCGGGTACGCCGACGATCCGCTGCTCATTCCGCTGCGGGTCACGTTGACCGATCGAAGCACCGGCATTCTGCACCGCATCTTCGCCCCGAGAGGCCGCTCGAAGCCGACACGGGTGTGGCAGCGGTGGGTGGCCAACGACGATCCCGATCACTCCGCAGTGTTGGTCGGTGAACCCGCAACCCTGAGCGATCTGCAGGATCGGTTCGAGCGCGGCGGCGGCACGTCGTTGTCGTCGTTCATCCTGCGGCAGGCGAGTCTCGCACTGGACAAGGCCGAACGCGGAGTCATCGGCTCGGAGTACAAGATTCCGCGCTTCGTCGTCGAGGACATGACGGAGCAGAAGAAGTTCAGGGACGGCATCACCGAGCTCGCAGACCACGTCGGCCAGGATCGCGACACCGTCGACAAGAGGGTTCAGGACATCCTCGGCGAGATGGTGGCGACCGAAACCAGGCGCGCCGTCGAGATGTGGGGCACCCTCGGCGCGTACTTCTCGCGGGCGTACAAGGTCGACGTCGATCGCGATCAGCTGCAGAAGGTTCGCGAACTCAACAAGAACTATCCGTTGGTGTTCCTGCCCAATCACCGTTCCTACCTCGACCCACTCGTGCTGCGTCCCGCGCTTCTCGCCGAGGGACTGCCGCTCAATCACGTCATGGGCGGCATCAATGTCGGCTTCTGGCCGTTGGGCCCGATAGCCAAACGCAGTGGCGTGGTGCTCATTCAGCGCAAATTCTCGGACGCGATCTACAAATGGACGCTGCGTCAGTACATGAGTTTTCTGCTCAGCAAGCGGTTCAACCTCGAGTGGTACATCGAGGGCGGACGCAGCCGCACCGGAAAGCTCCGACCGCCGCGGTTCGGTCTGCTGACCTACCTCGTCGACGCCCTCGAGTCGAGCGACGCGGAGGACGTCTATTTGATCCCGACGTCCATCACCTACGACCGACTGCACGAGGTCGGCGCGATGGCCGAAGAATCGCACGGGGCGAAGAAGCAAGCCGAGGGCATTCGCATGGCCATCGGGTACATCCGCGCTCAGGGCACGTTGCGCGGCAACGTCTATCTGAACTTCGGAGAGCCGATGTCGGTGGCGGCGATCGTCGCCGAGAACACCGACAAGCGCGTCGCGGTGCAGAAGATCGCGCTCGGTGTCTCCCATGCGATCAACGATGCGACGCCGGTGACCCCGGCAGCACTGGTCACGATGGCGCTGTTGGGTATCGAGGATCGCGCACTCAACGTCAACGAAATGTGGGCCATCATCTCGCCGTTGGCCGGCTACATCAAACGCAGAAACCTACCCACTGCGGGCGGGGTGGACATCGCCGACGTCGACGTCGTCCGCTCGGCCGTCATCGCACAGGTCAACGCCAACGTCGTCAAGCGTTTCGACGACGGCCCCGAACCGCTGTTCTACCTGGCGCAGGACAAGCATCTGGTGGCAGCGTTCTTCCGCAACAACGCCATTCACTTCTTCGTGATGCGCGCCATCGGCGAACTGGTGGTGCTACCGACCGAGGGTGACTCGACGCCGCTGACTCAGGAATCGTTGTGGACATCGGCCCTGCAATTGCGAGATCTACTCAAGTTCGAGTTCTTCTTCGGCGACAAGAAGGACTTCGGGGAGCGTCTCGAATCCGAGGTCGATCTCATCGACCCGGAATGGCGCACCAGCATCAGCGACCCCGATTATGCTGCGCGACAGCTTGAATCGCAGGATCTGCACCTGGCGCACCGCGTACTGCAGCCGATCTTCGAGGCCTACCAGGTAGTGGCCGACCAGCTGATGCTGCTGCCGCAGAGCGGAGAATTCGACAAACCGAAGTTCATCTCGGAATGCCTCGGCGCTGCCCAGGCCAGGCGGCTCCGCCAGCAGCTCGATCACAGTGAGTCCATCTCGGGCGAACTGTTCGACACTGCACTGCAACTGGCCGAGAACCGCGACCTGATCGATTCCAGCTCGGACGGCATCGCCCGCCGCCGCAGGGACTTCGCGCTGGAGATCGACGAATGGGCCCGCAAGGTACGTACCATCCGGGATATGGCGCACCGAATGCTCCGTGAGGTGGAACCGATCTCTGCCCCCGAGGAGAACAATCCATGACCGACTTCGACGATCGACTGATAGCGATCGCCGCCGCCCCACCCGGCCGAGACACCATCGCCTTCTTCGATCTCGACGGCACCCTCATCAACGGATTCTCTGCTCGCGCAGTGTTTCTCGAACGCCTCAAGACCCTCGACGTCACGGTCAAGGAACTGTGGGAGATCTCCAGTGCCGTCGTCGAGATGCGGATGCGCAACTCCCCCGTCGACAATCTGATGGGCAAGGCCGTCCGCGGCCTCGAAGGCCGTCGCGAAGAGGACCTGATGGAACAGGCATACACCCTCTTCCGCAACGAGATCGCGCCGATGATCTACCCGCAGGCCCGGGCCCTCGTCGAGGCTCACCGGCACGCAGGGCATCGCCTGGTGATGGCTACCTCGGCCACGCCGTACCAGGCACTGCCGGTGCAGCAGGACATGATGTTCGAGGAGTTGCTGTGCACGACTCCGGTGGTCACCGACGGGATTCTCACCGGTGAGCTCGTCGGCGATTCGCTCTGGGGACCCCGCAAAGCACAGGCGGCAATCGACTACGCCGAACGTGAAGGCATTGCTCTGGCAGGCTGTTTCGCATACTCGAACGGCGGTGAGGACGTGCCGCTGCTCGAGGCCGTGGGCCGTCCCATCGCCCTCAACCCCGATCCTGATCTCGCGCGCTATGCCGCCAAGAAGAACTGGCCGGCCCTGACGCTGGACAGCCCGAAGCGTGGCACGGATATCACGTCGGCCGTACGCAGCACGGCGGCGCTCGGATCGGTGCTCGCGAGTGCTTCGATCGGGCTCGGTCTGGGGTTGCTCACCCGCAGTCGCCGTACCGGTGCCAATATCACCAGCACCATCGCCCCGGACATCGCGCTGACCCTCGCCGGGGTCAAGCTCGACGTCACCGGAACCGAAAATGCCTGGTCGGCCCGGCCCGCCGTCTTCATGTTCAACCATCAGAGCACCGCCGACTCGATCATCGTCACTTCCATCCTGCGACGCGACATCACCGCCGTCGCGAAGCGGGAACTCGAACGCGATCCGCGCTTCGCATTGCTGGGCAGAATTTTCGACGTCGCCTATGTCGACCGCGGCGATCCTGCGCAAGCGCGAGAGGCCATGCGGCCTGCGATCGAGAAGCTGCACAGCGGCATCTCCGTCGCCATCGCCCCCGAGGGCACTCGCATGCCGACGTCCCGTCTCGGCCGATTCAAGAAAGGCGGTTTTCACCTGGCGATGCAGGCCGGCGTGCCGATCGTTCCGATCGTCATTCACAACGCCGGTGACGTGATGTGGAAGAAGGACTTCACCGTTCACTCCGGTACGGTCAAGGTCACCGTCGGCGAGCCCATACCCACCACGGATTGGGATCCCGACAAGATCGACGAGTACGTGGACGCCGTCCGTTCCTATTTCGACAGAACGTTGGGATATGCCTGAGAATCAGATCAACTCGGTAGTACAGACGGAGATCGAGCGGAATCTATTGGGCGGCGAGCCCAAGTACAACCGCGCCGACATCGTCGAGAAGTCCGGAATTCCGCTCGAGCGGGTCATCGCCCTGTGGATCGGCATGGGCTTCCCCGTCCACACCGATACCGACGCACTCGTCTACACCGACGCCGATCTCGAAGCTCTGAAGCTGATCACCGCACTGACCGCGCAGAAGGTGATCAAGCCCGAGATGGAGGTTGCGATCGCACGCACCCTCGGGCAGTCGATGTCCCGGCTCGCGGAATGGCAAGTGGGCGTTGTGAACTCTCACATACTCGAACGCATCATCGACAGCCAAGAAGACACGAACGACATCGACGCGATTCGACGGAACGCCCGTGCCATCGCCGCCGAAACCGTCCCCACCCTCGAAGCGCTCCAGGGATACACCTGGCGACGCCACCTGGCAGCAGCGGCCGGTCGATCCATCGCCGCTCCCGACGACGCCGCCGACAGTCCCACGATGGCCGTCGGGTTCGCCGACATGGTCGGCTACACGAGCCTGACGCGTCGACTCGATATCGGCGAGTTGACGACGCTACTCGAGGAATTCGAGTCATTGGCCACCAATATCATTGCGCGAGGGCGCGGTTCGGTGATCAAGAACGTCGGCGACGAGGTGATGTTCAGCGCGCAGACCCCCGAGGATGCCGCCCACATCGCCCTCGACCTCCAGGACGCCTTCGACGAGCAGGAGGACATGCCGGATCTGCGGGTCGGGCTGGCGTGGGGCCCGGTACTGGCCCGGTACGGTGACCTGTACGGGTCGGTGGTCAATATTGCTGCGCGCCTAACCAGTTCGGCCAATCCCGGAACGATCCTGGTCGATACCGTCATGACGGATGAACTGCGTCACGACTCGGAGTTCTACCTCAAATCGGTCCGTTCACTACGGGTCAAAGGGTTCCACAAGCTCAAGCCTCACCGGCTCAAACGCAACAAGCGAACCGGTCAGCGTAGCGAGGAGTAGAACTCCAAGTGTCGACGCGCAGCCTCGTCCCAGGTGAGGCTGTGCGCCAGCGCCAGCCCCGGTGACGGATCCTGCGGCTCGTGCAACGCACGGTCCAATTCGCTGGCCATGGTCTCCACCGACGATGCGTAGGTGACGCTGTCTCCGAACACCTCTCGCAGTACCGGCAGATCACGCGCCACCACCGGAGTCGATGCGGCGAGCGCCTCCATCGCGGCCAGGCCGAAGCCTTCCTTGGTGGAGAAGAACGGCAGCGCCGCAGCCTGCGCCACGAGATGCGGCAGCTCGTCGTCGTCGACGGTTCCGAGTATCACCGGCTCCATGCCCAGTTCTACTGCTCGACGGTCGAATTCGGCTCGATAGTCACGGTAGTCGAACAGGGTCTCGCCGCCGGCGAACACCAGTTGCACGTGGCGATCGGACAGCCCGGCGAAGGCGTCGAGTAGATCGAGACTGCCCTTGCGTGGCTCGATGCCGCCGACTGCGAGCACGTACCTGCCGAGCTTGTCCCGCCAGTGCGTTCTGCCCGATGCTGCAGCTGCCGAGAACCTTTCGGCATCGACCCCGTTGGGGATGACCGTGGGTTCGAGTCCCCAACCGCGATTCACATCGCTCGCCACCGCTGTCGATACACAGATTCGCGCGTACGGCGCGGTGATCGCTCGTTCGTGACATGCCGCGAGCTCGGGTGTGGTGAACTCGTCCAAATGATGGATGGTCCTGATGCACCGGCCGACGGCGTTGGCCGAGATACAGTCCTGAGCATGGACGATGTCGTACTCGTCGGGCGTGAAGGCCTGCCGCAGAACGCCTATCGATCGCAGAATCCGCGCGCCGACGCTCTCGTTCTCGCGGTGGGAAAACGGGACCATCCGCACGGTGACAGCCGGGTCGACCTTGCGGAAGAACTCACTGTCGCCCCCGCGGCCCAGCGACCACACCGACACATCCTGGCTGGCGCGTGCCAGCGCTTCGGCCAGAGCCAACGTATGCACCACGCCTCCGCGCGGTTTGGACGAATAGGTCAACAGCGCGATCTTCATCGATCCGGCTTCTCCTGCAACAAGTTCGGATAGGCGTCGACGCGTCGCTCGGCAAGGTGATGCAGACCTCTCCGGGCCCGATCCACCTCGGCATCGACGTCGATCTCGTGCACGGCCAAACCGCCTTTGGACCACGTCTTGGCCAACACGTCTCCGCCGGGCCCGACAATCTTCGCCTGGCCGAGGAACCGCAGGGATCCCATCACCCCGGTCTGGTTGGACGAGACGAGCACCACCTGGTTCTCGGCGGCGCGCGCAGCGTCGTACAGATCGAACAGTCGCGACTGCCGATCGTTGGGTAGCGACGACGCTCGATCGGTGACGCTGGCCGGCCACGCCGACAGCGCCGCAATGATTCTCGCGCCGTCCAATGCGAGCGTGCGGGCCGACTCCGGGAACGTCTTGTCGTAGTCGATCAGCATGCCCATCCGTCCGACCGGAGTATCGAAGGCCTCGAACCGATCTCCGGCGGCGTAGGCCAAGGATTCCCCGAGCGGCTGATGCACCTTACGGTGACTGCCGAGGATCCCGTCGCCCGTCAGGCACGCAGCAGCGTTGTACCGCAGCCCCTTCGACAACTCGGTGTACCCGATGCACACCGTCATCGCACCCGCCGCTGCGATGATCGCAGCCAACTCCGGACCGTCCGGATCGAGAGTGGGCGGCAACTCGGACGGATCCGGATTGCTCAGGCTGTTGATGTAACCCCCGAGGGATGCGTCGGGCAGCACCAGGAGGTCGATGCCCTCGCGGGCCGCACTGGAGATGATCGTCGTGATCTTCAGTACGGCCCGATCGACATCTCTGCCGAAATGTGCTGCCAATGCACCGATCTTGATGGGAGCCACGTCGAAATCAGACCATCTGGCTCTGCGGTTGCGCTGGGTTTCGGGACTGCGCTGGGTTGTGAGACTGCGTCGAGTTTCGGGACTGCGCAGCACTGATTTCGAGGCCAATTTGATCGGCCAGGAATGCGGCGTCGCGGGCCACCGAGGCGAAACGTCCCGAACCCCAGGTGTGCTGCCAGGGCAGGCCCAGGAAGTACAGGCCGGGAACCGATGTGACGCGGCGGTTGTGCGTCGGGTGGCCCTCGCCGTCGAACGCCCCGACCTTCAGCCAGCGGTAGTCGGTACGGAAGCCGACCGACCAGACGACCGCGGTGATGTCGGTGGTGGCGAGATCGAGTTCGGCCGTCTCGGACTCCGGACGCCACACCGGCACGTAGCGGTCCTCGGTGGGCGCACTGATGCCCTCGCGCTCGATGTACGCGTCGATGTTGTCCTTGATGCTCTCGGCCACCCGATCGGCAGCGTCGAGCGACGCTTCGAGGGTCGGGGCGAACTGCAGGACGCCGTCCTCCACGCCCAGCAGACGGCCGTACAGCTGCATGCCCTCGGTCGCGAACGCGCGCAGGTCGATGTCTCGACCACCGTCACGGCCGGTGACGTAGTGGTTCGTGTTCTCGCGTTTGCCGACGCCACCGGGTTGATCTTCGATGGAGACATCGTAGACGCCCATGTCGTGCAGCCAGGCGACACAGTCACGCCCCCGATAGAAGCGTGCGACGCGAGGTGCGGTGCCGGCGACCAGGTGAACCCGGCGGCCGTCGAGATGCAGATCCTCGGCGATCTGCGCTCCGGACTGGCCGGTGCCGACGACCAGTACGTCGCCGTTCGGGAACTGGTGCGAGCCGCGGTATTCGGACGAGTGGATCTGGACGATGTCGCGGGGAAGCTTCTCGGCGAAGCGGGGAATGGTGGGGATGTGGTAACCGCCGACGGCAACGACGATCTGATCGGCGTGCATGGGGCCGGCGGAGGTCTGTAGGTCGAAGCCGCCTGCCGCGGATTGCAAGGCCTGATTCACCGAAACATACTCTCGGACCGGTGCATCGAAGCTCTCGGCATAGCGTCGAACGAAGGCGTATACCTCGTCGCGCTGCATGAACCCGTCGGGATCGTCACCGTCGTAGGAGTATCCGGGGAGCGCACACTGCCAGTTGGGGGTGACGAGGGTGAAGTTGTCCCAGCGCGAGTCCTTCCATTCGTGCGCGATGGTGTCGCGTTCGAGGACGACGTGGTCGATGCCTCGCTGCGTCAGATGCCAGCTGATGGACAGTCCGGCCTGCCCGCCGCCGATGACGATTACGGAATGGTTCTCTCTTGCTCTGTGGCTCTCTGTCATAGCAATTCAGCTCCCGACATACTCAGTACGCGAACGGCACCGGCCTGATACGACGCGCTGACACCGTGAATCTCTTCCATCTGCTGCGCGGCCGACGTGCACCGCATCCCGAACTTGGCGAGAACTCGATCGCTCGCCACGGTCAATGCCTCGGACGTTCGCTGAACGAACTCGGCCACCGGGTATTCCTGCCCGGGGCTCAGATAGTCGTGCATCACCAAAGAGGGCGAGTAGCAGGACTGTTCGCGTCCGTCGGGCCACCGCACCACGAACGACATCTCAGGCATGAACGGTCTCCTTGGTGATGGTGCGATAGACCGAGGGCCGTCGGTCGCGCAGGTTGTACATGCCACCGCCACGTGCCGCGCCGATGAGCGCCTCGACATCGACGGTGGCTGTGGCCAAGCCCGGCTCGACGCCTGTGCCCGCGAGGATCTCACCGCCGGGCCCGACGATCTTGGCGCTGCAGACGAACCTCAGAGACCCGAACGTGCCGGCCTGATTCGCCGCGACCCAGATGATCTGATTCTCCAGTGCACGAGCGCGATCGTAGATGTCGAAGCGTTGCTTCCACCGATCTTCTTCCATGTTCGGGGTCGTCGCGGTACGTGCCGTGGGCCACGCGGAGATGGACGCGACGATCTCGGCTCCGTCGAGCGCGAGTTCGCGGGCCGCCTCGGGGAACCCCTTGTCGTAGCAGATCTGCATGCCCATCCGGCCGACCGGAGTGTCGAAGGCGGAGTAGCTCTCTCCCGCTGCGTAGCAGAGGTTTTCGCCGAGTGGCTGGTGCACCTTGCGATACGAACCGAGGATGCCGCTGCCGTCGACCGTCACCGCGGCGTTGTAGCGGGTATCGCCGTCCTTCTCGCAGAATCCGAACGTGACGACGGTATCGCCCGCCATGTCGATGACCCGCTTGATCTCGGGGCCGTCCAGTTCCAGAGCGGGTGGAAGTGCCTTCAGTCGACGCTGTCTCGATTCTTCGGTCTCGTCACCGCCACCGAGGCTGGGCAGGTACCCACCCAGGCACGCTTCCGGTAGCACCAGCAGTTGGCTACCGCGATTACGCGATTCCTCGAGCAGGGCGGCGATGGTGGCGTAACCCTGTTCCATGTCACGGCCGAATTCGGCTGCGGCCACGGAGATCGTGATGTCGTTCATGCTTCTCCCAATCCGGTCACCGTCGAAGTGACCGCGCGCGTGGTGATTCCATCGGGCCATCGCAAGGCGACGCCCGGAATGTCGGTGAGCTCTCCGCATTCTGCGGACAGTGCAGGTCCGGACGGTGCAGTCGGTGCACCGGGACGGTCCGCGGTGATCATCGCGAACCCGGGAAAACACGTGATCCATTCGCCCATCGACGCCGAGTCGGGCTTCGGAATCGAGGAGATGTCCAATACCGCACCGGTTCCGCTTGCCTCGGCCAGCATCCCGGTGGTCCCGGCCAGTCCCGCCATCGAGACGTCCTTGGCGGCCTTGGGCGCGGTGCGGGCGACGAACGATGCCATGGTCGTCAGTTCGGCGGAGTTGCGCCGTGACGTCGAATCCCATTGCTGGCCCTGATATCCACGACGCCAGCCACCCCCGACGTCCGCCGTCAGTGTCAACCGATCGCCGACGCTTCCCCCGCCGGCCCGTACCGGGTTCGTCGTGCGGCCCAGCGCAGTGACCGACAGCGACGACGGCACCCCGGCCTGGGTGTGGCCACCGAGTACCGGAACCTGCCAGGCCGCAGACGCATTGGCGAGGCCGCGGATGATGCGGGTCAGTCGAGATTGCGTGGGTGCACCGACGGAGTCGAGCATGCCGACTGCGTAGGCACCCATCGCCGAGAGGTCGTTGAGGTTGACCAGGGCCGCGCACCAGCCGGCCCACTCCGGGTCGCGGTCGACCATCGAGGGAATGATCGCATCGCAGGCGGCGATCATGTCGCTCCCCGGAACCGGGACCCCGTCGTCACCTCGAAATTCTTTGGCACCGAGCCCGAGTGGCTGCGCCTTCAGCGGCGCGAGGACGCCGGCGAGCATCGCCTTGGTCGACGACACCAGCCGTTCGATCCTGTCGATCGGCCAATACATCGCCACGTGTGGAGTATTCGCCACCTCGACGTCTCCACGCCTGATCCAGCCGAGACGGGTGAACAGTGTCTCGTTGCGCTTCTGCACCGTCGCGTCGAAGCGCAAAACGCCACGACTTTCGGCATGAGCACAGGCCGCACGAACCAGCGCTGGGCCCACACCGGAAGTGCGCGCAGAGGTGGTGACCACCAGGCGACTGCCGGCCCACCACCCCAGATCCGTTGCCGTGCAGGGTGCCAGGCGCACCCCACCGAGCACGGTGCCGTCTCGATCGGTGGCCACGAGAACGACGCAGCGAGGATCGTCGTCGACGTCGTCGTGATCGGTGCCGGCGAACAAGCCCTGTTCGGCGACAAACGTCTC
Source organism: Rhodococcus sp. PML026 (assembly GCF_000963615.1). Classification (NCBI taxonomy): domain Bacteria; kingdom Bacillati; phylum Actinomycetota; class Actinomycetes; order Mycobacteriales; family Nocardiaceae; genus Rhodococcus; species Rhodococcus sp. PML026. The sequence goes on along the minus strand of NZ_KQ031373.1, from coordinate 976,928 downwards.
TCTGCGCAGTGCCCGATACGCGTTCAGTTCTGCTGTGCCGCTGCACGGCTGGACGATGAACTCCGGTTGCACGACAGCGATTGCAGCGCCGGATAATCCGGCGAGATCGTTACCCTCCACGACGCCGTACATATCACCCTCCCGCGTTCTGCAGAACGCTGCACGCACCGCAGGCCGCGCAGCCTGCTTTCTGATCGGACCCGAGCATCGCCGCTGCCTGAAGTTCCTTGGCGACGCGTCGGGTGACGCTTTCGAGGACGTCGGCAGCGGGAGCCGTCGCCCGGTCGACATCCACCGCCAACGTGCCTGCGAGCGGCCGAAACGGAACGACGAAGGGATACACACCCATCTCGATCAGTTCCGCTGCACCCGAGACCAATTCGTCGGGATCCTCGCCGAGACCGACCAGTATGTACGTCGAAACCTGGTTGCGCCCGAAAACCCGGACCGCTTCTTTCCATGCCGCGCGGTACTCGTCCATCGAGACCGATGCCTTGCCCGGCATCCATCGGCGGCGCACGTCGTCGTCGAGCGATTCGACGTGAATTCCGATGGACTCGGCTCCGGCGTCGTACAGGTCCTGGATGGCCTGCAGGTCACCCGGAGGTTCGCACTGCACCTGGATCGGCAGTTCCGGGACCACGGCCTTGATGGCACGTACGCACCGGGCCAGATGACGGGCACCGCGATCCTTCGCGGCCGAAGTGCCCGTCGTCATGACCATCTGCGTCACCCCGTCCAGCCGGACAGCGGCCTCCGCCACCTCCGCAAGTTGCGCGGGCGTCTTGACAGCGATGGTGTCGCCCGCGTCCAGAGACGCTTCGATGGAACAGAAGCGGCACCGTTGATCGGCGTCGTAGCGAATGCACGTCTGGACCACGGTCGTGGCCAGAACACTGGTGCCGTGCAGCTTGGCGATCTTCTCGTAGGCGACGCCGTCGGCGGTGGAGAGGTCGTAGAACTTCGGGCGATCGACGGCCTGAACATCGAGGCCGATGTCGTTGCCGTCGAACAGAACTCGCCCTTCTTCGAGTACGTACGGACTGAGCGGGTTGCGCGGGATTGCTGCGCCGAGACCATCGATGCGGACATGTCCATCGTCACTCGGGCCGGCACCGGCAGTTCTGGACACCGGCGTTGCTCCTCGAATCCCGAGCAACGCCAGATCCACACGTGTAGAGATGGACATAACCGTCCCCTAGACCATGTAGGTCGAATTGATGATGGCACCCTTGCGCGCGTAATGGATCAATGCGTCCTGCACGTCCAGGGGGTGGGCCGGGATGACACCCTCGATGAGGTCTTCTTCGCGACCCCCGTGCAGGGCCAGCCCGAAGCGGCAGCAGAACACGGTGCCACCCTCGGCGATGAACGTCGCGAGGGAGTCGTTGATGTTCTGCTCACCCGGGAAGCCCGAGTCTCCCGTCGTCGGGAAGCCGCGCGTGGCAAGGCAATTGATAGCGCCTGGCCCATAGAAGTACATCGCCGACTCGAAGCCCTTCCGCAGAGCGCGGGTGGCCTGTAGCACCGCGACGAACGATACCGACGACTCGTGGGCGATGCCGTGCACCAGCGTGAAGTAGCTTTCGCCGTTCTCTGCCTTGTAGTCGGGGAAGATCTTGGTGGACCCGTAGATGTTGCTGCCCTTGGGAAGTGAGGGATGCGGAATCTCCTCGAGGGACTTCTTGATGTTCTCGGCGATGGACTGGTCGAGATCTGACACGTGCGTCTCCTGAGGTTCGCAGAGCGGGCTGGATGCGGTGGACACCGATGTCCACCCGAGAAAACCGTCATGTCCGACGAGAGGGCAGATCCTCTGCGGCCATGGAACAAGTACAGGCCTCGTCGATTTCCGATTGGTCACGCTCGGAACAACGTCGTGTTTCAAGGGCCTCACAGTGTTGACGTGGTGTTACGCGGTTACTGTGAAGGGAAGTCCATCCACCCACCGCAGCATGACGAGGAACTCGATGATCGGCGCCGTCACCGGCTTGTTGTACGTGTTGTCCCTGGTAGTGGGGATCTGGGTGCTCGTGAAGCTCGCCACGAACAGGCCCGTTCTGTTGAAGAACAAGGCCGACCGCGCGCTGTTCTGGACGATCGCGGCTACCGAAGGCGTCGTTGCACTGCAGGCCGTGATCGGGTTCGTGATGATGTTCGCCTCCGATCGCGACATTCACCGCCTCACGTTCGGGTCGTACCTCGTCGGACTGCTGTTCCTGCTCCCACTCGGAACGTGGTGGTCTCTGGGCGACCGTTCCCGCGGCGGCACCGCAGTGCTCCTCGTAGCCGTCCTCACCCTCGCAGCCATGGTGTTGCGACTGAGCCAGATTTGGGCCGGATATGCCTGACAAACTTCAGCAAGCCACGCGCACCGGATTCGGACGCTTCCTCATCGCCGTCTACGCCGTGTTCGCCGTTGCCGCGACATCGCGATCGATCGTGCAACTCACCACCCGATTCGACAACGCCCCGGTCGCGTACCTGCTGTCGGCATTTGCAGCCGTGGTCTACATCATCGCGACGGTCGGCCTGGCACGAGCAACCGAGGCATCGCGACGAGTGGTGACAGTCTCCTGCATCATCGAACTCGTCGGAGTCCTCGGCATCGGCACCCTCAGCTACATCCAGCCACAGGACTTCCCGGAGCCGACGGTGTGGTCGCACTTCGGATCCGGTTACGTCTTCATCCCGGTCGTGCTACCCATCGCAGGACTGTGGTGGTTGCGAAAGACACGCCAGCAGTAGAGGTCTGCTCTACATCTCGTGCATTGCAGTCCGACCCCTACATCGAAGCCACTGCGCGCCGCCCCGTTCGAGTTCAGCGGTCCCGGGCGATCCTCACTCGACTGACGTTGCGGCCATATCACGGGCCACCGACAGGTTCCGCATCCCGAATCCTTGTGCACAGCAATAGTTTTCGATTGCACCATCATTGCGCATCGAACACCCGTTCGATACACTTGGTCCATGACCACGGAGATCTGGCAACTGAGCGAAAGCGAACTCCTCGCCGACGCTGCTGATGTCTCCCACAAGATCCAACTGTTGGAGGCCCGGCGGATCGCCCTCGTTGCCGAGATCGACACCCGCGTGAGCCGGGAGAAGCTCGGCTTCCCCGGACCCGCAGGGTGGCTCACCTCCACCACCCTCCTCACCCCGAGCAAAGCGAACAAGATCGTGGCCCTCGCTCGCGGGTTGAAGAACTTCCCCGACATCGCCGACGCCGTCAACACCGGCGTCATGTCCGTCGACCACGCCGCCCTGATTCTCACCTTCGCCGAAACACCACCGAAGAACCTCCCCCAAGAGGGTCGCGACATCGCCCGCAAAGCCATGATCACCGCCGCAACCGGGCCTGGGGCACGCACCGACAAGATCCGTGAAGCGATCACCAAACTCGAAGACACCTACGGCAGCGACAAGCCACCACCGGAAGACACCGACCGCAACGAACTCTTCGCCTCGAAAACCCTCAACGGACGTCTCGTGGCGAAGATGGATTTCGATGCGATCACCGGAGAAAAGCTGCTCACCGCGCTTTCGCCGTTGACCGAACCCCGACCCGCCGCAGACGGCACCCCAGACGACCGCAGCCCCGCCAAGCGCAGAGCCGACGCCTTCGGGCACATCCTCGACCGCTACCTCGCCTCCAGTGACCGCCCCACCGAGGGCGGTGAGAAGCCGCACGTCAACCTGCACATCCGGTTGCAGGACCTCCAGAGCCTGGCCAGCCAGAGCAGTGACGACATCACCGATGACGAAACCACACGCGCTACAACAGAATTCGACTCAGACCTGGTCGACCCGGTCGACATCGACACCACAGCAGAAACCAACAACGAGGCCGGTTCAGTGACTGCGGATCGTGGCGCATATCGGGACCTGTTCGGCGACGGCACCACCGTCGGCTGGCTGCCGTGGATGGGCCCGCTCTCCCGCAACACTTCCCGCCAACTCGCCTGCGATTGTCTTCTCACCGCGATCGTCATGGACGAGAACGGCAACCCGTTGAACCTCGCCCGCACCGCCCGCACCGTCACCGCCAAACAGAAACGAGCCTTGACAGCCCGCGATCACGGCTGCGCGTTCCCGGGATGCGGAAAACCCGCCGCCTGGACCGAAGGCCACCACATCTGGCACTGGACCGACGGCGGCCCCACCGACATGAACAACCTCGTCCTCCTCTGCGGATTCCACCACCGACTCATCCACCACTCCGGTTGGGAAGTGTTCATCGGCACCGATCAACACCCCTGGTTCGTACCCCCGGCATCCGTCGACCCGTACCGAGAACCCCGGCAATCCCACGCCCGAGCAGGCCCCCACATCGCATAGGCCCCTCGAACGCACACCAGCCCCGCACCGAGAACACGGTGCGGGGCTGGAAGAGATTGTCCGACAGCTGCTTCAGGAATCCCGAGATGCCGTCACTTCAATGCAGCCAGGTTCGCCACCGACTGCTTCACATCGGTATCGAGTGCACGGGCGACCACCGAACCCACCGGGCCGAACAGCACGCCCCCACCGAATTTCGCGTCGAGTGTCAGCTCCGAACCGCCCTCGGCCTCACGCACGTGAACGGTCAGCGAGATCCTCACTCCACCCTTGCCGCGGCCCGACATCTCGATCAGCTTCGGCTCCTCGTACTCGGTGAACTCCCAGTTGATCGTGTTCTTGAAACCCTTCACCTTCACCAGCGACTCGACCTTCGTGCCCTTGCCGACCTTGTTGGGCGGCGGACTGCACCAACCACCGTGGATGGTCATCCACTCGTCGAACCGCTCGAGCGCGGAAGCCTTGTCCCACGCGCCCTGAGGGTTCTCGGGCATCTGTACCGAGACACTGATCGTTGCCATGCATTCGAGCCTGTCACAACTTGCTCGCAGGTTCAGACGGCGAGCACTAACCTGAGACGATGGCCACGCTCGAGATCGAAGGCCGAAAGGTCTCCGTCACCAACCTCGACAAAGTGCTGTTCCCAGAAACCAGCACCACCAAAAGCGACATCATCGAGTACTACGCTGCCATCGCCCCGGCGATGCTGCCGCACGTCGCAGGACGCGCCGTGACCCGCAAGCGGTGGCCGAACGGCGTCGAACAATCCTCGTTCTTCGAGAAGAATCTCGCCGCATCCGCACCCGACTGGCTCGACCGCCGATCCATGCAGCACTCCGACCGAGTCGTCACCTACCCGTTGTTCTCCACCGCAGCGGATCTGGTGTGGCTCGGGCAGCAGGCGGCCATCGAAGCGCACGTGCCGCAATGGCGTTTCGACGGCACCGAACCCGGCCCTGCCACCCGCATGGTCTTCGACCTAGATCCCGGCGACGACGTCGACCTCGCCCGATGCGCTGAGGTGGCCTGCGAGATCCGTGACCTCATTGCAGACATCGGCATGACCGCGTACCCGGTCACCAGCGGCAGCAAGGGAATTCACCTGTACGTACCGCTGGACAAACCGCTGTCGACGTCCGGCGCATCCACCGTCGCCAAACGCGTCGCCACCCTGCTCGAAGAACGGTCACCGGATCGGGTGACCGCCACGATGGCGAAAGCGAAGCGCACGGGTCGAGTGTTCGTCGACTGGAGTCAGAACAACGGAAAGAAGACAACCGTTGCGCCGTACTCACTTCGGGGCCGTTCCCTACCCACCGTCGCGGCCCCCCGAACCTGGGAGGAGCTCGAATCGCCGGGACTGCAACAACTTCGATTCCAGGAAGTTCTGGAACGGTTCCACGACACCGGAGACCTATTGGCTGACCTCGATCCGAAGCCGGCAGCGGACGAACACGACACCTCCGGCACGGACAAGCTCGGCAAGTACCGCAGCATGCGTAGCTCGGACCGAACTCCGGAGCCCATCCCGAAAGCCGCCGAGCCCCAGGGTAACGACGATACGTTCGTGATTCAGGAACACCATGCCCGACGCCTGCACTACGACTTCAGGCTCGAGCACGATGGAGTCTTGGTGTCGTGGGCCGTCCCCAAGAACATCCCGGTCGAGAGCGGGCAGAACCGTCTGGCCGTCCACACCGAGGACCACCCGCTGGAATATGCGACGTTCTCCGGACGAATCCCCAAGGGCGAGTACGGCGGCGGAGACGTCTCGATCTGGGACAGCGGAACCTACGAACTCGAGAAGTGGAGAGACGACGAAGTCATCGTCGTTCTGCACGGAGCCAAAGCACGCGGCAGGTTCGCCCTCATCCGCACCAAGGGCAACCAGTGGCTCATGCACCTGATGAAGGACCAACCCGGAGAGCACTCGACAAAAATGGACAGCCCGCCGACGGACAAGCCGGTGCTGAAGAACATCTCACCGATGCTTGCAACAGTGGGCGACATACTCGATCTACCCGAGGACGAGTGGTCGTTCGAGGGTAAATGGGACGGCTTCCGCATCGTCGCGGAATTGACTCACGGTTCGATGACCCTGCGCACCCGAAGCGGAAACGACTACACCGAGAAGTTCGGAGCCATCGGGTCTCTCGCCGAGGACCTGGCCGATCACGACGCCGTCATCGACGGTGAAGTGGTCGTCTTCGACAGCAACGGCATCAGCAGCTTCGAGAAGCTGCAGAAGGCCGCCCGCGACGACATCCGGTTCATCGCCTTCGACCTGCTCCATCTCGACGGCACTTCCCTCGTGCGCAAGAAGTACTCCGACCGGAGACGATTGTTGGAATTGCTCACCACCGGCCTCGACTCGGTTCTGTTGCCGCCGTTGCTGACGGGTTCGGCTGCCGACGCCATCGCCGAGAGCCGGGAACGGGGGTGGGAGGGAGTCGTCGCCAAGCGCACCGATTCGATCTACCAGCCGGGCAAGCGCGCCCACACCTGGATCAAGTACAAGAACTGGCGCACGCAAGAAGTCGTGATCGGCGGTTGGCGACGCGGCCAAGGACGTCGCTCCGGCGGATTCGGCTCGCTGTTGATGGGAATCCCCGACGGCGACGGCCTTCGCTACGTCGGTCGCGTCGGCACCGGTTTCGACGATCGCGCGCTCGATTCACTGGCCGCAGCGCTGGCTCCGCTGGAAACGTCGGAGAGTCCTTTCTCCACGACGCTTCCGACGGCCGACAGGCGCGGTGCCGTTTGGGTGGAACCGGTTCTCGTCGGAGAAGTGCGGTACTACGAGGCGACAGAATCCGGCCATCTTCGCCACCCGAGCTGGCGCGGATTGCGACCGGACAAGTCGCCGACGGACGTCGTTCCCGAGTAGCCGACGCCAACTGCCCAGCAGCGGATTTGGCCGAGTCACAGAAACCGGCAGAAAGACCGTTCTTCGGTTGCCATAGAATCGCTGGGTGCGTACCGTTGCGCTCATCGTCGCCCGGGGGGCGTAACGAGTCACAGATCAATAGCTATATCGAGTTGCGGGCCAGCTCTACGGGGGCTTGCCGAATCGTCGAGACGCGCGCCGTTTCGATTCAGGCATGGAGGGGTTTACCAGATGCGGGTTCTCAAATTGGCAGGCGCTGTCAGCATAACGGCGGTTGCCGTTCTCTGTTCGACGCTTGTCGGCCCAGGTCAGGCCGCTGCGGCGCCCTTGTTTCCGACGCCGATATCGGACGGTTTCTACGCTCCGCCCGCCGACCTCGCCGCTATGGCACCGGGGGACGTGATCTCCAGCCGGCCGATGCCGCCACCTCCCGGCTTCTTCGACGTCGACGTGTGGCAGCTGAAGTTCCGCTCCACGAATTCGGCGGGTAATCCCATCGCGGCGATCAACACCGTGCTGGTCCCCCGCAACAAAGCCCCCAACGGGCCGGTGCTGTCTTACCAACACATCATCAACGCACTCGGTCTCGAATGTGCACCGTCACAAGCGCTCTGGTCCAACGATCCTAATCTGGCGATCCGCGAGGCACCCGCGCTGAACGCCGTTCTGCAGCGTGGCTGGACGGTTGTCATCGCCGATCACCTCGGCCCCAACAGTGCCTACGGTGCAGCCAAGCTCGGCGGACAGATCGTGCTCGACAGCATCCGCGCCACCCAGCGTTTCGATCCGCTGCAGCTGCGGCAGAGCCCGGTTGCGTTGGCCGGATACTCCGGTGGCGGCATGGCGACGGCGTGGGCAGCAGCGTTGCAGAACGACTACGCGCCCGAGCTGAACATCGTCGGCAGCGCCGCGGGCGGTGCTCCGATGAACCTCGAGCGCATGGCTCGCGATCTCGGTTTCGCACCCCACCCGGTGTTCGGTCTCGCCTTCGCCGCTGCGCTCGGCCTCGAGCGTGAGTACCCCACTCGCATTCCGATCAGCTCCCAGTTGAACCCGTTGGGCAAGCAGATCGAAAGCGAGATCCAGAACGGATGCACCAACGACATCATCGCCGCCGGAGCCGGTAAGAGCGCGATGGAGGTCGCGGGCACGTTGGACCTGATGAACAGCCCGGAGATGATCGCGGCCGTCAACGAGAACAGCGTCGAGATGTACCCCGGTGTGCCGAAAGCTCCGTACTTCGAGTGGCACAGTCCCACCGATGCGCTCATCCCGGTCAGCTCGATCGACAACACGATTGCCCGGTACTGCCGGGCCGGGGTCAACGTCACCGAGGTCCAGGTACCCAGCAACGATCACCTGACCGCTGCCGTACTCGGCCTGCCGCAGGCTCTGGAATGGATCGATCAGCGGTTCGCCGGAGTGCCCGCCGTTTCCAACTGCTGACCGTATTGTCCGACCCGGTGCGTGCTGGATGAGCGCATGGGTCGGTTAGGCTAACCTCGCAAACACACGCGCGAGGAGTCCCCATGAAGAAGACCGTCCACGTAGTCGCCGCCGGTGCCGCAGTCATGGCACTGGCGGTCGGCTGTTCGTCGAGCGACGAACCCACTGCCTCAGGTAACTCCGAGAACGGTGCCAACTTTCCCGTCACCATCGAGCACCACTTCGGCGAGACGGTCATCGACGCCGCACCCTCCCGCGTCGTGACCATCGGATTCAACGAGCAGGACTTCGCGCTGGCGCTCGGAGTCAAGCCCGTCGCCACCCGTGGAAATCTCAGTTACGACTACCGCCAACGCCCGTGGGCCCAGGAAGCATTGGGCGGCACCGAGATCCCCGAGGTCGGCAGCACCGACCTGAACCTCGAGCAGATTGCAGCGCAGTCACCCGATCTGATCCTCGGACCGTACTCGTTCATCGATCAAGGCCAGTACGACCAACTTTCGGCGATGGCGCCGACGATCGCAGACATCGGTGGATACGACGACGTCCCCGCGGCCACGTGGCAGCAGGAATTCGCCGTGGTCGGCGAGGCACTGGGCAAGAAGCAGGAATCCGACGAGCGAACTGCCGAGCTCGAGCAGAAGTTCGAGACCACCCAGACCGACAACCCTCAGTTCGCCGGCAAGGCACTGACACTCGCGTTCGTCATGGACGACGGCAGCTACTTCGTTCTCGGTAAGGACGACATCCGAGCGCTGTTCTTCACCGACCTCGGCTTCGAGATCCCCGACGCCAGCGAAACGGTCAGCCCCGAAAACCTCAGCCGACTCGACACCGACGTCCTCGTCATCGCCGGACAGAGCCGCGAACAACTGCAGGCAAACCCGCTGATCGCCGCACTCGACGTCGTGAAGCAGGACCGCACCGTCTACATCGGCTCGTTCAGCACCGACCTACCGTCGGCTCTCGGCTACTCGAGCCCACTGTCCCTCGACTACGCAATCGACGGATTCACCCCGATGCTGGCCGCCGCAACCGACAACGACCCGGCCACCGTGGTCCCAGATCCGATGTCATAGGTCACTCCGCAGGCTGCGCTCCCGGCCTTCATAGCTCACTCCGCAGGCTGCGCTCCCGGCCTTCATAGCTCACTCCGCAGGCTGCGCTCCCGGCCTTCCTAGGTCACTCCGCAGGCTGCGCTCCCGGCTTTCCTAGGTCACTCCGCTGGCACGGTGTGCGCGAACTGTGTTCGATGCAGCTCCTCGTAGCGGCCGCCCGCTGCGAGGAGCTCGTCGTGTGTTCCGCGCTCGATGACCTGTCCGTTCTCGATCACCAGGATGGCGTCCGCTGCTCGGATGGTCGAGAGCCGGTGCGCGATCACCACCGACGTCTTGCCCTCGAGCGCCTCGGCCAGCGCTGCCTGCACGGCGGCCTCGGACGTCGAATCCAGTGAGGCCGTGGCCTCGTCGAGTATCACCACCCGTGGCTGCGCGATCAGCAGCCGTGCGATCGTCAGGCGTTGACGCTCCCCGCCGGACAGGCGGTAGCCGCGCTCGCCGACGATTGTCTCGAGCCCGTCGGGCAAGGAACGCACGAGATCGGCGAGCCTGGCCCGCGACAGTGCGTCCCACAGTTCGTCCTCGGTGGCGTCGGGCCGTGGCAGCAGCAGATTCGAGCGAATGCTTTCGTGGAACAGATGACCGTCCTGAGTCACCATTCCCACTGTGTTGCGGACGGATTCGGCGGTCAGGTCTCGCACGTCGACATCGCCGAGCCGCACTGCGCCGCTGTCGACGTCGTACAACCGAGCGATCAGTTGCGCGATCGTGGACTTGCCCGCACCGGAGGTACCCACCAGGGCGACCATCTGACCGGGTTCGGCCCGGAACGACACACCGTGCAGAACCTCTTCGCCGCCACGGGAATCCAGAGTTGCTACCTCCTCCAGGGACGCGAGCGACACTTTGTCGGCCGACGGGTATGCGAACCTGACGTCGTCGAGTTCGACGGCCACCGGCCCCGGGGGCAGCACCGTCGCGTCCGGCTTGTCGGCGATCAGAGGAACGAGATCGAGCACCTCGAACACTCGCTCGAAACTGACCAGCGCGCTCATGACCTCGACACGGGCACTCGCCAGTGCGGTCAGCGGCGCGTAGAGCCTGGCCAGCAGAAGGGACAGTGCGACAACCGAACCCGGGTCCAGTCGACCACTGAGTGCGTAGAAGCCGCCGAGTCCGTAGACCACGGCGAGGGCCAGAGCCGACACCAGGGTGAGCGCCGTGACGAACACGGTCTGCACCATCGCGCTCCGAACTCCGATGTCGCGGACTCGGGCGGCTCGAACCGCGAACTCGACGGATTCCTGGTCGGGGTGCCCGAACAGTTTGACCAGTGTCGCTCCCGGCGCCGAGAAACGCTCGGTCATCTGGGTGCTCATCGCCGAATTGTGTGCTGCCGCTTCACGTTGCAGACGTGCGAGCCGTCGACCCATGCGACGGGCCGGCAGCACGAACACCGGCAACAGGATCAGCGCGAGCAGAGTGATCTGCCAGGAGATTCCGATCATCACCACGAGCGTCAGAGCCAGCGTCACCACGTTGCTGACGACTCCGGACAACGTGGTGCTGAATGCGCGTTGGGCACCGATGACATCGTTGTTGAGGCGACTGACCAGAGCGCCGGTTCGGGTGCGGGTGAAGAAGGCGATCGGCATCCGCTGTACATGGTCGAACACTGCGGTGCGCAGATCCAGAATCAGACTCTCACCGATGTTGGACGAGAGCCACCGGTTGATCAGACCGAAGCCTGCGTCCACGATGGCGATCACCGCGATGGCCAGAGCCAGCAGCACCACCACACGTAGCTCTCGCCCGTCGACGATCGCGTTGACCACCCGCCCGGCCAATACCGGAGTTGCCACCGCAAGCACCGCCAGCGCGACGCTGAGCACCAGGAAGCCGCCGAGGGCGCGTCGATGCGGTGCTGCGAACGACAGGATCCGGCGCGCAGTCTCCTTGGAGAACGAAGACTGCGCGCCGGAGCTGTTCATCGTGCGATACATCTGGTTCCACGCGGTCATCTCCATGCTCATGACACCAACGTAGAACCTCGACCGAACTCGAGGTCAAGCAGAGCCCGAGAACGGTCGCCGTCACCTCACGCGGCCGCGGCAGCTTCCGCCGGTTCCAGCGCGAGCGCCAGGATGTCGGCCACGTCGGTCATCGGCCGAACGTCCAACGCCTCCAGGACCTCCGCAGGGACGTCGTCCAGATCGGGTTCGTTGCGTGCCGGAATGAACACCGTCTTCAGCCCGGCGCGCTGAGCCGCCAACAGCTTCTGCTTGACTCCACCGATCGGCAGCACACGTCCGTTGAGCGTCACCTCTCCGGTCATTCCCACGTCCGACCGCACCGGACGCCCGGTGGCCATCGACACCAGGGCCGTCACCATCGTCACGCCCGCCGAAGGACCGTCCTTGGGCACTGCCCCGGCCGGAACGTGCACATGGATACTGCGATCCAGTGATTCGGCAGTGACGCCGAATCGAGCTGCGTGCGCTCGCACGTAGGACAGCGCGATCTGCGCCGACTCCTTCATCACGTCGCCGAGCTGGCCGGTGAGCGTGAGGCCCGCGTCGCCCTCGGTGGAGGCCGCCTCGATGAACAGCACGTCGCCGCCGAGCCCGGTTACCGCCAGACCCGTTGCGACACCCGGTACTTCGGTTCGCTCGTGCGCCTCGGGGGTGAAGCGCGGACGACCGAGGTAGGTCACCAGATCCGGCTCGTCGATCTCGAGCGCGTCCGTGGTGCCCGCAAGTTTCGTCGCCACCTTACGTAGAGCCTTGGCCAGCAAGCGTTCGAGTTGCCGCACCCCGGGCTCTCGGGTGTAGTCGGCAGCGATCTTGCGCAGTGCGGCGTCGGTGACGGTCACCTCGTCGGATGTGACTGCCGCCCTCTCCATCTGACGCGGAAGCAGGTAGTTCCGAGCGATGACGACCTTGTCGTCCTCGGTGTATCCATCGATGGTCACCAGCTCCATGCGATCGAGCAGTGGGCCGGGAATCTGATCGATCACGTTGGCGGTGGCAAGGAACACGACGTCGGACAGGTCGAGATCCAGATCGAGGTAATGGTCGCGGAACGTGTGGTTCTGCGCCGGGTCCAGTACCTCGAGCAGTGCGGCGCTGGGATCACCGCGGTAGTCCGAACCTACCTTGTCGATCTCGTCCAGCAGCACAACGGGATTCATCGATCCCGCCTCGCCGATCGCCCGCACGATGCGGCCCGGCAATGCGCCGACGTAGGTGCGACGGTGGCCGCGGATCTCGGCCTCGTCGCGAACCCCACCGAGGGCAACACGGACGAAGGTACGACCGAGAGCGCGGGCCACCGATTCGCCCAACGAGGTCTTACCGACACCGGGAGGTCCGGCGAGCACCATGACTGCACCGGAGCCGCGTCCGCCGACGGACTGCATACCCCGCTCGGAGCGCCGTGCGCGAACGGCCAGATATTCGACGATGCGGTCCTTCACGTCGTCGAGGCCGTGGTGGTCGGCATCGAGAACGGCTCGCGCCGAATCGATGTCGGTGTTGTCGGTCGTGGTGTTGTTCCACGGCAGGTCCAGCACGGTGTCGAGCCAGGTGCGAATCCACCCCGACTCGGGGCTCTGATCACTGGCCCGCTCCAACTTGCCCACTTCACGGAGCGCTTGTTCGCGCACCTTCTCTGGCAGGTCCGCAGCCTCCACGCGGCCGCGGTAGTCGTCCGCACCGTCGGGTTCGTCCTCGCCCAGTTCTTTTCGGATAGCGGCGAGCTGCTGACGCAGGAGGAACTCCTTCTGTGTCTTCTCCATGCCCTCTCGGACGTCACCGGAAATCTTGTCGTTGACCTCGACCTCGGCCAAGTGAGCCTTGGTCCACTCGATCAGCGATGTCAGACGCGTTGCCACGTCAGGTGTTTCGAGCAGATCCCGCTTCTGGACGTCAGTCAGGTACGACGCGTAGCCCGCGGTATCGGCGATCGCGCCGGGGTCGGTGAGCTTGTTGACCGAGTCGATCACCTGCCACGCGTCGCGGCGTTGCAGCATCGCCACGACGAGTTGCTTGTATTCGGCTGCAAGCGCTTTGAGGTCGTCGTTCGGGGTTGTATCGGCGACGGGCTCGGCCTCGACCCACAGGGCCGCCCCGGGGCCACTGACCCCGTGGCCGATGTGCGCACGACGAGTTGCCTTGATGACGGCGGCCGGGCGACCGTCGGCCAACCGTCCCATCTGCACGATGGTGGCGAGAACGCCATAAGCGGCGTACCGATCTTCGAGTCGGGGAGCGACGAGCAGCGTGCCGTCGTTGCTTGCCTTCGCTGCGTCGACGGCGGCGCGTGCGGCCTCGTCGAGTTCGACGGGCACCACCATTCCGGGCAGGACGATCGGGTCGGTCAGGAACAGTACGGGGACACGAACGGTTTCGGTCACTTCTCCTCCAAAGGGTTGAGCTATAGGGGCTCAACTTCGAAAGGAGTAGTGATGTTCCCCGAGCGGTCGATGTTCTCCGTGGGCAGAACACCGACCGTCCACGGCGTCCTACTTCAGGGCGCTGACCAGCTTCTCCGCGAGAGGACGCGTCGATGCGGGGTTCTGGCCCGTGTAGAGGTTGCGGTCGACGACCACATGTGGCGACCAGGCGTCGGCGTTCTCGAACTTGGCGCCGTTCTCGCGCAGCCGGGTCTCGAGGAGCCATGGGGCCTTGTCTGCGAGCCCGGCCTGGGTCTCTTCCTCGTCGGTGAAGCCGGTGAGCTCGTACCCGTCGAAAGCCCAGGAGCCGTCGGTACGGACGGCAGGCAGCAGGGCCGCCGGTGCGTGGCACACCGCCGAGACCACCTTGTTCGCATCGAGGAAGTCGACCACGAGGGCACCGAAGCTCGTCGAGACGGCGAGGTCCTCCATGGGCCCGTGGCCACCGGGGACGAACACGACGTCGAAGTCGGAGGCCTTCTGGTCTTCCAGCTTCGCGGGCGAGGACAGGATCGACTCGATCGAGGCCAGGTAGCTCTTCTGGTCCGCCACCTTCTGCTCGTCGCCACCGTTCGCGTCGACGGCCAGGCTGCCCTCGTCGACGACCGGAGCCTTGCCACCCGGCGTCGCCACCGTGATGTCCCACCCGGCCTCGACGAATGTGCGATGGGACTCGACGAGCTCCTCGGCCCAGTACCCGGTGGGGTGCTTGCTTCCGTCGTTCAGGGTCCAATGGTCGGCAGCGGTTACCGCGAACAGCAAAGTAGTCATGGTCGAACAGCCTCTTTTCTCTATCGGGATCCGTTGGGGTATGCCACGAAACGCCTCGGTCGAAACGCGCCGCCGAAACCGGCGGTGTGGCACTCGTCTCGTCACGTACGCGAAGCGATCACGACCACCGCGTCGAATTCGTCCGATGCGCTCACCCGCGCGTGGAATCCGCAGTCGCGCACTGCCCGCAGAGTCGAATCAGCCAGTGCAGCACTGCTTTCGATCAGCAAGTGACCGCCGGGGGACAACCATGCAGGTGCCCCCTCGGCCACGAGACGGTGGAATCGGGCACCGTCTTCGCCGCCGTCGAGCGCGATCCGCGGCTCGTGCAATCGCGCTTCTCGCGGCATCAGTTCGATGTGGGCCGTCGGGACGTACGGCGCGTTGACCACTATCGCATCGAAGGATCCGAGCAACTCCGGCGGCAAGGCGTCGTACAGATCGCCGCGGTGCACCGTACCCCCGACGGCAGCCAGGTTGCGCGTGGCGCATTCCACGGCCGCCGCGTCGAGATCGGCGGCATGTAATTCGGTGACGCCACCGACCGACAGTCCTACCGCACCTGATCCGCAGCACATGTCCAATAATCGCGACGGCTGCAGTGCTGCAGCGCAATTCACCAGGAATTCAGTTCTCCGACGGGGTACGAATACCCCCGGTTCGACGGCGACGCGTCGACCACAGAACCACACCCAGCCGACGATGTGTTCGAGCGGTTCCCCGGCGATACGGCGAGCGAGCAGGGCGGCGAGATCGTCGCTGTCCGATGCGGATTCGACCAGAATGTCGGCTTCTTCTTCCGCGAACACGCAGCCGGCCCCGCGCAGACCGGACACGACCTCGTCGTACTCGGGTCTCACCATGGATGGAGCCTCCTCCAAGTGCCTGCGCCCAACTGCCCCGCGCTGAAATACTGTAGCCCGGCATGTGTCACAGGGAGTCGAATGAACTGGGAACCCGAGGTCCGACAGATGTGTCTGGCGTTGCCCGAGACCTACGAGGAGCAGGCGTGGGTCGGTACCCGATGGCGGGTACGTGGCCGCACCTTCGCCCACGTCCTCGACATTGTCGACGGCACTCCTCCGGCATTCGCAACAGCAGCGGGGACCGACGGACCGGCTCACGTCCTCGTATTCCGTTCCCGAGGAATAGAACTCGACGCATTGTCGAGGCAGGACGGCTTCTTCGCCCCCGGCTGGGGACCCGAGATCATCGGCATGCTGCTCGACGAGTCGGTGGATCGAACGGAACTCGGCGAGCTGATCACGGAGAGCTACTGCACCCGGGCCCCGAAGAAGCTCGTCGCACTCCTCCGACGTCCGGAGTGACGATTCTCGTTTGACGCTGCGGCTGCCCGAAGGACAGAGTGAACACATGAGCCCACCCGAGAATCTGCTCGCCGATTGCGGCAGCTGCTTCGGACTCTGTTGCGTTGCTCTGCCCTTCGCCAAGTCGTCGGATTTCGCCGTCGACAAAGCCGCCGGGGAACCGTGCCGCAACCTTCAGAAGGACTCGCGCTGCGGCATCCACTCGTCGCTTCGGGAGAAGGGCTTTCCCGGATGCACGGTGTACGACTGTTTCGGTGCTGGGCAGAAAGTGTCGCAATCGACGTTCGCGGGACGGGACTGGCGAGAAACGCCGTCGAACTCGTCGGAGATGTTCGCGGTGTTCCCGATCATGCGGGATCTGCACGAGTTGCTCTGGTACCTGGCAGATGCACGTGGCCGGACATCGACCGCATCCCTGCACAGCCGGCTTACCCACGAGTACGAGGAGCTGGACGCTCTCACGTCGGAGACTCCCGAGGTCCTGTTGTCGGTCGACGTCTTCTCAGTGCGCTCGCGGGTCAACGAGGCGCTGCTCGATGCAAGCGATCTGGTGCGCGCAGAGGTGTCGGGCAAGAAGAAGAACTACCGCGGACGCGACATGATCGGGGCCAAGCTGGCCGGTGCGGACCTCCGCGGTGCGAGCTTGCGGGGCACGTACCTGATCGGGGCGAATCTGCGCGGTGCCGACTTGCGCTGGGCCGACCTGATCGGGGCCGATTTTCGCGGTGCCGATCTCCGCGGTGCGAATCTGCGCGAGACGATCTTCGCGACGCAATTCCAGATCAATGCGGCGCTCGGTGACAGATCGACACAGCTACCCGAGGCGTTGACCCGTCCCGGACATTGGACGTGACCGTTCAGCTCAGTGACCTGCCGGTGCGCTCGAGCGCTTCCTGAACGATCCTCACTGCCTTCGGTCCGACTCCGTGCAGTGACGCGAGCTCAGCAGCGGGCACCCCGGCCAGGTCGTCGAGACAGGTATATCCCGCAGCTCGCAATGCCCGCATCGCGGGGTTTCCGATCCCTGTCGGAAAAAGGGGTTCTGCTGTACTCACCGGCGCATTCTAAAACAGACCGGTAGCCTGTTGCCGTGCCCGAAACCAAGCAGAAACGCGTTGTCATCACCGGAGCGAATACCGGTATCGGCTACTACACAGCTTTGGAGCTGGCCAAGCGCGGCGATCACGTGACGCTCGCCTGCCGCAACCAGGACAAGGCCGACGCCGCAGCGGCGAAGATCCGCGCGGAGGCCCCGAACGGAACTGTCGACACGGCCACCCTCGACCTGGCCGATCTCGGTTCGGTCCGCAAGTACGCCGAGTCGGCTCCCGAATCGATCGACATTCTGATCAACAATGCTGGCGTCATGATGCCGGCGAAGCGAACCGAAACCAAGGATGGGTTCGAGCTCCAGATCGGCACCAACCACCTCGGCCACTTCGCGCTGACCGGTTTGCTGTTCCCCAAGCTCGCCGCCGACGCGAAGATCACGACCGTCGCCTCGGTCGCGCACCGTCAGCGCCCCAAGCTCGACTTCGACGACCTCCAGCTCGAGCGTGGCTACAACGCGCAACGTGGATACGCGAACTCCAAGCTCGCGAACATCCTGTTCGCGCTGGAACTGCAGCGTCGGATCGACAAGGCCGGATCCAAGGTCACCAGCAATGCGGCACACCCCGGCATCTCGTCGACCGAGCTCTACTCGAGCCCGGACGGCTTGGGCAGCAACAAGATCCTGGCGACCCTGGCACCGATCGGACTGAAGTTCATCTCTCAGTCCGCCCGTGCCGGAGCGCTTCCCACACTCTATGCGGTCGACGTCGCAGGCGGCGGTACCTACAGCGGTCCCACATCGCTGTTCGAGTCCCGCGGCAAGCCGGGCCCGGCGAGCATGACCAAGATGGCTCAGGATCCCGCACTCGCAGCCCAGCTGTGGGACGCCAGCGAGAAACTCACTGGAGTCGGCTACCCGTTCTGAGACGGAATCCCGGCGAGATAGACCGATATCGGAAGCCGGGGTTTCGCAACATCTTTCCTCTTCGACGAGAACTACGTCACGACAGAAGGTTTCGTCATCACAACTTCGTGCTCCTGGGGAGCAAGGGGGTAAGGGACTCTGTCACCGGTGTCGTTGAATCCCATGCGCCGATAGAACGCCTGGGCGCGTTGATTGTGCTCGTGCACCTCCAGCGTCAGCTGGTCGTGCCCACGTTTGCCGGCCCACCGCTCGATTTCGAGCAGCAAGGCTTCGGCCAAGCCTTCGCCCCGCAGGAGCGGCGTCACGTAGACGCCCAGCAGAAATGTCCTGCCGTCCTCGACCCGAGCCCGCATGATCCCTACCCATCGACCGGCGTCGTCCACCGCGGCGAATCCACACGACAGCGCAGAACTGGTTTCGGCGGCTCGCCGCAGCCAGTCGTCGTCCGATTGCCGCGACGCAGCATCGAGAGTCTCGCCGAAGGCCTTCGGCGAATCTGCCAACATCTCGAGGCGAAGCGCACGGAACGACCGCCACGACTCGGCCGTGACAGGAACGATACGAAACGCCATGAAGTCGATGCTAGGGAATCGGAAGGCCGATACGGGCTCACGGCCCACCTATGGCGTCCAAGACGGAGCCACTGCAAAACAAAGGGAGACACCCACTACTGACGGCGGTCGGGGGCGACAGCAGTAGCGGGTGTCTCATTGACCATTCGGGGCCCGTCACCGGGTGGATGGGTAGCGGATGGGAAATTCTTTCGAAGTTTTTTCACCGACCGAGGCATAGCCTGTGACCATGCCTTTCACAGCAGCGAACCACTACGACTTCAGCGGTGACGACCTCACCGGAACCGTCGACGCCCATCGCTCCGCCGGAGTGTGGGCGGCGCAGCTCGTCCTCAGTGGAGAGACGCTGGAATCCACCGACGTCACCCGATCCGATCTGGGATTCGAGGTGCGGACCGTCGTCGAGACCCTCTCGGACGGTAACCGGACCCACCTGCTCGTCGTTCTGCCCCGCGTCAACATCGATACGGACGACGGCCAGGACGTCACGTTCACCTCGTACGCAGTGCTGTACACCGTGCACGGCGGAACCACCGAGCAGCACGGCCCGACCGAGTCGTACGACGTGCGGTTGCTCACCGGAACCGCGTCGCTCGTGCAGTGACCGCCGCGGAAATAACCCGGACCGCACCCCGGTTGTACGGCATAGTCAATGCAAACGCATGAACTTGTCGTTCGGGTAGGAGCACGCCATGCAGTTCGGAATCTTCACCGTCGGAGATGTCACCACCGACCCCACCACCGGGACGACGCCCTCCGAGCACGAGCGCATTCGATCGATGGTCACCATCGCCAAGCATGCCGAGGACGTTGGTCTGGATGTTTTCGCGACCGGCGAGCATCACAATCCGCCGTTCGTACCCTCGTCACCGACGACCATGCTCGGCTACATCGCGGCCACCACCGAGAAGTTGATCCTGTCGACGTCGACCACGCTGATCACGACGAACGACCCGGTCAAGATCGCCGAGGACTACGCGATGCTCCAGCATCTGTCCGAGGGACGCGTCGACCTCATCATGGGTCGCGGCAACACCGGCCCGGTCTACCCGTGGTTCGGACAGGACATCCGTCAGGGCATCCCATTGGCTCTGGAGAACTACCAGCTGCTGCGACGCCTGTGGACCGAGGACGTCGTCACGTGGGAGGGAAACTTCCGGACGCCACTCGACCGGTTCACGTCCACTCCCCGTCCGCTCGACGACATTGCGCCGTTCGTCTGGCACGGGTCGATCCGCAGCCCGGAGATCGCAGAAATCGCCGCCTACCACGGTGACGGCTTCTTCGCGAACAACATCTTCTGGCCGAAAGAGCACTACATCCAGCTCATCGATCTCTACCGGGAGCGCTACGAGCACTACGGCCACGGCCGCGCCGACCAGGCCATCGTCGGTCTCGGCGGTCAGGTGTTCATGCGCAAGAACAGCCAGGACGCGGTGAACGAATTCCGACCGTACTTCGACAACGCACCCGTCTACGGCCACGGCCCCACGATGGAGGAGTTCACCGAGCAGACCCCGCTGACCGTCGGATCTCCGCAGCAGGTCATCGAGAAGACGCTCGCATTCGCAGACTACTTCGGCGATTACCAGCGTCAGCTGTTCCTGATGGACCACGCCGGCCTGCCGCTGAAGACAGTGCTCGAGCAACTCGACATCCTGGGCGAGGACGTCGTACCGGTATTGCGCAAGGAATTCGCTGCCCGACGCCCGGCCGGCGTTCCGGAGAATCCTCCGACCGACGCCTCGATGCTGGCAGAGAAGGCCGCGGCCGCTGCGAAGGAACCAGCAGTTGCCGTCTGACACGGAGGTGGCGGTGAACGCCTGGGAGTCGCTGTTTCGCTCCCAGGTTTCCCTGATGCGCCGGTTCGCCGCCGACGACATCTGGGATCCGATCGGCATGCGCGAATACGACGTGCTGTTCACCCTGAGCACCAGCCCGGACCGCAGACTCCGACTGCGTCGACTCAACGACGAGATCCTGCTCAGCCAACCGTCGCTGAGCCGGATGTGCGACCGACTCGAGGCGATGGGTTACGTTGTCCGAGAGCATGATCCGTCGGACAAACGCGGGACCGTGATCTGCCTGACGGACGCGGGATCAGACCTGCAGGCCTCGATCGGACGCAAACACGCCGCCCGCATCAGGCGCTACGTCGGCGATGCATTGGACACCGACGAACTCAGGACACTCGACAGTCTGTGCACCAAGCTCAGACTCGCCCAGACCGACATCCGGGAGCACTGATGATCCAGGTCCTCACCCCACGCGAGGTTCCACTCGGCGGCCCTCGTGCCATGAAGGTGCGCCGCACCCTGCCGCACAAGGACCGATCCCTCATCGGCGCATGGTGTTTCGCAGACCACTACGGGCCCGAGCACTCGCGCATGGACGTCGCACCGCACCCGCACACCGGCCTACAGACCGTCAGCTGGCTGTTCTCCGGTGAGATCGAGCATCGCGACAGCGTCGGATCTCATGCGATGGTGCGGCCCGGGGAGCTCAACCTGATGACGGCCGGGCAGGGCATCAGCCACTCCGAGGTGTCGACACCCGACACCGACATCCTGCACGGGATGCAGCTGTGGGTGGCACTGCCCGCCGTATCCCGTTTCGTGGCACCGACTTTCGAGCACTACGTTCCCGATTCGATCTCCCGGCCCGGCCTGACCGCTCGGGTGTTTCTCGGATCGCTTCTGGGCGAGACCTCGCCGGTGTCGACGTACACGCCACTGCTCGGAGCGGAGATCGTGCTCGACGCCGGGGCGCGGGTCAGCGTCGAGATCGACGAGTCCTACGAACACGGAGTTGTCGTCGACCAAGGATCGGTGACGCTGAACGAGACCGATCTGGCCGCAGCCGAACTCGGCTACCTCGAACCCGGGCACCGGTCGATGCAGCTCCACAATCCCGCCCGCGAACCGGTTCGATTCCTCCTGTTGGGCGGTCCGCCGTTCGGTGAACAGATAGTCATGTGGTGGAACTTCGTCGGCCGCAGCCACGAGGACGTGGTGGAGTATCGGGCCGCGTACGAGGCCGAGAACGGTCAGTTCGGCACCGTGGAGGGCTACCCCGGGCCCAGGTTGCACGCACCGGAACTACCCAACGCGCGGATGAGACCCCGCGGCTGATCCGGAACATGCGCGCGGCTCGGCCGTCAGAACAGGGTGGCGATCTCCGGTTCGGACGGGCGCGGCGCAGCGGGAACGGATTCCTTCTGTGCAACGGGTCCGCTGCGAGCCTCGGTCGGTGCAGGCACCGCGTTCGCTCCGGCGGCCGCGATGGCACGGGCGGCTTCGCCCGCCAGCGCGTCGGCTGCTTCGTTGAAGTGATTGCCGACGTGGCCGCGAACCCACCGGAATCGCACCGGCCCTTCGCGTTCGGTGATGGCTCGCTCGATGCTCTGCACCAGATCGAGGTTGCGCACGGGGGTGCCGCCCGCAGTCTTCCACCCCTTGCGCTTCCAGCCTGCCAGCCACTCCGACGCGCACTTGATGGCGTACTGAGAGTCCGATTCGATCAGCAACGGCTCCGGGCCGGGGTGGGCCAACACTGCCTCGAGCAAGGCGCGGAGCTCGGCTACCTGGTTGGTGCCCGAGGGCTCGCCGCCGGAGTTGCTCGGACCCGTGTGATTGACCCACGCCCACCCGATTGCTCCGCCGGGGTTACGCAGACAAGAGCCGTCCGTACTCACGATGATCACGGACAGGACCCTACTTCGGGCCACCGACAAACCCCGGCTGACTCGCCCCGGCAGCCGGGAGAGACTTCTCCCAAGCTGGGCATCGCTGACACTGTGCTGCGAAACATCGAACCTCAATTCCCGCGGGCGATCCATTCTTCGAGGTGCGGGGACTCGTCCCCGATACTCGTTCCGTCTCCGTGCCCGGTGTTGACCCGGGTCTCGGCGGGCAACGCGAACAATCGATCCCGGATCGAGCCGATGATCGTCGGGAAATCCGAATACGACCGACCCGTCGCCCCTGGCCCACCGGAGAACAACGTGTCCCCCGAGAACAACTGACCCGCCTCGGGCAGATACAGACAACTCGACCCCGGCGAATGACCGGGAGTGTGCAACGCCACGATCTCCGTCCCCGCGACGGTGATCCGCTGACCGTCCTCGAGCACCGAATGCCCGATGCCCGGATGCGTCTGCTCCCACAACACATCATCGGCCGGATGCAACAGAATCGGCGCATCCAACTCCCCCGACAACTGCGGAGCGACCGTCACATGATCGTTGTGACCATGCGTACACACGATCGCCCGCACAGCACGACCGGCGACCGCATCGACGATCGGACCGGCCGTATGCGCAGCATCGACGATCACCACCTCGTCGTCGTCACCGACCAACCAGATGTTGTTGTCGACCTCCCACTCGCCACCATCGAGCGCGAACGTCCCCGACGTGACAACCTTCTCGACCCGGAACTGCCCGCTCACAGGACCACCACCGAACGCAGCACCGTGCCCTGATGCATCTTCTCGAACGCCGCCTCGATATCACCGAGACCGATCCGTTCGGTCACGAACTTCTCGAGCGGCAACCGACCCTGCTCGTACAGATCGACCAACATCGGAAAATCCCGCTCCGGCAGACAATCGCCGTACCACGACGACTTCAACGACCCACCCCGGGAAAAGAAATCGATCAACGGCATCTCCACCGTCATCTCCGGCGTCGGCACCCCGACGAGGACGACGGTCCCGGCGAGATCGCGGGCGTAGAACGCCTGCTTCCAGGTTTCCGGACGCCCGACGGCATCGATGAC
>NZ_KQ031373.1:775836-953032 GCF_000963615.1 Rhodococcus sp. PML026 | reverse complement strand
CCGCCGGATCGGAGTCCGGGTCGACCTTGGTGCACTGGCCTTCGTGGACGAGGGTCTTGTCGGCGAACGCCCCGATCCCCAACGCCGGGGAGAGTTCGGTGCCGTCGGCGAGAGTCATCTTCTGCGAGGCATTGTGGGTGTCGAAGCAGTACCAGGGGGTGCCTTTCTTGCAGGCTCGGCATTCCCCGCACACCGCACGCCAGTTCAACACCACGAAATCACCGACCTCGACATGAGTCACGGCATCGCCGATGGTTTCGACGGTGCCTGCGGCTTCGTGGCCGAGCAGGAACGGGAACTCGTCGTTGATGCCGCCCTCGCGGTAATGCAGATCGGTATGACACACCCCGCACGCGGCGATGGTGACCACGACATCGTTCGGGCCGGGATCGGGAATGGTGATCGTCTCGATCGAGACGGGCTCACCCTTCGCCTTGGCGACGACGGCATGAACGGTTTGTGACACAAGCACTCCTGAGGTCAGGTGATGTACGGAGGACGATTCACTCGCCGAGCCAGAGCCTGCGGCGGCACACCTCGAGCAACGCGGACATCGTGTCGCGGTCGAGGGTCGATTCTGTGTCGGGTTCGCGAAGCACTGCGGCGAGCCTGGTGAAGTATTCGGTCGGGCTGATTCCGAACCCGACCAGAATGTCCTCGGCCGGCCCGCCGCCGTAGGGCATCCACCGGGTCGCGAAGTCGATCATGCGCTTCGTTTCCGGGCAGCCGAGAGTCGACGCGAGGGTTTCGGTGGTCGTCCTCAACGGTGTTCCCTTCGTCGATGAATCCGATGTCCAGGTTGTCGTCCTACCGCGAGAAAAGAACCACGCACAACGGCTAGCAATCACTGGCCGAACGGACATCACACGACGCCGCTCCGAGTACTAGGATGCGCACGTGAGCAGCTCTGCCCCGTCGACCCCCGCCAGGTCCGAACCGACCGACTCGCTCGCCGCGCTTCGGGAGGTCCTGACCGGTCCGCTGGTCGAGATAGCTGCTCGTTTTTCGTGGTGGTCGTCGCAGCGGTATCCGCACTCGGCGATGATCATTTTCACCAGGGAATGCACCGGCCGTCCGAGAAAAGTCGGTGGCGACGAGTCGATGACGAGCCGCGTGACGATCAAGGAGCTCGACGACCTCAAGCAGTCGGTGCAGCAGAGTGGGCGCCGAGCTCTGGACGGCCCGGGGCGCCTGGCCGGTGCACAGCGACGTCTCGCGACGCAACTCGACGACACGACCGACACCCTGCTGGTCCTGGTGCCCAAATCGGCTGCGCCGCAGTTCGACCCGGACTCCGACGTCGGCGTTGCCTTCGGAATCGTAGCCACCTCCATACGCCATCAGGTGGTCCAGGCGAGTCCTGCGTATCTCGCCGAATCCCTGGCGGCCTCGAGCGAGCGTGCTCGGGTGATCTCGGAGATGGTCGACGCCCACGTCGATACCCTCACGTCCGTGCTGTCCACGCTGCGCTCGAAGGACCTCGATGACGCGCGAGCACGCGCAACCGCCAGCGATACCGCGTCGGCGGCACTGATCGAGCTTCGCTCCATCGAAGAAGCCAACCGTGAGCTGGGGCAGGAAGCAGTGACCACCGCCTTCGCCAGGCTGCAAGGGGAGCTCGCCACGGTGTTGGACCAGTCCTCGATCGACGTCGAATATGTCGCTCCCCCAGTCGACGGAAGACCGGTCCCCGGCGAGATCGCACGCGCGGCGCGAGCCGTGGTTCGGACCGTCGTACTCGCCTACGTGGCTCAGCCGGATGTTCGACGGGTACGTATCGCGTGGAATTGCGACGGAACCAACCTGCTGCTCGAAGTCCGCAACGACGGCCTGCACGTCTGCGACACAGAGACTCTGACCCAACAGCTCTCCGGACGCGTGCACACCCTCCGGGGATCGATCTCGTTCGAATCCACCGCTGGGTGGGGATCACGTGTGAGCATCGCGATTCCTCTCGACCCGCCTCCCGCACGAGCCGACGAACAACTTCTCGCCGGCCTCAACCGTCGCGAGAGAGAAGTTCTCGGCTACCTCGCATACGGCAAGCGCAACAAGGACATTGCCGTGAGCCTCAACATCGGCGAGAGCACGGTGAAATTCCACGTCGCAAGCATTCTGAAGAAACTCGAGGTCAAGACCCGCGGTGAAGCGGGTGCCGTGGGCATGAAGGCCGGAATCCGAGCATCGTGACGCGTTCGACCACTCGGGTGAACGACGACCCGTCTCGGCGTGGTCCGACCCAGCGTCGGCGCATCGGCATTCTGCTCTTCGACCAGGTCAAGATGCTCGACTTCGTCGGCCCGGCCGAGGTCTTCCTCGAAGCGAACCAGCGAGTCGACGGCTACGACATCGTCTTCCTCTCGATCGACGGCGGTGACGTGGTGACCTCGATGGGAATGACGGTGTCGGTGAACGCCGCCGTCGCCGACAGCGGCGACTTCGACACCCTCATCGTTCCCGGTAGCGAATCGGCTCCGGCCGTCTTCGAGGACCCGGCGTTGCTCGACGCGGTGGCGCTGCTCGCGCCCCGAGCGCGACGGGTGGCGTCGATCTGCAGTGGGGCGTTCGCGCTGGCGGGATCCGGTCTGCTCGACGGCCGGAGTGCGACCACTCACTGGAAGTTCACGTCGGCTCTGGCGGAACGCTTTCCCGACACGCGTGTCCAACCGGATTCGATCTTCGTTCGCGACGGCGACATCTACACCTCGGCCGGGGTCGCTGCCGGAATCGATCTGGCGTTGGCGTTGGTCGAAAGTGATCACGGTGCCCCGATAGCCAGAACGGTCGCGCAACTACTGCTGGTGTACATGCAGCGCTCCGGCGGCCAGTCTCAGTATTCGGTGTCGCTGAAAGGTCCGCCGCCGCGGACCCAGGTCTCTCGCGCTATCACCGACTACATCCATGCCGACCCGACACGACCCGCGAACCTGAGCGCTCTCGCGGCACACGCCAATGTCAGTGTGCGGCATCTCAATCGCATCGTGCGCGAGGAACTGGGCACGACGCCTCTCGATTACGTGACCGCGATGCGTCTCGATATCGCGGTAGCCGCACTCGAGTCCGGCTATTCCGTGGCCCGGGCCGCTGCCGACGCAGGATTCGGCACGCCCGCTGCTTTTCGGCGTGCGTTCGTCACCAAGTTCGGGGTGACACCGTCGGACTACCAGAGAAAGTTCCGCACGACCGATCCAGCCCAGTGATACTCGGCCCCAACGCTTTCGTTCACCTCGGGAGGATCGAACACCGCCGGTCTAAGGTGGCCCTGGCAGGGTTACCGGACCGGCAACCGCCTGGATCTATGGTCGAATCATGCACAACGTGGAGGCGCTCGAGTCCTGGGCGTATTCGCCTGCGGTACTGCTGGATCGGCATCTGACCGTCGAATCGTCCACGATGCTCGCTCGTGCGGTGTCGCCGAGCTTCGCCGAGGGGGTCAATCTGGCCGTGTTCACATTCGTCGACGCCGGTTCGCTCTGCGGCGATCGAGACGATCCCGCCGCCGACCCGCCTGCCGGGTGGGAATCGTCGGCGGATCAGGTGGTCGCCATGCTTCGTGAGTCGTTGGATCGGCACGAGCCAGACGACTCCTTTCGCCGCATCGTCGGCGAACTGTCCACCCGTAGTTCGGCATTCGCGCAGAAGTGGGCCGGTGAGACCAGCGCGAGAAAAACCGGAACCGTGACGATCGAACATGCCGTCGTCGGTCCGTTGATGCTCGACTACCTTTTGATGCCTGCCGCCGAGGACCACGTACTGATGGTGCTGCGGCCCCGAACAGCACAGTCGAGGGCAGCTCTACGTCAACTGGCCGACGCGGTCCGATCGTCCGAATCGGACCGAGGCACAACGAACTGAGTGTCGCGGCCGGGGACTCCGGCAACCAGATGCCGGATCGCCGATGCCGACCGACTACCGGGATCGGCGAAGTAGGTGGTGATGAATTGCCCACCCTCGCCGACGATCTCCAATGTCTGCGAACGGAATTCGACCAGACCGAACGGCTCCACCGGGACGACGGAGATGCTCGACGACAACGGCCGTACGTCGTGCTTGGCCCACATCCTGCGAAAAGCGCGGCTCTCCACCGACAATCTGCCCACCAACTCCGTCAGTCGCGGGTGACCCGGTGCCGCGTGGAATCGCAGCGCCGACACCATTCGCTGCGCCGTGACGGCCCAGTCCTCCGGCGAGGCGGCACTGTGCTCGTGCGCGAACACATCGAGCATCAGGTTGGTACCCACTTTCAGGCCCGGCGTCATCAGCGCAGCCGGACCGTTGAGCGCAAGCAGATCGTGATGGCGGTCGGTGATGTACGCCGGCGTGTGGACCCACTGCTCCAACACCCGGGCCGACGCCTCGGTCACTCGCGGCGGAAGCGCCTCGACCACGGCCGGGCCGGACTGCGCGCGCGCCACCCGGTGGAAGTACGCCCGCTCGTCCTCGTCCAAACGCAGAGCCCGACTCAGCGCAGCCAGAACCTGCTCGGAGGGTTGATGATTGCGCCCCTGCTCGAGCCTCAGGTAGTAGTCGGCGCTGATATCGGCGAGCCGGGCGATCTCTTCTCGTCGCAGGCCGCGCACTCGGCGGTTGCCGTCGCGCACCAGACCCACCTGCTCGGGTTGCAGCGATTCCCGGCGCACCCGAAGGAAGTCCGCAAGCAACGAGCGTTCGGCCATCGTCAGGACCTCCTGTCGACAACCATCATCTCCTACCCGCCGTCCCGAATCGAGTGCGAATCCGGCCCACTGTCGACCGTTTCAGGACACGGCAGCCCGAGACTTGCGCAGATCGATGGTCAACAGCACGAACGCCACCGCCGCGAGCACCGCAATCACGACGGCGAACACCACTCCCGCCGTCACCAGGCCCCATCCGGTCGCCACGGCTCCGGCCCCGATCACCGGTACCGAGATGGCGATGTACAACACGACGAAGAAGGTCGAGGTGACCTCTGCCCGACGGTGCGGAGGAAGCTCGGCACCGATCGTGGACATGCCGTTGGCGAATGTCATGCCCTGACCGACGCCGCAGAGCAGCGCCGCTACCACCAGAACGGCCAACGAGGTAAGCAGCAGCGACGCGGCCAGGAACACCAGACCGAGCAGCAGCAGCGCGCATCCCCACCGCTGCGCCGACGCGGGATCGGCTGCGCGCAAAGCAATCTGGGCCGTCGCCGACGCAGCGAAGACCGTGAACACCACCACCCCGGTGACGGCGTGATTGTCGACTCCCAACACACCGCCGATGAATCCCGGCGAGACGGCAGTGAACAGACCCAGTACGGCGAAGCCGGCGAAACCTCCGATCGAGGCGCGCACGAAGGTGCCGCGCACCTCCGGTGGAACGGACAGCCGCTGCATGTGCGGGCGTGCTCCGCCGTCCACCCGCACCGTCTCCGGTGCGAGGAACACCGCCACTGCTGCCGCAGCCAGCAGAACCATGTCGACGACGAACGTCAGACGCAACGGTTGCGGTAGATACTCCGCGAGCACTCCGGCCACCAACGGTCCGAGGCCGAGGCCCCCGATGTTCGCTGCGGTAGCGATCGCCGATGCACGGTCACGCCATCGGTCGGGTACCAACTCGATCAACGTCACCGTCGCGGTACCGACGAAGATGCCGGCCGAGATTCCCGACAACACGCGGCCGATCACCAGGGCCGTCAGCGAGCCGGCGGTGACGAACACCACGGCACTGATCAATCCGAATGCTATGGCCGCCAACAGCATCGGGCGTCGTCCCAACGAGTCGGACCAGCGGCCGAACGCCAACAGAGCTGCGAGTACACCGACGGCATACGCCGCGAACACGAGGGTGACGACGAAGACGGAGAAGTGGAACTCGACCTCGTAGAGCGCATAGAGCGGCGTCGGCATGGTGGTGCCCATCATCGCCACCACGAACGCGAAGGCAACTCCGACGAATGCCGTCGCACTCGACACCGACATGCGGGGCGACGACATGCGGGGCGACGACTTTTCGTCCGATCGGGTCACGCTGATCTCCTGTTCTGCAAGGGCCGTCCGTCCTGTGCCGTCGACAAGGAGATCGAACCAGAGCCGGCGAGTACGTGCTCACTCACCGTCCACCGCCCTCGTAACGAAGGAGTGCGTCCCGCAGCGCGGACCGCGTGGTGATCTGCAATTTGGGAAACACTCGGTACAGATGACCGCCGACAGTACGAGCCGAGAGATACAGCTGTTCGCCGATCTCCTTGTTGGTCAGACCGGCGGCAGCAAGAGACGCGATGCGCAATTCCTGCCCGGTCAACCCCGAGCCCGCATCACCCTCACGCGGGCGCGGGCCGGCTCCTGCCGCCCGTAATTCGTCCTCGGCTCGGCGCAGCCACGTGCGTGCACCCAGTTCTGCGAACAAATCTGCGGCGTACCTCAACCGACCGCGGCTTTCGATCACCCGGTGGTGGCGGCGCAGCCACTCGCCGTAGACCAGCGCAACCCGCGGCGCATCGAAATACCATCCTGCGGTGCGTAGTTCATGCAGACTCGCCTCGAAGAGCGCCTCGGCTCCGGCCTCCGCCAGCATCGCTTCGGCTGCAGTCAGCAGTGCACTGTGGCGGGCTCCCCAGAAATCGGGCCGGGTTCGGCGCAGTCGGTCGAGATACGTGCGCGCCTCGTCCGACCGCCGCAGCCGTACACAGGATTCGACGTAGTCCAGTATTTCGAGTGGTCCGTACGGAGTGATCGAACAGTGCTCCGCCGAGAGATCGCGGCGGCGCATCCGCTCGTAGGCGACGTCGAAGCGGCCCAGTGCCACCGATTCGGCTGCAGTACAGCTCTTCTCGCCACCAGCGACAGCTGCCACCGAGGATTTCAGCAGGCCCTCCTGCTCGTCGAAGAGGCCATCCGGCAGTCCCGAGGAGACGGCCTCGACGAACGCAGAGAACTGTCCTCGAGCGGCGAGTGCGGCGAGGTGCCGCAGCCGGGTCAGAGACTCGGCGGCCGGAAACCCAGCTGCGACAGAGTCCACCACGTCCGACAGCCGACAACTGTCGTTAGGATCCCACAGCAAGGTGGGCATCGCCAGCTGCAGCAGTACCGGTTTCCACGGGTCTCCGGTGCGCAGCGAGGCTCGTACCGCGTCCATCAGCGCCGGGCTCTCGAGTGCCCTCACGTGCACTCTCGAACCCGAGACGCCGAGAGACCGCGCGACGAGCACGTTGACCGGATCGAGATGCTGTTCGTATTTGACCGCCCATTGCAGGGCCTGCGCAACCAGTTCGCTGTCACCGCTCAGTGCGCTGTACGCCAGAACCGAACCGATCAACTGATCGACGACGTCAGGGGCGACCGCATCCGGCAATCGATCGAGAGCCTGCACGACGACGCCGAACGCAGCACGGGGGTCGCCTCCCCGGGCCACGACGGCAAAGGCTCGGGCCGGAACGGTCTCGGACAGGGCCGCATCGGGATGTCCAGACCGCATACGGTCCAAGACCGCTACCGCGAGATCGACGAAGCCGGCGAATGCCGCTATGGACGCCGCCCGCACCTCGAGGGCCTGGGCGCGTCCACGATCGGATTCGAGCGCTGCTGCACGGCAGAGCAACGCCACTGCCCGGCGGTAGCGCTGCAGCGACGCCAGGTCGTGCGCCCGCTCGTCGAGTGCAGTGACGAGGTGCGCATCGGGCGCTCGGGCTGCGAGTGCCCGATGCACCAGACGCTCGTCGGGCGTCAGCCGACCGTCGGCAGCGGATTCGAGGTGAACGGCGATGCGCTCCTCGGCGGTCGAGGAGGCAAGAATCCACAGTTGTGCGACAGTGTCGCCATGTGGGTGGACGGCCGCGGAGTCGCTGCCGTGCTCGCTAGAGACGATGTGTCGCACCGCATCGCCGAGAATTTGACGCCTGGACTCCTCGTCGAGCCCGGCGACCTCGAACGCGCCGATGTCGGCGAGCGTATCGGTGAGGTGGGCGCGGTCGAGCATCGCACCGCCGACGGATGGATCCCGGCGCCAGATCGGCGCAGCGCGAGCGAGTTCGGTCGCGACGAGAGGGTTTCCCTGCGACAACTCGATAATCGATTGTCGTTGCGCCGCTGCCGTTTCCGTAGCATTCAACAGATCGCGCACCGCGTCGTCGGGCAGCGGTCGCACACGGTGGAAGGCGAACTCCCGCCACAACGGCGGCGGGACGGTGTCGACGGTCGTGGCGATACACCGGACATGCGGGGTACGTACCGCCGCCTTCACCGCACGAGCGAGTCGGTCACGCGAGCCCGCGGGCAACAGATGCAGGTCGTCGATTACCAGCAGCGTCGGCTTCACATCTACGTCGGCCGCCACCAGATCACCCAGCAGCCCCTCATCGAGCAGCCCCTGATCGAGCGCGGCCGCAGGGGAGTACGCGAGGCACGGCAGATCCACCACCCGGAAACCCAGCGCTGTCGCCTCGTCCGCGATGGTGTTGGCAACCGTGGACTTGCCGATGCCTCGCGCACCCGAGATCACCAGGATCCGCCGGTTCTCCGGCGAAGCGGACAAACACGAGCGGCCCTCACGCAGCACTGCGTCGCGATCCGGTGATGTGGGCATTCGTCCAATATATTTTCACCCGTGTCTGCGCAAGGGTGTTGAATATGGCCCTGGCAGGGACACACTGAACCGGCCGACCACGACTGCGACGGAGGTGACCCGAGCGATGACCGAGAACGCCTCCTCCGGCCCTACCGATCACGGCGTCACCCGCCTTGTCGACTTCGAGCAGCGCGTCGACATCCGAATGTCCATGTCACCGCTGCGTCGGGGCCGCGGCGATCCCACCTACGAGTCCACGCCGGACGGTGCCGTGTGGCGGACGTCGCGCATGATTTCCGGCCCGGTCACGTACCGATTGGTGCAGGCCTCACCGAGCAGCGTCATGGTGCGCGCCTGGGGGCCCGGTGCCGACGAACTGCTCGACGTTGCCCCGGCTCTGCTCGGCCGGGACGACGACGCCTCGAGTTTCGCGCCCGAGCATCCGATTCTGCGCGAGGCACACAGACAACTTCCGCACCTACGCCTCGGCCGGACCGGGCTGGTGCTCGAGGCCCTGATACCGGCGATCATCGAGCAACGCGTACACGGCATTTCGGCGTTCGGCTCGTGGCGGTACCTGGTGAGCAAGTTCGGCGACCCCGCACCGGGCCCGACCCCGAAGACGATGTTCGTGTTTCCCACCGCCGACGTGTGGCGACGCATCCCGTCGTGGGACTACCACCGCGCCAACGTCGACCCGGCTCGGTCGAAGACCATCGTCCGTGCCGCGCGCGCAGCCGGACGGCTGGAGGAGGCGTCGAACATGACGCCCGAGGATGCGCAACGCAGGCTGCGCGCGATCCCGGGTGTCGGCATCTGGACCGCGGCCGAGACCGCGCAGCGCGCCCTGGGGGATCCCGACGCGTTGTCGGTGGGCGACTACCACCTGGCCGCGGTGGTGGGGTGGTCGCTGTTGGGTAGACCGATCGACGACGCGGAGATGGTCGAGTATCTGCAGCCCTTGGCACCGCATCGTCATCGCGCGATTCGGCTCCTGTATCTCAGCGGCAAGGCGACCAAGCCGAAATTCGGGCCACGGACCGCGCTGGTGGACCACACCTGGCACTGATCCCGGCCTACTCGTACAGTCTAGTTGTTCGCCGACCTAAGGAGTAGTTCGTGGTTGCTATCGGTACGTCCGATCTGGACATCTTTCCGCTTGCCCTCGGCGGGAACACCTTCGGCTGGACCAGCGACGAGGACACGTCCTTCGACATCCTGGACGCGTTCACCGCGGGAGGTGGCAATTTCGTCGACACGGCCGATTCGTACTCTGCCTTCGCCGACGGCAACTCCGGCGGCGAATCCGAGACGATCATCGGCAAGTGGATGACGGCCCGTGGCAACCGCGACGACGTCGTTCTCGCGACCAAGGTGAGCCAGCATCCCGAGTTCCGCGGTCTGGCACCGGGCAACATTCGGGCCGCGGCCGACGCCTCCCTGGCCAGGCTGCAGACCGATCACATCGACGTCTACTACGCGCACTACGACGACGACAAGACGCCGTTGGCCGAGTCCCTGGCCGCGTTCGACGACCTGGTCCGGGCAGGCAAAGTTCGCCACGTCGCCATCTCGAACTACTCCCCCGCGCGGGTTCGCGAGTGGCTGGGCCTGGCGAAAGACAACGGTTTCGCGGCACCGATCGCACTGCAACCGCGCAACCGCACTACAACCTCGTTGCCCGTCGCGACTACGAGGGTGAACTGCAAGCCCTCGCCGTCGACAACGGCCTCGGGGTGTTTCCGTATTTCTCCCTCGCCGCCGGCTTCCTGACGGGTAAGTACCGCACCCGGGAGGATCTGGCCGGTACTCAGCGCGAGCGACTGACGACGGGCTATTTCTCCGACGCAGGCCTGGCTGTGGTGCAGGGCCTGCAGGAGATCGCCGACTCCCGCTCGGCCGAGTTGTCGAGTGTGGCTCTCGCCTGGTTGCTCGCTCGACCGGGCATCACCGCACCGATCGCGAGCGCGAGCTCGCTCGCTCAGGTACCGGCTCTGCTCGACGCGCCGACACTGCGTCTGACCAGCCACGAGGTGGACACACTCACCGGACTGTCCGACGCGGTGGCATAGGACACGAAAGTTGTAGTCAGCAACGGGAACAGAATCAACTCCTACGCTGCTGACCTTCGGGTGGCCCCAGCATCGAACACATCCGTAACCAGCGCGCAGGTGACCGACACGCGCGAGAGCAGCACGTCGGCTCCCACAACCGAGCCGACGTCACGCGAGCGCCTCCGGGTGATCCTCGTACTCGGCGCGCTCATCGCCCTCGGTCCACTGACCATCGACATGTACCTGCCGGCACTTCCTGCCATCGCCGAGGATCTGAACACCCCGTCGTCTGCAGTGCAGCTCACGCTCGCGGGTACGTTGGTCGGCCTCGCGCTCGGCCAACTGGTCATCGGGCCGCTGTCGGACATCGTCGGCCGACGACTGCCCCTCATCGTGGGCACCGGAGTGCACATCCTGGCGTCGCTCGCCTGCATCGTTGCTCCCAACATCGCCGTACTCGGCGGCCTGCGTGTGATTCAGGGCCTCGGTGCCGCAGCTGCTGCCGTGGTCGCCATGGCCATCGTCCGAGATCTGTTCAGCGGGCGAGCCGCCGCGACCGTCCTGTCTCGCCTGATGCTCGTCATGGGCGTCGCTCCGGTGCTGGCACCGTCGCTCGGCGGTGCGGTACTTCTCGTCGGTTCCTGGCGGCTCGTGTTCGCCGCGTTGGCGATCATGGGCGTGGCGTTGATGACGCTGGCAATCGTGTCGCTGCGCGAGTCCCTGCCGCCCGAGCGTCGTCGAGCCAGTGGCATCATGCCCGTTCTGTGGACCTACCGATCGCTGCTGCGTGACACACAGTTCGTCGTCCTCGTCATGGTCGCTGCCCTGGCCATGTCGGCGCTCTTCGCGTACGTCGCCGGTTCGTCGTTCGTCCTGCAGGAGGAGTTCGGCCTCGACGAGCAACAATTCGCCATCGTCTTCGCGGCCGGTGCGATCTCTCTGATCGGCGCATCCCAGCTCAACGTCCTGCTGTTGGGACGCTTCGCACCGGTGCAGATCGTCCTGTCGGCGCTGTCCTTCGGCGTCGTCGCCGGCGCGATCATGGTCGTCCTGGCGGTCACCGACGTCGGCGGCATGGCTGGGTTCGTCGTCCCGCTGTGGTTCGTACTCGGGGCCGTCGGGTTCGTCATGCCCAACGCGCCCGCGCTGGCGCTGTCCCGCCACGGTGAAGCGGCAGGCGGCGCAGCTGCACTACTCGGTGCCGCACAGTTCGGACTCGGGGCGATCGTCGCACCGATCGTCGGTGCACTGGGCAACGACGCGATCGCCGTCTCGACGACGATGGTCGCCACCTCGGCGGCAGCGCTGATCGCACTCGGGTCGGTGACCGTCCTGTCCGCACGTCGGTGACCTCACTCGCGTCATCGTGTGGGCCATGGCGGTCACCCCACTAGGGTGACCGCCATGGCCGAACGCGAGCGCGACCCGCAGGGCAAGCCCCTCAACGCCCGGCCGCGCGACGGCCTCGGCCGCCCGCTGGCCCGCGGCGGTACCGGAACACCCCGGGTTCCCGACGATCTCCGTCTTCCACCGGACGCCGCCCTCACCGAAGCGCAGCGATTCCTGGACGCACGTATGCCGTTTCACGCCCACGAGGTACTCGAGGGCACGTGGAAGAGCTGCGTCCCGGACGAACGCGAGCTTTGGCAGGGCCTCGCGCAACTGGCCGTCGGATTGACGCACCTGATGCGAGGAAACCGCGTAGGTGCCGCTTCGTTGCTCCGCCAAGGACACGACCGCCTGATCGGTTACGAGGTCGAGCCCCCGCACCGGATCGACGTGACGGGTCTGCTCGGCTGGTCCGAGGACCTGCTCGAGGACCTGGAGACGGGAACGCTACCGACCTCACCAGGCGTTCCCGCACTGCGCCGGGCGGTGGAATCGGGATCGGACGGGGGCGTCCTGGCACACCGGCCGGACTCGAGCTAGCCTGAGGGAATTAGGTAAGGCTAGGACAATCTTCACCGGAAGTGGGGTTCCTCGGCGTGACCGTGTTCGCACCGCTGAAACTCGCCCATCGCGAGACGATCAGCCCAGCTCAGCTCGGACGTACCTTCTGCACCGAGGTCGCCGAACAGGTTCCCTATTGGGTCGCTGTCCTGACCCCGGCCGAACGTCCGCTGCAGGTCACGCCGTCTCCGCTCCGTGAGCGCACCACGGTCACGCTGCCCGTTCCCACGAACACGCACCGGCTCGACGCTCGGCTGCTCGCCGCGCTCGGATCTGCGGTGTCCACGTGGCAGCGAGACAACCGCCGCGGCTCGTCGTCGGGCGTCCTGGTCGATATCGACGTCGACGACACCGGATTCGTCCATCCCGTCCGGCTCCCCGCCGTTCCGGTCGACGCCCTCACCGAATCCGCCCGCGCCTCGTACCTCGTCGACGACGTCTGCAGACGGCTGGACTCGGCACCTCACGGTGGCCGCGACTACCCGCTGACCCGGAACTACCCGGCGCTGGCCTGCCGCCCGGGAGCGCAGATTCTGTTCCGCCACGATGTATCCGAAGCCGACGCCGGCCATGGCGAGCCCAGCGGCTACGCCATCGACATCGCGATCGGCGAGACGGAATCAGGGCTCGTGTCGGCCCGAATCACCTGGTCCACCGGCATCGAGGGAATGGACGAACTGGTCCGGCTGTGGGCCGCAGCGACCACCGAGCTGACGGCAGCGCCCTCGTAACCGCCGGATTCGCTACAGGCTTTTCAGCAGCCTCACGTCGTCGTCGATTCCCTCTGCCGGGGTTTCGAGGATCACCGGTGCATCGGCGGCGAGCGCGACGGCCGTCAGAATGTCCGCGTCGATCGTTCCGGTGCCCAGGTTCGCGTGCCGGTCGCGGGCAGAGTCGAACTCGTCGCGCGAATTGTTCAGATGCACCAGGTCGATTCGTCCGGTGATCGCCTTGATGCGATCGACCACGTCGATCAGGTCTTCGCCGCCGGCCCACGCATGACAGGTGTCGAGACAGAAACCGGCACCGAACTCCCCGATGGCGTCCCACAACCGCGCGATGTCGTCGAAGCGCCTCGCCATCGCCGAGTCACCGCCGGCAGTGTTCTCGACGAAGATCGGTACGCCGAAACCACCCTGCTCGGCCTGACGCTCGAACAGCTTGCGCCAGTTGTCGATTCCCTTGGCGGTGTCCTCGCCCTCTCGGACGTGACCGCCGTGCACCACCAAACCGATCGCACCGATCTCGGCAGCTGCTGCGGCCTGTTCGACGACCGCTTTGCGGGACGGGATTCGGATGCGATTGTTCAGGCTCGCCACGTTCAGAACATAGGACGAGTGCACCACCACATCGACGTCTCCGGTCAACAGAGCCTCACCTTGGGGGTGCGGGGTGAGCTTGTTCCACTTCTGCGGATCCGTCAGAAACATCTGGACCAGGTCGACGCCGAGCGTCTCGGCCGTGCCCAGAGGGTCGCTGCTGTCGCGGACATGTGCTCCGATGCGCATGACGCCCATCATAGGGGTCGAGTTCAGGGTCTCCCCTGATAGCGACCGGGCCCGAACACTGAAACACTGGCACCCATGAGCGACATTGCCGCACGTGCGGTCGACGTATCGAAGGTCTACGGTTCTGGCGACACCCAGGTGCACGCACTGTCCGGGGTGAACGTCGAGTTCGCCCGCGGAGAATTCACCGCCATCATGGGCCCGTCCGGCTCGGGCAAATCCACACTGATGCATTGCCTGGCCGGGTTGGACACCGCGTCCTCGGGCACGGTCACGATCGGTGACACCGAGCTGACGGCGCTGTCCGACAAGGAGATGACCGGGTTACGAAGGGACCGAATCGGTTTCGTGTTCCAGGCCTTCAATTTGGTGCCCACCCTGACCGCGCTCGAGAACATCACTCTGCCGCTCGACATCGCCGGACGCACCCCGGATCAGGGCTGGCTCGATACCGTCGTCGACCGACTGGGACTGCGCGACCGCCTGGGCCATCGCCCGAGCGAACTCTCGGGTGGGCAGCAACAGCGCGTGGCGTGCGCTCGTGCACTGGCCGGTCGACCCGACATCGTGTTCGGCGACGAGCCGACGGGCAACCTGGACTCTCGTTCGTCCGGTGAGGTGCTGTCGATTCTGCGCA
This sequence comes from Rhodococcus sp. PML026, assembly GCF_000963615.1. Taxonomy (NCBI): domain Bacteria; kingdom Bacillati; phylum Actinomycetota; class Actinomycetes; order Mycobacteriales; family Nocardiaceae; genus Rhodococcus; species Rhodococcus sp. PML026. The sequence goes on along the minus strand of NZ_KQ031373.1, from coordinate 938,351 downwards.
CGGCCGCAGACGAATTCGATCAGACCGTCGTCATCGTCACCCACGACCCACGAGCGGCCAGTTACGCCGACCGCGTCGTGTTCCTGGCCGACGGAGCTGTCATCGATCAACTGGCGTCGCCCACCGCCGACGCCGTCCTCGAGCGCATGAAGAAGCTGGAAACGGTCCACTGATGTCGCACTCGGTCGCCAAGAAATCGAATCCCGACAAGGCCCCGACGCGGGCCGCGTCGGGCAACCCCATGCGCAAGGTGTCGCTGCGAAACCTTGCCGCCCACAAGGTTCGGCTGGCACTGACGGTTCTGTCCGTCGTACTCGGAACCGCTTTCGTCGCAGGCTCGTTCGTCTTCACCGACACGCTGCAGCGCACGTTCTCGTCACTGTTCGCCGACACCGCACAGGGAGCCGACGTTCGAGTCGCCCCCGAGGATGCGCGATCGAGCGGAGTACCCAACGAGGACATCGCCGCCATCTCGGCGCTTCCCGGCGTGCGTGCTGTCTCTCCGTATGTAGGAGGACAACTCGTTCTGCTGGGTAAAGACGGTGCCGCAGTGCAATCCGGCGGAGCACCGACGATCGGTGAGTCCTACCTGCCGGACGAGCAGCGGCTCGGCGATCCGGCGACATTCGTCTCCGGCTCGGCCCCTACCGCGCCCGGCCAGGTCGCGATCAACGCAGGTGGCGCCGATCGAGCGGGCCTGAAGGTGGGCGACGCGACCCAGGTACTCGTGCCATCCAAGGGAATCACCGACATCACGGTCTCCGGAATCTATTCCACTGCAACAGAATCCGGTGGTTTCATCGGGATTCAGTTTGTGCAGAGCCAGGCGAACGAGTTGTTCACCGACGGTGCGCACGTGCAGTACATCGACGTCGCGGGCAACGATCTCGCGGCACAGGATAAGACGCAGAGCGACCTCAGGGACGAGATCGCCGCCGCGTTCCCGGATCTGAAAGTGCAGACCGCTGCCGACGTCCAGGCCGAAACCAAGGCCGAGGTCGAGTCGGCACTGTCGTTCATCACGTACTTCCTCCTCGCGTTCGGCGCTATTGCACTGCTCGTCGGCACGTTCATCATCTACAACACGTTCTCGATGATCGTCGCTCAGCGGGTACGCGAACTGGCGCTGCTTCGCGCCATCGGAGCCAGCCGCGGGCAGGTCAGTCGCTCGGTCGTACTCGAAGCGGTCGTCGTCGGCGTCATCGGAAGTGTGCTGGGCTTCGCCGGCGGCGTCGGACTGGCGTACGGATTGCGCGCTCTGCTCAATGCCTTCGACCTCGGGTTGCCGTCGGGCCCACTCGCCCTCGAACCACGCACCGTCGTCGTCGCCTTCGCGGTGGGCATCATCGTCACCGTCCTCAGCGCCTACGCACCGGCGCGGCGAGCAGCCAAGATTCCACCGGTGGCCGCAATGCGCGAGGAATTCGCGTCCGCCGGCGACACCCTGCGAACCCGGACGTTCGTCGGCGTCGGACTGGGTATTGCCGGAGCGGCAGCGATAGTCATCGGCGCTCAGTCGACCGGCGGCGCTGCCGCAGCAACCGTCGGCGTCGGCGCGGTGGCGGCGATCGTGGCCACGGCCCTGGCCGCACCGTCGTTGTCACGGCCCGTCGTGGGAGCGCTCGGGGCCGTCCTCACCCGGCCGTTCGGTGCGATCGGTCGCTTGGCCAGAACCAACTCGGTGCGCAATCCGCGCCGCACGGCAGCCACCGCATTCGCGTTGATGCTCGGCCTCATGCTCGTCACCGTCATCGGGGTACTCGGGTCGACGGCGAAGGCGAGTGTCGATTCGCTCGTCGACACCGGCGTCGAAGCCGACTACATCCTGTCCGGTCCACAGTCGATCGGTGTCCCGGCCGGAGCCACGGCGGCCGCACAACAGGTCGACGGGGTGGAACGAACCGCTGTGCTGCATCCGGTGTTCGTCACGATCGCCGGAGAAGAAGAATTCGGCGCTGCCATCGACGGCTCACCGGAAGGACTGCTCGACCTGTCCATGGTTCGGGGCACCGCAGACCTCGAGAGCAACGGCTTCTCGGTGTCCGAGACCGAAGCGTCCACCAAGGGCTGGGACATCGGCACCCAGGTCGTGTTCGACTCCGTCGACGGAGCTTCGGTTCCCGTCACCGTCACCGGTGTGTTCACCGACAACCCACTGATCGGCAGTTGGATCGTCTCGGGCGACATCTACGAGAAGGTGACGCCGTCCATCACGCGGTCGGATCTGCTGGTCCTGGTCAAGGCCGCGCCCGGAACCGATCTCGGTACGCTGCGCACCGACCTCGAAGCCGCGACCAAACCGTCCGTGGTGGTGCAGGTACAGGACGTCGAAGAGTTCAAGGGCAGCCAAGGCCAGCAGATCGACACACTGCTCGCGGTGCTGTACGGACTTCTCGCCCTGGCCGTGGTCATCGCGGTGCTGGGCATCGTCAACACCCTCGCGCTGTCGGTCGTCGAACGTCGACGCGAGATCGGCATGCTCAGGGCGATAGGAATGCAGCGACCGCAGGTGCGGCGCATCATCTACCTCGAGTCGCTGCTCATCGCCCTGTTCGGTGCCATCGTCGGCGTCGCCCTCGGCATCGCCTTCGGGTGGGGCTTCGTCCAGACCCTGCGCGACGAGGGCCTGGGTGCCATGACGGTGCCCTGGGGGCAGGTCGTCGCGATGCTTCTCGGGTCCGCGGTCGTCGGAGTGCTGGCTGCTCTGTGGCCTGCCGTTCGGGCCGCGCGCACCAAACCGCTGGAGGCGATAGCCGACCTCTGATCTGGGTCGCCCCGACACCGGGCATTTCGTAACGACACCCGTTCGTTACGAAATGTCCGGTTTTCGGCTTGCGCGGAAAGACGGCCCGCGTCTACTTTAGGGGTGGTAAAACAGTCTTCAAGTAGGTTTGTGTACCGCAAACGAACCTTTACCTCGCGGGTCGGGCTCGTGCAAGGAGAATCATGACGATTCAGGACGCCTACGCGCCGACCCGAGCTGTGCCGACGGGATCCGTGTCGACCCGATCTGAGCCGACGGGACCCGTGTCGAGTCGAGCTGTGCCGACGCGATCCGCGCTCGCCCCGCTGTGTCGTCCCGACGGCCGCGACACGCTGATGGCTCGCTACCGCGAGGTAGCGCACGCCATGCCGGACGCTGCAGCGTTGCACGCGGCGGGGACGTCACTGACCTTCGACGAGCTGCTGCATCGCGTGTATTCGCAGGCACGCAAGATCGCTGCCCTGCGCCCGTCCGATCACCGGCCCGTCGCCGTCGAGGCGGACGCGTCGGTCGACTCGATCGTGCTGATGCTGGCCGTCATCGCCGCAGGCCATCCATTGGTTCCGCTGGATCCGCAACTCCCCCACGAGCGCCGCGACCGCATCGTCGAACAGGCCAAGGCCTCGACCCTCGATTCGGCGACCGTCGACGCAGCGGTCGATTCCTGCGTACCGCTGCCGACGGTCTCGGGCGGCCACACCGCGGTGATCAACTACACGTCCGGATCCACCGGTACGCCCAAAGGCGTCGTACTCAGTCATCGCATGTGCCTGACCAAGGCGTACGAGGTGTCGACCGCGCTGGGGTTGGGCACCCACGATCGCGTCGGCGATGCCCTTCCCGTCAGTTTCGGCGCGGGCCTGAACACTCTGTTCGCCGGGCTGCTCAGCGGTGCCACCGTTCATTGCCGTGACCCTCGATCCGGCACGGTCGGCAGCATCGCAGAGTGGGTATCGGAGCACTCGCTGACCACGTTGCACTGCTCGTCGTCGCTGCTGCGCGCCGTCGCGGGCCAGGTCACCGTACCCACGCTGCGCGTCGTCACCACCTACGGGGAATCACTGCACGCCGACGACGCGCGCCGCTTCCGCCTGGCTTCCGACAACCGCGCCACACTCGTCAATTGGTACGCGACCACCGAGGCCGGGGCCGTCGCGTTCAGCGAGTACCCCCTCGACCGTGCGCTACCGTCCGGCTTTCTGCCCGCGGGCACTCCCGTCGCAGGAAAGCTCGTCGAGGTCGTTGCTGCCGACGGCTCCCCGTGCGAACCCGACGTCATCGGCGAGGTGCGCGTCACGTCGGCGTGCCTGGCCGACGGCTATCTCGAGGATGTCGGCGTGGACTCGGAGAAATTCGCTGCCCTCGGCGACGGCCTGTTCCGCTATCGCACCGGCGACCTGGGCCGGTTCGATCAGGACGGAACATTGCAGCTCGCCGGGCGCATCGACGACGCAGTCAAGGTACGCGGCTACCTCGTCGAACCGGCCGAGGTGGAGGCAGCACTGCGCGCGCTGACGAACATCGACGATGCCGTGGTGATCGGTAGGAGATCCGGCGCCGATACCGACCTCGTCGCGTACATCTGCTCCGACCGGGCCGTCCGGGCGAGCCAGGCCGACATCAGGGCCGCCCTGCGCCGAACCCTGCCGGAATGGATGGTGCCCACCCACATCGTTGCGCTCGACGCCATGCCCCGCAACGAACGCGGCAAGATCGACCGCAGAGCACTGCCCGAGCCGTCCGACCGACGCGTCGAACGCACCGCGGTCGGCCCCACCGAATACATCGTCGCGGAGGCCGCTCGCACTGCACTCGGACTGGACGCCATCGGGCGGGACGAGGATTTCCTCGAACTCGGTGGCAACTCGCTGACCATGACGGCGATGCTCGCCCACTTGCGCGAGAACCTGAAGATCGAACTCGATCCGCAGGACGTGTTCGCGTCGACCACCGTGCGAACGCTGGCGACCACCGTCGACGCTCGGCTTCGCGACACCGCCGCCGCACGTCGGCGCTCGTCCGGTGTCCACGACGTTCTGGTCCCGCTGCGCACCGGGGGTACCGGAGCTCCGATCTTCCTGATCGGTGGTGCCGGCGTGGGCGCGATGGCGTTTCTCGATCTGGTCAAGCACCTCGACGCCGACCGTCCCGTCTATGCCCTGCAGGCACACGGCCGAGGCACACGCGGGCGACCGGACCGGACCATCAGAGCCACTGCGGCACGGTATGTCGACGCGATCCGCACGGTGGCCCCCGACGGCCCGTTCCATCTTGTCGGCCACTCGCTCGGCGGCTGGATCGCCATCGCGATGGCAGAGGAGATCAGAGATTCCGGCGTCGGTACCCCGCATCTGCTACTTCTCGACACCCGGCTGTTCCGTCATCTCCTGGACCGGCTTCCCGGGGGTACGTCTGTCCCGGCAGCGCCGCCCGCACCGACCAGAGAAGACGCCGGCTTCCATCTGGGCCGTGTCGGTACGGCCGCGCTGTGGCTGCGTATGCAATTCGCTGGGCTGCTGCAGTATCCGACGACCATGGAATGGTTGGTGTTCGCCAGCATCGGGTACGTGGCGTTGAACAAGCATGTGCCGACTCCGTGGTCGGGGTCGATGACTGTGGTTCGCACCACCGAGAACGTCAAGGACCTCCGGTCGTGGCGAGCAGTCGCTCACGGCGAGCTGACATTCGTCGATATCACCGGCCACCACGCGAACATGTTGCGCGGACCGATGGCGAAGGAACTGGCCGACATCATCGACGGCACCGTCGACAACGCGCGCTGACTGGGAATATCACCCGCGACGGCCTGTCGCGGTGGCGGCACAGCTTGTACGTTTGTGCCGGACGGCTAATCAGCCGAGCCACCGGCCCGAACCGAGACAGGGAGGTCGACCATGAGCGCATCGTACGAACTGCAGTCGGTGGAACTACACAAGGACGTCTTGCGGTACGTCGATATCGGCGACGGGCCGCCCGTGATTCTCGTCCACGGGCTGCTCGGATCGCACAAGTCCTGGGGCCCGCAGATCGAGCGACTGTCGGACCGGTATCGGGTGATCGCACCCGACCTGTTCGGGCACGGTGACTCCGACAAACCGTCCGGCGACTATTCGCTCAGTTCGCACGCGGCCACCATCCGCGACCTGATGGAGTACCTGAACATCGACTCGGCACCACTGGTCGGCCACTCGCTCGGCGGCGGCATCGTCATGCAGATGACGTACCTCTTTCCCGAACGGGTCGATCGCCTCGTGCTGGTCAGCAGCGGTGGACTCGGCCCGGAGGTCAGCCTGCTACTCAAGGCCGCGACGCTACCCGGCAGCGAACTGGTGCTTCCGATGTTGGCCTCGGATTGGTTCCGCAGGAACACCGAAGGAGTGCTGGCTCGACTGGGCAAGTGGGGGGTTCCGGTAGAGCCCGGCCCCAGCATGGCCGAGACCTGGCGCTCGTTCCGATCGGTCGCAGACCGGTCGACGCGGGAGGCATTTCTGGCGTCGACGCGGGCCGTCGTGGGTCCTCGCGGCCAAACCGTCAGCGCCAAGCAGCATTTCGAGAAGTTCGAGTCCATTCCCTCGCTGCTGATCTGGGGCGGCAAGGACCGCATGATTCCCGCCAAGCATGCGGACAACATCCGACGCGAGGTACCCAACAGTCGCGTCGAGATCTTTCCCGACGCCGGCCACTTCCCGCAGCTCGACGAGCCGGACTTCTTCTTCCGGCTACTGGACGAGTTCTTGGCCGCCAACCACACCGACTCGAGCGACGCGGACCACAGCGCGCCGACGGAGATCACCCCGGCAGCCATGCCGCTCCAGCGCCCGTGAGCGTCATCCCGATGTTCCCGCTCGGCAGCGTGTTGCTACCGGGCGAACGTCTCCCGTTGCACATCTTCGAGCCGCGATACCAGGCACTGGTACAGGACTGTCTGAAGATGGACGATCCCCGTTTCGGCGTCGTTCTCATTGCCCGGGGGCACGAAGCAGGCGGTGGCGACGTCCGACACGATGTGGCGACGATCGCCCACATCATCGGTCACGAGGCCATCGGAGACGGCAGGTATCTGCTCGAGTGCGTCGGCGGCGAACGGATCCGTATCGACGCGTGGCTCCCGGACGACCCCTACCCACTGGCCGACGTCCGCGCGTGGCCCGACGCAGACGTCGATGCCGTCATCGCCGACACGCAATTCGCCGCCACCTGGGCCAAGGTCGAGGATCTGTACGAGCTGATCGGTCGGCTCGAATCCTCCGGGGACATCGTGACGCCGGGCGTTCCGGATTTTCTGAGCCTCCCGATTTCGGCCGCCGAGAAGATCTGGTCACTGGCCTCGTTGATCCCGATGGGCCAGTCCGACCGACTCGACATCCTGTCGGCACCGGACGCCCCGTCGCGCTTGAAGGCACTCGACGACGCGATCGAAAACGTCACGGCCGTCGTGCAATTCAGACTTCAGCCCTGACCGGAGCCAGTCCGGCGAACCCAGAAAAGAAATCAGGCCCGGCACCATCGGTGCCGGACCTGATCTTCGTAGTAGCGGGGACAGGATTTGAACCTGCGACCTCTGGGTTATGAGCCCAGCGAGCTACCGAGCTGCTCCACCCCGCGTCGGGTGATACCCACGGTACATGCCGTCGTGGCAGACTCCCAATCGCCAGGTCAACGCTCTACGGTTCTTTCATGCCCACCGAGTCGTCACCCGTCCTGTCTTTTCCACACCAGACGGTCGCACAGATCACGCTGAGCAACCCTCCGGTGAACGCCTTGACCCAGTCTGCGACGCGACGTCTGCGGGCGATGCTTCGCGAGCTGGCCGAGAACTCCTCCGTCCGGGCCGTCGTGCTCACCGGCGACCGGGTGTTCAGTGCCGGTTCGGACATCTCCGAAATGCCCGCGATGCAGGCGGCAGGCGACGTCCTCGAACGCAAGAGCAATGTCGAGAACGCGACCCTCGAATTACTGGCCGACCTACCGCTCCCGACGGTCGCTGCGATCGACGGGTTCGCCCTGGGCGGTGGGCTCGAGATGGCGCTGTGCTGCGATCTCGTGGTTGCCGACGCGGGTGCCCGCCTCGGCTTGCCCGAGATCGATCTGGGGCTCGTCCCCAGCAGTGGCGGGACCATGCGTGCGTTGCGGCGGGTGGGTCAGTCGCGCGCAGCCGAACTGGTGTTGCTCGGCGAGCCCATCTCTGCCGAGACAGCTCTGGAATGGGGTCTGATCAACAGGGTGGCTCCACGCGGTGGGTCGTTGTCGATGGCACTGGACCTGGCACACCTGCTGGCCGCGAAGTCCCGCTCGGCCGTGCACGCGAACAAGCGAGCTCTCGCGCTCACATTCGGGCAGTCACCACACGAACCGGCACGACGCGCACTGCCGGTGTTCGAGGAAGCCTTCGAGTCGGCCGACGGCCGAGAGGGCGTACGGGCCTTCCTCGCCAAGGAATCACCGAGCTTTCGATAGCCGGGCCCGCGCGAGAAGTGCTGCACCGGTGACGATCTCCCATCCGATGATGGTGTAGACGGAAATCCGCTCGAACGCTCCACCGCCGAGGATGCCGGTATCGGCGAGAAACAATGCGAAACCGGCCAGCCCCACGACACCGGCGACGGCGCTGGCCGCTGTGTACCACCGAGGTGCGCCGACGCGTCCGCCGTACCGGCCTGCAGCCAGGAGCACCAGGTTTCCACCGATGATCGCCATACCCGCGCCCGCCGCATGCGGAGTCGATGCTCCGTCGACCGAAGCATGCGCGAGCCCGACCACGATGCTGCCGACGCCGTGCACGACCGACGTGCCCAGCACGATCCAGCGCGCTCGACCCTCGAACAACACCGACAATCCGAGGCCGGCAAGAACGAACAGCGTGCCGTCGACCACAAAGCCGGTGTTCATCACCGGGTGCCACGGTGAGATATCCGGAATCCCGAGGTCACTGATGTTGTTGCGCGCGTAGCTGTACGGTCGGTCGGTCCAGCCGCGCGCCGAAATCGCTTCGGCAGCGAGGTAGGTACACCCACCGACGACGAACGCCGCGGCGGCCAGAACTGTCGATCGCTTCACCACTGCAGTATTCACTGCCCGATACCCGATGGGTCATTCCGCAGGCTCCACTCCCGGCCACCCCGATGCACCGGGCTTGTACCGATTGGTACAATACCGGCTCATGAGCGATCGCCACGACGTGGTGCCGATACTCGCAGGAGTGTTCCGCGACCACGGGTTCGACGGGTCGTCCCTCGCGGTCATCAGCAGATGCACCGGACTCGGCAAAGGCAGTCTGTACCACTACTTTCCGCGGGGAAAGCAGGAAATGGCCGAGGCAGTCCTCGACGACGTCGAGCTGTGGTTCCACCACAACGTCTTCGAGCCGCTGCGGCACGGAGACGACGCGGCGTCGACGACCCACGACATGTTCGAGCAGACCGCCCGCTATTTTCGGTCCAATCGCCTGGTGTGTTTGTTCGGCGCGTTCACGCTCGGGCTCGAGCGTGCCACCTTCTCCAGCCGTGTCGCCGCGCATTTCACTCAGTGGATCGAGGCACTCACTCCGGTGCTGCAGCGGCTCGGACACGGCGACTCGGCGGCCGAACTGGCCGAAGAGATCGTCGCCGGAATCCAGGGGGCGTTGGTGCTGGCACGGGCTTTCGACGATGCCACACGATTCGACCGAGTGCTGGCCCGACTCGAAGCCTCGGCCGCACGCGTGTCGGCGGGGGTGCACGCATGACACCTGACGACACGACGCCGAAGCCGGCACCCGAGCTGAAGACCTTCGGTATACGAGAGTTGTTGCGACTGATCGTGATCGGATCGGTGCTGACGTACTTTCAGTTCATCGCAGTCGGCCGCTGGGTTCGTGCGCCGCGGCGCGGCTGGCCGGTTCACGCCTCCAAAGCCGTCGTCGACGCGTTCTTCGTGCTCGGCCCCACCTTCGTCAAGGTGGGGCAACTGATGGGTTCGTCGCCCGGACTGTTTCCCAAGGTCCTCGCCGACACCTGTCTGCGATGCCTGGACGAGGTGCCGCCGTTTCCCGGGTCGCAGGCCCGCGCGGTGATCGAGGCAGACCTGGGCCGGAGCGTCGAGGAGTTGTTCTCCTCGTTCGACGACGTACCTCTCTCGTCGGCGTCGGTCGCCCAGGTACACCTGTGCGTGCGCCGCGATGACGGCCGCGAAGTGGTCATGAAGGTGCAGCGGCGAGGCATCTACCACCGCATGAAGATCGACCTGCGAATCGCATATCTCATCGCGCGCGGTCTCGAGAAGTTCATTCCGTTCTTCGCCACGGCCAATGCGTCGGCCATCATCGTCGACCTGCACGCCGCGACGTTCGCAGAACTCGACAGCGCAGTGGAAGCCAAGCGCCAGCACAGCTTTCGCAGTGCAATCGGGGCATTCGGCGACAACAAGCACGTCACCGCACCCGAGGTGTTTCTCGACTACTGCGGTGGACGCGTGATCTGCATGGAACGCATGCACGGCTCTCCGCTGGACCGGTACCGGCCCGGTGAGCAATCGGAGCTGATCGTTCGCCGTGCCGCCAAGGTCTGGATGGAGGCCCTGGTACTGCACGGCCTGTTCCACGGCGACGTGCACGCGGGAAACGTCTGGGTGCTCGACGACGGCAGAGTGGCCTTTCTGGACTTCGGCGTCATGGGCGAGGTGGACGAGCAGTGGCGCGCGTTGTTGCTCGACCTCTTCCACGCCACGGTGATCGACGGCGACTTCACCCGCCTCGCCAGTACCGTCAAACGTCTGGGAATCGTTGCCCCGCAAATGGGTTCGGACGCCGAAGTCGGCGCGATTCTGCAGTCGGTGTTCGCGCCGATGCTCTCGGCCACCCTCGCCCACTTCAGCCTGGCGGACTTCATCCGGGCGTTGGTGGGCATGGGCAAGCAGTACAAGACGTCGAGCCCCGAGGAACTGATCCTGGTGGCCAAGCAGCTCGGCTACTTCGAGAGGTATGCCATCGAACTCGCACCGAACTGGGCGTTGGGCACCGACCCGTTCGTGTTCAAGAACGTCTTTCCCGCCGAGATCGCTGCGCTGTCCGAAGCACGGGGCATCGAACTGCCGGAGTGATCCGGCAGCCCGCGCACCCGATCACATACTGAAGTCGAGTACCACTTTCCCTGCTGCCGTTCGGTTTTCGAGCGAGGCGATCGCTGCTGCCGCGTCGGAGACGGGGAAGACGGACGGCTCGGGAGCCACGAGCGAACCGTCCGCGAGCAGCGGCTCGATCTCGGCCCACTGAGTGGCCAGGTAGCCGGGGCGCGTCATCCACCATGCACCCCAGCCGACGCCGACGACATCGACGTTGTTCAGCAGCAACCGGTTGACCTTGACGGTCGGGATCTCGCCACCGGTGAAGCCCAGCACCAGGATTCGGCCCGACGGCGCGAGCGAACGGATGCTGTCGGTGAACCGGTCACCGCCTACCGGATCGACGACCACGTCGACGCCACGGCCGCCGGTCAGCTCCTTGACCGCGTCCTTCCAGCCGTCGACCAGTACGACGTCGGTGGCTCCGGCGGCTCGCGCGATGTCTGCCTTTGCTTCCGAGCTCGCCACTGCGATCACCCGCGCTGCCCCGAGCACCGGAGCCATTCGCAGAGCGGAGGTTCCGATCCCGCCCGCCGCGCCGTGCACCAACACCGTCTCGCCCTGCGCCAAGCGGCCGCGCTCGCGCAACGCGAAGTGCACCGTCAGATCGTTGAACAGCAAGCCCGCGCCCGCAGTGAGCGAGACGGACTCGGGCAACGCGAACACCGTGTCGGGCGAGACGACGGCGACCTCTGCCATACCGTCGCTGAGCCCCGTCAACGCTGCCACGCGGTCTCCGGCCGAGAAGCCGGAATCGGCCGGAGCCGACCGCACGATGCCGGCGATCTCGCTGCCCGGAACGAACGGCAACTCGGGCTTGTACTGGTACAGCCCACGGGTGAGCAACGCGTCGGGGAACGCGACGCCCGCGGCCCTGACCTCGATGACCACCGACCCATCACGCGCGGTGGGTTCGTCGATATCGGCAACGGTCACCGAATCGGGTCCGTCGAGACTGGAGATCTGTACCGCGCGCATGAAGTGTCCTCTCGGTCGGGATCGTTCCCTGCCTGCCACGGTACAAAACTGCCGTACTCACCGCCGCTACCGGCATCCACTCGTGGTGATGTGCTCCAATCGAGGGGTGAACACCACTCCCCTCACCGTCGTCTCGCCCGACGGCACCGCCCGCGGCGGCGTCATCGTCATCCAAGAAGCCTTCGGGGTCACCGACCACATCGTCGACGTCTGCAATCGGGTCGCGGCCGCAGGCTGGGTAGCCGTGGCTCCGCATCTGTTCCACCGGCAGGAAGGTGTGAGCGTGCTCGACTATTCGGACATGGATTCCGCCATGGCGGCCATCGGGAAACTCGAGGCGGACGAGGTGGACTCCGATGTGGACGCGGCGGCGAGTGCGCTGGCCGAACTGGGGTTCGAGCCCTCGTCCATCGCGATCGTCGGCTTCTGCATGGGCGGGACCGTGGCCTTCCACACCGCGGTTCGACGGCAACTCGGTGCGGCCGCCACGTTCTACGGTGGCGGAATCACGAAGGGCCGCTTCGGTTATCCCGCGATGGCCTCGGTAGGCGACGCTCTCCAGACACCGTGGCACGGTTTCTTCGGAGATCTGGACGAGGGCATTCCGTTCCAGGACGTCGAGACACTGCGGGAGATCACCGCCACGGCACCGGTCGGCACCGAGATCACCCGATACCCTTACGGCAAGCACGGCTTCCACTGCGACGACCGCCCTGCCGTATTCGATGCCGCAGCCGCAGGCGACGCGTGGACCAAGACCCTCGAGTGGTTCGACGCGCATGTCGCACGCTGAGCACCCTCGCTCCGACGCCGAACTGGCGGCGGAGACCGAACGCATCGTCGCCTTCTGGACCGAGCTGGCGTTGCCCGGTCTGTTCGACGTCCACACGCACTTCATGCCGAAGAACGTGATGGACAAGGTATGGAGCTACTTCGACAGCGCAGGCCCGCTGACGGGCAGCGCCTGGCCCATCTCGTACCGCTTCGCCGAAGACCGACGGCTGCAGGTGATTCGAGGGTTCGGCGTGCGGCGATTCACGTCGATGATCTACCCGCACAAACCTGCCATGGCGGCCTGGCTGAACTCCTGGGGTGCCGACTTCGCGGCCCGCACCCCCGATTGCCTGCAGACTGCCACGTTCTATCCCGAGGACGGAGCAACGCAGTACGTCGAGCAGGCGGTGACGAACGGAACCCGAATCTTCAAGTCGCACATCCAGGTCGGGAACTACTCGCCCAACGACCCGCTGCTCGACGGCGTCTGGGGCACCATTTCGGATGCGCAGATTCCGGTGGTCATCCACTGCGGCTCCGGACCGGCACCCGGCTCGTATACCGGCCCCGAGCCGATCGCCGCTCTGCTGCAGCGGTTTCCGACGCTACCGCTGATCGTCGCGCACATGGGCATGCCCGAGTACGTCGACTTTCTCGATCTGGCCGATCGATACGAGAACGTACGCCTGGACACCACCATGGCCTTCACGGATTTCTCCGAAGCCGCTGCGCCGTTTCCCCGGCACGAGATGCCGCGGCTGTTGGACCTACAGGATCGCATTCTGTTCGGGAGCGACTTCCCGAACATCCCGTACCCCTACCTGGACTCGCTGCAGGCGGTGAGCCGTCTCGGACTCGGTGACGAGTGGGTCCGCGCCGTGTGCTGGAGCAACGGCGCGGCCCTGTTCGGCTGAGTCCCGTTCGCGGGTCTCAGCCCACCCAGAATTCGGCGATACGCTCGGCGATGGCGGTGCCCTGCGCCCGGCCGGCTATTGCCGCCGCTGCGCGCACGGCGATGTCGGTGGGGTCGGGTCCGATCGCAGCCGCCGAAGCCGCGTCGGGAACGATCACTTCCACCTTCGAGCCGCCCTTGACCAATTTTCCCCGTTCGACCTCGAAGGGGTCGCCTTCCAGGTCGAGTGCACCGACCTTGAGCACCAGCACCTTCTCGAAACCCACCGCCAGATCGGCGTTCTCGCTCGCACGGATACCGCCGTCGACGTAGCGGTGATCGCCGATCGTCACCGGCGGCCACATGCCCGGGATCGCGCAACTCGCGGCCACGGCGTCGATGAGCTCGACGCCCGATCCCCGGTCCAGAACTCGATGGCGCCCCGTCAGGGCGTCCACGGTGACGATCCGCAGATCGCGGTCGGGCCACGAGTGCTTCGTCAGTCGACGGGCGATGATGGCTCGTCGTTCCCGTTCGCTGATCGTCGCTGTCGCCAGAGCTTCGGCACCGATGCGCCTGCGGGTGTCCAGCGCACTGCCGTCCGAGTTCTGGGCTGCTCGGGCCAACATGGTGACGAGCTCGTCGATGGTGGCCTCGGCGTGTGGCTCGTTGTCCTGCTTCGACTCGTCCGCCTGACGCTCGAAGAACTCCGACACCGGGGTGCCGCTCGAGATCTGAGCAGCCACCGAAGAACCGGCCGACGTTCCGAGCAACATCTCGGCGTCGCTGACATCGGCCCCGGCCTCGGCCAGTCCCAGAAGGACGCCTGTTTGCCACGCAATGCCCGCTACACCGCCGCCGCCCAATACGAGCGCTCGTCTGGCCATGGTCGTAACCCCGTTCTTCCGCTGGACCCGTCAGGAACTTACAGCCCCGCCGCCGACCCGCGGCCGTAACCACGTGATCAGGTCGTCGAGCACGCGTTCCTGCTCCGGCTCGTTGAAGACTTCGTGGAACAGCCCGTCGTAGGTTTTCAAGGTCAGGTCCTCGGATCCCGCCAGCTCGGCGATCAGCTCGCTGCCCGAGACGTCGGCCAACCGGTCTGCGGTTCCGTGCTGCAGCAACACCGGAATGGTCAGCGACGGCAATCTGGCGGGATACGTACGACTCTCCTGCAACAACGCTGCAGCGAGCCCGGCCGTGACGCTGCCGTGATAGCCCAGCGGATCGGCGACATAGGCGTCGACGACGGCCTTGTCGCGGGAGACGTCGTTGGGGTCGAGTTTCAGAACCGGCAGCGAGGGCAGGAACCTGCCGAGTACTGCACCCACCGCGACCAACGCTTTCGGCTGACCTACGGACGGGTTGACCGCAGGCCCGGACAGCATCAGTGCGTCCAGATCACCTTGATGGTCGAGGGCGTAGGACAGCGCGATGGCACCGCCCATGCTGTGTCCGAGGAGGAAGGTGCGGCTGCCGGGGTGCTCGTCAGCCGCGATCGAGAACAGTGTGTGCAGGTCGTCGGTGAAGTCCGACCACTTCGCCAAAGAGACTCGTTTGCCGCCGGATCGCCCGTGCCCGCGGTGGTCGGGTGCGTAGACGACGAGGCCGAGCGAGCCGAGCCGCTCGATCACGTGTCGGTACCGACCTGCGTGCTCGGCCAGGCCGTGGGCCAGCACCAGAACGCCGGTAGGGGAGTTATCGGCGGCGGCGTCCGGGGTCCAGACGTCGTAGACGATGCGAGTTCCGTGTACCCCGGCGAACGACGACTCGACATGCTGCATTCGGTCACCGTACAAGGACCGCGACGCCTTCGACGGCCCATCGCTCGAACCCCACAGATTCGTCTAGGTAACTATCCTCAGATGCGTGGCGATGTACTTGTGACAGACCACTACCGCACCCCCTCGTACCGCGTGGGCAGCCTCGAAGATCAGGAGTGAGTTCACGCATGCCCGACAAGGACGCCGCAGGGGCCTCGCCGACGTGGCGCGATCCCAAGCGTTATCTCTGGCCGCTCGGCCTGACGATTCCGCTGAGCCCGTTCCTGGCGTGGGGCTTGGTGTCACTCCTCGGACCCGGCGCATTCTGGGCACTCGGGCTGATGATCATGGGCATCGCGCTGCCGTTGGTCGACAAGTTCGCGGGCGTCGATCGCAGCAATCCACCCGACGAGGCTCTCGCAGCACTCGACAAGGACAAGTACTACCGGTGGTGCGTCTACCTCTTCCTCCCGCTGCAGTACGCCGGCCTGGTGGCCGCGTGTTACCTGTGGGCCCACGGCCCACTCGGCACACCGGAGAGGATCGGTCTGGCCGTCACTGTGGGCGTCGTCGGCGGCGTCGGCATCAATGCCGCGCACGAACTGGGGCACAAGCGCGAGAACGTCGAGCGGTGGCTCTCCAAAGTCACTCTGGCGCAGACGCTGTACGGCCACTTCTACGTCGAGCACAACCACGGCCACCATCTGCGCGTCGCCACCCCCGAGGATCCGGCGTCGGCGAAATTCGGTGAATCGTTCTGGAAGTTTCTGCCACGCACGATGATCCACGGTCTGCATTCGGCCTGGGATCTCGAATCCCGTCGACTCGCGCGGTCGGGCTCGTCACCGTGGACGCTGCGCAACAACCTTTTCAATGCGGCCGCGATGAGCATCGTTCTGTTCGGGGCACTGATCGCAGTGTTCGGTTGGATCGTGTTGCCGTACCTACTGATTCAGGCCGCCATCGCCATCGTCCTGTACGAGGCGGCCAACTACCTCGAGCACTACGGTCTGATGCGCACCAGGCGTCCGGACGGGCGCTACGCCAAGCCCTCGCACCGCGACAGCTGGAACAGCGATCACCTGTGGAGCAACCTGTTTCTGTACCACCTGCAACGCCACAGCGACCATCACGCGAATCCGGTACGCCGCTACCAAGCACTACGAACCGTCGACGAGTCTCCGCAACTCCCGGCCGGATACGCGGTGATGATCTTCTGCTCGATGGTTCCGCCCTTGTGGCGCAAGGTGATGGATCAGCGCCTGATGGACTTCTACGACGGCGACCCGAGCCTCGTCAACGTCGACCGCGCCGATCGCACAGCGGTCCGCCGCCTCGAGAAGCTGACCGGGGCGCGAGCGCAGTCGTAAGGTCGACGCCTCAGACCGCGGCGGGCTCGTCGGTTTGCGCTCTCAGGTAGCGCCCGAAATGCGGCACGGTGAACGCGATCGTGCCGCGCTCGGCCGAGTAGATCAGGCCCTTCTTGATCAAGCCGTCACGGGCCGGAGACAGTGATGCCGGCTTGCGCTTGAGTTCGGTCGCCACGGCCGAGGTCGGCACCGAGCCGTCGTCCACCGACAGTTCGGCCATCGCGCGCATGTATTCACGTTCGGCGGGTGTCGCGCGTTCGTAGCGCGAACCGAAGAATCCGACGGCCAGTTCCTCCTCCGCTGTCGGAGCGGCAACACGCACGTCCTCGGCGGAAATCGGGCTGTCGGCGGCGAGATCCCAGGTCGCTTTGCCGTAGGCCTGCACGAAGTAGGGGTAGCCATCGGCGGCTGCGTACAGCGCGTCGAGTGCCTCGGGGGTGAATTCGACATCCTCGCGGTCGGCCGGCGCGATCAACGCGAGGTCTGCTGCGGCTCGCTCGAGCCTGCCGATTCGGTGGTAGCTGAACAGGCGCTCGGAGTAACTTTTCGATGCCGACAACACAGCCGGTAGGTGCGGTAGTCCGGCCCCGACGATGATCAGCGGCGCGGTGTCCTGACTGAGTTCGTGGCAGGCCGCGCACAGTGCGGAGATGTCTGCGGGCCCGAGGTCCTGCATCTCGTCGATGAAGATGGCGATACCCACACCCACGTCCCCGGCCAGCGCGGAGGCATCGAGCAGCAGTTCGACGAGGTCGATCTCGATGTCACCGGAGTCGGCGCGGCCGGTCTTCGCCGGGACGTCGATGCCCGGTTGCCACCGCTCGCGCATCCCCTTGTCCGCGGTGGCGCGCAGCGCGAAGGCCTTGAGGACGCCGAGAAACTCGTCGACGCGTTCGGGGTCTCGATGCGAGGCCGCAATGCCGCGTACCGCCATGTGCAGCGCCGACGACAGGGGCCGGCGCAGTTCCTGGTCGGGGCGAGCCTCGATCTTGCCGGTGCCCCAACCGCGCGCGATGGCCGCGGATCGGAGGTGGTTGAGCAGCACCGTCTTGCCGACGCCGCGCAGCCCAGTGAGCACGACGCTGCGTTCCGGTCGGCCGCGGGTGATGCGTTCGAGGACGACGTCGAAGGCGTCGAGCTGCTTCTTTCGACCGGCGAGCTCGGGTGGGCGCTGGCCTGCGCCGGGAGCGTAAGGGTTACGCACGGGGTCCATGAGGCCAAAGTTACAACGAATCGTGCGATATATGCGGACATCTAGCTCGTGTCCTAGAGATCCGTATTCGTTCGATACTTGCGGGACGCCCGAGGCCGGGGCTACTGTCGGCTCCGTGAAGCGCATTCTCGTAGTACGCCGCCGTAGCGGGGTCTGATTCGGACCGACCCCTCGCTGCGGGTCGTCGTGCTCTCTCGGTCCTCCCTTCACATTCGGAAGACCACCCTCATGAACTCACTTGCTTCCACCTACGCCACCGATCCGTTCCATGCCCGTTTCGGCTGCGCCCTGCCGCGCACGATGCGCGACGAGATCACCGGGCAACACATGTCGTGGACGGCCTTCCTCGACCGCTTCTCGCCCACCACCGGGCCTCTCCGACTGGGCTCCTGGTCCGGCACTGGGGCCACCGGGGGCAAGATGTCGTTCGACGCCACCTTCGGTATCGGTGACACCATCTTCGCTTGTGCCACAACAACATACGGACCGATCGAGGCGTTGACGTCGATGCTCCACGACGCCGGATTCCGCATCGAGATCCTCTCGTTCCACCAACAGCGCATCGGCGACGAGACCGCCACCTTCGTCCTGGCCGAGCACGACGGTCGCCGCGAATGGTCGATGTCCATCGAGCCCGACGCAACCCTGTCGTCGATCCGGGCCATCGTCGCCGGGGCCAATCTGCTGCACCGGTAGCTGCAGCCGACCCCGCGAACTCGAAGTTGAGGCCGAAAATCCGTCGAAAAGTGTCCATAACTTCGAGTTCGCCGTCGGCGTCGGTAGTGCCTTCTACGACTCTCTAGCATCGGCGCAAGAGAGGGGAATATCTTGCTAGGGCATCTCCACTGTCTGCGCGCGGTGAATTTCGGCCAGTGCGCGGCGCACATACGTTTCGGCGCGGCTTCGACGAATCGCGAGCAGATCCGCCACCACCAGCAGGGCGTGCGCAGGCCGCGGCCGCGAACGTGACTGTTCGTCGACGTCCGTCACACCCAGCGCGCCGGTGAGCACTTCGACGAATCCGGCGATGTCCACGCTCGGAAGCCACTCGGCTCCGCGGACGGTTCGGCCGAGTACTTCCTGGACGTTATCCCCGGTCAAGCCATCGCTGTATACCTCTTCGAGCAAACTCCGTACCATCTCCGCATGCACGTTCCCGGCCTTGGCCGCGTCCGAGCGGTCCAACAGTTCGACGGCCTCGTCGAACGCGATCGGATCCTGCGCCACGACAGCAGCAAGGGCATCGACCGTGGCGTCCGCGATTCGACGCACATCGACGGGCCACTCGGTGGGCCAGGCCACGGGCACGCTGCTCGGGGGAACAGCCTCTGGGGAGGGGTCGGTCATCGCACAAGTCTCTCACTGTCCACCGACATGGTTCCTTTTACCTGTAACCGATGTTTATACTAAGTCGCGCACTGTGGCAGCGGCCACATCGCGGACGTGGAGGAGGTCGACTCGATGAACGAGCGCAACGCCGTCGCATCGGACCCGGGCGAAGTGATGCTTCAGGCCAGGAACGTCAAGTTCGACTGGAGCGATCTGCCGATGCACTGGGTGCCCGGCGATCCGTACACCACGCACGTCCTCAACGTGCTGCATCTACTACTCCCGGCCGGCGAACACTGGTTCGTCGACACGTTCAAGGAGGCCCTGCCCTACATCGACGACGAGAAGCTGCGCGACGACGTCATCGGCTTCATCGGGCAGGAAGCCGTACACGCCGAGGCTCATACCGGCGTCCTCGTGCATCTGCAGAACAACGGACTCGACCCCACTCCGTTCACCGATCAGATGGAATGGGCCTTCGGCAAGGTCCTCGGATCGGATTCGGTGACGAGTCTGCGATCGAAGAACAACCTCGTCGAGCGGCTGGCCCTGATCGCAGCCATCGAGCACGTGACGGCGTTCCTCGGTGACTGGGTACTCAATGCCGACGGTCTCGACCGCGCCGGCATCCATCCGACGATGCTCGATCTGCTGCGGTGGCACGGTGCCGAGGAAGTGGAACACCGCTCGGTTGCGTACGACACCCTTCGTTACTTCGACAAGCGCGAGGTACGTCGCCTGCGCACGTTCGTCGTGGTCGTTCCGTTGATGGGGTACATCTGGATGCGCGGCATCATCTTCCTGATGAAGAACGACCCCGAGCTGCAGAGCGCCCCGAAGTCGGTCCGCAAGCCCCGATCGGCCCTGTGGCGCAAGTCTGTTCGCCGCGGCACGCTGCCGGCGCTGACGCACGTCGGCCGCAGTATGTCTCGCTACCTGAAGAAGTCGTATCACCCGAGCCAGGAAGGCTCGACGGCTCAGGCCGTGCGCTACCTGGCGTCGTCCCCGGCCGCGCAGGCTGCGGCGCGGTGAAGCTCTCGACGGGTCGCGTTCCGCGGCTGTTGCCCAAGGACGCGCCACCGGATCTCCGCGGACGCCCTCGCGCCGATCGCTCGATGCAGATGCTCGGAACGTTCCTCAACGGCTACATGCATGCGACTGCCGGCAAGGAGTACGACGACGCGGTAGCCGGCCACAATCCCGATTCCGCGCTGCGGCTGGTGGTCGTCGACCGCGAGATCATCGCCGAGGACGAGAACGTCGCCGCTCTGACCCTCGCCTCGCCGACGGGGGAGCAGCTGCCGACCTGGCATCCCGGCTGCCACCTCGATCTACATCTGCCGTCGGGTCGCCGTCGGCAGTACTCGCTGTGCGGCGATCCGTCCGACCGCAGTTGCTACCGGATCGCCGTGCGCCGAATCCCAACCGGCGCAGGTGGATCCATCGAGATGCATGCACTCGAGCCCGGCACCGAGGTCACCGTACGCGGCCCACGGAACGGCTTTCCCTTCGTCGCCGAGGGCAGCGCGCTGTTCGTCGCCGGCGGCATCGGCATCACCCCCATCATCGCGATGGTCCGTGCCGCACGGATTCTCGGGATGGATTGGCAGTTCGTGTACTGCGGTCGCTCCCGGGACACGATGCCCTTTCTCGACGAGATCGAGAGCTGGGAATCGGATCGCGTGTTCGTCCGGACCGACGACGTGCACGGGTACCCCACCGAGGGTGAATTGCTCGAGCGCGCACCCGCAGGCGGTGCCGTCTACTGCTGCGGTCCTACCCCCATGCTCGATGCCGTTCGCCGCGACTTCGGCCAGTGCCCCGCCACCGCACTGCATTTCGAACGCTTCGGCCCGCCGCCGATCCTCGACGGCACACCGTTCGAGGTGCAGCTGATCAGCACGGGCGCTGTGCTCGACGTCGCCGCCGACACCTCCGTGCTCACGGCCGTCAAGCAGCAGAAGCCCAATATCGCGTACTCGTGCCAACAGGGCTTCTGCGGTACCTGCAAGGTGCGGGTGCTCGCCGGCGAGCCCGAACACCTGGAGTCGCGATTGACCCCGGAGGAGCAGCGCGATCACATGCTCATCTGCGTCTCGCGCGCTCGAAGTGCCCGTCTCGTACTCGATCTATAGAACGGAAAGACAGTGAGCAGCAACGCAGTTCGTACGACGGTCGTCAACGAGGGCATTCGGTTGGCGGTGTTCGAGAGCGGAAACCCCGACGGCGAACCCATCGTCCTCGTTCACGGGTGGCCCGATACTCACGAACTGTGGAGCCACATCGTGCCGCAACTCGAAGACCGTTTTCGGGTGATCAGCTACGACTCGCGTGGAGCCGGCGAGAGCACGGTCCCCGTCGAGCAGTCGGCGTACAAGTTGGCCCGGTTGGCGGCGGACTTCTATGCCGTGGCAGATGCGGTCAGTCCCGACGCTCCCGTTCACGTACTCGCTCACGACTGGGGTGCCGTGGAGGTCTGGGAAGCCGCAGCCCAGCCCCAGGCGAAGGATCGAATCCGTTCGTACACATCGATTTCGGGACCTAACCTCGATCACCTCGGTAAGTGGTCGCAGTCGCGGCTACGTCGTCCCACTCTTGCCGGCATCAAGCAGGTTCTCGCGCAGACCCGAGCGTCCTGGTACACCGTCACCTTCCACATCCCCGGCCTGTCGACGTTGCGCATCAAGCGACAGTTCGCCAAGGGCTGGCCGGCATTCCTCCAGGAGTTCTCGGGCGTCGATCCGAAGCTCGTCACCCAGAACCCCACACTGTGGTCGGACGCAACCAACGGCACCAAGTTGTACCGCGCCAACATCATTCCGCTGCTGACCAATCCGCGGGATCGATACATCGACATCCCGGTGCATCTCATCGTCAACACCGAGGACGTCGCGGTGCGGCCGTACCACTACGACGACACCGGCAAGTGGGTGAAGAACCTCACGCGCAACGACATTCCGGCGGGTCACTGGTCGCCGATCTCCCACGCCGACGACATTGCCCGATTGACAACGGAATTCATCGAATCGCTGGACTGAATATTCAGGTCACCCGGTCAGATGCCCGCGCAGCGTGGACGACGTGTATTCGGATCGAAACAGGCTGCGCTGCTGTAGGATCGGGATCACGTGTTCGACGAAATCGGCGAGTGAGTCGGGGTAGCGCGGGCACATCAGGTTGAAGCCATCGGCACCGCGGCCCGTCCACGATTCCATCTCGTCGGCAATGGAATCCGGCGTGCCGATCATCGTTGCATGCCCACCGCCGGCCGCAAGGGTGCCCAGCAACTGACGCACGGTGGGGCGATCCTTCTCGATGATGCGCAGGATCGTCTCGTAGCGGCCCTGCGGTCCGGTGAACTCTGCTGCCGGCGGTAGCGGGGGCACCGGTTCATCGAGTTCCCAGGCAGCACAATCCTGCCCGGTGAACGTCGAGAGCATCGCCAGGGATTGTTCCGTCGGCAGTAAGACGTCCAGTTCGGTCTTCTTCCGGTGAGCCTCCTCCATCGTCGATCCGACGTACGTCACCAAACCCGGCATGATGCCCACTGCCGCACTGTCACGACCGGCTCGATCGATTCTCGCCTTCACGTCGTCGTAATAGCTCTGCGCGGCAACGAGATCGTAGGCGACGGCGTAGATCGCCTCGGCGTACTTCGCCGCCAGGTCGCGGCCCGGGCCCGACGCCCCGGCCTGAAACAGAACCGGCCTGCCCTGCGGCGACCGCGGCACCGTCAGCGGGCCGTCGACGCGAAAGTGCTTGCCGTCGTGGTCGATCGAGTGCACCTTGGCCGGATCGGCGTACATCCCCGTCCGATCGAGCGTCAGGGCATCGGCATCCCACGAATCCCAGAGTGCCAGAGCCGTATCGACGAACTCTGCTGCGCGTGCGTAGCGCTCCTCCCGAGCCGGGATGGCGTCCATTCCGTGATTGCGTGCTTCGGCGTCGAACATGGAGGTGACGACGTTCCAGCCGGCCCGTCCGCCGCTGATGTGGTCCAACGACGCCAGCATGCGCGCGGCATGGAACGGGGTGTAGAACGTCGACGACACAGTCGTGACCAGACCGATGTGGGTGGTCGCTCTGGCCATGGCCGACAGCGCCGTGATCGGTTCGAGAAACCAGGTTCCTGCGCCGGCCGGATCGCGAACGGAATGCCCGTCGGCAAAGAACACCGCGTCGAACTTTCCCCGTTCGGCCAGCTGCGCAAGTTCCTCGTAGTACGCGATGTCGCCCAGGTCCTCCACTCGCGAATCGGGATGCCGCCACGCTGCACTGTGATGTCCGCAGCCGTACAGAAACGCGTTGAGGTGCATATCAGTTCTTGACCAAACCGCCGTCGACAACGAGGTTCTGACCGGTCACCGACCGCGCCCACGGGGAGGCGAAGAACAGCAGAGCATCGGCGAACTCCTCGGGCGTGGTGACGCGTTGCAGCGGGGTCGAGGCCGCGATGAAGTCGAACACCTCGGCCGGGGTCGCGGCACTGGCATCGGTGGTGCGCAGCAGTCCGCCCGACACCATGTTGACGGTGATGTTGTCCGCCCCCAGGTCCGCGGACAACGTACGCGTCAGTGAGAGCAGGGCGGCCTTGGACGCGGTGTAGTCGTGGTACGGCACCACCGGATTCTGGAACAAGTTGGTGCCCACGTTGATGATTCGGCCAAAGCCCGCCTCACGCATTCCCGGCAGGGCCGCCTGCGTGGTGAGCAGCGCCGCGCGAACACTGCCACGCAACTGCGCGTCGAACCGATCCCAGGTGATGGTGTCGGCCTTCGGTCGAGCATCCCCGTCGAACGAGAAGTCGGCCAGTGCGTTGTTGACGACGGTGGTGATCGGGGTGCCGAAATGCGCACGGGCCGAGTCGAACACCGAGGCCACCGCGCTCTCGTCGGTCACGTCGCCCTGAACAGCAAATGCACGGTCGCCGAGCCTGTCCGCCAACGCCTCCGCTGCCTCTTTGCTGGTGCGGTAGTCGATCACCACACGCGCGCCCTCACCGGCGAACGCCGCGGCAATCGCTGCTCCCAGCCCGCGTCCACCCCCGGTGACCAACACTGTCTGCTCGTCGAGTCTCATGCGCTTCGCCTCTCGTTCGAGGTCGGGACCGTCGCGAGGGACAGGAAATACCGAAACATCACGACATTCCCTTCGCTGGTCCTAACCAGATCAGGTTCGACGGGTGTGATCTCAGCCCTGACGGGCACCCCGTGTCGCGGTCGACTGTACCTGTAGGTCTCTCTACCGCTTTCTTACGCTCGACGTAGACAGCCGAATACAACCGTATGCAGCGATCAGCCGATGACAGCCCAGCCGTGGGGAGGAACGCTTACCCGTCCGTCGTTCAGGTGCGCCTCACCGGCCAGTACTTCGCTGCCCTGGGCCGGGTAATCGATGGCCTCGTCGCCGAGGTTGAGCGCCACCGTCATGGAATTGTCGTCCGCGTACACGCGGTAGAGCAGCGCGGTGTTGGTGAGCTCGAGTGTCTCGGTGCGGGCGGAGTACAACCACGGATTGCGACGCCGTACTGCGATCAACTCCTGATGCACTCGGTAGATGGGCCAGCCGTACGGTGCCAGATCCTTGGAGGTGTCGGGGTATTCGGGACGCACCTCGTCGTCACCGCCGACGCGATCTTCCTTGATGCCGCGGAATGCCTGCTCGTCGCCGTAGTAGATCATCGGCATCCCGCCCACGGTGAACAGAACCACCAACGCGTGCAGCAGATGTCGCTCGTCTTCGATGACGCTGGCGATGCGATTGACGTCGTGATTTCCGACGAACGTGGCGGGCACGAAGGCGTCGAGCCAGCCGTTGTGACGCTCGAGGGCATGCGAGAGCTCGAAGAAATTCTTCTCGCTCAGCCCACTCCAGATCGCCTTCCACAGTTCGTACTGGGTGACCGAGTCCAACGTGGAGGCCGAGACGATCCGGTCGTAGTCACCGTGGATGACTTCGCCGAGAAAGTATGCGTCCGAATGCTTCTCGCGAACCTTCGGCAGCACCGCGGCCCAGAAGCGCGGCGGTACCGCGTAGGCCGCGTCGAGCCGCCAGGCGTCGACGCCGCGTTCGAGCCAGTGCGACAGCACGTCCACCACGTACTGCTGCACGTGCGGGCTCTCGTGGTTGAGCGCGACCAGTTCGTCGTGGCCCTCGAAATTGCGATGCGTCGGCTCGTCCCCGGACCAGTCGAGGTGGAACCACTCCGCGGCCTCGGAATCCGGGCCCTCGGCCAGGGCCTCATGGAACTTCGGGAAGCTTTGCGCCACATGGTTGAAGACGCCGTCGAACATCACTTTCAGACCGCGGGAATGCGCCGCAGCGATCAGCGAATCGATATCCTCGTCGGTGCCGAGCCGACCGTCGACATGGTAGAAGTCGACCGTGTCGTAGCCGTGCTTCTCCGACTCGAAGATCGGCCCCAGGGCGATGCCCGAGGCCCCGAGCTCGAGGGCGTAGTCGAGCCACTTCTCGATTCTGTTGAGCCGGTGCAGATCCGATTGGGATTCACCGTCCCACCCGTGCACCGGAGCGCCGGTGAAGCCGAGTGGGTACAGGTGCCACCAGATGGCGTGCTTCGTCCACTCCATCAGGACGCCTCGATCGAGTCGCGACCGAGCTCGCCCGCGCCGGTATGACCGGACAGGCTGGTCACCAAGTCGAATTCGGCCAGCAGGCAACGTAGTACGTGCGCAACACCCTCCTGCCCGCCGAGCGCGAGTCCGTAGAGGAACGGGCGGCCGAGTAGAACCGCATCGGCCCCGAGCGCCAGCGCCTTGGCCATGTCGGCACCGGTGCGCACACCGGAATCGAACAGGATCGTCAGTTCGTCGCCGACAGCCTCGACGATGGACGGCAACGCGTCGAGAGACGGCCTGGCACCATCGATCTGACGTCCACCGTGGTTGGAGACCACGATGCCGTCGACTCCATGGGCGGCCGCCTCTCGGGCGTCGCCGACGGTGCAGATGCCCTTGAGCACGATCGGGCCGTCCCAATGCTCGCGCAGGAACGCCAGGTTCTTCCACGACAGGCCGGGATTGGGGAACATCTGCGCCCAATGCATCGCGGCGGCAACGGGATTCTCCTCGACGGGCTGAGCGAGTCCGGCTCGGAACGCCGGATCGCTCAGATAGTTCTCGATGCCGAGGTTCGCCAAGAACGGGAGGTACCCGCGGTCGAGATCGGCGGGCCGCCAGCCCAGCAACGTCGTGTCGAGCGTCAGCACCAACGTGGTGAATCCGGTGTCCTTCGCGCGCTGCAGGAAGCTCAGCAGTACCGATTCGTCCGTCGGCCAGTACAACTGATACCAGCGCGGCGCATCTCCGCCCGCCTCGGCGATCTGCTCGAACGAATGCGATGCCTGCGTCGAATGAATGTACGGCACACCGAGTTCCGCAGCCGCCCGAACCGTCGCGAGTTCACCGTCGGGATGGGCGAGAGTCTGAATGCCCACCGGCGCGATCAACAGCGGTGCAGGCATGTCGGTGCCGAGCACGGTGCACGCATGATCACGCGAGGCCGAGCTGCGCAGCATCCGCGGCGTGATGGCCCACCTGTCGAAAGCGGCCCGGTTCGCCCGCGCCGTCGAGCCACTGCCCGCACTGGCGACGATGTAACCAAGAGCCTCGGGCGAGAGCTTCTCGGCAGCCTGGTCCTCCAGCCGCGCCAGGTTGGTGGTGATCGACGGTGTCTGCTGAGCGAACATCCCCGCGGCGTAGATGCCGAGTTGGTGATCGCTGAAGTTGCTGGGCCTGGCCTCGGTCATCGTTCGACCCTACCGGGGCACCGCCGAGGATCGGGCGAGAAATGCGTCCAGCAGCGCCGAGCACCGCTCACGAGCTGCAGCTTCGGAGTCGGCAATGTCCTGCCTGATCTGGTGCACGTCCACCGCGTGTTCGACGCCGTCGCGGTCCCACGCGGCCGCCCATGCATCGTAGGTGTCGAGGTCGATCTCGGGGTGGAACTGCAACCCGAGGTGCGGGCCGCAGACGAAGGCCTGCTGCGCAGCCGCGTTGCGGGCGATGACCGTGGCCTCCGGCGGCGCGACGAACGTGTCGCCGTGGAATTCCATCCACGGGCCCGAGGCGACGAGCTCGGGATCGGAGGTCTCGACGTCGACGAATCCGTACTCGGGGTACTCGGACTTGCGGACGGATCCGCCGAGCACGCGAGCAAGCAACTGGCCGCCGAAGCACACACCCAGAACCGGGACCTGCGCATCGATCGCCTGCTGCACGTACGCGATCTCCGGCGCGAGCCACGTCAGGGTGTCGTCGTACGCAGCGTCGGGTGAGCCCATGACCACGACCACCTGCGCGTCGGACAGCGTCGGTGGTGCGACATCGGGACTGTGGTCGAAGGAATGCACGTCCAACAGGAAACCCCTGGTGCGCAATTCGGCGGCGAGGGTGCCGATATCGCGACGCGCCAGGGACGGGTCCCGGTCGTGGACGAGAACTACGGCGCGCGGGTCGTTCGGGTATGTCACAGGGCTCCTTTACGGTGTTCGTGCACACCGTACGACAGACTGGATCCGATGCCACCTCGTAAACGCACTGCCCGATCCACCACTGCCCGCACCGTCAAGGCCGGGCAGAGCAGCGCTGCGCGAAAGTTCGCGGCTGCGAGAAACGGTGAGCCTGCGGCGAAGAAAGCTGCCCCGAAGAAGGCCGCACCTCGCAAGAGAGCAGCCCCGCGCAAGACCTCGCCCCGTAAGTCCGCCGCCCCCGATCTTCGGGTGCCCGATCCCGGCGAGCGCGTCTGGGTGTTGGACGTGCCGTTCGAGGATCGGTCCGCGGCGGGCGCAGCGGGGGCGCGCTGGTACCCCGGACCGCGCGTGTTCGCGTATTACGGAACCGAACTGCCCGAGTACCTGCAGCCGTACGAATCGATGCCGTACAGCCTGCAGCGGTGGCTCGAGGACGACGCGAACGACAGTTGGCGCGACGAAGAGGTGCGCGAACGGGCGATGCAGCCTCGCGACACCCAACTCGAATCGGTCCGACGCCATCTGGCCGCGCTCGACGCCGGCTTCCCGTACTTCGCGCAGATGGATTCGACGGGTCTGGGTAAGACGTTGGCCGTGTGCGAGGCCGTGCGGCAGATGTCGGCCGCCGAGATCGGCACGGTTCTGGTGGTGGCACCCAAGGGTGCGCTGCCGGGGTGGCGTCGCACCATTGCAGACAGCGAGGCCGACATCGAGCCGTCCGACCGCAAGCGTTGGTTGCTGATCACCTATCAGTCCACCAAGAAGCTGCTGTCGGTTCCCCCCGAGACCGATCTGGGCAAACGTAAACGGACGCAGAACAAGCGGACCATCTCGCTGGGAGAGCTGCGGTTCGACATCGACGTGGTGATCGCCGACGAGTCGCATGCGTTGATGAACATCGAGTCGCAGCAGTCGCAGATCCTCTGGCGGTATCAGGAGGCGGCTCGATCCGTCGTGTGGATGTCTGCCACTCCCGGCTATCAGCCGCTGCATTTCGCGTACATGGCCCGTGCCGTGGAACGCAGCCGCGGCGTCGAGATCCTCGGTGACGACGAGTATCTCGGCTATGCCGTGACGATGAAGTGGGCGGAGTTCCTCATCGAGTCCGGCTTCGCCGTCAAGGCAGGCAAGGCGACGACGGGGTTGACCACGTGGCGGTGGGAGCCCGAGGACGCGACGAAGCGAGCCCGCGACATCGCGTCTGTGCACGGCTGGTTGTCGGGAGGCGCTGTGCCGTGGTCTATTTCGCGGCCGTCCCCACCGACGCCGCGGGAGCCCCTCGGTCAGGAACTCACGGCCGCGCAGAAGCGGCTGTACAACTCGGCGTGGGTGGACTACCGCAAGGAAGTCGGCCTGCCGATCTGGAAGGCCGTCGGCGGAAAGCGAGTGCTGCAGAAGAATCCGAGTACCCGTGCGGCGACGCTGCGATTTCGCCAGAAGTGCTCGTACCTGCGCATTCCCGCGTCTGCGGATCAAGTCCGGACGTGGGTCAAGGCAGGCAATCAGGTGTTCGTCTCGATGTTCTACCGCGAGTCGGTCGCTGCTCTGGCCCAGACACTTCGAGACGAGGGGCTCGAGGTCGCCGTGGTCGACGGGAGCATGAGCAGTCCCGAGCAGGAGGCGTCGATTCGCCGATTTCAGACCGGCGACGCGTCGGTCATCGTCTCGACCACCACGAGCGCGATCAACCTGCACACCAACGAGTTACTGCTCCCGGAGGGGACGGTCTCCACACTCGCACCGCGCGTGACGCTGATTCACGATCCTCGGTGGACACCCATCGACATCAGGCAGATCGAGGGCCGCGCCAACCGCATCGACAAGGACCACAACCACACCACGTCGACCTGCTACTACGGCTACGCCGAGGGCACCGTCGAGGAGGAGATGGTGCTCACCGGGATCGAGCGCATCGCGGATCTGGGATCGATCGTGGGGCAGGCGGATCTGATCGATCCGGAGGCTTTCCTCGCGGCGAAAGTGGATGCCGGAAAATAGCGACAATTGTGAGCAATCGTCCACGCGCCCGAGTAGGTTCGGTCCCATCGACAATTCGTCGATAGTGGGCTCACTTTGGCACCAGGAGTAGTCATGATCGTTCTCGGAATCATCCTCGCCCTCATCGGCTATTTCGCCGGCATTTCAATTTTGACGACTATCGGCATCATTCTGGTGGTCGTCGGCGCGGTTCTGACGTTGCTCGGTTCGATGGGGCGCGCAGTCGGTGGCCGCAAGACGTGGTTTTGACATCCACGTTAGAACATACGTTCGATTTCTGTTAGTCTGAGCGGGCCCCCGGAGTTGGCGATGCGGCCAGCGGAGCCACTTCGGGCGGTCCAAATCGGGCGGTAGACAGTGTCGAAGGCGGTTGCGCGCGATGGCATCCGACGAGCGCGACACCGACCCGGTTGCCGGCTCGCTCTACCGCGTCGGCGATCGGTGGGCAGAACGAGCACCTACTCACTGCACCAACGGCCATCCGCTTGTCGCCGGTTCGGTACTGGTGGGTTCGCGTGCTTGCTCGTGTGAGCGGGGGCATCACCGTACCCATCAGTGCCAGAGGTGCAATCTCGTGCGGTTCACCCCAGAACTCGGTGCCACGTGCAGCGACGCCAGCTTCGATTCTCGCGCGGCGCGGTCACGTCCGGCGATCGTGGACAATCGGGGGCATGAGCAACAGTGAAGCCGTCGTCGACCTGGTGCAGCTGAGGCACGATTTCACCCGCTTCATGATGAGTTACAAGTTCGGAATCGACGAACTGATCACCAAGATCAACATCCTGAAGCAGGAATTCACTCACATCCACCGCTACAGCCCCATCGAGCATGTCTCGTCGCGACTCAAGACGCCCGAGAGCATCGTCGACAAGGCTCAGCGCAAGAAGTGCGCACTGACGCTCGACGCCATTCGCGAGAACATCTTCGACGTCGCAGGTGTCCGCATCACGTGCAGCTTCATCTCCGACACCTACCGCATCGCGGACATGCTCAGTAGTCAGACCGACGTTCGAGTCGTCGAGGTCAAGGATTACATCGCGAACCCGAAAGCCAACGGCTACAAGAGTTTGCACCTCATCGTCGAAATTCCGGTGTTCATGTCCGATCGCGTCCAACCGGTCCTGGTCGAACTCCAGATCCGCACGATTGCCATGGATTTCTGGGCGAGCCTCGAGCACAAGATCTTCTACAAGTACCGCGGCCAGATTCCGCCCACCCTGTTGGCGGAACTGACCGAGGCCGCCGAGACGGCCAACACGCTGGACGAGAAGATGGAAAGCCTGCACGACGAGGTGGAGGAACTGAACGGCGACTCCGACAACTCCATCACTCTCGGCGCGATGCCTCCGATGGCATTGCCTCCCGAGCTGCTGCACATGTTGCTCACCGCGCAGGCCGAAGCAATCGACCCGGACTGACGATGCCTTCGAAGAACGTCAACCCCGCTGCTCGACGGCTGAGCAGCGGGGTTGTCGGTTCGTGCCTGCGTTATCCGATATGTACCGGGGTGTCGCCGACGGGCAGGTCGTCTTTCTTCGCGCGGACGAGCAGCAACACGACCGGGCTCACCAGCGCGACGAGGATCGCGGCGGTACCGAATGCCCAGGCGTAGCCGGAGACCTCGGCCGAGAACGCGTGGTCGATGGTCGCGAGCACGAAGTTGCGGATCGGCTCCGGCAGCGCGGCCAACATCTCGTCGCTGGGCACTTCCTGGCCGGCGAGAGCTTCCGCGGGAACTCCGGCGGGCGGAGTCGGTGCCGGATTCTCGGCCAGGTACGAGGTCTTCGACGAGGTGTAGACGGTGGTGAACACCGCAGCACCGAGTGCACCACCGACCTGCAGGGTGGCGTTGATCAGCGCCGATGCGGCACCTGCGTCGTGATCGGGAACGCCGATCAGTGCGACGTTCTGCATCGGAACCATCAGCAGACCGAGGCCGAGGCCGAGCAGCACGACGCCCGGCAGGACGTGCGTGAAGTACGAGGTGTCGACGCCGATCTGGGTCAGCAGCAGCAGGCCGACTGCGGACACGACCGGACCGACGGCCATCAGCGGCTTGGGTCCGATCTTCGGCACGAGCGCAGAAGCGAGCGCGGCCGTGATCAAAATGCCGCCGGTCATCGGCAGCGACGCGACGCCGGCGATGACCGGGCTCATCTCCAGCACGATCTGGAAGTAGAACGTGAGGTACAACGTGCCACCGAGCAGGGCAGCGCCGATGACGGCCGAGCCGATGTACGCGGCACCGCGGTCACGGTCGAGCAACACACTCAAGGGCAGCAGCGGGTTGGCGGACTTGGACTCGACGACGACGAACGCGGCCAGCAGAGCGAGGCCGAGCGCGATGAACGAGATGGTGGGTACCGTCGCCCAGCCGTCTTCGGCCTCGGTGAAGCCGTAGACCAGCGAGGCCAGACCGAGAGCGACGAGGATCGCGCCGGGCAGGTCGTAGCGGGTGTCTCCGTGAGCCTTGCTCTCCTTCACCAGCGGCACCGCTGCAGCGATGGCGAACACTGCGACCGGGATGTTGACCAGCAGGCACCAGCGCCAGTTCGCGTATTCGGTGAGCACTCCGCCGAGGAGTAGGCCGACCGCTGCGCCGCCACCGGCAATGGCGCCGAAGACGCCGAACGCTTTGGCGCGTTCCTTCGTGTCGGTGAACGTCACCGTCAGGATGGCCAGTGCTGCCGGGGCGAGCAGTGCAGCGAACACACCCTGGCCGGCGCGCGCGATGAACAGCTGCCAGCCTTCTTGGGCGAGTCCGCCGATAGCGGAGGCAACGGCGAAGCCTGCCATGCCGACGATGAACGAGCGCTTGCGTCCCCAGTAGTCGGCGATGCGTCCGCCGAGCAGCAGCAGTGCGCCGAACGACAACGCGTAGGCGGTGATGACCCAGGCGCGGCTGCTGTCGCTGATGCCCAGGTCCAGCTGAGCCTGCGGCAGCGCAATGTTGACGATCGTGCCGTCGAGCACGATCGTGAGCTGCGTGATGGCGACGATGCACAGCACCAGCCATCGGCGCTCGTAGTTCGGATTCAGATCCGGCGCTTCGCGCTCGGAGAGCTGCGACATGTTTCTACCCCACTCGTACTCGTTGATTCTGGGCACGAAAAATGTCCCGAGCAAAAAGGTAGGCGACCCAGAACCAATAGTCAAACGAACTAGTTGGTTGGGGGTATGGTGACCGCCATGAAACCTGACGCCAGTGCGACCCGCGCCCGCATCGTCGTCGCCGCCCGGGACGAGTTCTCGGTACACGGGCTGGCTGGGGCCCGCGTCGATCGGATCGCGGCCGCAGCCAAGGCCAGCAAGGAACGTCTGTACGCGTACTTCGGGGACAAGGAAGCCCTGTTCCGGGCCGTCGTCGAGGACGGGTTCGCGCGGTTCATCGACGAAGTACCCTTCGCCGTCGACGACCTCGGCGGATACGCAGCGCGCGAATACCTGCACCTCGCTGCGCATCCCGAGGAGCACCGCCTCCTGCTGTGGACTCAGCTTCAGGGCGGTATGGCGACCTCGGGCACCGACGACATCCACTCGGTCATCGCCGAGCGACACAGGGCCATGGCCGACGCCCAGCGAGACGGACTGATCTCCGACGCCTTCACCGTCGAGGATCTGATCACCATGATGTTCGGCATCACTTCGGCGTGGATGACCGCGCCGAGCCCGCACTGCGAGCCTGCCGACGACGCCGAAATTCAGCGTCGGGCGTCGAAAATCGAAGCCGCCGTGCGTCGACTCTGCGCTCCGTAGCGCTGTCTATCGATATCTAGCTTTGACGCAAGAGTGCGGAATAGTGGGGTAGCGGCCGCCATTTCCGCAAACGCGCGCGCGTTTGCCAGACGCGCACAAAGTAGACACCGATCACGTCGCTATTCTGCGCGCATCTGGCAAGTGCGCTCGCGTTTGTCACCCCGGTCGGCTGCGTCCTCGACCGCACACACGCGGGACGCCCCACCACGATGAGTGCACGTGGTGGGGCGAGTCTCGAACTACGGCCGGCATCTACGCCGCACTACACCGGGAGTTTCTCGCGTCCGGTTTCCTTGATGGTCAGCACCGTGAGTACGCCGATCACGCAGACACCCATGACCCAGTAGGCGGGTGACATGGCGTTGCCGGTCGACTCGACCAGTTGAGCGGCGACGTACGGTGCTGTTCCGCCTGCGGCGATGGTACCGATGTTGAAGCCCAACGACACTCCGGTGTATCGAACTGCCCGAGGGAACAGCTCGGTGAACGGTGGGAACGCGGGTACCTGCACGACTCCGTTGAGAACCATGTAGACGAAGTACACACAGCCCACCACGATGATCGACGACGTCGCGCCGAGGATCATGAACACCGGCAACGCAATGACGACATACGCAACGTAGCCGCTGAGCAGTACCGGTTTACGCCCGAATCTGTCGGTGAGCATGCCGCTGAGCGGGAAGGTGGCACAGGCCAACGCAATTGCGATCGCCGATGTCCAGTAGACCGAGTCCTTGGAGAATCCGAGGTCGTTGATCAGGTACACGCTGAAGTACGTCAGACCGATGTAACCGGATCCGTTCATCGCGATCGCAATTCCGACGACACGTAGCACCGACCACGGCTGCTTCTTCACGACATCGCTCAACGGGCTTTTCGCAACCTCGTTCTTCGCCGCCATTTCCTCGAACTCCGGGCTGTCTTCGAGCTTCAGCCGCACTCGAAGACAGACGAATGCCAGCGGGAGAGCAAGCAGGAACGGAATGCGCCAGCCCCACGACGACATCTGGTCGTCGGTGGTGATGAGGGCGACCACTCCGACAACGGCTGCGGCGACCGCGAATCCGAGGGTGGAACCGATCGGCGTGAACGATCCGAAGAAGCCGCGACGGTTCGGCGGTGCAGACTCTGCGATATAGGTTGCTGCACCGCCGATTTCACCTCCTGCAGAGAATCCTTGGGCGAGTCGGATGATGACGAGCAGAATCGGTGCCAGCACGCCCACACTCGAGTGTGTGGGCAGCATTCCCAGGACTCCACACGCGATACCCATACAGACCACTGTCACGACCAGAGCCTGCCGACGGCCCTTTCTGTCGCCCAGGCGGCCGAAGAAGATGCCTCCGAGCGGACGTGCAACGTATGCGACGCCGAATACTGCCAGGGTCGCGAGTATGGATACGCCGGGGCTGGTGGACGGAAAGAACAGTGGCGCAATGACTACGGCGAGAAATCCGTAGACGGCGAAGTCGTAGTACTCGATGAGCGTGCCGACGCCACCGGCGAGCGCGGCACGGCGCGCGGTGGTGGTGTCGACTTTCGGTGCGCTGGTGACCGCAGAAGGCTGGTCGACGTTCGTCATCGCGCTGTTCCCTGTCCTGTGAGTGGTTGCTTGCTTCGGTGTTCGGCCAGAAGTAATTCGTACGATCCGCCGGCCTCGATGACTGCGACAGTACGAGGGCTGGGCGCACTGCCCACCATCGATCGACCGTCGGCGGTGGTCAATGCTGCTCGTCGCCAATCGAGTTCGACGGCGTCACCGGTGACGACCGCGCCGGAGACTTCCGGAATGGTGATGAGGGGTACCCCGTTGAACGTCTCTCCGCGCCAGAATCCCGGCGAGAACGACTCGGCCACGATGGCCTGGATACCGGCGTTGCGCAGAGCCACCATCGGCGGATAGTGCGGGTGGCCGTACCCGAAGTTGCGGCCGCCGACGATGATGTCGCCCGACCGAACGCGATCGACGAAACCCGGATCGTATGCGGTCATGCAGACCGACTTCAGATGCTCGGGATCGTACGACTTGATATTCGCAACGCCGACAACGAGATCGATGTCGAAGTCGTCGCCGAAGACCCAGGCAACTCGGCCGGAGATGACGTCGGGCGGGGGTGGGTAGGCGCTCACGAGCCCACCTGCTGGATGGTGCCGGCCAGCGCGCTGGCGGCGACGGTGTACGGAGAACCCATGTAGATGTTGGCGTCGGAGCTACCCATCCGGCCGGAGATGTTGAGCACGCCGGTCGATATGCAATTCTCGCCCGCCGCCAACGGCTTCTGATAGCCGAAACAGAAGTCGCAGCTCGACACTGCAATGTGTGCACCCGCCGCGCGCAGTACGTCGAGCAGCCCCTCTTGCTCGGCCTGATCGTGCACCTTCTGCGACGTGGGCACGACATTGAGCTCCACACCGGGAGCCACGGTGCGTCCGTCGAGCACGAGTGCCGCGGCCCGCAGATCCTCGATTCGTCCACTGGCACAGGATCCGATGAACGCCTTGGTGATCGGAGTGCCGGCGAGTTCGGCTGCAGTGTGGGTGTTGGCTGCACGCGCCGAGCCGGGCTGCACGACCTGCGGCACGACCTGGGCGAGGTCGATGGTGTGCCGGGCTGCGTAGGTCGCATCGGAGTCTGGGTGGACCGGTGTGAACGACTGTCGCGCAACATCGTTGGCGTAGGCGAGTGAGGTCTCGTCCGGTTCGAATATCGCGGACACGGCTCCGGTGAACATCGCCATGCCGCACAATCCCTGCCGGTGATCGATTTTCATCGACCGGGCACCGGGGCCGCCGAATTCCATCACCTGGTGTGCGCACCCGTCTGCCCCGACGAGGTCGATGATGGTGTGCACCAGATCGCGGCTGTCCACCCCCGGCGCGAATTCTCCGTACAGGTCGAACCGAGTGGTCGCCGGAATGTCCACGTAGAGTTGGCCGGTCACCCATGCCTCGATCAGATCTCGGCGGATACCCCAGCCCAACGCACCGAACGCGCCGATTCCGCTGATGTGGCCGTCGAAGTGGACGAGGAAGTCACCGGGGATGGCCAGGCCGAGTTCGGCGGTGAGTTGGTGTCCGATGCCGCGGCCCTCGTGCAACTCGATTCCGTAGTACTCGCACCAGTCTCGGGTGACCTGGTGTACTTCTTGTTCCCGGTCGTTGCGCTTGGTCAACATGTGATCGATGAAGACGACGTACCGAGACGGGTCCTCGAGTGAGGTGATACCGAAGTCGTCGCGCATCTGCCGGAACATCACATCGGTGTACCCGGGAAAGTCGTACGCGATCATCCGCGCCGGTCGTACCGCATGGTTCTCACCGGCACGCACTGGGTCACCGCCACAGGTCCTACCGAGGATCTTCTCGACCATCGTGAACGCGGCCGATGTCATCGGTTCGCCTCCGCAGGAAGGTACTTACGCTGCTGCGCTTCGACTTCGGGAAAACCGATGAGGTCCACGAACTCGTGGTGCTGCAGCGCGTCGGCACTGACGTCGGCGGGAGCTTCGCCTGCGGCCAGGCGACGCAGAGTCTCGCGTGCGGCACCGGTTGCGGCCATCAGCACCTGAGTGGGCAGCAGGGCCAGCCGTACTCCGATCTGTGCCAGAACCTCCGGAGTGAACTCCCGCTCGGTCCAGGTCGACGCGGTGAGCGTGGCCATCAGCGGAACCCCGACCGCTCGGTGACAGTTCTCCCACTGCTCGACGGTCTCGAACGTCTTCGTCACCGGCATGATCATGTCGGCTCCGGCGTCGACGTAGGCCTGTGCGCGCATGATCGCCTCGTCGCCACGTGCGTCGGTGCGTGCGATGAGCAGAACGTCGTCCGGCATGGAATCACGCACCGCCCGAACCTTGCCCGACGCCTCCTCGACGGAGATCAAGTCCACCGGCTCGCCAACGCAGATCGGGCATTTCTTCGGCGACAGCTGGTCCTCCATGAACACACCCTGGACGCCGGCCTCGGCGAACCGCGTCGCGGTGCGCGCGGCGTTGACGGCGTTTCCGTAGCCGGTGTCGATGTCCGCGACGAGGGGCAGAGACGATGCCTCGCGAATGGTCCGGACGGCCTGCAGGTTCTCGGTCATGGTGTAGAGCTCGGCGTCGGGCAGTCCGAGCGCAGCCGATACGGCGAAGCCGGACGCGCACAGCGCCGAGAAGCCCGCCTGCTCGGCCAGCTTGGCCGTCAACCCGTCCCAGACGCCGGGCGCATACACCAGGCCTTGTTCGGTCAGGCCTCTCAAAGTCATCGTCACGAGCACTCTCCGTTTCGTATTGCGGAACGCCTTCCGAATTTAGAGTGGCTCGGATCACAAGTCAATACCCGTGGATCGATAGCGCATCGCGCGTCGGTTCGTAGGATGGCGACGACGCTCCACCCGACCGGAAGGAACAACTCGTGGCAGTTCCCACCGAGTCCGACGCCCAGGCCGGCCGCGACATCGTCGGTGCCGTCGTGAAGGCATGCGCTCTGCTCGACCATTTCGACACGACGCATCCTGTGTGGACGCTCAACGACCTGACGACGGCGAGTCGAATGAACAAGACGACCGTGCATCGCCTGATGACGACGTTGATCCATGCCGGCTGGGTGGACAGAACAGCGGAGGGTTCGTACCGGATCGCCATGCCGGTGTTCGAGATCGGATCGTCCGCGTTGACACAGCTCGACATCCGCGGTGCCGCCCAGCCGTATCTGTCGGACATCGCCCAAAAGTTCGGCGACACCGCCTATCTGATGGTTCCCGCTGACGAGGGCGCGGTGTGCATCGACCGCCACGAGGGCAGCAATCCCCTTGTGGTAGCTGGCATTTCGATTGGATCCGTTCTTCCGTATCACGCCACGGCCGGGCCGATGGCGATGCTCGCGTTCTCCGCTCGCATTCGCGACCGCTGGCTCGGCGGAGAGCTTGCTGCATACACGAGCCGAACACTGACGTCACCAGACCAGTTGATGGATCATCTCGACCGGATCCGAACGCAGGGATACGCGCTGAGCAACTCCGACTACCTGGCCGGCGTCGCGGCGGTGGGCGCACCGATTCTCGGACGCGACGGGGTGGTCGTCGCGTCGATCAGCGTCGGCGGCCGCGTGGAGACATTCGAGGGCGACGCCTTGACGGACAAGGTGGAGACGATTCTCGCGGCGGCGCGCAGCCTTTCACGTGTCGCAGAGGCTCTACCTGCATCGAGTCAGTAGCTACACGAGTATTCGCTCCTCTAGCTTCGATCCTAGAGAGACGAATACTCAGCTACCGACGCGCTCGATGAGTTTCATGGCGTCGAAGGGTGCGTAGCCCTTGATGTCGTTGTCGAAGTACACGAAGACGTCCCGGCCCGCCGACGTCCACTCGGAGATCTTGGTGGCCCATCGATCGAGAGCGTCGTCGGTGTAGCCGCTGGCGTACAACTCTTCGTCTCCGTGCAGTCGGGCATACATGAAATCCGCTGTGGGGGTGTCGATGTACGGGTACTTTCCGGCGGTGTCGGCAACCACGATCGCAATATCGTTCTCGCGCAACAGTTCCACTGCCTCGTCGGAGGCGAAGCTTGCATGTCTGGCCTCGATACAGTGCCGCAGTGGCCGAGACGACGCAGCCGGCAACAGCACTCGATCCTCGGCCAGTTTGTCGTCCCGCGACTCCGCCAGAGTTACTGCTACAGAGACAGTTCTGGGCAACAGGGCGCAGAAGTCCGTCATCTTCTGCGCGTCGAACTCGAGATTGGGTGGGAGCTGCCACAAGAATGGCCCCAGCTTGTCACCGAGGGTGAGGACCCCGGTGGCGAAGAAGTTCGCCAATGCCGACTCGACGCCGACGAGCCGCTTGATGTGCGTGACGTACCGCCCACCCTTGATGGAGAACACGAAGTCATCCGGAGTCTCGTCGTACCACTTGGTGAAGCTCGACGGCTTCTGCATCGCATAGAACGTGCCGTTGATCTCGATCGACGTCAGGTGCTCGGACGCGTACCCGAGTTCCTTGCGATGCGCGAGACCGCTCGGATAGAAATCCCCTCGCCACGGCGCGTACGTCCAGCCGGAGATACCGATCAGAACCCGAGGGCGATGCTGCGCGGACATGAGCCGACTGTAGACGGGCAGTAGCGTCGGACTCGTGCGATCAGACCCTCGACACGTCCGGATTTTGACGTACCTCTTCGCCGCAGTCTTCGCCTACGGCACAGCGGTTCACTTGGTGCAGCTGGCCGGCGGCGGGGAGAACCCCTACCCGGGCACACCCGCGGTGATCGCGTGGTTCTTCGTTGCGCTCGTCGTCCTCGATCCGCTTGCGGCGGTTCTCATCGCACAGCGCAGACGGATCGGGTTGCTGATCGGTTCCACGACATTGGTGCTCGATGCCGTGGCCAATGCCGTCGTGAACTACCCACTGCACGGCCCGTCCGAGGGTGTGACGGCAGGCCTTATCGGCCAGGCTGTGGTCACCGCCCTAGCAGTGACCCTCGTCTTTGCAACTCCGCGGCTCTGGCGCTGGTATCGGTAACCTCGATGGCATGAAGCGCCCATCGGCATTCGGCTCCCTGGCGCTGACCTGTGTGCTGCTCGCCCTCACCGGCGCCGATGCGGCTGCCGAGCGCCGCGACCAGCCGACGCCTCGCCAGGCGGCTGCGGTACCGGGGATCGGATTGACGACGGTGCCCGCGGCGATCACCACGTCCATGGTCGCGGGTGTCGCAGACGCGCCGAATCCGCCGACTCACGAGGTCGGTGTCGAATCGTCGACGACGGAGATGCGAACCTCGGGGTGGGACGAATATCCCTACCTCCGCTACACCGCTACGTTCGCGCCGGGTACGGACACGGCGACGCTGACGTGGTCCGGCAGATCGGTGAACACCAACGATCTGGCGTTGCATGTATGGGACGAGTCGGGCAACACGTGGGGTCCGGCCATTGCCACGGCCGACCCGGTTGCGCCCGGCGGTCAGGTGGAACTGAATGCCGAGATCTCCACCGAGAGAGGCACTGTCGAAGTACTGGTCATCGACAACCCGCGTGCAGATCGTTCTTTCGCAGAAACCAACGCGCGCCCCGACAGCAGCTTCGCCGATCCGAGCACGTACGATTTCGCGCTTCAGCACATCACCGACACGCAGTACATAGCCCGCGACGATCCCGGTGTGTATTCGGAGATGACGCAGTGGACCGCCGACAACGCCGACGAGCTGAAGATCGACTACAGCATGCACACCGGCGACCTGATTCAGAGCTGGATCAGCCCGGGGCGTCCGGATACTCAGGCGCGCAAGGAGTTCGAGGCCGCCAGCGAATCGATGCAGATCCTCGAGGATGCGGGCATCGCCCACGGCGTTCTGCCCGGTAACCACGACAACATCTGGAACGTTGCGGGCAAATTGGTCCCGGGGGAGCACGAGAAGAACCACGCGCTCTACAACGAGTACTTCGGCCCTCAGCGTTATCGGGATCAACCCTATTGGGGCGGTTCGTTCACCGACGAGGACAATTCGGCGCACTACGACCTGGTCGACATCGCGGGTGCCAAATTCTTGATGCTGTACATCGGCTACAACCCGCCGGAGAAGGTCATGCAGTGGGCCGAACGAGTTCTCGACGAGAACCCCGACCGCAATGTCGTCATCGGCACGCACTACTACCTCGACGAACTCGGCGAGAAGAAACTGATGGGGTTCGGCGACATCGGGTCGAGCTCCGGCCAACAGATCTGGAATCGACTGGTCGTTCCACACGAGACCGTCTTCCTCGTCCTGTCCGGGCACGTCGACGGCCAGGTCGCGGTCGTCGACGAGCACGTGGGAGAGACCGACCGCACCGTCGTGCAACTGCTGGCCGACTACCAGTACTTCGAGGTCGACGGCGAACGCAGTACCGGCTTCCAACGTCTGCTCCAGTTCGATATCGACGGCGGCTCGATGGCCGTCACCACCCATTCGCCGTCCCTCGACGCATTCGACGTCGAGAGCTACGACATCAAGAATCGATACGGCCCCGAAGACGGCGAATTCGTCACCGACTTCACGTTGCGCGCCGACGTTCCCCGAGCCGTGATCGCAGACTGACTGGCACGGCGCTCGGCATCGGACCATAATCGGTTTTCATGCAGTCGGGTGGGCGAGCGTGGGTACTGACGCTGGTCGCCGCCGGTGTCTGGTTCCTCGCCACGCCGCTGAGTCCCGGAGTGCTGAGTCCCGGAATGCTGAGTCCCGGGATTGTCGGCACCGACGTCCAGCTGCAGGCCCCCGCGGTCACGTCCGTCCCCGTCGTCGAACCGCCCCCGCTCACTCTCGAGGACCTCTCGGCGCGAGTGAACCCCACCGTCGTCACGATCTCGGCCACGGCCGGCTACTCCGGCGTCGCAGGTACCGGCTTCGTCGTCGCCCCGGACGGCCTGGTGCTCACCAACTTTCACGTCGTCGAAAACGCGACCGAGATCAGCGCCGTGCACATGGGCAACGGACTGATCTACGACGCCACCGTGCTCGGTTACGACAAATCTCGTGATCTGGCGGTCATGCAGTTGATTTCCGCGGCCGACCTGCCGGTGGTCGAGTTCGCTCCGGACTCACCTCCCGAGGTGGGGGATGCGGTCACTGCCGTCGGGAATGCCGCTGGCGCAGGTGTTCTGGTGCCTGCCCCGGGTGCGGTGACGGCTCTGGATCAGCAGGTGCGTACCCGTAGTTCGGTGGACGGTTCGCGGAACACTCTGGATCGGATGATTCGAGTCGATGCCGATGTGCGAGCGGGTGATTCGGGTGGCCCACTGTTCGAT
Organism: Rhodococcus sp. PML026; assembly: GCF_000963615.1. Taxonomy (NCBI): domain Bacteria; kingdom Bacillati; phylum Actinomycetota; class Actinomycetes; order Mycobacteriales; family Nocardiaceae; genus Rhodococcus; species Rhodococcus sp. PML026. The sequence goes on along the minus strand of NZ_KQ031373.1, from coordinate 896,159 downwards.
GCCTGGGGTCGTGTGGTGGGCGTCAATACAGCGGGCCTCTCGGACGAGGCGCGCACCGGCTCCGAGAGCAGGCCTCCGCAGGCCCCCGAGGCGTATGCGGTTCCCATCACGGAGGCTGCTGCCGTGCTCGATCAGGTCGTCACGGGGCAGTCCGGCGGGACGGTTCATGTGGGTCCGACCCCGTACTTCGGGGTGTCGGTGCGAGATGTGTCCGTGTTCGACAACAAGCCGGCGATGGGTGCCGAGGTGGTGACGGTGGCTACCGATTCTCCGGCCTCGGCAATCGGACTGTCCGGCGACGATGTGATCGTCGCCTTCGACGGTGCCGGTGTCGGTTCGTCCTCGGATCTGGCCCAGGCCCTCATCGGACGGCACCCCGGTGATGTCGCCGTCGTCGAGTGGGTCGATCCCCAGGGCGTACGACGTTCCGCTACAACGGCTTTGACGGAAGGAACCCCGGCTGCCTGAGCGGTCGAGTTCAGTCCTGCAGCACCGACAACACGTTGCCCGCCGGATCGGTGAACCAGGCGATGAGCGGTCCGCCGTGCCGGAAGATCCCCTTCTCGTCGGTGCCCATGTCCGGATACTGTTGGAACACCACCCCTTTGGCGATCAATGCATCGACTGCGGCCTCGATGTCGGTCACCGGGAAATTGAGGATGGTGTACTGCGCCGGCACGTGACCGGGCCGGGGATAGATCAGTACCGCCGCAGCTCCCAGGTGAAGTTCGAGCATCCCCATCTCGTTCTCGGTCACCTCGAGACCGAGGGTGTCCGCGTAGAACGTGCGAGCTGCCGGCAGGTCGTCGACGGCGAATCCGGAGAACGGTGCTCGGGCCAGATCGATGGTGGTCATGGACGAATTATCGCGCTCTCCCACGTGCTGTGGGCCGATATCCGAGTAGCGTGGCTCCCGTGACTATTCGCCTCGGTTACCAGATGCCCAACTTCAGCTACGACGGTTCGGTCGCGGAACTCTTTCCCCAGGTCATCGCGCAGGCGCGCGAGGCCGAAGCGGCCGGGTTCGACACTGCATTCGTGATGGATCACTTCTACCAACTCCCCGGAATCGGAAAGCCCGACGAGCCGATGCTCGAGGCCTACTCCGCCCTGTCGGCGCTCGCGACGGCCACCGACACCATCCAGCTCTCCGCCTTGGTCACCGGCAACACGTATCGCAACCCGGCGATCCTGGCCAAGACCGTCACCACGCTCGACGTCGTCAGCGGCGGCCGGGCCATTCTCGGTATCGGTGCCGGCTGGTACGAACTCGAGCATCAGAGCTTCGGACTCGAATTCGGTACGTTCACCGACCGATTCGAGCGCCTCGACGAGGCCCTGCAGATCATCGAACCCATGCTCCGCGGCCAGCGTCCCACGTTCGACGGCCTGTGGTACCAGGTCGAGAACGCGATGAACGAGCCCCGCATCCGCGATGATCTGCCGATCATGTTGGGTGGTGGCGGCGAGAAGAAGACCTTCGGCCTGGCCGCACAGTTCGCCGATCACCTCAACATCATCTGCGACGCAAACGAACTGCCCCGCAAGATGGCCGCCGTTCAGGCCCGGTGCGAGGAAGTCGACCGCGATCCGAAGGATCTCGAGACGAGCTTCCTCGCCTTCGTCATCATCGACGAGGACGGCGACAAGGCCAAGGAGTTGCAGCGGGAGTTCGTGCTGAAGCAGGGCCTCGATCTGACGAACCTGTCCGAGGAGGACGCAGCGAAGGCCACCGACCGCCACTTCTGCGGAACCCCCGACGATGTCGCCGAGCAGGTGCAGAAGCGCGTACTCGATCAGGGCATCGACGGCGTCATCATCAACCTGATCACCAACGGACACCAGCCCGGTGCCGTCGAATTGGCGGGCAAGGCTCTGAAGCCGCTCGTCTAGATTTTCTCCAGCAGTAGCCGCGGGGGTGCGAGCGGTGGCATAGTTCCCCCGTGGCTCAGCTGAGGATGAACGGGCACCGTGTCTTGGTCGCAGACCTGACCGGTGACTCTCTGCGCGCGATGTCGGGTTCGATGGTTGCCTACGAAGGCGATGTCGCCTTCAAGAGCGCAGGCATGGGCGGTGGCGGCGGTTTTCGCGCCGCGCTCAAACAAAAGGTGACCGGCGAGTCGTTGTCGCTGATGGACGTGTCCGGCAAAGGCACCGTGTACTTCGCCGTCGACGCCCAGGACATCACTCTCGTGGAGGTCCAGGGCGACAACCTGCACGTCGAATCGTCTCAATTGCTGGCTCTCACAGGTCAATTGAAGACGGACGTGAAGTTCTCCGGCCTTCGTGGTGCGACGTCGGGGCAGGGGCTTTTCACCACCGTCGTCAGCGGCTCGGGGACGGTGGCATTGCTGTCGAAGGGTGGGCCGATCATCGCGCTCGCCGTCGACCCGCAGTACCCGCTCGTCGTCGACCCCGACGCCTTCGTCGCCCATCGCGGACAGCTCAACCAGAGCTTCGTCACCGACGTCACGTGGCGCTCCGCCATCGGCGGCGGCAGCGGCGAGGCGTTCTCCCTCCGCTTCGACGGCCAGGGCGTCGTCTACATCCAACCCGAGGAGCGCTGACGTGCCGCTCGAACTCGTCAACAGCAAAGTCGTCAAATCCGTTCTGGCACCGAATCAGAGCGTGCTCGCTCGACGCGGATCGATGCTCTACTACACCGGCGACGTCCGGTTCGTCCCGCATTCCATGGGCGGCGGCGCGGGTGCCATGCCCGGCATGAGCGGCGTCGCGGGGATGGCCGGCCGCATGATGGCAGGCGAGCACGTGGCGATGATGGCCGCCGAGGGTCAGGGCGAGGTCTTCTACGGCCACGCCGGGCTGTACGTCGAAGTGATCCATCTCGACGGCTCGTCCATGCTCACAGTGGAGGCCGACCGGCTCCTGGTGCACGACGGCTACCTGCAGAGTTCCATCGTTGCGCTCACCTCCCAGGGCGGCGTTCGCGGAGCAGTGCGCGGTGCCATGACCGGGCAGGGTCTGTTCACGACGCAACTCACCGGCCAGGGCAGCGTCGCGGTTCTCTCGCACGGCGGCGCGACTCCGCTGCAGGTCGGGCCCAACAACCCCATGGTCGTGGTCGATCCGCAGGCGTACGTCTGCCACATCGGCAACATCAACGTCGACATCTCCGCCAACGTCGGTTGGCGTGACGCCGTCGGTAAGGGCAGCGGCGAGGCGATCCAGTTGAAGATGACCGGCATGGGCACCGTGTGGGTGCAGGCGTCCGAGCAGAAGTTCTAGGGAGCGGCAATGAGTTTGGACATTCACACCCCGTACACCCTGCCGGTCAACGACAACGTGCCCGGCAACGACTATGCGTTCTGCGTCGAACTCGCAGGCCAGCCGTGGTTCACGTCCAAAGGCGCGATGATCGCGTACTACGGCAACGTCCGATTCGAACCACTCGGGCAGACGTCCATGCCCGCCATCGTGGCGGCGCGGTTCTCGTCGCCGCTGTACTCGAACGACTGGGTGCTGGCGCAGGGGCAGGGCAAGCTGATCCTCGGGGATCGCGGCTTCAACATCAACAGCTACGACCTCGACGACGGCAACCTGACGATCCGAGCCGCGAATCTGCTGGCCTTCGAGCCGACTCTGGACCTCAAGCAGTCCATCGTGCCCGGCTTCCTGACCCTGCTCGGTACCGGTAAGTTCTTGGCCTCGTCCAACGGCACGGTCATGTTCGCCGAGCCGCCACTACGCATCGACCCGGAAGCGCTTGTCGGATGGGCAGATTGCCCGTCACCCTCGCATCACTTCGATGCCGCCTGGATGCAGAACTTCCTCGGCGCCGCGCGCGGATTCCTCGGGGCCAACAGCGGCGAAGAGCGTCAGTTCGATTTCACCGGCGCCGGCACCGTGCTGATCCAGTCGAGCGAGAAGGTTTTGAACGACACCCACCTGTTGCGGCACATCGAATCGCAGACGGTCTCGCTCGGCCAGAACTCACTGCGGGCTCTGCACAACACCATCGGGGCCCGACTGCAGCAGTAGCTTCTCGTCCGTTCGGAGAAAGCGCGCATACTGGAGTTTCACTCAGGAGGTAGCGCCATGGCCAACCAGGGACCCTTCGGATTCGGATCCGACGACTTCGACAAGTTCGCGCGTGAAGCAACCGAGGGCCTGCGCGAGGTGGTCGGCTCGCTGTTCGCCGACACGGGAGCACCCAAAGCCCCGCCGGAGCCGGAAACCACAGGCCAGAAGGGTGATGGCGTCTGGGCGATCTACAGCGTCGACGATGCCGGCTCGGCGCAGATCGATCAGCTCTACGCCACCGAACTCGATGCGCTGCGGGCACACAAGGACAACACCGACCCGCGTCGACGGGTTCGTTTCCTGCCCTACGGCGTGAGCGTCAGCGTTCTGGAGGACTGAATCGGTACCTTTGATTCTCGTGACTACACAGCAGGATGCAATCTCGATTCCGTTGGGCCGGCCCGTGTTCGTTCAGGCGCTGAGGTACACCGCACTGTTCGATCAGAAGCCGTTCGCCGAGGCGTTGTTGATCTACACCGACAACGGCGCGTACAAGATCATGTCTCCGGGAGAAGACCATTACGGAAGCTACGTCTCGTACACCGACCCCGCCGAGAGTCCTCGGCACGTGATCTTCCTGTCGTGGCCGTCGGAGGATTGGGGACGCAACGTCGCCTCGCACACTCTGACGTTCAACCCCGATTCTGCGGCATTCACGCAGGTACTCGTTCTGCCCGGTAGCCCGGTGCCGCGCTCGCAGTACGGCTATGCGCTGCCGATCGCCGGTCCGGAGAGTGTGGAGATGACGGCTTCCTGGGATCAGGTCCGCGACACGTACGCCGAGACGTTCGAGGAATTGGCGACGCTGGCTACGTAGCCGCTCCGCCGGCATCGACGCCGAATGCTTCGATCGCATTCGCGGCCTGGTCGACGCCGCCGTGCGCACGTACCTCGGCGCTGATCTCGCGTGCGCGCGGCGCGAGTCCCCGGGCTTGTTCGACGGCGTGGCGCAGTCCTGTCGCCGTCACCCCGTCGAAGTCGACGTGCACTCCCACCCCGAGTTCGGTGAGCATCGCCGCGTTGCCGAATTGGTCGACCGCCTGCGGTAGGGCAACTGTCGGTACGCCGAACCACAGGGCTTCGGTGCACCCACCCATTCCGGCGTGGGTGACGAACACGGTGGCGGCGTCGAGCACCGCGAGCTGCGGAACATGTTCGTGGACCTCGACATTCGCGGATAGATCCCCAAGTACGGCGGGGTCGACGCGACGGCCGATGGAGATCACCACGTGCCAGTCCGTGTTCGCGAACGTCTCGATGCACAGCCGGTAGAAGTCGGGGCGTTCGTTGTACCCGGTGCCGAACGATACGTAGAGAACGGGCCCCTCGGGCGCGGACCACGATCGGTCGTGCAGTCGCACCGGATCGAGACACGGGCCGACGAACTGCACCGAGCTGGGGACTCGATCGGCGTTCGGCTGCATCACTTTCGGGATCAACGACAGGCAGTGCTCCGGGTACGTGATCCAGTCCCACGGGTCTGCGTCGATGTCGTTCTCTCGCAACCAGGTCGCATAGGTATCGCGATACGCAACTCCGGTTGTCGACTCGCGGATAGAGGTCATCCCGTCACCGAGATCCTCGATGTAGCCGTCCCAGGCGACGTACGTGGGGGAGAGCTGCACGGCCGTCACCCCGTACCGGACGCCGAGGATCGGGGCGGTCAGGCCGCCGATGTCGTAGAGGATCACATCCGGCTGATCGTCGTCGTAGAACGCGGTGAGCACGGGAAAGGACGCGATCGCTTCGTCGAGGAACACCTGCATCGCCGACGCCGGGTCGTCCGGCCAGGAGCCCTCACCGTCGGGAAGTATCGAGGGGAACGCCACCACCTCGACTCCAGCCGGTTCCACCAAGTGCCGCAACGACTCACCGACGGCATAGGTGACACGATGCCCGCGTCGGACCAATTCGGCGACGACGGCAAGCGAGGGGTAGATGTGACTCGGCGCCGTCGTGCCGATCATCGCGAAGTGCATGCCGCCCACCGTAGGACGCGGAGAGGGTGCGGGGCTACCGGTTTTCGTTGGCGATCAGATCGAGCAGACCGGGGAATCGCTCTTCGAGCTCGTGGCGGCGCAGCGTCACTTTGCGACTGTTTCCGCGATCGACCTGGAACACCAGGCCTGCCTCGCGTAGCACTCGAAAATGGTGCGTCAGAGTCGATTTGGTGACACCGAGCTCGAACGACATACACGTCCGCTCGGCTCCGTCGTCGTCGCCGACGAGTTCGGTGACCACCTGGCGACGCAACGGATCGGCCAACGCGGACATCACCGCACCCAGTTGCATTTCCTCGGGCTCGGGATGCCCGTCCTTGTCCGCCATGCGCTCCTCCTACAAGGTACGACTTGCGCCGTACCTTTAAACCTGGTCTAGTACGACAACCATCGTACCTACGGTTCAGGGGGACACATGAAAGCAGTGCTACCGGTCGTACTCGCGGCTCAATTCGTCGTACCGATGTCCATCTCGGGTACTGCACTCGCCCTCCCGGTCATCGCCGGCGACCTCGGCACCGATCCGACGCCTCTGCAGTGGGTCGTCAACGGCTTCAACATCGCGTTCGCGCTGTTCACCGTCGTCTGGGGCGCGGTGTCGGATCGAATCGGTCACCGCACGTCGTTCCGCATCGGGGTGGTGCTGACGGCCGTCGCGAGTGCGGTCAGCGCCGTCGCGCCGTCGTTGTACCTACTCGATGTCGCGCGGGTGTTCGCGGGCATCGGAGCCGCAGCGGTTCTGGTGGGCTCCACTTCCATTCTCTCGCTTCACTTCCACGGCACGGCCAGAGCAACCGCGTTCGCACTGTTCGGCACCGTGAACGGTCTCGGTCTGGCACTCGGGCCCACCATCTCCGGGCTGCTCGTCGCGGCGTTCGAGTGGCGGGGCGTGTTCGCCGCCCAGGCGGTCGTCCTGGCTGCGGCGGCCATCGGAACTGTCGCTCTGCCGCCTCTGCGAACCGAATCGACGGCGCACCGCCTGCTCGATTTCTCGCTACTGCGCAACCGGAGATTCCTGGCCCTGTGCCTCGTTCCGGTGGCCGGAGCCATCGGATTCGTCACGCTGCTCACGTATCTGCCCGCTGCGCTGAGCGCTGTCGCGTCGCTGACGCCGGGGCTTGCCGGAGTGTTCATGCTGGCCATGACCATCCCCGTTCTGCTCGCTCCGCTGACCGTTGCCCGCCTGAGCCGCATGTTCGACGCCATCACCCCCACTCGGGTCGTGCTGGTCAGCCTCGGCTGCCTCGTCCTCGGCAATCTGGGCATGCTGGCACTGCAACCAGGTGTCCCGCTCGGTGCCGTCGTGGTCCCGATGATCGCGTTGGGGCTCGGATTCGGACTCCCGATCGGCTTGGTGGACGGCGAGGCACTGGCTGCGGTACCGCCGCACAGCAGCGGTACCGCTGCGGGCGTGCTGAACCTGTTTCGCATCGGCAGCGAGGCCCTGATGGTGGCCGGATATGCCTGGTTGTTGACCGTCCTGGTCCGCGGCGAGCTACCCGACCGAGCCGACGCCGACGCCGCAGCAGCCGGACGACCCGGGTTTGCCGACGCCTACGCGCACGCCTACACCGAGGTCGTGTCGATCGTCGTCGTAGCTCTCGTCGTGACCGCGGCGGTGATCTTCTCGCTGTTGCGAACACCACGCCGGGACGTATCGTCGGCCAATGTCCTTTCTGCAACCGGTGACCCTCACTGACGACCTCGTGACCCTCGAGCCGCTGAGCCGCGATCACCTCGAGGGGCTGTGCGATGCCGCCCGCGACGGCGAGCTCTGGAACCTCTGGTACACGAGCGTTCCGAAACCGGAAGACATGGCCGCAGAGATAGATCGCCGGCTCGGACTGCTCGACGCGGGAACCATGCTTCCATTCACTTTGCGGCGCAACGATACCGGGCAGATTCTCGGCGCGACGACCTTCTGCAACGTCGATGCGAACAACCGTCGCGTCGAGATCGGGTACACCTGGAATGCGCGCTCCGCCCACGGAACCGGTACCAACGCGTCGAGCAAACTCCTGTTGCTGACGCACGCTTTCGAGGAACTCGGTTGTATCGCGGTGGAATTCCGCACCCACTGGATGAACCTCCAATCGCGGACGGCCATCGCGAAACTCGGAGCCAAGCAGGACGGCATTCTGCGCAATCACCAACGCATGGCCGACGGTTCACTGCGCGACACCGTCGTGTTCTCGATCATCGAATCCGAATGGCCCGCCGTGCGCAACGAACTCCGTCGACGTACCGCACGGTAAGTTGAGCCCATGCGCGTGGATGGGCGGGACGTTCCCGTAGCGGGAAACCTGCTGCAGCCGCTGGTGAGAAGAACCAGTGACATCATTCGGGTCGTTGCCGCCTCGGTGTTCTTGAGCTTGGTCATCGCCGGCTCGCTCATCACCCGAAATCAGTGGGATGCACTCGAACAATCGGTGTCCAACATCGTCGGCGTGCTCAGCCCCGATCAGTCCAACGCTGTCTACATCGTCTACGGCGTCGCGATCCTCGCCCTCCCGTTCGGGGTGTTGATCGGGCTGATCGCCGGACGCAAATGGAAACTGTTGGCCGGGTACGCGGCAGCAGCTCTGATCGCCGCGCTGGCTCTGTCCATCACCGGTACCGGAATCTCGACTCCGACGTGGGACCTGGACGTGCCCGAGCGACTCGACACGTTCCTGTCGCAATTCCTCGACGATTCACGTTGGATCGCCATGCTCGCCGCGGCGCTCACGGTGTCGGGCCCGGGCCTGCCCGCGCGGTGGCGTCGAGCATGGTGGGCACTGCTGCTCGCCTTCGTACCGATACACCTGGTCGTGTCCACGGTGGTCCCGGCCCGTTCGCTGCTCGGGCTGGCCGTCGGTTGGCTCGTCGGTGCGATCATCGTGCTGCTGGTCGGCACCCCGGCACTGGAGGTTCCACTCGACGCGGCCGTGCGCCTGTTCCGCAGCCGGGGCGTCGACGTCCGCAGCTTCACCGTCGTGCGCCCTGCGGGCCCGGGCCCGTTGGTGCTGAACGCACACACCCCGGACGCCGATGTGGTGGTCGAGCTCTACGGACAGAACCAACGCAGTGGCGGTGCGCTGCGCCAGTTCTGGCGATGGATCACCCGCCGCGGCAGCGAGACAGCGCCGTTGCACGCGTCCATGCGCCGCGCCGTCGAGCATCGCGCATTGATGGGCCTGGCCATCAAGAGTATGAACGCCGCAGGCAGCGACCCGTTGGCGGTAGCAGCACTCGACCGCGGCTGGACGTTGTACGCACACAGCCAGCCCATCGGCGACCCCATCGAAGCCGAGCTCGACGATGCCGCGCTCAGAGCTCTCTGGTCGGCTCTGAACACGTTGCACGAGAACCAGATCTCGCACGGTGACCTGCATCGGGGTGAACTGCGGCTCCACAACGGCGCGGCACTGTTCTGCGGGTTCGGGCACGCAGAACTCGGCGCGTCGGACGCCCAGATGCAATCCGACGTCGCACAGCTGTTACTCACCACCGCAGACCTTTTCGGCTCCCATCGCGCCGTGGCCACCGCCGTCGAGGTATTGGGAATCGACGTCGTGATCGCGGCGTCCGGTCGATTGACCAAGTCCGCCATCCCCCTTCGGGTGCGCCAGTCGGTTGCCGATGCCGGGAAGACGATGAAGTCCGTCCGGCTCGAAGTGCTCGATCAGACCGGCGCCGCGAGTATCGAGGCCGAGCAGGTCACTCGGTTCAGTCGCAACCAGATCATCTCGCTCGTGTTGCTGATCGGATTGGTCTACGTCGCCTACCCGTTCATCAGTGCAGTTCCCGCGTTCGTCGTCGAATTGGGCTCGGTCGACTGGTGGTGGGCACTTCTCGGTCTGGCCGTTTCCGCACTGACCTACATCGGTGCGGGTGCCGCATTGTGGGCCTGCGCATTCGGCAAGGTCAGCTTCCGGAATCTGACGATCATGCAGGTAGCGAACACTTTTGCCGCGACCACGACACCTGCGGGCGTCGGTGGCCTGGCCCTGAGCGTTCGCTTTCTGCAAAAGGGTGGATTGGGTACCGTCCGCGCGACGGCCGCTGTGGCACTGCAACAGTCGGTTCAGGTGATCACCCATGTCAGCCTGTTGATCTTCTTCAGCGTCGTCGCCGGAACGTCGTCGGGGCTGTCCAACATGGTGCCGGGCAACACCGTGCTGTACCTCATCGCCGGCGTCGCATTCGGAGTCGTCGGGACCTTCATGTTCGTGCCCAAGCTGCGACTGTGGCTGAAAGTGGCCGTCCGGCCCCAGGTTGCCGAAGTGCTCACCGAGCTCGGCGAACTCGCCCGCGACCCGAAACGGTTCTCGATCATCATATTGGGTTGCGCCGCAACCACTTTGGGTGCTGCGCTCGCCCTGTGGGCGAGTGTCGAGGCGTTCGGCGGCGGAACGACGTTCGTGACGGTGACAGTGGTGACGATGATCGGTGGCACATTGGCCTCGGCCGCCCCGACGCCGGGCGGTGTGGGGGCCGTGGAAGCAGCCCTCATCGGCGGGCTTGCCGCGTTCGGTCTCCCCGCCTCCATCGCAGTCCCGTCCGTGCTGCTCTATCGCGTACTGACCTGCTGGTTACCGGTGTTTCTCGGCTGGCCGACGTTGCGCTGGCTCACCAAGCACGACATGGTCTGAACGGCTGCATCCCCACTACGGCGCCCGTTGTGGGTGCTAGCGTTCACGCAGGTTAGTGGCTGGTTCTACGGAGGGCGTCACCATTTCCGAACCGGGAGACTTCGCACCCACCGCGGAGGAACGCTGGGTGCGGCTGTTCATCAGCGGAATGACGCTCACGTTCGGCCTCGCCGGGGCCCTGATGGTCCCCGCCGGTCAGTTCTCCGACCCCATGTCGATCGCCGTGCTCCTGGCGTCCGTCACCACGGTGCCGGTGGCGATTGCCTGGTACCTCCGGCCGTGGGCGTCCCCGAGGATGGCGATCGTCTACATCCTCTACGCCGACGTCGGCATCGTGACCGTTCTGTTCGCCTTCCAAACCCACTTCGACGCGATGCCGGGCTGCGCGATGTTCTCGATCGTCGCGGCGTTCATCGTCGTCGCGAGCTCGCACCGTGTCATGTTGATTCACTTGGCAATCGGCGCACTGACCCTCGCGGGCCTCGCTGCTCTGGCTGTCTCCGAGGGCGCCGATCCATGGTCCACCACTTCTCGAATGGTCACCATCGGATCCCTCTACGCCGCACCCTTCATGATCAAGTCGTACATCGGTCAGCTGCGAACGAGCGCGGCGAGGGCATTGCGAGATCCGTTGACCGGCCTGTGGAACCGACGTGGGCTGCTCGATACCGTCGACTCGTTGCGCCTGTCCCCAGCCGAGGATCGCGCACAGCAAGCGGTCGGAGTGACCGTCCTCGACATCGATCGGTTCAAGCACATCAACGACAGGTTCGGCCATCCCTCCGGTGACGCAGTGCTCGTCGAGGTCGCCCGTCGCCTGTCCTATGCGGTGGGGGACAAGTCCGCGGTCGCACGACTCGGCGGCGACGAGTTCGTGGTCGTCAGCGTCGGAACCAGAGAGTCCATTGCCGAATCGGACAACAGGATTCGCGCATCGCTGGAGGAATCGTTCGACGGCCCGCCGTTCACCACCAGTGTGGGCTCGGCCGTGGAGACGCCACCCGCCGACACCGGCCTACATGTACTGGTCCGACGGTTGATCGCTCTCGCCGACATCGAGATGTATCGCTTCAAAGCACGGACCTCGGGAAAGTTTCCGGAGACGGGACTGTCCGCAGCGGACGCCCGCGAACAGGCCAGGCAGAGAATCGATGCGCTCATCGCATCCGGCGGTCCCGACATCTTTTTTCAGCCCATCTGCGACACGGTCACCGGTTCGACCGTCGGCTACGAGGCACTGTCGCGGTTCCCGTTCGGCCACGGATCGCCCCTGTCGTGGTACCGCGACGCAGCCGAGGCCGGCGTCGGTCCACGGCTCGAACGCGCCGCACTGGAACGGGCACTAGCGGATGTTCACCTGCTGCCACCGGGGCCGTTCGTGTCGCTCAATGCGTCGGCCGACACCATCCGCACCACCGACCTACTCGACCGGTTGCGTCCGCATCTGGCAACCCGAACCTTCCACCTCGAGATCACCGAGCACGAACGCGTCGACGACTACCGTGCGGTGACCCGCGCCATCGAGGGTCTGCGCGACGCGGGGGTCCAAATCTCCATCGACGACGTCGGAGCCGGATTCGCCGGTATGCGCCACATCGTCGAGCTCAGGCCCGACACCCTCAAAATCGATTACGCACTCGTGCACGGAATCGATCGGGACTCGTTCCGTCGCGCCGCGGCCACGGCGATCATCGACTTCGCCCGACAGATCGGTGCCGGCGTGATCATGGAGGGTGTCGAGACCGACGCGGAATTGCGGGTGGCGGCCGATCTCGGTGCCGACATGGTGCAGGGGTTCCTCACCGGTCGACCACAACCGGCCACCGTGGCCGGTGGCCGGATCGACGAATCCGCTACACCGAGGAATCGACGGTGAATTTCGTCAACGACGGTGCTGCGGCGAGCAGCGGCGGCAATTCGACGATCTTGCCCGGTCCGGCGCGGAACTCGCGGTACTTCGCGTCGGCCTCCGCCGATTCCCACGTCTCGTGCGCGACGACGTGCGCTTCGTTCTCTTCGTCGACCCACACCTCGACGCCGAGGCACCCCTCGAACGCGCGGGTGTCCGCGAGAACGGTCCGCAGCAGCGCCCGTGCTTCGGCGAGGGATTCGGGCTTGAACGTCAGATCCAACTGTGCAATGAGAGCCATACCGTCACCCTAGACCCGCTCCGCTGCGCCGACGCTCCGGCGGGCTTACGATGTCGCAGCAACTCGAAAGGCCGACGACACATGACCACCGTGATCTCCAATGCGTATATCGCCCCCATTGTCGGCGACGAGATTCCCTCCGGCTATCTCGTGATCGAAGGAACGAAGATCACCGCCGTGGGATCCGGCTCGGCACCGGTCCTCGCCGGGGCAGAGAACATCGACGCGTCCGGCTGCCTCGTCACGCCTGGACTGGTGAATACCCATCACCACCTCTATCAGTGGGCCTCTCAAGGTCTCGCCAAGGACAACACGCTCTTCGAATGGCTTGTGGCGCTGTACAAGCCATGGTCGAAGATGGATGCCGAGGTCGTCGGTGGCGCAGCTGCTGCCGGCCTCGGCTGGCTGGCGAAATCGGGATGCACGACGAGCACCGATCATCACTACATCTTCCCCAAGGGCCGGGGCGACCTGTTCGCCGCCGAGATCGACGCGGCTCAGCGCATCGGCGTCCGATTTCAGCCGTGCCGCGGCTCGATGGACCGGGGTGTCTCCGACGGCGGTCTGCCGCCCGACGAGGTGGTCGAAACGCTCGACGACATCCTCACCGCTACCGCCGAGGCCATCGACACCTATCACGACGCCGCCTTCGGCTCTATGCTCCGCATCGCCGTCGCGCCGTGCTCCCCGTTCTCGATCAGCAAGCAACTGCTCGTCGAGTCCGTACAACTCGCCCGCGCAAAAGGTGTTCGGCTGCACACCCATCTGGCCGAGACTCTGGACGAGGAGGAGCATTGCCTCGCTCAGATGAACTGCACCCCGGTCGAATACATGGAGCAGGTCGGCTGGCTCGGTGACGACGTGTGGTTCGCCCATGCGGTACACCTGCACGACTCCGACATCGCGAAGATGGCGGCCACCGGCACCGGCATTGCGCACTGCCCGAGTTCCAATGCACGTCTGGGCGCAGGCATCGCGCGAATCTCGGACCTGCTCGCGGCCGGCGCACCCGTCGGCCTCGGTGTGGACGGTTCCGCTTCGGCCGAGATGGTGCCGCTTGCCGGCGAGGTCCGCCAGGCGATGTACATGCAGCGAGCCAAGTACGGTCCGACAGCACTGACCGCGCGTCAGGCACTCGAGATCGGAACCCTGGGCGGTGCAAAGGTACTGGGACGGCAGAGCGAGATCGGTTCGCTCGAGGTCGGCAAGCTGGCCGACATCGCCATCTGGCGCACCGATGGTTTCTACTCGGCCGTGGACGACCCTGTGGTCGCGTTCGCCTACGGGCAGACGCCACCGCTTGCTCGCTTGATGGTGGGCGGTCGAACGATCGTCGAGAACGACGTCCTGATCAGCGCACCGCAGGACGAAATAGGCCGCGCCGGAGCCGATGCGCACCGTCGCCTGATGACACTCGCGCAGGACGTGCTGTGAGCGGGTCTTGGAACCCAGTACTTCAATCCCGCAACACCTTTGCATCACGCGCGAAAGTCGTGACCTCGTCGGTCAACCACACATGCGCCGGAACTGCTCCGCCGAGAAGCTCCCGCGCCAGAGCCGGGGAGTCTCCGATCGGGACGTCACTGCCGGCAATGATGATGTTGCCGTAGCGCCTGCCCTTGAGCATCGCAGGATCGGCGACGATAGCCGTGTGCGGAAAGATACTTCCGACGGTCGACGCCTCCTGCTTCGCGAGCGAGAGATCGCGTCGATCACCGCAGTTGACGACGTACATGCCGGCGGGCGAGAGAACGCGTCGAACATGCTCGGTGAACTCGGCGGTGAGCAGCGGAGGCGGAGTAACCGCTCCCGCGAACACATCTCGCACGATCAGGTCACGACTGTTCTCACTCAAGGTCTCGGTGACCGCTCTGGCTTCACCCACGCGGATACGCAGCAGCGGTGCCCGCGGCAAGTCGAACCATTCACGAACCAGCTCCGAGAGCTTCCCGTCGAGCTCCACCACCACCTGACGTGCACCGGGGAACTCGGCGGTGAACGAGCGCGCCAGCGTGCAGGCCCCGCCCCCGAGATGCAGCGCCCGCAGCGCGAAGCTCGAATCCCATTGCGCCCGAACCAGTCCCGAGATCCACCGCATGTACTCGAACTCCAGCACGGTCGGGTCGTTCATGTCGATGTGCGAGCTCGGGACGTCGTTCACGTTGACGACCCACCCGTCGTCGGAGAAGGTATCGCGCACCAGTTCGCAGGTGCCCGAGTCGATTTCGAACAGGCCGGGCTTCAGCCCTCCAGCGGACTCACGCTTCCTACCCATGGGAGTCCTCGAGCCGGAAGTCCTCGAAATCGAATCCCGGGGTGACGGTGCAGCTGACCAAGCTCGGCTCGTCGCCCATCGGACGCGCCCGCTGCCACACCGACGGTGGCACGATCTGCTGCGGAGATTCGGGTGCAACCAGCAGCGAGGTCACCTCACCCGGCTGGGTTCCATCACTGCCCAGGTCGAGTTGCACCGGACTGCCCCGGTGATAGAGCCACATCTCGGTGCCGCGAACGGTGTGCCAGGCCGACTGCTGACCGGGCATGAGCAGGAACAGAATTGCCGTCCCTGCCACGCGGGGACCGGGATAACCGTCGGGCAGAGCTGCCTGTGGAATCGTGACCTCGCTGCGCCAGGTCTCCTTGAACCATCCACCCTCCGGGTGGGGTGCAAGGTCCAGGCTCTGAGCCCAGTCGGGCAACGATGTCATGCCGGCAAGCCTAGTCAGTCCGTGGCGACCTGAACCCGGAACCTGTCGCGCTCGGTGTGCAGGCTCCACAGCTGCTCGGCGAGAGCCTCCGGGCTCTTCTGCGGATCGCTACCGTCGATGGCACCACCGATGATCAACTGCGACACCTGGATTCCCTCCGCGGCCAACTCCTCGTTGAGCAGCTGCGCATAGGCGGCCTGACCTGCGAACGCGATGGATGTGCCGGTGACGGTACGACCGGGCTTCACGGCAGAGCCGCCGTTGACGAACAGGATCGTGCCCTTGTTCTTGCCGAGGAAGCGCATTCCCGGCAGCACCTGATGAACGGCGGCGATGGGTCCGTAGATGGAGAACTCGACCGGACCGACCATGTCGGCCGGGGTGGTCTCGAGCACGGGCCGCATGAAGTCCTTCTGCGGAAGCGGGCTGTACTGCAGCACCTCGATGGGGCCGAGGGTTTCTGTGACCTGCTCGAGCGCTGCGGCGATGGAGGCCGGATCGCGCACATCGGCGACGAATCCCTTGGCGGATACACCGTCGGCAGCGAGCTGATCAGCGAGTGCGTCGACACGGGACCGGTTGCGGGAGATGAGGCCGACCGAGAAGCCCTCCGCGCCGAACTTACGCGCCACTGCTGCTCCGAGACCTGCACCTGCTCCGACTATTGCTATCGATGTCATGTCGAATGCAAGGAGCGAGAATCCTCGACTATTCCGACGACCGTCTCGAGCAGGGCTTCCGCACTGTCGTGCAACGCGGTGACATCCGCGGTCCAGCCGAGCACCCGCAGGGCGGCCTCGGCAATCCCCGCCGCATCCACCGTCGGGTCGCGGCGTCCGTTCTCGCGGTCGGCACGCGCGTTCACCACGGTCTCCACCAGGCGAAACGGCAGGTCCTCGGTGCCCGGCCGACGCTCGGAACCGAGCTGAACCACCGTGTCGGACGCGATGGCCGCATACAGGCTCATCAGTGTGTAGCGGTGGTCTCGAAAGGCCTCGAAACGCTCACTGCGCAACTCGGGCAGCAGGTAGAGGGCGCCCAGATTCCAGGTGGACGCGGCCAGCTGCCCGGCGTCGAAGTAGGCGAGGGCGTACATCTGGGTCGGGGCCTCGGCTCCGGAATCGTGGATTCGCTGCGCAACGGCCAACGGCGCGTCGACGGTGCCACTGAGCAGGGCGTCGAGGATGTCGTCCTTGGTGGCGAAGTGGTGATAGAGCGAGGCCTGACGCAATCCAACGGCGTCGGCGATGACGCGGGTCGAGGTGTTGGTGAATCCGCGCGTGGTGAACAGCTCAGCCGAGGCGTCGAGTATTTCCTCGCGAGCGGTGTCTCCTGCCCGCTTCTTTGTGCTCAGCCGTGGTCTGCCTGCGCCGGTCATGACTGCATCTTGTCAGGTCCACGTGACGGTGAGATTTCTGTCATCTGATCGAAATAGACGAAACGAGCTTGTTTCACGGCGGACACCGCCCGGGAACGGCGGTGCCGAAAACTATCAACTGACAGAAACCCGCCTCGGCGATGCAGCGGGCGGTCACTCACCACCCACCTCGCCCGTAGGAGTGAACATGAGCTCGACAACATTGCCGGCCCCCGGCGCGGGATCGGAACCGGTTCGTACGACGGACCATTCGGATCTTGCGTCCCTCGGGTACGACCAGCAGCTGCACCGTAGCCTCGGCAAGTTCGCGTCGTTCGCCGCCGGCTTCTCGTTCGTCTCGATCCTGACCACCATCTTCCAGCTCTTCGGCCTCGGCTTCAGCTTCGGCGGCCCGGCCTTCTTCCTCACCTGGCCGCTGGTGTTCCTCGGCCAGTTCATGGTCGCCTTGAACTTCGCCGAACTCGCCGCGCGCTACCCCATCTCGGGGGCCATCTACCACTGGTCCCGGCGCATGGGCGGTGAACTGGTCGGGTGGTTCGCCGGGTGGTTCATGATCATCGCGCAGATCGTCACCGCCTCCGCCGCCGCAATCGCGTTGCAGGTGGTGCTGCCCAGCATCTGGGGCGGATTCCAGTTCATCGGTGAGGACACCGCGCTGACCTCGTCGAGCGGAGCAGCCAATGCCGTTGTGCTGGGATCGATTCTGCTGGTACTCACGACCACCATCAACTGTATCGGCGTGAACTGGATGTCGCGCATCAACAGCATCGGCGTCACCTGCGAGATCGTCGGCGTCATCGCTCTCGTGCTGGTGTTCTTCACCCATGCCGAGCGCGGCCCGCAGGTGGTTTTCGACACCGGCAGTGCCGGAGCAGATCCCGGCTACATCGGGGCCTGGATCGTCTCGGGTCTGATGGCCGCCTAC
This sequence comes from Rhodococcus sp. PML026, assembly GCF_000963615.1. NCBI lineage: Bacteria > Bacillati > Actinomycetota > Actinomycetes > Mycobacteriales > Nocardiaceae > Rhodococcus > Rhodococcus sp. PML026. The sequence continues at coordinate 878,323 of NZ_KQ031373.1, read as the reverse complement.
GTCATGGTCGGCTTCGGCTCGGCGGGCGAGCTCGCCGAGGAAACCCGCAATCCCCGACGCGTCGCACCGCGCACCATTCGCCTCGCGCTGTCGGCATCGGCACTCGGCGGTGGCCTGATGATCGTCGGCGCACTGATGGCCGCACCCAGCCTCACCGACGGTGCGCTTGCGACGCAGGGACTTCCGTACGTCATCGATTCGATTCTCACCTCGCCGTGGAGCAAGGTCCTGCTCGTCGACGTCGCCATCGCCGTGTTCATCTGCACCCTCGCCATCCAGACCGCAGCCTCCCGGTTGATGTTCTCCATGGCCCGTGACGGACGACTGCCCGCATCCGCTGCACTGGCCAAGGTCAACTCGCGCACCGGAACTCCCATCGCACCCTCGGTGCTGATCGGCCTGGCCTGCGTAGCCATCCTCGCCGTGAACGTCGGCAACTCCGCGATCTTCACGACCCTGTCGAGCGTCTGCATCGTGCTCATCTACCTCGCCTACATGATGGTGACCGTCCCGCTGCTGATCCAGCGACTCAAGGGCTGGCCGCACGGCGGCGTGCAGAAGGACAGCGACGGCGAGAAGCTCTTCACCCTCGGCCGCCTCGGCCTGCCGGTCAACATCGCCGCAGTTCTCTACGGCGGGCTCATGGTGGTCAACCTGTCGTGGCCACGAGCCGAAATCTTCGACCCCACCGGCGAATTCCCGCTGCTGCGCTGGGCCGCACCCCTGACCGTCCTCGCAGTGATCGTCGTGGGCATCGCCTGCCTGCCCCGCGGCAAAGCCCACCCGAAGCCCGTCACGATCGGAGCCTGAAGTCTCATGAGCACAGCAACCACCCATTCGGCCAAGGAACACGCGCGGTCGCAGGCGACCCTCGCACCGGCCCCCACCGCACCGGAGGGCGTGTCGGAACTGACGTGGGCAGAATCGGTGCCCGGCGGCAGCTACACCACGAAGGTTCTGGCTCGCGGAACCCGCTTGCGCCTCGTCGACGTCGACGGTGCCGCCTGTGCCAACCTGCTGCTCTATCGCGTCGACGCACCGTGGGAGCGCCTGAACACCGCCGACACCGTCAAGGTTCCGTGGCAGGCGTACCTGAGCGCGGGCCACCCCCTGCTCTCGGATCAGGGCCGCGTGCTGGCAACCATCGTGGCCGACACCTCCGGTCACCACGACGCGCTGTGCGGTACCACGTCCACGGCGACGAACATCGCCAAATACGGAGTGAACGGACCGCATTCGTCCGCTCCGGCCGGCCGCGAGCTGTTCACCCTTGCCGCGGCCAAGCACGGACTCGAGCCGCGCGACGTCGGACCGTCACTGTCGTTCTTCCACGGCATCACCGTCGACGCGGACGGGAGCCTCGTCAGCACCGGCTCTGCCGGACCCGGCCGCTCGGTGGATCTGCTCATCCACCTGCCGGTGATCGTGTTGCTCGCCAACACCGCTCACCCACTGAACCCCAGTCCCGAGTACGACACGACGACACTCGACGTACTGGCCTGGCGCGCACCGGAAGAGCTGCTCACACTCGACAACACCGAGCCGGAATACCAACGAGCAGTGCAGAACACCGAAAACGCATGGAAGGCAGCGCAATGACTACCAGCACAGTGAACACGGTGACAGTGAGAGACGAGATCGCTCCCGCGTTCGGCCCCTGGTCGGCAATCGTCGAGGCCGGCGACGTCCTGACCATCGTCGACCTCTACGGCAATCAGGCCGTGGACACCCTGCTGTACGCCGCACACGATCACTCACTGCGATACTCCGCGGCCGCGACCGTCACCGCGCAACAGAACCTGTTCCTGACCACCAGAACCGTTCTTCGCAGCGATGATTCGACACCTCTGATGACGATCATCGACGATGAGGTCGGCAACCACGACACCGTCGGCGGTGCGTGCTCCAAGGAATCGAACACCCTGCGCTACGGCCATCACACCCAACACCAGCACGCGTGCGTCGAGAATTTCCTCATCGAGGGTTCCAAGTGGGGACTCGGCAAGCGAGATCTGGCCCCCAACATCAACTTCTTCATGAACGTCCCCGTCGACGCCGACGGCACCCTCGGCATCGTCGACGGTCTGTCGGCCCCCGGCAAGACGCTCTCGCTGCGCGCAGAGATCGACACCCTGGTGTTGGTCTCGAACTGCCCGCAGATCAACAACCCCTGCAACGGGTTCGACCCAACCGCGGTGCAGATGATCGTGACGCGATCATGACCGCTGTGAACAGTAAGGCCGCCAAGATGACCGTGCAGCGGCCCGGCATGATCACGACGGTCCAGGACTGGCCGGGACGCGTCGGATATTGGAAGGTGGGCGTGCCGCCGTCGGGTCCGATGGACGATCTGTCGTTCCGGCTCGGCAACACCGCGCTCGGCAATCCCGAGGGTGCACCGGGACTCGAATCGACCATGGCCGGGCCGGCATTGACGTTCGACGCCGATACCTACGTCTGTGTGACCGGCGCCTCCGTTCCGGTGCGCATCGACGGCCGATCGGCCGCGCAGTGGAAACCGGTTCTGGTACCTGCCGGAGCAACATTGGACGTGGGTACCACCACCGGACACGGTCTGCGGGTGTATGTCCTGATCCAGGGCGGCCTCGACGTCGACGACTACCTCGGCAGCGCAGCGACATTCACGCTCGGCAAGTTCGGCGGACATCGCGGCGGCATCCTGGGCGAGGGAGACATCATCGGACTGGCCGGCCGCTCCGACAACTCCGCCGTCCTCGGACCGATCCCGATGGAACACCTGCCGGTGCTCACGTCCAACTGGGACATCGCCGTCACCGAAGGCCCACACGGAGCACCCGAGTTCTTCACCCGCGACGACATCGACACCCTGTACGCCACCCGTTACGAGGTGCATTTCAATTCCGATCGCACCGGAGTTCGGCTGATCGGACCCAAGCCGCAGTGGGCTCGCGCCGACGGCGGCGAGGCGGGGTTGCACCCGTCGAACATCCACGACAACGCCTACAGCGTCGGTGCCTTGGACTTCACCGGCGACACCCCGATCCTGCTCGGCCCCGACGGACCCAGTCTCGGCGGATTCGTCTGTCCTGTCACCGTTGTCGCGGCCGAACGCTGGAAGCTCGGCCAACTTCGTCCCGGCGACACCATCCGATTCGTGCCGGTCCGGGCTGCAGCCACCGCGCCGCTGGGATCGCTCGGCCTCGCACGGCGCGCATCACTGCCCGCAGTCTTCTCCGCCGGCGGCGACGGGGACGACGGCGTCATCGCTCGGCGCGACGCCGATACGTGCGTCACCTACCGGCGATCTGGTGACGACAACGTGCTCGTCGAATACGGCGACATGAAGCTCGACCTCACCCTGCGAGCACGGGTGCACGCGCTGCATCAGCGCGTCGAGGCCATCGCGCCCCGAGGCCTGCTGGATCTGACCCCCGGCATCCGCTCACTGCAGGTCAAGGTGAATCCCGATGTGCTGTCGATCGATTCGCTGATGGGACTGCTCGCCGAGGTGGAGGACGATCTGCCCGCAGCCTCGGAGCTCGTGGTCCCCAGCCGTCAGGTTCGGCTCCCGCTCTCGTGGGACGACCCGTCGACCAGGGAAGCGACCCAGCGATACATGCACGGTGTGCGCGCCGACGCCCCGTGGTGTCCCTGGAACATCGAGTTCATCCGGCGGATGAACGGACTCGGTTCCGTCGCAGAAGTTTTCGACACGGTCTTCGCTGCTGACTACATGGTGCTCGGACTCGGTGACGTCTACCTGGGTGCCCCGGTGGCGACTCCACTCGATCCTCGGCACCGTCTGGTGACGACGAAGTACAACCCGGCACGCACGTGGACGCCGGAGAATGCCGTCGGCATCGGCGGGGCATACCTCTGCATCTACGGCATGGAGGGTCCCGGCGGATACCAGTTCGTCGGCCGAACCACGCAGGTGTGGAACCACAGTGCCACGTACAGCGGAGGCCCGTTCGAGGAAGGAACCCCGTGGCTGTTGCGGTTCTTCGACCGAGTCTCCTGGTACTCGGTCGAACCCGAGGAGCTGATGGACCTGCGCGCGGATCTCGCGGCAGGCCGAGGCGGTGGAGTCGAGATCACCGACGGTGAGTTCTCGCTCGCCGAGCACGAGAACTTCCTCGAGTCCAACGCCGAATCCATCGCGGAGTTCCGCGCGACTCAGGCCGTGGCCTTCGGGGCCGAGCGGGACGCGTGGTCGGCAGCCGGAGAATTCGACAAGAGAGGCAAGATCGATGCTGCCTGAGGTACGAGAACGAGTTCTGCAGGCGTACAAGCGAATCGCGGAGGTCGACCGACCCGAGGTGTGGATCACCCTGCGCGACGAGGACGACGTACTGGCCGAGGCGGTGGCGATCGAACGCGCACTGGAGGCAGGTGCAGATCTGCCGCTCGCCGGCGTGCTGGTTGCGGTCAAGGACAACATCGACGTCGCCGGTCTGCCCACTACTGCGGCGTGCCCCGAATTCGCCTACACACCAGCAGTCTCCGCCGTCGCCATCGAGCGACTGACGAGCCAGGGCGCACTGATACTCGCCAAGACCAACCTGGACCAATTCGCTACCGGACTGGTCGGCACCCGAAGCCCCTACGGAGCAGTGCGCTGCGCCTGGGACGCCACGCTGGTCTCGGGCGGATCCAGTTCCGGCTCGGCGGTGGCGGTGGCGCTGGGGATCGCGGACATCGGAATCGGCACCGACACAGCCGGATCCGGGCGAGTCCCCGCCGCGTTCCACGGCCTGGTGGGCATCAAGACCTCACTGGGGATCGTGCCGAACACCGGGGTAGTGCCCGCGTGCGCCGACTACGATTGCGTCACCGTGCTGGCTCACGACCTCGACAGTGCCGCGGCGGCCATGAAGGTGATGGCCGGCCCTACCGAGACCGATCCACGCAGCCGGGCCTGGCCCGCCGACGTACGACTGGCCGCCTCACCGGAACCCCGGGTCGCCGTTCCGCGTGCCGAAGATCTGGTATCGCTGAGCCCGGCATACCGTCGGGCATTCGAGGAGACGGTGGCAGGCCTGGCCGAGAAGGGCTTCACCCACGTCGAGGTCGATATCTCGGGGCTACTCGACGCGGCGACGCTGCTGTACGACGGAGCCATTGTGGCGCAGCGCTATTCGGCCGTCGGCCAATTTCTCGACACCGCGCCGGACGGTGCCGATCCCACGGTCGCTGCCATCGTCCGCTCTGCAGCCGGCCCGTCCGCGCACCGGTACGTGGACGATCTGGGCACACTCACCCAGGCCAAGACTGCTGCCCGCGAATTGCTACGCGACGTCGACGGTCTGCTGCTGCCCACCACCACCGAACACCCGAGTATCGCTGCAGTGCAGGCAGATCCGCTCGGCATCAATCGCCGACTCGGCACGTTCACCAACTTCTGCAATCTGCTCGACATGGCCGCGGTGGCCGTTCCTGGCACCCCGACGCACGAGGGCAACCCGTTCGGCGTCATGTTCGTCGTGCCTGCGTTCGAGGATCAGATCGCCATCGACCTGGCTGCTCGGCTCAGTGGCACGCCGTCACCCTCGCTGATCGACGACGGCATCGAGGTGCTGGCCGTAGGGGCACACCTACGCGGGTTCCCGGTGCACAACCAACTGACCGATCGGGGCGCACGGTTCAGCGGCGAGGTGACCACATCTGCGGACTACCGACTCGTGGATCTGCACACCACACCGCCCAAGCCCGGTCTGGTGCGGCGCGAAGGGAACGGCGCACCCATTGCCGGAGAGCTGTATCGGATGTCCGCTGCCGCGCTCGGCACCTTCCTCGCCGGGTTGCCCGCGCCGATGGGCCTCGGTCCGGTCGAGTTGTCGGACGGACGCTGGGTCACCGGGTTCTGCTGCGCCCACGACGCGGCCGAGAACGGCACCGACATCACCGAATTCGGCGGGTGGCGCACATACTGCTCACGCGGGAACGGGCCTGCTGCCGTCGGTGGCGACACGGACCGCCAGTAGCCCGAGCACGGTGCCCATGAGGTAGCGCTGCATCTTCAGCCAGGTGGGCCGGACGGCGAGGAATCGGGCGATCGATCCGGCCAACACCACGATCACCAGATTGACCACCACCGCTACGGCGATCTGTACGCCGCCGAGCGTGAAGCCCTGCAGCAGAAGGCGGCCGGCCGCAGGATCGACGAATTGCGGAATCACGGAGATGTACATGATCGCGATCTTCGGGTTCAGCAGGTTGGTCACCAGACCCATCGTGAACAGTCGACGGTTCGAATCCTGTTGCAGCGCAGTCGGCTCGAAAGTGGAGGCCGTTCCGCGTAGCGCCTGCACGGCAAGCCAACCGAGGTAGACCGCACCGGCGAGCTTGACCGCGATGTACAACGCGGGCACGGCCGTGAACACCGCTGCCAGGCCGAGATTGGTGGCCGTCAGATAGACCAGAAAGCCGACAGCCACACCTACGAGGGACACCATCCCCGCCCGCCTGCCTTGCGAAATGCTGCGCGAGACGAGGTAGATCATGTTGGGACCCGGTGTCAGAACCAACACGAGGGCGACGGCGAACACGCCGAATACTGCAGACCACGAGACCATACGGTCGACACTTCCCGATAGTCGAACGCCCGGGTAGAGCCAGTTACCTTCCCGTGGACACCTATTCGCTTCGCACGATCGAGGCGACCTCGTCACCGATGGCGGCCATGCCGGCTGCCGTCGGGTGCAATGGCGCAGCGGGGTTCTCCGGGATGACGCCCTCGAAGTACCGCTGATCGACTGCCGCACAGACATCGTGGCCGACGCTGAGCGCCTCGGTATCGACGAACTCGGCCCCGTGCTCCTCGGCCTGTGTCTTCAGCGCCTGGTTCATGGCGGTGATGCTGCTCTGGATGTAGTCGGCGTCCTCGGGGAGAACCGGCTGAGTGGGGAAGCAGCCGCCGTCGGGGAGATACGTTCCGTATCCGACGACGAGGATCCGCGCGTCGGGCGCACGCTCGGCCAGCGCGTCGAGCATCGCGCCCCAACCCGGAGACTTGTCCGCGATGGCGGCGGCGACGGTGTCGACGCCGCCGGCGGTGAGCCGGTCCTTGCAGACGTTGCCTGTCGAGGAATTCGCGAACGTCAGGCAGCCCACCGCGGTCGAGACGAGCCCGATGTCGTTGCCACCGATCGTCACTGTCACCAGATCGGTTTCGGGCGTCACCGCGTCGAGTTGGACGGGCTGATCCCCGCTGGAGGTGCTCTGGGGCGTCGAGACGAGGTTCTCGGTCACGGCCCCGCCGCACGTGACGTCGACGAACGACGCGACCTCGAGCTGAGCCGCGACGACGTGCGGGTAGTTCGAGTCGGACTGCTCACAACCCGGTACGCCCACCTGCTCCGGGATACGTGGCCCCGACGCCGCCGAATCACCCAGCGCCACATAGTTCAGTGAGGCCGAGGCCGGGACGTCCGGAACGTCGGCGTCGGGTGCACTGGGCGAAGAACACGCCGCCAGCAGACTCACGGCAACAGCAATCCCGACGTAGATCCCAGGGTTCCTCACAGGCTCGACGCTACCGCGGCCGGTAACCTCGACCGGGTTGTCCCACGAGTACGTCTACACATCGAAGGAAAGGAACATCGCATGATCACCAACTTCATCAACGCGATCCTGACCGGCTTCGGCTCCATTTCTGCTGGTAGCAGCGGCTTCGAGCTGGCACCGGGAACGCTGCCCTTCGGACTGTAGGACCGGCAGTTCGCCATCCGTGCGGTGCCGACGGTTCGTCCGGCACCGCACGGGTACACCGCACACATGACTGATCCGAAGCACGACGAGAACTCTGCCCCCGACGCCGACAAGGACGTGCAGTCCGACCCGGCTGCGGACGCAGACACCAACGACTGGTCCAGCGAGGGTGGGGCCATCGAAACCGGCCCAGCCACCGACGACGAGCGAACCGACGGCAGCTAGCCGAACAAGCGGCGAGGTGCCGACCGCACCGTCCGGACGTCACCGTCGGCCACGATGTGCTCCACCGCTTCTCCGCGCGCTCGCATCGACGGGTCGGCGGTGAAGTCCACTCGGGCGTCGCCGAGCCAGTCGATGCCTACGACGATCCCCACGGTTCCCTTCGGAATGCCGCTTCGCCAACGCACGCGTCCCAGATTTCTGAGTGCGACGACCGTATCCCCGATTTCGAAATGCCCCATTGCGCCCCCAATTTGTTCCTGCCGATCAGTAGACCGCACCCGAACGGCCTGTTCAAGCGGTAGATCCGCGCTTACTGCCACCGATGGCAACCGTCGGTTCGGCCGACGCGGGGACAAACAGGGCAGCTACCTCGTTTTGTCTGCGCGAGTCGGAGCAGCGGTATTTTCGCCTTCGACAAGTTGCTGTCCTGGCAATATTTCTTGCCAGCCATGCAATCCTGTCCGCACACTGCAGACATGACTTCAGACAACGCATACCCAGCCCCCGTCGAGAATGTCCCCGTCGACGCGATCATCGTCGGCGGCGGAGTCGCGGGGCTCAGCGCAGCCGTCGCTCTCGGACGCTCCCGCCGATCCGTGGCGATCGTCGACGCCGGCGATCCACGCAACGCTCCGGCCGCCCATTCCCACAACTACCTGACGCGCGACGGCGAATCTCCGCTCGAGCTCGTTCGACTCGGCCGTATCGAGGCCGAGCACTACGGCGTCCGCATCGTCGACGGCAGCGCGACCTCGGCTGCGCGGACCGACTCCGGGTTCGAGGTGTCCCTCGCCGACGGGACCGTCGTTCGAGGCCGTCGCCTCCTGGTCACCACCGGTCTCACCGACATTCTTCCCAGCATCCCCGGGCTCGCCGAGCGCTGGGGCCGCGACGTACTGCACTGCCCGTACTGCCACGGATGGGAAGTCCGAGACTGGGCGATCGGCATCATCGGCAGCGTCATGTCCGGACATCAGGCCCAGATGTGGCGTCAACTGTCCGAGAATGTCACCGTATTCACCCACACCGCAACGGAATTGAGCCCCGAGGAGCTGACGCGGATGCGCGCCCGCGGGATCGTCGTGGTCGAAGAAGAGATCACGCGAGTCGACGTCGAGAACGACGCCATCGTCGGCGTCACGTTGGCGAACGGCGTCGCCGTCGCGCTCGACGCCGTGGTCGTCGGCCCCAACTTCACTTCCCGCGCAGACGTTCTCGAGTCATTGGGACTCGAGACGACCGAGATGGTGATGAACGGTCACGTCTTGGGCACCCACATCGAGGCCGACCCGGTCGGCGCGACGTCCGTGCCGGGGGTGTGGGTGGCCGGCAACGTGGCGGCACCCATGGACACCGTCGTCGCGGCGTCGGCGGCAGGCGTGAAGGCCGGTGCCGCGATCAACGGTGACCTCATCGAGGAGGACGTACGGTTCGCCGTGGAACGGGCCGAAGCAATGGCCTCCTGACGTCGGACATCAGCTTCCCAGCGCGGTTGCCAATCCGCTCTCGATGGCGTCTTTGCGAACCCCGAGTTCGGCCAGGGTGGCATCCTCGTTCTCGAGCAGCGCCAACAGGATGTGCTCGGTGCCGATGTAGTTGTGCCCCAACCGAAGCGCTTCACGGAAGGTCAATTCCAGTGCCTTCTGGGCACCGGCGTCGAAGGGGATCAGCGCCGGCAGGGGATCGGCCGGTTCGGGCAGCGTCGCCGTCACCGCGGTACGGATCTGCCCATCGGTGAGCCCCTGCGCACCCAGTAGCTTCGCGGCGAAGCCCTCGGGCTCACCGAGCAGGCCGAGGATCAGATGGCCGGTGGTGATGTGATCGTTGCTCGTCGCCCGGGCCTCGTTCTGGGCCCCCACCACCACATTTCGTGCGCGTGGAGTGAAGCGCGAGAAGCCCTGACTGGCGTCGAGTTCGGCCGGGTCGTCGCCACCCTTGGCCACGAAGCGCTTCTGTACCGCCTGCTTGCTGACGCCCATGGACGCGCCGATGGCAGTCCAGGACGCACCGGACCGACGCGCTCGATCCACGAAGTGGCCGATCAGATGGTCGGCGATGTCGCCGAGCGCATCGGCGGCGATCACCGCGTCGGAGAGTTGATCGAGTGCGTCGGTGTGCACCTTCTCGATGGCGGCGATCAGGTCGTCGAGTCGGACTGGGTTGGTGATCTTCGTCGATTCGGTCATACGTCAACTCTAGGTTGACGCCAGTCCGTCGTCAACCCTCGGTTGACGACTCTGCGTCGAGGGTCGGTGGAGTCGAAGTTTGTTCGGGGTCAAATAGTGACCCTGATCACCGTTTTTGCTGGCAAAGACGTATATTCACCGATGAAGGCGTCAGCGGAGAAGGTGCGAGCGCCGCACAGCGAGGGGAAGTGGGGTCCTTCGATGAATGCGAAGGCCGCTGCGCCATTCGCCGTGCCATCGGTGCGGACCGCGTTCCTGGCTGCGGTGGCCGTCATCGCGGTGACGGTGTTCGTCCAGGGCAGTGCCGACGTGCGTGCCGGCGTTCTGGCCGTCGTCGCCGTGGGATCGGTCGTGGCGATCAGTGCGGCAATTCGTCGCTACCGCCCGACCGACGCCCGATGCTGGTGGGCTCTGTTCGGAGCCTCGGTGCTGTTCATGTTCGGAGTCTCGTTTCGCAGCGACCCGAACGCGCTGGATCGATCGTTCTCGCTGCTCCCGGATCTGTTCACTCTCACCGGGTACGCCCTGGTGGGATACGCCCTGTCTCGGTGGATCCGAGACCGCCGATCGATCGACGACATCACCCCACTAGTCGATGCAGGCCTGATTTTCCTCGGCACGCTGTTCCTGTCGTGGTTGCTGCTGATCTCTGCGGCCCTCGACCTGCCGCGTTCGTCCGTGTCGACGGTGGTGAACGGGATCTATCCGGCGATCGACGCGGCGCTGATCACGTTGACGACATATCTGCTCTTCTCCTCGAAACCCCGCTCCGCCGCGCTGTTCTGGGCGCTGCTCGCCCTGGTGGCGACGTTCGTCGGCGACGTGTCCTACGCCTTCGCGGCGACGACCGACGACGCTCCGTCCTCGGGGTTGCTCGACGGCATCTACCTGTTCGCGTACCTGTCGCTGGCGATGGCAGCGCTCGACCCGTCGATGCGCACGGTGTCGCACCGGCAGACCCCCGCACCCGCCCACAGCAGCCGTCGGGTGGTCTTCGTGGTGTTGATGTTGGTGGTCTGCGCGACCGTGCCGCTGCTCGGTTCGGCGGTCTCCACCGGCGACCTGATCGTCCGCTCGCTGTTGCTCGCCTCGATCCTGGTCGGTGCTTTCCTCCGCGGCGAACGCGCCCTGGCCCGAGTGCAGACCGGCGAAGAGCATGCCCGCTACCTCGCGGCACACGACCTGCTCACCGGACTGCCGAACCGCACGACGCTCGACGCGGAGTACGCCCGACACGAACGCGCTCAGCGACCCGGACGCACCTGCACTCTGTTCGTCGACCTCGACAACTTCAAGATGGTCAACGATTCGTACGGCCACCGCGTCGGAGACGAGTTGATCGTCGCCGCGGCACGTCGCATCCGCGCGGCCGTCGGTGCCGCCGACACCGTCGTTCGGTATGCCGGCGACGAGTTCGTGGTGCTCACCCGCCGCGACCGTTCCGGTTCGGAACTGTTGGCGCGCCGCATCATCGAGCGACTGAGCGAGCCGTTCCCGCTCAGTGCTGCCACCGCCTACGTCTCGGCCTCGGTGGGCATCGCCGACGCCGAACGACTGCACGACGCCATCCGCGAGGCCGACACCGCGATGTATCACGCGAAATCTCTCGGGGCGTCTCGCTACGCGTTCTTCGACGAGTCCTTGCGTGCGCGAGCAACATCGGCGATCGAGACCGCCACCGCACTTCGCGGCGCGATCCGGCGCGGAGAACTCGAGGTCTACTACCAACCGATCGTCGCGACGAAGTCCCGCAAGACCGTTGTCTACGAGGCGCTCGTGCGCTGGAACTGGCAGGGCCGAGTACGGACGCCGAACGAGTTCATCCCGATCGCCGAATCGACCAATCTCATCGAGGAGATCGGTGAGTGGGTACTGCGCACCGCGATCTCCGATCTGGTGACACTGCGCGCGAACGGGCAGGACGTCACCATGTCGGTCAACGTCTCGCCGATGCAGTTGCGCGACGACTCGCTGCCGGGCATCGTCCAACGGGTGCTCGATACCTTCGGCGTCGCCGGTGCGGACCTGGCGCTCGAGATCACCGAAAGTGTTCTGATCGACGACGTCGGCGCAGCGAAGACCGTGCTCGATCGGCTCGCCGCCATGGGCGTACTCATCGTCCTCGACGATTTCGGTATCGGCTACTCCTCGCTGAACCGGTTGCGCAAGATGCCGATTGCGCTGCTCAAGATCGACAAGTCCTTCGTCCACGAGATCGGCGTCTCCGATTCCGACGTCCAGCTGATTCGCGCCATCACCGCCATGGCGTCCGCGCTTTCCGTGACGACCGTCGCCGAGGGGGTCGAGACCGAGGAACAGGCCGCGATCATCGAGCAACTCGACTGCCGTTTCGCGCAGGGCTATCTGTACGGCAGGCCCGCCCCCATCGCGCATTGGCTTCTCGAATCCGCGCAGCAACGGTGACCACGGTGTTAGCGTCGAGCGGTGTCTGCAACCGGAATGCGCCCTGTTCGCTACACCGCCCTCGCCTGTGCTCTCCTGCTGGTGCCGCTCGTCGCGTGCAGCAGTAGCGACGACGCCGGTACCGACACCGCCGCGGCGGACAGTTGCGTACTCGGTGCCAGTGGCGGCACCCCGGTAGGAAAGACCCCGAGCACCGGCTCGGGTGACATCTCCACCAATCCGGAAGTGGCGACCGGATATCGGTCGAGCATGACTCCGGTGGAGACGCCGTCGTACTCGGTCTCCACCGCCAACCCGGTCTCCACGGAGGCCGCATGCGAGGTATTACGCGACGGCGGCACCGCGGCCGACGCCCTCATCGTGGCGCAGACCGTGCTCGGGCTCGTCGAACCCCAGTCGTCGGGAATCGGCGGCGGCGCTTTTCTGATGTACTACGACGCCGCGTCGGGCGAGGTGCAGAGCTACGACGGCCGCGAGACCGCGCCGATGAGTGCCACCGGCGACTACCTGCGGTACATCGACGACGTCAACCGCACTGTGCCGCAACCCGATGCGCGGTCCAGTGGCCGATCGATCGGCGTGCCGGGTGTTGTGCGCATGCTCGAGCAGGCGCACGAGGATCACGGTGACAAGCCGTGGGGGGATCTGTTCCGACCCGCGATCGAGCTCGCCGACAACGGAATCGAGATCAGCCCGCGCATGGCCTCGTCCATCGCGGACTCGGCACCGAAGCTCGCACTCGACCCGGCGTCGAAGGACTACTTCCTGCAGCCCGACGGAACCGGTAAGCCTGCCGGCACGGTGCTGAACAATCCGGCGATGTCGAAGACGTTGTCCGCCATCGCAACCGACGGTGCCGATGCCTTCTACACCGGCGACATTGCCCAGGCGATCGTCGACGCGACAGCAGATACCACCGCCGGCCGTACCCCGGGGCAGATCACGGTGGACGACCTCGCCGGCTACGAGCCGAAGACCCGTACCGCAGTGTGCACGCCGTACCGCGATCACGACATCTGCGGAATGCCGGGGCCGTCCTCCGGCGGCATCGCGGTGGCGTCGACGATGGGCATTCTGTCGAACTTCGATCTGGCGCAGTACGCCCCGACGGACATGGACGCCAACGGCGGCAAGCCGACCGCCGAGGCCGTGCACCTGATCTCCGAGGCCGAGCGACTGGCGTACGCCGATCGCGACAAGTACGTCGCCGATCCGGATTTCGTACCCCTACCCGGCGGCTCGCCCGACACCCTGCTCGCCCCCGAGTACCTCAGCAGCAGAGCAGGACTGATCGACGAAGGCAAGTCGATGGGTACCGCGAAACCGGGCGACTTCGGACCGGTGCAGTTCGCCTCGTCCACCGATCCCGAGCACGGCACCAGCCACATCTCCATCGTCGACGGCGAGGGCAACGCAGCCTCGATGACGACGACCGTCGAGTCGGCTTTCGGCTCGTTCCACATGGTCGACGGCTTCCTGCTCAACAATCAGCTCACCGACTTCTCCGCCGCGCCGGTGGCCGAGGACGGAACTCCCATGGCCAACCGTGTCGAGCCAGGCAAGCGCCCGCGCAGTTCGATGGCCCCGACCCTGGTGTTCGACCGCGGCGACGACGGCACACGCGGAGATCTCGTTCTCGTCGCGGGCTCACCCGGCGGGTCGGTGATCATCCAGTTCGTCGTCAAAACACTCGTAGGACTGCTCGATTGGGGAATGGACCCGCAGCAGGCGGTGTCGATGGTCGACTTCGGAGCGGCCAACACCCCGTCCACCAACTACGGCGGCGAACATCCCAACGTGACTGGAGAGAACGATCCGGTCGTGAAGACGCTGCGCGAGAAGGGCCACCAGGTCTCGGTTGCCGACCAGTCGAGCGGGCTGAGCGCGCTGCAACGCACCGACGGTGGCTGGATCGGCGGAGCGGACCCACGCCGCGAAGGTGAGGTATTGGGTGGATAGGTGCGGGCGCGGGTAGCGCTCAGCTCACGAATCGATAGCCCATGCCGGTTTCGGTGATCAGATGCACCGGTGCCGCTGGGTCTCGTTCCAACTTCTGGCGTAGTTGGCCGAGATAGATTCGCAGATAATGCGTTTCGCGCTCGTGCCCGGGTCCCCACACGGTACGCAGAATCTCTTTCTGCGACACCAATTTCCCCTCGTTGCGGACGAGCAGTTCGAGGACGCCCCATTCGGTGCGCGTCAGGTGCACGTTCTCGCCTTGTCGAACAACGGTTTTGGCAGCGAGGTCGACCGTGAAGTCCGCGGTCTCGACGATGGGATCCGCCACCGATTGCGGACCGCGGCGCAGGGCCGCGCGCAGTCGCGCCAGCAGCTCGTCCATGCCGAACGGCTTGGTCACGAAGTCGTCCGCTCCGGCATCGAGCGCCTCGACGGTGTCGGCCGAGTCGGTGCGCGCCGAGAGCACCAGAATCGGCACATCGGTCCATCCGCGCAGACCTGCTATGACGTCGATACCGTCGATGTCGGGCAGACCGAGGTCCAGGATCACGATGTCCGGGTGGAAGTTCGCGGCCACCCGCAGTGCTTCCCCACCCGTAGCCGCGCTGACGACCTCGAATCCGCGGACGTTCAGATTGATCCGCAGCGCCCGCACGATCTGTGGTTCGTCGTCGACGACGAGCGCCCGTACCTTCACCTGCTCGCCGCCTTCAACTCGACCGTCATCGTCAGCCCTCCGCCGACGGTGTCCGACGCCGTGACGGTACCGCCCATGGCCCGCACGAATCCTCGCACCACCGACAGGCCGAGTCCGACGCCCACCGAGTTGTCACGGTCACCGAGGCGTTGGAACGCGTCGAACATGGTCGCTTCGGCCCCGACGGTGATGCCGGGGCCGTGATCGACGACGGAGATGGCGGCCATGTCACCGTGCACTGCGGCGCGCACGGTGATCTCGCCGGTGGGGGCGTAGCGGGCACTGTTGGCCACCAGGTTCGCGAGCACTCGTTCGAGCAGACCCGGATCGGCGAGCACTTCGACGTCGCCCACCTCGACCCGCACGCGCTCGTCGGCCCCTACCAGCGCGCCTGCCAGTACGTCGTCGACGAAGACGGGACGCAGACTGGGTTGCACCACACCGGCTTGCAGCCGCGAGGAGTCGAGCAGATTGGTCACCAATGCCGTCAACTGGTCGGCCGACTCGTCGATGGTGGCGAGCAGTTCGTCGGTGTCCTCGGGCGAGAACTGAACGTCGGTGCTGCGCAGCGACGACGAGGCTGCCTTGACCGCCGACAGCGGCGTCCGCAGATCGTGGCTGACGGCCGAGAGCAATGCTCGACGCAACGCGTCGGCCTCGGCCAGTGCGTTGGCGCGGCTGGCTTCCTCGGCCAAACGGGCTTGGCGCACCATGCCCGCGGCTTGGTTGGCGACGGCTGCGAGGACGCGGCGATCGTGGGCGCGGGTACGTTCGCCGACGAGCAGCAGCGTGAAATCGCCCGCGTCGATCTCGGTGTCGGCCCCGTTGCGATCGGTCGGCGGGTGTTCGCCCGAGCTGCCCACGATGGATCGGGACTGGTTGTCCCACAATGCTACGCCAGACTGGCGGTACGTCTCCCGTGCGCGCTCGAGCAGCGCGCCCAGATCGGCACCGCGAAGGACGGACCCCGCGAACAGGGTCAACAGTTCGGCCTCCTGCGTCGCCCGGCGTGCCTGACGCGTCCGCCGAGCAGCCGCATCCACCAGGGCCGCGACCGCGACAGCGACCAGCAGCAGTACGACGGTCACGACGAAGTTGTCCGGCTCGGCGATCGTCAGGCTGTATCTGGGTGTGGTGAAGAAATAGTTCAGCAGAAATCCTGCGATCAGCGCCGAGAGTGCCGCCGGTGCAACACCTCCCAACAGAGCCACACACAGCACCACCATGAAGAACAGGGCGCTCTCACCGCTGGAATCGAAGTCCGGACCGACCGTGCTCAGCACTGCAGCGGCCAAGCAAGGCACGAGAACCGCGGCCAGCCAGGCGATCACCCGTCGACGCCCCGAATCGACCTGCAGACTCCGCCGACGGGCCTGCTCGGCGTGAGTGACCATGTGCACGTCGATCTTTCCCGAGTTCTGCACCACGGCCGCGCCGATACCCTCGTCGAGAATACGGGCGGCGCGTGACCTTCTCGAGGTACCGATCACCAACTGCGTGGCGTTCACTCCGCGCGCGAAATCGAGCAGAGTGGTGGGCACGTCGTCCCCGACAACGCTGTGCACACTCGCACCGAGGCCGGCGGCGAGCTTGCGCACGGAACCCATCTGCGGTGCGGACACGCCCATGAGGCCGTCTCCGCGCACGATGTGCAGGACCATCAGTTCTGCACTCGACTTCGAGGCGATCCGACTCGCCCGCCGCAGCAGGGTTTCCGACTCGGGGCCGCCCGTCACCGCGACCACCACCCGCTCGCGCGCCTCCCAGGTGTCGGTGATGCGATTGTCCTTGCGGTACTTCACCAATGCGGCGTCGACCTGGTCGGCGATCCAGAGCAATGCGAGCTCACGCAGAGCCGTCAGGTTGCCGCCGCGGAAGTAGTTGCTCAGCGCGGCGTCTACTTTGTCGGCGGCGTAGACGTTGCCGTGCCGCAGCCTGCTCCGCAGCGCCTCGGGTGTGATGTCGACCAGCTCGACTTCGTCGGCGGCCCGAACCACGCTGTCGGGAACCGTCTCTCGCTGCGGAACACCGGTGATCTGCTGCACCACGTCGTTCAGAGACTCGAGGTGCTGCACGTTGAGGGTGGAGATGACATCGATGCCCGCGTCGAGCAGCACTTCGACGTCCTGCCACCGCTTGTCGTGGACGCTGCCCGGAGTGTTGGTGTGCGCCAGCTCGTCGACGAGCACCACCTCGGGGCGGCGCGTCAGGACCGCGTCGAGATCGAGTTCCTGCGCCGAGGCTCCTCGGTAACGGACGGTGGCCATCGGCAGAACTTCGATGCCCTCGAGTGCCTCGATGGTTCGCGCCCGACCGTGCGTTTCCACGACGGCCGCGACCACGTCACGTCCGCGATCCTGCAGCCGACGAGCTTCGCCGAGCATGGCGAAAGTCTTGCCGACGCCGGGCGCGGCACCGAGATAGATCCGCAGCTCACCCCTGTCCGCCACAGCCTGTCTCCTCACCCGGCCGGTATGCGTCCCGCAGTGCCAGGTTCAACTCCGGGACATTCACCGCTTCGGCACCGAGTACACCGTACTGCGGGCCGCGGGTGTACTCGTCGACCAGAGCCTCCACCTCGCTCACCGGCGCTCCGTTGACCTGCGCCACGCGGGCGACCTGGAGCGCCGCGTAGGCGGGACTGATATCGGGATCGATACCGGATCCGGAGCCGGTGACGGCGTCGGCCGGAATCGCGGACGGGTCGACGTTCTCCCGGGCGGCGATGGCGGCTCGACGCTGTTCGACGAACGACGCGAGTACCTCGCTCGACGGGCCCTGATTGGTCGGTAGTGCCGCGGCCGGATCACCGGGCGCGAACGCGTCGTCGTCCGATACCGAGCCCGTGACGCGGGTGTGGAAGAACGGATCCGGCTCTCCCGGAGCCACCTGCGGATCGACGCCGATCAGCGAGCTGCCGACGACGCAGCCCTGTGCGTCACGCAGCGGTGACCCCTCGGCGGAGTCGGTGCCGATGCGGCTGATGCCCCAGACCACAGCCGGATAGGCGATGCCGAGGATCACGGTGAGCGCCAGCAGCACTGCGAAGCCTGCAACGACCTGGCGGAGAAATCCCTGTACGAAACGCATGGTCAGCCAATCCCTGGAATGAGTCGAACGAGCAGGTCGATGAGCCAGATACCGACGAACGGACTGATGACGCCGCCGACGCCGTAGACCAGTAGGTTCCGCCGCAGCAACGCAGCTGCGGACGCCGGGGTGTATCGAACACCTTTGAGTGCCAACGGAATCAGCGCGACGATGACGAGCGCATTGAAGATCACCGCAGACAGGATCGCCGATTCCGGGGTCGCCAGGTGCATGATGTTGAGCCCGCCCAGCTGGGGATAGACGGTGGAGAACATCGCCGGCAGAATCGCGAAGTACTTCGCCAAATCGTTGGCCAACGAGAACGTCGTCAGAGCACCGCGCGTGATGAGCAACTGCTTACCGATTTCGACGATCTCGATCAGTTTGGTCGGATCGGAATCAAGGTCCACCATGTTGCCGGCTTCCTTGGCGGCCGAGGTGCCGGTGTTCATCGCGACGCCGACGTCGGCCTGCGCGAGAGCCGGGGCGTCGTTGGTTCCGTCGCCGGTCATCGCAACGAGCCTGCCGCCTTCCTGCTCCTGCCGGATGAGCGTGAGCTTGTCCTCGGGAGTGGCCTCGGCCAGGTAGTCGTCGACACCTGCCTCGGCAGCAATGGCTTTGGCGGTCAGCGGATTGTCACCGGTCACCATCACGGTTCGGATGCCCATGGCCCGCAGCTGAGCGAACCGTTCGGCAATGCCGGGTTTGACGACGTCCGAGAGTTCTACGACACCGAGAGCCCGAGCAGCAGAACCGGTTTCGCGTACCGCGACCACCAGCGGAGTGCCGCCGTTCTGCGCGATGTCGTGCACGGTGCCATCCAGATCGGCCGTCCCGCCGCCGTCGCGAATCCAACTGTAGACCGAATCCGCTGCACCCTTGCGGATCTCCATGCCCGGTAGATCCAACCCGCTCATCCGAGTTTGCGCCGTGAACGCCACGAACTCCCCGCGCTCGGATTCGCCTTCTGCCGTAACGGAGTCGAAGTCTCGCTCGACCAGTTCGACGATGCTGCGCCCCTCGGGGGTGCCGTCGGCCAGCGACGACAGCCGAGCTGCACGAGCCAATTCGGCGGCGGCGATGCCCGTCGCCGGATGCAGGCCGGTGGCGCGACGGTTACCGAACGTGATGGTTCCGGTCTTGTCCATCAGCAGTGTGTCGATGTCACCCGCGGCCTCCACTGCGCGGCCGGACATCGCCAGTACGTTGCGCTGCACCAGGCGGTCCATGCCTGCGATGCCGATGGCGGAGAGCAGAGCACCGATGGTGGTGGGGATGAGGCAGACGAGCAGGGCAATCAGCTGGATTGGATCCTGTTGCTGTCCCGCGTAATTCGACATCGGTCCGATGGCGACGACCGCGAACAGGAAGACGATGGTCAGCGACGCGAGCAGGATGTTCAGGGCGATCTCGTTCGGCGTCTTCTGCCGCGCCGCGCCCTCGACGAGGGCGATCATCCGATCCACGAACGTCTCGCCCTGCGCTGCAGTGATTTTCACGACGATCTCGTCGGTCAGCACGATCGTGCCGCCGGTGACGGCCGACCGGTCACCTCCGGATTCACGGACCACGGGAGCCGACTCACCGGTGATGGCAGATTCGTCGACGGTCGCAATACCCTCGATGACATCGCCGTCGCCGGGAATGACCTCACCGGCCGAGACGACGACCTCGTCGCCGACCTTCAATTCGGCACCGGCCACCTCGGTGATCACGAACTCGGCACCCGACGCCGTGCGTCGTCGAGCAGTAGTGTCTTGCTTCACCTTTCGAAGGCTGGCCGCCTGCGCCTTGCCGCGACCTTCGGCGACGGATTCGGCGAGGTTCGCGAACAGCACCGTGAACCACAGCCAGCCGGTGACGAACCAGGCGAACACCGACGGCTGAGCACTCGACAGGATCGTCGTGACGATCGAGCCGAGGAAGACGACGAACATGACCGGGTTGCGGGCCAGGTGACGCGGATCGAGTTTGCGGAACGCGCCGGGTAGAGCGGTGTTCAGTGACAGGTTCATTGCATGGCCTCTGCTATGGGTCCGAGAGCAAGTGCGGGGAAGAAGGTGAGGGCCGCGACCAGGATCGAGGTACCGATCAGCAGCGTGCCGAACAACGGTCCATCGGTCGGCAGGGTGCCGGCGTTGGGCGCGCTGCGTTTGGTCGTCGCAAGCGAACCGGCCAGGGCCAATACGAAGACGATCGGCAGAAACCGGCCGAGCAGCATCGCGATACCGAGGGAGATCTGGAACCAGTCGCTCGTCACCGTCAAGCCGCCGAAAGCACTGCCGTTGTTGTTCGCAGCGGAGGCGTAGGCGTAGAGCACCTCGGTGAATCCGTGGATGCCGGGGTTGCCCTGATAGCTCGTCGTCGATTCGAGTATCACCGTGATCGACGTGCCGACGAGCACGAGGATCGGCATCACGAGAACCGAGAGCGCGGCCATCGTGATGGCCCGTCGACCCAGCTTCTTGCCGAGGAATTCCGGAGTTCGGCCGACGAGCAGACCACCGACGAAGACGGCGATGACCGCGAGAACCAGCAATCCGTACAGACCGGTGCCGACGCCACCCGGCGCGATCTCGCCGAACAGCATGTTCAGCAACACCGCTCCGCCGCCCAGCGCAGACATACTGTCGTGGGCCGAATTGACTGCGCCGGTGGATGTTCCGGTCGTCGACACCGCGAACAGCGCAGAAGCCGGGATGCCGAAGCGAACTTCCTTGCCTTCCATCATCGCGCCCGCGGCCGTTGCTGCCACTCCACGGGTACCGGATTCGGCGAACAACGTCACCGCCAACAGCGTCGCCCACAGCGTCGCCATCACCGCCAGCAGCGTCAGACCCTGCTTGCGGTTGCCGATCATCGTGCCGAACGTACGAGTGAGGGCCACCGGGATCAGCAGCAACGAGATGATCTGCACGATGTTGGTCAGTGGTGTCGGGTTCTCGAACGGGTGCGCCGAGTTGGCCGCCAGAATGCCACCACCGTTGGTGCCGATCTCCTTGATAGCCTCCTGCGAGGCAACGGGCGCAAGCGCATTGGTGACCGTCTGCCCATCGAGACCGGTGGAGGTGAAGCCTGACGAGAACGACATCACGGTGCCCTGAGTCAGCATGATCACCGCGACGAGCACGGAGAGCGGCAGCAGAATACGGAGCGTCCCGCGCGTGAGGTCGACCCAGAAATTGCCGAGCTCACCGCCCGTCGACACCCGAACGAAGCCGCGCACGACGGCGATCGCCACCGCGAGACCGACTGCAGCAGAGACGAAGTTCTGTACCGCCAGCCCCAGCGGCTGCGTCAGATTCGACAGCGTGGTCTCGGGAACGTACGACTGCCAGTTGGTGTTGGTGACGAACGACGCCGCAGTGTTGAACGCCATCGCCGGACTCACCCCCGACAGGCCACCGTTCAGCGGGAGCACACCTTGAATTCGCTGCAGTACGAACAGGAATACGACCCCGGCGAACGAGAACCCGAGCAGGCTGGTGGAATAGCCGACCCAGGTCTGTTCCGACGACGAGTTCACCCGGGCCACCCGATAGAGCAGACTCTCGACGCGAGTGTCGTGGGTAGAACCGAACACCCGGGCCATGTAGTCACCGAGCGGCACGTACGCCGCCGCCAACACGACTATCACGATGCCGATCTGAAGACCGGCAAGCAGAGCAGGATTCATGGCGCCGTCAGAACCTCTCCGGATCGAGAAGAGCGACGAACAGGTAGACCGCGACGAACGCGGCCACCGTGAGACAGAGCAATTCGGTCATTGCTCGATCTTGAATCCCACCACCGAGCGAAAACGCGTTCCTTACGCTTTCCTACGCGCACGACCTGCGGTCATGACGGAGTTTTTACGCCGACCTCCGCTAGCGCTCCTCGATGTCGTCGACGCGGATTTCGACCGCATCCCTGCCGAGGGTGACGCCGAGCAGGTCCGCAACCACGTCGATGGCGATCGATGCCAGTTCTTCGCCTGCCGCCTGCAGATCGTCGCCGTACACGCCGATCACCGCGACGAACAGACCTGTGCAGGCGTGATCGTCGAGGTCGAGGTCGATCTCGGTGGGCTGTGCACCGTGTACGCCCGCGAGAGCACGGCGCAACGTCGTCTTGACGATGTGATCGCTGATCCGCAGTGAGTCCCGTGGATCGGCCGCTGAACCCGCCGGGAAGGCGCTGTCGATCGGCCAGGTGCGACGCGTCGTATTGCGCACTTTCGCGAGGATGGACGAGCTGATGTCCACCCAATTCGGTTCCTGCGGTGCCTCCCGAAGCTCGGTGGCAGCACGCGCAAGAACCGCATTCGGTTCTACCGGGTTCGCCATGACGCCAACCTTTCGCTCAATGTTGCTCGTGCTCTGGTCAATTGACCTCGTACTGCTCCTGCGGACAACGTCATGATCGCGCCGATCTCCGGATGGGTCAGGCCCTCGACCTCCCGAAGCAACCAGCAGGCCCGCTGCCGATAGGGCAACTCCGCCAGTGCCACACCCAATTCGGCCATGAAGCTGTCTGCTTCGACGTCCGCCTCGGGATCACTTCCCGCGCCCGTGCTCTTGCGCTCGAATACCCAGTCTTCCGCAGGAGGAACGCTGCGACGCCGGCGATGATCTATCACTTTGTGCGAGACCAACGAGAACAGCCAGGTGCGCAGAGCCGAATCGCCACGGAAGTTGTCGAGCCCCTTCCACGCTGCGACGAACGCGTCCTGCACCACCTCCTCTGCTGCACCCTGATCGGACAGCATGTTTCGGGCGTACCGAAACATCTCCGGTCCGTATCGGCCCACGATCTCCTCGAACGCATCCGTCTCGCCGAGCGCGGCTGCGCCGACGAGTACGCGGTCCGACGCATCTCTCCACTCCATCGGGCCCCCAGACGTAATCTATGACGTAGGTCACTTTATTTGTACGTGCGTTTCGGTGATCGAGCTACGACCAACTCCTGACACACACTGTGCACCACTACTCAGCGAAGAGAGGCAGTCATGAGCTCCACGACGGACACCAAGGCAACCGTATCCGCAGCAGGCGAAGGCAAGACCGACATCACCACGAAGTCGGATTCCGTGCTCGTCAGCTCGCAGGGCCGCACCACCATTGCCGATACCGTCGTCTCGAAGATCGCCGGCATCGCCACCCGTGAGGTCCAGGGCGTACATGCCGTCGGCGGCGGAGCGAGCCGCGCGATCGGTGCCCTGCGCGAGCGTATCCCGGGTGCCCGCGTCAACCAGTCGCAGGGCGTCTCGGTCGAGGTCGGCGAGCGTCAGGCAGCGGTCGACATCGACATCGTCGCCGATTACGGCGTCTCGATCGCAGACCTCGCAGCAGGCATTCGTCGCAACGTCATCAACGCCGTCGAGCGCATGACGGGCCTCGAGGTCACCGAGGTCAACATCGTCGTTCACGACATCTACCTGGACGACGGCTCGGACGAAGAGGAGACCACCGAGACCGCCTCCACCCGAGTGCAGTGACCGACCCGAACCCGACGGACCGTGACAAGTCCGAGGACATCGCCGACGCCGTGCAGGCGATCGACGGTGTCGTCGGGCTGCACGGCGGCATGTTCGGCGAGGCTGCGACCTACCTACCCGGACGCCGCGTCGCCGGCATCCGGATCGCAGACGACGGCACCGAGGTACACGTCATTCTCCAGTTCGGCTACGCCGTACGGGAGACCGCCGAGGCAGTGCGCAGCACTGTCGCGGCAATGGTCGACGGGCCCGTGCACGTCACAGTCGAGGATGTCGTGCGGGTCTGAATTGTGCGAGTCTGACCAGGTGAACGAGCATTCAGCGCGCGACCGGGCCGCCGCGTACAAGGCGGCCCGGCGCGCTGTGGCCCGAGAACACCACCCCGACATCGGTGGTGATCCCGCCCGGTACATGGCAGAGCTCGCGGAAGTCGACCGCCGGTTCGCCGTACTTCCGTCGACTCCGATCAACACTGCCAGCGCACCGACAGCGTTCCGTTCGTCCTCGGTACCGACGCCACTGCGCACACTGCCGAAACGCATCGCCCGGCTCCGCAAACGCGTCACTCGACGCAACTACTTCGACATCTGAACCCTCGACATCCGATACCTCGGAATCCGAACACTCTGACTGGAGATCAAGACCATGACCACTGCAACCATCGGTTTGTTCGTGGGACTTCTGCTGGCCATCGCCGCAGCAGCCGGCGGCTTCACCGGCTTCCTCATCGCCATCGTCCTCGGCGGACTCGGTTTCTTCGTCGGCCGCTACATCGACGGTGAACTGGATCTGAACTCGATCATGCGTGGTCGCGGTCGTGACTGACACAGCAGCAGCCCCCACGACCCCAGGGACACCGGCCGCAACCCCGGGGTCACTCGCGGACCCCGGCGATCGCGGTTCCCTGGAGATCAAGCACAAGGCAGTCGAGCGCCTGGCCGTTCTTGCGGCCCGTGGCACCGACTCCGTCACCGACCGCCAGCCCGGACTGCACCTCCTCGGTGGGCGTGATCTGCCGAAGGCCGATGTGACGATCACCGGCGAGCGCGTCAGAGCGAAGGTCTCCGTCGTAGTCACCTGGCCCTCGCCGTTGGCGAAAGTGGCTGCGAACGTTCGCGCCGCCGTGGCCAGAGACCTGTCCGAACTCGGTATCTACACCGTCGACCGAGTCGACGTGACGGTCGAATGCATACCGGCCGAGCCCACCAGCGAAGAAGGGAGAGTGCAGTGACAGAGCAAGCAAGCAAGAAGCCGGTGGCCAACCCCACCGCAGCTGTTCCGGCCGTCCTGTTCGCTCTCGTTCTCATCGCCGCCGGAGTCGTACTCGGCCGCGAGGCGCTGCTGAAGCTGGGCGCTCTCGACGGCTCCGAGTGGGTCGGCCCGGCCGCATCGAACCTCGACGGGCTCACAGCTCAGCAGTGGATGCTGCCCGCAGGTATCGCCGCCGTCGTCATCGGATTCGTTCTCGTGTTCGTGGCAATTCGCCCACGTCGTCGCACCCACCGTGCTCTCAACGAGCAGGGCGTCTGGCTTCGTAAGGACGACGTCGCTGCCGTCGCGCGATCTGCCGCCCTGGACAGTGTCGGCGTCGACACCGCGTCCGCCAAGGCGGGCAACAAGAAGGTCACCGTCGCCGTATCCACCGTGGCCGGTACCGACACCTCGGCTCTGAAATCCGAGGTCGTGACGTCCGTGGACGACGCCCTCCGCCCACTCGCGTCGGCACCCAAGGTGCGCACCCGAGTGCGAACGACAGGACAGGCCTCATGAAAGGACAGCAGCTGTGAAACGTGCAACCGCATCGCTCGACCGCACCGGCACAGCCGTCGTCGGGCTGGCTCTGATCGCTCTCGGCGGCGGAGCCATCGCGTGGGAACGTGGCGAGCTTCCCGGCCGCGAGCGGCTGGACGCCGCGTTCGTCGACACCGCCGTCGACGCCGGTTGGTGGCCCTGGGCTCTCGGCGTAGCCGCTGTCGTGTTGATCCTGCTGGGTCTGTGGTGGTTGCTCGCGCATCTGCCGCGCCGATCGGTCGGGACCGTGGCCTTCGGATCCACGTCGGCCGACGTCACGAACGTGGACGGAGAGCAGGTCGACGGCAGGCTCAGCGTCGACCTCGGCACCGCCGCCCGTAGTGCAGCCAAGTCGCTGGCAGGTCACGACGGAATCGTCTCGGCCTCCGGTCGCTCTGTCTCGGACAGGGGACAGCGCGTGGTCGAGATCGTCGCGACGCTCGACCCAGCCGTCACGTCCCTCGAGCAGGTCTCCGACGCCGCAGCACGGACCCGTGACGACATCGTGACCTCACTCGACGGAACTCCAGCCAAGGTGCGAATTCTGTTGCAGTGCGGCAAGTCTCGCAAGCAGTCGGCGCGCGTCAGCTGACTCCGGAGAACTCGATCTCCCCGATCAGACCGTGGTGGTCCGATCCCGGGAGGTCGATTCTTTCCAGTGATCGGGCGTGCCCGGAATTGGTGAGAATGTGGTCGATGCCGACGACGGCCGGAGTGCCCTTGTCCGTGGGATAGGTCGGGATCAGCCCCATCCCCAATTGTGCTGCAGCGTCGGTATATCCGGCATCGAGTAGGTTCCTGAACTTCTTGTGCGAATACGTGGTGTTGAAATCACCACTGACGATGACGGGACCGCTTGCCGACACCGCCTCGAGATCGCTACGGAGCGTGTCCAATTCGGCGGTCCAGAGATCGGCCGGGGTGACGTATGCCGGGCCGGGATGGACGGCCAGCAGCGTCACTGGCTCCGATCCGGGAACGTCGACGGAGGTGGCCAGGTTCACGGGCCCGTAGCCGGCGAGTTCGCGGTTGTCGGACAGCGGTGTGCGACTGTAGATTCCGGCACCTCCGCCACCCGTCGGCAACGCTCGCAGGTAGCTGTACGGAAAGAGTTGCTCCATGCCGGCATCCCGTAGCCCGAGCACCGACGCATCGGTCAGCTCTTGGATCGTCACGACGTCGACGGCGTTGTCGCGTGCCGATCCGACGACGACCGACGGATCGGCGCTGCCCACCATCAGGTTGGCCTGCATCACCCGCAGCCGGACGGCATCGCCGCTCGCCTCGTCCTGGGATGCCGCGTCGGCCACGTACAGAGGTGCGTACGCCACTGCGGCTGCTACCAACACGACCGCGGACACCGCCGCCAGAATCCATTGCCTACCGATCAGCGCGACGACGGCACCGACCACGACAGCAACGAGCATCAGGGGAACGAACGATGCCAGCGCGATCAGAACGTTGATGCGGGTGTCGGTGTAGTACGCCCCCATCGCGACGAGTCCGGTGACGATGCCCAGCGTCGCGATCGTTCCGGTCAGAATCCGTACCCAGGTTCGCTGCATCGCACCGAGAGTAGCTACGCCCTGACGCCGACGGTCAATGCACGAGCGGTGGTCCAGGTCAGAGACATCAATCCACGTACTGCCGCGAACGAAAATGCCGTCGACCACACCGTTCTGGTCGCCGGTTCGGCAACAGGAAGCCCGGCGAATCGATCGGCCAGCCAATCGAGGGTCAGGGGCGCACTGAGTGGATGCAGCGACAGGTGCTCGCTCAGCCGATCTCGCAGGTAGGTCACGTGTGCGCCGGCTTCGAGATACCGATCGACCTGGCCATCGACGTCGTCGACGGCAATGATCTGGTCGTGCACGGCCTGCACGACCAGCAGCGGCACCGACGGAGCAGTGCAACCGGGCTGGATGTCCTGGAACACCTGCACGATCTCGGGTAGGGCGAGCAGGTCGGCGAGCGGAATGTCGATGTAGTTGTCCAGATCGTGCCGAGCCAGGCGTCTGACGGCGCGAACGGTCGTCATGGATTCGACGGAATCGAGAATGCGCATTCCGTCCTCGTTGACGTACTGACGCACCACGCGATCGAGGTCGGGGTACGTGCGTCGCAATCCCGCGACTACAAGCGTCGGCAAGGCCGCGTGCAGCGTTGCGTTCAGCCTGGTGAACGCAGAACCCGGGTCGCCGACGGGGGAGCCGAGGGCGGCACCGACGAGCTCGAGCTCCGGTGCGTACTCAGGGGCCATTTCTGCGGCCCACGACGTCGCGAGCCCGCCGCCCGAATATCCCCACAATGCAACGGGCGTGCTCTCGTGCAGCTCCAACGACTCGAACGACAGCGCCGCGCGGATCGCGTCGAGTGTGCAGAATCCTGGTTCCTGCGGCGACCCCCAATGACCGTCCGGCCCCTCGTGGTCGGGGATCGAGATGGTCCATCCGCGGCGCAGGGCATGCAGAACCAGAAGAAACTCGAACTGGGGAACTGCGCCGAGGGCCTTCGAGCCACGTCGAAGCGCGTAGGACGGGAAGCACGAGGACGCGACGCCGTCGATGGCGCACTGGTACGAGAGCAACACCGGTTCGGCATTCTGCGGCCGCAGCACCGTCGTCACACTGGCCTGCGGTACACCGCCCAGATCGGCGGTTCGGTACAGCAGCTGCCATGCGTCGACTCGCTGTCGCACGTGGCCGAACATCGCGACCTCGACAGGCCTCACCTTGAGAATCGTCCCCGGTAGAGCCGCTTCGTAGCCCTCGGGCGCGGCGTAGAACGGGTCGTTCTCAGGCCTCGTCGCATCCTCGCAGCTCGGCCATTGTTCCAGCGGCCAGGACTGTTCGTCCGCCATCGATCTGTCGACGCTCATATCCCACCGCTTCTTGTCCGAGTCTTTCCGTCACACTAACTTGCCCTGAGCGGCACGATTTCATGCAGCCTGCTGCCAGTTGGTGATCAGAACGTCGGTCGCGTAGCTCAGGTCGAGGCCTTCCCCGCCCCAGTTCGGGACAATGGCGTCGGGTTCGATGTGCTGATATTGCCGCCGGAGGACCTCGGCGTCTCCGGACAGCGCCGGCGCGTGAACCATCTCTCCTCCCGACGGGTGCCGGAACGTGAATCGTTGGTGGCCGAGGGATTCGATGAGGAAGTAGCCGTCGTGCAGTGCTCGATGGTGTTCGCCGCACAGCAGGACCAAGTTGTCGAGCGAGGTCGCACCTCCCCGCGAGCGGTAGGTGACGTGGTGAGCATGCAGAAACCGGGTGCGCCCACAGCCTGGTACCGAGCAGCATCGATCACGAATGATCAACTGACGCAACTGGGTTCGACTCGGAGCCTTGGCCGTGGTACTCCACCGCACAGTTTTTCCCAACCGGCCGTGACCGACGACTCGCATGACCGACGAACACAACACCTGAGCGAGAGTTTCGTCGTCCAGACCAGGCCCGTCATCGAAATGAGCATGATCGCATCCTGCTTCGGTGCTGTCGCCGAGGTGTACCAACACTTCCGCGGCAGGTGAGACGACCGGCGAATCGATGGCGTCACACACCATCTCCGCCATTGCGACGAGCGCAGGAACGGGATTCGTCGGTGCCGGGGCCGACCGGTCACCCTCTGATTCAACCTCGGTGCGGGTGCGCTCGTACTCGGCCCTGGTCACCGCGGCCAGAAATCGTTTACCGTCCTCGGGCCGAAAGCGCGCCGTCACCACGAGCGAGCCGTCCTCGTCGTCCCAGCGCCACCGCCCCACACACGGATCGAGGTCGACGCCGTTGCCTCTGGTCGGCCGCATCGCCTTCTTCAGACCACGGCAGAGACGTTCGATGTGCGCGGCGGGTGCATCGAGCGCCTTCTGCAGCAGTGACGCTTCGTTGTCGGCGGTGGCAACACGGGTCATCGCGCGCACCTTCGAGTACGACACCGTGCCGCTCAGGTACGCAGAGGTGATCAGGGGCAGCTCGCGCATCGCCTTGGCCACCCGCACCTGCTCACGGGCAGTGTGCAGATCGACTCCCGCGCGCCAGGACAACCAGTGCGCACAGGACCTCGTCTCCCACGCGGCCCACCCACGTCGAGCATCGAACTCACCGACCAGGATCAGATACTGCGCAGATGCAGCCGCGATCTGGCCCGCCAGCGCGCATATCTCCGTCTCGATGTCTGCAATCTCGACCGTGAATGCCCCCACTCGTCGAATGTATGTTCGACGACAGTACGACGAGGCGCCGACAAGAACGGCGGGAAACCGGTGCACCCGTCCCCGCGGGGACGTCGTCGGGGTTGCTTTCTCGCCCACGGGCCCGATACTGAGCAGCAGATGCTGGATCCGACGGAAAGTGGGTGTGGCCATGAGCGGTTCGGACACCTGGGGCATCCCCAGCACAGATTTTCTCCGCTGGTACCTGCTCGCGGCCGTTCTCGCGATACTCCTGACGATGGCGGGGAACTGGATAGCCGCTCACCGATCGACCCCGGTGACGTCAGCAGGCCGCGTGCTCACACCCCCCGAAGTAGGTGTGCTCACTAGCGACTCCCAGGCGGTGATGGCGTCGTTGGCGATACTTCGCGGTGCCGAGATCATCGACTCGCAGGGGCGGAAACGCCGCGATCTGAGCGGCACCGAGCGCTCCCAACTGGATTGGTTCACCCGCACCGTCCTCGAACGCCTCGGTAGCGGTAAAGCACCCCTGGTTCGCTCCAGGCTGGTGGCGAACATGTCCGGCACCTGCGCGCAACTGCGGAGCACTCTCGTCGACGAGGGTCTGCTGCACGGCGCACGCGGCTCCGCTGTCACACGGGTATTCCCGGTGCTCTTCGTCATCGCAGTCGGAATTGCCCGCATCCTCGCCGGCACCGCGAACGGCAAGCCCGTCTGGTTTCTCGTCGCGATCGTGCTCGTCCTGTTCGCGGCGGTGCCGGTTCTGCTTCGTCGACGCCGTCGGACAGCTGCGGGCGATACCGAACTACGCCGACTCCGCGCCGAGAACGACTACCTTTCACCCCGCGCGCGACCGTCCTTCACCGCCTACGGGCCGACTCGTGCCGGAATGTCTGCAGCCATCTTTGGAGCAGGGGCCCTGCTGATGCTCGATCCGGCGATGGCCGATGCACTCAGCTACGGCACCGCCCAGGCCGGTGGGGCCGCGTCGTTCGGCTTCGGCGCCGACAGCGGTGGCAGCGGAGGCGACGGCGGCAGTAGCAGTTGCGGCGGTGGCGGTGGGGGATGCGGCGGCGGAGGGTGTGGAGGTTGAACATCGACACAGTGCCCGTCGGGCTCGGAATCGGTTGGCGCTCGGAGATATCCGGCATCGTCTCGGAACTCCCGGGGCTGGCGTTCTGCGAGGTCATCGCCGAATCGATCGGTGAGCAGGCACCCGATCGCCTCGTCGCATTGGGAGTTCCCGTCGTCACGCACGGAATCTCGTTGTCCTTGGGCGGTGCCGAGCCGGTGGAACAGCACCGTATCGACCGACTGGCACGAGTGTCATCCATGCTCGGATCCCCGCTGGTGAGCGAGCACATCGCCTTCGTCCGCGCCGACGGCATAGAGGCCGGTCATCTGCTCCCGGTACCGCGCACCCACGAGGCCCTGACCGCGCTCGCGCGAAACATCGCACGAACGCAGGATGGTGTGCCGTTTCCGCTGGCGG
The DNA here is from genome assembly GCF_000963615.1 of Rhodococcus sp. PML026. Lineage (NCBI taxonomy): Bacteria > Bacillati > Actinomycetota > Actinomycetes > Mycobacteriales > Nocardiaceae > Rhodococcus > Rhodococcus sp. PML026. The sequence goes on along the minus strand of NZ_KQ031373.1, from coordinate 847,123 downwards.
TGGAAAACATTGCAGCCCTCTTCGATTGGCCGGAAGACCAATTGACCGAGAGTGAGTTCCTGGCAGAACTCGTCGAGCGGACCGGCGTGAGCCTGGTGCTCGACATCGCCAACGTGTACGCGAACGCACTCAATCGAGACCGCGACCCGTGGACCGAACTCGAACGCCTGCCGCTGGATCGAATTGCCTACTGCCACATCGCCGGTGGCACGGTCCGTGGCGGCATCTATCACGACACCCACACTGCGCCCGTGCCCGACGAAGTCCTCGAATTACTACGGACCTTTGCGATGGCCGGTCATCGCACGCCCCTGATGCTCGAACGCGACGGTCACTATCCACCCGAGGCCGAGCTACTCGCAGAACTGGATGAGATCGCGGATGCCGCGGGACTCGATCGCATCACCGGGGTACGGACGTCCGGGTACACGAGGTGAACGACGACCTGGCTCGCCGTCAAGAAGAGTTGGTGCGCGCTCTCGTGGCAGGTGGGCCACTGCCCGCCGAATTCGATTCTGCGACAGTGGACACTGTCCGAGCGGCTTTGCTGAACAAGCGAGCGGCCGAGATCGCGGCACGCTATCCGGCACTGCCCTCGGCGTTGGGCGACCGATACGAAATGTTGTTCCGCCGATGGGCGTCGAGCCGCCCCAAGGTGTCGACGGCCGAGGATGCCGAGGCCTTCTACCGAGCCATGGAACAGGAAGGGGAACTCGCCGCCACACATCCGGGACGGGTCGGGCAGCGAATGCCATACATGGCCGACGCACCCAACCCGCTCGCGCGCTTTCGCAGTCCGCTGCGCAGCACGTGGTTGACGTCGGTGTTCGGCGCGGTGCTGCTCGTTGCGCTGCCGATCGTGATTCTGACGGGCCTGCTGTCCTACAGTGCCTACGGGCCGCAATTCGGCCAAGCCAGACCAGGTGCCGTCGGGTGGTTGCGTTTACCGTTCTTCGACTGGCCGACGAACCCGGCCTGGCTGTACCAGCTGACGCAGGGCCTGCACGTCGGGTTGGGTCTGATCATCGTCCCGCTCGTGATCGCCAAGCTCTGGTCGGTGATGCCCAAGCTCGTCGAACTGCCACCGGTCCGGTCGCCCGCACATGCACTCGAACGACTGTCGCTGCTGGCACTCGTCGGTGGCCTGCTGTTCGAGATCGTCACCGGCGTGCTGAACATCCAGTACGACTACGTGTTCGGCTTCGATTTCTACGCCGCTCACTACTTCGGTGCCTGGGTGTTCATCTCCGGATTCCTGGTGCACCTCGGTCTCAAAGTGCCGCTGATGTGGCGGACCCTTCGATCGGAATCGTTGATGGACGTCCTGCGCGCCCGCAACGAAGCGCCGAGCCGGCCACACCAGACCATGAGCCGACGCGGTGCGATCGGATTGGTCGCCGCTGGAATGGGTTTCGTGGCCGTGTTGACGGTGGGGCAGACCGTCGGCGGCGTCCTACGCAAGGCAGCGATTCTCCTTCCGCGGGGGCGTTCGTACGGCGACGGGCCCAACGACTTTCAGATCAATCGCACTGCCGAGGCGGCCGGAGTCACCGAAGAACAGACGGACGCAGACTGGACGCTGTCCGTCGAAAGTACCTCGGAGAACATGGAACCGGTGGTGCTCTCCCGCGGCAGGCTGCTGTCGATGACTCAGCACACCGCCGAACTTCCCATCGCCTGTGTCGAAGGATGGTCGACCACGCAGAGTTGGACGGGCGTTCCGTTGGCCGAACTCGCAGCATTGGCAGGTGTACCCGCACCCAGGTCCGCGGAAGTCATCTCGATAGAACAGGGTGGCCCATTCGGTCGTGCTGTGCTGCAGGGCAATCAAGCTCTCCATCCCGATTCACTGTTGGCATTGAAAGTCAACGGCGTCGATCTCTCGCTCGACCACGGCTACCCGGCACGCGTCATCGTTCCCGGGCTTCCCGGTGTGCACAACACCAAGTGGGTGGCGCGCATCGTGTTCCGTTCGTGACTTTGCAAAACCGCCCGGATGGTCGAGAATCTTTCATCGGTGGCCCGCGGGGCTGCCGACGAAGGAATACTCCTTCGCCTGGACGAGTCCAAAAGGTCATGCCACGATGCACGCACTATCTCGAGGCCTTCTCGCCGCGGGTGCAGCCCTCACGCTGATGCTCGCCGCGGGCTGTTCGTCGTCCGACGCCGGCACCGCCGTTGCCGCAGACACCACCGCCTCCAGCAGCTCCGCAGCCCCCACCACCACCACCGACAACGTGTCCGGCCAGGAAGGCATCGACGCCGGTGGCTCCACCGACATCGACGTCGAGATCGGCCAGTGCGTCAAGCTCGGTGGCACGATGACGGCCGCCGAAATCGACAACGCCGAATGCGGCAGCATGGAGTCCAACTACAAGGTCATCGCCAAAGCCGCAGAGAACGAGCAGTGCCCCACCGACGTCAACCAGACGTACTACGAGACTCTGAACGGTGTCGAGCAGGGCGCACTGTGCCTCGACGTCGACTGGGTGATCGACGGCTGCATGAGCGTGCCGAGTACCGGAATGGACGAGCCCGCCCGAGTCGATTGCGCAGACCCCAGCGCGACGAGCGTCGAGAAGGTCACCGAGATCAAGACCGGTACCGCGGACCCCAACGACTGCCCCGAAGGCGGATTCGCCTACGAAGCACGGCAATTCGTCGTCTGCACCACGACGGTGGCCTAGCCTCGAGTCGCCGTCATCATCTGCGTGACGTACCGATAATCCAGGTGGCCGTGGCTGTCGATAGCCGCATGAACCGCTCGGAGCACTTCCTGCCGACGTGTGTCGGTGAGAATCAGGTGACTCGAGTACGTCGCGGCCATCGCGCAGAATTCGTCTGCGGAGTAACGCTGAACCCACTCGTACGTCGACGTGGACCAGGGGCCGAAGCCGGCCGCGCGGGGTACCGCGGTCTCGGATTGCACGCCGAGGGAGTGCGCCAACAGCGGTGCGGCGTCCGGCTCGGTGGCGATGTACGCAGCCCGTACCGACTCCCACACCGGTCCGTCGAGCTGACCGGGCATGTTCCACCACAACCGAAGTGATCCCCCGGGGACCAACGCACGAGCCGCCACCGCGGCTCCTCGATCGGGGTCCACCCAGTGCCACGCTTGAGCGGCCACGACGACATCGAACGATGACGGCGCGCAGACGAAATCCTCGAACCGGGAGACCTGAACATCGACGTCCATGTTCTCGGTGCGGCGTCGGATCACCTCGGCCATACCCGAATCCGGCTCGACGGCAACCACCGAAGCGCCGCGTTCGGCCAACGCGACGGTGGCTTTTCCGGTGCCGGCTCCCGCTTCCAACACGCGGGTCGCACCGCCGGCAAGAACATCCGTGTACAGCGCCGCCGGGTAACCAGGGCGAGCCCGGTCGTACTCCTCGGCGACTCTGCCGAAGCTCAGTCCGCGGGGTCGTTCCGGCTCGTCCGTCACGTTAGCCAGAGTACCGATTATTCGTGATTACCGATGTTCGGCCGATTCCAGCTGCGACCGCAATGTGGACTCGGTGTGCCGAATCGCCTGCCCGACGACGGGCTCCACGACGGCCCCGAGAACTTTACCGGCGATGCCCCCGGGCAGGCTGTAACGGAAGATGACATCGAGGCGGGTCCGGCCCTCATCCAGGTCCGTGAAAGACCAGGTCGAGGAGTTCGACAGGCCTTCGACCGATTCGAGCGTGAGTCGCTCGTTCTCGACCCATTCGGTGACGCGGACGATCGAATTCAACGATTTGGGGCCGATCTGCATGGTTGCGTCGTATGTCGCCCCGAGACCGGAGGTGGTCTCACTCCTCGGCTCGAACCGCGTGATCCCGAACATCCACCGCGGGACGTTTCGATAGTCGTCGAGGTAGGCGAAAGCCGCATCGCGGGGTGTCGACGCGACCGCCGAATGGTTTATCTCACGCATTCCACCGACACTAATACACGCGACGGCGTGTTACACATAGATTGACGTCGGCTTCTACCGGCGGACGTAGCCCGCCTGCTTGTCCACCACATTGACCAGGGACTCGTTCCGCCGGTACCTATCGAGATTGTCCTCGAACAGCGTCCACAGCCGATCGGCGAAGTCGTCGGCGTCACCGGCCAGATGCGCCGTCAGAATCACGTTGTCGAGCTCCCACAGCGGACTCGACGCCGGAAGTGGCTCGACCTCGAAGACATCCAACACAGCCCATCCGATCGCCCCGGAATCCAACGCGTCACACAAGGCCTGTTCGTCGACAACGGGACCACGGGCGATGTTGACCAGCCCCGCGTCGTGACGCATCGCCCCGAGCACCTCTGCATTCACGAGCCCGCGAGTCTTCTCGGTCAGCGGCGCGGACAGCACCACCACGTCGTATTCACCTGCGTAGGACGGTAACTCGTCCACCGAACGAATTTTCTCGAACTCCGCATCTCCCGGCCGCTCGGATGTACCGGCCGCGTCGACACGCATGCCGAGTGCACCGAGAACGCGACCGATGGCGCGGCCGATCGAACCCGGACCGACGACCAGCACCCTCCGATTGTGGATTCCACTGGTGAGGCGATGCTCCCAGACCCGTTCACGTTGTCGCCGAATCGCTTCGGGCAGCTTCTTCATCGACGCCAGAACGCCCGCAGCGACGTACTCGGCGATCGCACGGTCGAGAATGCCGCCGGAGTTGGTCAGTACCCACGGACTGTCCCGCAGCACCGGATCCAGCACCCGATCGACCCCGGCGCTCGACACATGAATCCAGCGAAGCTTGTCGGCGTGCGGCCACACATTCTGCAGGTCGACTGCCTCGAACGTGCGAAACAGTAGAACCTCCGCCCACGACACCGCATCGACGAGTTCGGGGATCGTGCAGCTCCGGAAGTGGACTCCGCCAATCGACGGGAAGGCCTTTCGGTCCGAATCACTCTCGACCACGAGCACATTGATCACGGGACAAAGATAGCCTCTGGTCCATGAGCGAGAATCGGGACCGGATGTTGCGCGGCGAACTCTATCGAGACAATGATCCCGACTTGGTGGCGTCTCGGGTGTCGTGTGGAAAGCTGCTCGACAGATTCAACGCAACCGAGGCGGACCAGGACGCAGAAAGACGTGAACTGCTCGGCGAACTACTTGGTTCCATCGGAGCGGACTCGTGGATCATGCCGCGATTCCAATGCGACTACGGCACATACATTTCCATCGGGTCCAACAGCTTTCTGAACTACGACGCCATTCTGTTGGACTGCGCGCCCATCACCATCGGGAACGACGTCTCGATCGGTCCACGGGCCCAGCTACTGACGGCGCTGCATCCCATGGAGGACCACGATGCTCGTCGATCTCGTTGGGAGAGCGCCCTTCCCATCGCTATCGGAGACAATGTCTGGCTCGGCGGAGGCGTCATCGTCTGTCCCGGAGTCACGATCGGAGAGAACTCGGTGATCGGAGCCGGAAGTGTCGTCACCCGCGACGTACCGCCGCATACGTTCGCTGCAGGGAACCCGTGTCGGGCGATCCGCGCACTACCGTGAGATCACCGAGTTCAGGATTCTGTCGGAGTCACGAACCAGCGTGCCGACTGCCATTCGCGCGCCCCACCACATCCCCAGCCAGCCGATCGCTACGGCCACCAGGATGGACAGATACGCCCACGCTCCCGGAAGGAGCAGTGCGAGAAGCAGTGCGGGCACGACCGACACGGCCAGGACCACTATCCCGAGGATGAGGAATACGAATGCATTTCCGGTGAACGACCCTCGGGTGTTCATCGAGAACGACTTCGTAGCTTCGGGCACCGGGTAGGCACCGCGTACGGAGTTCACGGCGGTCAGACCGGCGCTGACTCCGAGCATCGAGATCGTCACGGCAACAGGGATCTCCCATCGGTCGAGCCCGAGATCACCGAACACTCGAACCACCACGACCGGCACGATCGCGAAGGGGGTCGCGACCAGCAACCAGGCGATCTGCCGACCACGGATGTCGTCGGGGAGAGCCTGCGGAATCATCACCAGGTGCCACATCGAACCACCGTCGAGACCGTACGAATTCGATCCCGCACCCATCGCCATGAAGATCGCGATCCACGCACCCCAGGCTGCGCTGAACGGAATCGAGTCGGTCACCAGCGGGCCGATGCCGGCCAGCACCGCGAAAATCAGCACCGACAGCAGCTGACTCCGACGACGCATGTCACCGCGCCACAGAGACAGCTCTCGCGTCACTACCGCGCCGACGCGCGTTGCCCGCCACCCTGTTGCACCGTCGCGGCCCTTCTCTGCGGTCTGCTTACGGGTCGATCCCGACGACGTCGAGACTCGCCCCTCGAAGTGGCGTAAAACCAGTCGCTGCCAGGCCCACACCAGTGTGACGTCCAGCAGCAGCAATCCCACCACCGCGCCGATCGCCAACAGCCAATTGCCCTCCAGCACAGCATCGACGCCGGTGATACCCCAGCCGAAGGGAATCGAATGGGCCAGTGTGAGCGGCCACGTCACCTCACCCGACAGCACACGATCCAGATTCTGCGTGATGGGGAACTGCAGGAAGTACAGGCCTCCGAAGACAGCGCCGAACGCCAGCAACGCGAACTCGCGGCTGCGGCGACTCTTGAGTAGTTGCGACATGGCCAGCGTCACCACCCGTGACAGCGTCACGAAGAACACCACCGTCGCGGGCCAGGCCACCAGAGCCAGAGGCAATGCTGCGACCGACCGGGACGCGGCGTAAATCGGAATGGACGCCGCCGCAACGATCGTCAGCGGAACCACCATGCCGATCACCGACGTGGTCAGCAGTGCACGGGCCAGTCGCGCAGGATCGACGGACAGCAATTGGAAGTGGCGGGGCTGGATGTTGTCGTCGGAGATACCCGACAGCACCGGGAAGAGCACCCAACTCAGGCCCGTCAGGGTCAGTCCGAGGCTTGCGGTGCCGCCCACCAATACCTGCGACGCGTCGGTTCGGGCCGCCATCACGCATACGAGAACCGCGAGGGCCAGCCCCAGCAACCCGAACACGGTCTTGACCACTGCTTGTCCGCCCTTGAACTGCCTGCGGTAGAGCGTGATTCGCATCTGCAGGACGGTGCGACCGACCGACTTCACGAGCGCATCCAGGACAAGCCGTCCGGGTTCTGGTCTCGGGAGCCGACGAGGCGCACGAAGGCGTCGTCGAGGGTGCCACCGGCGCGGACGTCATCGACCGTTCCCGCCGCCACGACTCGACCACCGGTGATGACACCGACGTGGGAGCACAGCCGTTCGACGAGGGCCATGACATGACTGGACAGGATCACCGAGCCACCGGAGCGAACGAACTGAATCAGGATGTTGCGGATCGTCGTCGACGAGATGGGATCGACGGCTTCGAAGGGCTCGTCCAACACCAAGAGGCGAGGCCCGTGCAACAGCGCCGACGCCAGTCCGATCTTCTTGGTCATTCCGGCGGAATAGTCGGCGATGACGGTTCCGCCGGCATCGGCGAGACCCAACGCGTTCAGCAGCTCGTCGCGACGCTGCGCGATGACGTCCTCCGGCATCGCGCGCAGTCGACCGATGTAGGTCAGGAGTTCGTGGCCGGTGAACTGGGAAGGCAATGTCAGTCCGTCGGGTAGCACGCCGAGCAGCTCCTTCGCCGCGATCGGATCGGCCCAGACGTCACGCCCGAAAACGAGGCTTCGGCCGTACTGCGGTCTGAGCAGCCCGACCGCCATGGACAGACAGGTCGTCTTACCAGCACCGTTGGGGCCGACCAACCCGAACATCGACCCGGGTGGAACCATCAACGACAGGTCGTCGACCGCAATCTTGGGGCCGAAGGCCATGCACATGTGCTCGAGCAGCAAAGCGGGAGGATTCGTTTGCACGGGTAACAGACTAGCCGGTATGGGCGGTTTCGTCATGCGCTACGAACCGACTGCACCGGTACCATCTGGGCATGAATCGCACCGCAGTGGTCACCGGAGCTTCGTCGGGCATCGGAAGGGCCGTCGCGTCGGCGCTGGTCGCCCGCGGCTACCGAGTTATCGGCACTTCTCGGAATCCGGATTCGATGACCTCCGATCAACGGGCAGCAGGCGTCGAGTATCGAGCTCTGGACCTGACCGACACCACGTCGATCGGCGCATTCGTTGCCGAGCTGGGCGCCGTCGATGTTCTGGTCAACAATGCCGGAGAGAGCCAGTCCGGGCCCTTCGAGGAACTGCCGACCGACGCCATCGAGCGATTGTTCCAATTTAACGTGTTCGGCGCAGTGACGCTGTCGCAGAACGTGATTCCCGGCATGCGTGAGCGCGGGTACGGCCGCATCGTCATGGTCGGGTCGATGCTGGCGAGCTTTCCGCTCGCCTACCGCTCCTCGTACGCGTCGACGAAAGCAGCCATCAAGGGCTTCTCCGACGCAGCGCGGCTGGAACTCTCTCCGTTCGGCGTGTGGATGACCACCGTGGAGCCGGGATCGATCAACACCGGAATCAGCGAACGCCGCACCAAGTACATCGCAGCGGATTCGGTCCACCGTGACGACTTCCACACAGCGATCTCGTCACTGGATCGTAAGGAAGGAACCGGAATCTCCGCCGAGGACGTCGCCGAAGTAGTACTGAAGGCCATCGAGGCCGACAAGCCGAAACCCTTGTACGCCAGAGGAAGCAACGCACCGGTCGTGTTTCTGGCGCGACGGTTGCTGCCGGCGACATTCATGGAGAAGACGATCGCGAAGATGTTCGGGCTGAAGAGATAGTTTGAACCCCTGACCTGGTGGAATACAGCCGGGTGATAGAAACTCTGGGCCTGGTCCTGGCTGCTACGGGTCTGATCGTCGCCGCGCAGGTGATCTCGAAGAAGACGGCGCTGCCCGCGGCAGCGTTGTTGACCTTGGCCGGCCTGGCCGTCTCGGCGTCGGCGTTGCCCGACATCGTTCTCGACCCCGAAGTCGTGCTGACTCTGGTGATTCCGCCGCTGCTCTACAGCGCCGCGCTGAACTCCTCGTTGATCGCGATCCGCCGCAACGTCTGGACGATCCTGAGTCTGTCGGTCGCCCTCGTGGTGGCGACCGCTGCCCTCGTGGGCGTCGGCATGTGGTTGCTCGTTCCGGGCATCACCCTGGCCGCCGGTATGGCGCTCGGTGCCGCGGTTGCGCCGCCGGACCCGGTCGCCGCCCTTGCGGTAGGTCGTCGCGCCGGTATCCCACCGAAACTCGTCACCCTCATCGAAGGTGAGGGACTGCTGAACGACGCGACGGCGCTGACGATGCTGACCGTCGCGATCGCCGCAATATCCAGTCAGGACATGACCTTCGTCCACGCGGGTGGGTTGTTCGTGTTGGCTGCGGCCGGCGGAATCGTCGTCGGATTGGTCGTCGCCCTGCTTATTCGCCTCGTACAGCGCTACGTTCACGATTCACTGCTGCTCAACATCGTGTCGCTGGCGACGCCGTTCGTGGCCTACCTGGCGGCAGAGGAAGTTCACGCCTCGGGTGTTCTCGCCGTGGTCGTCGCGGCTCTGGTGATCGGGCACCACACCCGCCACGCCATCTCCGGGGCCAGCCGACTGCAGACCAGCGCTGTGTGGCGACTGATCGATCTGCTGCTGGAGGGATTCGTTTTTCTGCTCATCGGTGAGCAACTGCCCACCGTGGTCGGCGGCCTCTCGGCCTACTCGGGAACGACCATCGCTCTCGCGGTCACGGTCACTCTGGCCGGCGTGCTCCTGCTGCGTCCGCTGTGGTTGCTCACGACCGGGCTGTCCCCACGCGAGGCGGTGGTGATGAGCTGGGCCGGCACCCGCGGCGTCATCACCGTCGCCGCGGTGTTCACGCTCCCTCTGACGATCGACTCGGGCGAGCCGTTCGAGAGCCGAGACCTGTTGCTGTTCTGCGCATTTCTCGTCGTGCTGGTGACGGTCCTTGGACAGGGCCTCACGTTCGCTCCACTGGTCCGCAAGCTGAACGTCGTCGCGGACCCCGCCGCAGAGGCGCGTCTGCGAAACGAAGCACGTGAGGGATCGGCCAAAGCTGCACTGTCACAGCTCGATCGCATCGCCGACGAAGAGAACCTCGACGACGAGGGCCGGGAGATCCTGCGGAGCGAGCTCGAGCATCGCATCGACCGCTACCACCGTCGACTCGATCATCTCGACGAGACGGACGTCGGCGACGCGGTCATCTCACCGGAACAGATTGCCGCGATGAGTACGCGCCGCCGAATCCTCGATGTGGAGCGAGAAGAGTTGCTCTGCTGGCGCGATGCCGGCCGGCTACCGGACAACAGCATGCGCAGCCTCGAACACGAACTCGACCACGAGGAGCATTCGTTCCGCCCACACCGAGAGACCGATTAACCGGCGATCGCGGCGTGCATCTCCCAGACGATCACTTCGGCGCCACTGGCAGTGCTCAGTTTCTGACCGCCACCTCCGCTGACGCGCACGGCGTCGCCCTGCGCGAGGGGTCCGACTCCCTCGAGCATCGCCTCACCCTCGGCCACGAAGATGTGCACGAACGGTGCGTCGGGGATCTCCACCGGAGCCTGCCCGGGCTGTAGGCGCGCCACGTGCATGGCGGCGTACTTGTTCTTGATGCGGATGGCTGCGTGATCAGCATGGTCGGGCATGCCGGAGGCCACGGGAACCAAACCACCGCTGAGCAATTCGTTGTCGATCTCGAGCTGTTCGTACCCGGGCGTGATGCCCTGCTCGTCGGGCACGACCCACATCTGGACGAAGCGAACCGGATCGCCGTGCTTACCCGCATACGAGCCGGCAGTATCGCCGAGTCGCCACGAATCGTTCTTCTCCGAGTGCAGAATTCCAGTGCCCGCGCTCATGCGTTGCGCGAGGCCGGGGTAGATGACGCCGGAATGACCCATCGAGTCCTGGTGCACCAGCGATCCCTGCAGAACCCAGGTGATGATCTCCATGTCGCGGTGCGGATGGGTATCGAATCCCATCCCCGGGGTGACGATGTCGTCGTTGTTGACCATGAGGACGCCGTGGTGGGTGTTACCGCGATCGAAGTGATTGCCGAACGAGAAGGAATGTTTGGAGTCGAGCCAGCCGATCTTGGTCTTGAATCGGTCGTCGGCGCGGCGGATGTCGAGTGTGGTTGCTGCAGAGGTCATGTCATTGCCTCGAATCTCGAAAGTAGGTTTGTTCTCAGAGAACGTGCGAGCCGTACATCTCACCGAGCGGATCGGCGATGAGTTCGAGCCGTGCGCCGTCGGGATCGCGGAAGTAGAGCGAGACCTCGCTGTGCTCGATCAATTCGATTCCCGCGTCGATCAGCTTGGTGCGCAGGTGCTCCCAGCGGGTGGGCTCGACACTGATGGCCACATGGTGCAGGCCGCCCAGCACCTCCGCGTACGGACCGACGTCGAGGCCCGGGAAGTCGAAGAAGGCCAACAGGTTGCTGTTGCCGATGTCGAAGAAGAAGTGGGAGGAGCCGGGGTAGTCGCGGTTCTCGATGAGCTCGGTCAGAGGGAACTCGAGCAGGTCTTGGTAGAACCGCACGGTCGCCTCGACATCGCTGCTGACCAATGCCGTGTGATGAAGTCCGCGGGCAGACGATGCCGGACGCTCGCCAGCAGGCTTCATGTACTGCTGACGGATGCGGTCCCGCTCTGTGGTGTGTGGATCTGTCTCGGTCATCGCTTCAGCCTCCGGTCAAGTAGTTGCTTCGTCAACTACCGAGAAGAGTACACCCGTTAGTTGCGTTGTCAACTAGCATGGGGGCATGGACTCACCACGGTGGCTCGGTGCCGACGAACAGCAGGCCTGGCGCGCATACCTCGATGCGACGCGGCTGCTGCTTCGCGACCTCGACAATCAACTCACACGCGACTCCGGGATCTCCTTCACCGACTTCGAGCTATTGGTCGTGCTGTCCGAAGCGCCCGACCGTCGCCGACGAATGAGCGAACTGGCCGACGCCGTCACCACGACTCGCAGCGGCGTCACCAGGGCCATCAGCCGACTGGTCGACAACGGCTGGGTCACGCGCGTCAAATGCGACGACGACAAGCGAGGAATGTCCGCCGAACTCACCGAAGCGGGCATGAACACCCTCGCCGCCGCCAGCCCGGGACACGTCGAAGCAGTGCGAGGGAAAATGTTCGATCTGGTGGACCCGAACGATCTCGCGGCTCTGACCCGGACTTTCACGGCGATGCGGAACCACGCATCGTGACCGTGACTCACATACGCGGTGCACAACGCCATCACTGGTGGAACGAGTGGCTCGACTCGAAGCAGTCGTTTCCCGCCACCGGCAATTACGACCTCGCGGCCAATGCGCACGGGCTACTGATGGTGCACAACGAGGACACGGTGTTCCCGGGCGAGGGGTTCGACTCCCATCAGCACGAGAACATGGAGATCGTCACGTGGGTGTTGGAGGGGACGCTGAAACATACTGATTCCGAGGGCAATTCGGGAATGGTCTACCCCGGTCTCGTTCAACGCATGAGTGCCGGAACCGGAATTCGCCACACCGAGACCAATGCGTCGAGCCGGACCAGCCGAGAAAAGCTGCGCGTGGTGCAGATGTGGATCCCACCCGACACCGATGGAACCGACCCCTCGTACGAAGAGCTGGACGTCCAGGACCAGCTGGCGAACGGCGAGCTGGTTCCGGTGGCGTCCGGCATGCCGGGCCGCGGCGGCGTTCGGATCGGCAACCGCTACGCGACGCTGCATGCCGCCCGACTCGCACCGGGGGAGTCCGTCACCGTCCCTGACGCGCCGTACGGTCACGTCTTCGTCGCCGACGGTTCCGCCGAGTTCGAGACCGTCGGAGACGTTGCCCAGGGCGACGCGGTCCGACTCACCGCCACCGGAGGTCACCGTGTGACAGCATCGACGGCGAGCGAGATCTTGATTTGGGAAATGCACGCCGGCTTCGCCTGACCGAGTTCTTCTGACACAGGGAGATTCACCATGCCAACCGTTGTCACCGACGATGCCGTCTCCCTGAACTATCTCGACGAGGGCACCGGCCCGGCCGTGGTTCTCGTCGCCGGCTTCTGCGCACCGGCGACCACCTGGATGTTGCAGCAGAAAGCGTTGGTGCGAGCCGGATACCGTGTTCTGGCCCTCGATCGACGGGGTCACGGCACCTCCGATGCACCGACACACGGAGCGTCGATGGAGCGGCACGGACGCGATATCGCGAATTTCCTCTCGGAGGTGGGCGTCGACGAAGCCGTCTTGATCGGAGGTTCCATGGGGGCCAACACCATTTGGTCGTACGTCTCGCAGTTCGGCACCGACCGCGTTCGAGCCATCGTGTCGGTGGATCAGACACCGAAGATGGCGAACAGCGACGATTGGTCGAACGGCTTCTACGGTCTGACCGACAGCAATCGAACGTCGTTCTTCGACAGCGGAATACCCGACACGGGCCACGGCCGACCGCAGTGGAAGTCGGTGCCTGCACTACTGAAACTCGCGTTTGCATTGCGCGCGATGCCGAAGATAGCATCACCCGACACGGCCCCGATGAAGGCGCTACTGGCCGATCATGCGGCGCAGGACTGGCGCGCAACCATGTCCGGTACCGATAGGCCGTACCTCATGATCGCCGGACGCGACAGCCAGTTCTGGCCTGCTGCACATGCTTCCGAGTCCGCGAAGCTCAATTCGGGTGGTCGATCTGTGGTCTTGGAGAACTGCGGTCACGCTGCCAACATGGACCGGCCGAAGGAGTTCAATGCAGCGATGCTGGAATTCCTCGACTCGATCGACTGAGGTTACGACTGCTCGCGCCCGTCCAGAGCCTCAGCACACGTAACAAGGCTGCGGTGCAACACTTCTCGCTCACTCTTGGACAGCGACGCAATCATGGCGTGTTCCACCGCAGCGACAGCGGCCGACGCTTGCCGCAGGCGCTCCCTGCCCAGGGTCGTCACGTACAGACGCTGGTCTCGACCTACCCCCTCGATCTCCACCAGGCCGCCGCGTGTGAGCCCGGCCAGCAGTTGATGGGTTGCCTGCCTGCTGACGAATACCGCGCGCGCGAGTTCGGCGTTGGACAGTCCCGGTTTGTGCGCGAGGAGTTCGAGGCTCGAGTACTGCGAGACGGTGATATCGAGATCGCGTAGGCACTCGTCCATCGCCGAACGCAGGGCGGACGTGGCCCGCTTGAGGGCGTAACCGATCGAGGTGTCGACATCCACTTGACTCATGTCAACATCTTGACATACGTTCATCTCGTCAAGAACTTGACGAACTACCGAAAGGACACGACATGACCGTTGCAACCGTTTCCGGACCGAGCTTCCTCTCCCTCCAGGTACGTGACCTCGCCGTCAGTGCAGACTTCTACGAATCGCAGCTGGGCCTCGTCCGCGCACCCCAGGCACCACCCGGCGCAGTGGTGTTCACCACCTCACCGATACCGTTCGCCGTCCGAAACCCCGCTCCCGAAACGGATCTCGACAGTGGTCAGCCGGGACTCGGAGTTGCCCTCTGGCTGGTGTGCGACGACGCCGAAGCGCTCCACGAAAATCTCGTCGCCGCCGGCGTGACGATCGTGACCGCCCCCTTCGACGGCCCCTTCGGAAAGACCTTCGTCCTACGTGACCCCGACGGATACGCCGTCACCGTGCACAGCAGTTAGCCCCGAAGTCATCGACAAATGTGGGACCCTGAGCGCGGATGCCACCTCCGACGCGTAGGGAACACGACCATCATCGAGCGCCTGAAGAACCGCCTCATCGAGTCGGCGAACGCACCTCGAAAAGCCTCGAAACCGCCCGGGCCGATCCTGCTGGTGTTCACCACGATCGCCGCCGTCACGTGGGTATGCGTGTCCAGGAACTGGTGGCCCTCGCCCTACGGACAGTTCGCCTGGTTCGATCCGCTCCTCGCCGGCGCGTCGTCGATCCTGGTGCTGCTGATCGTCGGGCTCATCTGGGCAATTCGCACCCTCCACGTCGTCGGCCAGGATCGAAGATGGTCGTGGTGGATAGCGTCGGCTCCGGTGGTGGTGGGCTTGGCAGCGGCTGTTCTGGTACTGCTGCCACCGGACAATATGCTGGACCATCGCGACGAATTCGAGGCCGTTGCGCGAGAATTGAGTGCACAGCCCTCGAGTAGCCGCGAACACATCGAGATCGGCCCGTTCGACATCAGCTCGGCACGCGCCACATCTGGCGGCGAGGTCTACTTCACCGAAGACGGCGGCTTCTCCCTCATGAGCGCCTCGGGCTGGGCGTATGCACCAGGTGGACCGCCCGCGGGATTCGACGACTTCACCGCCACGCACCTGGACGGTCCCTGGTACGAATTCTCGGCCATCTGGCGGGACTGATACCCCAACCGCAGACCCGAAAGAACTATTGCGAAATATTTCTTTCGGGTTATGGTTGTTGCATGAGCCCACCACCTCCGTCCCGGACGCCGCGCAAGCTGACAGACATGTCCGAGCTGAAAGCGCTGACGCATCCCATCCGGTTACGTCTGCTCTATGCACTCCGCGCCAACAAGTCGATGACGGCAACCCAGCTCGGCGATCTGGTGGACGAGTCACCCGCCTCGGTGAGTTATCACCTGCGCAAACTCGCCGAGCACGGGTTCGTGAAGGAGGTAGAGAACGGCTCGGACAAGCGCCAACGTTGGTGGTCGGAGGCCAATGAGGAGGGCTTCAGCTGGTCCGAGAACGACTTCTCCGACTCGCCCGAGTCACTGTCGGTCGCCAAGGCGTCCAAGGACTCCTGGTTGGCGCACCAGTGGTCTCGGTTGCGTGATTTCGACCGGACTTCCGAGTCGTGGGGCCAAGAGTGGGTATCGGCGGCCTTCAGCTCCGACGACGTCCTGCGGCTCACCGCCGAGGAGACGAAGAAGATGGGCACGGAGATGCGTGCCGTCATCGACAAATGGCGTCGACACGGCGAGAACGCGACCTCGGGGGAGCGTGAACACGTGATGGTGCTGATGCATGGATTCCCCACTACACCTTAGGAGTTGGCATGTATCCGTTCGATCCGCACACGTACCTCCTCTTGGCCGAGCAAGATCGCGATCGGCATGTGCTTCTGGCCGAGCGGCGCAGACTCGCTGCTGCGCAGAAGCGCCTCCGCCGAGATGAACTCCGCGTTCAGAAGGCGTGGGACGAGTTGACCGCATCGCTCGCCGATGTCTCCCTGTCCGAGCGACGGGTCCTCGAGCTGGCTCGTCGGTGACGAAAGCTGTTCAAAGCAGTCGCTTTTCCAGCCATACCTCGGCATACGGCTCGGCGTTGAATGCCGGCACCTCCCGATAGCCGAGCTTGGAGTACAGGCCCCGGGCCTCGACGAGGTCCGCTCGCGTATCCAATCGCATTGTCTTGCGGCGCGATTGGCGGACCGATTCCTCGACGAACTCGACGACCGACGCCCCGACGCCGTTTCCACGGGCACGCGCGTCGACGAAAACCCGGGTCAGTTCTGCGATGTCGTCGGAGACGAAGCGAGCACCACCGCAACCGACCAGCGTCGCGCCCAGGTATGCGACCACGAACAGGCCCGAATCACCCACGAGATCGTCACTCGGCTCGTCGACCATGACTCGTCGTACTTCCTCGTCCGACGCCTCGCGGCCGTAGAAGCGTCCGACGATATCGACGTTGTAGCGAAACAGGATGTCGAGCGCCGGCTCCGAGGAGGGATGAACGACGGCGAACGTCGCCGATACAGGCACTACTTCGCGGCGGCCCGTTTGGCGAGCACCTTCGAGATCCCGAGCTGCGCAACGACGATGATGCAGCCGACGATCGCACCGATGACTGCCGACGCGAGAGTGTTGACAATCCACGCCAGCACTCCGCCGACACCCGCGACCCCACGCACCGCATCCTCACCGTGGTGCACCAGCTCGTAGATAGGGTGAAAACCGAGCTCGTCGATGCCCACGAGAAGGATGTGCCCACCGACCCACAGCATGGCTGCGGTGCCGACGACCGATAGCACTGCCATCACCTTCGGCATGCCCTTGACCAGTCCGCGGCCGAACTTCTCGACGAACCCGGATGAGCCCTCGGCCAGCTTCAGACCGATGTCGTCCATTTTGACGATGAGTGCGACGACGCCGTAGACGACGATGGTGATGACCACCGCGACGACCGCCAAGATGATGAGGCGACTCCAGAAGCCCTCGCTCGCAATGGTGTCGAGAGCGATGACCATGATCTCGGCGGAGAGAATCAGGTCGGTCCGAACGGCACCGGACACCACGCTGTCCTCGTCCCGCGGCTCGTCCTCTGCCTCGGCGTGATGATCGCCGTGACCGAACAGTGCTCCCCAGATCTTGTGCGCTGCCTCGTAGCTGAGGTAGCAGCCACCGAGCATCAGAATGGGCGTCAGCAGCCATGGGAGGAACTGGCTGAGCAGCAGGGCGATCGGCAGAATGATCAGCAGCTTGTTGCGAAGCGAGCCGACGGCGATGCGCTTGATGATCGGGAGTTCCCGCTCGGCAGCAAGGCCGCGAACGTACTGCGGGGTCACCGCTGCGTCGTCGATCACGACACCGGCGGCCTTGGCCGTCGCTTTGCCGGTAGCGGCTCCCACGTCGTCGATCGATGCTGCCGCCAGCCGTGCCAGCGCGGCCACGTCGTCGAGCAGGGCTACCAGTCCGCCGGCCATCAGTGATCTCCGAGTGAAGACGAATGCACGATCAGGCTCCTAGGGCTGAGTACGACGCCGAAATCCGGCAATCCACGTGCTCGAACCATACCGCCAGTAGCTCGCTGCGGACCACACATCGGAGTGGGATGTATGGTTTCCTATACGTATAGCGAGCTATACCAACGAACGGAGCATTCAGGTGAGACTCAGATGGATATCGGTCGCCGCTGTCGGCCTGGCCACTGCATCGGCGACGGCACTGCTCGCCTGGCTCGTGTCACCCATCGCGCCAGGGGTTTCCGCGCTGGTGTTCGGCGTCACCGCGCTGCCCTTCGGCGCGATGCTGGGCTGGATACTGTTCGTCGCGCCGGTCACTGCCGACCAGACCTACACCTCGGGCGACAGCATCGAAAGCCATTGGACGACATCCGCGTCCAGCGGTACAGCCACCGATCTGGTGACCGTACTGGGTCTGACTCTTGCGGTGGTGTCCATCGCAAGAGTCGATCCCCCGGCCACGCTGCTTCTGACGGGCTTGCTGCTGGCTGCGTTCGCATCGTTCACTGCGCGGTACGCGTTCGCGCGCTACCGGGCCCTGTCCGAGTGAAGAACGATGTTCGACGTCGTCGCACCGAGAAGGGGTGGTCTCAGAGCGAATTGGCCGAGCGCATCGACGTCACCCGACTGACGATCATCTCGATCGAGAAGGAGCGGTTCGACCCGAGCCTGCCCGTCGCCTTTCGCCTTGCCGCAGCTTTCGACTGCACGATCGAGGACCTGTTCGAGCCCGATAAGAATTGAGCACTACTGCGAGTACGAACTCATGAAGTTACCGAGCCGCTCGAGTGCAGTCGAGAGATCGTCCACGTTGGGCAGAGTGACGAGCCGGAAGTGGTCGGGCACATCCCAATTGAACGCTCGACCGTGACTGACCAGGATTTTCTCGGATTCGAGCAGGTCGAGGACGAACTTCTCGTCGTCGACGATGCCGAAACGGTCGGTGTCAAGCTTGGGGAACATGTACAGCGCGCCCGCAGCCTGCACACAGCTGATCCCGTCGATGGAGTTCAGCATTCGATGCGCCAGATCCCGCTGTGCGGTCAACCGACCCGTCGGCAGCAGAAGGTCCTCGATCGATTGACGGCCGCCGAGCGCCGTCTGTATTGCATGTTGTGCAGGCACATTCGCGCACATGCGCATGTTGGACAGCAACGTGATGCCCTCGATGAAGCTCGCCGCACGGCGTCGTGGACCGGTGATCGCCAGCCATCCGGCACGGAATCCACACACTCGGTAGGCCTTCGACAACCCCGAATAGGTCAGGCACAGCACATCTTTGCCGGTGAGAGTTGCGAGATTGGTCATCTCGGAACCGTCGTACACGATCTTCTCGTAGATCTCGTCGGCGAGCAGAATCAGATCGTGCTCGCGCGCGAGGTCGACGAAACGCTGCAGAACGTCGCGTGAGTACACCGCACCAGTGGGGTTGTTGGGATTGATCACGACGATGGCCCGGGTACGCGTGGTGATCTTCGATTCCAGATCCTCGAAGTCCGGAGCCCAGTCCTGAGTCTCGTCTGCCAAGTAGTGGACCGGTGTGCCTCCGGCGAGAGCCACCGAGCCCGTCCACAGCGGGTAGTCGGGGGAGGGGATCAGCACCTCGTCCTCGGGGTTGCACAGCGCCTGCATCGTCATGGTGATCAGCTCGGAGACCCCGTTGCCCAGGTAGACGTCGCCGACGTCGAGGTCGCTCAGGCCCTTGGTCTGGTAGTACTGCACCACCGCGGTGCGCGCCGAGAACAGGCCCCGCGAGTCGGAATATCCCTGCGCGGTAGGCAGATTGCGAATCATCGCCATCATGATCTCGTCGGGTGCCTCGAAACCGAACGGGGCCGGGTTGCCCACGTTGAGGCGCAGGATCTTGTGCCCCTGCTCCTCGAGTTCCTCGGTCTTGTCCAGGATGCGGCCACGAATGTCGTAGCGAACATTCTCGAGCTTGCGTGCCTGATCGATCGATCGCGTCATGACGAAAGTTCCTCCTGTCGAACGGACGGCGACATCCGAGTTCGGACCGCCACTGTTGCACATACGATGACCGCTGCTCCACCCACGACCACCGGCCACGTCAGTCCCTCGTGGAGCAGGATCGCGGCCCAGCAGATCGTCAGCACCGGCTGAACGAGCTGCACCTGGCTCACGCTCGACATCGGACCGATGGCCAACCCCCGATACCAGGCGAAGAACCCCAGGTACATACTCACGACGGCCAGATAGGCGAACGCAGCCCACTCCGAGACACCTCCGCTCGTGGGTTGATGCCACCACGCGAACGCCGTCATCGCTCCGGTCACCGGAACGGAGACGACAAGCGCCCACGAGACCGTCTGCCACGCTCCCAGTTCACGCGCAAGCAGCCCGCCCTCCGCGTATCCCATCGCGGCCGCCACGACGGCTCCGAGGAGAAGCAGATCCGACCACGCCAGTCCGGCGACCTCGCCGCCCTGCACGGCCGCGAATCCGACAGCGACCGCAGCACCCATGGCCGCAACCAACCAGAACATCGGCCGGACGCGTTGCCGCTCGCGGACGACGGCGAAGGCCGCGGTCGCCGCCGGCAGAAGCGCGATGACGACGGCACTGTGGCCGGCGGAGGCGGTGGTCAGAGCGAACGACGTGAGCACGGGGAAACCGATGACGACCCCGGCCGCGATGACACCCAGTCGAACCCATTGCCGTCCGCGTGGCAACCGTTGCGAGGTCAGGGCCAGGGCGGCAGCAGCGAGAGCCGCGGCGACGACGGCGCGTCCGGACCCGACGAACAGCGGCGACAGGCCACCGGTCACGGCGATCCGAGTCAGTGGCACGGTGAACGAGAACGCCGTGACACCCAACAGTCCCCACAAGAGGCCGGCTCGGGATAGCAGTCCCGGCGCGAGCTGGGTAGCGCTACTATGCTGTGTCATGTCCGACGATAGCAGTTCCCGGATCGTGTCCGCACTGCGAACCTGGATCGCAACCGCCCCGCCCGAGGCGAAGCTGCCATCCACTCGGGCGCTGGTGGCCCAGCATTCGGCCAGCCCCGTGACGGTGCAGAAAGCACTGCGCACGCTCATGTCGCAGGGTGTCATCGAAACACGGCCTGGCGTCGGAACATTCGTCAAGACCGTGCACACGGCCCGCCCGAACGACTACGGGTGGCAGACTGCCGCGCTCGGTGCACCCGGAAACAGATTGCAACTCCCCGCCGCACTGCAGTCCACGTCGAGTGACGTGATCGCTCTGCATTCCGGTTACCCGGCCCGAGAGCTGTTGCCGGAGCGACTCGTTCACGCTGCTTTCACCCGAGCTTCACGCACCGACGCAGTGGTTGCCCGGCCACCGACCGCAGGTCTGCCCGAGCTTCGAGCTTGGTTCGCCGCGGAACTCGGCGCTTCCACCCCGCTGGGCGTCACGCCGCCCTCGGCCAGCGACGTGGTCATCATCCCGGGCAGCCAGACCGGCCTGAGCACGGCCTTTCGGGCGCTCGTCGGTGCGGGACGCCCACTTCTCATGGAATCACCGACGTACTGGGGAGCGATTCTGGCGGCAACGCAGGCAGGCGTTCGCGTGGTCCCGGTCCCCACCGGGGTCGACGGACCCGACCCGGACGCGCTGGAGCAGGCATTCGCCGAGTCCGGCGCGCGGGCGTTCTACGCTCAACCGACCTTCGCCAGCCCCACTGGAGCGCAGTGGTCTCCGGACCTGTCCGAACGTGTGCTCGACATCGTTCGACGACACGGCGCGTTCCTGATCGAGGACGACTCCGCCCACGATTTCGGGATCACCGCCGAACCCAGCCCATTGGCCGCACGAGACGACGGCGGACATGTGGTGTACCTGCGTTCGCTGACCAAGGTCGTATCACCGTCGATTCGATTGGCAGGCTTGATCGCTCGTGGCCCGGCCCACGAACGTATCCTCGCCGACACGGGAGCCGAATCGATGTACGTCAGCGGCATCCTGCAAACCGTCGCTCTCGATGTCGTCACTCAACCCGCCTGGCGCACACACCTACGACGCCTACGCACGCTACTCGAAGCTCGTCGAGACCTATTGGCCCACAGCCTGATCGAGTTCGCTCCTCGCGGTCATCTCGATCGGATACCCCGGGGCGGACTCAATCTGTGGATGCGCCTGCGTGACGACATCGACCTGGAAGACGTTGTGCACAAATGCAAATTGGCGGGTGTCATCGTCGGTGCGGGAGACGATTACTTCCCGGCCGAACCCACCGGCAAGTTCCTGCGGTTGAACTACGCGGGCTCGAACGCCGGTGAGTTCCCGGATGCGGCACGCACGATCGGATCGGTCATCTGAGACTGTTCGACGCTTCGACGGCGAACGTCGAGGTGCGGCCCCATACGAACCAGACCAGAGGCCCGAGAAACGGAAACGCGAGCACGACGAAGATCCACACCGCACGGCCTGCGACACTGTAATTGGGTGAGCGAAGGATGCTGACGAGCGCGGCGACGAACAGAACGACCGCGCCGAGCACTGCCACCAAGACGATGGTTCCCAGCCCGAACCCGAGTACCTGCTCGGTGGTCGAGTGTTGTTGTGAAAGTAGTACTGCGGCGTGCATGACGGTTCCTCTGCTGTGCTTGTTCTTCGCTGTTTCGTTGACGACCACAACGCTATGGACCCGAACGTTCCTGCACATCGGTCTGCACGTGTATCTCGTCGTACATCGGACGATGTAGGCCTACCGCCGGAGTCGTCGCGCAGTTACCGTGGTGCGGACGTATACGACCTGGGGGGGGACTTGTGCAGACCGTCAAGAACGACTACACGACGTGGAGGGCCTTGGGGCCGGGTGGCTTACCGGCCAACGTCGGTGGGTGGTTGATCGCCACCGCGCTACGACCGTTGTCCAGACGTGATCTTATGACCGTCGCCGGCGCGTCGCGCGCAGGCCGGCACTGGCACCTCGAACCGCGCCGAGGACCACGTCCGACGATCGCCCCGTACCCGATTCCACATCGCCAGCTGACCGACCGTGCTACGCCCGTACTGACAGACAGGATCACCGGCGCAGTTGCTACCGAAGCGCGCACGAACAATCGATACCACCTGGCGCGCAGCCACTTCGAGAGGCGAGGGGACGCGCTGTATCTGACGGATGTCACCGCTGCTGCACCGTGGATTTCGCGAACCAACGGCGAGATACTCCACGTCCACGAGACCGAAGGATCGATGCACGTCGTCATGCAGCCCGACGATGCTCAAACCGTCATCTCCGCGGGCTGGGGTGAGCTACACCCCCTCGCCGGACGCCCTGGCCTCGGACTTCCCGAAACCTACGTCTTCCTCTACGCACCGAGAGACTCCGACGACGCAGATCGAATCGAACAGATCATCCATCGCGCAACAGCTACTTCGACGATATGACCCTGCGCTCCAGGGGGTTCGCCTTCATCGCCGGGTACATTCCTGAGCGCCACAAGGTCGCAGCCGTCGACTGCGGTCTCCTTCTCGATTCGATCTTCATCCTGGATGCGAAGTCTGCAGCGAAACCTTCTCGCGTATAGCTGGATTCGATGACATCCACGCAGTGCGGATCGAGGTCTCGAATCCGACGGCCACTGACGTCCAGGTGTGCCGCATCGTGCAGCAGGGCCGCCTCCGATCCCATCGGTGTCTCGACGTCCATGTGCCTGGCTACAGTCTCGTGGACGATCTGCGCCGTTCGGTCGTCGCCTTCGTGTCGGCGGACGAACTCTTCGGCTCTCCCGGCTCCGATCACCGCAAAACATCCAGCCACCGGGTTCTGTTCTGCGCCGAGAGCTATGTCGTGCAACAGGCACGCGACGTACAGCGCCTCCCGATCCGGCCGTAGACCGTCGATGACCGCAAACGCCGACGCGTACTGCCAGCACCGCACGCTGTGCATCAACATGGGCTCACTGAGGCACTCTCTGGCCTCCTCCAGTGCTTCCCGGCACAACCGTGAATCCGGAGCATCGACTGTGTGCCATGCGGAACCCGCCGAACGTCGCCGGGGACCGAGCACGGTACCGGGCAACATAGTGGGTTGTTCTCGCACAGCAGCTGCCATTATTCGCGCACGATGACCTGCGCTCAGCTCACCGGGTTTCATCGGGTGTTCCCTTCAGGTGGCGGAGCATATCCGCCCGCGTGATCGCGAGCATGGCGTCGAGCATGGATCGATCGACGATGCGTCGTTGATGCAGTGACACAGCACCGTTCATCGCCGCCCAGGCATTCAGAACCAGTGCACGGGGGAGGACGTCGGCACCGGCGTCCTCCACCGCACGCGTCACCGAATCAGTGAGTTCACCGAGCGCAGTGTCGATCTTTTCCTTCGCCTCACCGACCGACGCGGACTCGGACTTGTCCACATCCGTCAGCGCCAGCAGCCGCAACGCCAATGGATCGTCGCGGTGAAACGCGATGTAGCGATCGAGGAACTCGGCAACGACGTGCGCAGAATCGACCGCATCGGTGGGGGCAGTCATTTGCTCAGCGTGGCTCTGGGCGGTTCGCCACGCGAGAGCGGCGTAGATGTCCACCTTGCCGGCGGGGAAGTTTGCGTAGATCGAACTCACCGCCACATCGGCTGCGGTGGCCAGCATCTCGATCGTCGTTGCCCGATATCCGTGGCGTAGGAAGAGCGAACGAGCGCCGTCGAGCACCGCAGTGTGTGTTCGACGCTTCCGCTTGTCGGTGGGGGTATCCAAGACCACAAGCTTATCGTACTCTGATTCCGATATCGGAATCCAATTACGATAGAGGGGTAGCGATGACAGCCAACGAAGTACTGACACCGGACAGCGGCAGCGCCGCGATGACCATGTTTCTCCCGCAATCACCGTTCGTGCAGCAACTGGGCATCGAGCTGGTCGACATCGACGAGGGCACAGCTCGACTGCGGCTGCCGTACCGCGACGAGCTGTCCACCGTCGGCCAGATGCTGCACGGCGGCGTGATCGCCGGCTGTATCGATATCGGGATCATGACCGCAGCATGGGCCGGATCCGCAGTGCCCCAGAAGCTTCGGGGCGTCACGGTCTCCATGTCTGTGCAGTTCATGGAACCGGTATATGCCGAGGGCGTCGATATAGTCGGTACTCGGATACACGCGGGTCGGAGCCTGAAGACGTGTCGAGTCGACATCGTCGGGACCGAATCCGGCCGCCTCGTCGCAACCGGCACGGGAACCTACAAAGTCGGCTGAACTCTGGGCAGAGACCGCAGAACATGTGACGATCGATGAATGACACTCGATGACATCGTGAATCTGGTCGGCAGCTTCGACGGCACGTTGGCGCAGCTGCCTCGGGAGGGTGATGGGACTCCGGAACTCGCATGGGGCGATGTGTTCTTCTACTACTCGCCGGACGGAGCTGTTTCGTCGTCCACCCAGCCGTTCGCGACCATCGTGACGAAGAACTATCCGGGAGACGAGTTGTCCCGCCTGGACCGGCCCGACGCGTTCCGTGTCAATGTCATTGCAGGAAAGCAGGAGTTCGAGCGGCTATTGGGAGTGCCCCCACGCGAAGCAGCCCACGCACCCCAGGCCGATACCGACGACACCCTTGCCGCCCACCCTCAGTACGGCACTGCGGGCTGGTTGTCGGTGGTCAACCCGTCTTCGCAGACCGAATCGCAGATCGGGGAACTCCTCGAATCTGCGTACAGCGTCACCAAGGACAGGTACGAGCGCCGCCGACACTGATCACTCGAAGAAGTCGTCCATCGATCGGGATAGTCCTTCGATGTCGAGGCCGTTGGCTCGGTCGTGTTGGGCCACCGTTCCGTACTTCCTACGCTCTCCAGGCTCCACCCCGATCCCCAGCACCCGATGCCGGATGTCCGCCACCGCTCGATCGATCTGCGGCACAGAGGTTCCCGCGAGATAGGGCTCGACGATCATGATGTCCGGCGCAGTCAGCGTTTCTCGAAGAGTCGTACCGTCGAAGGGCCTGATCGTCGACGCGTGCAGCACGGTGACGTCACGTCCACGGGCCGCGGCCAGGACCCGGTCCGTCATCGGACCGACCGAGATCACAGTGCCCGAATTACCCTGTTGCAGAACGGTCATCGAACCTCCGGGTCGACCGTACGAGTGATCGTTCGAGACGCCGTCAAGCCTGATGTAAACGCGGTCGTCGGATGCAGCGGCACCGCGCAGCATCCATTCGACCTCGTCGACGTGCCCGGGCACGTGCACCGTCCACCCGTCCAGGGTGTCCAGCAGTGCGACATCGCGTTGGCCGAAGTGCGTCTCACCGCCTTGCGGCCACCCGTAGGAGCCGCCCGAGCTCACCAGGATCGCGCCGACATCCTGATGTCCCAGATCGAGTTTCACCTGCTCGAAGGGTCGCTCGATCAGAAACGGTGGAAAGGTGTGCACGATCGGACGCATTCCGGCGAGCGACATACCGCCTGCGACACCGATCATCGCCTGCTCTCGAATACCCACGTTGACCACACGCGATCGGATGTCAGGAGTGATGTGCGGTTCGAGATAGGCGGCGCCGATCTCGGCCAGTACCAGCACGACTCGCTCGTCCTGCACCAACAACTCCGGCAGCAGTCGGTAGAAGGACTCGCGTTGATCCGCGGTCCTCTTCATCGTCGACGTCATTCAGTTCTCCTTCTCCTCCACGTGGGCGACCACTACGTGAGGCCGGTCGCCGTGATCGATGCGAAACGCCCGCCGGAGCGCACTGTGGTCCCTCCCGTCGACGTCGGAGGTCGACCACCCCTCGACGGCGAAGCGCGACGCGATGCCGCCGGGCCAACCCAGACCAGCCGAATCGTTGTCGATCACCACGGTCGTCAGATTGGCCAGCTGCGATCGGCCGGCGAATTGGATGGCTTCCATGTTGCTGCCCTCGTCGAGCTCGGCGTCACCGATCAGTACGAACACCTGAGCCTGGCTTCGCTGAATCTGCAGCGCCACAGCAGTTCCGGCTGCCAGCGCCAGACCATGACCGAGTGATCCCGATCCGATGTCGACCCCGGGAATCAGCGTGCGGTCCGGATGATTGCCCAGCGGTGAGTGGTAGCTGCCGAACGACGCAAGCTCGTTCGGCGTCAGAAAGCCCCGTGCAGCGAGTACTGCGTAGTACGCCATCGGGCCGTGCCCCTTGGAGAGGTAGAACCTGTCGCGATCGGGATCGTCGGGCTGTGCCGCGTCGAGACGAAGAATGTCGGAGTACAGCACCCACAGCACGTCCAGCGTGGATGTGGCGCTCGCACCGTGCTTTTCGTCGCCGGTCATCAGCGTCATGAGTTGAGGCAACTCTTCGAAAGTCATCTGCATGGGACCACCCTGCAACCTCGAGTGCACTCGAGGTCAAGAGCGACGTACTACACCCAGCCGTCCGACGACCGTCCCGCGAAGTTCGCCAGGCGTTCCAACGGCCCTGCCTCGGAACGGGGTTCCACGATGGGCCCGAAGGGGACTCCTGGAATCCGACTCTCCGCCGGCAGCAGTGCTCGAAGTTCCACGGCGACCGGATCGACGAGAGCCGGGTCGGCGTGGGCCGGTTGTCCTGTCGCAACGGCAAGATCCCATCCGTGCACCAGTAACTCCCGCGCATATCCCCACACAGCCGATCGCCCCGGTACTTCACCCCACGGGACCGCGACCGGGGCATCGAGCAATGCATCGTCTGCCCACGCGGCACGGGCTTGCGTCACCGACGTGTCGAAGGATGCGGCGTCATGATCGGAGCACAAGGGCGACACAGAGTCCGGACTCCCGAGTTCGGCGATCGCAATCAGCCTTCGGACCGTCGCAACGAGATGGCCTGCCAGCGTCCGGACATCGAACTCGTCGCACGGAGTGGGAAGGTCCAGTTGGTCGGCGCGCACGCCTGTGAGCAGACCGCTCACCCATGCGGCGGACGTGAAGTACACCTCGCGCGGATCCGTCTGCTGCGTGGTCTCGATGGTGTTCATTGTCGATCCTTCCGTTTCGCGGCCACCGGGTGTGGCCTGCTGGGTAGAAGTAGATCGGGTGAACATGACATCTTCTGTCATGTTTTGGTGAGAGACTTTTCGGGTGCGCGCAGACCGGTTGTTGTCCATCGTCATGCTGCTCCAACATCGGGGCAGACTGAACGCTGCCGACATCGCCGCCCAGCTCGAAGTATCCACGCGCACCGTGTTGCGCGACATCGAAGCGTTGTCTTCGACGGGCATTCCGGTCTACACCGATCGCGGTCGCGGTGGTGGCATCAGTCTGCTGCAGGGCTATCGCACCGAGCTGACCGGTCTGACGGCCGCCGAGGCGACGGCATTGCTCGCTTCCGGCGCGGGACGCGTCGCCACCCCAGCGTTCGCAAGCGCCATGCGCAAGGTGATCGCAGCGATACCCGACGCTCACCGAGCGGCGGCAAACACTGCGTCACAACGAATCCTGGTCCGGCCCGACGGTTTCGCGTATCCCCACGAACCGGAAGAACATCTGGTGGAACTCCAACGGGTCGTCATAGACGGTGTGCGGATAAGAATCACGTATCGCGATCGCAGCGGTTCGATGAACGATCGAATTCTTGACCCCATCGGGCTCGTCTACGCCGGCGATCATTGGTACCTACTCGCCGGGCGTGAGGGCACCGAACGTGTCTACCGGGTATCGCGGATCGACGAACTGACCGTGCTCGACGAGCAGGCTCACCGCGCTTCCACCGTGGACCTGGAGGCCGCCTTCACCGCACACTGGAAGTCGTTCCGTGCGAGTTTGGTCGAGACCGAAATCACCTGCACAGTCGAGGAATCAGCGTGGCTTTCGTTGTCCAAGAACGTAGTACGAGTCATTGACGAGAAGATCCGGAACGACGGAAAGCGACTGGTAGTGATCGTGTTCTCCGGACACAATCACGCCCTCGGTGCACTGTGGAACTGCGGACCCGGCGTAGAAGTTCTGCAGCCCAAAGCATTTCGGGAGGAACTAGCTGCTCGGGCATTCGAGACCTACGAACTGTACAGGTGAGGAATCCAGCACGTCCGTATTCTCCTGACATGCCGATTTCACATCTCGCTGTCGCAGGGACATCCGTCGACTGCGTAGACCCAGGAGAACTTGCACAGTTCTACCTGGCGCTCCTTGGAGGCGAGGTGCTGTGGGACAACGACGACAGTGCCGCAGTACAAACGATGTCCGGTGTTCGCATCGTCGCGCAGAAAGTCGAGAATTATCGACCACCCGTCTGGCCCTCGGCGGCGATCGTGCACCTCGACTTGGACGCCGGCGGACGTCTCTCCGAAGCCGTCGCATACGCACTGGACTGCGGCGCGACGGAAGCGCTCGACCAGCCCGATCTCCGATGGAGGGTGCTGCTGGACCCGGCCGGTCATCCCTTCTGCATCACCACGGAGGTCTGGGACGACGGCGACGCTGACGCATTGTCCGAACAGGGCTGCGATGACACGATGGACCGATGAACGCCCGTCAGCGACCGTGGACTCGATATCTGTTGGTCATCTGGCTGACGTGCATCTCCTTCCTGGTCATTTCCGACGTGCTGACCGAGCCGTCCATCTGGACCTGGATCAAGCTGGCTCTACTGGCCATGGCCGTGCCCTGGTTCCTGTACCGGTATTGGCGTCCCGCGCCTGTCTGCACCGTACAAAAGATCATCCCCGAGTCCGTACCCGCCGAGGACGTCGACGCCGTTGTCGACGAACACGGGCGCACCGTCAAGGCCATTCGCTCGCTGCGTGAACTGCATCCCGGTCTCGGCTTGGGCGACGCGAAGAACCTGGTTCGACCTGAACTCTGACGAAGGAACGGGCGATGATGGACATGGACGGTACACACGTAGTTCGTGACCGGGACGGCTTCGACGAGGCCGCAACACTGCTGGTCGACTTCAATCGCGAATACGACGACCCTGCACCCGAACCGAATTGGCTTGCAACGCATCTCGATCGACTGGTGCAGTCCGGTGATACCAGCGTGCTGACGTTCGGGTCTCCCGCGATCGGGGTGGCGGTCCTTCGATTTCGCATCGGAACGTGGAGCTCGAACATCGAGGCTTACCTTCCCGAGTTCTACGTTCAGCCCAGCCAGCGCGGAAAGGGCTACGGCACGACGTTTCTCGACGACGTCATCGAGCACGTCCGCAGCCGTGGCGCGACCTACCTCGATCTGAACACCTCGGAGGACGACGAGGCAGCTCGACACGTGTACGAGAAGCGCGGATTCGACTGCCACGAGGGACGCGGAAGCGGCCCCAAGGCCCTGTACTACGAACTCGAACTCGAATGATCGGTTGTCGTAGAAGAAGTCCGAAACGTCCAGGAATCGCCACAGCCCGAGAAAACGAATACGATTGCCAATAACAGCGGTCCGGATCGATCCCGAGGAGTTCAATCATGGCGTTTCCGATCATCGTCGCGAAGGCAGTATCGACGGTCGTGACGGGTGCAGTCGGCGTCGCCGCATACAACGGTGCCAAGAAGCTGTACGAGAAGGCCCCCGTCCGCAAGGCTGCGGTATCGGCCACTGAGCTCGGTTTACGCGCAGCGCGCAAGGCCGAGGTTCACGCGGAATCGGCCCGACTGGCCGTGTCCGACGTCGTCGCCGAGGCCCGGGACCGGATAGGTGAAGAGGTTCCGCCGCCCACGGCCTCCGATGCAGGCCACGGCCACGCGCACTGACCGGGACTGCTTCCGATTATGACGACCCTCGCCCAACGCCCCCTCGACATCGACGCGACGCAGGCAGACGGCATCGAGATCCTCTCAGACGCCGCCGGCCGTATGCGCCTCCGCGTCGACTGGCTCCGCTCGAGCCCGGGCCGTGCCGTTGCGGTCGAGGACCACGTGGACAAGATCCGCGGAGTGCGCGCCGTTCATGCGTACCCGCGGACGGCGTCGGTCGTCATCTGGTACTCCCGCACACGAATCGACAGGGCCGAACTCTTCGACGCGGTGAATGCGGGGCGCTCGACGAATTGGGCCCTGGTACCGGTCCGTAGTCCGCGCTCAGCTGACGTCACCAGCGGCGACGTGCTGCGGATGACCATCGGCGGCGCGGCACTGGTCCTTCTCGGTCTTCGCCGCTACGCGTTCCGTCGGCCGCCCATCCTCGGCCCCACCAGCCGTCTCGTTGCCACCGGCGCAACGATCTTCACCGGCTACCCGTTCCTCAAGGGAGCCGTGCGCTCGCTGGCCGGCAACAGGACCGCAGGAACCGACGCACTCGTCAGCGCCGCAACCGTGGCCAGCCTCGTGCTGCGCGAGAACGTCGTCGCCCTCACCGTGCTGTGGCTCCTGAACATCGGCGAGTACCTGCAGGAATTGACCCTCAAGCGAACTCGACGCGCGATCTCCGATCTGCTGACCGGCACACAGGACACCGCCTGGATCAGGCTGCCCGACGGCTCCGAGATCTCCGTCGACGTCGATCGACTCGAGATCGGCGACGAGGTCGTCGTCCACGACCACGTGGGCGTTCCCGTCGACGGCACCGTGGTCGACGGTGACGCAGTGGTGGATCAGTCCGCGATCACCGGCGAGACCTTGCCGGTATCGATCGTCGCCGGAGACCGTATTCATGCGGGATCCGTCGTCGTCCGTGGCCGCCTCGTCGTGCGCGCATCCGCCGTCGGTCGCGACACCACGATCGGCCGCATCATTTCTCGCGTCGAGGAGGCACAGGAGGACCGTGCGCCGATTCAGACTGTGGGAGAGAACTTTTCACGACGCTTCGTCCCTGCGTCCTTCATCCTGTCGGCGCTGACCCTCGTCGTCACCCGCGATGTACGACGTGCCATGACGATGCTGCTCGTGGCGTGCCCGTGCGCGGTGGGGTTGTCCACGCCGACCGCCATCAGCGCAGCCATCGGAAACGGTGCTCGCAGAGGCATTCTCATCAAGGGCGGATCTCACCTCGAACAGGCCGGCAGGGTCGACGCCTTTGTGTTCGACAAGACCGGAACCCTGACGGTGGGACGCCCCGTGGTGACCAATGTCGTGTCGTTCCAGGATGATTGGGAACCGGAGCAGGTGCTGGCCTACGCAGCGAGTTCCGAGATCCACTCTCGACATCCTCTGGCAGAGGCAGTCATTCGGAGTACGGAGGAACGGCACATCGTCATCCCTCCGCACGAGGAGTGCGAGGTGATCGTCGGGCTCGGCATGCGGACGGTCGCAGACGGACGGACGCTGCTCCTGGGCAGTCCATCTCTCCTCCGCAGCGAGGACGTCGCGGTGTCCGAGGATGCGCAGCAATGGGTTTCGCGGCTGCAGGACGAGGCCGAGACTCCGCTGCTGTTGGCCGTCGACGGCGTACTCGTCGGCTTGATCAGTCTCCGCGACGAAGTCCGTACCAACGCATCCACCGTTCTGAACGCACTCCGTGCCGACGGTGTCGAACGCATCATCATGCTCACCGGCGACCACCCGAAGACGGCAGCGGCGGTCGCCGCGGAACTCGGTATCACCGAGTGGCGTGCCGAAGTGATGCCCGACGAAAAGCTCGAAGCCGTCCGAGAACTGCAGGACGCAGGCTACGTCGTGGCGATGGTCGGTGACGGCACCAACGATGCTCCTGCGTTGGCCGTCGCCGATATCGGAATCGCAATGGGATTGGCGGGCACCGACGTTGCCGTCGAGACCGCGGACGTGGCACTGGCA
The DNA here is from genome assembly GCF_000963615.1 of Rhodococcus sp. PML026. Taxonomy (NCBI): domain Bacteria; kingdom Bacillati; phylum Actinomycetota; class Actinomycetes; order Mycobacteriales; family Nocardiaceae; genus Rhodococcus; species Rhodococcus sp. PML026. The sequence continues at coordinate 814,886 of NZ_KQ031373.1, read as the reverse complement.
AGCGACGACTTGTCGCGTCTGCTCGACGTACGTGACCTCGGCCGGCACTCGGTGTCGGTCATCCGTCAGAACTACGGAATGTCCATCGCCGTCAACGCTCTCGGCTTGGCGGTCAGCGCCGGTGGTGCGCTGTCCCCGGTGCTGGCGGCAATCCTGCACAACGCCTCGTCGGTCGCGGTGGTCGGCAACAGTTCGCGATTGATCCGATACCGACTCTGATCAGTAGGTACCGAACGCCAGGGCGAGGTGTCCGGTACCTACTTCGCTACTTTGCGTCGCGGAAGTACGGTTCGACCGTGCCCTTGAGCTTGACGAGCATGGGGTTTCCGTAGCGATCCTTCGCGGTCGGGACCTCGACACGCACCCAACCCTCGGACACGTTGTATTCGCGAATGCTCGTCTTCTCGACGCCGTTGAAGCGAATGCCCACGTCGCGGCGAAGAACCTCTTCGTTGTAGAAGCGGCTGCTCGGATCGATCGAGAGATGGTTCGGTGGAACGTCTGTGTTCTGGTCCTCGGGCATGATTACTTTCGTCGATGTGCTGCGTTGGGTGCTGGGGTCTGAACCCCATGAAGAATACGCGACCTAACGTTGGACCAGCGCCGCTGTCCCTAGCCCCGTGCCATGTCCACGAATCGGGACAGGTGCAGCTGGTGCGCCACAGTGATTGTCGCCGTCGGGCCGTTACGGTGCTTGCCGAGGATCAGGTCGGCCTCGCCGCCGCGGGGGTCGTCGCGCTCGATGGCGTCGGGCCGGTGCAGCAGAATCACCATGTCGGCGTCCTGCTCGAGTGAGCCGGACTCACGGAGGTCCGAGACCATCGGCTTCTTGTCGGTTCGCTGCTCGGGACCACGGTTGAGCTGGCAGACCGCGACCACCGGGCATTCGAGTTCCTTGGCCAACAGCTTGAGCTGACGGGAGAAAGTCGGTCCGTAAGCCTTGCACGTCGCTGACGTAGCAGGTTGAGCTGCACCCCTCGTTCCGGAACTTCCGTGACGCCACCGCTTGACTAATTTGGCTCCAGCATGGTGTCCTGAAGTTGCTAGCTGAGCCGGCCGCATGGCCGAGGTAGGTTAGCCGTCAAGGGGCCTCCGAGAGGAGGCCCCTCTTCATTTCGGCGGAAACAAGTAGATTCCGTCGCCTCGCTGCGAGACTTTGTTGACATGAATCGGCGCAAGCAGGTCCCACATCTCGTCGTTGCAGATCTTCGCCGTTCGTCCGTTGCGGGGAAGCACTTTTACGGAAGCAGCGTAGGCAACCAGGTCCGCGAGCTGTATGAAATAGGACTGCTGCGAATCCCTAGGCACAGAATCCTCGATGATGTGACGCGCATTGACTCGGTCGCCTACTGCGGACCATGTAATGCGCCGAAACCGGCGAACCAACTTTCGCACCTCGTCGTTCTGACCGATGTCGTGGACGATCACGATCGGAACGCCGCTCGAATCACTACGCTTACGCAATCGTTCCAATAGATACGTCCAAGATCTATCGAATACGTCGAGGTCACGCTTCTGCACGAGGTCCTTGCGAATCGAGATTGCGAAGACTCCGGACGACACGGCGACCAGAGTTCTAAAATGCCGCTGGTACAGGTCGCGCATTTGCCCATCTCCTAGACCGAGATCGCGGTAGACCTTTTTCACCCCGACAATATGGTTCGCCTTCGCTTCCTGCCTCATCGGAATCTGGTACAAATCGCGCACGGCCCGTCGCATTTCGATCACACGATCTAGCCTTGTCGTCCAATCGTCGGCTGGAACTAAGACACATCCGAGCGTGAACGTCGTTGAACCGCCAGTACCCATGCCGGTGTCACCGGACTCGTCGATGTATGCGAACTCCAAGCGTGGTCCGACAAACTGATCCGAAAGTTGCGTCAAGGCAGTCAAATGGCAGTCGGACGAACAGCAACGACCTGAATGCACGTACGAACGCGCTCAGCCCAAAAGAACATCGCCTTAGCCCCGCGCCATGTCCACGAATCGGGACAGGTGCAGCTGGTGCGCCACAGTGATTGTCGCCGTCGGACCGTTACGGTGCTTGCCGAGGATCAGGTCGGCCTCACCGCCGCGGGGGTCGTCGCGCTCGATGGCGTCGGGCCGGTGCAACAGAATCACCATGTCGGCGTCCTGCTCGAGTGAGCCGGACTCACGGAGGTCCGAGACCATCGGCTTCTTGTCGGTTCGCTGCTCGGGACCACGGTTGAGCTGGCAGACCGCGACCACCGGGCATTCGAGTTCCTTGGCCAACAGCTTGAGCTGACGGGAGAAGTCCGAGACCTCCTGCTGACGCGACTCGACCTTCTTGCCGGACGACATCAGCTGAAGGTAGTCCACCACAATGAGTTTCAGGCCGTTGCGCTGCTTGAGGCGTCGCGCCTTGGCTCGAATTTCCATCATCGTCAGGTTGGGTGAATCGTCGACGAAGAGCGGTGCTTCGCTGATCTCGCTCATTCGACGGGCCAGCTTGGTCCAGTCGTCGTCGGTCATCTTTCCTGAACGCATGTCGCCGAGCTTGATCTTCGCCTCTGCGGACAGCAGACGCATGACGATCTCGGTGCGACTCATCTCCAGAGAGAAGATGACACTGGGCATGCCGTGCTTGATGGAGCACGAACGCATGAAATCCATACTTAGGGTAGACTTACCAACGCCAGGCCTCGCCGCGACGATAATCATCTGACCAGGGTGAAGGCCGTTGGTGATCTCGTCGAGTTCGGCGAATCCCGTCGGCACGCCGAGGGAGATGCCGCCGCGGCTGGCGATGGAGTCGATTTCGTCCATCGTGGGCTGCAGCAGCTCTTCGAGGGGGAGGAAGTCCTCGGAGGTACGTCGCTCGGTGACCTCGTACACCTCTGCCTGTGCGCGGTCGACGACCTCGGCGACGTCCTGACCGTCGGCTCCGGCGTAACCGAACTGCACGATGCGGGTACCGGCTTGCACGAGCCGCCGGAGAATGGACTTCTCCGCCACGATCTCGGCGTAGTACCCGGCGTTGGCGGCGGTGGGCGTCGTCTGAGTCAGCGTGATCAGGTACGGCGGGCCGCCGATGCGCTTGAGCTCGCCGCGGCGATCCAGCTCGGCCGAGACGGTCACCGGGTCGGCAGGCTCACCGCGGCTGTAGAGGTCGAGAATGGCGTCGTAGACGTTCTGGTGTGCCGGCCGGTAGAAGTCGCCCGGACGGAGCACCTCGAGCACGTCGGCGATGGCATCCTTGCTCAGCAGCATGCCGCCCAACACGGACTGTTCGGCGGCCATGTCCTGTGGCGGCTGTCGCCCGAAGTCTTCGCCCGGACCTTCGCTGGAGGAGGAGCCGGAGTAGTCGGACTGTCCTCGATCGTCCACAACTGCCACGCGAACCGGCCGTCCTCTCCCCATAGTCCGAGCACGGCCGGATAACACCCGGACGTGCGGTCAAGCAAGTTCTACCCCCGGGCACCGACAGGTCCTGTTCGGTACCGGATCCGCGCTGCCCCGGCACCGTTCGACGGCATCGAGAGAGACGCTGGAGGGACGTTAAGCGGTATCGCCAGGAGTCACAACACAGGCTGTGGATGGATCTGTGGATGAAATGTGGACGAGGTTGAACAACGGTGTTGACCGTCTGGGGATAACCTGGGTATAACTTTTGGACTTTGCACCATTCCCGCACGTCAAGGCGTGTACATAAAGTTTTTTGCCTGTGCATCGTTCTGGGGGCGGCGTGTCGGCCGAATTGACAACTCGGGCGTGTTGAGTAAATGCCGAGTGAACTCCGTGGTGAAGTACGTCACACCGGCTGGAAATTGGCACCGAAAAAGTCTTAATGCTGGTTTTCGAGCCGAAGGGCCCGATCCCCGTCGGGAATCGGGCCCTCGTACTTCGCTCGAACAGACCGTCAGAGATCGGCCTTCTGCGGGCACAGCGCCGGGTCGAGAACAGTGATCTCCTTCGTACCGATCTGCAGCACCCGGGCCGACGGGATGTCGAAGAAGAGACCGGTGATCCGCAGACGACCCTCCGCGTTCGCGCGTCCCACCACCCGGTGACGGGTCAACGTCTGCAGCTGCACCGCGACATTGACCATCGCGAGCTGGTCGGCCTCGCCGAAGCCCAACTCCGCCGCTTGACGGCCCACCGCGTGCCCACTGCGGAACGCCTCCAGGCTGGCTCTTCCGTGCCCGAGCCACTCGGCCACCGACGGGTCGGCGGCGTTCTCCGCCCCGCCGAGAATCGCCTTCATGGCACCACAACCGGAATGGCCACACACCACAACCGACGACGTACCCACTTCGTCGACGCCGAAGGCAAGAGCTGCCTCCACCGAACAATCCTGACCTTGGGTGGGGATCATGTTGCCGACGTTGCGCACGGTGAACAGGTCACCGGGGCCGCTGCTGGTGATCGTGTTCGGCATGACGCGTGAGTCGACGCAGCAGAGGAACAGCGTGTCCGGGTCCTGAGACTCGGTCAGTCCTTCCAGGTGCGGACGAATGTTGGGGGCATGAGTGCGGTGGTATTCGGCCACTCCGCTCAACACCGGACGCAGAGCGGCAGGCGAATCCTCCTGCGTGTCGTCGCTCTTGAGCTGCCACGCCCGCCACGGTGCCAACGAGCTGCGCACCGTGGCAGATCCGCGCCGCGGTGGCCCTTCGGTGGCCGCAGCCATCGACGCCGTGCCCACCTCCTCGACGCGCACGGAACCACCGGTCGTTTCGTGTTGGCGGACCCACTCGTTCAACGCGTCGTGCACAGCATGGTCGAGGAAATCGACTCCGAGATGGACGGTGACAGACGTGCCTGCGGGCACCGTGGCCAACACACGAGTCAGTCGCGGCAGCGCGAGGAAGCTCAGCGAGCCCTCCATAGTCACCCGCCAGGTTCCGTCGACCGTTTCCTCGGCCCGAATCTTCGCCAGCACCACGCGTCGCAGAACCAGGATGATCGAGAGCGCCAGGCCGATCAGCACTCCCTCGAGCAGGTTGAGCGCGACGACACCCAGCACCGTGACTGCGTAGACAGCGATGTCACCGGTCTTGTTCGCGATCTTGATGTCGGCCAGTTTGATGAGCTGCACACCGATCATCACGAGCAACCCGGCGAGCGCCGCGAAGGGTACGAGCTCGACGATCGAGATGAACAGCACCGAGAAGATCAGGATCCACACGCCGTGCAGAATCGCCGACGCACGAGACTTGGCACCGACCTTGACGTTGGTCGCGCTACGCACGATGACGCCGGTGATCGGCAGGCCACCGATGGCACCGGAGGCCATGTTGCCCGCACCCTGCGCCATCAATTCGCGGTCGAAGTTGGTGCGCTCACCGCTGTGCATCTTGTCGACGGCCACAGCGGACAGCAGGCTCTCGACGCTGGCGATCAGCGCGATGGTGATGACACCGGTGGCGAATGCACCCCACTGACCGTCGGGCATGATCGGGAAGCTCAGAGACTGGATGAGGTTGCCCGGCAATTCGATTCGCTCGACGTCGAGCGAGAAGAAGATCGAGACCGCGGTTGCGGTGACCACTGCAACCAGTGCCGCAGGCACTTTGGAGACCTTGGCCAGCACACTGGACACGCCGGCCAGTCGCGGCCACGAGAACATCAGCACGACGACGATGCCGCCGACGACGATGGACGGCCATTGGCCGTCGGCCACGGAACGCGGAATGGCGAGGAGGTTCTGCACCGCGGAGCTTTCGGATTCTCCACCGAGCAGCACGTGAATCTGTTGCAGCGCAATGGTTATACCGATGCCGGCGAGCATCGCGTGAACGACCACCGGCGAAATGGCAAGTGCACTACGAGCAATGCGGCTCATGCCCAGTAGAACCTGGACGAGGCCGGCCAACACCGTGATGGCACATGTTGTGGCCCAACCGAATTGGTTGACCAACTCGGCGACCACCACAGTCAGACCCGCAGCCGGACCACTGACCTGCAACGGCGATCCGCCGAGAATACCGGCGAGAATGCCGCCGACCACAGCGGCGATGAGGCCGGCCATGATGGGAGCGCCGGAGGCGACAGCGATACCGATCGAAAGTGGCACTGCCACAAGGAAAACGACCAGCGAGGCCGGTAGGTCGTACTTGATTATCGACCCGACCCGAGACGGCGGCTCGGATCGGGTCTTCGGACTGGGTTCTGAATCGTGCTCTGCTGTCGTTGTCACGGCAGTTCCTCCGGGCGTCTAGGCGTCAGGTCGGTCGATCGTGTTCCGGCTTGGAATGTCGCCCCCAAGTAAAGGGTACGCAAACCTCGGCCGAAGGTGGCACCGAGAGAGATCCTTCACAATTTGGAAACCGTTGTGACAGTTGAATTTTGTGAGATGGCACGAAAAAACCCCACGAACCGAAGTTCGTGGGGTTTCTTGCAGCCGTTTCGGGCCGAAAGCTGAAAATCAGCTTCCGACGACCTCCAGCTTGAACTTGGCGGTCACGTCGGGATGCAGGTTCACGACGATGTCGTGCTTGCCCGTGCTCTTGACGTGAGCCTTCGGCAGATCGATGCTGCGCTTGTCGACGACCGGTCCACCGGCAGCCTTGAGTGCAGAAGCGACGTCCGACGCGGTGACCGAGCCGAACAGCTTGCCCGAGTCGCCGGCAGTCTTGACAGACAGCGTGACGGACTCGAGGCCCTCGATGGCCTGCTTGAGCTCGTTGGCGTGCTCGAGGCCGCGAACGGCCCGAGCTTCCTGAGCGCGGCGAATGCCGTCGACCTGCTTCTGAGCTCCACGGGTGGCCTGGATGGCCAATCCGCGGGGCAGCAGGAAGTTACGGCCGTAGCCGTCCTTGACCTCTACGGTGTCGCCAGGCGCACCGAGGTTGTCCACATCAGCGGTGAGGATCAGTTTCATACCAATCGCCCCTTTCTATCGAGCCGTCGCGGCGTAGGGCAGCAGTGCTACCTCACGCGAGTTCTTCACGGCAACGGCCACGTCACGCTGATGCTGGACGCAGTTGCCGGTGACACGGCGAGCACGGATCTTTCCGCGATCGCTGACGTACTTACGCAGCAACGTCGTGTCCTTGTAATCGATCGCCGTGTTCTTTTCCTTGCAGAAGGAACACGCCTTCTTCTTGAGCACCTTGTCGCGCAATGGCGGTTTGGGCATGGGTCTTTCTCCGTTACATCTGGTTGTTCTCGATCGAAGGATCTAGAACGGTGGCTCTTCGTCTCCGCCACGTCCGCCGAAGGAGCCCGACGCCGCCGGGGCACTGCCCCAGGGATCGTCTCCACCGGAACCGGAGTTGGACGAGGAGTTCGAGCGGCCGCCGCCCGATCCGCCGGAGGAACCCGAGCCGGAGTTGAAGCCGCCTCCGCCGCCACCTCCACCGCGATTGGCCTTGTTGACCTTTGCGGTGGCGTAGCGAAGTGAAGGTCCGATCTCGTCGACTTCGAGCTCGACGACTGTCCGCTTCTCACCCTCGCGCGTCTCGTACGAACGCTGCCGCAGCCGTCCGCTCACGATCACTCGTGAGCCTCGGGTCAGACTCTCGGCAACGTTCTCCGCTGCCTCGCGCCAGATGTTGCAGCGCATGAAGAGCGCGTCGCCGTCTTTCCATTCGTTCGTCTGACGATCGAATGTGCGCGGGGTGGATGCAACCGTGAAGTTGGCAACTGCCGCACCGGCGGGGGTGAATCGAAGTTCTGGATCAGCCGTCAAGTTTCCGATGACGGTGATGACGGTCTCGCCTGCCATGGTTCCTCTTTCAGTAGTAAGCGTTGTGAGTGCCAGCCTAGGGCCGGACACCGACAATTACTTGCCCTGTCGCAGGACCTTCGTACGCAACACGGACTCGTTGAGTCCGAGCTGACGATCCAGCTCGCTGACGGTGGCAGGCTCGGCGTTGAGGTTCACAACGGCGTAGATGCCCTCGGCATGCTTGAGGATCTCGTAAGCCAGACGACGCTTGCCCCATACATCGACCTTGTCGACGGTGCCGCCATCCTTGCGAACGACGTTGAGGAACGTATCGAGCGACGGAGCGACAGTGCGCTCGTCCAGATTGGGGTCGAGAATGACCATCAATTCGTAATGACGCATAAGACCTCATCACCTCCTGTGGACTAGTGAAAACGGCCACGGACTATCCGTGGCAGGAGGGTCGTTGCGTCAGCAACCCCTCGAAGATACACGACAGGGCCCTGACCTGCTAATTCCCTCTGGGCGCACAGTCGGGCATTCGCTCGTCATACTCTTGCACCATGCGATCCGGGGTCCGCGCCAGTCCGACGACGGTTGTCGTGGTCGTCGCGATGGCAGCAATCGGGTTGATTCTGGGATATCTGAACAAGGCCCGCTGCGCCGTCGCACCGTTCGACGAGTCCGGACGCAGCACGGTGTTCGACGTCATCAAGGACTCGTCCGTCTGCTACTCCGACATCCAGTTCCTGTGGCTCGGGCGCGATATCGACAATCACATATTTCCCTACATCCACGGGGCAATCACGAGCGATGGAATCCTCACCGGAGGGACCGTCGAGTATCCGGTTCTGAGCGGTCTGCTGATGTGGCTCGGCGCGATCCCGGCCCACACCGACGCGCAGTTCCTGTTGACCTCGGCACTGATCCTTGCGCCGTTCGGGCTTCTCACCGCCTGGATGCTCGGGCGGATGGCCGGCTGGCCGGCGCTGCTGTGGTCCATCTCCCCACCCCTGGTGATGTACGCCTTCCACAACTGGGAACTACCGGTCGTCGCCTCTGCGGTAGGTGCGATCTTCGTCATGACATTGCCGATTGCATTGCGGCGCAAGGCAATTGTGGCTTCGGTACTGCTGGCGATCGGATTCTGCCTCAAGATCTATCCGGGCGCGTTCGTGCTCCCGCTCATTGCCTATGTCGTCACCGGCGGAACGAACGGTCGAGAAAAACCGGAGACCGTCCGTGGCCGCTACGACATACGCGGCGGCCTGCAGGTCGCGGGAGCCGCGATCGCCACCGTCGTCGCAGTCAACCTGCCGTTCGCCGTCATCGGTTACGAGGGCTGGCGCGCGTCCTTCACCTTCCAGTCGCTGCGCCAGGCGGATCTGACGACGAACTCCATCTGGTACTGGGGGCTGCGCCATCTCTACGTCAACGACCGCATGACGCCCGACGCGTACAACGACGCCGAAGCGTCGTTCCAGAAAGTCGTCGACGTGGCCTCGCCGCTCCTGGTGTTCGTCGCGTTCGCGCTCGCGCTGTGGCTCGGCTTCCGGCGCGCGAACGTGATCGGCACCTATCCCTGGGTCGCCGTGAGCGGGTCGATGCTGTGCGGCTTCATGCTGCTGCACAAGGTGCACTCACCCCAGTACACGCTGTGGCTGCTTCCCTTCCTCGTGTTGCTTCGGGTCCCCTGGGGGATTGTCGCCGCGTACTTGATGGTCGATCTGTCGATGGGGATCGGCGTGTTCAAGTACTTCGCTGCGCTGGCCTCCGGCGTCGACGCCAACGACGAGGAATTCTTCGTCCTCGTCGGAGTCTGGGGGCGAGCGCTGCTGCTGGTGGTGCTGTTCGTGGTGTTCGCCCGCGCTCGCCTGCGGTTCGCCCAACCGGGCGAAACCGACTCGGAGTCGGTAACGTCGCCTCGTTCGTCGACGACATCTGTGACGGCATCACCGAGGCACTAAAGCTTCGGGCAACAGGGCGCTGGGGAAATAGCGCGCAGAGCGGGGCGGGGACATGGCACAGGTGTCGCAAACTCAGGGAAGTACCGAGGACGGCACTGCCGCGGTACGTCGGATCGGTTTGATCGAGGACCACGAATCCGTCGCGCTCGGCCTCAAGGCCATGCTGGCGGACGAACCCGATCTCGATCTCGTGATCATGGCCTCCACCGTGGACGAATTGCTCGCCCAGCGAAAGCCGCTCGACCTGGTGGTACTCGATCTGCGCCTCGGCGACGGATCGTCTCCGCGCTCGAACGTGGAACAGTTGCACGCCGCGGGATCACGAGTGCTGGTGTACACCGGTGCCGAGAACGCATTCCTGGTTCGGTCCGCTGCACGCGCGGGAGTACTCGGCGTGGTGCGCAAGTCCGCGCCCGCATCGGCCATCGTGTCTGCGATCCGGCGAGCCGCGAGCGGCGGGCAGGTGGTCACCACGGACTGGGCCGCGGCGATCGACGGCGATCCGCAACTGCCCGACGTCGGTCTGAGCCCACGTCAACGCGAGGTGCTCGCCCTTTACGCGTCGGGCGAGAAGGCAGGACGCGTCGCCCGCCTGGCCGGACTGTCGGAACAGACCGTGAACGACTACCTCGTGCGCATCCGCAACAAATACGCCGAGGCGGGGCGTCCGGCACCGACCAAAACCGACCTGTACAAACGCGCGGTCGAAGACGGGTGGCTCCCGATGCCCGAGCTCCCCTCGCAGGACTGATGACCGGTTGGAACGCGATTCATGACGCATCCTCGGAGTTGACGGTTCAAATGCCCATAGAAATCAGGGCAGCGAGTCTGTGATCGACCTGTGAGAATGAGTCGACTCAGGTTTAGACCGTCTCAACCTGCCTCGGCCCTCGGGAGAACTGATGTCCGCACTGCTCGATCCCATGCCCTCGGAACAAAGCGACTCCATCTCTGCCGCACCGCTCGCTCGCGGACTGATCAGCCTGGTGCCGCCCGCTGAGCAGCTGGACACGTTCCCTACGCGGCCCGGCCTGACCGACCGTGAGATCGAGGTACTGCTCTGCTGGATTCGCCTCGACTCCAAGACCGAGGTCGCCAAGGCACTGTTCCTGTCGCTGGGAACCGTCAACACCCACCTGACGCGCATCCGCGCGAAATACACCTCCGTCGGACGGTCCGCCCCGACCAAGGCCGCCCTGGTGGCCCGGGCCCTGCAGGACGGACTCATCGACATCTCGGAGCTGTGAGTCTTCGAGCTGTTGTAGTTCGAAGCGAAGGTCAGACGTGGACTTCGGTGTCCACGCCTTCGCTCTCGAGACGCTTGTTGCGTCGGATGCTGCTGATCAGCGCGGCACCGATGAAGAGGATTCCGACGAAGCCGGTGATCAGTTCGTTGATGTGAACGCCGATCGACACGAGCAGGATGAGGGCCAAGGCACCGATTGCCCAGTGCGCGCCGTGCTCGAGGTAGACGTAGTCCGACAACGTTCCCTTGCGAACGAGGAACACCGTGATCGAGCGAACGAACATGGCACCGATGAAGCCGAGGCCGAGCGCGATGATGATCGGGTCCGCGGTGATGGCGAAGGCTCCGATGACACCGTCGAACGAGAACGATGCGTCGAGGACCTCGAGGTAGAGGAACAGGAAGAAGCCGGCCTTGCCGGTCGCCTTCGCCAGTTCGCTCGGGCCGCCGGAGGACTCTTCGCCCTCTTCCTCGATGTGGAACAGTTCGCCGAGACCGTTGACGGCAATGTAAGTGATCATGCCGAGCACGCCGGAGACCATGACGGTGGAAATCTTGTCGTCGTCGGCGAGGAATTCGGCGCTGAGCACGAGCAGCAGGCCCGCGACGACAACGGACAGCTGATCGAGGCGACCGATCCGGGCGAGAGGCTTCTCCAGCCAGCTCAGCCACGTGATCTCGCGATCCTCGAAGATGAAGCCGAGGAAGAGCATCAGCAGGAACATGCCGCCGAAGGCTGCGATCTGCGGATGTGCGTCGGTCAGCAGCGTTTCGTAGCTCGGCGAACCGTCCGGGAAGGTCGCGGCACCGTCGGCGGGCGGGTTGAGCGCCAGGTCGATGGCGGCGACCGGACCGAGGCCCGACGCAGCCCAGACGATGACCAGCGGGAACAGCAACCGCATGCCGAACACGGCGATGACGATGCCGATGGTGAGGAAGATCTTCTGCCAGAACTCACTCATCCGTCGCAACACGGTGGCGTTGATGACGGCGTTGTCGAAGGACAGGGACACTTCGAGCACACCGAGGATGAGGACGAGAATCATCGCCTCGAGTCCGCCGTACAAGAAGGCCACGATGACGGACACGATGGTGACCGCAATCGACCAGCCGAAGATTCTCATAACCACGTCAGTGGCCTTTCTGGCTAGGAGCAGAGCCCGCAGGCGCGACCAAGTTGGGGGACGAAACGGAAAAACCCCCGCCCATCATGAATGACGAGGCGGGGGTATCCCCAATCTTGGGAGTGCCTTTACTAGACGTTTACTCCGAAGTCCCGGGCGATGCCTGCGAGTCCGGACGCGTAGCCCTGGCCGACTGCGCGGAACTTCCACTCCGCGCCGTTGCGGTACAGCTCGCCGAAGACCATCGCGGTCTCGGTCGAGGCATCCTCGCTGAGGTCGTAGCGAGCAAGCTCGGAGTTGTCGGCCTGGTTGATGACGCGGATGAACGCGTTGCGCACCTGACCGAACGACTGCGAGCGAGCGTCCGCATCGTAGATCGACACGGGGAACGTGATGGTCTCGATCTCCGGCGGCACAGCGGCGAGATCGACCTTGATCTGCTCGTCGTCTCCGTCACCTTCACCGGTGGTGTTGTCCCCGGTGTGCTCGATGGAGCCGTCGGGAGACTTCAAGTTGTTGAAGAACACGAAGTGCCCGTCGCTCAGGGCCTTCTTCGTCGAGTTCAATGCGATGGCGCTGGCATCGAGGTCGAAGTCGGTGCCCGTCGTCGTGCGGATGTCCCAACCGAGGCCGACCACGACCGCGGTCAGGTTCGGTGCTGCCTTGGTGAGCGAGACATTGCCACCCTTGCTGAGGCTGACGCCCATTGAGAGGTCCTTTCGCAATTGGTTTCCCGTTACGGGTACAACCGTAGTGGGAATGTCCGGTTTCTGGACGTACTCGACCAACGAGCGCGGTGATGCGGAGGTTCCCGTCGGTAGTATCGAACAGGTGACAAGTCGCTGGCCTGGGGTGTTTCGCCGAGGTTCCGAATCGGACGCCGCCGCGCGTCGTTCCCAGGACGCCGCTGTCGCCGCCTTTCTCGACATGGACAAGCGACAGTCCATCGCATCCGCCGGCGTCGAGGCATCCACCGCGCTGCGTCCGGAGGACGGACTCGCCCGCCGATGGTTCGATACCGAGAAGCTGTGTTTCGACGCGGGAGCGGCGTATCTCGCTGCCGTCGAACAGTTCGACGGAATCACCACTGCCGCCGCCAGGTCGGCATTCGACAACGCGACGCGACTGCTCCACGACGCCAGTGTCGCCGTCGACCGTTTCTACGAGGCTCATCGCAGCACTCTCGAGCACGCCTCGGCACAGTTCGCGGCCACCCCGCGCCTGGTGCAGGACGCACTGGCCGAGGCGGACGCTGCGCGGTCCACCGTCGACGAGCAGTACGCCACCTATCCATCACTACGGCAGGCCTGGAACGAACTGGACGCCGCCACAACACAATTGAACGATGTTCGACGGGATCCGCTGCGTGCGCGAGAGCAGGCTGCCGTCGTCCGGGACAGATCCACTGCGTTGCGCGAGGCGGTTCGCTCGGCCCCCGGACGCCAGCAGGAGGCCCGGACCGCACTGGTCTCGGTGCGGACCCGAATCGAAGCCGTACGAACGAGATCCGAGGGGATCGCGCCGGCCTTCTCGAGTTTGCTTCGCGAATTCAATGCCAAGAGCTCGGCGGATCTATCGCACAACGAACGATCGAGCACACGCCACATCGAACAGGCCGACGAGGATCTGCGAGCGGCCCGTTCGGCGCTCGACACGGGCAACCCCGAGCAGGCCTTGGATCTCGTCGCCCAGGCCCGGTCGCACCTGACCGATGCCGAGCACCTGGTCGATGCCGTCACCGATCGTGTTCGCCTGCTGCGCGCAGTCAAAGCCGATCCGAGCGAGACCGAGAGCAAGGTCCGGTTCAAACTTCGTGACGCTCAACAACTCGCGATCAATCGCGGTCTGGTTGCCGAATGGGGCTCGGTGCTGGATGCTCAGCTCGCCCGGATCGACAGGGCGAGCAACGCACTGACGGGTACCCATCCCGACTACTGGTCATATCTGCAGGATCTGGCTACCATTTCGGACTTCATCGCAGGCGTGATCGAACGCATGCGCAGCTAGCACCGACCGCATTCACACGAAGGATCATGGTGCAACACTTTCGCCATCTCGACGCCGACACCCGCGAACGCATGTTCTTCCTGCAACCGGAGGACATCGCGGTCAGCGACGGAAACAACGTCGTAGCAACAGCACTCGGTGCGACGCTGTACATTCCCGCGACCCGTGCGGACCTGACCGCGACGGTGCACAAGCGCACCGACGAGGGCGTTCGATCGATCGTGATCGATCTCGAAGATGCAGTCGCAGATCATGATCTGCAGTACGCGGTGGAGAACACCATCCGAACTCTGAACGAACTCTCGGGTTCGAATGCACTGGTGTTCGTCCGAGCCCGCACGGCCCAACAGATTCGGACGGTCTGCGCCGGTCTGGCTCCTGGGGCCGCTGGACTTGCCGGATTCGTCGTACCGAAGTTCACCTCGGCAACCGGAGCCGAGTACCTCGACGAGATTCTCGCCGCATCCACTGCGCACGACACCCGCTTGTTGGCGATGCCGGTTCTCGAGTCGGCCGAGGTGGTCCACCGCGAAACACGCGACACCGAACTCGTTGCCATCCGAGAACTACTGGGAAAATACCGAGACATCGTGCTGGCCGTCCGCATCGGAGCCACCGACATGTGCGGCACCTTCGGCATTCGCCGCGACCGTGACCTGACGATCTACGACGTCCGCGTCGTAGCCGACGTCATCAGCGCGATCGTCAATCACCTGGGCCGCAACGACGGATCGGGATTCGTCATCACCGGGCCGGTGTGGGAGTACTTCGCAGACCACGAACGCATGTTCCGGCCACTGCTGCGCCAGACGCCGTTCGTCGACCAGGAGGCCGTGCGCTTCCGGCAGCAACTGGTCAGCAGCGACTTGGACGCACTGCTGCGCGAGGTCGCCCTCGACCGCGCCAACGGTATCCAGGGCAAGACGGTCATCCATCCATCCCACGTTCCTGCCGTGCACGCATTGTCCGCAGTGACGCACGAGGAATACCACGACGCCCTCGACATTCTGGCCTCCGATCAGGGCGGCGCGCAGGCCTCCGGCTACCGGAACAAGATGAACGAGCTGGGACCACATCGCAATTGGGCGAAACAGACGATGGTTCGCGCCCGGGCATTCGGGGTCACCAACGAAGGGATCACGTTCGTGGACCTACTGACGGCGCTGGCTCAGCGATGACCGACAACCCGGCCGACGGCATCGCCCTGACCGACACCGGCTCCTCGTCGTCGTGGACGGCACGACAACTGGTGCGTCCCGGCCTACGCCGCAATCCCCGACGGGCACATCTGTTGGTGTCCACTGTGCTCGGCAAACACATACCCGTGGATCCGGACGTCGTCATCGGTGCCGGCGATGAATTGGCCGGCCTGGTCGCTGCGGCGGTCGGCGGCTCCGACGTCGATGTTCTTGGATTCGCCGAGACGGCAACGGGATTGGGTCACACGGTGGGCACCGCCCTCGATGCGCGCTGCTATGTGCACTCGACCCGCCGCACGGTCCCGGGCATGACGGTGCACGGAGAGTTCGAGGAAGGGCACTCGCACGCCACCGACCATCTGCTGATGCCGACCTCGGCGGACCTGCTCGGCGGCGAACTACCCCTCGTTCTCGTCGACGACGAGATCTCGACCGGAGCCACCGCACTCGATGCGCTCCGCCAGATCCATTCCACGGCTGCGCGTTCCCACTACGTCATCGCATCCCTGGTGGACATGCGTACCGCCGAGCATCTCGACGCGACCGCAGCAACGGCCGCCGAACTGGGCGTCGTGATCGACAACGTCAGCCTCGCTCAGGGATCGGTCGAGCTGGCACCCGGGCTCGTGGAGACGGTACTGGACCTTCCCGATCCGACGTTCAATCCGATTGCTGTACAACCTGGTTCGGTACACCGCATCGACGCGCACTGGCCCGCAGCTCTACCCGACGGCGGCCGCCACGGCTTCCTCAGGTCTGATGCAGCCGGGTTCGACGACGCGATCGAAGCAGTCGCGGCCACCGTCGACGCGTCGCTCCCCGACTCGGGTGCCGTCGTGGTCGTCGGCCACGAGGAGCTGATGTACCTGCCGTTACGCCTGGCGGCAGCGCTGCAACGACGCGGACACAGCGCCCTGTTCCAGACGACCACCCGCTCGCCCGCCTACGTACTCGACGTGGCGGGCTACCCACTGCGCCGGGGCTTCGAGTTCGCAGCGCCCGAGGACGAATCCTCTCTGCGCTACCTCTACAACGCCGACGCGCCGGCCGGCTCGACCCTGGTGTTCGTCGCCGATGCCCCCGCGGATACCGACGCACTCACCGCCGCGGCGGAGACACTCGCGGCGGCGGGCACCGACGTGCTGGTCGTGGTCGTGACCGGTGCCGATCCGCAGGCGCTCGAGATCGCCAGACGCGCCCGTCCGCTGCGTGGGCCCGAGTTCGGCTCGTACGCGCCGGACGAGGTGACCTGGCTACTCAAAGATCTGTCGGGGATCTCGCTGGAAGCGGCAACGGCGGAGCGCGAGAGGGCGATTCAGGCCGGCACGGCGCACTATGCCGAATCGCTGCCGGTGGAATACCAACCCGATCTTGCGTATCGCGAACTGTTCGAGAAGGTACTGCACGAGAGTGCGGCGCGGCTCGCGGTCGCCGTCGGAACCGTCACCGAGGTGGTGCTCGCCGAGCGCGGACACGACATCGTGCTCGCATCACTGGCGCGGGCCGGTACTCCGGTGGGAATTCTGATGCGGCGCTGGGCTTTCGCGGCCCACGGCATCGAGATACCGCATTACGCCGTCTCGATCGTGCGTGATCGGGGTATCGACAGCGTCGCTCTGCGCTACCTCGCCGAGCACCACGATTCACGCTCGGTGGTGTTCGTGGACGGCTGGACCGGCAAAGGTGCCATCGCACGCGAACTCACAGCGGCACTACGCGACTTCCCTGGGGCGGACTTCGACGACGATCTGGCCGTGCTCGCCGATCCCGGACACTGCGCTCGCACCTACGGGACCCGAGACGACTTCCTCATCGCATCGGCCTGCCTGAATTCGACCGTCTCGGGCCTCGTTTCGCGAACTGTACTCAACGACAGTCTCATCCGGCCGGGTGATTTCCACGGCGCGAAATACTACGCAGACCTTGCTCCCGACGATGTGTCGCGGCACTTACTCGACGCGGTGACGGCTCGATTCGACGACGTGCGTGACGAGGTCGCGGAGACGGTGTCGTCGGTGCTCGCGTCCGACAGAACTCCCACCTGGTCGGGATGGGCATCGGTGGAGAAGGTCCGCCAGGAGTACGGCATCTCGCACGTCAACTTCGTCAAGCCCGGTGTCGGCGAGACCACGCGGGTGCTGCTACGCCGAGTACCGTGGCGCGTGTTGGTGCGCGACGCGAATGCTCCGGAGCACCAACATATTCGGATGCTCGCCGAAGCCAGGGGAGTACCGGTCGACGTGGTACCCGACCTCGCCTACTCGTGCATGGGTCTGATCAAGAACGTCTCCACCGAGGATGCCTCGTGAGCGCCCTCGTCGCCGTCGACCTCGATCGCACGATGATCTTCTCCGAAGGCGCGCTCGGTGTGCCCCTGGACGAGACGTTCGAGTGCGTGGAGGTGTACGAGGGTAAACCGTTGTCGTACATGAGCACTCGGTCCATGTGGCTGCTCCGCGGGTTGAGCGAGAGCGTCACCGTGGTTCCGACGACGACGCGAACCATCGAACAGTTCCAGCGTATCGACCTGCCGGGTGCCCCGTGGCGGTACGCCATCACCAGCAACGGTGGCAACATTCTCGTCGACGGTGAGCCGGATACGGCCTGGCGCAAGGGCTTCGATCTGGACCTGGCCGGCATCGGGGCAGAGTTGAGATCGAGGGTCTCCGAGGACTGGGTGCTCAAATACCGCGAGGCCGACGGCCTGTTCTGCTACCTCGTCGTCGACGTCACCGCCGTCCCGCCGGACTTCGTCTCGGACTGGTCGCAGTGGTGCGCGGCACGCGACTGGAACGTCTCCCAGCAAGGCCGCAAGATCTACACGATGCCCAACGCGGTGTGCAAGAGCTCCGCCGTGGCCGAGGTCCGTGCCAGGCTGGTTCAGGACGGTTCCCTGGATGCCGAGGCCGGCGTGTTCGCTGCCGGTGACGGCGCACTCGACGCCGAGATGCTCATGGCCGCCGACGAGGCAGTTAGGCCGCGGCACGGCGAGCTCGAATTGCTGGGGTTCGCCCGGCCCGGGTTGACCGTCACCGATTCCTCCGGCGTGCGGGCCAGCGAGGAAATTCTCGAGTGGCTGCGGAACCGAACCACCGCGCACCGCGTCTAACACTTCGTCGGGGGACAGGCGCGTGGCAAGGGGTGGGCATGGCGAATCCGTACGAGGAACTCGAAGCGACGATCGACGGGATAGTCACCAACATATTCGTGACCCCGGTGGGGCCCGAGCTCGTCGGCACCATGCTCGGGGAGGCGTTCGAGAAAGCGAACGGGGCATTCGACTACCGCGGTGACTACGAACCCAACGAAGTGACGATCACCGAACCGTTCGAGGTGATGTCACACGAGGACATCGCGGGCATGGTCGGGTCGTTGGCCATCGGGCCCATTGCGACTTCGTCGAAGAACTGGAACGACCTCTCGGCCGCCGCCGGCTCCGGATCCGACGGCTTCCGAACGGGTATCGAGGCGGCCATGGCGTCGGGCTGGTCCGGGCCGATGTCCGACGCCGTTCGGGGCGGCGTGGGCGATTACGTCTCGTCGGCGTCCGCGCTGGCCACGTCGATGAGTCTGATCGGGAACAAGCTGCTCGAAGCACACGCGGGATTCGAGCAGACCAAGTCGAGAATGCCGCCGGTGGTCGCGTCCGAGAGCAGCACCCTGATCGGTTCCCTGCTCCCCGTTCCGTTCGCCACGAAAACGGCGACGGCTGTGCAGGAGGAGCAGCAGAACGAAGCGCGCCGGATCATGCGATCGGTGTACGTACCGGGCGTGGTGCTGTCGGACACCAACGTTCCGGTGCTGCCGACGGCGCACAATCCCGTCGACGGCGGAGGCGGTGGTTCCACCGGCGGCTGGGCAGGCGGTTTCCCGCCGGGCAGTTTCCCGGCCGCCAGTGGGAGCGGCGGTGCGACGTCCGGTGGGGGCGCAGGCTCGGCAGGAGCCGTCGATCCCGCAGCGCAGTCGGCTGCGCAGCAGACCGATGCCGGCACCGCGACGCCTGGACAATCGGGCCCCGGGCAACCGGGTTCGAGTCCATCCGGACCGCTGCCGCCTGCAGATCGGTCCGGGGAAACCCGGGCCGCCGCAGCCGGTGGCCCCGGAAATGCTCCCGGGGGACTCGGAAGCAACGTGGGAGGCGGCGGTTCCTCGGGGACAGGCTCCCCGGGTGCCGGCTACGGCGGCTCGGGCTACAGCGGCTCCAACTACGGCGGCTCGGGCTACAACGGATCCGGTGGCGGTGTGGGTTCCGGTGCAGGTTTCGGCGGCTCTGTTCTCGGGTCTCCGATCGGTTCCGGCGGTTCCAGCGGCGGCCCGGGCGGCGCGAGTGCGGCGGCGGCCGGTCGAGCAGGGGCTCACGGTATGCCCGGAGTGGGCGGCATGGGCGCGGCAGGAGGTCGTGGCACCGGCGACAACGACGGAGAACACACCACCCCCGGCTATTTGATCGACGTCGGCAACGGCAGCGAACTGATCGGTGACCTGCCACTCGTCGCACCCCCGGTGCTCGGCGGTTGACGGTGACGCAGTGGACCATGCACGGCATGGATTTCGCGATGCTCTGCAGTCGATTCGGACGGGATCGGTTGCCCTACCCTCTGGCCGTCACCGTCGACGTCGATACCGAGGATCAGCTCCGACAGCTGCGGTGCGAAGCGTCGGCGAGGATCGACGCGCTGGTGGACGAGCGGCTCGAGGCAGCCATCGGAGTGGTGATCGACCCCGCTGTGCGCATCGAATGCCGAAGCGACACACACGACTTCGGGCACAGCCCGGTGCGCGTTCATGCAGCGGTGACCCACGATCTCGCGGTCGTCCTCACCCAACGACCTGGGCCGGACTGTTCGGTCACGATCGACACGGTGACCCCGGCATCTGCCCCCGTACGGATCGCCGAGTCCGTGCCGACCGTGCAGGCCGGACGCCGTGCGGCCGCCACCCTCGAACATCCCTGCACTGCAACCACATCGAGCGGAGCAATCCTGTCCACGGCCACTCGAAACGCGACTGCGGACGAGAAATTCGAGGCGTTTTTCGCCCGACCGCGATCGGCAGTCGGCGAGGTGATCGTCGCGCGCGGCGCCACCTACGACCACCGCCGCGATACCGATGCCGTCTCGTTCTTCTGGATGGACTTCGACGGGGACGGCCGCTACCTCGTTCGGTCCCACGCGTCGATCGACGTAGTACCCGCCGATTCCACCCGATTGGTCGCGGAAATCGGGCGGCAGTTGGAGTCGGCCTTACGCCGATGACACAGCCCACCCCTTGACACCGTATCGATTTTCGATAGGTTATCGATATTCGTTGTTATCGACTATCGATATGGAGGCGGCGGGATGGCATACGGACTGGGTTCCATGAGGACCAACAAGTGGGCGATGGTGTTCTACGGAGCACTGGCCGTGGGCTGGACCGGCTGGAAAATGTGGAAATACCACTCCTCGGACTACGTCAGCGCCACGGTCGAACCCGAGTGGAACACCCCGCCGGTGGAGTTGTTCGGAGGCCAGTTGCAACCGGGGAACTCGGTCGAGCTGAGCGTCCCGAAAGCCGAAATCGTACGACTGCTGGGCTTCATCGACGTGATGCGCTACGGATCCCTCGCCGTCGGACTGGTGATCATCCTGGTGGGCCTGCTGTTCTTCTACCGCTTCTGCGATCGCGTCATCGCCGGGAATCCCTTCACCAACGCCGCACGCACCGACGTCGTAGTGATCGGCGCGTGCATTCTCGCCTACCCCATCATCACTGGGTTCATGAACATGCTGGGCACCAACAGCGTCGTCGGTGCGCTCGAGCTGAGCGGGACCGTGGACACCGCTCGACCGGCCACCGGTCTCTGGATCGCAATCTTCGTGTCCACATTCCTGCAATTCGTCTACGCCACCATCGCCCAGGGCTCCAAGCTCGCTCGTGATGCCGATGGTCTGGTCTGATGGCCGAGGAGTTCGTCGACCATCTCGTCGTGTGTCATCTCGGCGATATCCTCGAAGCCCGCGGCATGACGCTCGCCGAGCTGTCGCGTCTGGCGGGGGTCAGCGTCGTGAATCTGTCGGTACTCAAGAACGACCGCGCCAAGGCCATCCGATTCTCCACCTTGACCGCCGTGTGCCGGGTGCTCGGCTGCACCCCTGGCGACCTGTTCACCCTCCGCCAGATCTGACCGACAGGCCTTCGCGGTCACATCAGTCGGACAAATCGACCAAGTACATTGGATGACGGTAACCAGCACTTCGAGAGAGAGTCCACCACATTGTCTGCTCCGGCCGGTCAACCGTTGTCCAAGGGTCAGAACGGCCCCCTCACCGTCGGCGACGTCGTCGTGTCCATCGCCCTGGCAGTGCCGGCCGATCTGTCTGCACTTCTGGTCACCGACGCCGGAAAGGTGCGCACGGACGCCGATTTCGTGTTCTTCAATCAGCCGACCGGTCCCGGTGTTCGCCTCGAACCAGGGCAGGGCGGGCCGGCGCGGCTCGCCGTCTCGCTCGTCGCAGTTCCGTCCGACATCGAGCAGATCCGTGCGGTCATCACCCTCGACGACGCATCGAGCAACTTCGGCCGATCGGCACCCCCGGTCGCGCGAGTCAGTGACACAGCGGGAAATGTGTTGTACGAGTACACGATCGACGGTCTCAGCTCCGAATCCATCGTCATCGCGCTGGAGATCTACCGCCGCCAGGGGAGCTGGAAAGTGCGCGCCGTGGGGCAGGGATACGCGGGCGGTTTCGCTGCGTTGGTGACCGATCACGGTGTCTCCGTGGACGACGCGCCGGCTCCGGCACCCACCCCGCCCCCTGCACCGCCGACGCCACCCGCCCCGGCCGCCCCGGCCGCGCCTCCCGCAGCCCCTCCCGCCCCGGTTCGCTCCGAAGCTCCGGAAGTCAGCCTCACCAAGTCCAAGCCCGTCAGTCTGTCCAAGGGCCAGAAGGTCACTCTCCGCAAGGACGGCGGCGTGGCCCTGACGGTGATTCGCATGGGCCTCGGCTGGGACCCGGTGACGACCCCGAAGAAGGGTGGACTGTTCGGCGGCGGAGGCCGTGCGGCGAACATCGACCTGGACGCGTCGGCAATCATGCTGGCAGATCGCAACGTCAACGATGTCGTGTACTACGGCCAGCTCAACGCCAAGGACGGGTCGATCACGCACAAGGGAGACAACCTGACCGGCGAGGGTGAGGGCGACGACGAGGTCATCGTCGTCGATCTGACGCGAGTACCCCAGCACGTCACCGGCATCGTCTTCACGGTCACCTCGTACCGCGGCCAGACGTTCGAGCAGGTCGCCAATGCGTTCTGCCGGCTGGTCGACAACACCACCAACACCGAACTCGCCCGCTTCACCCTGCAGGGCGGCATGCCGTTCACCGGATTGGTGATGGCGAAGGTCTACCGCCAGGGCAGTGAATGGAAGCTACAGGCCATCGGCGACGGCATCCAGGCCAAGCACGCCGGTGAAGCCGTCAAACAACTCGGCCGCTATATGTGACCGCACGCCGACCGGTTCGATCTGCAGCGCCGTCGAGTACGCCACCGAGCGGGTCGACGGCGCTGCCGTTTCGAATGAGATCCTCCGACGGCCGGTAGATCTGCCGAACGATCAACGCGCACAAGCCGATCACTGCGATATCGCGCACGACCACGGTGGTTGTGAACCACTGTTCGGGCAGACCCTTGTTGTCCACGCCCAGGTAGTAGTACATCCGGGGGAACCAGACGAACGTGTCGATTGCGATCCACGCCAACAGGATTCGACGATGCGGTAGAGCCAGGACCGCGAGAGGGACCAGCCACAGCGAGTACTGGGGACTCCACACCTTGTTGGTCAGCAGGAACCCGGCCACCACCAGGAATACCAACTGGGCCAGCCTCGGCCGGGTCGGAGCCGTCGTACCGATGTAGGCGATCAGCGCACACACGGCGGCGAAGAGCAGCAGCGTGACTGCGTTGAGAACCAGCGGCTTGTCCCCTGGATAGAGGGGGCCGTCGAAGCCCGTCCATCCGGTGAAGGAAGTGACGACGTTGTACAGCGAATCGGGGTCGGCTCCGCGCTCGGAGTTGAGCCGGAAGAACTCGTACCACCCCGTCGGATACAGCAGGGCCAGTGGAAGATTGACCGCAAGCCAGGCCCCGAGGGCAGCCACTGCGGTCAGCCCCCACTCGCGCATGCGGCCGGCCCGCCAGCACAACACCAGCAGCGGTCCGAGGAACAACAGGGGATAGAGCTTGGTGGCACCGCCGAGGCCCAGCAGTACACCGGCCAGTACGGGCCGCTTCTTGGCCCAGGCCAGCAGACCGGTGAGCGCGAATGCCGTTGCGAGAGCGTCGAAGTTGGTGAATCCATGCACGATCACCAGCGGTGAGGCAGCCACCAGGGCAGCGTCCCAGATGCGTCGTCCCGCCGAGATCGCCGTCGCCCACACGGTGACCAGCCACGCGACGGCCAATCCCAGAGCGACGACGTTGAAGTAGACGACCACAGGCAGGGCTTGCGGCAGGAAACTCAGTGAGTTCCATGCCTTTCCGACGACCATCGAGCCGTACTGGTACAGGCCGGCAATGACCGGGTACTCCATGTACCGGATCTGACTCGACCCGTCGGCCTTCGTTTCTTCCCAGGACTTCTTGTACGGAAACGCGCCTTGGTCGAGCCGCTCGGCACCGTAGAGCGGCACGGTGTCCGAGTAGCACATCGCCACGTACTGGCGACTGCCGCTCCAGTCGAGACCGAGTTCACCGTTCGGACCCACCGGTGCCTGTTGAATGCACGCCGCCTTGGCGAACCAACCGAAGCAGAGAAAGACCACCGCGAGCAACAGGATGACCCGCAGCGCAGTGAACCACCGTTGCCGACCGACCAGAGCGTGCGCGCCCACCGGCCCGCCGATGACCGAGGACAGTTCCTCGGTCATCGGATCGGTACGGCTGGGTGCGTCACGGTCCGTTGCACTCGCCGTGTCCAGGCGACCAGGACTGGCAAGGGTTCTGCCCTTGCGCTCGGGTTCGGTCGTCACCGTTCGGTGCTACTGGCCGGGAGTCGCCGGTTCGGGGGCTGCCGGCTCGGGTGCTGCCGGTGGCTGTGCGGGCTGAGCCGGGGCCAGACCCGGCAGCGGAATGGTGACGCCCGGCAGAATCTCGACCTGACGCGGCGTGATGACCACCGGCGGCGAGATCTCCGTCGGGATCGGCAGAGTCACGGGCGGCGGCGCGGACGGAGCCACCGTCGTGACCGGGGCGGCCGGTGCCGAGTACTGCGGGACACCTGCCTGACCGGCGATGGCCTCGGGCGTCGGGAACGTCTCGTTCGAGGTGCCCTCGAGCGTGCCGTCCATAGTCGCCTTCCAGATGTCCGACGGTATGCCCGATCCGTAGATCGGACCGCCGTAACTGTTCTCGAGCGGCAAGCCCTGCTCGGTACCGACCCACACCGCCGTCGACAGTGACGGGGTGTACCCGACCATCCAGGCGTCCTTGTTCTGCCCGGTATCACCGAGCTGCGCGGTACCGGTCTTCGCCGCCGATTGACGACCACCCGCGAGGTTGTGACCGTTGGAGTACCCGGCGATCGGACGCATCGCCGACGTCACGTTGTCGGCCACCGCCGCCGAGACGACCTGCTGACCGGCCTCGGGTGCACGATCGAGCAACACCGTGCCGTCGGCCGTGACGACCTTCTGCACGAAGTGCGGGGTGTGGTAGACGCCGGAGGCTGCCAGTGTGGCGTAGGCCGACGCCATATCGATCACCCGCGACTGGTACTGGCCGAGCACGATTCCGTAGTTCGGGCCCGCGTTGTCGGGCTCGGTCAGCGTGGGGCCGACGCCCTCGATCTCCTGCGGGATACCGAGCTTGTGTGCCATGTCCGCGATCGCCTGCGGGCCGTTGTCCATGCCCAGCATCATGCGGTAGAAGCTCGTGTTCAGCGACCGCTTGAGGGCTTCGGCGATGGTGCACGTGCCACAGGATTCGCCCTCGACGTTGCTGATCTGGATGCCGTTGACGTCGAGCGAGGAACTGTCGTACATCTTCGACAGCGGAATGCCTTGGTCCAAGGCAGCGGCGAGGCCGAACACCTTGAACGACGATCCGGTCTGCAACCCGGACTGAGCGAAGTCGAAACCGCGCCCGTCCGCGCCGCCGTAGTACGAGCGGACCGCGCCACTGCGCGGATCGATCGACACCGACGCCGTGCGCAGCTCCGACGGCTCACCCTGCAGGTTGTTGTCCACGGCCTCGACCGCGGCGGCCTGCGCCCTCGGATCGATCGTCGTCGTGATCTGCAGACCCTCGGTGTTCAGATCCTGATCACTGACCCCGACAGCCGACAACTCACGCAGTACCTGCGCCTTGATCAGACCGTTGGGACCTGCGTCGGCGGCATCACCCGAATCGACCTGAGAAATGGGGACCCACTGCGGATACTGCATCGCCGCACGCTGAGTCGCATCGAGCTGGCCCTGCGAGACCATGCCGTCGAGCACGTAGTTCCACCGCGACTGAGCCCCGGTGGGGTTGACTTCCGGATCGAGTCCGGACGGCTGCTGGATGGTCGCAGCCAGTACTGCGCCTTCCTCGACCGAGAGCTGATCGACGGATTTGCCGAAGTACGCCGTCGACGCGGCAGCGATGCCATAAGCGCCACGACCGAAATAGATGGTGTTCAGATACGCCGCGAGAATGTCGTCCTTGGACCATTGGCGAGCCATCTTCGACGAGATGACCAGCTCCCGCATCTTTCGCGTCAACGTCCGCTCGGAGCCGACCACCGCATTCTTGACGTACTGCTGGGTGATCGTGGAACCACCGCCCGCGCTGTCACGTCCGAGCACGTTGTCGCGCAGGGCACGGCCGAAGCCGGTCACCGAGAACCCGGGATTGGAATAGAAGTCGCGATCCTCCGCCGAGAGCACGGCGTTACGTACGTGCTCCGGAATCTGGTCGATCGTGACATCGGTTCGGTTGCCCTCGGGTGGCACCACCTTGCCGAGCACGCTCGACCCGTCGGAGGCGAAGATCGTCGCAACCTGATTGGTCCTGAGGTCACCGGGCCGCGGGACGTCCACCAGCGTGTACGCCACCATGAACAGCAGAATCGGCACTATCAGGCCCAAGGCGACCAACGCATACAACGTGCGTCGAACTACCCGCCACTTGGATTTCTTCTTCGTTTTCGCGGCGGAACCTCTTTCGGGGGGCTCGGGCGGTTCGTTGCCCGAGGAGCTAGCTGATGGATCGTTCGGTTCGTGTGGCGGCGGGACGGATCCCGATCGGGTGACACCTGCCGCGGCGTAGCGACCGTCACCGGGCGGTCGACCTTGCGGTGGCATCGGACGCTGCCCGGGAGGCGGACCCGGGCGTTGGCCGGCGGGAGGCATCGGCGGTCGACCCTGCGGTGGCATCGGACGCTGCCCAGGAGGGGGCCCGGGACGCTGGCCCGGAAGTGGCATCGGCGGTCGCCCCTGCGGTGGCATCGGACGCTGCCCGGGAGGCGGTCCGGGGCGCTGACCCGGAGGCGGTAGCGGACGTTGTCCCGGTGGGGGTACCGGACGACGTCCGGGTGGATCGGAATGGCGGCTGCCGCGCGGTGGTCCGGGCACGTCGGGGCGCCGTCCGGAGTCGCTACGGCCAGGTTCGTTGTTACCCGGGTTGTTGTCGTAGGGGGAACTCACGTACGAATCTCCAGTAATCTCGGCGGCCGCGTCGAATTCTCGGTGGCTGGGTTCAGCGAAGCGATTGTGTCATTCACTCGCAGTTCGACGGTTCGGTTGACGGGATCCCGATCGTGGGCGACGGGGTTGCTTGGGTGCGGGCACGGCCCCGAGGACGTAGGACTGGACGAGGTGATTCCAGCTGCACGAGCGGCAGACCTCGACCACATGGACCGAAAATTCCTCTTGGGTGGCAGCCAGCCGGCCGAGTTCGTCGGCCGTTCTCGCGGAGCCGGACAGGGGTCCGAGCTTCTCGCCGAACACCCACGACACCAGCGTGAGCTGCTCCTTCCGGCAGATCGGGCACACTACGTCGCTGCCGCGGCCGTGGAACTTGGCGGCACGTAGAAGATAGGGATCTGCATCGCAGACCGCTGCCACGCCCGTCCTACCGGAGTAGACCTCGGCCAGCAGCGACCGACGCTGAAGGGCGTAGTCCACCACCTGTCGCTGAAGTCGCACGAGAACCAGAGTACGTGCGGCAGTGTCGATGGAGACCTGCGATCCCCGCCTGGACGACGATCGACCCCCATTCCTTGGCCGAGAAACTATGCTCCACCTGTGCCGACGCGACTGTCACCCAGTACGCGAGCGCGTGATGTGGATCGCACCGATACTTGCGCCACGTTGGACGAAGCACTCGCCGATGGCCAGCTGTCCGATTTCGAGCACGCCGCAAGGATCGATCTGGCGAAGGAAGCCGACACGATCGCCGATCTGCACGCCCTCATCGAGGACCTTCAGAACGACACCGATCTGCCGCCGATGGCCGACCCGATCGAGTTCGCGCATCCGATCACGACGGCAAAGGGCTCACGCCTGGGCTTCATGGCCGTCGCGGTCCCTGCCGTTGCCGCACTCGTGGCGCTCACATTCGGCATTCGCGCGTGCTCGAACACCAATGACCCCGAATCGAGTCTCGGGTCGGCTGGGTACAAGAATCCTGCAGTCGTCGTGGATATCGTCGATGCACTGCAACAGAAGATCGGCACGTCGGTGGTCGACAGACTCGGGCTGTACGAGGACTACGCCGTCATTTCGGCACCTGCACCCGGGGTGCCACAGAAGCAGGTCAGCTACACCTATCGCAACGGCGTGATCGACGACTACGACGACAATTTCTCGAGCACCCGCGACTTCGACGAACCTCAGATCGACCTGGCGACGGTCGATCTGACGAAGGCAGCGGGAATCATCGCCGGTGCCCGCGAGAGCTTGAACATGAGTCGCATCGACAGCTACAACGTGAGCTTCCACGGCAGCGACAACGGTCCGCAAATTTCCGTCTCCGCCGACAACACCGACCAGGAAAGCGGAACTCTCCTATTCGATCCCGCAGGCAACTTCCTGCGTGTCACGCCGTTTTCGTTCGGCTGATGTGTCCGGAAAGGAGGCCGCATGATGGCACAACGACCCGATTTTCGCGCCCGTGAAATCGACCGCGCGCTGACCGCCACCGTTCTGGATTCCGCATACGCCGACGGCCAGCTCACCTTCGACGAGCACCGCCTACGCAGCGAACGTGCGCGGGTGGCCATCACCCTGCGCGACCTACGACGCCTGGTCTCCGACCTACAAATCGACGTCGACCTTCCGGAACCACCGCCGCGAACATCCGAACCGAAGAACCGGCTACTGCTGGCACTCGGCTCGGTCGTCATCGTGACTGTAGGGCTGGTGGTGTTTCTGTCGACCAGGACCAGCGAAGAACCGGTTCCGACTGCTGCCGTCGTCGCGTCCACGACGACGCGCAGCGTGACCCCCACCGTGCCGATGGACCTGCCGGTCGACGTCACCCCGATAGTCGCTCGCCCGTTAGTTTTCGACACGGCAGCCGGACTCGACGATTTCCGAGAACGCTACGTGCAACGTTTCGGCAGTTCGCAGGTTCTCGAGGTGTTCATTCAGATGGACGGCAACCGTGCCGACGTCTATCGCCCGACGGCAGAGGGCCGACGAGAGCGCGTGTTCGTCTCCGGGGGGTTCGAGGTGTATCACGAAACCGACGCGCCAGACGCACAGGAGGCTCTTTTCGACTGGACCACAATCGATTCCGCGGTTCTGGCAGGCCTCGTCGCGGGAACGCCCGAGGCCGTCGGGGTCCCGGACGCCGCCGTCGAGTACGTCATGATCACCGACTCCCGCGGTGAGCAGCGCATCTCGATCACCGCAAAGAACTACGACGATCAGGGTGGCCGTGTCGAAGCGGACTTCGCGGGCAACATCGTCTCAGTAAGCCGATAGACGCCGCGAATCATGTTGCGTGTCAGCTACTTCGGGCTCTCGTGCGTGATGGCGCGGTAACCGGTTGCCCCTGCCCTGTCGACTGCGGCCTTGACGACGCCGAACACCGCACCGTGGACAGCTGCCGCGATCAGCACCTCTCCGACGGAGCGATTCAGATCCTTCGGGTCGGGGGCCGCCGCGTCGTCGTCGCCGACGTGCTTCCACACCTGCTTGAACACCGCGCCGGCCGCCAGCCCGCCGAGCACACTCGTCGCCAACGACATCGGTCTGTAGAACGCCTTCGATACTGCACTCATCGAAACACCTTTCTCGCACGTCGGCGACGAAGAAGAACCGTCACCAACACTGCGGTCACCACGAAGCCCACGGCCCCTGCGGCAGTGCCGGGCCTACTGCGCACCGCATCGGAGGCACGTGTCGCCTGACGAGAGGCCTCGTTGCCCACTCGGGTGGGGATGTCGGCTTTGGCCGCGAGAGCGGCGACGGTGTCGGCCAGTTCGGAACGCTGCTCCTCGATGCTGGGCGGCTGATCGGAGTTGCCGGGAACGCTGTGGGCCGGTGTGTCGGTCATCGGATTCCTTCCTTCACCGCGGTGATGTCGTCGCCGATACGTGCTGCGGTGTCCTCGGGAATCGGTGGCAAGGCTTTCTTGGCCCGGGACGCGCCGACTGCGGCCAGGATGCCCCCGATCGCCAGCACCACGATCGCGACGATCAGCGCTGCGAGCCATGCGGACAGCACTGTCGCCAGTCCGAGCACTGCGGTAGCGATCAAGGTGGCGAGCCCGAGGAACAGCAGCAGCGCACCCGCGCCGGAGATTCCGACGCCTACCCCGAGGCGGCTTCCCTTGCTCTTGACTTCGGCGAGTCCGGCGTCGATCTCGGTCCGGACGAGCGTCGAGACCTGAGTAGTCAGTCGCTCGATCAGCTGCACCGTCGACAGGTCCGCCACGTGGGAACCGCGCTCGGACTCGCCGTTCGACAGCGGGGGCGGTTGATCGTATTCGTGCATGATGCGCTCCTTCGATGTAGTGCCGTCCTGTGTCGATACCCGCGAAGGACCCCGAAAAACACGCCCACAAATGCCGATTCGCGCGATGTAACCGGCCATTGGTTTGTCACTTCATGTATCGGCGCGATACATTCTCCGATAGTGTGGCTCATCGCATCGCCAGGATGTGATAGTTGGATTCGAGAAGGGGGAGTTGCATGCTCGAGCTCGCAATTCTCGGACTGCTTCTCGAATCACCCATGCACGGTTACGAGCTTCGCAAGCGGCTGACCGGCCTGCTCGGAGCATTTCGTGCGTTTTCGTATGGATCGCTGTACCCGGCGCTCCGTCGACTACAAACCGACGGGCTCATCGCCGAGGACGCCGGTCCCGAACTGCTCGTGAAAAGACGAGCAAAACGGGTGTACGTGCTCACCCCCCTCGGCAGGGAACGATTTGCCGAACTGGTGGCCGACACCGGACCGCAGAACTACACCGACGACGGATTCGGCGTACATCTGGCCTTCTTCAGTCGAACCCCGGCAGAAGCTCGGGTCCGCATTCTCGAAGGCAGACGACGCCAGGTCGAGGAGCGCCGAGAAGGCCTCCGCGACGCTGTGGCCAAGGCGAACGGAACACTCGACCGCTACACCCGGCAACTCCACCAGCTCGGTCTCGAATCGAGCGAACGCGAGGTGCGCTGGCTCAACGAAGTCATCGCAGCCGAGCAAGCCGCCCCCAACCCAGCACCGTCCCACACAGCACCAAACAGGACAGTCAAGACAGAAGGAGAACCCGACCATGGGTGAGAACAACAACGCAATCCGCGTGGCCATTGTGGGTGTGGGCAACTGCGCCTCATCCCTGGTCCAGGGTGTCGAGTACTACAAGGACGCAGACGAGAACGCCACCGTTCCCGGCCTGATGCACGTCATGTTCGGCAAGTACCACGTCCGCGACGTCGAGTTCGTCGCCGCGTTCGACGTCGACGCCAAGAAGGTCGGCTTCGACCTCTCCGAGGCCATCTTCTCCAGCGAGAACAACACCATCAAGATCGCCGACGTGCCCCCGAAGGACGTCCACGTCCTGCGCGGACCGACCCTCGACGGCCTCGGAAAGTACTACCGCGAGACCATCACCGAGGCCGACGGCGAAGCAGTCGACGTCGCACAGGCACTGCGTGACGCCAAGGTCGACGTCCTCGTGTCCTACCTCCCCGTCGGATCCGAAGAAGCCGACAAGTTCTACGCACAGGCCGCCATCGACGCAGGCGTCGCCTTCGTCAACGCCCTCCCCGTCTTCATCGCCTCCGACCCCGTCTGGGCCAAGAAGTTCGAGGACGCTGGCGTCCCCATCGTCGGCGACGACATCAAGAGCCAGGTCGGTGCCACCATCACCCACCGCGTCATGGCCAAGCTGTTCGAAGACCGCGGCGTGCAGCTCGACCGCACCATGCAGCTCAACGTCGGCGGCAACATGGACTTCCTCAACATGCTCGAGCGCACCCGCCTCGAGTCGAAGAAGATCTCCAAGACCCAGGCCGTCACGTCGAACCTGCAGAAGGAATTCAACGCCAAGGACGTCCACATCGGACCGTCCGACCACGTCGGCTGGCTCGACGACCGCAAGTGGGCCTACGTCCGCCTCGAAGGCCGCGCCTTCGGTGACGTTCCCCTGAGCCTCGAATACAAGCTCGAGGTCTGGGACTCGCCCAACTCCGCCGGCGTCATCATCGACGCAGTCCGCGCCGCGAAAATCGCCAAGGACCGCGGCATCGGTGGACCGGTCATCCCGGCTTCCGCCTACCTGATGAAAAGCCCGCCGAAGCAGCTGGCCGACGACGTCGCTCGCGAACAACTCGAAGCATTCATCATCGACGCGTAAATCTCCGCGGCACTGACGCCCGCCGGTCCACTCAACGTGACATTGACCCCCGAAAAGGCCACCAAATGTCACATTGAGTACCGGCGGGCGTTCGTCTATCCCGCCTCGACGATGGCGCGCGGGTCGAAGGTCACCCTGATTTCGGTGATTTTGCCGTTCTCGATTCGTTGCCAGTTCGCGGTGGGGGCCGGGGGTGCGACGGACGTGTGCAGGTCGAACCACGTGAGCACGTTCGGGCCATTGGCGAAGACGTGCGCGATGTCGATGTCGGTGACGATCTGCGACATTCCCTTCAACCCGGCGACGCATTCTTCGCCGCTGTCGGCGGTGCCCAGTGGCCCCCGAAACGTGGCGTCTTCGTGCAGGATCGACGCCAGAGTGTCGAAGTCCTTCGCCTTCCAGGCCTCGAAGTAGGTTGCTGCAATTTGTGCGGGTGTCTGTGTCATGGATTCGAGTCTCGAACCGGCGCATTCAGAAGTCCAACAGTTGGTTCCGATCATCGCCAGAACTTCTACTCATAGCCGCAGCTAGACAATACGCGCTAAAGTTCTCGCGTGGCCATCGATCCCACCTCGAAGCATCCGATCCTCGAACGCGTTCGCGCTCTGGCGTTCGCGTATCCCGACGTGACCGAGAAGGTTTCGCACGGCAGGCCGACCTTCCGCACGACCTCGGTGTTCGTCTACTTCGGCGGCGGCGTCAAAGGCGGCGATCAGTTCGATCTGTCGATCATCGTCAAATGCGAGAGCGCCGAGGAGCAGCGAGCCTGCGAACTCGAGCCGCGCTACTTCCATCCCGCCTACCTCGGACCCGCAGGCTGGGTGGGATTCGACCTGAGCAGTGACCGCAAAGACAAGGCCGACAGCGATGTCTGGGCCGAAGCCGCCGAACTGATCGACTGCAGCTACCGCGTCACCGCACCGAAGCGCGCGATAGCCCGCCTCGACGCCGGCGAAGGTCCCGATCTCGGAGTACAGCAATGGAACTGAGGCAGCTCGAGTATTTCGTCGCGGTGGCCGAGGAAGCGAACTTCACCCGCGCTGCCGCCCGCGTGCACATCAGCCAATCGGGGGTCAGCGCGCAGATCAGGGCGCTCGAGCGCGAACTCGGTACCGAGCTGATCGACAGATCCGGTGGCACAGCCACTTTGACCACAGCCGGCCACGCGGCGTTGCCGCAGGCCCGCGCGACACTCGCCGCGGCCGGATCCGTCAAACAATCCGTCGACGATGTGACGGGCCTGCTGCGCGGCACACTGAGCATCGGTATGGTCACCGCCTGCACCGTTCCCCCACTGTTCGACGCGTTGGCGGGCTTCCACGCGGCACATCCCGGCGTCGACATTGCTTTGCGCGAGGGTAATTCGGACGATCTCGTCGCAAATGTTCGATCCGGCGAGATCGATCTTGCGTTGGTCGGTCTCGCTTCTCGGACCCCCGCCGGACTCGAATCGATGGTGGTGATCGACGAACGAATTGTTGCAGCCGTGCCGGCGGAGCATCCACTGGCAGCGCAGAAGGACGCGACACTCGCCGAGGTGTGCGAGTATCCGATCGTTGCCCTTCCGCCGGGCACCGGAATTCGTGCGGTGTTCGACAGGGACTGCGCCGGGGGAGGTCTGACACCATCGATCACGTTGCAGGCCAGCGCACCTGACGCGGTGGCAGACCTCGCAGCCCGCGGTTTGGGGGTCGGGATTCTCAGCCGGTCGATGGCCGAGTTCTACGGCGACCGGCTCGTCGCGATCGAGCTGACCGACTCGCACACCGCCGCCCTGCTGGCCCTGGTGTGGCGCAGCGCGATGAGTCCGGCACTGGCCGAACTGGTGGGTATCGCGACGACGAGTTTCAGCGAATCTTCTTGACGGTGAACCACAGTGCGACCAGCAAGCCGAGCAGCGCTACGGACGGCAGCACGCCGGGATCACCTCCGATGATCCCGGCTACGGCGAAACCGAGAGCTACCAGCGCGAAGAACCCGAGAATGCCTGCCAACAACTGCAGGTGGTCCTGCGCTGTCACGACTTGACGCCGCCCGCCGTCAGTCCGGAGATGATGCGGCGCTGGAACAGCAGCACCATGATCACCAGTGGAATCGCAACGATGGTGCCCGCGGCCATGATCGCGGCATACGGCACCACGAGCGGATCGTTGCCGGTGAACCGCGCGATGGCGACGGTCACCGGTTCGGTCTTGTCACTCGAGAGCTGACTGGCGAGCAGGTACTCGTTCACTGCGGCGATGAACGCGAGAATCGCGGTGGTGAACAAGGCAGGCGCGGCGAGCGGGAGCATCACCAGGCGGAATGCCTGGAATCGTCCGGCACCGTCGATCCGCGCGGCTTCTTCGAGCTCCCAGGGCAATTCGGCGAAGAACGCCGCCAGCGTATAGATCGTCAGCGGTAGGACGAACGAGATGTTCGGGATGACCATCGCCTGGTAGCTGCCGATCCAGCCGATGTTGGTGAAGAACTGGAACAGCGGGGTCACCAATGCGACGACGGGGAACATCGACGCACCCAAGATGATGCCCGTCACCACGTACTTGAAGCGAAAGTCGATGCGCGAGAGTGCGTATGCGGTGAAGATGCCGATGACCAACGCGATCAGTGTGGTCGCGCCGCCCACGATCAGACTGTTGCCCACCGCACGCAGGAAGTTGTTGCCGTTCGCCGTCGACAACGCGTTCTCGAAGTTCTCCCACGTGACGTGCGTCGGCCACGGCGTCGTGTCGAAGGTGTAGCGCGGGTCGCGGAATGCGGTGACGACCATCCAATAGAACGGTGCCAGTCCCCAGACGAGAATGACGACGACGCCGAGATAGATGCGAGCTTGCTTCATCGGCCGGGCCCCTTGCGCTGATTGTCCTGAGTGGCAACGGCATTGGCACCGAGGAACTTCACCAGGATGAACGCCACGACGAAGATCATGATGAACGAGATCGTCGACAGCGAGGCAGCGCTGTTGAATCCCTGCCGAATCTGATCCACCACCAGGATCGAGATGGTCCGGGTGGCGGGATTGCCCTCGGTGAGGATGGCCGGCAAGTCGTACATACGCAGCGCGTCCATGGTGCGGAACAGAATTGCCACCATCAACGCGGGCTTGACCAATGGCAGTGTGATCTTGGTGAACCGCTGCCACGCCGACGCACCGTCGACGCGAGCCGCCTCGTAGACGTCGGCGGGAATCATCTGCAACCCGGCCAGAATCAACAGCGCCATGAACGGCGTCGTCTTCCACACGTCGGCGATGATGACGGCGAAACGAGCGGGCCACGCGTCACCGGTCCACAGAATGTTCGTTCCCAGAATGCGATTGGCGACACCGTCGTACGCGAAGATGAAGTACCAGAGCTTGGCCGTGACCGCCGTCGGGATCGCCCAGGGGATCAGGATTGCCGCGCGCAACAGGGCGCGTCCGGCGAAGGTCTTGCCCATGATGACGGCCATTCCGAAGCCGATGACCACCTCGATGGACACCGTGACGACCGTGAAGAACGCGGTGTTTCCGACGGCACCCCAGAACTGCGACCCCAGCGTTCCCGGCGGGCAGGGCACCGATGTGCCCGACGCCGAGGTGCATTGCTGCAGAATCCAGTGCGTGTAGTTGTCGAAGCCGGCAGATCCACCGGTGACGAACATGCCGGTGGCGGGATCGAGACCGGGATCCTTGGAGAAGGACATCACCAGGGCTCGGATCACCGGGTAGACGATGACGATCGCGAGGATCACCATCGTCGGTGCGATCAACAGCCAGGCCCGACCCTGCGTCAGGCCGAACCGCTTGTTCTTGGACCGCACATGCCGACCGCGGCCGGGGGACGAGCCCCCGGCCGCGGTGGTTGCGGCGGCCCCACTGGTCACACCAGCAGGTACAGCCATTGGTTCTCCCGAAATCAGTTGGCGCCGGCGGTTTCGATACCGGCCTGCATGTCCGTGATCGCCTGGTCGACGCTCTTCTCACCCTTGATGGCGGCAGAGACGTTGTCCTGCACGGCCTTCGAGACGGCCGGGTAGAACGGGGTGACGGGACGCGGAACGGCGTTCTCGATGGATGCCTTCAATGCGGGAAGGTACGGCATCGCGGCGATCAGTGCGGGATCGTCGTACAGCGAGGAGAGCACGGGCGGCAAAGCACCCTCGGCGATGATGCGCTGCGCCTTCTCGCCCTGCATGAAGCGCAGGAAGTCGGCAGCAGTGGCCTTGTTCTCGGAGTACGCGCTGATCGCGGCGTTGTATCCGCCGAGCGTCGAGGTGCCCACTCCGGTGACGCCGGGAAGCGGTGCGACCGCATACTTTCCGACCACAGCCGAACCTTCTTCTGCGGCGGTGCCGTAGACGTACGGCCAGTTGCGCAGGAACAGTGTCTTTCCGTCCTGGAACGCCTGCTGGCTGTCGGACTCCTTGAACGTGGTGTCCTGGGCCGGGATGACGCCGGTCTCGAACGCGGTGACCAGAGTCTGCAGTCCGGCCTTGGCTTCCGGGCTGTTGACGGTGGGGGTCTTGCCGTCTTCGCCGACGATCGATCCGCCGTGCGCGTTGATGATCTCCGACGCGTTGGCCGTCAGACCCTCGTAGGGGGCGAATTGCCCTGCGTAGCAGTCGATGTTGTTGTCGCGGGCGACCTGGCAGTCCTCGGTGAGCTCGGCCCAGGTGGTGGGTGCTTCGGGGAGCAGATCACTGCGGTAGTAGAGCAGTCCGCCGTTGGTGTTCTTCGGTGCGGCGTACTGCTTGCCGTTGTAGGTCGCGCTCGCGACGGTCGCCGGAAGAACGCCTGCGTTGTCGAGTGCGAATTCGCCCTCGAGCGGCACGAGCCAGCCCTTGGCCGCGAACTCGGCGGTCCAGACGACGTCGAGTGCCATGACGTCGTAGTCGCTCTGCTGCGCCTGGAGCTGCTGAACGAAGTCGTCGTGGGCCTGATCGGCGTCGGCGGACTGCTCCTTGAAGGTGACCTGCTGATCAGGGTTGGCGGCGTTCCACTCCGAGATGATCTGCTGGACGACACCGGTCTCGGTGGTGTCCTGGCCCTCTACATACGTGATAGGTCCACGGCCGTCGGCATTTTCGGATGCAGCACCCGAATCGCCGCTCGAACCGCTGTCGCTCGAACATCCGGTGAGCGTCAGCAGCGTGGCTGCTGTCGCAACCACTGCCACCTTCGTGATCAAAGACGCCATTGTTTTCTCCACTTACTTCTACGCGGTGGTATGCGCCCGGAGATGGGCACGCAGAATCGTGCTGTGATGCTCCCCCGACACATATGTCGATGGGTACTGTGGCACACAACTCACCGCGTAGGGGTCATTATCGAGTTCCTGAATCGGTCAACCCGGACGTGTCGGAGGTGCCCGGTACCCTTTCGCTCATGAGTTCGGACAAGATGCTGACGCGAATCGGCGGATTGCTGCGTCAGGCGGAGTCCACCGACAACCCCCACGAGGCCGAGGCCTTCATGGAGGCCGCGCAGCGTTTGGCCACGTCGGCGTCGGTGGACCTGGCGGTGGCGCGTTCGCACAGCGCATCCCGCGAACGGCAGGCGACGCCGACTCAGAAGGTCATCCCCATCGGTGAACCGGGCAAGCGTGGACTCAAGACCTACGTTCAACTGTTCGTCGCCATCGCTCATGCAAACGATGTCCGGTGCGATGTCGCCAGATCGTCGACGCAGGTGTTCGCCTACGGTTTCGACTCGGACATCGAGACCACCGAAGCCCTGTACTCCTCTTTGCTGATTCAGATGGTCCGAGTGTCCGACGCGTACATCAAGTCCGGTGCCTACAAATCCGAGACGGCCATCCGCACCGTCACCGAGGTCAAGAATCGTCGCCGCTACACCCGACGCGAGGAAGTGCCCGTCGCCGCCGTGACGGCGCGTCTGAACTTTCAGACGGCATTCGCGTCGCGCATCGGTCAACGGCTCGCGGAGGTCAAGAAGGACACCGAGGCCAAGGCCATCGCGCAGGAGACCTCCGGTGCCGGAACCGCTCTGGTGTTGCGAGACAAGGAGATCGAGCTACGCGACTACTACCGGCAGACGTCCACTGCACGCGGGCACTGGCGAGGCCAGAGCGCGAACGCCGGGTACTCCGAGGGCGCACGCAAGGCCGGAGATCGAGCGGGACGAAACGCGAAGATCGGTGCCCACGCAGAGATCGGCGGAGCAAGCCGGCAGCTGGGCCGCTGACTGCTACGTGGCCGGTGATGCCGTGAACACCGGCCATCCGATCTCGGTATGCCAGAGCGTCGGATTCTCGGTATCCCGCGGCCCGACGACATAGACCTCGCGAACCGGCCCCGCGATGGCGAGGCCGTTGGTCTCCACGTGCACCCCGAGCGCACCGTACGTGACGTCGATGTCGTCGTGGGGTCCGTGATGAACCGTCACCGCGAGTTCGACGGGAGGCAGCGTCATCGGCCGAACTCTGCCGACGGATGGCGCATCGACGGTGGGAACGTAGACGGTCAACTCACCCCGCCCGTCGGTGAAGAGATCGTTGTCGTACAACCCGCCCGGCGGCCCCGTGGTGTCCGATACGACCGCGTCGATCTCGGCCATCGCGTCCGAGTACCAGCCCAGCACGTCGGACGCGTCGACCATCTCGGAAATGGCTGCGACAGAACACTGTTCAGTGAGAATGCGTCGGACATCGATCGCGGGCGGAGTGGGATCGAGCAACCGGCGCAGCGCCGTCACCGCTGATCTGGTGTCGTCCAACTGACGCTCGAGTCGAGTGAGATGTTCGGTGATCAGTCGAGCGCGGGCATCGGGATCGGGTGTCTGCACGATTGCCCGCACCTCCCGCTCCGGCATCTGCATCTTCCGGAATCGACCGATGATCTGCGCGACCCCGACCTGATCGGTGGCGTAGTACCGGTAGCCCGAGTAGTCGTCGACCGTCGCGGGCTCGAGCAAACCCGACTCGTGATAGCGACGCAGGGTCTTCACCGACAAATGGGTGATTCGCGAGAACTCGCCGATCGTGAGCAATCCGTTCATGTCGATATTCTCGCCCCTCCCCGTGGGGGAGAGTCGACTCTCCCGGGG
>NZ_KQ031373.1:748928-775489 GCF_000963615.1 Rhodococcus sp. PML026 | reverse complement strand
CGTCGATCACCGCTCCGACGGCGATCGAGCCGAGGAGTACCCCGATGCCGCCGAGGGAGGCCATGAATCCGTAGTACGAGCCGAGTCGCCGTTCGGCAGCCATCTTGGGGACGAGGTCGCGCGCCTGCGGCATCGCGATCATCTGTCCCAATGCCAGCAGCAGCACGAACAGCGCGGCCGGAATCAGGCCGACGAACCCCGTCAGCTCTAGAGGACTGAGGATCGCCACCAGCGCGAAAGAGAGTGCCATGACGGCAAATCCGATCGGCAGCGTGACGCGCGGCGAGACCGCGGCGACGCGTCGGGTGATGGGCAACTGCGTCGTGACGACGAGTACTGCGGAGATTGCGAAGAACCAGCCGAGTACCGTCTGGGATCCCCAGGCCCGTTCGACCTCGAGGGGGAGCAGCAGATACAGCTGGTTGTAAGCCACCAACTGCGCGCTCATGGCGACGGCGAACAGCACGAAGGTGCGGTTGCGGATCACGTCGGTCCAGCCCGAGAGCCACGGATCGTCGCGGTGTTCGCCGGGCTCGCGCGGTAGCCATGTGATGTGTGCGGCGATGACGAGGACGAAAATGCCCGCGGCCGTGAGACATGCGATTCGGAAGTCGGCCAACAACAGCAGAGATCCGATGAGTGGGCCGGTGAACGATCCGATCTGATTGCACACCGACAACAGCGCGAAGGTCTGAACCCGGGTGGCACCGCCGCTGCGTTCGCTCTTGCCTGCTTCGATGGCGATCGCGGATTCCACTGCGGGAGAGAACAATGCGGCCGCGAACCCGACCAGTACCGTCGCGGCGACGACACCGGCGAGAGAATCGAACGCAGCCAGGCCCAGGAACCCCAGTACTCGCAGGACACAGCCGACGAGGACCACCGGCTTGATGCCCCACCGATCGGCGAGGGTGCCGCCCACGAAGAACAGGCCCTGCTGCGAGAACGTTCGGATACCGAGGACGACACCGACGAGTGCCGCTCCGAGTCCCAGATCGGACGTCAGATGCACCGACAGATACGGCAACACCATGAAAAAGCCGATGTTGAAGGTCATCTGGGTGAGAACCAGCAATCGCACCGTGGGCGTGGCGCGCCCGAGGTCGACGAGGAACGACCACCGCCACCGCTTCGGCGACTTGTCGGTCCTCGAACTCATGTAACGCGCCCTCCTGCATCGACTTTGCCGTCAACGCTACCGGCCGTTCTCACCCGCCCCGACGTCGCACTGGCGACGGAGACCGCGAGGACGGCCAGTGCGATCAACGACGCCAGCGGTGCTGCCGCGACCCACGGTGCTCGCTCGACGGCGGCTACCCCGTCGGACAGGATCAGTCCCCAATCCGCGGTCGGCGGTTGCGGACCAAGGCCCAGAAATCCGAGGGCGGCGAGCGCCAGAGCGACACCGGGCAGCCGGATCATGGCGTGCCGAAACACGGCCGGCAGCACACCGGGAACGATGGAGCCGAACAGGATTCGACCGTTGCCGGCACCGAGTGTCGGCAGGATGGAGATGTAGGGCTGTGCTCGCGCCTCGTCGACGAGTGCGGCGGTGTGCGCGGCGAGTGGAGCCCACGTCACGATCAGGACCGCGACAGCCGCCCCGCCGGCGCTCGGACCCCAGATCGCGGCGATGAGGATGCCGGTCACGACGGGCGGTGCGGCATTGGTGACCTCCACGAGCCCTCGGGTCGCTCGGGGGATCAGCCCCAGCAGTACCCCGACGCACAACGCCGCCAGCGTGACTGCCAGCGACAGGCCGATCGATCGCACGGCCCCGTCCGCCACTCGGGCGAGCAGGTCGCGGCCGGACGCGTCGGTTCCGAACGGGAACTCCGACGATGGTCGGGCGAACTTCTCACGTGTGGTGACCTGGCCGTCTCGTGGCAGCCCCACCAGTACCATTACCGCGAGCAGCGATGCGGCTGCAATCGGAACGATCCACCGACGCGGTGACGGGTGGAACACCCCGGCCGGGATCGGCATCGCCTTCTCGTGCAGTGCGCTGCCGAGCAGTAGACGGCGCAACAGTTCCGCCGCGATACCGAGGGCGGCACTGACGGCCAGCAGCAGCAGGATGTCGATCTGTAGGGCGGGCAGGTCCTGCGACTGCGCGTCACCGAGAGTCGAGCGCCCCAATCCCGGTATGGCGAAGACCTTTTCGACGGCCACTGCACCGCCCGTCATGGCCACCATGATCAAACCGACCTGTGACGCGAGTCCGGGGACGGCCCGGCGCAACACAGCGACGGCAATCTGCCGCCGCGAGAACCCGGCCACCGTCCACGTGATCACCCATCCCTC
Source organism: Rhodococcus sp. PML026 (assembly GCF_000963615.1). Classification (NCBI taxonomy): domain Bacteria; kingdom Bacillati; phylum Actinomycetota; class Actinomycetes; order Mycobacteriales; family Nocardiaceae; genus Rhodococcus; species Rhodococcus sp. PML026. The sequence goes on along the minus strand of NZ_KQ031373.1, from coordinate 773,185 downwards.
GGTGAAGGTCACGGCTACCGCGTCGGCGAGGAGACGACCGATCAAGCCACCCGCTGGAAGGCCCAGTGCCAGTGCGGGTAACACCGCATATTCCGGCCCGTTCCACCCGTACGCCGGAAACGACAACCACACCGCTCCGACGACCACCAGTACCGAGGCGAGCAGGAACTCGGGCAGGGACGTCAGGGCAGCGGCGACGCTTCCGCCGGTACGCTTCGGCGTGCCGCGCAGCCCGGCCCGCATGCTCTGCAGGACGACGAGAGCGGCCGTCACGAGCGCGACGACCATCGCGAAACCCATCAGGGTCAGCGAGACGGACAGTGCCTCGAGCGCCCCGGGCAGTACGGGTTTGCCGGTGTTCCAGGATGTTCCGGGATTGCCCGACGCGAGGCCGGTGAGCCAGTTCCAGAATGTCCGTAGCGGCCCCGCGTCGAGACCGAGGTCGTTGCGGATGGCCGCGAGGGCCTCGGGCGTCGCTTCTTGCTCGGCGGAGCGTGCCCGCAGAATGCTCAGTGCGGGGTCTCGGTCGGACAACCACGGCAGCATCCCGACGAGCAGTACGACGCCCGCTACCGAGAGCAGCCGTGAGGCAGTCGTTCTCACTGCCTACTCGAAGGCGGTCTGGTTGGTGATCAAGGTGCGCTCGCGTGGATCGCGAGCCACGCCGGTCACGCCCTCGGATTCTCCCTGGATGACGCGTTCGTGCAGCAGCGGTACCGCAGCGTCTTTTTCGAGGATCAGTTTTTCGGCGTCGAGGATCGCGGTGCGGCGAGCGTCGCCGGGATCGGTGGCTGCGGCGTCGGCGAGCGCGGTGTCGACCTGCGGATCGCAGAACTGCGAGATGTTGAACGATCCCTCGCAGGCGAAGTCGGAGTACATGTACGCCGCCGGGTCTCCGGAGTCGAGCACGGTGGCGCGGGAGAGGATGAACGCATCGAATGCACCGGCGAGAGCATCGGTTTCGATGAACTGATACTCGCGCACCACCTGTTCGACGACGAAGCCCTTGGCTTCGAGCTCCTGCTGCAGCAGCACCGCGACCTCCGGGAGTTCGGCTCGGTCGGTGAAGGTGGCGAGGGTGATCTTCTTGCCCGCGGCGTCGCCGGCCGCGGTCTGCGTACGCGACGGCCGGTCGGCTGCCCACGGCAGAGCGGGGCCGAGCAGTCCCTTCGCGACGTCGGCGCGGCCCTCGTACACCTGATCGACCAGACGGTCGCGGTCGATCGATTCGCGTGCGGCTGCGCGCATGGCCGGGTCTGCGAAGACCCCGGACTCGGTGTTCAGATACAGGGTGTTGGTGCGCGGCATCGGCACCTCGTGCACGAGTGCCTGATCGACGTTGGCGGCCTGAGACACCGGAATCGCCTCCACCACATCGGCTGTGCCGTTGCGTAGCGCTGCGGCGCGGGCCGTGCCGTCGGGTACGAAGTCGACGTCGATGCCGGAGACCTTCGCCGGCTCTCCCCAGTAGTTCTCGTTGCGGTCGAGAGTTGCTGTCGACGTGCCGTTCACGGCCTTCAACACGAAGGGTCCGGTGCCGGTGCCGATCGGGTTGCTGCTGCCCGTCGAGTACGCGTCGGGTGCCATGATGGCCAGCTGCGGGCTCGACAGTCGTTGCGGTACCAGTGGATCGACGTCGGCAGTGGTCACGGCGACGCTGTCGGCGTCGGTGGCGGTCACCGTCATGTCGACGCCGTCGAGGATGCGCGGCTTGGGGGCCGACTGCGTGGCTGCGGTCAGTGCGGTGACGACCGCCGCTGCGTCGAGCGGGGCACCGTTGTGGAACGTCACGTCCGGCCGGATGTCGAAGTTCCAGGTCCGATCGTCCACGCGGTTCCAGGCGGTGGCCAGACCCGGCTCGGCCTCACCGAGATCGTCGAGAACGATCAACGTCTCGGCGGTGGACCAGCGCGACAGCTTGAAGGCGTCGTCACTGAACTGGGACAACCCCGAACGAGGTGGCTGCAGCATTGCCACGCGCACGCGGTTCTCGCCGTCGTCGGAGGAGGCAGAACTGGACGAAAAACACCCGGTGAGCGTCAATGTGCCCACTGCTGCGAGCGCGCCGATGCGAAACATGTTGCTGGTCAATGTAGCTCCTGATTGTGTTACGTGAGCCGAGGAACGGCGTCGATCAGATCTCGGGTGTGCTCGTGCTGGGGCCGAGTGAGAACGCTGCGGAAAGAACCGGATTCGACGATGCGACCCTCCTGCATCACCGACACGTCGCTGCAGAGTCTGGCCACGGCCGACAGGTCGTGGCTGACGATCAGCAGCGCACCCGGTAGGCCGGCAAGTACATCGAGCACCTGCTCTCGGAGGTCGGGATCGAGTCCACTGACCGGCTCGTCCGCCAACAGATAGTGCGGCGCGCAGGCCACGGCTCGGGCGATGGCGACTCGTTGTTTCTGTCCGCCGGACAGCTCGGCCGAACGGCGAGCCAAGAAGTGCGCATCGAGTCCGACGGCAGACAATGCGCCGGTGGCCGTGGCTCGGTGATCACCCTCGATACCGAGTAGGCGTAGCGGAGTAGCGACGAGGTCGAGGACGCTGCGGCGCGGGTCGAGGCTGGTCGCCGGATCCTGCGGAATGTACTGCACACGGCGGCGGAACCACCGCAGCGATCCGGCCGATCCGGGTCGGACGGCTCGCCCGTCGAGCGAGATCCTTCCGCCGCTCGGGGCATCGACGGCCAGCAGCAAGCGCAGCAATGTCGTTTTACCGGAACCGGATTCACCGACGACGGCAATCCGCCCGGTCGGCGGCACCGCGAACGTGACGGCATCCAAGGCGGTGTGCGACGTGCCGTGCCGGTCGTACTGCCGCGTGAGTGCCGTACCCACCAAACCGGCAGACTCGTCCAGGCTCACGACGCAACCAGCTGCCGGAACGGATCGGCCGCCCGAGCCACATCGATCATCTGTCGCGTTCGATCCGAGTAAGGATTCTTGAGTACCATTGCAGTGGAACCGGATTCGATGATTCTGCCGGAATCGAGAACCAGCAGGTGGTCGCACAACTGCGCGGCGACGGCGATGTCGTGGGTGATTAGTAGCAACGACGGCACCTGCCGCAGAGCGTCGAGAACGCGCGCCTGACTCAGGACGTCCAGTGCCGTCGTCGGTTCGTCGGCGATCACCAGCGAGCTCTCGCGCGCCAATGCCAGTGCGATGCAGACTCGTTGACGCTGACCACCCGAAAGTTCGAGTGGGTGCGAGGCCAGGACGCGCGCGGTGTCGTGCAGACCCACTCGCGCGAGCAGCGCGGCGGCTTCGGGCGTGCGGAGTTGCCTGCCGACGGTGACCATCGGGTTCAGCGCCGTCGCGGAGTCCTGGAAGACCATCGCCGGGCGTGCGGTGCGCGGCCGCCGCGGGGTCGGAACACCGGCGACATCGTGGCCGTCGACGACGACGCGACCGGAACACGTGATGCCCGGCGGGAGGTATCCGACCAGAGCCGAGGCGATGGAGGACTTGCCCGAACCCGAGGCGCCCAGCAGGCCGACGCGTCGACCCGTGGGTATCTCGAACGAGACGCCGTCGACGATGCGGGTGCGTCCGGCGTCGATGCGGAGATTCTCGACGACGAGCACGACGAACTCCTGAGCCTGGAAGTGGGAATGACTTCGACAATCGTTGTCACTTGAACCATAGGCGAGCGCCGGTACGGAAACAACTCGACCTGCTTAAGCTGGACGAGTGAGCAGACCGAGGGATGCGCAGCGGTCGGCGGTGTACGACGCCGAACAGATGGTGCGGATCATGTTCGATCGAGCCGAGGAGCGCGACAACCGCGTCGTGACGGTGTTGGGCTCACAGATCACGCTGCCGATCGAGCGGAAGTTCGCCTCGTTGGAATCCGTGCAGAGCTATGTCGATGCGGTGCTGGCGCTGGACTGGATCGCGACTACCTGGCCCGACGCCGGTCGGACGGTGACCGTCCGGGCCAGATCCGGATCGGGTGCCGCCCACTACGAACGCGACGCCGCGACCATCGCTGTACCCCTGCATCAGGGCAATCGGGCCTGGGCGCTGCGCGAGCTGGTGGTGCTCCACGAACTGGCTCACCACTTCGGTGACGAGGACGAGCAACAGCACGGCGGAGCGTTCGTCGATCGCTACATCACGTTGGTCGGCGACATCGTCGGCTCCGAGGCCGGGTTCGTCCTCCGAGCGATGATGGCCGAGAGCGGAGTACGAGTCGGCTGATCTCGATCGACGTGCATCGCGCGAAACGAGGTGCATCATGGGTGAGACAGCCCACACGACGAGGAGACGTACATGACCGTCAAGATCGGTGTTCAGCTTCAGCCCCAGCACGCGCCCGACTATCAGCTGATCCGCGACGCGGTGCTGCGGTCCGAAGACGCGGGGGTCGACATCGTCTTCAACTGGGACCACTTCTACCCGCTGTACGGCGACCTCGACGGCGCGCACTTCGAGTGCTGGACGATGCTCGGTGCCTGGGCCGAGCAGACGTCGAACGTGGAGATCGGCGCGCTCGTCACCGGAGGTGGCTACCGCAACCCCGACCTGCTGGCAGACATGGCGCGCACCGTCGACCACATCAGCGGCGGCCGGTTGATTCTCGGCATCGGTGCCGGATGGAACGAGAAGGACTACGACAACTTCGGCTACGAATTCGGTACGGCCGGTTCACGTCTGGCGCTGCTCAAGGAGAGCCTCGGCAGGATCCGGCACCGCCTCGACGTCGGTAACCCGGCCCCGACGCGCGACATCCCGATCCTCATCGGCGGCGGCGGTGAGAAGAAGACCCTCAAGCTCGTGGCCGAGTACGCCCACATCTGGCACAGCTTCGCCGACCTCGATGCACTGAAGCGTAAATCCGAGATCCTCGCCGAGCACGGCACCACCGTCGGGCGGGACACCTCGGGCATCACCCGCTCGGTCTCGTGGCCGGGCGCGGACACCGCACAGGACTTCGTCGACGCCGGGGCCACGCTGTTCACCGTCGGTACCGGGGGACCGGATTACGACCTCACGGAACTGGGCGAGGCCATCGCGTGGCGGGACGCACACCGCTAGACGCGATTGAGGTGAGGGAATTTCGGGAACAAGCGGGTTGCTTCATACAACTGCAATGTGATTGTCGTGTGCCTCCATCGGCACGATAGCCTCGTTCGTCCCTCCCGATTGCACCTAGGAGCTTCATCTTGAACACACGTCGTTTACGAGGCCGTGCCATCGCAGCAGTCGCTGCGACGCTCGCACTCACGCTCGGAGCCGTCGCGTGTTCCGACGGAAGCTCGGGTGGCACCGGCGAGAACGCTCTGGCCGGTTCCGACCAGGCCTCGCTCGACAAGTACACGACCGACAGCGTCACCGCGCTCGATCAGATCGACACCGCGAACCTCGGTCTGATCAAGCCGGGGACGTTGTACGTCGGCACCCTGTCCGACGCGCCGCCGAACATCTTCATCGACGACGCAGGCAACTTCACCGGCTTCGACAACGAGCTGCTCAAAGCCGTCGCGGCCAAGCTGAACCTCACCGTCGAGTTCTCGGCGACCGAGTTCTCGGGCCTGCTCGCAGCGGTCAACAACAAGGTCTACGACGCCGGTTCCTCGTCCATCTCTACCACGGATGCCCGTCGTCAGACCGTCGGCTTCACCAACGGTTACGACTTCGGTGAGATGGCACTGGTCGCGAAGAACGACTACTCGATCAAGACGATCGCCGAGTTGAACGCCGATCAGCGCATCGCCGTCGTGCAGGGCACCGTGCAGGACGATTACGTCACCAACACCCTCGGCATCGAGCCGGTGCGGTTCCCGGATTACAACACCGCGTACGCGAACGTGAAGTCCGGTCAGGTCGACGCCTGGGTCGCACCGTCGCAGCAGGCAACCGGTCAGGTCAAGACCGAGGACGGTGTCTCCATTCTGGAGAAGACCATCAACACCACCAACTTCACCGCCTACGCCGTCGCCAAGGACAGCCAGCCGTTGATCGACGCCCTGAACGCCGGCCTCGACGCCGTGGTCGACGACGGCACCTGGAGCACGCTCGAGAAGCAGTGGTACCCGGACCGTGAGGTCCCCGCCGACTGGAAGCCGGGCAGCAAGGCGTCCGTTCTGCCGGCGTCGTAAGGGCACTCGTACCTCATGAGCACTCTGTCGAATCTGTACGACACGTTCTTCGATTGGGAACTGATCGGCGAGACCATTCCCAAACTGGTCACGGTCGGATTGCCGAACACCCTCATTCTGGCGGTCTCGTCGGGAGTGATCGGTACCGTGATCGGACTCGGGCTGGCGGTGGCGGGTATCTCCCGCACCCGCTGGCTCCGGTGGCCGGCGCGGGTGTACACGGACATCTTTCGTGGACTACCCGCCGCCGTGGTCATCCTGCTCATCGGCCTCGGGTTCGGCCCGACGCTGACCCAATTCACCGGCAGCAGAAGCCCGTTCCCGCTGGGCATCCTGGCACTGTCGTTGATGGCAGCGGCCTACTTCGGTGAGATCTTCCGCTCCGGCATTCAGAGTGTCGACTCCGGACAGCTCGAAGCCTCCCGCGCACTGGGTTTCAGCTACCGCCGGTCCATGAACCTGGTGGTCGTGCCGCAGGGCATTCGGCGCGTGCTGCCGGCGATCGTCAACCAGTTCATCTCGTTGATCAAGGACAGCTCGCTGATCTACTTCCTGGGTCTGCTTGCCTCGCAACGAGAATTGTTCCGCGTCGGCCAGGACACCGCCGCCCAGACCGGCAATCTCTCGCCGCTGCTGGCCGCCGGATTGTTCTATCTCATCCTGACCATCCCACTGACGCACCTGGTCAATTACATCGACCGACGCCTACGATCCGGTAAGGCCGACACCTCGGGCACCCTCGGTCCCGTCGAAACATCCATCGTGGTGGAGAGGTAGCCGACGTGACTTCAGTTTCTCTGACCGGCAAGGACATTCACCTGTCGTTCGGCACCAACAAGGTTCTGCGTGGGGTGAGCCTGCATGTCGACGCAGGTAAGACCACCACTGTCATCGGGCCTTCGGGCTCGGGTAAGTCCACGCTGTTGCGGGCCCTCAATCGCCTGCACGAGCCCGAGCAGGGAGACATCCTGCTCGACGGCAAGTCGGTGCTGAAGGACAATCCCGACGAACTTCGTCAACGCATCGGCATGGTGTTCCAGCACTTCAACCTGTTCCCGCACAAGACCGTCGCCGACAACATCGCGCTCGGGCCGCAGAAGCTGCTGGGGCTCAACAAGGATGCGGCGCGCGCGGCCGCGATGGAGCAGCTCGAACTGGTGGGCCTGGCCAACAAGGCGGATTCGCGTCCGGGCAATCTCTCCGGCGGCCAGCAGCAGCGCGTCGCCATCGCGCGAGCACTGGCCATGAAGCCCGAGGTGATGTTCTTCGACGAGGCCACCTCTGCACTGGACCCGGAACTGGTCAAGGGAGTGCTGGCATTGATGGCCGACCTCGCCAAGGGCGGCATGACGATGGTCGTGGTGACCCACGAAATGGGCTTCGCTCGGTCGGTGTCGAACAAGGTCCTGTTCATGGATCACGGCAGCGCCGTCGAAACCGGAACGCCGGAGCAGTTGTTCGACGATCCGTACACCGATCGACTGAAGACATTCCTCTCGCAGGTGCTGTAGCAGCGACCGGTCAGCCTGGCACCTGATACAGGCGCCAGTTCGGTTGATCGGCACCATCGTTCGGTACTTCGAGAACGACTGGATACAGTTCTGCGCCGTTGTCGTAAATGGTGGGGTATCGCCGGTTGATCGCATCGGATACCCCGCGGCCCTCGTTCGGCACGGTCAACAGATATCGCACGCCTCCGGTTGCCGGGTCGTTGAGAATCTTGGTGAAGTCGAGGTCGGACGGAATCACGAACCGGGTCGGGTGCTCCGACGCCGCCACGACGGCAAACCCGTAGACGGTGTCGACCAGGATCGAGCCCTCGGGTAGATCCTGACTGTCGAGATACGAGGCGAGTCGGCGTTCGGTGGAGAACGAGTCGATGATACGCCGGGCTGCCACAGCCCGAGGGTCGTCGGCCGAGGGATTTCGGTCGAAGAGCGCCCCGAGTGCGTACTGCTGACTCGACAACGACGGCTGCACCATCGCCCACCCGGTGACCGGAAGACCGAGTGCACAGAGAAGGACGACCCCGGCCGCGGCCACGGAACGCAGGGCAGGCAAGGCGGGGCGGTTCCTTCGGTACGCACCCGCGCGTCGGGTGGCCAGGTCTGGACCGGCCGGAAACAGCTGCACCGCAACCACAGCGGCCAGAGGTACGGCGCACACGAAGAATCTCAGGAAGCCGAACGTGGAGCCGGTGATGTAGCTCGCAGCCTGAAATGCGAGCACCCCGCCCAGAAGCACGGGGGCAACCAAGAACTCGAGATCCCGGCGACGTATCGCCAGTACCGTCGCGAGCGGTAGAGACACCGCCAACGTCGGCCCCAAGGCAATCATTGCAGCGAGGGAGAACAGGCCGGTGCTCAACAAGTCGCCACTGGACCCACCGGACTGCGCCAGAATCGCGGCGTTTCCGTAGCTGGAGGACAGCTGCGCGAGCGCTTCGCCGGTGATCAACCAGCTCGTGGTAATCCAGACCAGGAAGGCTGCCGCACCGGGGCCGGCAACGAGTACAGCGTCGAGAATTGCTCTGCGCCGCATCTCTTTCCAATGCACTCGACCCCGGCGGAGTGCCGTGACGGCCGCCACGAGCACCGCGGTGAGCGCTATCGGGACGACACCCTCGTAGCGGGTGAGGAAGGCGAGCGCCAGAGCGATGCCGACCAGAACGAGATCGTGCACATCGTCGGTGCCGACCCATCGAATCAACCGCCGCACCGCCCAGCACATACAGAACAGGAACCCGGCCTCGCTCATGCCGTTGGCTCCGTAGAAGACGATCATCGGGTTGACCGCGAACAACACCGTGACCAGTAGGCAGTAACGACCGGGAAGTCCACGATCTCGGCAGATTCCGTGGATCATCACCACTGCACCGGCCATGAACACAGCCGACACGGCAATACCCGAGATGTTCCACCGGGTGATACCCGGCCACCAGGATGCGAAGGCGACAATCGGCAATTGTGCCAGCGCGGTCAACGGCGTGAAGATGAACCCGATGGCAGAGACGTGCGGATCCCGGCTGAGCAACACCGCCTGCGCAGCCGAGGTTCGCGACAGCGCATCCCCCAGCATGTAGCCGAACCGCATGCTCAGAGTCAGTCCCACCGCCAGGTAGCCCGCCAGAGCGGTACCGAACACGACCGCTGGGGTCCGCGACGTCATGGGGTCTGCTCCTCGCTGGGGCCGGTCTCCGGCGCGGGTCCGGACAGGCCGTGAAAAGTTTTCTCCCAGTAGGACGGATTACGTACCAACTGCCAACAGCCCTTGATGGACGCCACGCTCATCATCACCCAGTACAGGGGCATCGTGAGGCTCGGAACCAACAGGTAGGCGTTGTCGCTCTCCCTGCTTGCGATCAAGTACATGTAGATCGTGGCGATGTTGCCCACCACCAGAGACAACAACGAGAAGTAGTAGATGTACGGCGGAAAGAGTTGCGCGATCAGCGTCGGCTGGCCGAGAATCCACGCTGCCGTGGTGAACCAGAAAACCATGTTGATGCACGCGGTGATGGGCGTTCCCGCGAGTAGCAGGGTGAATCTGTAGGTGCCCACCGGTCCGAGCACGCGAACGGTCGCGAGCGGCCTGCGCATGTGCACCAGCCAGGTCTGCAAATAGCCTTTGTACCAACGGGACCGCTGGCGTACCCAGTTGATCGGATCGCTGTTCGCCTCTTCGAGGGTGGTCGAGTCCAGAACCGCCGTGGAATAGCCCGAGGCCGCGATTCGGACACCGAGGTCGGCATCCTCGGTGACGTTGAACCCGTCCCAGGCACCGACCTCGTCGATGACATCGCGCCGAAGATGATTGGAGGTTCCGCCGAGGGGGATCGGCGACGTGCTGGCCATCAGACCCGGTAGCAGGTATCCGAACCACAGTGCATAGTCCGCGGTGAACCATCCGGTCAGCAAATTCTGAGAACCGTTGTGGAACGCCAGCTTTGCCTGAACACAGGCCACGGTGTCGGGCAGCCGCTCGAATGCCGCCACGACACGACGCAGCTGCAATTGCTCGGGCAGATCCTCGGCATCGAAAATCGTCACGATCGACCCGGTCGCGAAATGCAGGCCGTAGTTGCAGGCTTTCGGCTTGGTGCGGGGATCGCCGGCAGGCACCAGCACGACGTCGACGAGATCGCTGACGCCGCTGCGCGCAGCGGCCTCGATGGTGACGTCGTCGTCCTCTTCGAGCAGCAACAGGACCTGCAGCTTTTCGGCTGGATAGTCCAGACCCGTCATCGCCGCAATGAGGTCACCCACCACCTCGGGCTCGTCGTACGCCGGAACCAGAATCGTGTACAGCGGCAACCGATCGTCGGGAATCGCTCGAGCCTGCTCGTCGGTCACGGTGACGATTGCGGCAGCGTCGAGACCGCGGGAGAACAGCAGGAGGCGGTCGATCATTGCCAGGAGATATCCGATGGTGCATAGAACCGTGACCGCGAGCAGAGTCCCGATCGGGGCGAACACCACACAGGCAACGAGGAGCACCGCAGCCACGATCGCCGTGTACTTCTGCCATGGCACGAAAGCAATCGCAGCCGAAGCCAACGGATTTCGGACGGCGAGCCCGTTGATGGCATCGTCGAGCGCCGCCGCTTTGAACTCTGCCGTTTCGGTGCCGACGCGGGGCGGCGACGGCCGCGAACTCCGAGAATCGTTCATCTCGCCGAACCGTCCCCGGAGCGCCACTGCTGGCGGAGCAACCCGGTCCCGAAGGTGGTCAGCAGTTCAAGATCCTTGTACTCCGGATCGTCGTCGACGGACACCGCATTCCCACGCAGAAACGTCCCGATGGCAGTTCCGAGATTCGACGCCATCGAGGGCGTCGGTTGTGGGAACTCGGCATCGGCATCGTGGTTGTCGACGCTGATGATGGTCACACGCTGCGTCACATCGCCTCGTTCCCAATCGAATACGAGCTTCGTCCAGGTGAGCAACAGAGCGTCACTGACGGAGGTGTACAAGGAGCCCGTCACTCCGCGACCGAGATCGATGCGCAGCGGATGGCTCGTACGGGTGTTGGAGAGCCGATAGAGCGTGCTCTCCGGGTACACAGCAAGACTGGCCCGATTCGCAGTGGACAACACGTCGACCACCACCGTCCGTGGCCGCCCACGAACATCCCATGCGGGATTTCCGACGTCTGCTCGCATGGTTTGTCGAACCAACGAAGACGATTGCCCGAAAAATGCCCTCACCCAGTCGAATTCCTGCAGGTCCGTTCGGGTGAAGCCAACGGGTGGCATGAGTGGCTCGGATACCGGTCCCGGTGGTCCCGCAACCGTCGACAACTCCATTCGACCGGGCAGCGGAACGAAGAACAGAACTACCGCAGCAACGATCGCAACGGCCTTCGAGCTCGGCGACCACTTCGCCGTGAGCGACCCGACCCGGCGCGGCTGCCGGGCGTCGAACCGACCGCGACGGGCCACGACATAGAAGGCACCTCCCGTGACCGCGGCTGCGCCGACGGTCGGGACGAGCTGCAACCAGACGATGTCGACTTGTGGCCACATCGCCAACATGACTGCGGCAACGACGAATCCGGTCGACACCGTGCACCCGAAGCCCAGCCAACCCCGACGTGCGGTTCGGCCGACGGCAATGGCACCTGCGATGCCGGCCAGCAGCACCATCACCGCCGCATACGCAAACCTGCTGCCACCGAATCCGATGGCGACCAACCGGTAGCCCAGCGGACTCAACGCCAACAGCAACAGCCACACAGACCAGAATCGTCCGACCGGCCGCAGCCCGAACATCAGAATCGCCCCGCCGAAGAAGAAGGCAAGCGCCGCCAACACATCCAAGTGGGCTAGTCCGTACTGGTCTGCGTACCGGGGTAGCCACAGCGCTTTGACCGCGACGGAAACCAACAACGCGATGCCGCCGACTATGTTGTCGGTCTGGCGGTCGTGGATGGGCAATTCGTCGGCTCGTCGCCGCGCCACCCCCTGAGCCGCAACCACTGCCAGCAGCGGCAGCACGAAAACATACGCGGTGATGGCACCGTCGGCTGCCTCCTGGGCAAGCCGCACCCAGGTGGAGAAGAAAGCCACCACCACGCAGCTGACAAGAACGGACCACCGAAATACCAGAACGGCGATTGGGCCGCGAGACAACCTGAACCGCGTGAAAGACCGCGGCAGCTGCCCGTCCACGCTCATTGCAAGCCGCTGTCTCGACCCGGATCGCGCGCCGAACGACGTGATCGGACGGTGAACACGAGTGCCGCGACGCCGCCGAGTGCAAGTACCGCCAGGCCGACTCCGACGACGACCACCACCATCCGATCGGAGGTCCCGTCGTCGGTGGCCGCCGCCGTGCCGTCTGCTCCGGACAATGCACTGCTGGACAACGACATCGGCTCCGTGTTCTGCGCGGCGAAGAGGATATCGCCGTCCAGCGCAAACCACCGCGCCGGATCGGCATCGAGCCAGGACAACATGCCGTCGAGTTTGTCCGGTGCCGAATTCCACGACGCCACGAGGACGGCGTTGCTGCGCACCGACGTGACCTGCATCGTCGCCAAGGGCTCGGCGATATCCACCGTGAGCTCGGTGGCACCGCCCGCAGCCTCGGGGTCCGTGATTCGGAAGGTCGTCTCGTCGACCGAGGACAGCGGCAGCGTCACCGAGTCCGGAAGCTCTGCGACAGGCGAAATCACGACGGCTGGTGCGCTACCGTCGAGCGCCTGCTCCATCGATACGACCTCGGGATCGAGCGGCAGGCTCGACAACCGCTGCAAGCCGATCGCGAGGGTGACAGCCCGGACAACTCCGGCGTAGGACTCGTCGGCGAGAGCTATGTCGAACTGCGGCATCAAGGCCTGCGGCATCGACCGCCATCCCAGTGGCACCGGTGACGACGAATCGGTGGATCGCACGAGCGTCGAACCGGCTACGGTGACAGTCGTTTCGGCGGCGGCAGCGCAGGAGCTGCCGGAAGAGGCCGACGGATGGTCGACGGAAACATCGAGAGTCCCCACGCGAGAGAGTGCGGTATCCGGGATGTCGATCCATCGATCGAGACGGCCGGTGTCGTCGGCCTCCCAGACTTCGAGTGGCGATCCGTCGACCGAGGCTCGCACAGATCCGGCACCCGGGGTGTAGCTGCCGATCAGGTGCACGGACACGCTCCCGGCCGATCGTCCGAGTCGCGTCTGATCGATATCGACAGATGCGGTTGCCGTGGAACCTCCTGTGCCGGAGACGGTTCCGATTCCGAGGTCGTCGAGGGTGATCGAATCGGGTGCGAGTCGAGCCTGGGGTGCCCCCGGTCCGGCCAATGCCGAGGTGCCGATTGCGATCTGGGAGAGATCACTGGTGATCAACCGGGCTTGATCGGTGAGATCCGATCCCGTACCGGCGAGGTACAACCGTGGGGGAGCCTGCTCGACGGGGTAGATCAACTCGGCACCGGCGTCGGAGTTCTTCGTCAGCACGATCGATCTTTCGAACGAGCCGTCGGGTACCGCCCCCTGAAGCTCGCTGTCCGGGCGCACTTCTACCTGGACCGGCTGCGCACCGTAGTGGTGTACCACGGATGTGGCCACAGTTGTTGCTGCGGTGATAGTTTCGCGGTCAGGCGTGGCGGGCACGAACAGCGTCAACTTGCGCAGCAGCACCGGTAGGAAATCAGCGATGGTCCCCGGGACGGCCGGCGCTCCCGAGTAGTCGACGGTCGCATCGATCAATCGGACCGCGTCCGAATCGGGATCGGGGCAGTAGCGATCGTCGGGAATGACGGAAGGGATCAGATCGAGTGGAATCACTCCGTCGACCGTTCGCGTAGCGGCCAGCGGAATCGACACCGGAGTGGTCGGGGCAGCGCCGTCGAGGGCGATACGAGTGATCGGACGCCCGTCCGATTCGACGTCGACCCACCCGCGATCGAGCCAAGCGGGCGTGGTCAGCACCGCGTTCAGGGTCGACGGAACGGCCCCTGCAGGAGATGGCACCGTCACCCTCGTACGCGGTCCTGTCAGGTCGACCGTGGTGGACTGCCCCAAGCCCAACTCGGGAAAAGTGAAACGAGAGAGCTCGTCTGCGCTTGCAGCAGTGGGTTGGTCCTGATCGCCGGGTTGCGCCGACGCTGTGGTCACCGAAAGCAATATCGGGACCACGGCGAGAGCTGTCACAGACGCAGCGCGAACGATTCGCATGAGAAATGTCCAGTCTTCGAAATGAACGGAGAGTCAAGAGAATAGCGCGACTCGTTGGCGCGCAGGACTTTCGGAGTGCCGATCACAATACTCACAGCACGCAAACAGCGCCAGAACCCGCCGTTGAATTCGGTTTCTCCGACTGTAACGGCGATTCAGTTCGCTCTTTGTCGATTCCGTCGATCAACAGCCGACAATGTCCTCCGGCGCGGAGTCGAATTCGGTAAAGCCGCTCGTCATCGACGGCTTCGGAATCTACGCATCCGCGTCTACCATTACGGCGATGCGCATCGCGTCGAAAGTTCTTCAGTGCATTCTCGGTGCTGTCCTGATGTCGACGGTCGTACCGGGCATGGCCGAGACCGCCACGGCGGCACCTGTTGCCGGCGCTCGTGTCTCCGCGAGCACCGATGGTCTCGCACTCGACGGTCGACCGTGGTGGCCGACCGGGTTCAACGCCTACCAACTCGCCACCGATTGGTCGGTCAATGCCGGATGCGGGGCGATGGTGGACCTGGACAGTTACTTCGAGGCGCTTCCTCCGCATTCGCTGACCCGGTTCGACGCCTTTCAGGCATTGGCGATCAACCGATTCACCGGTGCCCTCGACTTCGGGCCGATGGATGCGGTCTTCGCCGCAGCCGAGGCTCACGATCAACTCCTCGTACCGGTGCTGTCACCCCAGGACGGGGCGTGCGAGGGGAACGTCTTCAAAGACAGGCAGTGGTACGTCGACGGCTGGACGACGGCCCCCGGCACGCCCACCTCGACCGCGAAGATCAGCTTCGAGCAATGGATGCTCACCGCTGCGAATCGATGGAAGGACTCGTCGGCGTTGGCTGCGTGGGAGCTCGTCGGTGAACCGGAGACGAGTTCGTGCACGGATACCTCGTGCTCCTGGTCCAGCCGAACGTGTACGGCCGGTGCTGCAGAGGTGCTTCGCTCGTTCTTCGACACTGCAGGACAACAGCTCCGCTCCGTCGATCCTCGCACTGTGATCACAGCGGGCCTCACCGGCGGCGGCCAGTGCGGAAGCCAGGGTGACGAGTACGAGTACCTCGCCCAGTCGCCCTTCGTCGATGTGTTGCAGTACCACGATTACGGTGCCGACGGCGTGCCGCTGCCCGGAGATCAGTGGAACGGGTTGCAGCGGCGGATCACTCAGAGCGCCGCGGTGGGCAAACCCCTGCTGGTCGGGGAGATCGGTCAACTCGCCGGCTCGTGCGGCGATGTCGATTCTCGAGCAACCGGTATTGCCGCGAAGATCGACGGCCAGCGTGCCGCTGGTACAGCAGGGGCGCTGTTGTGGGCTTTCGTACCGGATCCGCGGCCTACGGACTGCACCTACGACATCGGACCGTCGGATCCGCTGTGGCAGACGATCGGACGTTAGGGCAACCTCGTTCTCCCCAACTTCACCTGAACGTTCCTTTACTTTCGCTTTTGGGTGACAGCGTGCCGTGACATGAAGCCACTGCCCCTGTTCGCCGTTCACGACGGAAGCTCCAAACGATCATCGTTGACCTGCAAGTACAAGTGCGGCGATGCCTGTTTCCACGAGATTCCCAATACGTCGAAGGGCCAGTACTTCGGCGACATCGTCAAGACCGCGATGTCGCGGCGCGGCGTCATCAAGGGCGGGGCCATGGCAGTGCTCGCCGTCGGTGCCGGTAGCGCACTGGCCGCATGTTCGACCGACGAGCCGGCCGCGACCGGTAGCGCAACCACGGGTACGTCGGGAACCGATACTCCGCCCGTCGACGGCGTGGATTTCGTTGCAGTGGAACCGAACACCGAGGATGCCGTCGTCGTTCCCGACGGTTACGAGCAGGGCATCGTCATTCGGTGGGGCGACGCCGTCGTCGCGGGCGCACCGGCCTTCGACTTCGACAAGCAGACCGGCGCGGCGCAGGAGAAGCAGTTCGGTTTCAACAACGACTTCGCCGGCCTGCTGCCGATCGAGGGCACGCCCAACGCCCACCTGCTGGTGGTCAACCACGAGTACAGCACGGAACCGGCAATGTTCAAGGGCTACGACGCGGAGAACCCCACCCGCGAGCAGTTCGACGTAGCCCTTGCGGCACACGGCCTTTCCGTCGTACAGGTGCAGGGCGAATCGGGCACCGGCAAGCTCACCCCCGCTATGGGCCAGTACAACCGGCGCATCACCGGCACCACCGAGTTCGTCATCACCGGGCCCGCCGCAGGCAGCGACTTCCTCAAGACCAGCGTGGACCCCACCGGCACCAAGGTGTTCGGCACGTTCAACAACTGCTCGGGCGGCCTCACCCCGTGGGGAACGGTGCTCTCCGGCGAGGAGAACTTCAACCAGTACTTCGCCAATGCCGAAAGCGTCACGGATGCGACTGTGGCCAAGCGCCTGTCGCGCTACGGCGTCGAAGGCGCCGCCAGCGAACGTAAGTGGGAGCGCTTCGACAAGCGATTCGATCTGGCGCAAGAACCCAACGAGGTCAATCGATTCGGCTACATCGTCGAGGTGAATCCGTGGGATCCGCAGTCGGCACCGATCAAGCACACCGCTCTCGGCCGGTTCAAGCACGAGGCCGCGACCATCCACGTCACCGACGACGGCACGGTGGTGGCGTACAGCGGCGACGACGAGCGCTTCGACTACATGTACAAGTTCGTCTCGAGCCGAAAGATGATGCCCGGCACCGGCCAGGCCGCGATGCGCAACAACCTGACCTTGCTCGACGCCGGCACGCTGTACGTCGCCAGCCTCACCGGTGATACGCCCGACGAGATCGACGGCTCGGGCGCGCTGCCCTCCAACGGTGAATTCCGTGGCAGCGGAACGTGGATTCCCTTGCTCGAAACCGGCGAGGACGGCCGCGGCAAGTCTCTCGTCGACGGTATGTCGGCCGAGGAGGTGGCCGTGTTCACCCGTCAGGCGGGTGACTCCGTGGGCGCAACCAAGATGGACCGCCCGGAGGACTTCGAGCCGAACCCGGTGACCGGCAAGGTGTATGTAGCACTGACCAACAACTCCAACCGCGGCACCGAGGGCAAAGCGGCGGCCGACGAGGCCAATCCCCGCAACAAGAACAAGAACGGGCAGGTACTCGAACTCGACGACGACCACGCCGGGACGTCGTTCACGTGGAACCTGTTGTTGGTCTGCGGTGATCCGAACGAGGCCGACACGTATTTCGGCGGATTCGACAAGAGTCAGGTCAGCCCTATCTCGTGCCCCGACAATCTCGCGTTCGACTCGAAGGGCAACCTGTGGGTCTCGACCGACGGCAACGCCCTCGATTCCAACGACGGCCTGTTCGCCGTGGTGCTCGACGGCCCCCGTCGCGGCGAGACACGTCAGTTCCTGACCGTCCCCGCCGGCGGCGAGACCTGTGGCCCCATCGTCACCGACGAGCGCGTCATGGTCTGCGTCCAGCACCCGGGTGAAAGCGACGACGCCACCGCCGACGCACCGATCTCGCACTGGCCCGACGGCGGCGACACGCAGCCGCGACCGTCCATCGTCGCGGTGTGGAAGTCCGCCTAGCCCAGACTGTTTCGATAGAGCCACGATGCCCGTAGTCGAATCCTCGACTACGGGCATCGGGCGGTGTTCACTTCGCCACCGACGACGCGATCAAATCCTCGACCACGGCGGCGATCACCGCATTCGCGTGCTCGGGGTTGGTCACCACCGACACCGTTCGGGTCGGTGCATCGATGACGTCGATCATGTGCAGTTCGGGGAGGATCGACGCCAAGGACGACGGCAGCAGTGTCACACCCAACCCTGCTGCGGTGAGTTTACCGATGAGGTCGGCCGAATCGGCCTCCAGAATGCGGCCACGGGGAACCGACGAGCGGGTGAATGCATGATCGGATTGCAGTCTGGCCTCGCTTCCCGCCGGCCGGTCGATCATCGTCATCTCGGACAGGTCCGCCAACCGTATCGAATTCCTTTGAGCCCAATGATGATCGGGACCGACGAACAGTGACAGTGGCTCCGTCCACAGGGCGG
Source organism: Rhodococcus sp. PML026 (assembly GCF_000963615.1). Taxonomy (NCBI): domain Bacteria; kingdom Bacillati; phylum Actinomycetota; class Actinomycetes; order Mycobacteriales; family Nocardiaceae; genus Rhodococcus; species Rhodococcus sp. PML026. Next base: position 754,910 of record NZ_KQ031373.1, on the reverse strand, counting down.
TGACCGCCAATCCGGGATGTGGGCGTCCGGGCGCGAGTCCGATGATTCCGAGATCGAGGTCTCCGCTTGCGATGCCGTCGAGAACGTCGGCGCTCGGCCGCGGCAGCAACGTCACCGACGTGTTGGGAAATCGCTGGGAGATACGGCCGACCACCGCGGCCAGATCGACACGGGCGAGAGGCGCGATCATGCCGACACGCAGCCGCCTGATGGCGGTCGTCGGATCGGGCGCGACGTCGGCCACCAATCGGGACACGGCACCGAGCACGCTGCGCGCACGTTCGAGAAAGATCTGTCCGGCCGGGGTGATGGTGACGCTTCGGCTCGTGCGCGCGAACAGTTCCACGCCCAGCTCTTTTTCCAGGTCTCTGATCTGGCTGCTCAGCGCCGATTGAGCGACTCGCAGCCGAGCTGCTGCACGCCCGAAGTGCTGCTCTTCGGCGACCGCCACGGCGTACCGGATGTGTCTGAGTTCCACGCTTCGCAACTCTATCTGTTTGGACGATCGATCGTTCGGAACGTTCTATTGGACAGCTGGAAGTGCAACGAGCACCCTTGTTCGTGTGAAGACAGCAAGCACCTCGCGCACCGGCGTGAGCACCCCCGTCGTCGCCCTGATGGCGATCGCCACCGGACTCTCGGCCGGCGGCAACTATCTCAACCAGCCGCTGCTCGACCTCATTGCCACCGAATTCGACGTGTCCGAGACGGCCGCAGCCACCTCGGTGACCGTCGCACAGATTTCCTATGCCCTCGGCCTGCTGCTCATCGTGCCTCTCGGCGACGTCGTCGATCGCCGTACGTTGAGCGTCGGGCTGATGATTCTCGCTGCGACGGGTCAGGCAATCACCGGATTCGCTCCCGGCCTCTCCTGGCTCCTCGTCGGCACGGCGATCGCTGGACTGTTCTCGGTGGCGGCGCAGGTGATCGTGCCGTTCGCCGCGTCGATGGCGCACCCGGAGCAAGCGGGACGCATCGTCGGAGTGGTCATGGGCGGGTTGCTGACGGGCATCCTGCTGGCCCGCAGCATCTCGGGGCTGCTGTCGTCGGTGACGGGGTGGCAGGGCGTCTACCGTGTGGCCACGGTGTTGATGCTGATCGCCGCGGTCGGCCTGTGGCGGGTGCTGCCACGCAACACCGTGACGGCGGACGTCACCTACGGCTCGGCGCTGGTGTCGATGATTCGGCTGGTGCGCACCCACCCCAGGCTTCGGACTCGCGCGGTGCTCGGCGGTCTCGGCTTCGCGTCGGTGAGCACGGTGTTCGCGACGATGACGCTGTTGCTGTCGTCGAGGTTCGGTTTCGGTGCCGTCCAGATCGGACTGATCGGATTGGCCGGTGTCGGCGGCGCGTTGATGGCCTCCGTCGCGGGCCGGCTCGCAGACCGCGGACTGGTGCAATGGGCCAGCGGTACCTGTGCGGTTCTGCTGATCGCGCTCTGGCCGATGTTCGCCGTCGGCGGCCACTACTGGGTGGTGTTCGTGGTCGCATTCGTACTTCTTGACCTGGCACTGCAGGGCGTGCACGTGAGCAACCAGCACATCGTCTACGCCCTGGAACCGGCTGCTCGCGCCCGAATCAACTCCGTCTACATGACGACGTACTTCGTGGGCGCCTCAGCAGGATCTGCCGTCGGGACGTTGGCGTGGAAGCATTTCGAGTGGGCAGGTGTGTGCGCTGCGGGGGCCGTGTTCGCGGTCGCCGCACTGCTGGTCTGGCTGCTGGATCTGCAGGTGGACGCCCGTCATCGGCGGGAAAACACGTGCGGGACGCCCGGTGGACCTGAGCCGACGATGGTGAACAGTCACTAATGCGTTCTGTTCCGAGACGTGGTTGAGTCGTTCTCGATGAGACGTGGGTAACACTCACGCTGCCGACGGCGACATACCCAGAGTCGGCACGAACAAACCATAGAAACACGAACTACTTCTCTTGGCTCGGAGGCGCACCCATGACTGTCGTGAACGATCGCATCCACGTGGCTCTCACGGAACTCGACCCGTCCGATTACGCGGTGCCGACCATCGCACCGATCCGTACGGCCGGCCACCTCGACCCGGTGTTCTGCATCCACCCCCTCGTCGGGCTGGTCGACTGCTACGCGGAACTCGCAGCACACGTCGACGACGCGCGTCCCATCTACGGCGTCCAGGTCCCGACGTCGGGAGAGCTCGCGGAGTCCCTCGTCGCCTTGGCCTCGCAGTACGCCGACGACATCGTTCGCATCCAGACCGACGGGGCCGTGCACCTGCTTGGCACGTCCTTCGGTGGAGTACTCGCGCACGCCATCGCCGTCGAGCTGCAGAGTCGCGGCGTCACGGTCGGTGCACTGACGTTGCTCGACAGCGACCCCGTTCGGTCCAGCGCCGACAGCGCCGACCTGCTCGGATCCATGGGCGACGACATCGATCGCAGCCATGCCGAAGAGTTGCTCGCCGTTGCCTCGCACAACGACGAACTCGCCCAGCGGCACCTGCCGGGCATCTACTTCGGTGACATCCTCGCCGTCTCCTCGGTGGGAACCGACTCAGGGTCCGCGTGGCACCCCTTCGTCTGCGGCACGATCGCCAAGTACCTCGTGCCCGACGCCACCTCGTTCGACGTCGTCGGCCCGCTGGTCGACAGCTACCTCGGCTGACCCGGCCGGCTCATCCGAGCCAATCCAGCACGGCAGCGGCCGTCCAGGACTGCTGCATGCTGCCGAGCGGCTTGCCGGTGAACGGCTCGTAGTACTCGGCGAAGCTGCCGTCACTCGCCTGACGCAGACCCTCGTCTCGCAAAGACAGTGATCGCTCCGACCACCCGCGGCGTGCGAAAGCCCACGAGAACAGCCATGTCATCACCGGCCACACCGGTCCACGCCAGTACTCGCGAGCACGGAAGTCCTTCGACACCGGGGACGTCGACGGCGGTACCGCGTACCGCAGGTCCGGATGACCGCAGAACCGGGTGCCCTCGAAGATCCGAATGAGATTGCGCTCCTGCTCGCGCGGCAATCCTCCGCACAGCAGCGGCGCGAACATGGCAATGGTCTCCGTGCCGATCCACTGACCCGTCCGCAGATCGAAATCTCGTGCCCCACCCGAACGCGTGTCGGTGGTCGCGATGACTCCCGTGCGGAACTTGTCCGCCCACCCGCGCAATTCACGCACATCCGAGCGCGGCCGCGAGTGGTCCTCCCCGATGGTGGCGAGGACGTCGCACGCGACGGCGAAGATGGCACTGACGAACACGTCCTCGACGGCGAAGCTCATCTTCGTCTTCAACGCATCGTCGTCGTAGCCGACCTGTTTCATCTCCTCCACCAACCAGATGTAGCGGTCGTACTCGAGATTGCTGGGCCGCTGAGACGAGTCCGTGATGACCGCCTTGTCCTCTCGAAAATACGGATCCATCTCGCCGGCAACCACATTGGCGTAGGCCGAATCCCATCGCGGCGAATTGTCCATGCCGGACTCCCAGCCATGGAACAGCGCGATGCGTCCGTTGTCGTCGACGTCGCGGGCCTGGGCGAGCCAACGATGCCACCGCACCAGATCACCCCAGCGGCGATCCAGGAACTCCTCCGCCACCGCTCGCGTCGTGCGGCCGTGGCGTTTGGAGTGATCGAGGATGCGCTGCACGGCGATCGCGTGGACGGGCGGTTGGGTGATTCCGGAGGTCTGCGGACTCATCGGAGCGTGGGTCGCCAGCGTCCCGGTGGCCCACCGCGCAGGGCCGGGGAAGTAGCCGTCGACACCGTTGGCGAACACGATGTGCGGAATCATCCCGTTCTTCCACTGCGCCGACAGCAACGTGTCCATCTCCACGACGGCCCGCTCGACGCTCAACGGTGCCAAGCCGACGGAAACGAATGCGGCGTCCCAACTCCACATATGCGGGTACAACCTGGGTGCTGCGCTGGTCATGGTGCCCAGGTCGTTGCCTCGGAGCAGATACGCCGCACGTGCGGCCAGCTGCGTGGAAGTGAAACCGCGATCGCCCATGCAGATAGTTTGCGTCCGGCGGCCGATTTCTGCTCGGTTGGATTGCGGACCGAACGTGTCCGCGATCGCTCCTAGTGTGAGTTTCACCAGCTACCAGGAGGAAAACGATGGCCACCGAGAACACCGACATCCAGAAAATGCTCGCCGAACAGCGCGCGAACTTTCTCATCACCGTCCGCGGCATCAGCGAGGAACAGGCTCGTACCCGCACCACCGCGAGCGAGCTGACCCTCGGCGGACTGCTGCACCACGTGATCAGCAACGAGCGCCACTGGATGACAGTGATCGCAGAGCTGGACGAGACGGCCGAATTCGACATGGCCGCCGCCGGCAGCGAGTACGTGATGGCCGAGAACGAGACCGTCGCCGGACTCGTCGCCGAATGGGAAGAGGTGGCAGGTGCCACTTCGGCAGCGCTGGAGACGTTGGACCTCGACCTGTCGGTACCCGTTCCGACGGCACCGTGGGCACCCGAAAGAATCTGGCAAAGTGCACGATTCACGGTTCTGCACATCCTCCGCGAAATCTCGCAGCACGCCGGCCACGCAGACATCATCCGCGAGGAACTCGACGGCGCGAACACCACCCAGGCATGGGCATCCGAGGCGGGGATGAGCTTCTAGCTAACCTGAGTTCATGACTCGTACTGCGTTGGTGACCGGAGCAAGCCGGGGTCTCGGGGCCCATATCGCTCGATTGCTCGCTCCGGACCATCACGTGTTGCTGGGTGGTCGGTCCACCGAGTCCCTCGCCCCCATTGCGTCGGAACTGTCCGGGTCCACCCCGTGGCCGGTGGAACTGACCGATCCGGACGCGGTGGCCGCTGCCGCGTCGAACATCGATTCTCTGGATGTGTTGGTGCACAACGCCGGCGTGGCGGCGCTCGGGACGGTCGAAGAGTCGACGGCGGACGATTGGCGTCGCCAATACGAGGTGAACGTCATCGCCGTCGTCGAACTCACTCGATTGCTACTCCCTGCACTGCGCTCCGCCAAAGGCCATGTGGTGCTGATCAATTCGGGTGCCGGCATACGCGCCAACCCCGGTTGGGGTGCCTACGCGGCGAGCAAGTTCGCGCTCCGCGCCTTCGCTGATGCACTGCGCCTCGAGGAGCCGTCGTTGCGCGTCACCTCGGTGCACCCAGGACGCATCGACACCGAGATGCAGCAGGAGATCGTCGCGCACGAAGGCGGGGAGTACGACGGCTCGAAGTTCTTGCAGCCCAGCACCGTTGCCCGTGCAGTGCGCAACGCAATCGATACCCCCGCCGATGCTCACCCCACGGAATTGGTGCTCCGCACCAGGTGAGCGAAACTTCGTAGCAGGGGTCGTGTGCTGTCTTGATACATGTGGGACACGGGTGTCTCGATACATGTGAGACACGATTCTAGGCTGCGGGGCGGTGGAGTTGTCCTTGGTAGCGCTTGTCGGTGTTCAGGTGCAAGTGGCCGAGGACTTCTCCGCTGGCCGTGTAGGTGGTGATGTGGTTGCCGTCGCGCAGGACGGTCACGCGAGTGTGTGCGTGGGGCCGTCCGACCGAGATCGTGTGGTCGCCGACGGAGATCACGCCGGAGCCGGAGACGGAGTGGGTGCCGACTGTGGCGTCGACCTGGGCGGGTAGGTGCTGCGGGCCGCCCAGGGTTGTTGCGCGGTTCCATGCCTGCTGCGGGGGCATGTTCACGGCACTGTGGCGGCGGTCGGTGTTGTAGAACGTCTGGTAGCGGTTGCACGACGTCTGCAACTCGGCGGTGGTGGCGGGCCGGGTGGGTTGGTCGGTGAGCCACTGTTTGAAGGTGCGGTGGTGGCGTTCGACTTTGCCGTTGGTCTGCGGGTGGTACGGGCTCGAGTGAATGAGCCGGGCACCGGACCCGGTGACGAACGCGCCGAACTTCGAGCGGCCCTTCGACGCGGTCGCGCAGAATGCCATTCCGTTGTCGGACAACACGATTGCCGGTACTCCGTAGTCGGTGAACGCTCTGCCGATGGCGGTGATGGC
>NZ_KQ031373.1:233132-748779 GCF_000963615.1 Rhodococcus sp. PML026 | reverse complement strand
GAGTACGACTTCGGTGGCGTCGATCTGATAGCAGTCACGGGGTCGGGCGTATTGGAACCGGCGGTAGGACGATTTGGGTCGCTTCTTGGGTTCCGGGGTCACCAGGCCGTGGCGGGTGAGGATGTTGTTGATGGTCGATCGGGCTGGGATCTTCCAGCCTTTGCCGGCCCAATCATGTTCGGCGGCAATCTTGGTCAGCTCGTAGCGGATGTTGTCGGCACCGTTGTCGCGGCCCAATTCGCCGCGGAGCGCGATGATGCGGGCTTCGATGGTGTCGGGGGTGCGTGTCGGGCTCGAGCGGGGCCGGCGGGAGTCGAGTTCCCACCGGCCCCGTTCTCGGATCCGGGCGGCGTGACGGTTGGCGGTACTGCGGGAGAGCCCGTGATCGGCGCAGAAGCCTGACAGGCCTCGTTCGTCGAAGACGTCGGCTCCCTCGATGATCCATGCGGTCAAGGTGGCGTCGAGCAGGTTCATCCGGGCATCCGATCTGGCCATGGATTACTCCATAGCCGGTCACAGTGCCCCGCAGCATCATCACAGCCCGTGTGTCACATGTCCGTGGACATCTCGTGTCTCATATGTCCCCAGACTGAACACGTAGCAGGGGTCGAGTTTCCACTCACAACATGAGGTTCGTCCCGGCGTTGTTTACAGGACCGACTGCATCTCCCTCTTCACCCTTGCCAGTGGACGAATGGAGTCTTCTCATTCACTCGGATGATCTACCGCTTACGGTCCGGGGCGGCGACTGCCGACTAACTCGGGAACGCATCCACAGGTTCCAGCAACGCGGACAATCCAGCTTCAGAGCTCGTCCAGTTTCACGATGCCGTCTTGCAGGGCGCGCGCGACGAGTGCAGCTTTCGTTGGAGCGGCGCGGCCGACGCGGGAGTACTTGTCACGGATTCTCGTCAGGTGCGTGTTGACGGTGCCCAATGCGATGTGGAGGCGTGCGCCCACGTCGACCTTGGAATCGCAGTCCAGCCACGCCTTGAGCACGGTGATCTCACGCGCGGTCAGGCCCGGTGAGGTGTACACCCGCACAGCCCGCGCGGGCGCAGGGGTGGGCCTCGCTCCGCCGGGCCTGGTACCGAGTGGAGAGCGGACGCCGCTCGACACCGAGACTCGCGAATAAAGTTGGGGTCGATGACTCGTCGCTACCATCTTGGCCTCCTCATGCAATCGGCCTACGGACCGGTCTGAATCTGACCACGGTTGCCGAACTCCATGCAACACAAGCTTATTCGAGGCCTTACTCCATAAAGCATGTTGGGCTACACCATGCTTTAGTTGAAACTAAACAATGGGAACCGGACCATCCAATTGCTATAGTTCAAGATCCAACAATGCGGTGCAGGTGGACGAAGGCGGTAGTCGGTGAACCAGAAGTCACTCCCACGGGAGCAGTTCCTTCAGGCCGGATATCGCCTGCTCGGTGAGATGGACACGACCGACCTTGCGCGTTCGCTCTCGATCTCGGCCGTCGTCGAACGCGCAGGGCTGTCGCACCAAACTTTCCACAACACGTACCCCGGTAACTCTCGCGGCGGCGGGTCCGGCGGCAAGGAAGCTTTCGTCGAAGACCTCCTCGACCACCTCACACTCGAGTACACCGGTACGGCGGCTCCTGCCGGCACCCAGGACGTGAAAGGTCCGGTGTCGGCGCTGTTCGACGACCTCACGTCCGGTCTCATGCGACGTCGCCTCGTCGCAGTGCTGCTGGCTGCCGACCACAACGGTGCCCAAAAGGCCGTAATCCCCGAGTTCGAGCGCTTCGACACCGACCTGCGATCCATCATCGGCCGAGCGGTGCAGGCTCACGGCGGATCGTTGCGCCAACCACTGTCGCTGACAAACCTCTCGGCGGTCGTCGGGGCTCTGCTCGACGGGTTGGCGCTCCGGGAGGTGCTCACGCCGGGCTCGGTGTCCTCCGACGACGTTGCATCGGCCACCAACTCGATTCTCCAGTGGGCCATAGACCCACTGCATTCCGACCGCACCGTTGCCCAACCCGATCCGGGCGAAATCTCGGATGCTCTGCGGCCCGACCTCGAGGCCGACGTGATCGCGGCGACCGAAACTCTGTTCGTCGACAACGGCTACTTCCTGGTCACCCTGGCCGACATCGCGGCGGCGGCGAAGATCCGCGTAGAAGACCTTCGACGACTGTTTCCGAGCAAGGTCGACATCATCGTTGCGGCGCTGAAGCCCGAATTCGACCGTGTGCTCCGGCTCCGTCGCGCCGACGAACGCCTCGGAGTCGACCCCGCCACCGCACTGCAACGCACGTTGGTTTCGTTGGGCGAGTTCGTCATCGACAATCGAGCCATGAGCTCGGGCATGCTGCTCGCGTTGAGCTTCGAACAATTCCACCAACCGAGCACCATCACGACGGTCATCGAAAACCTCTACCTCCCGTCCGCTGTGGTCCCCATTCTCGAACGCGGACGTGAAAGCGGCGTGTTCAGCGACGACGCACCGGCACTCGAAGCCGCAATCATGTTGACCAACAACATTCTCTTCCGCTGCCTGACGCGTCCTGCGGAGTCCGCAACCGAAGTGGCGCAGGGTGTCCTGCGAATACTGATGCCCGGTGTTGCGATACGGCCAGCGTGAGGACGCTGGACTGAACTGTTGTCACCACTCCGGATGCTCGTGCTCTGCCCACTCCCTGGTCACGGCACCCTGTGTCATTCCGCGCATTGCTTCCGGGTCACGCCAGGCGTACGTGATGTGACCGGCGACGAGTAGCCCGAATCCCAGGGCGAACCAGTCGTGTACGAATGTTGCACCGATACGCCATTGCAGTGGACTCCACGCCGAGAAGTACATGACGACGCCGGTACCGAGGAGTACCAGAATCGACCCGGCGCTCAGGGCACCGTTCAGCTTCTGGCCGGCGTTGAATTTCCCGACCCCCACCGCCCCGAGCCGACGCGCTTTGGAGCGCAACCACTTCCAATCGTCGGCGACGAATCTGTTGAGACGGCCGAGGTCCGCGCGATAGCTGCGTGAGACCGCACCGAGGATCAACGGAATCGGCAACAGAAAGCCCGACCACACATGCACGAACTCCACGATCGGTCGATGGCCGACGAGGACCGCGAGCGACCCGATGTACAGAATCGCCGCGGTCACCATGCACACGATCACCAAGACCCCGACTGCCCAGTGCACGTACCGTTCTACCCGGTCGAACCGTGCGCGGTCGTCAGCTCGTGGGGTCATCTCGACGTCCGTTCGACTCGCCGACGTACGCATCGATGTCGTATCCACGTTTCTCCCAGTATCCGGGAACCACGTTGTCCGTCAACTCGATTCCGCCGAGCCACTTGATGCTCTTGTAGCCGTACATCGAAGCGACGAACAGCCGAACCGGACCTCCGTGATCGTGGGTGACGGGGCCGTCGAGCATGGTCAACGCAACCAGCACGTCGTCGCGACGGGCCTGATCGAGCGTCAGACTCTCGGTATACGTGCCGTCGAACGAGGTGAACCGCAACGACGTCGCCGACGCGGTGGGTCCGACGGCATCGAGGATATCGGCCAATCGCACTCCGCTCCAAGCAACTTCGGGTACCCGCCATCCCGTCACGCACTGGAAGTCACGTACCAACGACGTCTGCGGCATCGCGCGGAGGTCCTGCAGCGTGAACGTGCGCGGTGTGTCGACGGAACCGCCCACCGTCAGGGCATAGGAGTTCTCGTCCTTGCGCGGCGCGCCCTGCGTCACCGAATAGAAGCGAAAGTTGTCGCCCACGGGAATCAGTCCGATCAGTCCCGTCGGATCGTGGTTACCGATCGGCCCGAGTACCGACGCGAGACCCTTCTGCACCGCGCCCCCACCGACGATGCCCGCGACCCCGGCCGCCACCAGGCCGAGCACGACTCGGCGACCCACGGGGCTACCCGTAATCTTCGGCTCGTCGATCGGCATCCCTCCACTGTCCACGGCGGACCAGGATCAGGCCACATTGGGCGTCGAATCAGGTCTGGAACTTCGCCCGGGGAAGTCTTACGGTTGATTCATGGCACTGTCGAAGACAGAACGCGAAGAGTATTTGTCCGAATCGCATATCGCCGCCCTCTCGGTAGCGGCCGGGGCGGACCGTGGCCCGCTGACGGTACCGATCTGGTACGACTACACCCCCGGCGGTGAAGCCTGGGTGTTGACCGGCGCCACGTCGAAGAAGGCCCAATTGATCAGGACTGCAGGGCGATTCACTCTGATGATCGAGCAGTCCGATCCGACGATCCGCTACGTCAGCGTCGAAGGTCCGGTGGCGCGAGAGGAGCCGAGTACTCCCGAGTTGCTGCGCGCCATGGCAGCCCGCTACCTGCCCCCGGAGAAGGTCGACGGCTACCTCGAGATGGCCAACCGTGAGCACGAGGAGAACGTGGTGTTCTACCTGCGCCCCGAACACTGGCTGTCTGCCGATCTCGGGGCCATCTGAGAGAACTACGAAGTCGGGGTCAAGGCATTGCCGGGCGGGATCGTCACACAGTTGCTGTGCGTCGGCCCACCGCTGAACCGTTCGGTCAGGAACTGCAGGCTCTGCGCCTCGAATGCCGGGAAGGCGTCGCTGTGCGTCAGGCCGTCGTACTGCGCGTACTGCACATCCACGCCCCGGCCGCAGTAGCCGTACGCCAGTCCCTGCACGTCGCCGGTGATCATGACGGTATCGCCGATCGGATCGGCGTGACCGACGGCCAGAAACATCGGCGTCCGCGGGGTGCCCTGGCTGCCCATGATGTTGTCGTCGATCGCCGCCACCACCTCGGGTACATCCAGCAGGGAGGTGTACGGGGCCTTGACCATCGAGGCGTCGGTGAGCGTGGGGTAGTCGTCGGCGAACTGGGCGATGCATTCCTGATCGACCTGGTCGATCACCTCGAGGCCGTAGTCGGAGATGAAACTGTTCAGGTCGAGGTCGTACGCACGCTCGTAGGCGACGATCAGTGCCGGGATGACACCCGCCCACTCTCTGTTACCGCTGACGTACGGAAGGTTGTGAGCCAGGTCGACCGGTAGCCCGCCGGCCGCCGCACCGACCAGATTCAGCTCGGGCGCGTATTCGGGGGCAACTTCGGCACCCCACTGCGTCGGGACGGATCCACCGGAGTACCCGACCATGCCGACGGGCGTGCTCGACGGAAGCTGCAGGAGGGACTGCGCGGCACGAATGCCGTCCAGAGCGGCGTAGCCCGACTGCCGCCCGATCGTCCATTCGAGCTCCTCGCCCTCGTAATCCGGCACGACGACGGTGTAGCCGGCTGCAAGGTAACCGGCAATGACCGCCTGTTCCGCGCCGGCAATGGGACTCGTGGACCCGCCGCTGAGGGTGTACGAGGGATTGCACTGAGAGCCCAGGGCGTCGTACGCCATGTGGTACGAGACGATCCGAGTCGGCCCGGGGACCAAGGGCCGCAGCACCGTGGCAACCGTGACGACACCGTCGCCCTGCTGGTCGGTAGTCCTGTAGAGCACCTGGCTACCTGTGATCGGCGTCGGCTGGGTGGGGGTACGGAACGTCATGGGCCTCGACCGCAGCACCGTTCCCGGGGAGACGTCCAGGCCGCCGTCCCAATCGTAGAACGGATCATTCGCTGGAATCGGCGAGCCGGGTCCCGGATCTGCTTGTGCAACAGGGACACTCACGAGCGTGGCGGACCCGAGAAGTAGCACGACGGAGGCCATCAGCCTCAACGCAAACCCTCTACCAGCCAGTGACATGCAACAAATTAAACCCCCGCGAGCTCGAAGTTATGGACGGAAATCGCAAGATTTTCATCCATAACTTCGAGTTCGGCGGAGGCGAGAGCTACTTCAGAACGATGTTCACCATGCGACCAGGGATCACGATGATCTTGGTCGGGGCCTTCCCGTCGAGCAGGGCCACGATCTTCTCGTCTTCCAATGCCGTCTTCTCGACGTCGTCCTTCGTTGCATCGGCAGACACAGTGATGCGACTGCGGACTTTGCCGTTGACCTGGATGGGGTAGTCGACGGTATCGGCGACCAACCACTTCTTCTCCACGCGCGGGAATGGCCCGTGCGCCAACGACTTCTCGTGTCCGAGCCTGCCCCACAGGTCCTCGGCGAGGTGCGGTGCCAGGGGAGCGAGCATCAGGATCAACGGCTCCACCACACCGCGTGGCGCACCGTCGGGGTACGCCTTGGTGATGTGGTTGGTCAGCTCGATCAACTTGGCACCGGCCGTATTGTCGCGCAGCGCAGCGTAATCCGCGTGCACACCGTCGATCACCCGGTTGAGCACTCGCAGAGTGTCCTCGGTGGGCTTCGCATCGGTGACGCGAACCTCGCCGGTCACCTCGTCGAGCACCAGTCGCCACACGCGCTGCAGGAAACGCTGCGCGCCGACGACGTCCTTCGTCGCCCACGGGCGTGAGGTGTCCAGCGGACCCATCGACATCTCGTAGACACGCAGAGTGTCGGCACCGTACTCGGCGAAGATCTCGTCGGGTGAGACCGAGTTCTTCAGCGACTTACCCATCTTGCCGTACTCACGGTTGACGGGCTGGTCCTGATAGAAGTAGCCGCCGTCGCGTTCGACGACCTCGGCTGCAGGAACGTAGACCCCGCGGGAATCGGTGTACGCGTAGGCCTGGATGTAGCCCTGGTTGTACAGGCGTCGGTAGGGCTCGCTGGAGCTGACGTGACCCAGATCGAACAGCACCTTGTGCCAGAAGCGCGAGTACAGCAGGTGCAACACCGCATGCTCGACGCCACCGACGTAGAGATCCACTCCGCCCGGATCGTTGGGTCCGTGGATTTCGGGACGCGGCCCCACCCAGTACTTTTCGTTCTCCGGGTCTGCGAAGGCCTCGGAGTTGGTGGGGTCGACATAGCGCAGCTGGTACCAAGAGCTACCGGCCCACTGCGGCATCACGTTGGTGTCGCGGGTGTAGGTCTGCAGTCCGTCGCCCAGATCGAGTTCGACGTTGACCCACTCGTCGGCCTTGGCCAGCGGTGGGGACGGCTCGGAGCTGGCGTCGTCAGGATCGAACGACACCGGGGCGTAGTTCTCGATCTCGGGAAGTTCCACTGGCAGAGCAGAATCGGGCAGTCCGTGCGGGTTGCCTTCGGCGTCCCAGACGATCGGGAACGGCTCGCCCCAGTAGCGCTGGCGCGCGAAGAGCCAGTCGCGCAGCTTGTACTGAATTGTGCCGCGGCCCTTGCCTTCCGACTCCAGTCGGGAAATGACGGCGGCTTTGGCCTCGTCCACCGGCAGGCCGTCGAGGAAACCGGAGTTCACCAATTCACCGTCGCCGACGTAAGCCGCCTCGGTGACATCGCCGCCGGAGATGACCTCGCGCACAGGCAGATCGAATGCCGTCGCGAACTCCCAGTCACGTGCGTCGTGGCCCGGAACGGCCATGATGGCACCGGTGCCGTACCCGGTCAGCACGTAATCGGCGATGAACACCGGCACCTGCTCACCGTTGACCGGGTTCTCGGCGTACGCACCGATGAAGACGCCGGTCTTCTCTTTGTTCTCCTGCCGCTCGAGATCGGACTTCGCGGCGATCGACGCGCGGTATGCGGCAACGGCTTCGGCCGGTGTCGCGGCGCCGCCGGTCCACTTGTCCGAAATTCCGGCAGGCCACTGCTCGGCCACCATGCCGTCGACCAGATCGTGCTCGGGCGCCAGCACCACGTAGGTGGCACCGAACAGCGTGTCCGGGCGGGTGGTGAACACCTCGATCCCGGAGAACGAGACCTGCGCTCCGCGAGAGCGTCCGATCCAGTTGCGCTGCATGGTCTTGACCTTCTCGGGCCAATCCAGGTATTCGAGGTCGTCAACCAGCCGATCGGAGTACGCAGTGATGCGCATCATCCACTGGCGCAGGTTCTTTCGGAAGACCGGGAAGTTGCCGCGATCGCTACGTCCGTCGGCGGTGACCTCCTCGTTGGCCAGCACGGTACCCAGGCCAGGGCACCAGTTGACCATCGAGTTGGACTCGTACACCAAACGGAAGCCGTCGATCACCTCGCGGCGTTCACCGACGGTCAGCGACTCCCAGGAGCGGCCGTCGTCCAATGTCCGCTCACCCGAGGCGAATTCCGCCTCCAGCTCCGAGATGGGGCGCGCCTTGCCGAGCTCGTCGTCGAACCAAGCATTGAAGATCTGCAGAAAGATCCACTGCGTCCAGTGGTAGAAGTCGACATCCGTCGTCGCCAGGGACCGTCGACGATCGTGCCCGAGACCCAGCCGACGCAACTGGCGTCGCATGTTGACGATGTTGTCCTCGGTGGTGCTGCGCGGATGCGTACCCGTCTGCACGGCGTACTGCTCGGCGGGCAGCCCGAAGGCGTCGTAGCCCAGTGCGTGCAGCACGTTGCGTCCCTGCATGCGGTGGTACCGCGCGAATACATCGGTGGCGATGTAGCCCAGGGGGTGCCCGACATGCAGGCCGCTGCCCGACGGGTACGGGAACATGTCCTGGACGAAGAGCTTGTCCTTGGGGACGTCTCCGGCGAGCGCTCCGACCGGGTTGGGCGCGTCGAAGGTGCCCTGCGATTCCCACAGGTCCTGCCACTGCTCCTCGATGCGCCCGGCGAGTTCGGCTGTGTAGCGGTACTCGGGAACGGACTCGGTGGATGCTTCAACGGAATCGGTCACACCTACCAGCCTAAAGTGTGACGCGGCCCGCCTGGTACCAGGACCTCGCTGCGCCGTATCCTGGCCAGGTGGTCATCGTCTCGGTTGTGTTGTTCGTGCTCGCCCTCGTCGTCGGGGCTGTCGCTGCCCTGTCGCTGCTCGGCCGGCTCCCGCGCAATCGATTCGCCGGTGTCCGTACCCCCGAGGCAATGCGCGACGACGAGACGTTCGTCCTCGCGAACCGTGTCGCCGGCCCGACCACAGCCGCATCTGCGCTGGTACTGGCCATCGGCGGCGTAGCCGCACTCGCACTGAGCGGCATCGCAGCGGTCGTCGGAGTGGTCGTTGCCCTCGCTGCAGCGCTGTTCATCGCCGCAGCCGGCGGATCCATCGGTGCCCGCGCAGCCGCGGCAGTGCCGGCACCCGCCGAGGCCGACGGATGCGGACAATCGTGCATCTCGTGCAGCCTCAAGGACGCCTGCCAGCCGAGCTGAGCGCATGAAACAGAAGAGTCTGCGCACCTTCGATCCGGCCGGAGTCGTCTTCGGCGTCGTCCTCCCGCTCGCGGTTGCCGCTCTCTGCCTCGTCCTGGCCTATCTGTGGGAGGGTCGCCTGCCGGACCAGGTGGCGACTCACTTCAGCGGAACCCAGCCGGACGACTTCTCCAATCCGCTCGCCAACGCCTGGACCGTCGCCATCGTCATCGTGTTGGTCGGGGGCGGTGTGAGCGCGGTGGCCGCCCTGGCCCGAGTGCTGCTGATCATGCGTCGGACGATGCTGATCATCGGGCTCACCGTCGTCGGGACGATCGGCGTGCTGGAGATCGCGACCCTCGCACGCGAACTCGACCTACCCACCGAGCAGAGCGTCACCATTCCCGGCTGGGCCATCGCCGTCGGTACCGTTGCCGGGTTCGCCATCGGACTGTTCGGAGCGACGCGCCTGCGGGATCACCGCCAACGCGTCGTCGCCACCGCACCCCTGCACACCGACCTACCTCGGTGCGGCCTCGAACTGCCGCTGGTGGTTCCCGTCGGAGCGAGCCGCGTCGCCGCAGTCACGGTGATCGCGCTGTCTGCGGCCGGAGCCGGCGTGACGTGCTACCTCTCGAATTCGCCGTGGCCGATCTTTCTGTTCGTTCCGCTGACCATCCTGATCCTGTCCCTACTGCGATTCACCGTGCACATCGACAGCGACGGTCTCTACGTCTCGAGCCTGGGAATGGCGGCATTCGACTACGACATCGCCGAGATCACCGGTGCCTCGGTGCGGACGGTGAACCCGGCCAAGGACTTCGGCGGGTGGGGTCTTCGAGCGAAGGGCCGCGGCAACTACGCCGTCGCCACCGAAGCCGGGCCGGCGGCATTCGTCACCTTCGCCAACGGTGATCGACTGACCATCGGAACCGTAGCCGCCGACACGATCGCGGGAACGCTCAACACCCTCACCGACCGTGCCCGCACCACCACTGCGGACTGAGTGGCCGAGTGAAAGCGTTGCGGGACACCGTCCTGGATCCCTTCCTGCTGAGCATCTTCGCGGTCGCCGCGCTGGCGAGCATCTTCCCGGCGTCGGGAACCGCCGAGGACGTTCTCGGCTGGGTGACACGCGTCGCCATCGGGCTGCTGTTCCTCATCTACGGCGCGCGACTGTCCCCACGTGACGCCTGGGAAGGCGTCAAACACTGGCGCTTGCACTCGGTGATCCTGGCGTCGACGTACCTGCTGTTCCCCGCGCTCGGCCTGGCCCTGAGGGTCCTCGAATCGAGTCTGCTCAGCGAGGACCTCTACACCGGAATGCTGTTCCTCTGCCTGGTGCCCTCGACCGTCCAATCCTCGATCGCCTTCACCTCCATCGCCCGAGGCAACGTGGCCGGTGCCGTGGTGAGCGCGTCGTTCTCCAACATCCTCGGCGTGTTCGTCACCCCGCTGCTGGTGCTCGCGCTGATGACCACCACTGGTTCGGCGAGCATCGATCCCAGCTCGATCCTCGACATCGTTGCGCAGCTGCTGCTCCCGTTCGCCGTCGGTCAGTTGCTCCGACCCTGGGTGACGGGCTGGCTGACCCGCCACAGCGCGTCGACGAAGCTCGTCGACCGGGGATCGATTCTGCTGGTCGTCTTTTCCGCCTTCAGCGCATCGATGAATCAACACGTGTGGTCCTCGGTCGCCCTGTGGCGCATCGGCATCGTCGTCGCCGTGTGCATCCTGCTGCTCGCCCTCGTTCTGACGATCACCTGGTACGCAGGCAAGTGGTTCGGTTTCTCACTCGAGGATCGTCTGGTGCTGCTGTTCTGCGGATCCAAGAAGAGCCTGGCGAGCGGACTGCCGATGGCCGCCGTGCTGTTCGTCGGCCAACCCATCGGGTTGATCGTCCTGCCGCTGTTGCTGTTCCATCAGATTCAACTGATGGTGTGCACCGTCATCGCTCAGCATTTCGCGCGTCGACCGGAACCGAGCCCGGCGGCGGTCGTCGCGGACTAGGTTGGTGTCAGTCGAGAAATCGGAGAAGACAATGCCCAGGAAACTGCACACGGACGGCGTCGTCTCTGCCGCCTACACCGGCCGGCTCGCCACCGATCCTGTACCCGCACTGCGACTCCCCGAGAATCAACTCGACCCAGACGCCGCCTACCGCTACATCCACGACGAACTGATGCTCGACGGCAGCTCACGCCTCAACCTGGCGACGTTCGTCACCACCTGGATGGATCCGCAGGCCGAAAAGCTGATGGCGGAAACGTTCGACAAGAACATGATCGACAAGGACGAGTACCCGTCCACCGCGGCCATCGAAGAACGCTGCGTCAACATCGTCGCCGACCTGTTCCACGCACCCGGCCTCGACCGCGAGGACCCGTCGTCGGCCACCGGCGTCTCGACCATCGGCTCCAGTGAAGCAGTCATGCTGGCGGGGTTGGCGCTCAAGTGGCGCTGGCGGGCGAAGGGCGCCGGGACAGGAACCCCGAACCTGGTGTTGGGCAGCAATGTCCAGGTGGTGTGGGAGAAATTCTGTCGCTACTTCGACGTCGAACCCAAGTACCTGCCCGTCGAGCGCGGTCGCTACGTCATCACCCCGGAACAGGTTCGGGACGCGGTGGACGAGAACACCATCGGCGTCGTGGCGATTCTCGGCACCACGTTCACCGGTGAACTCGAACCGGTACAGGAAATCTGCGCCGTCCTCGACGAGATCGTCGGCGGCGGTGGACCCGACGTACCGGTTCACGTCGACGCGGCCAGCGGTGGTTTCGTCGTACCGTTCTTGTACCCGGAGCTCGAATGGGACTTCCGTCTGCCTCGGGTCAAGTCCATCAACGCCAGCGGACACAAGTACGGATTGACCTATCCGGGAATCGGATTCGCGGTCTGGCGAACCAAGGAAGACCTGCCCGAGGATCTCGTGTTCCGCGTGAACTACCTCGGCGGCGACATGCCCACCTTCACGCTGAACTTCTCGAGGCCGGGCAACCAGGTGATCGGGCAGTACTACAACTTCCTGCGACTCGGCAGGTCCGGCTACACCGACATCATGAAAGCACTGCGCGACACGGCCGTTCGCGTCAGCACTCATCTCGCGGGACATCCCGACATCGACGTGATCACCGACGGATCGGCCATTCCGGTCCTGTCGTTCATGCTCAAGGAGCACTGCGAGTTCACCGTGTTCGACGTGTCCCACGAACTGCGCGCCCGCGGCTGGCAGGTGCCGGCGTACACGATGCCCGACAACGCCACCGACGTCGCCGTACTCAGAATCGTCGTCCGCGAGGGCTTCAGCGCAGACCTCGGCCGCATGCTGTGCATCGCCATCGACGAGGTGATCGACGGTCTGAAATCGGGCGGACACTCGACCGCGCGGGCTTTTTCGCACTAGATTGCGTCCTGGGTCGTGAGTGGAAACTCGACCCCTGCTACGAAGTTCCGCGCACGTGCGGCGCAGCCGCTCTCAGTTCCGTTCGACGTCGATCGGGTGGGACGCCAACAGCGCCAACGGCATCGGCTGACGACGCAGAACCTGCGCCCACAGGTCGACGCGCGGCGGACCGATCACGTCGGAAGCCAAGGCCGACAACACGATCCAGTCTTCTCGGTCCAGTTCACCTTCGAGCTGCCCGAACGTCCACCCCGAGTACCCGGCGAAGATGCGCACACCCTCCACGTACTGCGCGATGTCTGCGGGGTCGGAATCCAGATCTACCATCACCACCCGGCCGTCGACTCGGCGCAGACCGGCGACCCCGTCGATCGACGCACCGGTGCGCAGCGTGGCCAGACACAGTGCCGAATCACGCTTGACCGGACCACCGACGTACAGGGCCCGCGGCTTCGCGGCGAGCTCGGACCAATCGGGCAGCACGTTCTGCACCGCGGTCTCACTGGGGCGGTTGATCACGACGCCGAGACTGCCCGCGTCGTTGTGTTCGATGATGTAGATGACGGTGCGCCGAAACGTGGGCTCCACGAGTTCGATGGACGACACCAGCAGACTGCCGGGACGAACATCGTGCAGTGCCGACGCCGTCCGGTCCTCGGGTTCCTCCGCATGCGCTGCCACATCAGCCATTGTGGCACCGCACACCGCCGGATGTGGCACAAGCACGACGGCCAGTCCTCGGTCCTACTCGAGCCCGGCAATCTTGGTCAGAATCCCCAACTGGAACTCGAACAACGCGTCTCGGTCGGCAAACGTCGTCGCGCCGTACTGATCGAACACGTCGAAATTGATCGCACCGAACAGTGACGCCCACACCATCACGCCCAATGCGATGAGCTCGTCGGGCAGGTCCATGTCCATCTGGGCGCGGATGTCCTCGAAACTTGCGTGCAGCGACGCCAACTCGGTGGGCGCCGATTCGATGTCCGGGCGACGGATGTCCCAGGCCGACTGCAGGACTGCGACCAATGTGGTGATCACCCGGGTCCCCGGGCCGGTGGTCTGTTCGGCGGGCGCGTGGTAACCGGGTACGGGGCTGCCGAAGAGCAGCGCGTACCGGGCCGGCTCCCGCAGTCCCCATCGACGCACCGCCCGGCTCAACGCCCGGAATTTGTCGGCGGGGCCGTCCGCTGCGTCGACGGCCGCGTCGACTTCGTCGCCCAGCTCGGAATACGCATCGACGACGAGCAAGGTCAGTAGCTCGTCCCGGCTCGAGACGTAGCGATAGACCGCCGAGGAGACGACGCCCAGATCTCGGGCGACCGCGCGTAGCGACAGGGCCGCAGCACCGTCTGCGGCCAGGTGCTCCCGTCCGATGCGGGTGATGTCGCTCAGGGTCTGGGCGCGGGCTCGGGTACGCGGAGTGCTCGCCATGCTCGCTACTGTAACTGCCGCTCTTTTCCGAGAGCACTGCTCTTGCTTTTCTCCGAGCAGAGGTGCACACTCGACACATCAGAGAGCACCGCTCTCGTTTACCGAAACGGAGTAGCCATGTCAGAACTTCACGTCGTCACCGGTGCGGGACCCGTCGGCTGGACGATCGCCGAACAGCTTGCTGCACAGGGACATACGGTGCGTATCCTGACTCGATCCGGCAGCGGGCCACAGCATCCGAACATCGAACGGCGATCGGTCGACATCGAGTCCGACGACCTCCGAGCGCACGTCGACGGAGCAACCGCCATCTATCACTGCACCCACGCCGCCTACGAGAACACGGTGTGGCGCGACAAGCTCGAGGCGATGGAACGACGTGTGCTCGACGCGGCCGCGGGCACGGTCGTCGTGTTCCCCGAAAGTCTCTACGCCTACGGCCGGGTCGACGGGCCCATCCGCGAGGACTCACCCAGAAATGCCACGTTCCGCAAGCTGGGTGTGCGCACCGAACTCCTGGCCGCACGCGACGCTCACTCGACCCCCACCGTCAGCATCGCGGCATCCGACTTCTACGGCCCCCGGGTGCTCGTCTCGCACATGGGAGAACGTGTGGTCGCCAATGTGCTCGCCGGTAAGACCATTCGGGTGATCGGGGCCGCGAACCTACCCCATTCCTTCACGTACGTGCCGGATTTCGCAGCCGCGATGATCGTCGCGGCCGCACGACCGTCCACGTGGAATACCGTCCTGCATGCACCGACCGCCCCCGCGGTGACTCAGCGGGAGATGATCGAGATGTACTCCGCTGCAGCGGACTTGCCGACCCCGAAGATCGGTGCCGTACCGGCTTGGGTCATGCGAGCACTGGGGCTCGTTTCCGGTCCGATGAAAGAGCTGGGGGACACCCTGTACCAGTTCCGCTACCCCTACATCCTCGATTCGAGCCACAGCGAGCGCGTTCTCGGCCTCGAGCCCACCCCGCTCGCCGACGGCACAGCCGCCACGATCGCGTGGTGGAAGGCAGACAAGCCCGCCGTATCGGTGTGACCGACGCGGGATAGAGTCCCGTCGGTGAACGACGCCTCCTTTCGTACCCGCCTACGTGAGTCCCCGGGCGTCGGCAAGCTCACCACCGTTCGTTTCGCCGGCCAGTTCGGTGATGGATTGTTCCAAGCCGCATTGAGCGGTGCCATCCTGTTCAATCCCGAACGCGCCACCAACCCCGCCGAGATCGCCGCCGGTTTCGCTGTTCTGCTCGTGCCCTACTCTTTGGTGGGCCCGTTCGCAGGTGCGCTGTTGGACCGCTGGGATCGTCGATCGGTTCTGTTGTGGGCCAATATCGTTCGCATCGTTCTCATCACCGCTACCGCCGGGCTTCTGTGTGCCGGGGTCGACGCCACGCCGCTGCTGCTGTTGGCTCTGGCCACCGTCGGGCTCAGTCGGTTCGTCCTGGCGGGCGCGTCGGCATCCTTGCCGCATGTGGTGCGGCAATCGTGGCTGGTGCCGATGAACTCGGTACTGGCCACCGTCGGCTCCGGTTTCGCGGCGGCCGGTGCGGGACTGGCGGTCGCAGTGATCGGTGCCGTCGGAGCGGGGGATCTCGGCTCGGGTGTCGCCGTGGGGCTGGCCGCGACCGGCTCGGTGGTCGGTGCTGTTGCGGCCGGACGGTTCGCGCCGCGGTCTCTCGGTCCCGATACGGACGATCGGCCCGGCAACCCGCTGAAAGATGTTGCCGCCGGCCTGAAATCGGGTGCCCTGGCGGTGTGGCGGTCGCCGGGCGTGACCACCGCGATGATCGGCATCGGGGCACACCGCGTCGTGTTCGGCATCAACACCCTCATCATGGTGCTGGTGCTGCGGGAGAGCACGCAGAGTTCCCTGCCCGGCGGCCTCGCCGGCTTCGGCATTGCCGTCGGAGCCACGGCCACCGGAATGTTCCTCGCCGCCGTCATCGCGCCGTTCGCCGTCCCGCGGTTCGGCCGCACCCGCACCATCGCCACGGCCCTCGTCCTGGCCATCGCCGCTCAGGTCGGTGCCGTCTCCGGCCTCACCCAGACCAGTCTGCTGCTCGGAGCTTTTCTCCTCGGGATCGCCGGGCAGACCGTCAAACTCAGTGGGGACGCCGCCATGCAGATCGAGATCGACGACGCGCATCGCGGACGAGTCTTCGCGTTGCAGGACACCGTGTTCAACGTCGCGTTCGTCGGCGCCCTCGCCGCGGCCGCATTCGCCGTCGGCCCCGACGCCACGGAGCTGAGCCAGGATCCCACTGCGCACGCGCTGGTGTTCGTCGGAGCAGGGATCTACGCCGTCGGCTTCGTGGCAGCGGTACTCAACACGAGGCGCGCACCGCGCTGACGTGGTGTATCTTCCCGTATCGGACCGCTAGGTTTCGTCGGACAACACGGGGGCACCGCATGCATGGCCGCACGACGTCGCTCGGCTGCATCATCGCGGTTGCCGCAGGTACAGCCGTTCTTTCCGCACCCCCCGCGTACGCGGCCCCGCCGCCGCCGGTGAATTCCTGTGGAGAAACCGGATTCGACCCCAAGGACTACCCACCAGAGCCCGTCGGGCCCGGAAATCCGCCGCAGCTGCCGCCGTTGCCGGATCGTGTGGTGATCCCCGTGCCGTATCCGTCGATCGAACTCGTGCCGGTGCCCGACCCGCCGCCGAACAACACCCGTGTCCAGGCCGAGCCGTCGGCCGACCCGTGCGCGGACCCCTGTCCCGACCTCACCGACGCCACGGAGTCGCCCACCACCGGCTCTGCAGACCATCTGCCGTTCCCTCGCATCGAGATCGACCCGCAGCCCGAGACCATTCCCATCCCGATTCCCGGCCCCGGTGGAACTCCGGGAACCCCGCCGCCGGCACCAGCGGTCACCGCGGCGGAGTCCGGGCCGACGACGGTACCGCCGGTGGCACCGGCCGTCGGACACGTCGAGGTGGTCTCGCAGCTGACCGGACCGGGATCGGAGAACCGCACCGACAAGCGCTGGCAGGTCGACGGCACCGACCTCGGCATCATGTGGGAGAGCAAACCGGGCGAGGTCGCCGTCGTTTTCGGCGATTCCTTCGGCAAGGGTTGGGAATTCGGTGTGGTCGGCGGAGACGATTGGCGGTCGAACGTACTGGGACACAGCACCGACACCGACCTGTCCGACGGTATGACCCTGGACTCGATGGTGCAGGATTCCCGCTGTCACGCAGCCGAATTACTACCCTCGCGCAAGATCAAGAATTGGGAGACCACCGTCATCCCCACGTCCGGGTTCGCGATCGACGACCGGCAGTACATGTCGTACATGTCCATCCGGCGGTGGAGCACGATCCCCGGCATGTGGTGGACCAACTACGGCGGCATCGCCTATTCCGACGACAACGGTTCCACCTGGGTCAAGGACGAGCATGCCAAGTGGGACAACGTCTTCGGGTTCTCCAAGTTCCAGGTGTCGACGATGGTCCCGGCGGGGGAGTACGTGTACATGTTCGGCACCGTCAACGGTCGCGCCGGCCAGGTCGGCCTGGCACGCGTCCCGAAAGCGGACGTACTGAACAAGACCGCCTACCAGTACTGGGTGAACGGCACCTGGGCTCCCGTCGGATCGAACGAAGCCACCCCCATCGCCGACGGTATGGCCGGGGAACTGTCGGTTCATCACGACGACGCCCGAGGCCTCTGGCGGATGACGTATCTGGATCCGTTACGCGGCGATATCGTTCTGCGCGAAGCAAATTCACCGCAGGGCGAGTGGACCGCCCCGAGCACCCTGATCGATACCGCCGAGTACCCCAAGACCTACGGCGGCTTCATTCATCCGTGGTCGACGGCGAACGAGCTGTACTTCACCGTCTCGGAGTGGGACAGCTACAACGTCTATCTCGTCAAGGCCGAGCTTCGCTCGTCGTGAGTGGAAACTCGTAGTGGGCTACGAAGTTCCGCGCACGTGCGCGGGACGCGCTACTGCGTCGGCCACCACTCGAGCAGCGCCGCTTCGGCGTCCTCACGTGAGAGTGGTCCTCGATCGAGGCGCAGTTCCTTCAGGTATTTCCAGGCCTTGCCCACGTCGGGACCGGCGGGGATACCGAGCAGCTCCATGATCGCGTTACCGTCGAGGTCGGGACGAACCCGCGCCAAGTCCTCTTGCTCGGCGATGCGGGCGATCCGCTCTTCGAGATCGTCGTAGGTGGCTTGCAGGGCAGCCGCTCGACGCTTGTTCCTGGTGGTCGAATCGGCTCGAACCAGCTTGTGCAACTTGGGCAGTAGCTCGCCGGCATCGGTGGCGTAGCGACGCACCGCCGAGTCGGTCCACTGACCCTTGCCGTATCCGTGGAATCGCAGATGCAGGAACACCAGATGCGAGACGTCCTCGATCATCTTCTTCGAATACTTCAACGCGCGCATACGCTTTCGCACCATCTTGGCCCCGACGACCTCGTGGTGGTGAAAGCTGACGCCGCCGCCGGGCTCGTTACGTTTGGTATCGGGCTTGCCGATGTCGTGCAGCAGTGCGGCCCAACGCAATACGAGATCGGGGTCGCCGTCCTCGAGGTCGATGGCCTGCTTCAGAACCGTCAACGAATGCCAGTACACGTCCTTGTGCTGATGATGCTCGTCGATTTCGAGCTTCATGTTCGGCACCTCGGGAATGATCCGCTGAGCCAAACCGGTCTCGCACATCACGTCGATGCCCTCGATCGGGTGGGCGCCGAGAATCAGCTTGTCCAGCTCCACCTGAATGCGCTCGGCGGTGATGCGATCGATCTGATCGGCCATGTCGACGATGGCGCTGTGCACCCGCGGCAACAACGAGAAGCCGAGTTGCGACACGAATCGAGCCGCGCGCAGCATCCGCAGCGGATCGTCACCGAACGACGTTTCCGGTGCCGACGGGGTATCGAGAACGCCCTCGAGCAACGCGTCCATGCCGCCGAGCGGATCGACGAACTCCTGCACGCCGTCCGCACCCAACCGCACGGCCATGGCGTTGACGGTGAAATCGCGTCGAACGAGATCTTCTTCGAGGCTGCTGCCGTATTGCACCTCGGGGTTGCGCGAGACCTGGTCGTACGAATCGGTGCGGAACGTCGTGATCTCGATCTGCTGGCCGTCCTTGGCCGCACTGATTGTTCCGAACGCGATGCCCGTGTCCCACTGATGGTCCGCCCACCCGGACAGCAGCGTCTGAACGACCTCCGGCCTGGCGTCGGTGGTGAAATCCAGATCGGTTCCCAAACGACCGAGAACCGCGTCCCGAACGGACCCTCCGACGAGGTACAGCTCGTGGCCCGCGGCGGCGAACAACGCGCCCAGCGGGGTCAATACCGGCGCGAGTTCACGCAACGTCACCGCAGCTGCAGCCAGCAACCTTTCCCGGCGCGCATCGGCGTGCTCGGGGGAAACGGAAGATAGGGACTGATCGGCCACGGTGGAAGAGCCTACTGGCGCAGTACCGACCGGATCGTCTCGGCCATCGGCCACGGTGCGGCAAGCCGGAGCGGGGCGCCGAGGCAACTAGTATGGATCGGGTGTCTGCTGCCGAACGTGCGAACAGGAGCCGCCGCAACCCGCGGCGGCGTCAAGCACGCGCCGACACCGAAGCACCCAAGCTGCGGACCGTCCGAGAAACCTCTGCCGGAGGCCTGGTGGTCGACGGCCTCGACGGCCCGCCTGCCACCCGCTGCGCAGCCCTGATCGGCCGCACCGACCGGCGCGGACGCCTGCTCTGGTCCCTGCCCAAGGGGCACATCGAGCAGGGCGAAACCGCCGAGCAGACAGCCATGCGCGAGGTCGCCGAGGAGACCGGCATCCGCGGCACCGTGCTGGCGTCGCTGGGAAGCATCGACTACTGGTTCGTCACCGAAGGCCGCCGGGTCCACAAGACCGTTCATCACTATCTCCTCCGCTTCCTGGGCGGTGAACTGTCCGACGAGGATCTCGAAGTCACCGAAGTCGCCTGGGTACCGCTGAGCGAACTGCCGTCCCGACTCGCCTACGCCGACGAACGCAAACTCGCCGCCATCGCCACCCGCCTCATCGAGGACATGAACGGCGAGCAGGCAACCGGCGGCGACACGAACGCACCCACGCCCGGCGGGAAGTGATCGTGCGGGCCAGGAAGGTCGCTGCCGCCGCATTGACCTCGTTTTTCCTCGCTGCAGCGCCGGCCGTCGGCACCGCAGCACTGGGACCCCAACAGCTCCCTACTGCCGCGGCGCAACCAGATTCCGCCGGAGACGCCAGCGGCACGACCAGCGCCGTTCCCGATACCCCTATGACGCAGGCCGGCGATCCGTTCCTGACGCTGAGCATCGATACGGTCGCACCCTCGACGGTCACCACCAGCAGCGATCCGTTCGTCACGGTTCGCGCGACAGTGAAGAACACCGGCGATCGACGCGTCGACGACGTCAGCGTTCGCCTGCAGGGTGCCGCGGCCATCGACACCACGTCGGGTCTGCGGACCTCCCTGACCCTCGACCAGGAGAGATTCGACCGCGTCGGATCGTTCGTCACGGTCGCCGAGTCGCTGGAGAAGGACCAGAGCCGCCAGTTCGATCTGTCGATGCAGTTACGAAGCAGTACCGAGCCCTCACTCGGGATCGACGCTCCCGGCGTTTACCCCCTACTTCTCAACGTCAACGGCACCCCCGAGTACGGCGGGACGGCTCGACTCGACGACGCCCGCTTCCTGCTACCCGTCGTCGGACTGCCGCGGAATCCCGGTCAGCTCGACCCCGCAGCGCCCGGCGCGATGCCGCTGCCCCCCAACACCCGGAATCCCGTTGCAATGACGGTGTTGTGGCCACTCGCCGACATTCCCCGTCTCGCGGCCGGAATCCCCGGTTCCATCGACGATCGAGTGCGTTTGATCGACGACGACCTGGCGACCCAGCTCGCCGCTGGTGGTCGGCTCGACACCCTGCTCAAAGCCCTGGAATTCGCGACGCAGCCCGGTCTCGATCCCGACGGCAAACTGGCGTCGAGCCTGTGCATCGGCATCGACCCCGACCTGCTGGTCACCGTCTCGAACATGACCCGCGGCTACCTCGTCGTCGACAACCCGGCCGATCCGGCCAGCTCCGCGCGGGAGGGCTCCGGCAGCGGGGCCGCAGCCCAGTGGTTGACGCGGCTCGAGGCACTGGCGTCGAACACGTGCGTGACGGCCCTACCGTTCGCTCAGGCCGACCTCGCCGCCGTCGCCGACATCGGTGATTCCTCGCTGCTCAGCAGCGCTGTCGCCGCCCCGGCCGACATCGTCGACGGCATCCTGGGCATCAGTTCGGTACGCGGTTTCACCTGGAGTCCCACCGGCGGCGTCGACGCGGGCGCTGCGGACGCGCTGAGATCGTCGGGAACCGGGACCGTCCTCGTAGCAGACAACAGCATCAGCCCACCCACGTCGTCGCCGACATCTCTGCTGGTGTCCACCGATACCGCGCCGACCGCCGCCGATCCGACCGGCACCTTGGCCGCCACCCACTACGACTCGGCGACCACCGCGGCACTGGCCGGCGTCGGGACGACCCCGTCGACCCCGGCCTTGACCCCGGCGAATCAACGCTTCGACCTGGGCACCGACTCTCGCACCGCACGGCTGCAGGACGCCCTCGGTGCCATCAATTTCCACGCCCTCGTCGGTGCCGATCGACCCGGCCGCACGGTGACCGTCGCACCGCCGCAGTACTGGACCGCGGGAGGAGACGAACCGTCGGCAATCCTGTCGACGGTGTCCTCGCTGTTGCGTTCGGGCCTGGCGACGCCTCGTCCGCTGCCCGGCCTGATCACCGAGCCCCCCACCGGCATCCCGGTGACCAGCATCGATGTGCCGACCGATCTCGATGCGTCCGCCATCGACACGGTGCGCACACAGAGCGCACGCGTGGACACCCTGGCGCAGTCACTGGTCGAGGATCCCCAGTCCGCACTGACTCCGCGCCTGTACACCGCCCCGCTGCGGGAGGACATGCTCCGCGCCCTGTCGACCGCGGGTCGCGCCAGCGCCGAAGGCGAGGACGCCGCGGCCATGGCACGCACCCGTCTCACCGCGACCCGCGTCGGACTCGACACCGTCTACGGATCGGTGACCGTGCTGGCCCCGGGCGGCGTCTACACACTGGCCTCCGAGCAGAGTCCGCTGCTGCTCGTGGCCCGCAACGACCTACCGGTGCCGGTCAACGTGCTCCTCCGAGTAGACGCGCCACCGGAGATGACGATCAGCGACGTCGGGGTGACCCAACTTCCGGCGCGCGGATCGCGCACCATCACCGTGCCCGCCGAGGTGGACGACAAACGCAATCTGTCGGTCGACTTCTCCGTCACCACCCTCGACGGCACCCGGCTCGGCGAGGTATCGACGGTGTCGGTTCGATCGAACGCATACGGTCAAGCTCTCGCGATAATTACCGCCTGCGCCGGCGCGCTCCTACTGTTGCTTGCAGGCCGACGACTCTGGCACCGATTCCGAGGACAACCCGACCCGGCCGACGAAGGGTACGAGAGACCATGACAGGCAATGTGCCGTACGACGGCGACCTGCCCCGGTCACGCATGCCCGCAGCGCAGGTGTTCCGGCGCACGACGCCCCCTCGCCCCGCCCCTTGGGAGCGACAACCGCGACCCGAGATGCGTTCCTATCCGGCGCCGCCCCCGCTCGACGGTCAACCGGCAGCGGACGACTCCGCAACTCAGCTCATCCCACGGTTCCGGGACGAGGACTACCCACCCGCCGCGCCGTCGGGGAACATCCCTCCGCCGCAGACACCACCGGGCGGCAACGAGTCACCACCGCAGTCCGAACCCAGACCTCAGAAGTCGTTGCTGGCCGCCTCCGGTTCCATTGCGGTGGCGACCCTCGTCAGCCGCATCACCGGATTCGCCAAGCAAGTAGCCATGACGGCCACCCTGGGTGCCGGCCTGGCCAGTGCGTTCACCGTCTCGACGATCCTGCCGAACATGATCTCCGAGCTGGTGCTCGGTGCCGTCCTCGGAGCGATCGTCGTTCCTGTCCTGGTACGCGCAGAACAAGAGGACGCCGACGGCGGACGTGACTTCGTCCGACGCCTCTTCACCATTGCGGTCGCGCTGCTCGGCACCGTGGCGTTGGCCGCAACCATCGCTGCGCCGCTGCTGGCGCGTCTGATGCTCAACGGTGATCCGAAGGTCAACGAGGACCTGACCATTGCCTTCACCTATCTGGTATTGCCGGCGCTGATGTTCTACGGGCTCTCCGGCTTGCTCACCGCGGTGCTCAACACCCGACAGAACTTCAAACCCGGTGCGTGGGCGCCGGTATTCAACAACCTCGTGGTACTTGCGGTGTTCGGCATCTACTTCCTGATGCCGGGTGAGATCACCGTCAACCCGGTCGACATGACGAACCCGCAGCTGTTGATCATCGGCCTCGGCGTCACCACCGGTGTCATCACGCAGGTGCTGGCGTTGATCCCTGCGCTTCGCCGCGAGAAGATCGACCTGCGCCCACTGTGGGGATTCGACGCGCGCTTGAAGAAGTTCGGCGCGATGGCGGCGGCGATCGTGCTCTATGTCGTCATCAGTCAGATCGGTCTGATCGTCGCCACCAACATCTCGTCGGGAGCCGACGACGCGAGCCCCACGATCTATTCCCAGGCCTGGATCGTGCTGCAGCTGCCGTACGGCATTCTCGGCGTCACGGTTCTGACGGCGATCATGCCTCGACTCAGTCGTAATGCCGCCAACGGTGACACGCCCTCGGTCGTCGACGATCTCTCCGTCGCCACCCGATTGACGATGGTCGCGATGGTCCCGATCGTCGTGTTCCTGACCTTCGCGGGGCCGTGGGTGGGCGAGGCGCTGTACGGGTTCGGCAAGTTTGCGCCCGACGCCAACCGGCTCGGTGAGGCCGTGAGCTGGTCCGCGTTCTCCCTTATCCCGTACGCCCTGGTCCTGATCCACCTGCGCGTGTTCTACGCCCGCGAGCAGGCCTGGACTCCGACGTGGATCGTGCTCGGCATCACCGCCGTCAAGATCGGCCTGTCATTGCTCGCGCCGATCGTCGCATCCGATCCCGAGCAGGTGGTGCTGCTCCTCGGCACCGCGACCGGCCTCGGCTACACCGCAGGTGCCGTCATCGGCGGATACCTGCTGCACAAGAGCCTCGGCAACCTGCGGATGGCCAACGTCGGGAAGACTGTCTGGCTGGTTCTCATCGCCTCGCTGGCCGGCGGCGCAGCCATGCTCGCCATCGACCGGATCGTCGGATTCGACGCCATGGCGAACGGCTGGATCGGCAACTTCGTGCGCGTCGCGATGGACGCCGTCATCATGCTCGGCATCACGTTCTCCATCCTGTGGTTCGGCAAGATTCCCGAAGTACTGGCCGTCACCGTCGCGTTGAGCCGGCTCGTCCGCCGGGTCCTCGGACGGTCGGCCCCGCCCGAGCCTGTGACGTCCGGTTCGGTGCCGGATCCGGCTGCCGCGGAAACCAGCGTGATTCCTGTTATTCGAACCGAGCCCACATGGGACACTGCGCGGGATCGACTCCCGTACCCTGGTCAACGGCACCCGGGGGCAGACGCCCCTGCAGGTCGACCGCTTGTAGAACAACACGGGGCATATTCGCCTGAAGGAGTAACAGTGACCGACGACGATGTTGCTGGGGGGCCGGCACAGTCTCCAGCAAACGAAGCCGACCGAACGAGCGGCGGAGTCGAAGTCGACACCCAGGACCGCACCGAGCCCGTGAAGGCCGAGTCTGCTGCGTCGTCGAAAACACCCGAGTCGAAAACACCCGAGTCGAAGACACCGGACCCGAAAGCATCTGATTCTTCGGAGAAGCCGAGCACACCCAGCACGCCTGAGTCGTCGGCTGCATCGAGTGCCGAGGCCACCGAGAAGAAGGAAACCAAAGCGTCCGCTCCCAAGGATCAGACGATCGCGATCTCCAAGGCAGCGCTGGCCGCCAAGCCGTCGGACAAGACCGTCTCCATCTCGAAGGCGAAGCTGCCGGTCGACGACGCGAGCAAGGCCGAGCCGAAGACCGACAGCACGCCGGTGGACGCGACGAAGAAATCGGCGGCAGTCGACAAACCAGTAGCACCGAAGCCGACGACGGACAAAGCTGCCGAAAAACCAGCCGAGGACCAGTCCACCGCGGACGCCCCCGGGCGCACCCTTCGCGGACCGACACTGATTCCCGGTGCGTCGGTGGCCGGCGGACGCTACCGCCTGTTGGCACCGCACGGTGGAGCTCGCGGGCTGAAGTTCTGGCAGGCCCACGACGTCAAGCTCGACCGCGAGGTCGCGTTGACGTTCGTCGACGCCGATCAGCAGTCCACGGCGTCACCCAACGACCGCACTCAGGGCCCGCAGGCAATCCTGTCCCGGACGCTGCGCCTCGGTCGGATCAACTCTCCCGGCCTCGCCCGGGTGCTCGACGTGGTGCGCGGTAGCTCCGGCGGCATCGTCGTCGCCGAGTGGACTCCCGGTCGCTCGCTGCGCGAGATGGCCGATACGGTTCCTGCCCCCACCGGCGCCGCCCGTGCGATCAAGGTCCTGGCCGCCGCGGCCGAGGCTGCGCACCGAAGCGGCGGCGCACTGTCGATCGACCACCCCGATCGCGTACGCATCAGTACCAGCGGCAACGCCGTCCTGGCGTTTCCCGCGACTCTGGCGGACGCCGACTCCAGTTCGGACGTCCGTGGTCTCGGTGCCATGCTCTACGCCCTGATCACTGCACGCTGGCCGTTGTCGGACACCACCGGAGAAGCCGTCGTTCCCGGTGACGCGGCATCCCTGCGCAGCGTCGGCGGCATGCGTCCGGCCGATCGGGACGACAAGGGTGCGCCGCGCGAGCCTCGCGAAATTCGCCCCGACGTTCCGTTCGAGATCTCTGCCGTCGCGGTACGAGCGCTCGAGCAGAACAGTGGCATTCGCACCGCCGCGACGGTGCAGCACGTTCTCGATCAGGCCGCGGTGGTCAACGACAAGACCGACCTGATGCCGGCACTGCGACTGGGCCAGCGTGCCCCGGGAGCCAGCGGTCACTCGCTCGCAGACCCGGAAGAGCTGGCCGCCGAGAAGGCGAAGTCGACGCGAACCAACATCGCCATCGCCGTTCTCGGCGCTCTGACGGTGCTGATTCTGGCGTTCGCCGGCTACTGGTTGTTCACCTCTATCGCGGGCGACAACACCGATGCACCGCTGGACAGCCAGGAGTTCGGGCTGACGACCCCGGCTGCCGCACCGCCGGCCGGCGACACCGCTGCGCCCCCGGCGCCGACGGGTGGACCCGTCGCGATGAGCGATGTCAGCGTCTTCTCGCCGCAGGGTTCTGCAGACAACCCGGGCACGGCATCGAACGTGATCGACAACAACCCCAGCACGGCCTGGACCACCGACTCCTACTTCCAGCAGTTCCCGGCACTGAAGAACGGTGTCGGACTGCTCGTCACCATCCCGTCGTCGACGTTGAAGAACGCGTGGATCGAATCGACGTCGCCGGGAACGGTCGTCGAGATCAGGTCCGCTCCCAACGATTCCCCGAGCCTCGGCGACACCACGCTGCTCGGTGAAGCCACTCTGCAGAACGGCCGCACCGATATCGCACTCGACGGCACCGAACCCACCGGCAACGTCCTGGTGTGGATCACCACCCTCGGAGAGCAGGGTGGCCGCATCGCTACCTCGATCTCCGGGATCGGTTTCGACACGTAAAACCGGCGATACAGAGGCAAATCGCGTTCGTTTCGTACTTCGCGGTATCGATGGCCTAGGCTCCCCCCAATGCGTTAACACGGGGGGAGCCGTTTTCGTATGACCGAACGTATCGATTCGGCGCTGGGGGAGCGCACGGATGCGGAATTGTTGGCTGCTCATGCAGCCGGTGAGCCGACCGCATTCGCCACGTTGATCCATCGCCATCAGGAACACCTGTGGCTCACGGCACGCCGCACGAGCTACACACCCGAGGACGCATCCGACGCGTTGCAGGAGGCGTTGCTCTCCGCGCATCGAACGGCCGGGTCGTTTCGCGCGGACGCTGCAGTCCGCAGTTGGTTGCACAAGATCGTCGTCAACGCGTGCCTCGATCGCATTCGCCGAAACAAGGCACGTCCGTCGGTTCCGTTGAGCGAGAACGAGAGTCACGAACCGGTGTCGCCTCGGGACCGCATCTCCGAATCCGAGACCAGCATCCTCGTCCGACAGGCCCTGATGACGCTGCCGCCCGACCAACGAGCGGCGGTGGTCGTCGTGGACATGGAGGGCTACTCCGTGGCCGACGCCGCAGCGTTGCTGGGGGTTCCCACCGGTACCGTGAAGAGTCGATGCGCTCGCGGCAGACTCAAGTTGTCGACGCAGCTCGCATACCTCAAGGACGCAGGGAACCGAATCTAGACCCCTCGCGTCTAAACCGTGTGAGAGGGAAAGAAGACTCGGCGAAGGGAGGTAGGAACGTGTCGTCGAACACCGACGCTCTACCCGGTGCCCCGTTCTCACCCGAGTTGCTGGCCGATCTGCATGCAGATGCTCTACCCGAGGACGTCAGCAGTCGGCTGTGGCCGTTGGTGCGTGCCGACGCCGAGGCAATGCGCATACTGGTGACACTGGACACCGTCACCGCTCGGCTGCACGAGTTGGGCGAGGATCCGAACGGCACGATGCCCGTTCCCACCGACGTCGCCCGGCAGATCGATCGCACCCTCGAGACCCTGGCCGACACAGAGTCGGCGGACCGTACCGCCGATGTCCTTCCGCTTCGCAGACCTCCACGTAGCGCGCGTACACGCCGACATGCCATCGTCGGAATTGCCGCTGCTGCAGCACTTCTCGCGGGTGGTTCGGTCACCTTCGCCGCCGTCCTGCACAGCCCGGGCACGTCGGACCCCGTCGTAGCCGAGCCGGGGACCACGCCACCCGAGCCGTCCCTCGTTCTCGATTCCACCGATCTCGACTCGAACGTCGCGTTCACCATCATCGGTAAACGCGACCCCGGCAGCCTGTCGGATCCGGCAGACCTGGCCGCGTGTCTCGACGCCAACGGCGTGGACCCCGCCGCCGCCGTTCTCGGATCCAGTCAGGTTCGAATCGACGGCCGACAGGGAACTCTCCTCGTCCTCGCCGGGGCCGGGCCCGCGCAGTTCATCGCTCTGGCAGTGGGCAACGATTGCCGCGGCGGTAATCCCGACGTCCTCACGCGTCGCGATATCGGCTGACACATCTCTCACCGGGGAACAACTGCCTCTAGGGTGGTGTTGACCAGATGTACGTCGATAGGCAGTGCTCAGTGCACTTTCGCGTCGACGCCAAGAACACGCCGCACAAGATCGGAAGGTCTGCATTGAGTACCCCCAAGGTTCACGATCTCATCATCGTCGGCTCGGGACCGGCCGGATACACCGCCGGTGTCTACGCGGCCCGCGCAGAGCTGGAGCCCATCCTGTTCGAGGGAACCCAGTTCGGCGGTGCCTTGATGACGACGACCGAGGTCGAGAACTTCCCCGGTTTCCGCGAGGGCATCATGGGCCCCGATCTGATGGAGCAGATGCGCGAGCAGGCGCAACGTTTCGGTGCCGACATCCGCACCGAGGACGTCGAGGAGCTCGAGTTGACCGGGCCGATCAAGACCGTCTCGGCGGGCGGCGAGACCTACCGTGCTCGCGCGATCATTCTCGCGATGGGCGCAGCCGCTCGGTACCTATCCATTCCCGGTGAGGAGAAGCTCCTCGGACGCGGCGTCAGCGCATGCGCCACCTGCGACGGGTTCTTCTTCCGCGACCAGGACATCGCCGTCATCGGCGGCGGCGACTCGGCAATGGAAGAGGCAACCTTCCTCACGCGCTTCGCCCGCAGCGTGACGATTGTGCACCGCCGCAGCGAGTTCCGCGCGTCGCGCATCATGCTCGAGCGCGCCAAGAAGAACGACAAGATTCGTTTCCTCACCGACACCAAGGTTCTCGAAGTGCTCGGCGACACCAGCGTCACCGGCCTGTCTCTGGAACATGCAGTCACCGGCGAGAAGACGACTCTGGACGTCACCGGGATGTTCGTGGCGATCGGCCACGATCCTCGCAACGAGCTGGTCAAGGGCCAGGTCGAACTCGACGATGCCGGCTACGTCAAGGTCGCATCGCCCACGTCGGCCACCTCGGTCAAAGGCGTGTTCGCTGCAGGCGACCTCGTCGATCACGTCTACCAGCAGGCCATCACCGCTGCGGGTACCGGCTGCACCGCATCCATCGACGCCGAGCGTTGGCTGGCCGAGCAGGGCGACATCACCACCAACACACTCGAGCACGCCGATCAGCCGGTCGACGCCGTCAACGCCTGACCGGTAGCCCCACCACCTGTTTGCAGACCCACACCGAGGAGATTCACATGTCCGACGACAAGAGCACAGTCACCATCACCGACGCGTCGTTCGTCGACGACGTTCTGACCAGCGAGAAGCCCGTTCTGGTCGACTTCTGGGCCACCTGGTGCGGCCCGTGCAAGATGGTTGCTCCCGTTCTCGAGGAGATCGCCGCCGAGCACAAGGACAAGCTGACCATCGCCAAGCTCGACATCGACGCCAACCCGCAGGCGGCTCGGGACTTCAAGGTCATGTCCATCCCGACGCTGATCCTGTTCCAGGGTGGCAAGCCGGTCAAGCAGATCGTCGGCGCAAAGGGCAAGGCCGCGCTGCTCAAGGACCTCGAAGGCGTTATCTGACTCACCCACGCTTGGTGTGGATTGCCGCAGAAGGCCGTCTTTCTGCGACAATCATCTGATGTGCCGATGCTTGCGTCGGCACATCAGCGCATCGAAGTGCGTGTTGACCGTCAGGACGATCGAGAGGGTTTTTCCAGGATGCAGGAGCTCAGTCACGGCGATTCCGGACCCGCCGTCGCCGAGGTCCGCGGCACTCTCTCGGCACTCGGTTTCCTCCACGAGGCCGTGGTTCCGCCCGGCCCGATGGACGACGGCCACTGGACGGCCCCAGGATCGGTATTCGACCGGGCCCTCGACGGTGCCGTGCGCGCGTTCCAGCAGCATCGCGGCCTACTGGTCGACGGCCTCGTCGGTCCGGCCACGTACCGCGCCCTCAAAGAAGCGTCCTACCACCTCGGTGCCCGCACGCTGATCTACCAGCTGTCCGCTCCGCTGTACGGCGACGATGTCGCTACCCTGCAGACACGCCTGCAGGACCTCGGTTTCTACAACGAGCGCGTCGACGGCTTCTTCGGACCGAAGACGCACGAGGGCCTGTCTTCATTTCAACGCGAGATCGGTCTGGCACCCGACGGTATCTGCGGCCCGGCGACACTGCGTTCGCTCGACCTCCTCGGAACCCGTGTCACCGGTGGATCGCCCCACGCGATGAGCGAAGAAGAACTCGTACGCAAATCCGGCCCACAGTTGACGGGTAAGCGAATCGTCATCGATCCCGATCTCGGTGGTGCCGACACCGGCCGCATCGTCGACGGCACATTCGGACGCGTCTCCGAATCGGAAATTCTGTGGGATCTGGCCAGTCGTCTCGAAGGCCGAATGGCGGCGACCGGAATGGAAACGTTCCTCTCTCGTGCACGGGGCACCAACCCGTCGGTGGCCGACCGCGCGGAAACCGCCAACGCCTGGGGCGCAGATCTGATGATCTCGCTGCGCTGCGCGTCGAGCACCAGTCCTGTGGCCAACGGAGTGGCCAGCTTCCACTTCGGTAACTCGCACGGATCCACCTCGATGATCGGCCAGGTCCTCACCAGCTACGTGCAACGCGAAATCGTGGCTCGCACACCACTTCTCGATTGCCGCAGTCACGGCCGCACGTGGGATCTGTTGCGGCTCACCAACATGCCGACCATCCAGATAGACCTCGGCTACCTCACCAACGAATCGGACGTCGAAGTACTGAGCGATCCGCGATTCCGCGACATCATTGCCGAGGCAATCCTGATCGCCGTCAAGCGGTTGTACCTCCTGGGTCAGGACGACCAACCGACCGGCACGTTCACGTTCGCTGAACTACTGGCCGAGGAACTCGCAGCCGCCGACCGTCCCTGATCGACGGCGCCCCCGCTCCGCCCGCGCCACCGGTCGGAGCCCGTCGTTCAGCGAGCTCCGACCGTCGACTTCTGTTCGATGTCGACCACCGAGATACTCGCCGCCACCAGCAATTGCTCGAGCGCCGATTCGACGTCCTGCTTCCACCCGTGATCGCGATCCAATTCGAGGCGGAGTCTCGGGAACCTGTGATGCGGTGCCACCACCTCGAAGCCGACCTTCTCCAGAAAGTCGGCGTCGATCATGCATGTCGCAGCCGAGCACGTTGCATGTGCCGTCGCGTTGGGAATTGCCGGCGACGCGTCGTCCGCATTGTGGCGAATGCCGAAGGCCTCCAAGGCACGAACACCACGATTGACGAGATCGCCGACCACCGCCTGAATCAGGGTTGCCGAGTGCAGATCCGCATCGGCCGGGGAGTCGATACGAAGCTGGGTCAGTAGGACCGCGTCGGGACTGACGGGCGAAGTAGGGAAGGTCGACGCCCGAGGAACTGCGCGGGGCGGGCAATACAGCGCACACCCGATCGTGTCGCCGTCCACGGACAACAGCTGCCCGCACGATCCCCACTCGAGCATGATCGTCGACAGCCACACCTCGTTCTCGAATTCGAGGTCCACTGCCGCGCCGTCGGACGTGGGATCGAGGACCCAGAAGCTACACCGCCGAGAATGTGCCGGCAGATGTTCGAACGAGCCGAGGGTCACTCCGGTCACCATCGCCGACACCGCGTACCTCAGCCTCCGTGCAGTCGTTCCACCGCTCGATTCTCGGTGGGGAGCCGATTCTCTCCTCGACCAGGATAGGCGACGGGGTCGCGCTACCTGGTGATCGGGGAAGATCCTCGAAACCTAGTGCATCACAATAGTTTTCGGTCCAACTTGCCGTTTTCGGGACCACTCATCGTCGATATACGTCACAGTGACGTTACGCCCTGGTATGACTGGTCCCGAAAAAACGCGGGCTACTTTTTCTTCTGAGCTTCCATCATCTCGACGATTCTCTGAAGGTCGTCGACCGACCCGAATTCGACGACGATCTTGCCCTTTCGCTTACCCAGACTCACTGTCACCCTCGTATCGAACGAATCCGAGAGACGATCGGCCACATCCTGAAGGCCCGGCATCTGGATCGGCTTGCGCTTCGCCGCCGGTTCGGGGGACTTACCGTCCTCGCGATTGGCGAGAGTGACGGCTTCTTCCGTCGCTCGAACCGAGAGACCCTCGGCCACGATGCGCGCAGCCAACGATTCCTGTGCATCCGATCCCGCGTCCAACGACAGCAGTGCGCGTGCATGTCCCGCCGACAGAACACCGGCTGCGACACGTCTCTGGACCGGAATCGGCAATTTCAGCAGACGGATCATGTTGGTCACGACGGGGCGTGAGCGTCCGATCTTTGCCGCGAGCTCCTCGTGCGTGACATCGAATTCCTCGAGCAGCTGCTGATATGCGGCCGCCTCTTCGAGGGGATTGAGCTGCACGCGATGGATGTTTTCGAGCAGTGCGTCGCGCAGCATTGCGTCGTCTGCGGTTTCCCGGACGATCGCGGGGATCTTCTCCAAGCCCGCTTCCTGGCTCGCGCGCCACCGCCGCTCGCCCATGACGAGTTGATACTTGGCATCTCCTGCAGCTGCAGAACCGGATACGAGGCGCACCACGATCGGCTGCATGAGACCGAATTCGCGAATCGAGTGCACCAGTTCGGCAAGGGATTCGTCGTCGAAGACGTGCCTCGGCTGCTTGGGATTGGCCTCGATTCTCTCCGGCGAGATCTCCCGATACACGGCACCGACAGGGGAGAGGTCGTCCCCGTTCAGCACCGGCGGCGTCGGAGTAGGTGCCGTTGCGGTCTCTGTGGTGTCGTCGGACGCCGCTGCCCGCTTGGGCTTCGTCGACGTGTCCGGCTTGTCCTTGGCGTTGCGGTCGGCACCGATGATGACGTCGGCTGCTGCATTACCGAGGCGCGGTCCGGCATCGGGGCCCGTGGGGATGAGCGACGCGAGTCCGCGCCCCAGACCGCCCTTACGTGCTTGACTCATGTCCTACTTCTTTCGTGCGTCGATGCCGGCCGAGCGAGCAGCGAGCTCTCGTCCGGCGTCCAAGTAACTCATTGCTCCACGCGAACCGGGGTCGTAATCCAACACCGTCATGCCGTACCCGGGTGCTTCGGAGACCTTCACACTGCGCGGAATCACGGCACGCAGCACGGCATCGCCGAAGTGCTTCCGCACTTCCTCGGCGACCTGATCGGCCAGTTTGGTGCGGCCGTCGTACATCGTGAGGATGACGGTCGAGACGTGCAATTCAGGATTGAGATGGGACTGAACCAGCTCGATGTTTCGAAGCAGCTGCCCCACACCCTCCAGTGCGTAGTACTCGCATTGAATGGGAATCAGCACCTCGGTGGCCGCCACAAGCGCATTGACAGTCAGCAGACCGAGTGACGGTGGGCAGTCGATGAGGATGAAATCGGCGTCGAGTCCGGCCAATTCCTCGACCGACAACGCCGTCTTGAGGCGTCCTTCCCGGGCCACCATCGAGACCAATTCGATCTCCGCGCCCGCGAGGTCGATCGTTGCCGGGATGCAGAACAACCGCTCACTGTGCGGACTCTGCTGGATCGCGTCTTTGGCCTTCACTTCGCCGATGAGCACCTCGTAGCTCGACGGCACACCGGAATGATGTTCGACGCCCAGTGCGGTGCTGGCGTTGCCCTGAGGGTCCAGATCCACCACCAAGACTGTCAGGCCCTGGAGCGCGAGTGCGGCTGCGAGGTTGACCGCCGTCGTGGTCTTGCCGACGCCACCCTTCTGATTCGCAATCGTCAGCATGCGGCGCTTCGCCGGCTTGGGCAGCGTCACCGATCCCGGGTGAAGGACCTGACTGGCCCGGTGCGCGGCGGCCCCGATCGGGGTGTCGTCGGTCGAAATCGAGTTGGTGTACTCGAAGCCACTCGTCACCCCCGCCTTGTTGGCGGCTGCGT
Source organism: Rhodococcus sp. PML026 (assembly GCF_000963615.1). Classification (NCBI taxonomy): domain Bacteria; kingdom Bacillati; phylum Actinomycetota; class Actinomycetes; order Mycobacteriales; family Nocardiaceae; genus Rhodococcus; species Rhodococcus sp. PML026. Next base: position 714,831 of record NZ_KQ031373.1, on the reverse strand, counting down.
TCGACGACTTCTTCTTGGACTCTGTTTCACGTGAAACAGCGGGATCCGACCCACCCGACATATGTGCTCCTTAGTGCGGAACTGAATGTGTTCTACGTTCGATACAAACGGCGCGGGGCGATTCCCGCAATCGATCATCAGTGGCGACTGAGCCGCCGCGGCTCACGGACTGCCCTGACGACGATGGTGGGTGTCGGGAGAAGACCGACACCGCACTCCACGACCTCCAGCTTGCCAGCACCCATACGGGTGAGGGAAGTCCTGTCGCGTTCGATCTCCTCACTCGCGCTGGAACCCTTCAGCGCGAGCATCCGGCCGCGTTCGTGAACGAGGGGGAGAGACCATTTGGCGAGCTTCTCCAGCGGGGCCACAGCCCTCGACGTGACGACATCCGCGCCGCCGGCTTCTTTCTTCACGCCGGGCTGCTCGGCCCGCCCACGTACGACCAACACGTTCAGATCGTGCTCGTCGATGAACTCGGCCAGATAAACGGTTCTCCGAAGAAGAGGCTCGACGAGCGTCACCCGAAGATCCGGTCGAGCGATGGCAAGAGGGATACCGGGCAGACCGGCACCGCTGCCGATGTCGACCACAGTCTCGCCCTCGTCGATGAGCTCGCCGATCGCAGCGCAATTGAGGATATGCCGCTCCCAGAGTCGCGGAACTTCGCGTGGACCGATCAGCCCCCGTTCGACTCCGGCGGTAGCCAAGGACTCGTGATATCTCCGAGCGAGATCCAGTCGATCTCCGAACATCTGCTCGGCGACGGCCATCAACTCGGTGCTATCCGACGCTTCTTGTTCCACGTGAAACATCATCCCGTGCTCGGGCACGGATCGCCAAACGACACCTCTGTAAGTCAACGAGATCGCGAGGTTCCGGGAGTTGGAGTCACGATTCGATGGGTCGAGCACAGCCGGACCGCCGTCCGCGCGCCCGCTCCCGATTGGACGGTTCATCTTTCCCAACACTTCGCCGTTGTTGAGTACGTCGGTGTTTCACGTGAAACCGTGCCAGGGTCCGACGGCTGGGGACGCGACAGTTGCGTGTACTTCGAGCGACCGACCCACGGTCCTCAGCACCCTCCAAAGAACTCGCGCACCAAGTGATATCGACTAGGACTTCCCGTCCCGGCGATGGTGGACGAGATGCCCGTACGGCCAGACCCATCCGGTACAGGAGCCGTTCCCGTCGCCCATCCGATAAGGACACGTCAGGCTGGGGACTCCAAGTACATCGCTGCCCTACGCCCACTGCCGTCGTGGGTCCTCGGCACGGGCGCGCCTTTGACCCTTGCTCCATAGGCACTCGGCGAGCTCGCCGAGGGAAGCACCCCACCGGCACACTGACCCGACCGCCATCACGGGTCCAACAGAATCCGGCGATCCGATGAGGCCACCCCAAGGACGGCGTTGAGGACTGCGTTCACTGAAGTGCATCCGTCCGTCCCACCCTGGGTTTGAGCAACCATTTCGTCGAGACGAGTCGTGACTCTGATAGCAGTGTCCGTGCTGTCGGGCGCGCCCCCCCCGCCGTTTTACGTGAAACCGGACAGCTCGCTCTGGTCGGACAGCGTCGGCAGATTCGTCCCCGACTGACACCGCAATCGATGTTGCCTCGACCGAGCCCACTAGGCGTCACGTTCATTCCCGGGCGCCGCCTGGCCCCACAGCACCCAGCTCGAAACCGACCCCACACCCCCTCGTTGGGACCGGATGTTGCGAGCACCCGCCGTGGCGTCGTCGGCGATCGGCGTGCCCACGCTTTCGGATACAACTGGACAGCTGCGGGCATCGTTTGAACTGTCGCTAAATGTCGCGCGGCTCGGACTGCTCCTCGCGCCCGCCTAGCGCCGGCTGTCGCGAGCACCGGTCGACCGGTCGCAAGATCGACGCCCGGTTCGGAATGCTCCTCGGGCCGGGCCCACCGAATGTCGTGAGCACCGGCCGGAGCGTATTCAAGACCGTTGGACGCTGCGACGGCAGGATCGTGCCCTAGATCGTGTTTCACGTGAAACACGATCCGACTCTCTGCGGGTCACGTTCGCCGTCGACGTCACCGTAGTGTCGATGACCGTCAGTCGGGCACGGCACCAAGTTCCACAACGGGTGTTGCCGACGATCAATCTGGACGTCAGATTCGCAGGCGACCGTCGGTTGCCTCCGATCGGTTGGACCACATCACCCGCAGACGCAATTCGAGGACGACGCCTGCACGGCGATCGAGAGCGGCGACGTCGATCCCTCCTCGAGCAATTGGGGTCGGAAGCATAGGGCGAGCCGGCATCAGTCCAATCGAGCCCAGTCTCGATAGGTTGCGACCGGCCAGAAACCCGACTGTTTCACGTGAAACACGCTCACGCGTCCGCACCCCTCGTAAGTCACCCGGGGGGAAGAGGTTCTCCCTACGCGACCGTCGTGTCCATGATGCGACGCCGGGGCGCACCCACGATGGGTGATCCTGCGTTCGCAGACATTCGCGATCCGATGCTGGTGTATCGAGTCCCGCTGAGCGTGACGCGCCCGAAGGTGACTACGCTCTGCCGGCCGCCACACGTCACGCCATGGTGAACCAACCATGCTCATTCGACCCAACCTGCGTCGTGACCGCCCCCGGGACACTCCGCCGTTGCATTCCAGAACGAGGTCATCATGGCCCACACTGAAGCTGCTACGCCTCATGCCTCGAAGTATTCGCGCGGCAAGCACAACACAGTGACAACCCACCGTCCGTCGATCGGCTCAGTTCCCTACCCGACACCGGCTCGGCAAGTGAGGAGCACACCTTCTCCAGACACGACAGCAGAGTTCGAGGTCATGGACTAGCCCGGTGTGCCAGCCCGCTACACCGAGGCCCGCCTGTCATATCGTCGCGAAAGGGCCCACGGTCACTATGTGCTCGCCGCGGGCGCGCATCGCGGCAAGCGAACCGACGGTCGGATAGTCCGCTGTATGACCGTGATTGATTCCTCCTCGGACTTGGAACTGAGCAACCACGTGCGTTGTTGCCGAAGAACTATGCAGGCGCTTCCGAGCGCTTGCACGGTGGGCGGTCTCGACTACTCGCAATCGGCTGGGGTCCAAGAGTTGGTTGACACCTTCACCCCGCCAAGCTGTGAAGCATTCCTCGATCATCGGATGTTGACCAAACGGGGCCGCGATCCGGTCGCGTGATCGGCGTGCATATGACCGCCGGAAAGGGGGCAGCCGCCTCGACCTATCGATCGACATCTGCCCGAGCGTTCGTTTCACGTGAAACATCGTCCGTCACGTGGAATCACGGACAGAGCCGCCCTGCAACCACCCGTCACAGTGACGAAAGCGTCCGATACCGCTGGGCCCTCTATTTTTCGCTCTCGGAGCCCATCCGATCGGCCACGCACTGCATGAATTACATCCGTGCAATTCAAGCCCGAGCTTTCGACACAAACGACGATGGCCCCCACCGAAGTGGGGGCCATCGCTTATCGAAAGTGTCGTTATGCCTTGACGACGACGACTCGTCGAGCGGGTTCGACGCCGGTACTTTCGCTCGCAACGCCGTCGATCTTGGCGACTGCGTCGTGCACGATCTTGCGCTCGAACGGAGTCATCGGAGTCAGTTCTTCACGCTCTCCGGATTCGAGTACTCGACGTGCCGCTTCGGCACCCAGGTTCCCGAGCTCGGTGCGTCGCTTGGCGCGCCACCCAGCAACGTCGAGCATCAGCTTGCTGCGCTCGCCCGTCGACTGCTGCACAGCCAGACGCGTGAGTTCCTGCAGAGCGTCGAGTACCTCGCCCTTGCGACCGACGAGCTTGGCGAGATCGTCCCCGCCGTCGATGCTGACGATCGCGCGATCACCCTCGACGTCGAGGTCGATGTCTCCGTCGAAGTCGAGCACGTCCAGAAGCTGCTCGAGGTAGTCGCCGGCGATTTCGCCTTCCTCGACCAAATAATCCTCGTCGTCTTCGTCGTCCTCATCCGAATCGTCGTCGTTCGAGTCCGCAACGTCATCGACACTCGTGGGAGCCGACGGCGTCTTCTGCACGGCGTCGTCGACGGTAGCTTCGTCGTCGGACTCCGTCTCGACGGCACTCACCTGATCGGTCTCGACCATCACGTCACCCACTCCATCCCCAGCTGCTGCGTTCCGTACTTCGTCGTTCTGTGCTTCTTCGGCGTGCGCTGCCATGTTCGTCCTTCTCTCGACGTGTCGGTCAGCGCCGCTTGCGCTTGGTCGACTTGTTCCTGTTCGCCTGCGGTCGCGGTTTGCTCGGCGTGGCAGACCCTGACGAAGAGTCCGTCCCGGTGGTTCCGGCATCGGTCGAGGACTCTTCACCTGTCGGTGCCATCTTCGAGAGCTTCGGCCGAGCACCGGGCTTGGGCTTGGTTGTCGAGACCGGCTTCACTCCTGGCTTGGGCGCATTCTCCGAGCGCTTCTCGACGGCGGCCGCTACCTTGGCGGCCTCTTCCTTGTCGATCTTGCCGAACACGAGGTGCTGCTGCGCGTAGGTCCAGGTGTTGTTGCTGACCCAGTACAGCAGGATGGCGATCGGAAGCAATGCGCCGAAGACGAGGACGCCGAGCGGGAACACGTACAGCGCAAGCTTGTTCATGATTGCGGACTGCGGGTTTGCTGCCGCGGCAGCGCTCTGACGTGCGACCGACGCACGTGAGTTCAGGTGAGTCATGATCGCCGCGATGATCATCAGTGGGATGGATACGGCCGCGATGACCCATGTGGACGGAATTGTTGCTCCCGGACCCACAGCGAAGGCGTTGAGCTGATCCTGCGGCATCGTGATCCACGCCGAGATCGGTGCACCGAACAGACGAGCATCGAGGAACGACTGCACATCGGACACGTTGAACGCGTAGTTCGACAGCTCACGATTCTCTTCGGGCGTCAGCCCGAGCTGACCGAAACCGGTGCCGGTGCGGTTGAACGAGCGAAGCACGTGGAACAGGCCGATGAAGACGGGTGCCTGTGCCAGCACGGGGAGGCAGCCCATCAGTGGGTTGAAGCCGTGTTCTTTTTGCAGCTTCTGCATCTCGACGGCCATTTTTTGCTTGTCTTTGCCGTACTTCTTCTGCAGCGCCTTGATCTGCGGCTGCAGTTCCTGCATCTGCCGCGTCGTGCGGACCTGCTTGACGAAGGGCTTGTACAGGATCAGCCGGAGGGTGAAGACGAGGAAGACGACGGACAATGCCCAGGCGAAGCCATTGCTGGGATCCTGGAACACAAAGCCGAACACCTTGTGCCACACCCAGAGAATCCAGGCAACCGGGTAGTAAATGAAGTCGAGCACGGCTCTATGTACTCCTCTGTTCTTCCACTCGCAGGAGATCGTGGTGTTCTTCGGTTTCGGTCAGCTCGGTGACGGTTGCGCGCCACCTACCGGGTTCGGGCACCGGGTCCCAGCCTCCAGAGTGCCAGGGAGCACATTTGAGGAGGCGGACGACTGCCAGGAGCGAGCCCTTCGGCATCCCGTGCACCTGGAGCGCCTCGATGGCGTATTCACTGCAGGTGGGGGAGAAGCGACAGGTAGGGGGCCGCATCGGGGACACATAGGTCCGGTACAACACGATGCAGTAGACGAGGGTTCGAGCAGGAATGGAACGAAGGTTGCCCATGAATGTCATGACGGCGGACCCTTCGGAGCTTCGAGTAGACCGAGCTTCTTCAAACCTGAACGCAGTTGAACGTGTAGATCTGCCGAGGATGCGTGCGCAGCATCTGGAAGTGCTCGAATGACCACGTCGGTGTTCACCGCGAGCCCGTCGATAACCTCGGCACAGATATGCCGAAGCCGGCGCGCAACTCGATGACGAGTTACGGCCGGCCCGACTGCCTTGCTGACGATCAATCCGAAACGTGGCCCATGAACGGTGGATGCGATGTCCTGCTCGTGACGCGCAACTGCGTGTACGACCAGGTCTGATCTACCCATTCGGCGTCCTCGACGCATCACCACGGTGAAGTCACGTGCGCGATGCAGCCGATTCGGCTCAGGAAGCATCCCGAGCTCCAAGCTTCGGACGAACGGTTATCAGGCTGTGAGTTCTTTGCGGCCCTTGCCGCGACGTGCGGAAACGATTGCACGACCCGCACGGGTACGCATACGAAGACGGAAGCCATGAACGCGCGCGCGGCGGCGATTGTTCGGCTGGAACGTCCGCTTGCCCTTGGCCACGGTCAACACTCCTCGAGATTCGAAGACGCCGATCTGTCGGCGCCTGCTGTAAAGGTTCTCAGCGAGTTCGGATGAACTCGCTAGCCTCCCGAGCGAGAAATCCGAGTGAAGACAGACTGTGAGCAGCCAGCAAGCATCGGCCACCTCGCTATTGGGTGACTGTTCGAGAGTACTGATCGAGTCACCGGTGGTCAAACTCGCTCGACATCGACCGATCCGTCGATTCATACACAGGCCACGGACGACGAGACCTCGGACGGGGCGAAGAGTCGACAATATCTGTCGTTCCGCAGCGCCGCGCAACTGGTCGTTGCTGCGATCGAACGACTGACAATGGCTATCGCCGCAGGTCAGACTGTCGTATTCGTGATACCACGCCAGTCGGTGACGGTTGGGCTCACATCGGTGTCGTTTATCCACACCTGTGGATAATTGTGTGGAAACACAGTTCAGGTGGCATATTCGTACCTTGCGGGGTCCACCGAAGGACCCTTGTCTCGGCCACGGAGGCGCACGATCGACGACGCTATCCGACGACGCGGTTGCGCGGGTTCGAAACGCCGCACCGAATCGGTTGTCGGAGTCCGGCGAGACCTACAAGCTCGACGACGGAGGGATCGACGTGAACGACGATCCGGATGCGCTTGCGCGCATCTGGCCCGAGGTAGTCGCGGAGCTGACGTCCGACCGACACAGTGGGTCGCCGCTGACCAAGGGCCAGAAGGCCTGGCTCGCGCTGGTCAAACCGCTCACGTTGACTCAGGGCTTCGCTCTGCTCGCCGTCCCGTCGACCTTCGCTCAGGAAGCGATCGAACGTGACCTGCGCGAACCCATCCTGGGAGCTCTGGGGCGTCATCTGGGACAGGGTGTCGAAGGTCTCGGCGTTCGTATCTCTGCGCCCGAGGACGAGAAGCTCGAAACCGAGCGCTCGACGTATCCCGATGCCGTCAGTTCCCCGACGTACCGGCGTCGCGTCCTGACCAGCAGAGACGACGAGCCGTCGGATTCCGAGACCGCCGATTACGAGGAAGTGGACGACGAGCGGGAAGCCCTCGCCAGTGTCCAGAACTCGTGGCCGACGTACTTCACCAAACCACCGGAGTCGACGCCACCGTCGTCGGGTGCCAACAGCCTCAACTCGAAGTACACCTTCGACACGTTCGTGATCGGCGCCTCCAACCGGTTCGCGCACGCCGCCGCGGTCGCCATCGCCGAAGCACCCGCCCGGGCGTACAACCCACTGTTCGTGTGGGGGGCGTCGGGCCTGGGCAAGACGCACCTGCTGCACGCGGCCGGGCACTACGCGCAGCGCCTGTTCCCGGGCATGCGCGTCAAGTACGTCTCCACCGAAGAATTCACCAACGACTTCATCAACAGTCTCCGTGACGACCGCAAGGTGGCGTTCAAGCGCCGCTACCGCGAGACCGACGTGCTGCTGGTCGACGACATTCAGTTCATCGAGGGCAAGGAAGGTATCCAGGAAGAGTTCTTCCACACCTTCAACACGCTGCACAACGCCAACAAACAGATCGTCGTCTCGTCCGACCGACCACCCAAACAGTTGGCGACCCTCGAGGAGCGGCTGCGCACCCGCTTCGAGTGGGGCCTGATCACCGACGTCCAGCCACCGGAGCTCGAGACGCGAATCGCCATCCTGAGCAAGAAGGCTCGGATGGACCGACTCGACGTGCCGCACGACGTCCTGGAGCTGATCGCCAGCCGCATCGAGCGCAACATCCGCGAGCTCGAAGGCGCCCTCATTCGCGTGACGGCATTCGCCTCGTTGAACGGACAGGCCCTCGACCTCACCCTCGCCGAGGTCGTCCTACGTGACCTGATTCCCGATTCGTCCAGCTTGGAGATCAACGCGGCCACGATCATGGCCGTCACCGCGGAATACTTCGACACCTCCATCGAGGACCTGTGCGGGCCGGGTAAGGCCCGAGCATTGGCCATGGCCAGGCAGATAGCGATGTACCTCTGCAGAGAGCTCACCGACCTGTCACTACCGAAGATCGGTCAGACGTTCGGCCGAGATCACACGACGGTGATGTACGCGGACAAGAAGATTCGCAAGGAAATGACCGAGCGTCGCAAGGTCTACGACCAGGTCCAGGAGTTGACGGCCCGCATCAAGCAGCGCTCGAAGCGATAGCTCCACAGTCCTTCGGCAACGACGGCGACGGCGCCGATTCCCATCGCGGGGGTCGGCGCCGTCGCCGTTTTCGTCGGTGATCGCTGCCGCCTCGGTTCGACTCGGGCATCGATCGAACACGATCTCCAGTCGATTCCGGATCGAATCTGGGTCGATTCCGCGCCGAATCCGGGCCGATTCCGGGCCGAATCGGATGACATTTCGGAGCCGTCGACCATTGATTCACACCTGTGGATAACCATGTGGACAACCGTCGACTTCTGGGGATGGAATGTGGGCGCCTGTGCACCGATGCGATTGGTCCACAGGCAGCCGTCCGTCAACCGCAGATTGGTCCCGAGTTCATCCCCACGACACCACGCCTAGCCACCAGCGTCGCGAGGGCTCCATGCACAGATTGCACAGGACCTATTAATACTTCTGTTTTCTCCTTGAAAGAACTTCTTTGAAAACAGGTGTTGGGGAACGATCCGTTCACAGCCCCCTTCCGACGACCGCATCGGTGCCCTTCGCGGCCTCGCCCGAGCTTTCAACTTCGTCTCGAAGGGCATACGGTGTGCTTGCGCTGGATGTGCCAGACTCGTCGTTGCATCGGTTGGAGCCGCGACGATCGTGGTCGCACCGCTCGACTGTGCATACGAATGCCCCGAACGAGAGGAAATGCCGAGCGATGGAGCTTGGAAGTTTGAAGTTTCGCGTTGCTCGTGAAGATTTTTCCGATTCCGTGGCGTGGGTGGCCCGCAGCCTGCCGTCCCGGCCGCCCGTTCCCGTTCTCGGTGGCGTTCTGCTTGCTGCCGACGAACAGGGTCTGACGGTCTCGGGCTTCGATTACGAGGTCTCCGCCCAGGTGAAGGTATCGGCCGAGGTGGCCACCGCAGGACGAGTTCTGGTGTCGGGCAAGCTACTTGCCGATATCACCAAGTCGTTGCCGAACAAGCCCGTCGACGTCACCGTCGACGGGACCCGCGTTCTCGTCAACTGCGGAAGCGCAAAATTCTCGCTGCCGACGATGCCGGTCGAGGACTATCCTCAGCTACCCGAGTTGCCCAGCAACACCGGTTCGCTGGCCGGTGATGTGTTCTCCGAGGCAATTGCCCAGGTCGCCATTGCGGCCGGCAAGGACGACACGCTTCCCATGCTGACCGGTATTCGTGTCGAGATCGACGGCACCAACGTCGTGCTGGCTGCGACCGACCGATTCCGGTTGGCGGTTCGTGAGGTCGACTGGACTCCCGCCGGCGCCGACACCACCACCGCAGTGCTGATTCCGGCGAAGACCCTGTCCGAATCGGCCAAGACTCTCGGCGGCAACGCGGGTTCGCCCGTCGAGCTCGCTCTCGGTTCGGGTTCCTCCATCGGGAGCGACGGTTTGCTCGGAATCGTCAGTGACGGGCGCCGCACGACCACTCGACTGCTCGATGCGGAATTCCCGAAGTTCCGTCAGTTGCTCCCGGCAGAACACACCGCCGTCGCAACACTCGAGATCGCGCCGCTGGTCGAGGCCATCAAGCGCGTGGCACTCGTCGCCGAACGCGGTGCGCAGGTGCGTCTGGAATTCAACGCCGAAGGTGTGCTGCTCTCGGCCGGCGGCGACGATGCCGGCCGCGCCGAGGAAGCTCTGCCGGCCGACTTCCAGGGTGAGGCGCTCACCATCGCGTTCAATCCGGGGTACCTCATCGACGGCCTGTCCTCCTTGCACAGCGAGAAGGTCACGTTCGGTTTCACCACCCCGAGTCGGCCTGCAGTGCTGCGTCCGACGTCGGACGAGGAGCTGGTGCCCGACGATTCCGGCAAGTTCGCGGCGCCTCAGTCCCAATACACCTATCTGTTGATGCCGGTCAGGCTGCCGGGCTGATCCTGCCTGGTTACTGTTGAAGTTGCGGGATCGGACGAGTCGTTCCGCCGACTCCACTCCCGCTCGACCGGAATTACACCTGACACAGACAAGGACGCTTCCTCATGCAGCTGGGCTTGGTCGGTCTCGGAAAAATGGGCTTCAACATGCGCGAGCGGCTGCGCGAGCACGGCCACGAGGTCATCGGTTACGACCCGAGGCCCGAGGTGACGGACACCCCGTCACTCGCCGGTCTCGCGGAATCCCTCACCGCTCCCCGAGTGGTGTGGGTGATGGTGCCCTCCGGCCAGATCACCCGGGACACCATCACCGGGCTCGGGGATGTTCTCGAACCGGGCGACCTGGTGATCGACGGTGGAAACTCGCGTTTCACCGATGACAAGCCCAACGCAGAACTGTTGGACGCCAAGGGAATCGGGTACATCGATGCCGGAGTTTCGGGCGGTGTCTGGGGATTGAAGAACGGCTACGGCCTGATGGTCGGCGGCGACGACGAGCACGTTGCACGCGCTATGCCGATCTTCGACGCCCTGCGTCCGGAAGGGGAGCGCGCGGACGGTTTCGTCCACGCCGGTCCTGTCGGTGCCGGGCATTACTCGAAGATGGTGCACAACGGCATCGAATACGGTCTGATGCAGGCGTACGCCGAGGGCTACGAAATCCTCGAGGCCGAAGAATTGGTGCAGGACGTGCAGGGCGTACTGCGGGCCTGGAGCAAGGGCACCGTCGTGCGGTCGTGGCTGCTCGATCTGTTGGTCGAGGCACTCGGTCAGGATCCGGAGTTCAGTGAGATCTCGGGGTACACCGAGGACTCCGGCGAGGGTCGATGGACCGTCGAGGAGGCCATTCGGCATGCCGTACCCGCCCCGGTCATCTCCGCAGCTCTGTTCGCGAGATTCGCTTCGCGACAAGAAGATTCGCCTGCCATGAAGGCAGTGTCGGCGTTGCGGAACCAGTTCGGCGGGCATGCCGTCAAGAAGGCGGATGCGGACGAGACACTGCGCGCACCCGCGCCGAAGAACACCGAGTAAGTGTTCGTCCGGTCTTTGCAACTTCACGATTTCCGGTCCTGGGACGACGTCATCGTCGACCTGGGCCCGGGATCGACCGTGTTCGTCGGGCCCAACGGACACGGTAAGACCAACCTGCTGGAATCACTCGGTTATCTGTCGACGCTGTCCTCGCACCGGGTCTCGACCGATGCGCCCATGATCAGGGCAGGTGCGTCCACCGCGTTCGTCGGCAGCGCCGTGGTCAACCACGGACGCGAGTTGATCATCGACGTCGAACTGCTCGAGGGCAAGGCGAACAAGGCGAGGATGAACAGGTCTCCGCTGCGTCGGCCACGAGAAATTCTGGGTGTACTCCAGAGTGTGTTGTTCGCACCCGAGGACCTGTCTCTGGTGCGCGGCGACCCGAGCGAGCGCCGGCGGTATTTGGACGAGCTGCTCACCACCAGAATTCCTCGAATGGCCGCTGTGCGTGCAGATTACGACAAGGTGCTGCGTCAGCGGTCGGCACTGCTCAAGACCGCCAGCGGGGCGTTGCGCCGAGGCTCGTCGTCCAGCGACGGCTCGAGCGCTCTGGCCACGCTCGATGTCTGGGACGGCCATCTTGCCGCCCACGGAGCCCGATTGCTGTCGGCCAGAATATCTTTGGTACACGAGCTGATGCCCTTCGTGCAGCAGGCCTACGAGTCGATCGCGCCGGAATCGCGGCTCGCCACGTTGTCCTATCGATGCAGCCTCGCCGAGGCACTGCCGCCGGAATTCTCCGATGCCGGCCGAGCACCGGAGTCCGACGACGACGACGTGCTGGAAGCTGCTTTCCTGCACCAACTTTCGGTGATGAGGCAGCGAGAGATCGAACGTGGGGTGTGTCTGGTCGGTCCCCATCGAGACGATCTGGAATTGATGCTCGGCGACCGACCCGCCAAAGGCTTTGCCAGCCACGGTGAATCGTGGTCGTACGCACTCTCTCTTCGGCTCGGCTCCTTTTCGTTGCTGCGCGAGGACGGGACCGACCCCGTCCTGATGCTCGACGACGTGTTCGCCGAGCTCGACCGCAAGCGGCGCACGGCCCTGGCGGCGGTCGCGGCCGACGCGGAACAGGTACTGATCACCGCCGCGGTTCCCGAGGACGTGCCACCCGAACTGGATGCACGACGCTACGGTGTCGAGGCACGTCAGGAATCCGATTCCGGTGCGGCAGGCCGTATTTCGACCATCACCGAGCTGTCGACGTCGGAGAGTGAGGTGTCATGAGCGACGACACGAACTCATCGGCACCGGATGAGCAGCCGGAGTTGAAGGGCGTCGACCTTGCGCGTCGGGCGCTCGAAGATGCCCGGGCCGCGGCCAAGGCGAGCGGCAAGTCGGTCGGTCAAGGTCGTTCGTCACCGACCGGGGGTGTCCGGGCACTGCGGGGGCGTCGACGACGGGGTTGGTCGGGGGCGGGCCCCGACGATCGAGATCCGCAGGCGTTCGGCGCACTGGCGAACTCGATCGCGTCCAAGCGTGGTTGGTCGGCCAAGGTATCCGAGGGTGCCGTGCTGGGGCGGTGGCCCAGCGTCGTCGGTGAGGACATCTCGGCGCACGCCGACCCCACCGGCCTCAAGGACGGAGTGCTCAGTATCTCCGCCGAGTCGACTGCGTGGGCGACGCAGCTCCGATTGATGCAGTCGCAGATTCTGGCGAAGATCGCGGCGGCGGTGGGCCACGGTGTGGTGACGTCGCTTCGGATCACCGGGCCGACGACGCAGAGCTGGCGAAAAGGCGAGCGCCACGTCAAAGGTCGTGGTCCGCGGGACACCTACGGATAGTGACTGTTCCCAATGCGCGTTCGACGTAGCCCCTGGTCCAGGTGATCCTCAACAGATGTTGGGGGCAGTGTTGCTGTGAGACAGTTGGTATGCGTAGCGTGATTCGGGACACGCAACGGTCGGGGGACCGAATACTGTTCCATGCGGCCATCGGACGAGGAGAAGTTGTGTCTGCACCTACGAAGAAGGCGTCGACAACGGCGGTCGACGTCGATGGGACCCCCGAAGACAGAGTGGTTCTGCACGCTCGGAACGTCGAATTCGATTGGGAAACTCTGCCGCTGCACTATATGGACGGCAATCCCCTGGCCACCCACCTGATCAATGTGATGCACCTGCTTCTGCCCGAGGGTGAGGAGTGGTTCGTGCGCACGTTCAAAGAGGCGTTGCCGCTCATCCACGACGATCAGTTGCGCGACGACGTGATCGGCTTCATCGGCCAGGAAGCCATGCATGCACAGGCCCACACCGAGGTCCACGATCAGCTTCGAGCCCACGGCATCGATGTCGATCCGTACGTCGACCAGATGAAGTTCCTGTTCGGTCGCGCACTCGGCAATCGCTCGGGCCACGGTCAGAACAGCCTGGTGGAGCGTCTTGCCTTGATCGCAGCTGCCGAGCATCTGACCGCGTTTCTCGGCGACTGGGTCCTCAACGCGCGCGAACTCGACGAAGCCGACGTCGATCCGGTCATGCTCGATCTGTTGCGGTGGCACGGCGCCGAAGAAGTGGAGCATCGTTCGGTGGCGTACGAGGTGATGCGCTACTTCGACGTTCGGCCGGCCCGGCGTATCCGTACCTACGTGGTCATTGCACCCACTCTCGTCTGGTTCTGGACGCGCGGCGTGCGCTACCTCATGAGCCAGGATCCGACGTTGGCGCATCTGTCGCCGAAGGAGCGCACGCCGTCGTTCCGGGAATTCCGACGGGTCGCCAAGTCCGGTCTGTTTCCGACGCCGATGTCCATGGTCAAGGCGTCCCTGCGGTACTTCAAGAGCACATATCACCCGTCTCAGGAAGGCTCGACGGCCCAGGCCGTGCAGTATCTCGCCACCTCGCCGGCGGCGCGGTCCGCTGATCGATGACCAAACGCACGTTGCGGAGCAGGCTCGACGCGATGGCTCGAAAGGTCGACTCGTTCCGAGTAGGCCGCACGATTCCACAGAATCTGTACGGGCGTGACGAGCCGGATCAGACGGTGTCGCTGGTCACCGATGCACTGGACAAGTGGTTCGCCCTCCTCGACAACGGTGAGTACGACGCCTCGTTCGCGGCGCCTCCCGTCGCGCGTACCCGAGAACTGACACTGGTCTCCCGTGACGTTCTGTGCATCGACGAACAGGTCGTCCAGCTGACCTTCGCCGCCGCCGACGGGTCGGCTCTGCCGGCGTGGGCACCGGGAATGCACTTGGATTTTTACCTCCCGTCCGGTCGGCGACGGCAGTACTCCCTGTGCGGATTGCCCAGTGACGACACGTACTCGATTGCAGTACGACTCGTGCCGGACGGCGGCGGCGGATCTCCGGAGATGCACGCGCTGACGGTCGGCACTGCGGTGTCGATCAGGGGGCCGCGCAACGGGTTTCCGTTCGTACCGTCCGAACAGGCAGTATTCGTCGCCGGTGGAATCGGCATCACCGCGATCATCTCGATGGTGCGCCGTGCCCGCGATCTGGGCATGGACTGGCACCTCGTCTACTGCGGCCGCTCCCGCGAGTCGATGCCGTTTCTCGACGAGATCGAGGGCTGGGATCCCGCCCGGGTCACCGTGCGCACCGACGACGTGGACGGCATGCCGTCGAGTATGGATCTGTTGGGCTCGACGGCCCCCGGCGGTTCGGTCTACGTATGTGGTCCGCCGCCGATGATCGACCTCGTTCGCGCCTCGTTCGACGCCCTCCCGGCCACGCATCTGCACTTCGAGCGCTTCTCACCGCCGCCGGTGAAGAACGGGACGGAATTCGAAGTGCAGCTCGTCGATTCCGGCGAAATTCTGTCGGTCGGTGCGGAAGAGACTGCGCTGCATGCCATTCGACGCATCAGGCCGGATGTCGCGTACTCGTGCCAGCAGGGTTTCTGCGGCACGTGTCGGGTGCGAGTGCTCAGCGGAACACCGCAGCATCGAGAGAATCGGTTGACGACCGAGGAGCAGCGGCACGAGATGTTGATCTGTGTCTCGCGGTCGGACGGAGAACGGATCGTCCTCGATCTGTAGCCGAATCGCCGGTTTTACCCTTCATCTTTGTCGTCCGATGTCGAGAAAATGCGCCTGTGAAGCAATCAGGGGCCTTTTAGGGGTGTCATCGTCCCCATGCTGTCGCAGCCACCCAGTACTATGGACCGGTACGACATCAAGCCCGGAACAAACGCATGGACCGAGCACGGCGGAAACGACCGTGCCGACCCTGCGGTAGCACCTACAGCAGGTGTGAGCGGGGTAGTGGACGCGTAGAAGGAGAACCAGCTAACCGTGGCTGCCCAGAAGTCAGGTAACAGTGAGAACAGCAAGGATTACGGCGCTTCGTCCATCACGGTCCTCGAGGGCCTGGAAGCAGTCCGTAAGAGGCCCGGTATGTACATCGGTTCCACCGGTGAACGAGGCCTGCACCACCTGATCTGGGAGGTCGTCGACAACTCCGTCGACGAGGCCATGGCCGGCTACGCCTCCACCGTCGACGTCACCATCCACGAAGACGGCAGCGTCGAGGTCAAGGACGACGGCCGCGGCATCCCCGTCGCCATGCACTCCTCCGGTGTTCCCACCGTCGAGGTCGTCATGACCCAGCTGCACGCCGGTGGCAAGTTCGACTCCGACTCCTACGCCGTCTCCGGCGGTCTGCACGGCGTCGGTATCTCCGTCGTGAACGCACTCTCGACCAAGGTCGAACTGCAGATCGCGCGTGACGGTCACCGCTACAAGCAGACATACGACTACGCCAAGCCCGGCCCGCTCGAGACCGTCGGCGACACCACGGAGACCGGCACCACGGTGCGGTTCTGGGCCGACGGCAAGATTTTCGAGACTCTCGACTACAGCTTCGAGACCGTGCATCGTCGCCTGCAGGAGATGGCGTTCCTCAACAAGGGACTGACCATCAACTTCACCGACGAGCGAGTGGCGGCCACCGACGCGACCGAGGAAGAACTCGGCGAGACCGCCGAGGCACCCAAGACCGCCGAGGAAGAGCAGGCCGACGCGGCCAACGCGAAGCCGGCCAAGGTTCGTAAGCGGACGTACCACTACCCCGACGGTCTGGTGGACTTCGTCAAGCACATCAACCGCACCAAGACCGCGATTCACAACTCGGTCGTCGGCTTCACCGGCAAGGGTGAGGGCCACGAGGTCGAGATCGCCATGCAGTGGAACGCTGGTTACTCCGAATCGGTGCACACCTTCGCCAACACGATCAACACGCACGAGGGCGGTACCCACGAAGAGGGTTTCCGTACCGCGCTGACGTCGACGGTGAACAAGTACGCCATCGAGAAGAAATTGGTCAAGGAAAAGGACGTCAAGCTCACCGGCGACGACATCCGTGAAGGCCTCGCCGCCGTCATCTCGGTGCGGGTCGGCGAGCCGCAGTTCGAGGGCCAGACCAAGACCAAGCTCGGCAACACCGAGATTCGCTCGTTCGTGCAGAAGGCGTGCAACGAGCACCTCTCGCACTGGTTCGAGTCCAACCCGGCCGATGCCAAGACGATCATCAACAAGGCGGTCTCGTCCGCGCAGGCCCGCATGGCCGCACGTAAGGCGCGAGAGTTGGTGCGGCGCAAGAGCGCAACCGATATCGGTGGCCTGCCCGGCAAGCTCGCAGACTGCCGCTCGAACGATCCGAGCAAGTCGGAGATCTACATCGTGGAGGGCGACTCCGCCGGCGGCTCGGCCAAATCCGGCCGTGACTCGATGTTCCAGGCGATCCTGCCGCTGCGAGGAAAGATCATCAACGTCGAGAAGGCCCGCATCGACCGTGTCCTCAAGAACAACGAGGTCCAGTCGATCATCACCGCGTTCGGCACCGGCATTCACGACGAGTTCGACATCGCCAAACTGCGCTATCACAAGATCGTGCTGATGGCCGACGCCGACGTCGACGGCCAGCACATCTCCACCCTGCTGATGACCCTGTTGTTCCGGTTCATGCGGCCGCTGATCGAGAACGGTCACGTCTACCTGGCCATGCCGCCGCTGTACAAGCTCAAGTGGAGCCGCGGCGAACCGGATTTCGCGTACTCCGACCGCGAGCGCGACGGTCTGCTCGAGGCCGGTATCGCCAACAAGCGCAAGATCAACGTCGAGGACGGCGTCCAGCGCTACAAAGGCCTCGGCGAGATGAACGCCAAGGAGCTGTGGGAAACCACGATGGACCCGGCAGTGCGAGTTCTTCGTCTGGTCACTCTCGACGACGCCGCGGCCGCGGACGAACTGTTCAGCGTCCTGATGGGCGAGGACGTGTCCGCCCGCCGAAGCTTCATCGCGCGTAACGCGAAAGATGTTCGCTTTCTTGACGTTTAGTCGTTTCTCGGACGCACCGCACTCAGTGTCGGTGCGTCCGACGACCGTTTTCGAGGAGATCTTCTATGTCTGACATCACCGAACCGCCGGTCGGGCCCCCGCCGGGCTCGACCACCAACGCCGAGGGCGGCGACCGGATCGATCCGGTCGACATCCAGCAGGAAATGCAGCGCAGCTACATCGATTACGCGATGAGCGTCATCGTCGGCCGCGCGCTTCCCGAGGTCCGCGACGGTCTCAAGCCGGTGCACCGACGTGTGCTGTACGCGATGTACGACTCGGGCTTCCGTCCCGACCGTAGTTACGTGAAATCCGCACGGCCCGTTGCCGAAACGATGGGTAACTACCATCCCCACGGCGACACCTCGATCTACGACGCGCTCGTGCGTCTGGCTCAGCCGTGGTCGATGCGGTACCCACTGGTCGACGGCCAGGGCAACTTCGGCTCCCGCGGCAACGACGGTGCCGCCGCCATGCGATACACCGAAGCGCGTCTTACCCCGCTCGCCATGGAGATGCTGCGCGACATCGACGAGGAAACCGTCGACTTCATCCCCAACTACGACGGCAAAACCCAAGAGCCGACGGTACTTCCGTCACGCGTGCCGAACCTGTTGATGAACGGCTCCAACGGTATCGCCGTCGGTATGGCCACCAACATTCCGCCGCACAACCTGCGTGAACTCGGCGACGCGGTGTTCTGGGCCCTCGACAACTTCGAGGCCGACGAGGAAGCGACTCTCGCGGCCTGCATGGAACGCGTCAAGGGTCCCGACTTCCCCACCCACGGACTCATCGTCGGCGGCCAGGGAATTCAGGATGCGTACTCGACCGGCCGCGGTTCGATCCGCATGCGCGGCGTCGTCGAGATCGAGGAAGACTCCAACGGTCGCACGACGATTGTCATCACCGAACTGCCCTTCCAGGTCAACCCCGACAACCTGATCACCTCGATCGCCGAGCAGGTTCGCGACGGCAAGTTGTCCGGTATCTCGAAGATCGACGACGAGTCCTCGGACCGCGTCGGTATGCGCATCGTCGTGACGATCAAGCGCGACGCCGTCGCCAAGGTCGTGCTCAACAACCTCTACAAGCACTCGCAGCTGCAGACCAGCTTCGGTGCCAACATGCTCTCGATCGTCGACGGCGTGCCGCGCACCCTGCGGCTCGATCAGATGATCCGGTACTACGTCACTCACCAACTCGACGTCATCGTTCGTCGTACGCGGTACCGCCTGCGCAGAGCCGAGGAGCGGGCCCACATTCTGCGCGGTCTCGTGAAGGCGCTCGACGCGTTGGACGAGGTCATCGCCCTCATCCGTGCGTCGCAGACGGTCGATCTCGCCAAGCAGGGCTTGATCGATCTGCTCGACATCGACGAGATCCAGGCGCAGGCAATTCTCGACATGCAGCTGCGGCGCCTCGCAGCCCTCGAGCGCCAGAAGATCATCGACGAGTTGGCCGAACTCGAACGCACCATCGCCGACCTGCAGGACATTCTGGCCAAGCCGGAGCGTCAGCGTCAGATCGTGCGAGACGAACTGGCCGAGATCGTCGAGAAGTTCGGCGACGACCGTCGCACGCGCATCATCGCTGCCGACGGCGACGTCAACGACGAAGATCTGATCGCCCGGGAGAACGTGGTCGTCACGATCACCGAAACCGGATACGCCAAGCGCACCAGAACCGATCTGTACCGGTCGCAGAAGCGCGGCGGCAAGGGCGTGCAGGGAGCAGGCCTCAAGCAGGACGACATCGTCAGCAAGTTCTTCGTCTGCTCGACGCACGACTGGATCCTGTTCTTCACCACCAAGGGACGCGTCTACCGGGCCAAGGCGTACGAGCTGCCCGAGGCCAACCGCACGGCGCGCGGACAGCACGTCGCGAACCTGCTGGCGTTCCAGCCCGACGAACGCATCGCACAGGTCATCCAGATCAAGACCTACGAAGATGCTCCCTACCTGGTGCTCGCCACCAAGGGCGGTCTGGTCAAGAAGTCGCGTCTGACCGACTTCGACTCCAACCGCAGCGGCGGCATCGTGGCCGTCAACCTCCGCGGCGAGGACGAGTTGGTCGGGGCAGTTCTGGCGTCGTCCGACGACGACCTGCTGCTCGTCTCGGCTCAAGGCCAATCGATCCGATTCTCGGCCACCGACGAGGTACTGCGACCCATGGGCCGCGCCACCTCCGGTGTCCAGGGCATGCGCTTCAACGGCGAAGACGAGCTGCTCTCGCTCAACGTGGTCAGCGAGAACAAGTTCCTGCTGGTCGCGACGTCGGGCGGTTATTCCAAGCGCACCGCGATGGAGGACTACCCGCAGCAGGGCCGCGGCGGAAAGGGAGTACTGACAATCCAGTACGACCCCAAGCGTGGCACGCTGGTGGGAGCTCTCATCGTCGACGACGAGGACGAGCTGTACGCCATCACGTCCAGTGGTGGCGTCATCCGGACCGCTGCCAAGCAGGTTCGGAAAGCCGGCCGACAGACCAAGGGCGTGCGGTTGATGAATCTCGGTGAAGGCGACACACTGCTCGCGATAGCGCGCAACGCCGACGAGATCGAACCGGACGCAGCAGGTCCCGAAGACGATGCACCGAAGGAGTCGTAAGTGAGCACTCCCAACCGGCCTGGCAGCAGGCCCGGCCCCACGGGTGGACCGGACAGCAGGGACGCTGCGCAGACCGAGCAGCCATCGCGTCCGGCACCCCCCGAAGGTGCCCGACCGGGAAGTCGCCCCCAGCCGGCGACGCGTCCGGCACCCGCGGCCGGGCGAGGACCGGCACCGCAGCAGGGTGCTCGGCCACCGGCACGCCCGACACAGGGTGGTCCGGCCGGCCCGCCTCGTCCGACGCAGGGACCGCCGCCGCAGCGCCCACCGGCACCGCAGGGTCAGCCGGGTTCTCAGGGTCAGCCGGCACCTCAGGGACCGCCGCCGCGAGCACCTCAGCAGGGCCCGGCACCGCAGGGTCCGGCTCAGTCTCGCCCGCCACAGGCGGCCAACGGTCGGCCCGGTGAGCCGGGTACCGCAAACGCCGACGGCGGTCGCCCCGCCAACGGCCAGCCGCCGCAGGGTCAGGGACCGTCCGGTCCCGCATCGCCGCCGCGTCCCGCCAATGACGCTGCTCCGGCCGCCGAGGGGTCAGCCGAGTCGAAGGCTCCGGCACCGACCCAGGCGATACCGACTCAACGCGGAGACGGCCCGCAGGGCGGTTCCGGCACTCCGCCCTGGCAGCGCGGCCCCGGCCAGCGTCCGGCACAGCAGGGGCCCGACGACCGTCAGCAGCCCCAGAACCAACCTCAGACGAACCTGTCCGGGCGCGGCACCGCACTGCCGGCAACAGGTGAGTTCGATCGTTCGACAGCGGCAGCTGCAGCCGCCTCGGCAGCGCCGGGCCAGCGTGAATCGGGCCAGCGTGAATCGGGCGAGCGTGAATCGGGCGAGCGTGAATCGGGTGGGGACAAGACCGAACGACGCGAGGCAGCGCGGTCGAAAGCGGCCGTGATCGACGGACCGACTCGGCACATCGAGCGCAAGGATCTGGCGAAGGACATGCCGGATCTGTCCGCCACCCGGCATCCCGAGCCGACGGCAGCCGATCGAGCAGCCCCCACCGCCATCACGGCGGTACCCAGCGCGGACGGCGATCCTCTGCGGGCGACGATCCAGATTCGTAAGATCGATCCTTGGTCGACGCTCAAGATCGCACTGGTCATCGCTGTGTCGCTGTTCTTCGTGTGGATGGTGGCCGTCGGCCTGCTGTACGCCGTGCTCGACGGCATGGGTGTGTGGGACCGACTCAACAGTGCCTTCACCGAGATCGTCAATGAATCCGGCGACGGCGGACTCGTCAGCGCCGGTCAGGTGTTCGGCTACGCGGCAGTGATCGGTGTGATCAATGTCGTACTGTTCACCGCACTCACCACGATCGGTGCCTTCATCTACAACCTGTCGTCGGACCTGGTCGGCGGCCTCGAAGTGACGCTGGCAGATCGCGACTGACCAGCACGAACGACTGCCGTATCGGGCCGTTTTGGAAGACAGCGGCCCGATACGGTAATCTCATCCCTCGGTTCGAGGAGAGCAATTCTTCGGCCCGAAGCAGTATCGAGGGCCTATAGCTCAGGCGGTTAGAGCGCTTCCCTGATAAGGAAGAGGTCGGAGGTTCAAGTCCTCCTAGGCCCACACCGAACGAACGAAAAGAGGCAGGACGTGAAAATCCTTCTTCTTGTTGCTTCGGTGGTGATCGCAGTGCTGACAGTATCGAAGGTGCGCTCCACGCGCAGCTCGGAAGGCGTCTGGCACAGCATCTCCACCGGGTGACAATCGCTCGGAGAGAACGTGTAAAGTTCGTGCACGTTCGACAGCAACACCCGGGGCCTTAGCTCAGTTGGTAGAGCGCTGCCTTTGCAAGGCAGATGTCAGGAGTTCGAATCTCCTAGGCTCCACAATCAAAAGGACGTCCATTCCGATGGGCGTCCTTTTTCGTGTCTGCACCCGACTGCCGCTCACCCCAAGTCCACTAGATGTGACATTGACCCCCGAAAAGTCCACCGAACGTGACATTGAGTCCCGGCCGAGTGGCAGGGATGCGTCGACCACTGTTGTGACTCGGACCAACCGCTGTCGAGATCGGTGCCCAGATATCCAGATCATTGTTGGATTCGTTTCGCATCACGTCCGCGGTCCCTAGCGTTCTTCGGGTACAGCAGCGTCGGTTCTCGGATCGACGGGACAGGTCGCGACGGCGCACCGCAGGGGGGTGTGCCGTCGTTCGATCTCGGCGTCTCGGATCGGTCTTCGGTTCGGGCGTCTCATATTTCTCGGAGGAGCCCCACAGATGACGCGTGTTCTCGATCATGAAGAGCTGTTGACCGAACTCGACGGCACGTTGGAAGCCAACCTGAATCGCCATCTGTCGATGGCGAAGGAGTGGCATCCGCATGATTACGTGCCGTGGGATCTGGGTCGCAATTTTGCAGCAATGGGCGGAGAGGACTGGTCGCTGGAGCAGTCGTCTTTGTCGGAGTTGGCTCGTACAGCGATGATCACCAATCTGTTGACCGAAGACAATCTGCCGTCGTACCACCGCGGTCTGGCCGACAACTTCTCGTTGGACGGAGCCTGGGGCACCTGGGTGGGCCGTTGGACCGCGGAGGAGAACCGTCACGGGATCGTGATGCGCGACTATCTGGTCGTCACACGCGCCGTCGACCCGGTCGAGCTGGAGCGGGCTCGGATGCACCACATGACGGTCGGAGTCGATGCCCCGATGGACGGCTCCAACTTCTTGCATTCGGTGGCGTACGTGACGTTCCAGGAGCTCGCGACGCGCGTGTCCCACCGCAACACGGGTCTGGCCTGTGGTGACCCGATCGCCGATCGAATGCTGGCCAGGGTGGCCGCCGACGAGAATTTGCACATGATCTTCTACCGGAACCTCGGCGAGGCGTCGCTCGACCTGGTCCCGGACCAGATGGTCCGTGCCATCGCCGATGTCGCGACGGACTTTCAGATGCCGGGACTGAACATGCCGAACTTCCGCAAGAACGCCATGATCCTGGCGAAGCACGGGATCTACGATCTCCGCCAGCATTTGGACGAGGTGCTGATGCCGGTGTTGCGGAAATGGAACATCTTCGAGCGCAACGACTTCAGTGGTGAGGGCGAACGCGATCGCGATCGTCTGGCCGCATTCGTCCAGGATCTCGAGGCGAAGGCGACGAAGTTCGAGGAATCACGCGATCGCCTGTTGGCGCGGGAGGCAGCGCGGGCCGAGAAAGCGTCCTGACCTGCTACGGAATCGCTGCTGCGGGTCGTGATCGAAGCTCGGAGGTGTTAGAGTCCGGTCACGGGTGGGCCCGATGAGGCGATGGTCGTAGTGCGTGGGGAGGGCCGATGGTGCCTGGGGGGAATCGCGTGAGCGGTGGTGTCCGGTTCGTTGCGTGCCTCGGTGAGGCGTCACGCGTAGTCGACGGTGTCTGCTGGTGAGCAGATTCAGGTTCGACGAGTCCGGCCGGATGCTGGCGGTATTCGCCGCGGTGACCACGGTTCTCTACATCGCGAACGGCATTGCATCGTGGTCGGACCTGTCCAACCCGCAGCAGCTCTTCGCCGCGCTCGCAGTGGTTCTGGGGCCGGCGGCGATCGTTGTTCTCGCCCGGGCAGGAGCGCCGAGTCCCAAGCATGTGGTCGGGATCGCCACCGCTCTGTCGGTGGGCGCGCTTGCCTGTGCATTGGGTAGTAGTAACACGATGCCCGCGTTCTTGATCTGCGTGCAAGCGGCGATGTTCCTCGGCATGCACATCGGGGCATTCTGGTCCGAGCGCGACGCTGGAATATGGGTTGCGGTGCTGGCCGTGTCTGCGGTCGTGGGTGCCGCCGTCGCCCCCTACGGCACGCCCTTCATCAGCTACATTCTGGTCGCCCTCGGCATCGTCGGCGCAACGGAAGTGTTCGGTGTGTTCGCGCGTCGAATGCGGTATTCGGCCACTCATGACGCGTTGACGGGCCTGCTCAATCGATTCGGTTTCGAGTCGAAGATCGAGAAGATGTTGCCCGCGTGCGCCGCTCGTGGTCTGACGGTCAGTCTGGCGGTGCTCGATCTCGACAACTTCAAGGAGATCAACGACGAGTACGGCCACATTGCCGGCGACGTGTTGCTCACTCGCGTCTCGAAGGCGTGGAAGGGGCAACTGACGAAACGGGATGTTCTGGGCCGGCTCGGCGGAGACGAATTCGTCCTGTTCATGCCAGGGGTTCTCGAGGCCGAAGCCTGGCAGGTCATCGACGGCTTGCGCCGATCCCATCGAGCCGAGTGGAGCGTCGGTCTGGCCTGTATGCCTGCCGGCCGCCGGTGGGGTGAGATCTACCGCGCCGCGGACGCAGACCTGTACCGCGCCAAGCGGAGTCGTCCCCCGAAGGCGTCTCGCCATACCGAGCCCGGCGACGGACATCGCGGGCCGGTACGCAGAATCGTGTAGCGATACACCGATATGCCCGTCATCCCCAGATTTCATCCACAGCCTGGGGATAGATTTCTCGCTGCACCGTCTCGCTGACGTTGACTCGTCGAGTACGACGACAACTCTGCGGGGGGATTGCGATGGTCACGCTCGATGACGTCAGATCATGGGACAGTCAGGCGCTGACCGCCGTCTCGAATCAGTTCATGCACCGTTGGCGCGAATTGACCGCCGTGCACAGCTCACTGCTGGAGACCGTCGTCGACGACGGATGGCAGGGCCCCGCGGCAACGGCATACCGAGATGCCATCGGAGCTCTCCGTGCGCAGGTGGGGGACTGTGCGACGGAGCTACTGCGGGTAGCGCTGTGCACCGCTCCGGCGGCCATCGACATGGCCGGACTCGTCTCGGCGCTGACCGCTCTGGAATCGAACGCCGCGCGCGAGCACTTCGATATCCGACGCGACGGTTCGGTGACCGACGTGCTGACGTCGTATTCGGTTGCGCAGCAGGACCTGTCGTCGACCATTCGCGATCGGCGTCGCCGTTGCACCGAGTTGGCCGAACGCATCACCCAACTGATGCGAGCCGCGACCGCGTTCGACGACGACCTTGCCCGACGCCTCGCCGGCGACATCTCACCGGTAAAACTGACCACGGCAGGGGTATCGATAGTGCCGGTCGCTGGGAGCCCGGCCACGAATGCGGCGTTCTGGAGCGCACTCTCGCCCGCCGAGCGCACTCGACTGCTCGTCGAGCACCCGGCTCTCATCGGTAATCTCGACGGCGTGCCGGGTCGAATTCGGGATTCAGCGAACCGTCGGGTACTTGCCAGTGAGCGCCTCCGACTGCAGGCTGTGGCGGATGAACTCAGAAAACAGTTGCAGGACAACACTTTCGGAGGAATGTTCAGTGATGCCGACGCCGGCTTGGAACAGACGCTAACACGGTTGCGTTCGCTCGACGCGATCGAGAGCACTCTGGCGCAGGGTGACAGGCAACTGTTGGCGCTCGACAATTCGACGTATGCAGAGACCACTGCCGCGATCGTGGTGGGTGACGTCGACACGGCAACACACGTGGCGGTGTTCGTACCCGGCCTCGGCTCGACCGTCCACGGAGACGCGGTACGTTACGACGGCGACCTGGAAAATCTCAAAAGTGCTGTGGAGCAGACAGTTTCGGAGGATCCGCCGCCCACCGTCGCAGCCGTGACGTGGATGAACTACCAGGCACCACAGCTGGGATGGGGCCTGCTCGATCCCGATCGGACCGTCGTATCCGATGCAGCAGCGCACGCGGGGGCGACGCGATTGGTGCCCTTTCTGGAGGGCCTCGATGCGGCCCGGTCGAACGATCCACATCTGTCGGTGCTCGCACACTCGTACGGATCATTGACCGCAGCCGCTGCCCTGCAAGAAAGCACCGGCGTCGACGAGTTCGTGGCCCTCGGATCACCTGGCCTCGGCACCGACAGTGTGACCGACCTACAGGTTCCCGACGGTCACGTTTTCGCGGCGGAGGCGCGCGGGGACATCGTTGCCGACATCGGTGCCTTCGGTCGCGATCCCGGCACACTCGATGGAGTGACCCAACTGGCGACCGACGAGGGCGACGGGCGTCCGGGCACGACAGGTCACGGCGACTACCTCACGGACGGTTCGAGCGTCGAACACAACGTCGCGCTGGTCGTCGCCGGCCGGGGTGACGATGCAGAAACCAAGCCCCGGCCGGGCCTGTTCGATCTACTACAGAAGCTTCTATACCTGTGACGTCGACTCGTCTTCGTAATCGACCAAGCTGGGCGGCGCATCTGCGGGCGGCGGCACCTCGTGGCGGCGACGGCTGAGGTAGAACACGACACCTCCGACGACGACAGCGGCAGCTCCGAGCGCCAAGACGCGACGCTTGTTTCCCGGCGTCCGATCAGTCGTGAGAGCTGCCTTGGTCAGATCGGCCCGGGCAATGCGCTCGGCAGTCGCCGCGCGACGCTGCGCAGCCTGCTTACGCGCCAGACCGTAGCCGCGCTTGGCGAGCAACAGGCCCACTCCGGCAGGGCCCTTGCTCACGACGGAAGCGGCACCGAGCAGCGTCGACGCCGCCGTACCGGTGGAGGAGTGAACCCGCTCGGTCTTCGTTGTGCTCGTCATGCCCTCACTGTTCCACAACAGCGCCCCGATCGACCCTCCCGATACACCACCTGTGAACTACCCGGTCGCTCGAGATGGCACGATGGTGAGCGTGACTTCACCAAACAAGACCCAAACGGCAACGCTGCACACCAACCGCGGCGACATCGTCATCGAACTGTTCGGCAATCACGCCCCCAAGACCGTCGCGAACTTCGTCGGTCTCGCGGACGGGTCGAAGGAATACACGACGCAGAACGCGTCGGGTGCCAAGACCGGACCGTTCTACGACGGCGCAGTCTTCCACCGCGTCATCGACGGTTTCATGATCCAGGGCGGCGACCCGACCGGAACCGGCACCGGCGGACCGGGCTACAAGTTCGAGGACGAGTTCCACCCGGAGCTCTCCTTCGACCGCCCCTACCTGCTGGCCATGGCGAACGCAGGCCCCGGCACCAACGGCTCGCAGTTCTTCATCACCACCGGCAAGACCCCGCACCTCAACCGCAAGCACAGCATCTTCGGTGAGGTCACGGACGAGGCGTCCAAGAAGGTCGTCGACGCCATCTCGAGCACGCAGGTCGGCCGCGGCGATCGCCCCGTGGAAGAGGTCGTCATCAACAGCATCACCATCGCCTGATTCGGTTGTAGAAGGAATTACACGATGACAAACCCCGGCTGGGGTGGCGCGTACGGCGACCAGCCCAACCCACCCCAGTCGGTGTGCGTCAGACATCCCGATCGCCCGACCGGCCTGGCCTGCTCTCGATGCGGCCGGCCCGCGTGCCCACAGTGCCTGCAGCCCGCGGCCGTCGGGCAACACTGTGTCGACTGTGTGCGCGACGGCAACAAGAACGTCCGGACCGCACGTACGGTCGCCGGCGCGCCGATGACACGCTCGGCCAAGACACCCCTGACCTTCGCGCTGATCGCGATCAACGTCGTGATCTTCGGTATCACCGCCGCTCAATCCGGCGACCTCATGAGCAATTTCCGCGGATCCTCGCTGGCCGACGCCTGGGCACTGAACAGCCTGCTGGTCGCGGACGGCGATGTGTGGCGCCTCCTCAGCAGCGGGTTCATCCACATAGGACCCATTCACCTGCTGGTGAACATGTTCGCCCTCTACATCATCGGCCGAGACGTCGAACTGGTGCTGGGCCGCAGCCGCTATCTCGCCGTCTACTTCCTGTCGCTGCTCGGCGGCAGCGCATCGGTCCTGCTGTTCGAGAACCCCCTCGCCGCCACCGCCGGCGCGTCGGGTGCCGTATTCGGATTGCTCGGTGCGCAGGCCATCATTCTGCTGCGACTCAAGCGCTCCCCGACCCCGGTCCTGATCGTGATCGCGTTGAACATCTTCATCAGCATCTCCATCCCCAGCATCTCGCTGTGGGGCCACATGGGCGGACTGGTCGCCGGAGCGGCAGCCACCGCCGGATTGGTGTTCCTACCCAACCGCAACGGCGCGCAGCCTCGTGCCGGGATATCCCTCGCCTGGCTCTCCGTGGCCGCAGTAGCCCTGATAGCCCTGGGCACCATCGCGGTCCGAGTCCTCGACCTGCGCGCGCAAGTGGGCCTCTGAAGTCCACTAGATGTGCCATTGACCCCCGAAAAGGCCACTGGACGTCACATTGACTCCCGACGATGCCGATCGCGAGCTCGGCATTTACCACGGGCTGCTGGCTGGTGCCCGGCAGCTTTGCGACGCTCACTGGTCCACTAGATGTGCCATTGACCCCCGAAAAGTCCACTGAACGTCACATTGAGTACCCCCGGAGGGGGTCCGGGACGGTGGGCGGTCAGTTGTTCGGCGGCACCAGACCGTAGGTGTCGAGTACCTCGAACACGTCGCGTGGGTCGGCTCCCAGGTCCCATCGACCGAAGATGATGAGTCGATCGTCGTCCTCGTCGGGTGGGCGGACGTCCAGTTCGAGCATCGGCACTCGTCGTCCCAGTCTCGGGTAGCGGACCACTTTGATTTGGACGATGTCGGCGCGCGAGTACGTACGTGTGCCGGTGAGTCGTTTCATCACCAGGGAGCCGTCGGGTGTGATGGCGAGTCGGGGGCGTTGTGCGGCCGCGAGGGCTGCCATCACCCAGGTTCCGACGGCGGCGAGTCCGACGAGGAAGGTTCCGGCGGCGTCCGAGGAGGCGAGGACGGCACCGATGGCGAGTGCGATACCGCCTGCCACCAGCGCGCCGACGGCTACGGCCGGCGTCGCCCATCGGTGTTCGTACACACCCTGTGGATGGTTGGGAAAGTTATCCACAGGGTTTATCCACATTGGGGATGAATGACATGGGTGTAACTCGGCAGGCTCTCAGCGCCATCGCATGGTCATGACGAGGCCGACGACCATGAAGCCGAATCCGATGAGGAAGTTGTACGCACCGAGGTTGCCGATGAACGAGATGTCTTCCTGGGCCAGGTAGTACACGATCAGCCACAGCAGCCCTACCAGCATGAATCCGAGCATCAGGACCACGTACCAGACCGGCGACGGGCCGGCGTTGACCTTCACCGGCGTGCGGTTGGCCGGGTTGATCGTGTAGTCGTTCTTCTTCCGTACCTTCGACTTCGGCATTGCGTCCTCTTCGTGTTCTTGACGGTCATCGGCGTGCGCCGTGCCTGTGGACAACTGACGGTGACAACCTGTGGATCGATCGAGTTGCGTGCATCCCCAGGTTATTGTCTCCCGGAGAGCCGTGGCGGTCATCCACCCGGTTTGTAGTACACGCTAACTCAGATCAGCGCAGCACCGACCTACCGAACAGTGGCGAGCACTCTGTGAGACGACGATCGACCGATTCCTCCGAGACCCGATGGTGGGTGCTCGCTGTGGCGGTGTGCGCTGTGGTCGGTCTGCTGCTCGGAACCACGAGACATGCCTCGGACGGCAACGAGTTGCGGGGCGGCGACACGACACGGCTCGCCGATCTGGTCGATTCGGCCCAGAGAAGCAGCGACGATGCGCTGCGCAGTAGAGATGCGCTGGAGCAGCAGGTCGATCTCCTGCAGCAGCGTACGGCGGCGGGCGACTCCGAGGTGGCCGACGCGTTGGCCCGGGTCGACGCCCTCTCGGACGCGGCGGGCCGGGAGGAGGCGTCCGGCACGGGGTTGACGGTGACGATGGCCGACGCTCCACGCGGTCCCGACGGGTCGTATGCGTCCGACGCGTCTCCGGACGACCTGGTGGTTCATCAGGTCGACGTGCAGAGTGTCCTCAACGCCCTGTGGGCCGGCGGGGCGTCGGCGATGGCGATGCAGGATCAGCGCTTGGTGGCGTCGTCAGCGCCGCGGTGTATCGGGAACACGCTGCTACTGGGCGGCCGGACGTACAGTCCGCCGTACGTGATGACGGCTCTCGGCGACCCGGATCGACTGCGGGCGGCGCTGGACAACGAGCCCGGGGTGCGGCTGTACGAGCAGTATGCGTTGCGCTACGGCCTGCGCTACGAGGTCGCGGCCTACCAGAACCTCTCGGTTCCGGCGTACACCGAATCGGTGCGCATGCGTTTCGCGGAGCCGCGCTGAGTACGCTGTCGACATGCGCATTCTCGTCGTCGACAACTACGACAGCTTCGTCTTCAACCTCGTCCAGTACCTGGGCCAGTTGAACGCCGAGGTCGAGGTGTGGCGCAACGACGACGAGCGACTCGCCGATCGCGACGCTGTCGCCGCGGAGTTCGACGGCATTCTGCTCAGCCCGGGCCCGGGAACCCCGCAGCGCGCCGGGGCCACGATGGACCTGGTCTCGGCGAGCGCGCGGGCCAAAACTCCACTGCTCGGTGTGTGTCTGGGCCATCAGGCCATCGGAGCCGCGTTCGGCGCCACGGTCGAGAAGGCCCCGGAGTTGCTGCACGGTAAGACCAGCCTCGTCCATCACACCGGCGTCGGTGTCCTGGAAGGGATGGGCGAGCCGTTCACGGCCACCCGCTATCACTCGCTGACCGTCCGCGAGGACACCATCCCCGCGGAACTCGAGATCATCGGCCGTACCGAGTCCGGTCTGGTGATGGCCATGAGGCACACCGAGCTACCCATTCACGGCGTGCAGTTCCATCCGGAGTCCATCCTCACCGAGGGCGGGCACCGGATGCTGGCCAACTGGCTCGCAGTGTGCGGTATGCCCACCGATTCCGGTTTGGTGGGAACCCTGGAGGCGCAGGTCGCCGAGGCCTTCGCCTGATCGCTAACGCCCGGGGATACCCAGGGCACCGATGCTGATCGTGACGGTGTCGGACTTGCTGATCTCGGACCCTGCCGGCTGCGTCTGATTCACCACCCGCCCGACCATCAACGGATCCAGCGTCGCTTCCCTTGTCGCCGTCAGTTCCGCTGCCGTGCCCGTCCAGCCGGCCGACTGCAGCGCGGCCAACGCCTGCGCCTCGGTCAGACCGGCGAGGTCGGGCATGGGGATCTTGTCGCCGTTCGACACGCGCAGCGTGACGACGGTGTTCTCGGTGACGTTGGTGCCGCCCACGGGGTCTGTGGAGACGACCTGACCCGTCGGCTGTCCCGAGTCGATGTTCTGGACCTGGACGCGCAGTCCGGCTCCCTCGACGTTCGGCTGCGCCACGTTCACGAGTTGCCCGACGACATCGGGCATCCGAACCTGCGCGGGCCCGGTGCCCAGCGTGATGCGGACCTGCGAGTTGGCGTTCATACTCACGCCCGACGACGGATTCTGCTCGACGACCTTGTCGAGGTTCTCGGGTGACGACGGAGCACGGGCGACGGTGGCATCGAGCTGGAGGCCCACCTCGTTCAGTGCATCCGACGCCTGCTGCTGGGTGAGGCCGGTCAGTCGAGGAACCTGCACCTGCTGCGGTCCGGAGGACACGTCGAGCTGGATGTTCCCCGGCGATTCGGTCTGTGATCCGGCCGCCGGATTGGTGCCGATGGCCGAGCCTTCCGGAATCGCCGCGTCGGGCTTCTCCTGGATGCTCACTCGCAGGCCGGCTTCTTCGAGTTGACGCTGCGCCTCGTCTGCGGACAGCCCGACGACGGTGGGCACGGCGACGGTCTTGGGGTCGGCACCGGGACCGAGCGACCACAGGAAGGCACCGACGATAGCGACGACGATGATCGCGGCCGCCGAGATCAACGCGATCTTGAGGCCGCGGCGGTTCTTCGGTTCCTCGTAGTCCTCCGTGTGGCGTGACGACCGAGGTGCCGCGGTAGCGGCGGGCTTGTCCTTGCCGGAGAAATCGGCCTGACGAGAATCGACGGAGCCGAGGATGGTGGTTCGATCCTCGTCGTTCATCACCATGGGCGCACTCGGGCGCTGTCCACCCAGAACGCGGACCAGGTCGGTACGCATCTCGGCGGCGCTCTGGTAGCGATTGGCCGGGTTCTTGGCCATTGCCTTGAGGATGATCGAGTCGAGTTCGCGTGGGACGGTGTCGTTGACCAGCGACGGCAGCTGGGGGTCTTCACGGACGTGCTGGTAGGCGACGGCGACCGGCGAATCCCCCTTGAACGGCGGCTCGCCGGTGAGGATCTCGAACAGCACGCACCCGAGCGAGTAGACGTCCGAACGCGCATCGACCTGTTCCCCGCGGGCCTGCTCGGGCGAGAGGTACTGCGCGGTTCCGATCACGGCGGCGGTCTGAGTCATCGGCGAGGACGAGTCGGCGATGGCACGGGCGATGCCGAAGTCCATCACCTTCACCGCGCCTGCATTGTTGATCATGATGTTGGCGGGTTTGACGTCGCGGTGCACGATGCCGTTGCGGTGGCTGAAATCGAGCGCAGCACAGACGTCGGCGATGACCTCCATGGCCCGACGCGGCTCCATGGGTCCTTCGGCGCGCACGATGTCGCGCAGCGTGTCGCCCTCGACGTATTCCATGACGATGAACGGGAGCGGACCGGCTTCGGTCTCCGCTTCACCGGTGTCGTAGACGGCGACGATGGCGGGGTGATTGAGCGCAGCAGCGTTCTGTGCCTCACGTCGGAACCTGAGGTAGAACGTGGGGTCGCGAGCGAGGTCGGCGCGCAGAACCTTGATGGCGACGTCACGATCGAGTCGTGTGTCCCGAGCGAGGTGAACCTCGGACATACCGCCGAAACCGAGTATCTCGCCCAGCTCGTAGCGAGAGGAGAGCGTACGGGGAGTCGTCATCGTTGTCCTTGTGGTGCTTGCGGGAACGGAATCTCGATCAGCGGCCTGCGAGTCGTCGTCTGGGTGGGCTGCGCCGAGGTCGTCGTGCTCTCTTCGGTGGTCGTCGGCTCCTCCGAGGTGGTGGTGGTGGTCGTCGTGGTGGTGGTCGTCGTTTCTTCTGTGGTCGTGGTTTCTTCGGTGGTGGTCGTCGGCTCGGTGGTCGTTGTGGTCGTGGTCGTCGGCTGCGTGGTGGTCGTGGGCTGCACGAACGGTGTCGGCGAGTCGTCCCTGCCACCGGTCAGCAGTACGTAACCGCCGATCAGGATGGCCAACAGCAGGAGCGCGCCGCCGCCCCAGGCCAACGCCTTCTGTGCCGAGGACATGCCGGTCTGCTCGGGAACCGCTGCAGCTGCAGTGCCGGTAGCCGGGCCCCGGTAATCCCGTTGCGAGGTCGGCATCATCTGGGTGCTCGACGGCGGAGGCGGCTGCGGACTGGGCACGACGCCGGGCATCATGACTCTCCCGGTTCCGGTACCGCGCGAGTTGCCGGGTGCAGGCGGCCGGCGGCCGGCCCGAACTGCGGCGACGGCGTCGGCGAATTCACCGCCGTTGGCGTACCGGGCGGCCGGATCCTTGACCATCGTGATCTCGATGAGCTCACGGACGGCAGGTGGTAGGTCGACCGGCATGGGTGCCGGTGCTTCGCGGACGTGCTTCATGGCGACGGTCAAGGCGCCGTCGCCCACGAAAGGCCGTGTGCCCGCCAGTACTTCGTATCCGACGACGCCGAGTGAGTAGACGTCGGATGCCGAGGTTGCCTCTTCGCCGAGGGCTTGCTCGGGAGCGATGTACTGGGCGGTGCCCATGACCATTCCGGTCTTGGTGACCGGGGAGGCGTCGACGGCCTTGGCGATGCCGAAGTCGGTGATCTTGACCTGCCCGGTGGGGGTGATCAGGATGTTGCCGGGCTTGACGTCGCGGTGGACGACCCCTGCCGTGTGCGCGATCTGCAGTGCGCGCCCGGTTTGTTCGAGCATGTCGAGGGCATGGCCGAGCGGCAGGCGCGACATGCGACCCAGCACTGCGTTGAGGGGTTCGCCGTTGACCAGTTCCATCACCAGGTAGGCGAGCGATTCGCCTGCACCGTCGCGGGTCTCGCCGTAGTCGTACACCCCGGCGATTCCGGGGTAGTTCAGCTGAGCGGTGGTACGGGCCTCGAACCTGAAGCGCTGCAAGAACTCCGGGTCCTCGGAGAACTCGGCTTTGAGTACCTTCACGGCGACACGGCGGTCGAGGCGATTGTCCATCGCCTCCCAGACCTGTCCCATGCCGCCGGTGGCGATGAGGCGCAGCAGTCTGTAGCGCTGCGCGATGACGGCTCCGTTACTCAGTGGCACCGATGCTCACCTCCCCTGCAATGCGGCGGCGATGACGGCGCGGCCGATGGGTGCTGCGACCGAACCGCCGGTGGCGGCGAGGGCTCGATCTCCGCCGTCCTCGACGATGACGGCGATGGCGACCTTGGGGTCCTTCGCCGGTGCGAAACCGATGTACCACGCATGGGGCGGGGTGTTGCGAGGATCCGAACCATGTTCTGCGGTACCGGTTTTCGACGCGATCTGCACCCCGGGGATCTTGCCTTCCCCGCTGGTGTTGTTCTCGGAACCGATCATCAGATCGGTCAGGGTCGCGGCCGTGTCGGAGCTGATCGCCTCACCCATCGATTGGGGTTGGTAGCTGGACAGGTCCGACAGGTCGGGAGATTGCAACTGCTGCACCAGGTTCGGAGCCATCCGTACACCGCCGTTGGCGACGGTCGCGGCGATGACGGCGTCCTGCAGCGGGGTGAGCGCCACGTCGCGCTGACCGATGCTGGACTGGCCGAGAGCCGCGTCGTCGTCGATGGATCCGATGGTGCTGTCGGCAACGGTGAGCGGGATGCTGGTGTCCTCTCCGATACCGAACTTGGCGGCGGTCTCGCGCATCTTGTCGGCGCCGGTGTCGATGCCGAGTTCGACGAAGGCGGTGTTGCACGACCGTGCGAACGCCTCACGTAGCGAGGCGGTCTGACCGCCTCCGCACGTGGAACCGTTGTAGTTCTCGAGCGTCGTCGACGTTCCAGGAAGGGTGATGTTCGACGCGGCCGTGAGTTGATCGTCCGGAGTGGCGCCCGCTTGGAGCGCAGCGGCGGTCGTGATCACCTTGAACGTCGATCCCGGTGGGTAGGTCTGCGAGATCGCGCGGTTCACCAGCGGCTTGCCCGGATCGTCGCTCAGGTTCTCCCACGCGGTCGACGTGGTGCTGCCGTCGTGGCTGGCCAGCAG
Organism: Rhodococcus sp. PML026; assembly: GCF_000963615.1. Lineage (NCBI taxonomy): Bacteria > Bacillati > Actinomycetota > Actinomycetes > Mycobacteriales > Nocardiaceae > Rhodococcus > Rhodococcus sp. PML026. The sequence goes on along the minus strand of NZ_KQ031373.1, from coordinate 679,790 downwards.
GTTGGGGTCGTAGCTCGGCGTGCTGGCCATGGCGAGAATGTTGCCGGTGGCGGGGTCGAGGGCCACGACGGAGCCGGTGTATCCCTTGGCGGTCAGCTGGTCGTACGCCACCTGTTGGACGACCGGGTCGATGGTGGTGACGACGTTGCCGCCGCGGGGATCCCGGCCGGAGATGAGGTCGAACAGGCGTCCGCCGAACAACCGGTCGTCGGATCCGTTGAGTACCGGGTCCTCGGCGCGTTCGAGACCGGTGCTCGAGTACAGCATCGAATAGAAGCCGGTGATCGGGGCGTTGGCCTGCGGGCTCGCGGGGGAGATCGAGTTCTGCGGGTACGTGCGCAGGTACTTGTAGCGATCGTCCGTGGCAACCGACGATGCGAGAACCTGGCCACCGGCCGAGATCTGACCGCGCTGACGTGAGTACTCGTCGAGCAGAACGCGGGAGTTCCGTGGGTCGGTGCGCAGGTCGTCGGCCTTGATGACCTGAACGTAGGTCGCGTTGGCGAGCAGGGCGACCACCATCACCATGATGGCGATGGAGACGCGGCGTAGGGGAGTGTTCATGCGCGCTTCACCATTTCGGTCGGCGCCTCGGCGATCGGGGCGGCCACAGCGGGCTTCTTCTTGGGGGTCGCAGGCTCGCGCGCTGCGTCGGAGATCTTGATCAGCAGAGCCACCAACAGGTAGTTCGCCAGCAACGAGGATCCTCCGTACGACATGTACGGGGTGGTCAGACCGGTCAGCGGGATGAGTTTGGTGACGCCGCCGACGACGACGAACAGCTGCACAGCGACGGTGAACGAGAGCCCGGCGGCGAGCAACTTGCCGAAGCTGTCTCGGACGGCGAGCGCAGTACGCATTCCGCGAATGACGAACAGCAGATACAGGATCAGCACTGCGGCCAAACCGATGAGGCCGAGTTCCTCGCCGACGGTGGCGATGATGAAGTCGGTCTTGGGGAACGGAACCTGCGACGGGCGGCCGCTGCCCAGGCCGGTGCCGGCGAGCCCACCGGTGGCCAGACCGAACAGCGACTGGGAAATCTGGTAGCCGGTGTCGTTGTAGTCCGCGAACGGGTCCAACCAGGTCAGTGTCCGCACGCGCACGTGGCTGAACGCCTGGTAGGCGAAGAAGAATCCGACCATCAGCAGACCGCTGCCGATGATGATCCAGCCGACACGTTCGGTGGCGATGTAGATCATCACCAGAACGGTGCTGAAGATCAGCAGCGACGTGCCCAGGTCCTTCTCGAACACGAGCACCGCGACCGAGACGATCCACACGACGATGATGGGCCCGAGATCGCGAGCGCGCGGAAAGTCCATGCCGAGCCAGTGTTTGCCTGCAGTGGTGAACAGTTCACGCTTGGACACCAGCAGCGACGCGAAGAAGATCAGCAACAGAATCTTGGCGAACTCACCGGGCTGCAAACTGAAGCCGGGCAACCGAATCCAGATCTTGGATCCGTTGACCTCGGAGAACGCCGACGGCAGCAGCGCAGGAATGGCGAGAAGGATCAAGCCGGCCAGCCCGAGGGTGTACCCGTAGCGTGCCAGGGTGCGGTAGTCGCGCAGCAACACCAGCAGCGCGACGAAGCCGGCGATGGCCAGCGTCGTCCACAGCACCTGCTGGTTGGCGTCGGGCGACGGAATGGGATTGCCGAGATACTGCGCCTGTTGCTGATCGGCCAGGTCCAGTCGATGGATCAGCACCAGGCCGAGACCGTTGAGCAGCGCGACGATCGGCAGCAGCAGCGGATCCGCATAGGGGGCGAACCGTCGTACGGCCAAGTGCGCCACCGTCACCAGTGCGAGGTAGGCCAGCGCGTACTTGGCCAGGTCCCAGGTGATCGTCTGTTCCTGGCTGGCTTCGACGAGGATCAACGAGATGGTGGTGATCAGGACCGCGGCACCGAGCAGCAGCAATTCGACATTGCGACGATTCGACTGGATCGGTGCGGGAGCGAACCCACCGGGAGGACTCGGAAAGGAGCCTCCTGCGGACGGATTGGAACTCATCGAGTACCGGTCCTGCAGTTCTGGCCCGGGATCTGCGCGACGGTCGGTGTCGGCACGGCGGTAGTGGTCGGGGCAGCTTCCGGAACGGGCTCCGGCGCGGGCGGAGGCAACGGAACTCCGGGGGGAGGGATGATCGTCGTCGGGGCCGGTGCGGCTGTGGTGGTCACTGCCGGCTCGGTCTCGCAGACCTCCAATAGGTCTCCCGAGGCCAACCGTTGCACCTGACCGCGGGCGTCGTCGAGAGAGCCCGACGGGAGTCCTGCGGTCACCTGCTCGCGCGCGGCCGGCAACAGGTCGTCGATCTCGAACGGGACGCAATCGGCCGGCGCGGCGTCGGGTGCAGTCAATGTGACGCCACCGTTGTCGTCGAGGCAGCCGATCAATTCCACGCTCTGCAACGAGTACCCGAGAACGGAACCGGGGAGACCGCGCAGCACGGTGACCTTGCTGTTGTCCGCACCGACGTAGTAATTGCCCTTGATCACCGAATTGGCAACCACTACACCGATTCCGGCCAACACGACCAGGGTCAGCGCGATCAGTGACCACCGCAGTTTGTGCGACTTCTTCTCCGGTGTCACCACCGGAGCGGTCACGCGCTTGGGCGTCGTGCGCGGGGGACGCATGGCGGCGGCGCGGCCCGCTGCAGTGTTCGGTGGCGGAGCGTCCTCCTCGTCCTCGGTGCTGGCTGCGCCGCCGAGAATCGGGTGGCTCTGGCCGTAGTCGAGGTCGATGACGTCGGCGACGACGACGGTGACGTTGTCCGGGCCACCGCTGCGCAGGGCTAGTTCGATGAGGCGGTCGGCGCACGGCCCGGTCTCGCCCTCGGCGAGAGTGTTCTCGATGGTTTCGTCGCTCACGACGTCCGACAAACCGTCGGAGCACAACAGGTAGCGGTCGCCGGCACGGACCTCGCGGACGGTGAGCGTCGGCTCGATCTCGTTACCGGTCAGCGCCCTCATGATCAGTGAGCGTTGCGGGTGCGTGTGCGCCTGTTCGGCGGTGATGCGGCCTTCGTCGACCAGTGACTGGACGAACGTATCGTCGCGGGTGATCTGAGTGAGCGAGCCGTCGCGCAGCATGTAGGCACGCGAGTCACCGATGTGCACCAGACCCATTCGCTTGCCCGCGAACAGGATTGCGGTCAGCGTGGTTCCCATGCCGTCGAGTTCGGGCTCGTCTTCCACCTGGTCGGCGATGGAGGCGTTGCCCTCTCGGGTGGCGGCTTCGAGTTTGCCGAGCAGATCCTCGCCCGGTTCGTCGTCGTCGAGGTGCGCCAGCGCGGCGATCATCAACTGCGAGGCCACTTCGCCTGCGGCGTGACCGCCCATGCCGTCGGCCAGAGCCAACAGTCGCGCACCTGCGTAGACGGAGTCCTCGTTGTTGGAGCGAACGAGACCGCGATCGCTGCGGGCGGCGTAGCGGAGAACAAGGGTCACGGGCGCAACTCGATCACGGTCTTGCCGACGCGAACCGGAGTTCCCAGTGGAACGCGTACAGCGGTGGTGACCTTGGCTCGATCGAGGTAGGTGCCGTTGGTCGAGCCCAGGTCTTCGACGTACCAATCACCGCCGCGAGGCGAGAGGCGAGCGTGCCTGGTGGACGAATAGTCGTCTGTCAGAACGAGAGTCGAATCGTCTGCGCGTCCGATCAGAACCGGCTGAGTGCCGAGCGAGATGCGCGTCCCGGCGAGGCCGCCCTGGGTCACCACGAGGTACTTCGCCACCTTCTGCTTGTTGAACGACGGGAGCACCTTCGAGCCACCGGAGTAGCGGGCGGGCACACGCATACCGGCTGCGGCATAGATGTCACTGCGCAGCGTCCGAAGAACGGCCCAGACGAAGAACCACAACAGGAGCAGAAAACCTGCCCTGGTCAGTTGCAGAATCAATCCCTGCACGACGATTCACCTCCTCCTTCGCGATCGGACCTGCATCCCCCACAATCCGACGCGGCGGCGCGACAGACATGGTTGTCTCGCAGCATCATAGGGTGCAGTCGCTCGTGTGGACGACATACGGGTGGGCGAACCTGCGAGTCGAGGAGACGCACATCTCGATCGGCCGGGCCACTCCGGTGATCAGACGATCCGGACCAGAATCTCGGAGTGACCGGCGCGGATCACGTCGCCGTCGGCCAGTTGCCAATCCTGGACGGGTGCACCGTTGACGGTGGTTCCGTTGGTGGATCCCAGATCGGACAGCATGGCCACTCGACCGTCCCAGCGAATCTCGATGTGTCGGCGTGACACCCCGGTGTCGGGGAGGCGGAACTGGGCGTCCTGGCCGCGCCCGATGATGTTCTGTCCGTCCCGGAGCTGGAAGTAGCGGCCGCTGCCGTCCTCGAGCTGAAGGGTCGCGGCGAGCGCCTGGGGCTGACCTGCGTAGGACGCCGGCTGGTCGTAGCCGTAGCCGTCCCCGCGATCACCGGCACCCTGGGGGTAGCCGCGGCCGTAGGGCGCTTGGGCGGGCGGGTAGTCGTAGGCGGGCTGCTGGTAGCCCTGCTGTGGGTAACCGGCACCCTGTGGCTCGGCATAGCGGCCGGCGGGCTCGCCGTACGCCTGCTCCTGATAGAGAGCCTCGTTGTAGGCACCGCCCTGCTCGCCACCGTTGTAGTCGTAACCGGCACCGTTGTAGCCCTGCGCGTCGTAACCCTGGGCGTTGTAGCCCTGAGCGTCGTAACCCTGCGCGTTGTAGCCCGCTCGGTCGTAGCCCTGGGCGTCGTAACCCTGCTCCTGACCGTTGGGTGCTCCGTAGGCCTGGTCGTATCCCTGCTCCGGGCCGCCGGCGGCGCTGTAGGCCTGGCCGTGCTGGGCGTACGGCTGCTCGTCGTAGCCCTGGTTCTCGTAGCCCTGGGCGTTGTACGGCTGCTGGTCGTAGCGCTGATCCCGATCGGCGGGCGCGTAACCCTGCGCGTCGTATCCGTTCTGCTCACGCGCCGCGTAGCGGGGATCCTGGCCACCGGCGTATCCGTTGCGCGCGCGCGGATCCGGACGATGTCCGTCCGCGGGGTCGCGCTGCGGGTCGTAGCCTGGGTTCTGCGTCATGTGGCCGGCTCCTGGTATCGACATCGGTGGGGCAGTCGGTCGCTGCGTGGCTGAAGGGACGGGACGGGCTGGCTGTGCCGACGCGTTCTGCTGAACAGAGCTGTTCTGCGCAGCAATCGCCGATCGTCCCACATCGGGATCGACCGAGCCACTGGCCCGGAACTGTCCGGTGTGAAGGGTGGGCGACGGTTCGAAGCGAACCACCACGTCACCGTAGGTCTGCCACCCCTGATCACGGATGTAATCGTCCAGGTGACGCGAGAAAGCCTTGACCGTGAGCTCGCGATCACCGGCAAGTTCCTCGTGATCCGAGCTGTTGATCGTGATCACGTAGTTGTTGGGTGCCAGGTAATGACCGCCGTCCAAGGGGCGAACGAGATCGGACGCCTCCTGTTGCAGCGCCGCCTCGACTTCGGCCGGTACGACGCCGCCGCCGAACACGCGGGCGAAGACGTCGCCGACAGCGCTCTGCAGCTTGCGTTCGAAACGCTGAACGATGCCCATCGTGACCCCTCCTCTCACTGTGTTCTTCCACCCTGTGGTGCCTGTTGCCTTCAACGCTGCGACGGCCGCGTGTCATCACGAAGTCGCGCTGCAAGCATGATATACGGTGCGGCCGACAGCAACGCTGTGCCGCCGGTTGCTCGGGGCAGCTCGAGGCGGCGATTTTCGAGCACGGCGGGGTGCGTGTTAGTGTTCTCGCCGTCACCCGGGCGGGTGGCGGAATGGCAGACGCGCTGGCTTCAGGTGCCAGTGTCCTTCGGGACGTGGGGGTTCAAGTCCCCCTCCGCCCACCACACTGGCCGCAGCTGATCTCGATCGCTGCGGCCAGTAGTTTCTTCGAACCCCGGCGTGTGAGCGCGGGTGATGCCTTACATTCGTGTAGTTCGACAACGATGTCGAAGTGTCGATGCAGAGCCGGATTCCGGACCCCGTCGATTCGGTGGAAAATCGCAGGTGAGAGCCCGAAGTAGGCTTACCTTATTTGCGAGAGCACCCTGGTACTGACTTATCGTTCGTAATTGGATCGGCCTCACCACGGCCTGATCCGTCGAGACCTTCACTTTTCTACCACGAGCCCACCCGCCCGTGCAGAGGAAAGCGTGGAAGATCGACAGGTGCTGCTTCAACGGCGAGGACGCACCGCAGGCCGTTCGAGCAGCCGGTTACACCACACCGTCGCCGACGAGTTTCAAGGCTGGACTTATCCGAAGGCTAGGTATGAAGCACACTCCGGGCCCGCAAGGCCTCTACGATCCCGTCAACGAACACGACTCCTGTGGTGTCGCATTCGTGGTGGACATGCACGGTCGCCGCAGTCGCGACATCGTCGAGAAGGCGATCACCGCACTGGTCAACCTCGAGCACCGCGGTGCCGCGGGCTCCGAACCGAACACCGGCGACGGTGCGGGCATTCTGATCCAGGTACCGGACGCGTTCTTCCGCGCCGTCGTAGATTTCGAGCTCCCCGCACCCGGTGCCTACGCAACAGGTGTCGCATTCCTGCCGCAGGGCCGCAGCGACGCCGCACGCGCGTGCGAGGGTGTCGAGCGCATCGTCGAGAGCGAAGGCATGACCGTCCTCGGATGGCGTGAGGTCCCCACCGACGACTCCTCCTTGGGCGCGTTGGCGCGCGACGCGATGCCGACGTTCCGTCAGTTGTTCTTCTCCGCTCCCGACGCGGCGATCACCGACCTCGAACTCGAGCGTCGTGCCTTCGTCATTCGCAAGCGCGTCGAACACGAGTTGGGTGAAGAGGGCGCAGGCAAGGACGGCCCCGGTCGCGAGACCGTGTACTTCCCGTCACTGTCCTCGCAGACGTTCGTCTACAAGGGCATGCTGACCACGCCCCAGCTCAAGGGCTTCTACCTCGACCTGCAGGACGAGCGCGTCGAAAGTGCACTGGGACTCGTGCATTCGCGTTTCTCGACCAACACGTTTCCGTCGTGGCCGTTGGCCCACCCGTTCCGACGGGTCGCACACAACGGTGAGATCAACACCGCGACCGGCAACGAGAACTGGATGCGCGCCCGCGAGGCCCTCATCACCTCCGACGTGTTCGGTGGCTCGGAAGCGCTCGAGAAGATCTTCCCCGTCGTCACCCACGGAGCCAGTGACACAGCACGTTTCGACGAGGTGCTCGAACTGCTGCACCTCGGCGGCCGCAGCCTGCCGCATGCCGTGCTGATGATGATTCCCGAGGCCTGGGAGCGGCACGAATCCATGGACCCCGCGCGTCGGGCGTTCTACAAGTACCACTCCTCGCTGATGGAGCCCTGGGACGGACCGGCCTCGGTGTGCTTCACCGACGGCACCGTCATCGGTGCCGTTCTGGACCGCAACGGTCTGCGCCCCAGCCGCCTGTGGGTCACCGACGACGGCTTGGTCGTCATGGCTTCCGAGGTCGGCGTGCTGGACATCGACCCGTCCAAGGTCGTCCGCAAGGTTCGCTTGCAGCCGGGCCGGATGTTCCTGGTGGACACCGCACAGGGCCGCATCGTTTCCGACGACGAGATCAAGGACGAACTCGCCGCCGAGCACCCGTACCAGCAGTGGCTCGACGAGGGCCTGACGTCGATCGACGATCTGCCCGAGCGGCCGCACGTGCACATGCCGCACGATCGCGTGCTGATCCGCCAGCAGATCTTCGGATACACCACCGAGGAACTGAACGTGCTGGTCTCGCCGATGGCGAAGTCCGGTGCCGAGGCCATCGGTTCGATGGGTACCGATACCCCGATCGCCGTGCTGTCGGCACGTCCGCGGATGTTGTTCGACTACTTCTCGCAGCTGTTCGCCCAGGTCACCAACCCGCCGCTCGACGCGATCCGTGAAGAGATCGTCACCAGCCTCGGCGGCACCATCGGTCCCGAGGGCGATCTGCTCAACCCGGGTGCCGACGGCTGCAAGCAGATCGTGCTGCCCCAGCCGATCCTGCACAACGACGACCTCGCCAAGCTCGTCCACATCAACGACGAGGGCACGCAGGAAGAGCTGCGCTCGGTGGTCGTGCGTGGCCTGTACCCGGTTGCCGAGGGTGGTGAAGGTCTCCGAAAGGCGTTGGAGGCCATCCGCGCTCAGGTTTCCGCTGCCATTTCGGGCGGGGCGCGGATCATCGTGCTCTCCGACCGAGAGTCCAGTGAGAAGCTTGCTCCGATTCCGTCCCTGCTCCTCACCTCGGCAGTGCACCACCATCTCGTTCGAGAGAAGACCCGCACCAAGGTCGGTCTGATCATCGAAGCCGGTGACGCCCGCGAGGTCCACCACATGGCTCTGCTCATCGGATTCGGTGCGGCAGCGGTCAATCCGTACATGGCCTTCGAGTCGATCGAGGACATGATCGAGCGCGGTGCCCTCACCGGCATCGACTTCGACAAGGCCGTCGGCAACTACATCAAGGCCGCAGGCAAGGGCGTGCTGAAGGTGATGTCCAAGATGGGCATCTCGACTCTCGCGTCGTACACCGGAGCCCAGCTGTTCCAGGTCATCGGCCTGTCGCAGGAACTGGTCGACGAGTACTTCACCGGGCTCAACAGCCACCTCGGCGGTATCGATCTCGACCAGGTCGCCGACGACGTCGCGGCGCGACATGGCGTCGCGTACCTCGACAACCGTCAGGAACGCGCACACCGTGAGCTCGAGACGGGCGGCGAGTACCAGTGGCGTCGGGAAGGGGAGTACCACCTCTTCAACCCTGACACCGTCTTCAAGCTGCAGCACTCCACCCGCACCGGTCAGTACGACATCTTCAAGGAATACACGAAGATGGTCGACGACCAGTCCGAGCGGCTCGCGTCGCTGCGCGGTCTGTTCCGCTTCAAGACCGAAGAGCGACAGGCGATTTCGATCGACGAGGTCGAGCCGGCCAGCGAGATCGTCAAGCGTTTCTCCACGGGTGCCATGAGCTACGGCTCCATCTCGGCCGAGGCGCACGAGACCCTCGCCATTGCCATGAACCGTCTCGGCGGGCGCTCGAACTCCGGTGAGGGCGGCGAGGACGTTTCGCGCTTCGAGCCGGACGAGAACGGCGATTGGCGACGCAGTGCCATCAAGCAGGTCGCGTCGGGACGTTTCGGCGTCACCTCGCACTACTTGACCAACTGCACCGACATCCAGATCAAGATGGCGCAGGGAGCCAAGCCCGGTGAGGGCGGCCAGCTTCCGGCTCACAAGGTGTACCCGTGGGTCGCCGAGGTTCGGCACTCCACGCCGGGTGTCGGTCTGATCTCGCCGCCGCCGCACCACGACATCTACTCGATCGAGGATCTGGCGCAGCTGATCCACGACCTGAAGAACGCGAACCCGTCGGCTCGTATCCACGTCAAGCTCGTCTCCGAGGTCGGAGTCGGCACCGTTGCGGCGGGTGTGTCCAAGGCACACGCCGACGTGGTGCTCATCTCGGGCCATGACGGCGGCACCGGCGCGACGCCGTTGACGTCGGTCAAGCACGCAGGTGGACCGTGGGAGCTCGGCTTGGCCGAGACCCAGCAGACGTTGCTGCTCAACGGTCTTCGCGATCGCATCGTCGTGCAGGTGGACGGCCAGCTCAAGACCGGCCGCGACGTCATGGTCGCTGCTCTGCTCGGCGGCGAGGAGTTCGGTTTCGCCACCGCTCCGCTCGTCGTGTCGGGCTGCATCATGATGCGCGTCTGCCACCTCGATACCTGCCCCGTCGGTGTTGCGACACAGAACCCGTTGCTGCGCAAGCGTTTTGCTGGCAAGCCCGAGTTCGTCGAGGACTTCTTCATGTTCATCGCCGAAGAGGTGCGTGAGCTCATGGCCGAGCTCGGCTTCCGCACGCTCGACGAAGCCGTCGGCCAGGTCGGTCTGCTCGACACGACCGCGGCCAAGGAGCACTGGAAGGCGTCGAAGCTCGATCTGTCGCCGATCCTCGAAGAAGTCGAATCGGCGTTCATGAACCAGAACCTGTACAACACAGGCGTTCAGGATCACGGTCTCGACAAGGCCCTCGATCAGCAGCTGATTTCGGCTAGCCGCAATGCGTTGGACAAGGGCGAGAAGGTCGCGTTCGAGTCCAAGATCACCAACGTCAACCGCACCGTCGGCACGATGCTCGGACACGAGGTGACCAAGGCGTACGGCGGGGTCGGCCTCCCGGACGACACCATCGAGATCACGTTCACCGGCTCGGCCGGCAACAGTTTCGGTGCGTTCGTGCCCTCCGGTATGACGTTGCGCCTCAACGGAGACGCCAACGACTTCGTCGGCAAGGGCCTGTCCGGTGGACATCTCGTGCTGCGGCCGTCGCTGAACGCTCCGAAGGGATTCGTGGCCGAGGACAACATCATCGGCGGCAACGTGTTCCTGTTCGGCGCCACCAGCGGTGAAGCCCTGATCCGCGGCGTCGTCGGCGAGCGGTTCGCGGTTCGTAACTCCGGTGCCGTTGCTGTCGTCGAAGGCGTCGGCGATCACGGCTGCGAGTACATGACCGGCGGCAAGGTCGTCATCCTCGGCACGACGGGACGAAACTTCGGTGCCGGCATGTCCGGCGGCGTTGCGTTCATCTTCGATCCGGACAAGACGTTCGAGGCCAACCTCAACACCGAGCTGGTCGACATCGACGAGCTCGAGGGCGACGAATTCACCTGGTTGAAGGACATCGTCACTCGTCACCAGGAGCAGACCGGCTCCGAGGTGGCCGAGCGGATCCTCGCGGATTGGTCACAGCAGGTGAACCATTTCGTGAAGGTCATGCCTCGCGACTACAAGAAGGTACTGCTGGCCATCTCCGAAGCCGAGAAGAACGGCGCGGACGTGGACGAAGCGATCATGGAGGCAGCTCGTGGGTGACCCACAGGGATTTTTGAAGAACACGGTTCGCGAAGTACCCAAGCGGCGGCCCGTCGATCTGCGCCTGATGGACTGGAAAGAGGTCTACGAGGACTTCTCGAAGGACACTCTGCGCACCCAGGCCAGCCGATGCATGGACTGTGGCATTCCGTTCTGCCACAACGGTTGTCCCCTCGGGAACCTGATTCCCGAGTGGAACGACCTGGTGTTCAAGGACCGCTGGCGCGACAGCATCGATCGCCTGCACGCCACCAACAACTTCCCGGAATTCACCGGACGGTTGTGCCCCGCTCCCTGCGAGGCGGCATGTGTCCTGGGCATCAACCAGGATCCGGTGACCATCAAGCAGGTCGAGGTCGAGATCATCGACAAGGCCTTCGAGGAAGGCTGGGTCACGCCGGTCTACCCGACGCACCTGACCGGCAAGACCGTCGCCGTCGTCGGCTCCGGACCCGCGGGACTTGCTGCAGCGCAGCAGCTCACCCGCGCCGGCCACACCGTCACGGTGTTCGAGCGTGCCGATCGCATCGGCGGGCTGCTGCGCTACGGCATTCCCGAGTTCAAGATGGAGAAGCGTCACATCGATCGTCGGCTCGCGCAGATGGAGGCCGAGGGCACCGTCTTCCGCACGGGTGTCGATGTGGGCGTGGACATCTCGGCCGATGAACTGCGTGAGCAGTTCGACGCGGTCGTGCTGTCCGGCGGTGCCACCGCCTGGCGCGACCTGCCCATCGAGGGCCGCGAACTCGACGGCATCTACCAGGCCATGGAGTTCCTGCCGCACGCCAACCGCGTCCAGCAGGGCGACTTCGAGCAGCCGCCGGTCAGTGCCGAGGGCAAGAAGGTCGTCATCATCGGCGGCGGCGACACCGGGGCCGACTGCCTGGGCACCTCGCACCGTCAGGGTGCCGAAAGCGTCCACCAGTTCGAGATCATGGCGCGTCCGCCCGAGGAGCGTGCCACCTCCACCCCGTGGCCGACGTACCCGCTGATGTACCGCGTCGCGTCCGCACACGAGGAAGGCGGCGAGCGCGTCTTCTCCGTCAACACCGAGCGTTTCGTCGGTGAGAACGGCAAGGTCACCGCACTCGAAGCCTGCGAGGTCGAATTCAAGGCCGGCAAGTTCGAGAAGATCGAAGGCAGCGAGTTCACCCTCGAAGCCGATCTCGTGCTCCTCGCCATGGGCTTCGTCGGACCCGACAAGGGCGGTCTGCTGACCGACCTGGGCGTCGACTTCAACCAGCGCGGAAACGTCGAACGCACCAACGAGTGGGTCACCAACGTGCCCGGCGTCTTCGTCGCCGGAGACATGGGCCGCGGTCAGTCGCTCATCGTGTGGGCCATCGCCGAGGGCCGCTCCTGCGCGGCCGCCGTCGACACCTTCCTGCAGGGAGCAACCGCACTGCCGTCGCCGATCGTGCCCACCCAGGCGCCGCAGCGGTAGGTAGTTTTCCGCCCGTCCCGTCGGGATCAATGTCCCTTTGTTGCACTCTGAGCGACTGAAAGCCGCATTGATCCCGACGGGGGCGCGACCGATCCCGACGGGGGCGCGACCGATACCGACGGGGGCGCGACCGATCCCGACGGGGGCGCGACCGATACCGACGGGGTGGCGGCGAACTGTGTGACGCACGGTTACTTCCGTTAACCATGTGGGCATCGGATGGTCACAGGCCGCTGTCATTGTGGTGATCGAACACAAGAAGCGTTCGATCACCCAGTGAGGCCCCCTCCCCATGAGTGTCAAGAGATTCTGCGCCGGTGTCGGCGTCGCTGCAGCTGTTGCGTCCGGTCTGGTCGTCGGGGCGTCGCCTGCCTCAGCGGATCCCGCCGGCTGTCCCTCGATGTACGTCGTCGCGATTCCGGGAACGTGGGAGACCAGCTCCGGTGCTGCCCCGAAGCCGGGGATGCTGACCGACGTCACCGATCGTCTCGGCGGGGACATCCGCACCGAGTACGTCTCGTATCCCGCCACCGCGTTCCCGTGGGAGGGCGAGGTGTACGGGCAGTCGCGTGCTGCTGCCGTCACCAATGCAGGCGGCATGCTGAAGGCGATGGCGGATCGCTGCGGCGCAACGAAACTGGGCATCATCGGTTACAGCCAGGGAGCGGACGCGGCCGGTGATCTCGCCGCGTCCATCGGAACCGGTCTCGGGGTGGTTCCGGCCGACAAGGTGGTGGCGGTCGGGCTCGTCTCCGACCCGAGGCGGTCGGACACCGACGCCCTGGTCGGTCCCCCTGTGGTGGGTACCGGCGTCGGTGGACCCAGGGTCGGCGGATTCGGCTACGTCAGTCCGGTGGTGCGCACGTTCTGCGCCGTCGGCGATCTGTATTGCTCGACGCCCAAGGACGACTACGTGGCGCGACTCGCGGGCTTCCTCGCCGTGTCGTCCAACCCTGCGCCCGACGTCGCAGATCAGTACACCCAGGAAGCGCAATCCTTGATCGCCGACCTCGCTGCGTCCGGTGGATTACCCGTACTGCAGGGGCAGCTGTCGGATCAGGCCAACGCTCAGCGTCAGCGGGAAATCGAGGCCTTCTACCGTTCGGGCATCCACCAGGAATATCAGACCTACGACGTCGGAGACGGGGTGTCGGCGACGCGGTGGTTGGCGCGTTACCTCGCCGACGCGGTCTGACTACGACGTAGTAGCAGGCACCCGACGGAGCAGCAGGAACACGACGACGGCACTGACGAACATCAGCACGGCGCTCGTACCGGCGGCGAGGTTGAATCCGTCGATGAAGGACGAGTGCGCGACGTCGGTCAACTGCGATGCGAACGGCTCCGGCAGATAGTCGGCCACGGCTATTGCACCGCCGATGGTTTCGCGGGCGGGATCGGCGATCTCGGCCGGCGTGCCCGCCGGGATGGCGTCCTCCATGCGGTGTCGATAGACGGTGCTGCCGATGGTGCCGAGAATCGCGATGCCGACGGCACCGCCGAGCTCGGCCCCGGTTTCCGACAATGCCGATGCAGCCCCGGCCTTTTCGGGGGCCGCAGCGGTCAGCACGATGTCGGAGTTCAGAGTCGATGCTGCTCCGATCCCGAACGTGACCAGGGCCATTCCGGTCAGCAGCAGCGGCAGGCCGGAGTCGGATTGCACGAATATCAGTGCGACGCAACCGAATACGATGGACAGCAGGCCCGCCGAAATGATGGTGCCGGTGGGGATCACCTTGCTCATCGTCGGTGCGGTGACGGCACCGGCCGCCGCTGCGGCAGCGGGAATCAGCAACCACAATCCGGCGCGGAGTGGTCCGAGTCCGAGAACCAGCTGCAGGTACTGGGAGGCGAACAGGCTGAAGCCGGTCATGGAGAAGATGACCAGAAATTGCACGACGACTGCAGCGCTGAAAGCACGTTCGGCGAAGAGCGTCACGTCGATGAGCGGGTTCGATGCCTTGCGTTGCCGGATGACGAACACGAAGCCGAGTGCCAGGCCGAGGATCGCGGTGGTGATCGTCGTGGCGTCGATACCGTCCTGGGCCCCGTGCTTGATGGCGAACACGATCGAGAGCATCGACGAGATCGCGAGGATCACGCTGATCGGGTCGAACTTTCCGGGGTCGCTGTCCTTGAACTCGGGGACCAGTAGCGGGGCCGCAACGAAGAGCACGACCATGATGGGGATGTTGATCAGGAAGACCGAACCCCACCAGAAGTGTTCCAGCAGAACGCCTCCGACAACCGGGCCCACTGCTGCGCCGCCTGCGAAACCGGCTGTCCACAGGCCGATCGCTTCCTTGCGCTGTGCAGGGTTGTGAAACATGTTGCGGATCAACGACAGTGTGCTCGGCGCAATGGTGGCTCCGCCGACTCCCAGCAGTGCACGTGCGACGAGCAGCATCTCGGGGGAGGTGGAGAACGTCGCGGCAAGCGATGCCGCGCCGAAGACCACCGCGCCGACCATCAGCAGGGTCCGGCGTCCGATACGGTCGCCGAGTGAGCCCATGGTGATCAGCAGACCGGCCAGCAGAAATCCGTAGATGTCGAGGATCCACAGGGTCTGGTTGCTGGTGGGTTCGAGATCGGCGGTCATGAAGGGCAGCGCGAGATACAGCACCGACATGTCCATGGAGACCACGAGGATCGGCACCACCAGTACCGCGAGGCCGAGCCATTCCTTCTTCGTGGCGCGATCCTCGGTTGCCGTCTGATTCACTGCTTCTTCCCTTCCCGCGTGGACACCTCACCTTAGGTGGGTCGGGAGTACGTTCGGTGAGGAAGAGTGTGTCTCGCCGAACGAAGGAACCGATTCCGCATGATCAACGATCTCGAGGTAGTCGCGACGATCACCGCCAAGCCGGACGCAATCGACACCGTGCGCGACGGGCTCGTGGCTCTGGTCGCCGAGTCACGCAAGGAGAGCGGCAACGTCTCCTACAAGTTGTTCGAGTCGGCGGTCGAGCCGGGCACCTTCATCACCATCGAGGTATGGAAGTCGCAGGAGGACCTCGACGGCCACATGCAGACCCCGCACCTGCAGCAGGCGCTAAGCGAATTCGGTGCCCATCTCGCGGCCCCGCCCGCCATCCATCCGCTCCGGCCCGTCGGCTGAGCCTGCCCGCGCGCTGACGTACACGAGTGCCGAGACGGCAAGCAGCGCCACCGTGGCACCGATCGCCAGCCACCCGGTCCCGCTCATCTCTCCCGACGCGATGATGCGGGCACCGGCGGCGGTGTAGCTCATCGGCATGAAGGCTGCGACGTCTCCCCAGATCGGTGCCGTCGATGCGTACGCGAAGCCGCAGACGACTACCTGGACGACCAGCGCGACGACGTTGACGATCTGCCCGACGACGGCACCGAGCACTCGTTGAATTGCGCCTGCGGTGGCGAGATAAGCCGCGGCCGACACGATGAGGAACGCGCCGGCTCCGATCACCGGTCCGAGGGCGGCGTCGGTGGCGAAGGCGAATGCGACGGCCGCGCTGACACCCACTGCGGCGACGGCCGCTCCGACGGCGAGCCACCGCGGCTTGGTGTCCCTGCCCAGGACCCGCACGAGGCTGACGCAGCCGAGAGCTCCGAGTGCCACGAGGGCGGCAATCAGATACGGGGTGGCACCGATGCCGGTGCTCGTCGCAGTCGCTGCAACGTTCTGGTCGGAGGTGGCGTCATCGGTCGTGGCCGCCGCTTTTGCCGGGAGGGCGGCGGAGGCGTCGCGCACATTGGTGGCGATGCCGTTGACGATTCCCTCGACGGGTTTCACCGACGTCACGAGCTGATCGGTGCCGGCTTTGAGTTGCTGCCCGCCGTCGTCGAGCTGGCCGAGTCCGTCACGCAACTGCACGGTTGCGTCGCCGAGCTGCGCGGTGGCACCGAGGAACTGACTGTTGGGGTCGTTCAGTTCGGTCGACAGCTGCTGAGCACCACCCTTGAGGGTCTGCAGCTGAGCGAGCGTATCGGGACCGAACGCCTGAGTGTTGAGGTTGTCGATCACTCCGCGGATCTCGCCGGAAATCGCGTCGGACCCCGGATGCGGGAAGCGATCGACCGTGTCTGCCGTGGCGGCGAGCTTTGCCGTGAAGTCGGCCTGCAGAGCTCCGAATCCGGCGAGCTGGTCGACGACCTGGTCGACACCCCCGCTGATCTGCGATGCGCCGTCACCGAGCTGGCCGATGCCGTCGCGGTACTGGCCGAAACCGTCGGCGAGCTGGATGGTTCCGTCGTGAGCCTGGGTGATGCCGTCGGCGAGCTGGCCGACGCCGTCGTTGAGCTGCGTTCCGCCTTCGGTCAGCTGACCGATGCCGCTGGAGAGAAAGGTGATCGGGAGCGAGGCGCTGTTGAGGCTGCTCCTGGCCTTGGACAGGGGATCGGCCGTCTGCTGTGCCTCGGCCGGGGCCTGCTGAGTGTCTGCGACAACGGCGGTCGTCGTGGTCGATTCTCCGCCCAGGTCGTAGCCGGTGCCGAGTGCGAACGCACCCACAGCCACCAGAGGGAACGCCAGTGCGACGAGAGCAACGGCAGGACGTCGGAAGATACGCATTTCACCCATGATGACTTCGAGGCTAACTGCCACCGCCGGCCGCACCGACCACTCGGAGCGATCCACAGCGGCCGTTCTGCACCTCTACCAGGGACTTTAAGAGGTCTCTGTGGATTGTCGGTTGCGCGGCAACAGGTCCCACACATGGGCGGTCTCGTTGACCGACGAGACCGATCGGGCACCGCTGCGGGAGAAGAGCACACGCGTCACCGAGCAGTAGTCGATGGGAAATCCGAGCACTTTCGGGGTCTGGAGAATGTCTTGCAACAGCATGTTGACGACGCCGCCGTGAGCGAAGAGGACGACGGTATCGGAGTGCGCGGCGGCCGAGACGATATCGTCCACTCCGTCGAGAACTCGCCGGCGGAAGGCCTGCTCGTCGACCTGCTCGGGTAGGTGACCGGCCTTGATGCGGTCGTAGGCGTCGCGAAATTCGGTCTTCGCGGCCTCGATCGGGACGTAGCCGCCGAAGTCCCGGTCGTACTCGGTCAGACGGTCGTCGGTCGTGATCTCGAGACCGAGCCGTTCGGCGAGTGGCTGCGCGGTCCGGATCGCGCGTTGCTGCGAACTCGACACGACTCGCGACACCGTGAAGCGTGCCAGCGCATCCGGCACTCGGCAGGATTGCTCGACGCCCAGTTCGTCGAGATCGGGATCGGCCGAGGACTCCGATCGTCGCGGAAGGGCGTGCCGTACCAGAACCAGTTGCATCGACTCACCTAATCACGAGTGTGCGTCCACTGCGTTCCACCATCGAGCGGAAGGCCGCCACCTGGCGGGGCATGTCCGTCCCCGGCTCCCACACCATGCCGATTCGCCTGCGCGCAGCTGGTTGGGTGAGTCCCACGTCGACCGTTCCACCCTCGGCGCCGTGTGCACGGATCCGCGGCAGGATGGCAATGCCGAGGCCGGCGCCGACGAGTCCGCGCACGGTATGGGTGTCCTGTCCCTCGAACGCGATGCGCGGGCTGAATCCGGCATCGGCCCACAGCTCGTCACAGATCGAGCGCATTCCGTATCCGTGGCCCATGGCGATGTAGTTCTCGTCGGCGGTATCGGCGAGATCGACCGTCTTCCGCGACGCGAGACGGTGATGTTCGGGGACCACCAGCATCAGCCGCTCGTCGTACAGCTGGAAGGAATTCGTGTCGGTGTGTTCGGCGCTCAAAGACACGAACGCCAGGTCGGACGCGCGATCTGCGAGGCGATCCAGACAGCGTGCACGTGCGCCTTGGTCGAGATCGAACGTCACCGCGGGATGGTCGACGCGAAAGTGCCGGATCAGTGCCGGCACGACGTCCTCACCGAGTGTGTTCTGGAACGCGACGGCGATTCGGCCACGCGCTCGGGCGTCGTGCTCGGTCATGGCGTCGATACCGGCGTCGATGTCGCTCAGGGCTCGTTGAAGATACGGGATGAGGACGCGGCCGGTATTGGTCAGCACGATGCCGCGACCCCGTCGTTCCACGATGTCGACGCCGAGGATCGCCGATGCGCGGGCGACCTGCCGACTGACGGTGGGTTGCGGGACTCCCAGGACGTGGGCGGCGTCGGTGATGTGCTCGGTGTCCGCCACCGCGACCAGTGTCGGCAGAAGCGGCAGCAGCTCGGTGGTCTCGCGGCGCATGAACGAAGCATATCGCTGACGTATCGATTGCTGGAGTCTCATGCATTGGACGTATACCGTGAGCGCTTCTAACGTCTTTGACATGACTACGACGCAGCCCGAGGTCCTGCAGTGGGAGGGGCATCCCAAGGGATCGACCGAGTACCGGCGTCTGGTGTTGGCGCTGCTGTTCGCCGGAGTGGCGACGTTCGCGCAGCTCTACTCGGTACAGGGGATTCTGCCGCTCATCGCGTCCAGTCTCGACATCACCCCGTCGCAGTCCTCGCTCGCCGTCGGCCTGGCGACCGTCGGCGTCGCGGTGTCGGTCATTCCGTGGTCGGTAGCGGCCGACCGAATCGGACGCGTTCGAGCGATGACCGCCTCGATACTCGTCGCGACGGCACTGGGTTTGCTGGTGCCTCTGTCGCCTTCTCTCGAGGTGCTGCTGGTCCTGCGATTCTTCGAAGGTGCTGCGCTGGGCGGACTCCCGGCCATCGCGATCGCCTATCTCAGCGAGGAGGTGCACCGCAATCACACCGCGCTGGCAGCGGCGACCTACGTGTCCGGTACGACGCTCGGTGGGCTACTGGGGCGGATAGTTTCAGGACCCGTTGCAGAACAGACCAATTGGCGAATCGGAACCCTGACCGTGTCGGTCATCGCGGCGCTGGCAGCGGGACTGTTCGTGTGGTTGGCACCGCGGCCGCGAACCACCCTCGTGCACAGCAAGATCGGTGACCTACCCGGTCGGTTGTGGGTGAATCTCCGAGAGCCGGGGATGCTGGCACTGTACGGCCAGGGTTTCCTGCTGATGGGCGGATTCGTCGCGGTCTACAACTTCCTCGGATTCCGGCTCGAGGCAGCACCTTTCGGTCTTCCACAGTCTCTGATCAGCTTGATCTTCGTGGCCTACCTCAGTGGCACGGTGTCCTCGCGAGTGGCGGGGAAGTTGGCGACGAAGCACGGCCGGTCGATCGTCCTCGCCGGATCGACCGCCACCATGATCGCCGGAGTCGCACTGACGATGGCGTCGAACCTGGCCGTGATCCTCACCGGGCTGGTGATCTTCACGATGGGATTCTTCGCCGCCCACGCCATCGCGTCGGGATGGACCGGCCAGCGAGCCGTCCACGGACGGGCCCAGGCGACATCGCTGTACAACCTGTTCTACTACGGAGGATCGTCCGTCGTGGGCTGGCTCGGCGGAGTGGTCTTTCAGTCACTCGGATGGAATGCCTTGGCGCTGTTCGTCATTGCGTTGGCAGTCATCGCCGGCCTGTGGGCCGCAGCGATGAACGGCCGACTGGCGCAGCAACCGAACTCAATACGTGGATGAATTCGAGGCGGCTATCGCGAAGATGAAAATAGCAGCCACGACGAGGACGAACAGGGCGATCGACACGTAGCCGACGATCAGACCTGCCGTCGCGAATCCTGACCCGCCCTCGCCGGTGCGCTTGATCTGGCCCTTCGCAACGTGGCCACACACCACCGCACACACCGACGCGATCAGCGGGATGAACGTCAGACCCAACACCGCCAACACGAGCGACACGATCGCCAACGTGTTCGTCGCGGGTGCCGGCCGAAAACCCGCTCCGACATACGGGGCCTGACCGTATTGGGGCTGTCCGTATTGGGGTTGTCCGTACTGAGGGTTCGGGTATTGAGGATTTTGGTATTGAGGTTGTCCGTGCTGCGGGTTCTGGTAGCTCGTGTTCGGGTCCTGATACGGCGGGTACTGCTGACCCCCGTACGGCTCGTCCTTCTCGAACGCGTCGCTACCTTCACCCTGCGGATTGACCATTGCGGGAGTCTTGCACCTGAATTGGGCCGTCGCAAGCGGCAAGGCGAGGTCTACGA
Source organism: Rhodococcus sp. PML026 (assembly GCF_000963615.1). Classification (NCBI taxonomy): domain Bacteria; kingdom Bacillati; phylum Actinomycetota; class Actinomycetes; order Mycobacteriales; family Nocardiaceae; genus Rhodococcus; species Rhodococcus sp. PML026. The sequence continues at coordinate 659,453 of NZ_KQ031373.1, read as the reverse complement.
ACCGACCTTGCCCCAGCCCACATACGCGTCGACGGTCACGTAGCCGGTCACGCGCGGCTGATCGCGAACCGGATACCGCTCGCCGGTGTAATGCGTCGCGATGCGATCGATATCCACCAGATCCGGGTCGTCCTGCAACTCGATCGAACCGTGCACCGTCACATGCGTATACCAACTGGCCTCGTCCATCACCGAAATCGAGACCTTGGGATTCGCCCGAATGTGCTCCAGCCGCTTACGCGAGGCATCGAAATTGAGCACGATCTTCCCGTCCTCCCACAAATACCAAGTGGGCGCGGTGATCGGAGTTCCATCGGCACGAACAACCGCCATGACAGCGGGATTCGCCTTCTTCAGCAACTCGACAGCATCAACGGGCAACGGAGGCTTGGGCATGAACCAACACTACGACCCGAGAGCTGACTCGGCCAGACCCTCGGCGGACCGCCCAACCGCCCGAGTCCACCCGCACCCACCCCACCCGCACCCAAGTCCACGCGGCCCGAGTCCACTCAACGTGACATTGACTGCCGAAAAGGCCACTGAATGTCACATTGAGTGGACTGCGGGTCGGTGGACTGCGGGTGGGTGTGGGCTGCGGACGGGTGGAGTGATTACAGCTTCGGGAGTTTGACGACCTGTCCGGCGTAGGACAGTCCTGCACCGAAGGCGAGGAGCAGCGCTGTGTCGCCTGCTTTGGCTTTTCCGGTGCGCAGTAGTTCTTCCATTGCCAGGGGGATGGACGCCGCGGAGGTGTTGCCGGTTTCGGCGATGTCGTTGGCGACGGCGGTGCCCTCGTCCAGGTTGAGGCTCTTCGCCAGCAGATCGGTGATGCGGCTGTTGGCCTGGTGAGGGATGAAGGCGTGCAGTTCGTCGGTTTTGATGCCGGCGACGTCGAGTACCTTCTGCGCGGCCTTGCCCATCTCGAATGCAGCCCAGCGGAAGACGGAGATTCCGTTCATCCTGATCCAGGGCCGTTCCATGTCGGCTGTCGTGATGTATTCGTACCAGTCCGTGGTCTGCACGATGGCGTCGGACTGCGAGCCGTCGGATCCCCATACGGCGGGTCCGATTTCGGTTTCGTCGCTCTGTCCGACGACTACGGCTCCGGCGCCGTCGGCGAAGATGAAGCGGGTGGTGCGGTCGTACGGGTCGGTGGTGACGCTGAGCTGCTCGGCTCCGATGACGAGGACGTACTGCGAGGTTCCGGCCTTGACCAGGTCCGATGCGACGGCGAGTGCGTAGCAGAAGCCTGCGCATCCGGCGCAGATGTCGAACGCGGCCGGTCCTTTGGTGCCGAGTCCGTGGGCAACCTTGGCGGCTGCTTGGGGTGTCAGTTCGAGGTGTGTGGAGGTCGCGACGATGACGGTGTCGACCTGCTCGGCGGAGATGCCGCTGGCTTCGAGTGCTTTTCGGCCTGCCGAGATCGACATCTGGACGACGTTTTCTTCGGGGTCGGCGAATCGGCGGTTCTTGATGCCCGATCGCGTCTGAATCCACTCGTCGCTGGAGTCGATGAACTCGCAGATCTCATCGTTGGTGACTATTCGTTCGGGGCGGTGAACGCCCAGACCGAGCATCTTCGACTGTCGACCTTGCGTTGTGCTGATCGCAACCATCTTCAATTTCCTCTCGTGCTACCGCGCCATCGCCGAGCTTCGGCTCGGGTCTTGGGCTACGGGCTCGTCGACACACGTTACGTGCGTCGACGGGAGAGGTTCACACCAGTTCGGTGATGAGCGCCGCAACCTCGGCGGGTTTGTCGATCATGGCGTGGTGATGGGCGGGTATGACGACGGTGAAATCGGCTCGCAAGTATGTGGCCAGCTTGCGTTGGGTCTTGATCCATCTGCGTCCCCACGGGGACGGGCGTCCGGTGTGGGCGGCCGCGACGATAACGGGAACGACGAGTGGCAATCGCTTCCGAAGTTGGTTCAGTTCGGCCGCGAGGTCCGGGTAGACGACATCTTCGACGAGTGCAGCCGTGAGATAGGTGGGCCTGCGGTAGATGTCGTCGACCCAGTCGACGACGTCCTTCGGTGTCCCGTCGGGTGGCGTCGCCTGGTTGAGTATCGGTCGGACGCGCGGGCCGACGAGCCGCTGAAGGCCCGTGCGGCTCAGTAGCGTCGACAGCAAATGCGCTGCGCGCACTCGCAGAGCCGCCGGAAGGATGCGGCGGGGGTCGGACTCGGCGCTCGAGTCCAGGAGAAGAACACCACGTATGCGCGACGGGTACAGCCGGGCCACCGCTTCTGCGTAGAAGCCGGCAATCGAGTGACCCGCGACGACGGCGGGTTCGGTGACACCGAGCGCGTCGAGGACGCCGACGATCCTGTCGGCCTCGCCGCGGACGGTGGGAGTGGCGCCATCGGGTAGAGGGTCGCTGAGTCCGAAGCCGGGGCGGTCGAGAACCACGACATGATGGCGGGCGCTCAAGATATCGACGGTGTCGTTCCAGTCGAACCAGTTACTGCCCAGGCCGCCGCAGAGAACGATCGTGGGGCCGGTTCCCCGGACGAACAGATGCAGACGTTGGCCGTCCACTTCGACGTACCGCCCGGGAGGATGTTTCACGGGAAACAATGCCTCGCGCTCGGTTCGATTCCCGTGATCCATGTTTTCGTCCCCACCGTGCATTGCCTACTCGAAGTTTGTTTAAGCCTCTAGTTTCCACCATTCGCCCCGTTTTGCAACTTTACCGTGGAGTATCGCCTCGGGAAGACCGTCATTGACGCGGTTTGGCCAGCGGAAATGCGAGTGTCTCGCGAATGCTGCCGCCGGTGATGAGCATGACGACGCGGTCGACGCCCATTCCGAGGCCGCCGGTCGGGGGCATCCCGTGCTCGAGCGCCTGCAGGAAGTCCTCGTCCAAGCTTATCGCCTCTTCGTCGCCACCCGCAGCCAGCAACGACTGCTCGGTGAGGCGTCGACGCTGATCGACGGGATCGGTCAGCTCGCTGTAGGCCGTCCCCAGTTCGACCCCCCACGCCACCAGGTCCCACTTTTCCGCGACACCGGGGATGCTCCGATGCGGTCTCGTCAACGGCGACATCGACGTCGGGAAGTCCTTGTAGAAGGTGGGAAATTCGGTGCAGTCCTCCACCAGGTGCTCGTACATGCCCTGGGCGACGGCACCCGCGTCCCACGACTTCTCGTACGGGATGTCGTTCTCGTCGCACAGCCGCTGCAGCTCGTCCAGGGGCGTCGACGGCTCGACGGGGACACCCAATTTCTCGGCGACGGCACCGTGCAGTGTCTTGACGGGCCATTCCCCGGAGATGTCGATCTCGATCAGCTCGCCGTCCGGGCCGTCGGGCCGCAGGATGATCTCGCGGCCGTGGGCTGCGACGGCTGCACGCTGAATCAGTTCGCGGCACAACACCATTGCGCGCTCGTAGTCACTGTGTGCCTCGTACGCTTCGAGGATCGTGAACTCCGGATTGTGCTTGAAGTCCGCTCCCTCGTTGCGGAACACGCGCCCGATCTCGAAGACCTTCCCCATGCCGCCGACGCACAGCCGCTTGAGATAGAGCTCCGGTGCGATGCGCAGATACAGATCCAGGTTGTAGGCATTGATGTGGGTGACGAACGGAGCAGCGTTCGCACCGCCGTGTACCTGCTGCAGGATCGGTGTCTCGACCTCCATGTAGCCGCGGTCGCTCAGTGAATCACGAAGCGACTTCACCACATTCGAGCGTGCGATCATCAGCGCGCGCGCATCGCGGTTGATCGCCAGGTCCACGTACCGCTGCCGTACTCGCGCTTCCGGATCGGTCAGACCGCGGTACTTGTCGGGCAGAGGGTGCAGGCATTTGGCGTTCATTCGCCACTCGGTGGCGAGCAGCGACAGCTCACCACGCCTGCTGTATCCGATGGTGCCACTGACTTCGATGAGGTCACCCAGGTCGAAGTCGGCATCGAATTCCTCGATTCTGTCGCCGACGCGTTCGCGGTCGAACAGCACCTGAATATCGGCCGACCAGTCCCGGATGACGGCGAACGACACGCCGCCGTAGTCGCGAATGCGCAGTATTCGACCCGCAATTCGGACGGTCGTGCCCTGGGGCGATGCCGCCGCTTCACCGACGGTGTGCGTCGGGGGATAGGCGACGGGATAGCCCTCGATGCCGTCACTTTCGAGACGATCGAGTTTGGCCATGCGCACGCGTACCTGGTCGGGACGTTTACGGCCGGGCACGGTGTCGTCTGCGGGAGTCTCGGGTCCACTGCCGTCGGGATGAATGTCCTCGGCGTCGACCAAGGCTGCGGGCACCGCGACGTGGGACCCGGTGTGCTTCGAGGCGCGCCGAAAGGTCGGCAGAGTCAAGAAGCCTTCGGCGATGGCCGACGCGACACCGACCTTCGGCAGTACCCGGTTATCGGCGAAGCACAGGTAGCGCGGCTCCCATTCCGGCAAGTACTTCACATTCGAGCGATACAGCGCCTCGAGCTGCCACCAGCGCGAGAAGAACACCAATACGCTGCGCCAGATTCGCAGTACCGGACCGGCCCCGATCCGACTGCCCTCCTCGAACGCAGCACGGAACACCGCGAAGTTCAGCGAAATCTTGCTGATACCGAAATGATCTGCGCCGGTGGCAAGTTCGGTCACCATCAACTCGATGACACCGTTCGGCGACGCCGGATCGCGGCGCATCAGGTCCAACGACGCGCCGGTCCGACCCCACGGCACCAGCGACAGAACACCGACGATCTTCTCGCCCTGAACCGCCTGCACCAGAAGACAATCGCCGTCGAGCGGATCGCCCAACCGGCCCAGCGCCATCGAGAAACCACGCTCGGTCTCGGTATCGCGCCACGCATCCGCGCACGCAATGATCTCGTCCATCTCCTCGGCCGAAATATCGCGATGACGACGCACGGTGACCACGACACCCGCTTTGCGAGCCCGGTTGACGGCCTGACGCACGGGACGCATCTCGCGTCCATTGAGGTTGAAATCTTTGGTTTTCAGGATTGCTTCGTCGCCGAGTTCGAGAACACTCAGGCCGGCCCGCTTGTAGGCCGTGGCCCCGATCTCGCTGGCCCCCATGACAGCTGGGGTCCAGCCGTACTTCTCGGCCAGGTCGAGCCACTCGGATATCGCATGTGGCCACGCCTCGGGGTTGCCGATCGGGTCACCACTGGCCAGACACACCCCGACCTCGACGCGATACGTCACCGCCGCCTTGCCGCTGGTGGCGAAGATGACGCCCTTGTCGCGGCGGGTCGCGAAGTAACCGAGGGAATCGTCGGCACCCCACTTGTCGAGCAGGCCGCGCAGAGCCGACTCGTCGCGCCCGGTCAACGCATTGCTCGACCGTTGCGACCGGAACAACGTGACCACGGCACCGAGCAACGCCAGCGCTCCGAACAGTCCCAACGCCGTATTGACGAAACCGTTCGGCCTACCGTCGAACTGCTCGTTGTCCACCGTCGCCAACGCCGTCACCCTGTTGAACGCCCACAGGAACGTCTGACCCTCCGGCAACGAACCCGGGAACAACGCCACCAACGCCCACCCGACAATCGTGCCGACGGCCGCTCCCAGCACGAGCACCCCGAGCGCCTTCCACACCGCACCGCGCCGAACCCGCGTGTAGAACTCCTTGCGCGACGCGATCAGCAGACCCGTCACGACGACATGAACCGCCAACGCAATCCACGAACTGACGTTCTTGTCCTCGATGCCCTCCGCGACGTTCGTGATCGCCAACAACACCAAATAAATCGTCAGCAACCACCACGCAATACGCTTCCGACTCGCCAACGCCGCCGCCAACAACCCGACAACCAACGCCCACGACAAACTCGTATCCGGAGCATCGAAGTAATACGTGTCGACATACTCCCGCGGCGCATGAACCAGATACCGCAAAGTGGGCGACAGACTCCACAGAAACAACGCCGCCGCGAACACACCGAGCACCAGCCCCGCGATATGCGGAACCTCACTCAACCGACCGCGCTGCGGCGGCGAAAACGACCGTGGTGCCGTAGTACCCGACCGATCCGAGGGAACTGCTGTCGCCGTCATGTCTCACTCCCGAAATAAGAACGCACGAGTTGCAAGATAGACGGTATCCCCGCTGAGGTGGGTGGGTTGCCTGTTGCCGCCCCGCCGTCCACTCAATGTGACATTTGGTGGCCTTTCCGGCAGTCAATGGCACATTGAGTGGACTCGCGTCCGGTCACGAGTTCGCGCCTGGCCTTGCTCGAGTCAGAGTGTGGGCCACCCTTTCTGTATGCGTTCGTCCACAGGCCTTTGGTTATCCACAGGGCTGTTGATAGCGCGACGTCGGGTGCGATCGGTATCCGGCCGAGCGTGCAGGATCGTCTGTATGAAGAGGGGCGGCGTACGGGTCGATGCGAGGGTAATTGCGGCCGCATCGGATCGCGGGCTGGTGCGGACTGCTCATCTTCTCGAACTCGGCGTCGCGTCGAAGACGATTGTTCGGCGCACGCTGCCGGACGGTATCTGGTCACGGGCGCTACCTGGCCTGGTGTTCTTGAAGAACCGTTCGCTGACGCCCTTGGAGCGGGCGGTTGCCGCGTCCATCTACTGCGGTCGTGATGGCGTCATCAGTGGTCGGGCCGGGCTGGCGTTGCATGGTCTCGGTACATCCGGCTCGTTCGAGGAGACGTTCGTGCTCATCCCCGAGGCGCAGCACCGCAGGTCCGTGAGCTTCGCCGCGGTGGAACGTACGTGGCGGATGCCAACGGCGGAAAGTAAGTCGGGTCTTCCCGTCGCGCCGGTTGTTCGGTGTTTGTGCGACGCGATTCGTCGCATGAAGAACGCCGAGCAGTGCATGGCGCTCGTTGCCAGTGTCGTTCAGCGGGGTGCGGCAACGATCGAGGCGATCATGAAGGAACTGGACGCCGGCACCACGCGTGGAACCGCGATGCCTCGTCGAGTACTTCGCGAACTGGCCGCCGGCGCGCACTCCGTTGCCGAAGCACACGCGCAGAAGTTGTACGCGCGCAGCGGTCTTCCCCCGATGACGCACAATGTCGCGGTACGCGACGAGTCGGGCAGGTTGCTGCTGGTGGCCGACAATTGGCTCGACGACGTCGCCCTCGACTGGGAGATCGACTCGCTCGAATATCACCTGTCACCCGCGGCGCACCGCGCCACCGTGGAACGACGGGAGCGCGCTCAGAACGCCGGCATCATTGTCGTGACTCACCTGCCCAGCGACATTCGCGACGATCCGGAACGCGTTCTATCCGACCTGCGGTCACGGTACCGACAGGCGCTCGCGCGTCCGCGCCCCCACGTCACCGTCGACCCGTCCTACCGCCGATCGGGCTGATACACCCAAATCATGTGGTCTCCGGTTTCGGCCGCAGCGGCCAAGGCTCGCGGCTCGATCCTGTCGAGGACGAAACCCAGCCGCCGCGGAACGGCTCGACTCCTCGAATTGGCTGCATCGCAATGAATTTCGACGCGATCGACGTCGGCGAGTTTCAATGCCTCTTGCGTGAGGGTCGCGGTGGCTTCCGAGATGATGCCGTCACCCTCGGCTGCACTGTCGAGCCAGTACCCGATTTCGATCCCACCCGGTCCGACTCGTCGGTGCAATGCAATCTTCCCCAGGAATGCGCTGGTGGATCGACCGAAGATCCCGTAGTCGTACATTTCGTCGGCGTCCCACAGCTTCCGGCTTTCCGCGATGCGGACGATCTGCGCCGATCTGTCGGCAGCGTCCTCGGTGGCCCAACCGAGCCACGGCAGCAGGCGGACCCGATTTCGCTCGATCGCCTCGGCAATGACGACAGCATCGTCTGCCGTCTCGCGTCGAACCACGAGACGGTCGGTGACAATCCGAACGGGAGGTTTGCTGACCATTGAGACAGTCTGACTCCCTGCTACTGCCGATTCCAATGGTTTTTCGGTGCCCTCCGACCCATGTGCAGTCCACTCGATGTGCCATTGACGGTCGAAAGGGCCACCGGATGTCACATTGAGTGGTCAGACAGTAGTGGTGTCAGACAGTAGTGGTGGTCAGCCGGTAGAGGTCTGGCGGTGGGGTGGGCGATGCTTGGGGGAGAGGAAGTAAAACGATCAGGAAGCGGACCACGATCTCCAGGACAGTTTGTCGATGACGATGACCGGCCCCTCGGGTCGGTTGTTCTTGTATTGGCTGTATTTCGCGACGAGGGTGTCGGTACCGACTGTGCCTTCGGCGCTGCCCGCGTCGACGATGCGGGCGTTGCCGTCGGCGCGGATCCACCAGAGTTGGGACCAGTCGTCGGAGTAGTGGTCGACGATGAGGCTGACGGCGGGGTCGGCGCGAATGTTATCGAGTCGCTGCAGTTTCTGGGTGGTTTTGGGTTTCCAGTCGATGGCTGTGTAGATGCGGTCGCCGGTGGGTGCGACGGCGTAGACGATGGGGACCAGGTGTGGGGTGCCGTTCGGGTTGATGGTGGAGAGTTGGGCGCGGGGCGCGTCGGTGAAGCGTTGAATTTCGTTGTCTATCTTCACGTTCGGTTCCTCATGCGGATTCGCTGTGGCTGCTGTGTCGGGTGATGTATTGCTCGAGGTCGGCGACGGGCATGGGTCGTCCGAGTAGGTGTCCTTGGCCGAAGGTTACGCCCATGTCGGTGCAGATTCGGAGTTGTTCGGTGGTCTCGATGCCTTCGATGACGGTGTCTTTGCCGAGGGTGGTGGTGACGTCGACGAGGGCGGTGCAGAGGGTGGTCATGGCGCGGCGTCGGTGGAGGTTGGTGCTGTCGAGGTGTTGGGTGAGGGATCTGTCGATCTTCAGGATGTCGACGGGGAGGGTGGCGAGTCGTTCGAGGGAGGAGAAGCCGGAGCCGAAGTCGTCGATCGCGATGAGGACGCCGTGGCGTTGGACGTCGCGGAGTTGGTAGTGCACGGCGTCGAGGTCGTGCAGCGTCTGCGATTCGGCGAGTTCGAGTGCGAGTCGACCGCGTTCGATGCCGTGGGTGTCGACGATGTCGATGACGTCGGTGGCCAGGGTTCCTGCGGCGAAGTGTGCGGGGCTGACGTTGACTCCGACTTGGAGCATGATCGCGCGGGATTGCCAGTCGGCGATGGTTGCCGCGACGTCGGTGAGAATCCACATGCTCAGTGGGACGATCAGGTCGTTGTCTTCGGCGAGGGGGATGAAGGCGTCGGGCATGAGGAGTCCGAGTTCGGGGTGGTTCCAGCGGACGAGGGCTTCGGCTCCGACGACTGCTCCGGTCGCGAGTTCGACGATGGGTTGGTAGACCATGGTGAGCTCGCGCTCGGTCATGGCGACACCGCGCAATCGTTCGAGGAGTTCGAGTCGCATGCGGTTGGTGTGGTGCAGCTCGTCGGTGAAGATGTGATGGCGGTTGCGTCCGGTGGCCTTGGCGGCGTGCATCGCGGCGGTGGCGTTGTGCACAAGCTGGGTGGCGCGATCGGTGCTGCCGGTGGTGGACGCGACACCGACGCTGGCGGTGAGAGTGAGTTGACGGCCGCCGAGCTCGAAGGGGGGCTCGAAGATGCTGGCGAATCCCGCGGCCATGGCTCGGGCTGCCAGGGCATGGCTGCCGTAGGCGACGATGACGAATTCGTCTCCGGTGAGTCGACCGATGGTGTCGCCGGGTCGGGTCGATGCGGTGAGCCGGTCGGCGACCATGCACAGCAGCTCGTCGCCCTGGGCCGGTCCGAGCGCGTCGTTGTATTCACGGAAGCCGTCGATGTCGACGAGGAGGACGCTGAAGTGCTGTTCGGTGCCGAGGTCGACCAGCGCGGCGGTGATGGTGGCCAGAATCTTGTCCCGGTTCGGAAGCCCGGTGAGGGCGTCGAGCGTCGGGTTGGGGTCGGCATGGCGGAGCGGCGTGTCGTGTTCTCGACTCACAGTGCCCCCTCGTAGCCGGACGGCCACCGGCGATACTAGCCGAAGAGTTTGCTTATCGCCTATAAACGGGGAACGTGCCCTTTTTAGAGGGCGTTACGCAGCCCGCCCGTCGACCCTCGCTTCTCGATGTTCCACACCGCTGCGTCGACGGTGTCGCTGAGGCCGAGCACCCACCGGGCCGCCGATCTGCCCTGGTCGAACAACGATTGAGCGACGGTGGTCAAGTGGGCCGCTGCCGCTGCCGGGGAGTCGTCCCATCCGGTCAGTGCGACGTGGCCGGGAATGTCGATACCGGCAGCCGTCGCCGCGTCGAGTGCGCCGAAGGCGAGTTCGTCGCTCATCGCGAAAATCACGTCGACGGCGTTGTCGCGCAACAACAGTCGCGCTGACCGTGTGCCCTCTGCACGCGAATTGTGGGTGGTGAACAGCGTCGGTACCGTCGACCACTCGATGCCTCGACGCATGCACGCATCGCGGTAGCCCTCGAGTCGTGCGCGGGTTACCGGCATCGAGATGTCCGACGCGTCGGCACCGTGCACGACCGTCGATTCGCGTCGCGAATCGGGTCGCAGCGCGACGATCGCGGGCCGACGGCGATTGCGCAGAGCAATGGTGCCGATCGCGTCGGCGGCGGCGCGATCGTCGATTCCGATGGAGTTCAATCCCGGATGCTCGGGTCCGCCCTGGACGCAGGTGGGTCGACCGGTGCCGACGAGGACGTCGAGGACGGGGTCGTCGACGCCGGTGGTCCAGACGACGTAGCCGTCGACCTGCGCGTCGCGAATCCTCGCAATATCGCTGTCGCGGTGCAAATTCGGCAGCATCACCAGTGCAGTGTCGGCGTCGAGACACGCGTCGGCGATGCCCGAGAGGAACCGTCGGGCCTGGGGATCCTCGAAGGCGTAGGTGAGTTTTTCATCGAGTACGACGCCGATGCTGTTGTGCTTTCCGCTGCGGAGCGAGCGTGCCGCACGGTTGGGACCTGCGTATCCGAGGGCCGCCGCCGCTGCGTGGACGCGGTCCCGGGTGGCAGGCGAGACGCGGTCGGGTTGGTTGTAGGTGTACGACACGCTCATGGTGGAAACTCCCGCAGACGCCGCGACGTCGGCCATCGTCACCCGATTGTTCACGGGGTCACCTTAGCGTGCGTCGACGATCTGTGTAACGATACACAGCATGTCGTCGCTCCTTCCCAAGCTGCTGGTCCTCGGTGCAGCCGCCTTCATCTATGTCACGGCCGAAACGTTGCCCGTGGGTCTGCTTCCGGAGATCTCGGGCGATCTCGGCGTCGGCGAATCCGCTGTCGGTCTGCTGCTGACCTTCTACGCATACGGCGTCGCCGTCATGACCATGCCGTTGATCAGGTTCGTACGCGACTGGCCGCGGCGACGGGTCGTCGTCATCACCGTTGCAGCACTGGCCTTTTCGCAACTGCTCTCTGCGGTGTCCGTCGGGTACCCGATGCTGGTGCTGTCGAGGATGCTGTGCGCGGCCACCCACGGAGTCTTCTGGGCCGTGGTCGCACCCGTCGCGGCGTCACTCGCACTTCCCGGTAAGCAAGGAAAAGCGATCGCCACGGTGTACGCCGGCACCTCGTTGGCGTTGGTCGCCGGAAATCCGATCACCGCGGCCATGGGTCAGTGGTTCGGGTGGCGCACTGCTGCAACGATTCTCGGTGTCGTTGCCGCCGCTATCGCGGTGGCGCTCTACTTCGTCCTCCCCGCACTACCGGTCACCCGGGCAGCTGCGGGCGACAAGAAATCACCGCGCGTGCTCGACGGCACCCTGGCGATCCTGTGTGGAGTGACGTTCCTGGCCGTCCTCGGCCATTTCGCCGCGTACACGTACTTCTCGCTCATCGTCGATCGCGCAATCGGTTCGGCCGGAACCACTCTGACGCTGATGTTGATGCTCTACGGTTTGTTCGGGGTCGTCGGTATCTGGGTGATCGGCAGAACGTACGACCGTTGGCCGCGGCCTCCACCATCGCAGCTCTGGGTGCCGTCGCGGCCGCGACGGCGATCCTGTGGGGCACCCTCAGCGCAGCACCGGGCAGCCTGGCCGTCCTTGCTGTCGGGGCGATCGCGTTGTGGGGTCTGGCCTTCACCACGCTGCCGGTCTGCATCCAGTCCGCCGTGGTGCGGGCCGCCCCTGCCGACGCCGACAAGGCGTCGGCGATCTACGTCGTCGCCTTTCAACTGGCCATTGCCACCGGGGCCCTGGTGGGAGGCGTCGTCGTCGACGCCAGGGGCATCGGGGCGGTGACCGCTGCGGCGACGATCCTGGTGGCTGTGGCACTCACAGTCGTAGTGGTCGCGCGCAGAGCCTTTCCGAGCTCGTATCCGTCGGTACCGGTCTCGACGCCGGCGCACTGACCTCTCGGCGCTCTCGCGCGATAGGGTCAGCACGCGACGAACGAGGGAATCCGGTGCAATTCCGGAGCTGGCGCGCAACGGTGACGGGTGAGAGCTCGAAGTCCGAATGCTCGGACGTCGTGATCGAACCCCACCCGCGGCTCCGCGACACGAGCCCCAAGCAGGAAGCTCTTCGATGCGTACCTCTCTCGCAGCACTAGGCGCTGTCTCCATCCTTCTGGTCTCCGGTTGTTCGACCGCGTCGACCCCCGACGCGTCCACCGACACCTCCGGGAACTATCCCCTGACCATCGAGAACTGCGGACGCGACGTCGTCGTCGACGCACCACCGCAACGCGCGGTGTCGTTGAACCAGAGCTCGACGGAGATACTGCTCTCGCTCGGCCTCGCAGACCGGATGGTGGGCACCGCCACCTGGACCGACCCGGTCCGCTCGAACCTCGAATCCGAGAACGCCAGGGTGCCGAGGCTCGCGGACAACAAGCCATCGCTCGAGGTCGTGTTGGATACCGAGCCCGATTTCGTGTCCGCGTCCTTCGGCGGCACCCTCGGACCCGGGGGAGTCGCAGATCGGAGCAGGTTCGAGCAACTCGGCGTCCCGAACTACCTCTCGCCCACCGACTGTCAGGGCAAGACCGACGAGAGCGTCAATTCCGACGGTGCCCGCACGGAGCCGCTGGTGATCGACACCGTCTATCGGGAGATTCGTGATCTCGCTGCGGTCTTCGACGTGCGAGACCGTGGCGAGCGCCTGGTCGCCGAACTGCAGGATCGGTTCGAGAAGGCCTCCGGTTCGGTCGACGCGTCAGGTGTGTCGTTGGCCTACTGGTTCGCCGACACCGATACGCCGTACATGGCCGGTTGCTGCGGATCGTCGGGCATCATCACCGACTCCGTCGGCGCCGAGAACATCTATGCCGACACCACCGACGAATGGCCACAGGTCAATTGGGAGAGTGTGCTCGATCGCAACCCGACTGCACTGGTGCTCGCAGATCTGAGCCGACGCAGTATCGCCGGGGACGCCCTGGACAGCAAAATCGGCTTCCTGGAGTCGAATTCGGTCACGAACCGAATGCCCGCCGTCGAGAACAAGCGGTACATCGTCGTCAACGGTGCCGATCTGAACCCGTCCATTCGGACGATCGACGGTGTCGAGAAAGTTGCGGCCGCCCTGCAGGATTGGGGAATGGCGTCGCGATGAGCCGCACCGATCGCGGGGTGCTCGTCCCACTACTGCTCGCAGGATCGGCGTTGTTGGTGCTCTCGATCGGCGTCGCCGTCACCATCGGACCCGCGAACGTGTCGGTGCCCGACGTGTATCGAGTGATACTGACGCACATGGGTATCGGGAGTTCGGGAGTCGGTCGCATCCAGGACGGAATCGTCTGGGAGCTGCGCCTGCCCCGGACCTTGCTGGCCGCCGTGTGCGGCGCGGGTCTCGCGCTGTGCGGGGCGATCATGCAATCACTGCTGCGTAACCCCCTCGCCGATCCCTTCGTCCTGGGCATTTCGTCCGGTGCATCCACCGGAGCGGTCCTCGTCGCGGTTCTCGGCGTCGGCGGTGGCGCTTTGTCCTTGTCCACAGGGGCATTCGCCGGTGCGCTGCTCTCGTTCGTCCTGGTGATGCTGCTGGCCGCAGGCGCAGGCGGCGGAAACGACCGCGTGGTGCTGGCCGGGGTCGCGGGGACGCAGCTGTTCTCGGCCTTGACGTCGTTCATCGTCATTTCCTCGGCCGACGCCGAACAGACACGCGGCGTGCTGTTCTGGCTTCTCGGATCGCTGAGCGGTGCCGACTGGACGGACGTGGTGCTGTGCGGATCGGTTGCGCTGCTCGGAATGGTGGTGTGTCTGTTCAACACCTCGGCCCTCGACGCCTTCACATTCGGGCACGACGCGGCCGCGTCCCTCGGTGTTCCGGTCAAGTGGGTGCGAATCCTGTTGTTGGTCATCACCGCACTGATCACGGCCTCGCTCGTCAGCGCCGCCGGAGCCATCGGGTTCGTGGGTCTCGTTCTGCCGCACGCCGCCCGTTTTCTCGTCGGCGCACGGCATCGACGACTGCTGCCGACGACGGTGGTCATCGGCGCGATCTTCATGGTGTGGGTCGACACCATCGCCCGAACGCTGTTCGCGCCGCAGGAAATACCCGTCGGAGTGGTGACCGCACTCATCGGCGTGCCGGCATTCGCGCTCATTCTGTTTCGGCTCAGGAGATCCCGATGACGTTGCACGTGAACAACATCCAGTGGACCCGCGGCGGGAACCCGATTCTCGACGGCATCAGCTTCGCACCGGAACCGGGCGAGACCATCGGGCTCATCGGCCCCAACGGCTCCGGCAAATCGTCGCTACTGCGCATCCTCGCCGGTATCGTGGCACCCGACAGCGGCGACGTGCTGCTCGACGGAAAGAACCTGCGCACCCAACGTCGTCGCAGCATCGCCCGCCGCGTAGCGATGGTCGACCAACACTCCGACACCGACGTCGACATCACCGTCCGCGACGTCGTACGCCTGGGCCGCATCCCCCACCACGGCATCCTCGGCGGAGACACAGCAGCCGACGACGCCGCGATCGAACAGGCACTCACCGACACCGCCATGGCGTCGAAAGCCACCCGACGCTGGCACACCCTCTCCGGCGGAGAGCGCCAACGCGCCCAGATCGCACGGGCCCTCGCTCAACAACCCACCGAACTACTGCTCGACGAGCCGACCAACCACCTCGACATCCAACACCAACTCGACATCCTCACCCTCGTCGCAGGACTACCCCTGAGCAGTTACATCGCCCTCCACGACCTCAACCTCGCCGCCATGTTCTGCAACCGCATCATCGTCCTGAACAACGGCAGCATCGTGGCATCGGGAACCCCACACGAAGTGATCACCGAACACCTGGTGCGCGAGGTGTACAACGTGCACGCCAGCGTCTCGCATACCGACGACTACCCCCAGGTGACCTATCGCCGCCCCCGCCCGACCGCCCCCGGAGTCCACTCGATGTGACATTGACCCCCGAAAAGGCCACTAGATGTCACATTGAGTACCCGGGGGAAGGGGCAAAACCGGGGGAGGGGAGACCGAATCTAGAGTTGGCGCAATTTTCGCTCGAATGCGTCGATGCGTGCGGTGTCCTCGAAGAAGTCCTCTTGCGAGACGATCTTGCCCCAGCTGGTGCGGACCAGGAGCACCGTTCGGTTGCTGTACAACTCGGTGCCGTCGGCTGCGTGTGCTTGGTCGTCGAAGCGGACGAGGAGGGTCATGCGCCAGGGGGCTCCGCCGCTGTAGATTTCCGTGACCTGCCCGCGGATGCCGGCGGCGACGAAGTCCTGGAAGAACTTTTCGATTGCCGGTCGTCCGCGGTGGGTGCCCGACCATCGGCTGTCACCGTCGGCGAATTTGAGCACCGCGTCTCGGTGGAACGACGAGAGCAGAGGGCGATAGTTTCCGTTGTTGAGCGCCTCGATGTCTCGCTGCAACTTGAGGGTCAGCACTCGCATCAGCAGAAGCTTGCATGCGAAAGCCGTCGAGATGCCGGCCAGAAATCTCAGTTGCATGGCTATACGTTTGCTTACCGTTCACCGACGTGTCAATCGAGTGGGACGTTTCGAGACCCGGCTTCACCCAGGTCGGTGGTGGTGCTGTTCACCATCTTTTCGAGTTCGCAGCCCGGCCGATACCGTCGATGACGACTCACACCGATCGTGTACTTCGCTTCGGTTCAGAGAACATCACAGAGTGAAGGTTCCAAGCGTAGGCATGCTCTGCAAGGATGGACTGGTGAGGGGACGAACGTGAGCGCATGTCGTTCGTCGGTAGCTGTCCGGCCGAATCCCGGGGGGCCCAGATGGACTCCATAGCTGCGTTCTGGTGCCACGCAGATGACGGCGAGCCTGCTTTGATGCGGTCGGAGATGAATGAGTTGCTTTCGGCGACAAGGCTTTCCCGAGCACGGGCCCTGTTCGAACGTGCGTCGCTCGAGGATTTTCTGGGCGAAGAATCGGCTGCGATTCCGTTGTACGAGGCGGCGCTGTCGAGTGGGCTCGATTCCGTGCACGAGAGCAAGGCCAGAATTCAGCTCGCCAGTTCGCTGCGTAATGTCGGGCGACTCGAGGACGCGTCGCGTGTGTTGGAAGACTTCGAGTTTTCCGACGAATTCTCCTCTGCGCGAGATGCATTCATTGCCCTGATCCTGTGGGATCTGGGCGATGGTGCTGGCGCGCTGAAGGCGGCACTGCAGGCAGCGAAGCCTGCGCTCGGCACATACCGTCGCGCAATCGGAACTTATGCCGACGACCTCCCTACCGACAGGCCGAGGAACAGCGGCACCGACGACCGTGTTGCCCACCATGATCGTGCCAGTTCGTTCGACGACCCCGAGGTGAAGCCATGACCAGCGGAGCATTCGATCCACACGACCTCCTCGAGCGCAGCCGACTCGGCGTACTCGCCACGATAAAAGCGAGCGGCCTGCCGCAACTGTCGCCGGTGACGCCGTTCTACGGTCGCACCGAGCGAACAATCAAGATTTCGGTCACCGAAGGACGAGCGAAAACGGCCAACCTACGCCGAGACCCGCGCGCTGCACTCGAAGTGACCAGCGCCGACGGCAAGGCCTGGGCAACAGCAGAAGGATCCGTCACCCTCACCGGACCGGGCGCGAACCCGAACAGCCCCGAAATCGATGCGCTGGTCGACTACTACCGCGCCGCCGCCGGAGAGCACCCCGACTGGACCGAATACCGCGCCGCAATGGCCGCGGATCGCCGAGTGTTGGTGACCATCGCCGTCGACCACGTCTATGGCGAAAGCCTCACCTGATCGCCTAGGCAGTCCACTCGATGTGCCATTGACCCCCGAAAAGGCCACTGAATGTGCCATTGAGTGCACTGGGGTCGGTGCATATCTGCCTCCGTCATGTGAGTTGGTAGACGTCCAGTTCGACGGAATTCGGTAAACGTTCACCCGTGGCCACGAAGAGTGTCCCGTTCATCCAGCTGAGGGAGTCGGCGGACGTCGACAGTCGGGGAAAGGTGCGGAAGTAGATTCGGTCGGCGGGAACCTGCTCGCCGCGAGTCAGTGCGTCGATGTCCTGTTCGCTGCCGGTGCGCATCCCGACGTTGTGGACCGAGATTCGTTCGCCTGCGTCGGTCTCGAGTGCATATCGGGCGTCGAGTTCGGTGACAGTGGCCGATCTGAGGACCTGGTGGTCGGCGCCGCCGGCCAGGACGCGTCCTCGTATCACCGGCCCGTCGACGGTGCCACCGAGGATCGGCACGAGGCGTCGATGTCCGTCGCTGACCTGGCCGAGATCGATGGGCTCCCCGACCGTGACGGACAGGTGCGCGACGAACGTCAGATCGGGGCGCACGTCAGTTCGTTCGGTCCGCGAAGCCGTCGGGAAGATCGCCCGGTGCGACGGACACGATGGTCTCGTCGTCGGCTCCGACGTTCTCGAAGAGCGTGATCGTGGCGAACTCGGGGACGACATAGATGGGGTAGGTCGGTCCGGCGTCGCGGTACGCACGCATTTCGTCGAGGTGATCGTTCTGGTAGAGGACCGTTTTGGTTCCGTCCAACTCGATCCACTGCGGGAAGAAGATGGTTCCGTGCAGACGACGCTTGCCTGGGATGACGTTGACGACGACCGAGGTTCCGGTGGGCTCGTTCCACGAGATCTTGTAGACGTCGTCGTCGAGCTGGACGAGATCGACTTCCTGGTCCTTGACCCAGCGTCCGCCGACCATGCCGGTGTGAATTCGGTAGTCGATCGTGGTCGCGTTCTTGACATACATCTCGTACTGCCAGCTGTTGGCGTACGTGTAGATGAAGCGATGCCCGACGATGCCGCTCAGATCTTGACTGGGGATGGGGTTCTCGACTGTGGTCATGGTCTTCATTTTGTCACAAAACTATGTTTGCGGCAAAACTATCTGTGCGATCATCGACGCATGGACTCCACCGCAACCGAACTGGGCCGACAGCTGGGGCCCCTGCGGCGATCACTGCTCCGGGCGACGCGGGATGTCGCGCAGTTGCCCGACATCGCCGACTCGCACATCGAGGTGATGCGAGCCCTTGCAGCAGAACCGTCCATGAGTCCGGGACGCCTTGCCACTCGCCTCAACCTGGCCCGATCCACCGTGAGCAACCTGATCAGAGCGATGGTCGACGCCGGCCTGGTGGAAAGATCGATTACCACCGGTGACCTTCGAGGGGCGACACTCACCGCATCGCCGAAAGCTGTGAAGCTCCTCGCCGAATACGACGCGGCGAGCTCCCGAGTACTCGCGGACGCACTGGACGAACTGAGTCGACACAACCGCGAAGCCATCGCCGCAGCTCTGCCGGCCTTGGCGGAAATCACGAGCATCCTCTCCCGCCGCAGCTCCTGATTCTCGGCGGCGCGCCCGCAGCCACGCAGTCCACTCGATGTGCCATTGACCCGCGAAAAGGCCACCGAATGTCACATTGAGTACCGGGATGTCGTGCTAGTGCTCCCTGTTTCGATCAGCGACGCGTGTTGATGTCGAGGACAAGCCGAGGAGTGCGCATCTGACCGACTGTCGGCCACCAGCGGTGTGCGGGATACGACAGTCGAACCACGAAGTAGTTGACGAATTCGACAACGGCGAACAGCCACACGACGAGCAGTGCGACGCCAATTCCGGCGCTCGACGGGAACCATACGACGACACCGATGAGCCCAGCCGCCAACAATGGAACGTTTGCGACTCGACATACGCGATAGAACGCGCGAATGACCGGTGGCATCGGGTTGAGTTCGACCCAGGATCGCGCCATCAACCAGTAGATTCCCGCCTGCACGAGGACGGCAAGCAACGGGGTGAGAGCAGACCACATGGCGAGAGACTCCTCTCGACCGTCGAGCCGTGGTTCTGCCATGGTGAGCGCAATCGAAGCAAACACCGCTGCGGCGGACAGCTCACCCAGGCCGAGCGACAGATACCGTCGCCGCAACTCGTTCCGGCGACTACTGGACATCACGCCAGATTAGTCATGAGTTGGCACCGACACCCGCCCCCACAGTCCACTGGATGTGCCATTGACCCCCGAAAAGGCCACCAAGTGTCACATTGAGTGACCAGGGCGGGCGGGAAGTCATTGGTTGCGGGCAACCGGGATCCAGAGTTCTCCGGCTCCCGATGACCAGTCGGGCGTGTTCTCGGTGACGGTCAGGATTTCCGGTCCGGGGGTGATGTGGAAGGGGTGGGAGGGGAACCACTCGCTGAATGCGTCGGCCCAGAGTTGTTGTAGTGCTGGGGCGAGTGCGGTGTCGCTGCGTGTTTCGAAGACCGCCCATGTCGATGCGGGGACGCTGAGGGAGTCCAGGTCGGCCGGTATGGGGGCTGTGGTGGCGACGGCGAAGTAGTAGTCGAAGAGACTGCCGTCGGTTCGGTCGGCCTCGAAGCCATCGCTGACGAAGAGGATGTGGGGGAGTTCGGGCAGGTCGGCGTGTCGGCGGAGTTGTTCGCCGAATCCGGTGGGCAAGGTCTGGTGGAACTGGGTCATGGCGGTGTTCTCGCCGTGGAATGTGAGGGGGATTCGCGTCGATTTGCCGATGATGTGGAATGCGGGCAGTTCGGTGATGCGGTAGTCCATGGTGCTCTTTCCTTCGATGGTCAGGTGATTGCCAGTGGTGGTCTGGAGCGGAGGGTGGTCCCTGGTTTGCGGGCGTGGGATGGTGGGACCCCGTGCATGTCTCGGAATGCGCGAGTGAATGCGTCGCCGCTGTAGCCGTATTTGGTCGCGACGTCGAGCACCCCGATGCCGGCGAGAATGTCTGCGGCTGCCAACGACATTCGCCGTTGTCGGATGTACGTCGACAGTGGGATTCCGGCCAGCGCGGAGAACACGCGTCGAAAGTGATAGTCGGACGTGAGGGTGATGCGAGCGAGCTGTGCCGGGTCGATGTCGTGATCGAGGTTGTCCGATGTAATCGAGTGCTGCATTCCATCGTTCGAGCATGTGCCGGTGGCCTTTCCTTCGTTCTGGTGACAACGATAGGGAGGCGGAGGCACGGTTGGCTCGACTTTTCGAGCCCGGCTGGGTCGGGTTCAGATGGTGCGCAGATGCCGTCCGCGTCGCCGCGCACGGAGGCGACCGAGTTCGGCCAACGCGGCATGCGATTGTGCGTCGGCCGGGCGATAGACGATCAATCGAAGATCCGGGTCGCCGAGTGGAGTGAGGACGTCGAACGTCACGGTCACCGGGCCGACGAGCGGGTGCCGCATCGGCTTGTCTCCCCGGCTTCGTATCGATACTTCTCGTGATTGCCAGTATCGCGAGAATTCGGCACTGCCGTGTTGGAGTTCGTCGATCAGCAGGGCGAGGTGAGTGTCGTGCGAGTGGTCGACCCACGCGGCACGCAAATCGGCGACGGCACCGCGGACGACGTCGTCGCGTGACTCGTAGAAGCCGTCGAATGATGTGTCCAAGAGGCGCATTCGGAGGACATTACGACTCTCGGCGGGCCGTTCGTCTATGTCGAGCAACAGGGCGGCCATGGTTTCGTTGATGGCCAGGATGTCGAGTCTGTAATCGAGGACCATGGCAGGGAGGGGCTCGACGTCGTGTACCAGCTGGGCGATTCCGTCGGGAATCTTTCGGTCGGTGGGCCGTTCGGGTGCACGATGCCCCGCCAAAGTGAACAGGTAGCCCGTCTGGTCGCCGGACAACTTCAGGGCCCTCGACAGTGACCCCACCACCTGGGCGGACGGTCGGATATCACGGGCCTGCTCGAGCCGCACGAGGTAGTCGACGCTGACACCGGCGAGCGCGGCGACTTCCTCGCGCCTGAGTCCGGGGGTCCGGGAGGCCCCGATCCGTGGCGGCAGACCGACGTCGGACGGAACGAGCGCTTCACGTCGAGACCGCAGGAAGGCCGCCAGTTCTCGGCGGGCCATCTCCGGTGGCGTCGTGGTCATTCCACACAGCGTAGGTCAATTCGGACCAGTCAGCCTGGTATCGCGCGTCCCAGGATGACCATGACCTTCCCGCTTCTCGACCGGACCGGCACTGTGAGCCGGACGGATCGATCGAGAAGGAGACACACGATGACACGGATGGACGACTATCGACTCCTTGGGCGCTGGGGACTGCGCGTGGCACCGTTGTCGTTGGGGGCCATGACATTCGGGGACGCCTGGGGGTGGGGAGCCGACAAGCAGGAGTCGAAACGCATCTTCGACGCTTATCTGGACCTCGGAGGCAACATGATCGATACCGCGAACATCTACACCGACGGTCAATCGGAGCGGTATCTGGGGGAATTTCTCGATGGTCGTCGAGACTCGGTTGTCGTATCGACCAAATATGCGGCGACGCGCGATCCGGCGGACCCGAATGCGGGTGGCGGCGGAAGAAAGAGCCTGCGTGGTTCGGTCGAGGCCAGTTTGCGGAACCTGGCCACCGACTACATCGATCTGATGTACCTGCACGCATGGGACGGTGTGACGCCGAGCGACGAGATCATGGCCGCCCTCGGTGATTTGGTGCAATCGGGAAAAGTTCTCTACCTCGGCATTTCGGATACCCCGGCCTGGGAGGTCGCGCGAATGCAGACCCTTGCGCAGCTACGCGGATGGCCACCGCTGTCCGCACTGCAGGTCGAGTACAGCCTGATCGAGCGCACTACCGAACGCGAGTTGTTACCGATGGCAGCAGATCTGGGTCTCGGTGTGATTCCGTGGTCACCGCTCGGCGGGGGGTGTGTTGACGGGTAAGTACACCGCTGCCGACCTCGAAGGGGCGAGCTCGAATTCACCGGCGGGTAGTCGGCGCGATCACGCGAGGTCGAACCGAACACTGACCCAACGTGGGTTGCGCACAGCCGACGTCGTCGTCGAGGTGGCAGAAGAGTTGGGTGCGACTCCGGCCCAGGTGGCGTTGGCATGGACGCTGCTGCATCCCGCCGTCGTCAGTTCGTTGATCGGTGTCCGGACGGCAGAACAGTTGCAGCACAACATCGGTGCCCTCGATATCGTCTTCGACGAGACGCACTTGGCTCGACTGCAGTCGGTCAGCGCCATCGACATGGGATTTCCGCACGAATTCCTGGCGCGTCCGATGGTGCGTGGGGTCACGAGCGGGCGGACGTCGGTGCGCCCACGTCCGCCGCGGTCCTGGTGATCGGACCTGGTGAGCAGTCGAATCAGGACGACGGTGATCGACGATAGGTCAACGGATCACCGTCGTGCACGACTGTGAACCCTGCCTTCTCCAGCACTCGGCGCGACGCGGCATTGCCGCGTGCGACTGTCGCAACCATTGCGAGGTTGCCCACGGTCTCGCGTGCCAAGCCCAGCATTTGCCCAGCACAGCCGCGTCCCCAGTGGTCCGGATGCACCCAGTAGCCCACCTCGACGTGATCGGCTCGACGGATGAGGCTCAGCAGTCCGACCGGTACCGCGTCTTCGACGCCGATCGACCACATCGGCAGGTCGGGTGTATCGAGGTCCGTCGTCGCCAATGCGCGGTTGAATCGACCATCGAAATAGGTTCTTGTCCAGGGTTTTCCGTCGCCCACCCACCGCATGACGGAGGCGTCCGAGGCCATCGAGTACAGGAATTCGGCATCGGTGGCAGTTGCCCGCCGTAGCCGGGTCGACGTCACAACCGCCGACCATCGATCGGTCGAGGGTCGGCCAACCGCAGTACGATGCTCATGACCTGCAGACGATAGAGGCATCCGGATCCGACCGCCACCGAATACCCAAGGGAGCCCGATGAACCTGGCCGACTACGACGTCTTGAGCTTCGATTGCTACGGAACGCTGATCGATTGGGAGTCGGGGATCGGCGACGTGCTCGGCGCATGGGCTGCGGATGCAGGATCGCCGATGTCCGAAGACGAATTACTCGCCGCCTATGCCCCCAACGAAGCACAGGCGCAGCAGGATTCACCGTCGATGCTCTATCCCGACATCCTGGCCGACGCATTCGGACGAACAGGCGACGCGCTGGGTATACCGGTCACCCCGGACTGGTCAGGCAGACTCGCCGGCTCCGTTCCGGACTGGCCGGCGTTTCCGGACTCGGCGGACGCACTGGCATCACTCGCCGAGCACTACAAGCTGGTGATTCTGTCCAACGTGCACCGCGCGGGTTTTGCCGGTAGCAACCGTCGGCTCGGCGTTGAATTCGACGCCATCGTCACAGCCGAGGATGTGCACGCATACAAGCCGGCGGACAACCATTTCGATGCGCTCGACGCGATCCTCGACGACTTCGGTGTGCCCAAATCACGTCTGCTGCACGTGGCACAGAGCCTGTTCCACGATCACGTCCCGGCGCGGCGTCACGGCCTTGCGTCGGTGTGGATCGATCGCAGACACGATCGGCCAGGGTGGGGCGCAACACCGGAGCCGAACGGCGACTACGGTTTTGCGATGCAGTTCCCGAGCATGGCGGAGTTTGCCGACGCGGCCCGTGGGGCGCACGGCAATGCGTAGGTTGAGCACCCTGGTCGGGCTGTGTCTCGGATTGATCGGCTCGCTCGGATACTTGCTGTGGGAGATCAGGCCGCGACGGGTCAACTACGCGTTCGTCGTGGACAGTTCGAGTTACATCCGCTCGTTGGGAATCACCTACACAACGGCGTTCGTTGTCTTCGGCCTGCCCGTCCTCGGCGCTGTTCTCGGCCTCGTGGTCGGTGTTCTGTTCACCAGAAAGCGACGCTGACGCTGTCGTTTCCGGGCGACTGCCCTACCAGTGCCATGCGTCGCCGCCGACGTTCTCGATGGTTCGTTGCAGGACGCGGATAGTGGTCGCGAAATCGTCCTGACTGATTCCCTGCATGCGTTCGTCTTGCAGCATCCGTTGGATGTCCGCGGCGCGGGCGAACAGCCGCTCGCCCTCAGGCGTGAACTTCAGTCGTGCATGGGATTCGGTGATCAACCCCTTCTCGGTAGCGGAGTCGATTGCGTCGACGATCGCGCCAGGGGTGTCGTTGTGTCCGATCGTGTCGATAGTCCTCGCTCGATCGGCACCAGCGGGATGCAGTGAAATCTGATGCAGGAGCCACCATTCGGCCTGGGTGATGCCGATGTCGCGGAGCGCTCCGCGCGTTCGAGCGCGGACGGCCTCCCCGGCGCGGATGGTCCAGAAGCCGATGGGTTGCATCTCGGGTGGTTGCATAGGGCGCTGTGTCGTCATGCATCGAACGGTAGAACCTGAACAATGCTTCAGGTCAAGAGACCGACTGGCCGGTAGAGTCTCGCGCGTGGACAGACCATCCGGCAGATCGCTCGTCGCAGTGCTTGGGGGCGTCGGCGCGGCCACAGGGACTGCGGCCGCAGTGGTGTGGCACGTTGCGATCACCGAACCGCCGGACACTCCTGGGACGGCACATCTGCGACCGAGCTGGTTCCCTGTGTCGCTGTATCTCGTTGCCGCCGGAGTGGCTCTGGCTCTGGTGGTGGCGTGGTTTCTCGTCGATTCCGGAATGCGCGTCGTCAGAGACCGTCAGTACAGTTCCGCCCACCTGTTCGCGTTGCTGATCGTCGTCGGTGCGGCGTTGGGAGCGGGCAGCGCCTTCGCGTGGACCCACTGGCCGCCGCAGCGGTCGGAGGCGGACACCGCGGCTCCATTGCTCCCCACGTTGATGTTCGTGGACTCGGGTGACGAGCCAACGACTCCAGCATCCGACTACGGCTGGACTTCGATGGACATTCACACTGCAGACACGTACTTCTCGGACACGTATGTATCGGACCTGTACAGCACCGATACGTCGTACATCTCTCGCGGTGAGCCGGAGTCGACCTTCACCCCGATCATCGGCAGTCCGTGGACGGTGTTTCCGGTCGGCGGTGCCGTGCTGGCCGCGGTGGCGGCATGGACGTTGTCGCTGAGGGATTTTCGGTTGACTGCGGTGTCACGATCGGACCCGGATGCGCTCTAGCGAGCCCTACTCGTCCGTGCGTAGTTCGTCGACCAACGTGAACAGCCTGCCCAGGTAGTCGCTGTGAAAGACCTCGGTGGCGCGGATCTTTGCGTTTCCGTCGAGTCCGAACTGAAGGTTGACGAGTTCGACTCCGATGGCGACGCGTCGAGCATCGAGGGTCTCGAGTTCGGCGGCGAGAGCATCGACCTTGGCCAGCGGAGACAGTTCGTCGGTCATATCGGAATCGTAGAGGTCAGCCGACGGCTGCGAGGAACTCGCTGTAGAACAATCCGAGCCCCAGCGCCGACGCGATGGCCGCGAACAGCCACAGTCGGATGATGACCGTTGTTTCCGCCCAGCCACCCAACTCGAAGTGATGGTGGATCGGTGCCATCCGGAACGGCCGCTTGCCGGTGGACTTGAAGGACGCGACCTGGATGACCACCGACGCGCTCTCGGCGACGAAAAGGGCTCCGAAGACAACCGCGATCAGCTCGGTCTTGCTGACGACGGACAGGCCGGCGAGCAGACCACCGAGTGCCAGGGAGCCGGTGTCGCCCATGAAGATCTTGGCCGGTGCCGCGTTCCACCACAGGAATCCGATGCACGCTCCCGCGGCCGCCGCGCACACGACAGCGAGGTCGAGGGGATCACGCACTTGGTAGCACCCGGCCACCGAATTGGTGGCGCACGATTGCCGGTACTGCCAGAACGTCATCACCGTGTAGGCGCCGAGGACGAGGGTCATCGAGCCCGCCGCCAACCCGTCGAGCCCGTCGGTGAGGTTGACGGCATTGGACCAGGCAACGACGAGAAACACACAGAACAGCACGAAGACGATCGGAGCCATCGTGAAGAACGTCGACTGACGCACCAGTGACAGTTCGACGTTGCCCGGCGTCAGCCCGTTGCCGTTGCGAAACTGCAGAGCCAGAACCGCGAAGATCACCGCGGCACTGATCTGCCCGACGTATTTTCCGGTGGCTTTGAGGCCGAGGCTTCGCTTCATCCGGAGCTTGATGTAGTCGTCGAGGAAACCGACGATGCCGAGGGCGGTCGCGAGACCGAGGATCAACAGCGCCGATGCCGACGGCCCGTCGCCTCCCATCGCCACGAGGTGGGAACCGAGGTAACCGGCCCACAGACCCACGATGATCGCGACGCCGCCCATCGTCGGCGTTCCTCGCTTGGCTTGGTGGCTCGCCGGGCCTTCGACGCGAATCTCCTGGCCGAAGCCCTGCCGGGTGAACAGCGCGATGAGAAATGGCGTCAACAGAATCGAGACCGCCAATGCGATTCCACCGGCGACGAGAATGTTGATCATGCGTTGAAGCCCACTCTTCCTCTGTGCTGCGGTTGCCCACCGGGTGCTACCGAGCACCGCGGGATACTGTGCCAAACGAATCGGCAAAAGTCGCATTGCGTGACGAAGGTGTTACTCACAGTTGATACGTACCGGGAGACACACCGACCAGTTCGGTGAACTCGCGGGTGAAATGCGCCTGGTCGAACCATCCGTACCGCGCGGCCAGTTCCGCCAGCGACCCGCTGTATCCGTTGTCGAGATCACTGAGGGCGTCGTGAATCCGATATCGGCCCAGAACCCACTTGGGCGTCGCACCGACATAACGCTCGAACAACCGCTGTAGCCGACGAGTCCCGATGCCACATCTGTCCTCCACCTGGCCGACGCGTATCAGCGTCCGATCACCGAGCATCGTGCCGATGACATCCAAGACGACCTCGTACTCCGGCTCGACATCGTGGGCGTAGGGCTCGAGAACCGCGTCGACGACGGTTCGGCAGTGGTCGGCGTCGTGCTGTGCGTCCAGTCGCGTCAACGCGGCGACGGTCTCCGATCGGAACGGGGTGGGCGGAGCTACTGGGACGTCGCGCAGAGTTCGGGCCACGGTTCCGGTGAAGCTCGCGTAGCCGCCGGGTCGGAACTTGACGCCGAACACCCACCCGGACTCGGCGAGTTCGACGTCGAACCGTCGGGTCAGCACTCCGGTCACGACCACCGGCTCGGTGACGCCGGCGCGGGTCCAGCCGTGCTCGACGCTGAGCGTGCATGCCGGGTGGGGCAGGGTCGAGCTGCGATACGAGGTGCCCGACGGCAGATCCCACCGAAGTTGCCAGTAGTTCTCGACCCACGGTTCCAACGACGCCGCACACGGCAGCCGGACCAGGTCGACATACTGCGCCAGCTGATCCGGCCGCAGGACACCGGCGTGGGTGGCTGTCGCATTTTTCCTATCCGGCACGGGCGTCAGTGTAGGAGTCTGGTCCGACACCTTCGAGAAACGATCGACGCTGTCGAGGAGAAACACCATGAACGATGCACCCGTGGCAACCCTGAAGATGGTCACGCTGGACTGCGGAGATCCCGAGGCCAGCGCGACGTTCTGGTCTGCGCTACTCGGCTGGACCGTCGTCCACGCGGAGAAGGATTACGCGATGCTGCAGGGGCCCTCCAGCGCGCTCGGATTCGGACGCGTGGAGAATTATCAGCGGCCGGAGTGGCCGAACACGAAGGGCAGCAAACAGTTTCACTTCGATCTCGCGGTCGACGATCTGGATGCGGCCGCGAAAGCCGCAGTGCAGTTGGGGGCAACTGTGCCCGACGAGCAACCGGGTGAGACCTGGCGTGTGCTGTTGGATCCGGCCGGGCATCCGTTTTGCCTGACGAATGCCGCGAACTGGGGCTGACGTGGCTACCCTTGTCCGGGTGAAACCACGTCTGGCAGGAATCGAAATCGTCGTCGCCGATATGGCAGTTGCATTGGCGTTCTACCGCGTTCTGGGACTGGACATTCCGGCCGAGGCCGATGCCGAGCAACATGTGGAGGTCGACCTCGGTGGGGTTCGGTTGTTGTTCGACCTACCCTCGACGATCACCTCGTTCGATCCGACGTGGACCGCGCCCAGCGGAGGCCACCGCGTCGCGCTGGCATTCGACTGCGGCACGGCCGCCGGAGTCGATGCCGCGTGGGCCGCAGTGACCGACGCGGGGTACACAGGGCACCTGCAGCCGTGGGATGCGTTCTGGGGGCAGCGTTATGCCGTCGTGCACGATCCCGACGGCACCACCGTCGATCTGTACGCGAACGTGTGACCGGTCAGCTCACCGGAGCGATGATCTGAATCAGGTTGCCGCAGGTGTCGTCGAACACGGCGGTGATCACCGGGCCCATCTCGGTGGGCTCCTGAGTGAACCTGACACCCAGTCCGACAAGCCGATCGTGTTCGGCTGCAACGTCTTCGACGGCGAACTGGGTGAACGGAATGCCGTCGGTGAACAGTGCCGTCTTGAACGGGCCGGTTGCCGGATGGCCGCTGGGCTCGAGCAGTAGCTCGGTGCCCTCCGGCTCCTGAGGAGATACGACCGTGAGCCAGCGATCTGTTCCGCCCATGGGAATGTCGTGCTTGACCACGAAGCCCAGTACGTCGGTGTAGAACGCCAATGCCTTGTCTTGATCGTCGACGAACACACTGGTGATGTTGATTCTCATTGCGGCCCCTCGCCTGTGGGCCCGCCGGTCAGTTCGACGGCGACGTCGAGGTGGCCGAGATGGCGGGCGTATTCCTGCAGTACATGAAAGCAGATCCAGATCAGGGTGGGCTGTTCTTCGGTGAATCGTCCACCCAGGGTGGCCACGTCGTCCATGCGATGAGACCGCAGCACCTGCTCGGTCAGTCGAGCGCCGTCGTCGAGGCGCGCGAGCAATGCCGCCGCCGGCACGTCGGTCGGCACATGCCAGGATCCGTCCTTCTTGTCCCCCCACGGATCGTCGACGGCGCGCCCGAGGAACCCCCAGACGAACCAGCGCTGTTCCATGTACACAAGATGGATGAGCATCTCGAGGGGAGTCCACTGCGACGGCACAGCCGACGTGGCCAGCGCGTCGTCACTCAACGCGGCGATCCGCCGGGCGAGCTCACCGCGGTAGAAGCGGAGGTACTCGACGAACAGGTCGGCGGGATCGGACAAGGAGGACTCGGGCTCCGGGAACGTCGTCAGCTGTGCCATGGGTCCTTCGTATCGGTTGGTGGGCTGCGTGTCCATTCTGTGGATGCGAAATCGGGATGAGGGCCGCGATCGAGAATTGTGGACACTCAGCTCACTGCTCGCGCTCCGTCGGCGCGGCAGACTCAGCCGAACAACAGCAGCGCGGCCAGGGTGAGCATCATGATTCCGATCCCGAGATCGAGGACCCGCCACGCCGTCGGCCGCGCGAACAGGGGGCTGAGCACGCGCGATCCGTATCCGAGAGCGGTGAACCAGAGCACGCTGCCCAGCACGGCACCGAGGGCGAACCACCACCGAAGCTCGCCCGGCTGCCGGTTACCGATGGACCCGAGAAATACGACGGTATCGAGGTAGACGTGCGGGTTGAGCCACGTCAACGCGAGACACGTTGCGACAGCGGCGATCAGCGAGCCCCCACCGCCGCCGTCGGTGGTCATCGCCGCTGGGGTGCGGGCGCGGTTCAGCGCCATCACTCCGTAGACGAAGAGGAACAGCGCTCCGAGCACGGTGACGACGCGTAACGCCAGCGGAAACCGGTCCACGAGGACGCCGATGCCCGCCACCCCGGCGACGATCAGCACGGCGTCGGACAGCGCGCACACCGCAACCACCGGGAACACATGGGTGCGTTGCAGGCCCTTGCGCAGGACGAACGCGTTCTGCGCACCGATGGCGACGATAAGGGACAGGCCGACTCCCAATCCGGTCAACGTCGATTGTGCTGCGGCAAGCGAGGTCATGCTGTTCACGCTAGGAGGCGACCAGCATTAGAGCCAGCGAATGTTTTTCACCATCGGTAAGTGTAACTTCATATTGTGGAGATCGAGCAGCTCAGAGCGCTGACAGCAGTAGTCGACGGTGGAACTTTCGAGGCTGCCGCACGTGCATTGCATGTGACCCCGTCGGCAGTAAGCCAGAGAATCAAGTCGCTCGAAGCGTCGTTGGGGCGCACCCTGGTGCAGCGGACGAAACCGGTGGTGGCCACCCAGTCGGGTGCCGCGGTACTACGCCTGGCTCGTCAGATCGATACGCTCACGGATCAGACGAGGGCCGAGCTCAACGACGACGGCGTCTCGGCCCCCATTTCGATTGCCGTCAATGCCGATTCGATGGCGACGTGGGTGCTGCCTGCGCTCGCGCCACTCGCCGGTACGACGACCTTCGATCTGCATCGTCAGGACCAGGACCGCACGGCCCAGCTCCTGCACGACGGAATCGTCTCTGCTGCAATCACATCGGTGTCCGAACCGGTCCGTGGGTGTACCGTCCGATCCCTCGGCGCCATGCGCTACCGGCCGTCGGCAACCGAAAAGTTCATCGAGCGATGGTTCGGTGCCGGCACGACGATCGAGGCACTGAGCACCGCACCGGTGGTGGTGTTCGATGCCGACGACCGATTGCAGGACAACTACTTACGGCACCGAGGCGTCGATTCGCACACTCCGCCCCGCCACCTCGTCCCGGCGTCCTCGGACTACGCCCGGGCGGTGGCACTCGGCTTCGGCTGGGGAATGATCCCGGACCTCCAGGACTGTGACTCGCTGAGGTGCTTCGACGCCGACGGCATCGAAGACGTTCAGCTGTACTGGCAGCAGTGGTCGCTGTCGTCGCCTGCACTGCAGCGAGCGGCCGACGCCGTGGCAGCCGCGGCAGCGACCGTGCTGCGGTAAGTCACGCCGGACTGTCGTTCGGAACGATGTCGGGCTGCCCATCGCCGACGGGATCGAGAATCGCTGCCGCGCGGGCACCCCATCGCTCGTGCGCCGATTGACGAGACATGCCGACCGCCTGGCCGATGATCGCCCACGTCGCACCCTGAACGCGCAGCACCACAACGGTTTCGATGCCGTCGAGCCCCGCCGCCAGTTGCACACGAAGACTCAACAGATGCCACGCGAGGCTCCGTCGTGCAGGCAGGTCGGTCGACTGCTCTGCCTCCCATTCCGGTGTGCCCGGCAGTGGGCCGGTGCCGATGATCTCGTCGGCATTGCGACCGGCCTCGGTGGCTGCGGCCGTCACGACCGCCCGTGTTGCCGCAGTGATGTCGGCCTCGGCGGCCAGCTCGATCGGATCCATGATCCACCTCCTGTGTCAGGTTTATCCTGACAGAAGGCGGCGGCTGGTGTCAAGGATTGCCTGACGCGGTGGGTCAGAGCCGACTCAACACCCGATCGATGGACTCGATTGCCTGTGTCAGTTCGGTTTCGGTGACTGTCAGTGCCGGCCGGAATCGCACTGCCGCGTCGCCGCAGCCGAGCGCAAGTACGTGCTCCTCGGTGCGCAACAGTTCGATCACTCGGTCGCGGGTCGTGGCGTCGGGCAGGGAGAAGGCGCACATGAGTCCGCGGCCACGAACCTCGGAGACCATCTCATGTCGAGTTGCCAACTCCTGCAACTGCTTCAGCAAGACTGTTCCGAGTTGGCCGGCGCGTTCGATGAGGTTCTCGGCTTCGACGACCTCCAATATTCGACGCGATCGCACCATGTCGGTGAGGCTGCCACCCCACGTCGAGTTGATTCTGGAGCTGACCGCGAATACGTGGTCGTCGATGTCGTCGACGCGACCGCCCGCCATCACTCCGCAGACCTGGACCTTCTTGCCGAAGGCGACCACATCCGGGACGACGTCGAGCTGCTGGAAAGCCCATGCGGTGCCGGTCATTCCGGCTCCGGTCTGCACCTCGTCCATGACGAACAGTGCGTCGAACTCGTGGCAGAGTGCGCGCAGCTTCTGCAGGAAGCGGGGCCGGAAGTGGTGATCCCCGCCCTCGCCCTGGATGGGTTCGATGATGGCGCAGGCGATGTCGTGCGGATTGGCTTCGAAGGCCAGCCGTGCGGCCGTCAACGACGCGTCTTCGAGCTCGTCCATGTTCGCGTCGGATCTGATGAACGGGGACGGAATTCGGGGCCAGTCGAATTTCGGGAAGCGCGCGACCTTGTTCGGGTCGGTGTTGGTGAGGGACATCGTGTACCCGGTGCGCCCGTGGAACGCGTGCTCGAAGTGCATCACCTGCGAGCCCAGGGACGGATCGATTCCCTTGCGCTCGTTCCACCGGGACTTCCAGTCGAATGCCACCTTCAATGCGTTCTCCACTGCCAACGCACCGCCCTCGACGAAGAACAGGTGCGGTAGCCGAGCATCGCCCAACACCCGGGCGAACGCGTCGACGAAACGTGCCATCGGCACGGTGTAGATGTCGGAGTTGCTGGGTTTGTTCATCGCCGCCTGCAGCAGATCGGCCCGAAAATTCGGATCGTCGATCAAGGCGGGGTGGTTCATACCCAGGGCATTGGACGCGAAGAAGGTGAACAGATCCAGGTAGCGAGTGCCGTCTCGGGCATCGACCAGGGTGGACCCGGTGGAGGCGTCGAGGTCGAGGACCAGCTCGAAACCGTCGGCCAGTAGGTGTTCACCGATCACGCCGCGAGCGGTCGAGGCGTCGATGGGCACTCCGGTGCGCTGTAATACTTGCGTCATGATGACGAACATACGCGTTAATATTCCGTAAGCAAGACCATTAGGCAGGAAATAATGCGGTTGTAACCCCCGTCGGTAGGCTTATGTCCGACGGTTCGATTCTCTCCACGGAAGGTGTACGCGCATGTCTGCATCCATCACCCACGACGAGCTGAGTGTGCGTACGCGCGCCATTCTCGACCGGCTGGGTGCGACGATCGCGCTCGACGTGCCGGCCGGTCCCGACGCGATCACCGCGAGATCGCCGATCACCGGCGGAAATCTGGCGTCGCTGGCATCGGCCTCTGCCGCAGACGTCGACGGTGTCATCGCGGACGCAGCTGCGGCGTTCGTCTCGTGGTCGCAGGTGCCGGCACCGGCGCGGGGTCAGGTGATCCGAGAACTCGGGGAACTGCTGCGTACGCACAAGGAGGACCTCGGCGCGCTGGTCTCCATCGAGGCCGGAAAGATCGTCTCCGAGGGGCTCGGGGAAGTGCAGGAGATGATCGACATCTGCGACTTCGCCGTCGGCCTGTCACGTCAGCTGTACGGCAACACCATTGCCACCGAACGCCCCGGGCATCGCATGATGGAGCAATGGCATCCGCTCGGTGTAGTCGGCGTCATCACGGCGTTCAATTTCCCTGTCGCGGTGTGGAGCTGGAACACGGCGTTGGCGTTGGTGGCCGGGGACACCGTCATCTGGAAGCCGTCGGAGAAGACCCCGCTGACTGCCGTCGGCGTGCAGGCTCTGTTCGAGCGTGCTGCTGCCGCTGCAGGCGTGGATCCCAAGATCGCTCAGTTGGTGATCGGGGACCGAGCGTCCGGTGAAGCGCTGGTGGATGATTCGCGTGTTGCTCTGGTGTCGGCAACCGGTTCGACCAGGATGGGCAAGGCTGTTGCGCCGCGGGTTGCGCAGCGATTCGGGCGCGTGCTGCTCGAACTCGGCGGCAACAACGCGGCGATCGTCACGCCGTCGGCAGACCTCGATCTCACGACGCGCGGGCTGGTGTTCTCGGCTGCGGGTACGGCCGGTCAGCGGTGCACCTCGCTCCGACGCGTCATCGCGCATTCCTCGGTTGCGGACGAACTGGTGGCCAAGTTGGTCTCGGCGTACGAGACGCTGTCCATCGGATCTCCCTTGGAGAGCGACACTTTGGTGGGACCGCTCATCGACGCTGGCGCGTTCGCCGGCTATCAGAAGGCGCTCGAGGCCGCCGAGTCCGACGGCGGAACGGTGGTGGTCGGCGGTGAGCGCGTGAATGTCGTCGACGAGTATTCGTACTACGTGCAGCCCGCGATCGTGACGATGCCCGCCCAGACCGACATCGTCAGGCACGAGACGTTCGCGCCCATCCTGTACGTGCTCACCTACGACACCCTCGACGAGGCCATCGCCCTGCACAACGATGTGCCACAGGGGCTTTCGTCGTCGATCTTCACCACCGACCTGCGTGAAGCAGAACGTTTTCTGTCGGCTGCGGGATCGGACTGCGGTATCGCGAACGTCAACATCGGTCCCTCGGGCGCCGAGATCGGCGGTGCTTTCGGTGGTGAGAAGGAAACCGGCGGCGGACGCGAATCAGGTTCGGACGCATGGAAGGCCTACATGCGCCGGGCGACGAACACGGTCAACTATTCCAACGAACTGCCCCTGGCGCAGGGAGTGAAATTCGGCTGACGGCATGATCGGCAGTATGAAAGTACTGTCGATGCTCTTGGCCGGTTTCGTTCTCGGCTATGCCATCAGTGACATCGGCCCCGTCGAGTCGCTGGTGAACAGCACTGCGGAATTCGGGTCGTTCTGGTCGATTGTCAACGGGCTCACAGTCGTTGCCGTCGCTGCCTGTGGGACGGCGGTCTCCGCGGCCCGGGCCAGTGCGCCAACTGCGACCATTGTGGCGATGGCAGCGCTGCTCGTCGTGGTGTTCCAGACCGTCGGAATGGTGCCCGGGATGCTCGGGCACTGGGCCGCTGCAGTGGGCACCGGTGTGCTGCTGGGTGCGGCCGCGGTTTTGTCGGGACACCACCGTGGTGCACAGGCCGCCCTGGGTGTCTCGGTTGTGGGCGCCGGGCTGCTGGGTTATTGGCTCGATGCGCTGTTGCAGGCGAACGACGGTCCCGTCTTCGTCTGGGATGTGGTCGGTGCCGAGGACGATGTGGCGCCCGAGCGCGCGATCGTCATGGTGATCGCTGCAGTGGCCGCGGCAGTCACGTTGTTTCTGGCACGCCATCACGAGGTGGTGCAGCCACCCGAGACCCCGCGGATTCTGCTCGTCGGCCTGTCGCTGCCCGTCGTGGCCAGCGTCCTGAGCTGGATTGCGGCAGATGCCGATACGCGGAGCGTCGAGTGGCTCGTTGCTCTCGTCGGTATGGCGGCTTCCGCGCTGCTGGCGTCGTTCCTACTTCCGGGGCGGGACGGACGGCTGCTGCTGGTGTTGTTCGCAGTGTCGGCGACGGCCCTGGGCACCTCCGGCTTCGCCGCGGGAGATGCCGTTCGGTTGTGCGCGAGCGCAGCACTGTTGGTAGTGGGAGCCGGGATCGGTTACCGGTGGCCGCAGCTGTACATCGGGCTGGGCGGCCTGTTCGTCATCGCTGCTACGAGCCTGACGGAGAACTACGTCGACATTCCGATCGTCTCGCAGTTCGCTCTGCCGCTCGTTGCGG
The DNA here is from genome assembly GCF_000963615.1 of Rhodococcus sp. PML026. Lineage (NCBI taxonomy): Bacteria > Bacillati > Actinomycetota > Actinomycetes > Mycobacteriales > Nocardiaceae > Rhodococcus > Rhodococcus sp. PML026. Next base: position 624,161 of record NZ_KQ031373.1, on the reverse strand, counting down.
CCTATGTTCTGGTCTCCGCACTGGCGACCTCGCCCGGATCTCTGGTGATCTCACTGCCGGCGCTGTTCGTCATGGCGCTCCCTGTCACCGCCTACGCTGCGAGCTATCAAACAGCCTCGGTGTACGACAGCGCCGTTGCCACACGCACAAGCGAGCCCGACCACCTGGTGCTGTCGGTGGCCGGGCTCGTGGTTCTTGCTGTGGTGACGGGTGCCGCTGTTCTGCTGGCGCGTCGCTCACCCGTCGTGCGTGGAAACTCGTAGTGGGCTACGTGTGCTGTCTTGATACATGTGGGACACGGGTGTCTCGATACATGTGGGACACGATTCTAGGCTGCGGGGCGGTGGAGTTGTCCTTGGTAGCGCTTGTCGGTGTTCAGGTGCAGGTGGCCGAGGACGTCTCCGCTTGCCGTGTAGGCGGTGACGTGGTTGCCGTCGCGTAGGACGGTCACGCGAGTGTAGGCGTGGGGTCGTCCGACGGAGATCGTGTGGTTGCCGACGGCGATCACGCCGGAGTCGGAGACGCGATGGGTGCCGACGGAGGCGTCGACCTGGGCGGGTAAATGCTGTGGACCGCCGAGGGTCGCAGCTCGGTTCCATGCCTGATCAGGGGGCATTTTCACGGCACTGTGGCGGCGGTCGGTGTTGTAGAACTTCTGGTATCGGTTGCATGATTTCTGTAGTTGCGCTGCGGTGGCGGGCCGGGTGGGTTGGTCGGTGAGCCACTCTTTGAAGGTCCGGTGGTGGCGTTCGACTTTGCCGTTGGTCTGCGGGTGGTACGGACTCGAGTGGATGAGCCGGGCACCGGAATCGGTGACGAATGCACCGAACTTCGAGCGGCCCTTCGATGCGGTTGCGCAGAACGCCATTCCGTTGTCGGACAACACTATTGCTGGCACACCATAGTCGGCGAACGCTGTACCGATGGCGGTGATGGCTCCGGCGGTGGTCTCGGCGTGGCAGACGTACGTCGCGACGAGGGTGCGGGTGCAGTCGTCGAGAACCTCGAAGACGGTGGCTTTCCCACCGCCGGCGAGTACGACTTCGGTGGCGTCGATCTGATAGCAGTCACGGGGTCGGGCGTATTGGAACCGGCGGTAGGACGATTTGGGTCGCTTCTTGGGTTCCGGGGTCACCAGGCCGTGGCGGGTGAGGATGTTGTTGATGGTCGATCGGGCTGGGATCTTCCAGCCTTTGCCGGCCCAATCATGTTCGGCGGCAATCTTGGTCAGCTCGTAGCGGATGTTGTCGGCACCGTTTTCGCGGCCCAATTCGCCGCGGAGCGCGATGATGTGGGCTTCGACAGTGTCAGGGGTGCGTGCCGGGCTCGAACGAGGCCGGCGGGAGTCGAGCTCCCACCGGCCCCGTTCCCGGATCCGGGCGGCGTGACGGTTGGCAGTACTGCGGGAGAGCCCGTGATCGGCGCAGAAGCCAGACAGGCCTCGTTCGTCGAAGACGTCAGCTCCCTCGATGATCCATGCGGTCAAGGTGGCGTCGAGCAGGTTCATCCGGGCATCCGATCTGGCCATGGATTACTCCATAGCCGGTCACAGTGCCCCGCAGCATCACCACAGCCTGTGTGTCACATGTCCGTGGACATCTCGTGTCTCATATGTCCCCGGACTGAACACGTAGTGGGCTACGAGTTTCCACGCACCTACGGGGTGGGTGCAACAGTCGTCGTCGGAGCTGCGGCCTCGGGGGTGACCGGGGTGTCCGTGGCGGGCGCGGTGACGCATACCGGCGGTGCGCCCTCGACGGGTGTCTCACCCTCGACCGGAGTCGTGCAGGCCGGTTCTGCAGGCTCGGCAGCGGGAGCCGGTGCCGGTGCGGGTGCCGGCACCTCGGCCGCGGGGGCGGGAGCAGGCGCAACGGGGGCGGCCGGGGCAGCGGGGGCGGCCGGGGCAGCGGGGCTGGTGGTGACCGGTGCTGTCGTCGTTGCCGTCGGAGTTGCCGTTGCCGAGGTGGTGGTCTCGGGTGTGGCGGCGATGGCCTGGATTGCTGCGCGGCCTGCCTTCTCCTGTACTTCCTTGGTCTTCACCGGCTCGCCCCGGTTGGCCTGCTCGGCCAGCTGGGTCAGCCAGGCTGCGGCGTACTGCACCGAGGTCAGTGGCTTGCCGTTGGCGGCGTCGGCGTCGCGCCAGTAGTCGAAGTGGTGTCCCGAGCCGGGCCCGAGGGTCAGGCCGTAGGGATCGTTCATGATGACCGGGATCGTGTTCTGGTTGGACGAGATGAACCCGGTGATCTCCTTGAAGATCTTCTGCGGCAGGTACACCATGTCGACCATCTGGCCGGTCTCGATCGGCTCTTCACCATCGACCTTGGCCGAGACGGGGGTCGTTGCGGTGCCGGGCTTGTAGTTGGGCTCGGACACCTTGATCAGTACGTCGAGGAAGGTCTCGTCGCTCTGCATCCAATTGGGCTGCGACGCAATGTCGTTGAAGGCGTTGACTGCGATGCGTCCCAGTGCCAGAGCCAGGTCGGCTCCGGTGGCCGGGGTGAGGTTCTCGTTCTGCAGCGCATCGGCGTTGACCTGTCGACCGACGTTGGCGGCCAGGTGAATCAGCGACGTGTTGGCGGGCAGTGCGCAGGTCAGGTCACCGTCGGAGCAGAAGGACGCGACGCGTCCGTCGAGTGCGCCGAAGCCGCCCGACGTTCCCGGCAATGCACCCTGTCCGGGGATGGCGTTGTTGCCGTTCTGGTACTTGGTGTCGAAACCGTCCGGGTTACTGAACGGGTTCTCGGCACCGGGGAACGGTCCCTCTCCTGCGACGCGTCCCGCGTCGGCGAAGATGACGACGCCGACGACCTGCGAGGGGTCGATGATGCCGTACTTGCCGTCCTCGGGAACGGCCTGATTGCCGATTTCCATGGCGGTGCGGCGAGCAACGTCTGCGCCTTCGCTGTAGCCGACGATGGCGAAGCGAGTCTTGGGGCAGGACGCGGAGATTTCCTTCATGATGGTCTGCGAGTTGGTGACGCCCGTCTGCACGGCGTTCTCGTAGCTCGCCAGGTCGGCCGGGTACTCGACGTAGACCGCGGCGTAGGAGTCGGGAACCACGTTGCCGTTGTTCGGAGCTCGCACGGCCTGGTCGATCCAGTCGCTCGAGTAGTCACCGGACATCGCTGCGGGCAGGCGGGTGCCGTCGGGCTTGGTCAGCCACTTGACGCCCTCGCGTGGGGTGTCACCGCGTCCGCCGATGGCGATGCTCACCATGTCGTAGCAGGTCGATGTCGAGACCAGCTCGACGGAGGCCTCGACACTCGTTTCCGACGCAGACCAGGGTGCTGCTACCAGCACTCCGGCACCGAGTGCGCCGATCGCAAACGCGCTGAGCGCGATGCGCACACGCTTCGACTTGCCACCATTCATGTTTTCGATCCCCATCATCCACGCCCGAACCGATCCCGACTGCAATTGCCAGTGGGTTACCCGGCATTTCGTCGCTCGGATGGTTCGCGTTACAAAACGCTTCGTTTACCGTCGTGGACATGACTTTTCACGACCGAATGACACCGATGGAATTAGCTCTGACCGATGGATCGACCTGCGTCGTGCGTGAGGCGGTGGCGTCGGACCTCGAGTCGATCGTGGCGCTGCTGGCGGACGACCAGTTGGGCGCGACGCGCGAATCCGTCGAGAACATGGACGGATATCGCACCGCTTTCGAGGACATTTCCTCCGATCCACGGAACGTGCTGGTCGTCGTCGTGCACGGTGACGAGGTGGTGGGAACTCTGCAGTCGACGGTCATTCCGGGACTGGCGCGAGGTGGTGCGTTGCGCGCTCAGATCGAAGCCGTACGGGTGGCCGCTACCTGGCGCAGCCGCGGGCTCGGTGGCGCGTTGATCGAGTGGGCGATCGAGGAGGCCACGCGGCGAGGGTGCGCTCTGGTGCAGCTGACGTCCGACTCGCGTCGAGTGGATGCCCACCGGTTCTACACCCGTCTGGGCTTCACTGCCTCACACGTCGGCTTCAAGAAGGCGATCGGCGCTACCCACTAGATACCCTGGGGGGGTAGGGTAGGGATGTGAACTCCACACGACAGGAACTCGGCACCCCGACCAAGCTCGTCGGATTCGTCGTCGGGATAGCCCTCGTCTTCTTTCTTGCCCTGTTCGTCGGCCACGCGATCGGACCCGACGCGTCGCCCAGCGAACCGACGCATTCCGACCACGAGTCCCACGACGGAACATTTGCGCTCTATCCGGACTTTCAGCCGCAGGGTGTCGTCCGCACGGCCACATTCGTCATCGAGGCAGAAGGGAATCAGGGATGAGTACGGAAACCGAACTGATTCTGGGCGGCATGACCTGTGCGTCGTGCGCCAACCGCATCGAGCGCAAGCTCAACAAGCTCGACGGGGTATCGGCGACGGTCAACTACGCCACCGAGAAGGCGCGCGTCACCAGTGACGGTGTTGCTACCGAGGACCTGATCGCCGCCGTCGAAGCTGCCGGGTACACCGCCACGCTGCCCGCCGCCGAGCCACAGGACGATCTCCCTACCGATCCGCTGAAACAGCGGTTGGTCGTCTCGGCAGTGCTCAGCATTCCGGTCATCGCGATGGCCATGATTCCGGCTCTCCAGTTCACCAACTGGCAGTGGCTGTCGTTGACTCTCGCCGCGCCGGTCGTGGTCTGGGGAGCGCTGCCGTTCCACCGGGCCGCGTGGACCAACCTGAAGCACGGTACGTCGACGATGGACACCCTCGTGAGCATGGGAACCCTTGCTGCACTGGGCTGGTCGCTATATGCGCTGTTCTTCGGTACAGCCGGCGAGCCCGGCATGACGCATCCGTTCGAGTTCACGATCGCGCGGATGGACGGGGCGAGCAATATCTATCTCGAGGCGGCTGCGGGTGTCACCACCTTCATCCTGGCCGGCCGGTGGTTCGAGAGCAGGTCCAAGAGGCAGGCCGGTGCGGCGTTGCGCGCACTGATGGACCTCGGTGCCAAGACCGTCGCTGTGCTGAAAGGCGATGAGGAACAGCAGATTCCGATCGATCAGCTCGCCGTCGGCGATCTGTTCGTCGTTCGTCCGGGTGAGAAGATCGCCACGGACGGAACCGTCGAGAGTGGATCCTCGGCTGTCGATCGGTCGATGCTGACGGGCGAGTCGGTGCCGGTGGAGGTCGGGGCCGGCGACGCGGTGATCGGAGCCACGGTGAACGTCGGTGGTCGAATCACCGTGCGCGCCAGCAGAGTCGGTGCAGACACCCAGCTCGCGCAGATGGCGAAGGCGGTGGAAGATGCGCAGACCGGCAAGGCTCAGGCCCAGCGTCTGGCCGATCGCATCTCGGGAATCTTCGTACCGATCGTCATCGCCGTCTCGGTGGCGACGCTCGGATTCTGGCTCGGTACCGGCAATTCGGTGGCCGCTGCCTTCACGGCGGCGGTAGCCGTCCTGATCATCGCGTGCCCCTGCGCACTCGGGCTGGCCACCCCCACAGCACTGATGGTCGGCACCGGTCGGGCGGCGCAGCTGGGGATTCTGATCAAGGGCCCCGAAATGCTCGAATCGACCCGCCGCATCGATACCGTCGTGCTGGACAAGACCGGCACCGTCACCACCGGTGAGATGACACTGCATTCGGTGCACGTGGCGGACGGCGAGGACGAGGACGTGGTCCGTGCCGTGGCGGCAGCGTTGGAATCGGGTTCGGAGCATCCCATCGCTCGGGCCATCGCAGGTTCGACCCAGTCCACGGCTGTCGAGGGGTTCGCCAGCCTCGAGGGTCTCGGTGTCCAGGGCGTCGTCGAGGGTCGCGCCGCGGTCATCGGCCGTCGCAGCCTGTTGGCCGACTGGTCGATGCCCCTGCCACCGGAACTGGCCGATGCCTTCGACGACGCCGAACGCCAGGGACGTACCACCGTCGCGATCGGGTGGGACGGGAAGGCCCGCGGGGTTTTGGTGGTCTCCGACTCGGTCAAGCCGACGTCGAAGCAGGCCGTCGCAGAACTGCGCGAGCTGGGCCTGACGCCGGTCATGCTCACCGGCGACAACGAGGCCGCCGCCCGAACGATCGCCGCGGAGGTAGGCATCGAGCAGGTCGTTGCCGGTGTGCTGCCGTCGGGCAAGGTCGATGCCGTTCGTGAACTGCAGGCCGCAGGCAAGGTCGTGGCGATGGTCGGCGACGGCATCAACGACGCGGCAGCGCTGGCCACCGCCGACCTGGGGCTCGCGATGGGGACCGGTACAGATGTCGCGATCGAGGCGAGCGACCTGACGTTGGTCCGCGGCGACCTACGGGCGGTCGGCGATGCGATCCGGCTCTCGCGTCGCACGCTGAGCACCATCAAGGGCAACCTGTTCTGGGCGTTCGCCTACAACGTCGCGGCGATCCCCCTCGCGGCGGCGGGCCTGCTCAACCCGATGCTCGCCGGGGCTGCAATGGCGCTGTCCTCGGTGTTCGTGGTGAGCAACAGCCTGCGATTGCGCCGCTTCCGCGCCGCGATGTGACTCGTTGGTAGCAGCGAGCGGCCCGCTAGTACAGGATGGAGACATGTCCGATGCACACGATGTCCCCATCCGCGACGAATCGATCCGGCTGGGCCAATTCCTCAAGCTCGCCAACCTGATCGAATCCGGTGCCGAAGCCAAGGGCATCATCGCCGACGGCCTAGTCAGCGTCAACGGGGACGTGGACATCCGCCGCGGACGGCAGTTGCAGCACGGAGATGTCGTGTCGGTCCAGGGTGGGCCAGCTGCCCGCGTGAGCAAGGAAGAGGCACTGTGAAGGTCGGTAAGCGCGGTCTGCCGCGAAACGAAGTTCCCGGCGCATTCGACGTCGGTGCCAAGGCGTACGACCGACTCGTCGGAGCGAACCCCGGCTACCACGAGCACCTCGTCAAGTCCGCGCAGCGCCTCCGCATCCCCGACCTCGGGAGCGGACTGCGCCTGCTCGATATCGGTTGCGGTACGGGTGCGTCCACCGCAGCGCTGCTCGAAGCGGCACCGCACGCCGAGATCGTCGCCGCCGACGCGTCCGCCGAGATGCTCGAGGTCGCCCGGAGCAAGGACTGGCCGTCGAACGTCACGTTCGTGCATTCGCGGGTGGAGGATCTGGCCGTGAACGGGGTCGACGGACCGTTCGACGCCATCCTGGCCGCATATCTGATCAGGAACGTCGACGACCCCGACACCGAACTCAAATCGCTACTGGCGCTGCTGCGTCCGGGTTCGACGATCGCGTTCCACGAATACTCGGTGCACGATTCACTGCGTGCTCGCATCTCCTGGAACGTCGTGAGCTGGGGCATCATCATCCCGCTCGGCTGGCTCGCGACGCGAGACGCCACATTGTATCGGCATCTGTGGCGCAGCGTCGTGACGTTCGACGGCGCATCGGCGTTCATGCGACGGATGCAGCGTGCGGGCTACAGCGGTGTCGCCCGAGAGACGATGACCGGATGGCAGAACGGTGTGGTGCACACGTTCCTGGGCTCTCGACCCGCGAAGGAAGAGCGTTGACCGACTCCAAGAAGGTCACCCATGCTGCGGTGCAAGGATATTCGGACGCAGGCCAGCTGGCCGACGTCCCGCATGTGGTGGTGGTGGGCGGCGGTATCGCGGGGCTGAGCGCCGCGACCGCGCTGGCCGAACGCGGCGTCAAGGTTCATCTGGTCGAACGCGAAAGCTACCTCGGTGGCCGCGTCGGTGGCTGGGACACGACGCTGGAGGACGGCTCGCCCGCGACGATGAGCCGCGGCTTCCACGCGTTCTTCCGGCAGTACTACAACCTGCGAAACCTGCTGCGCCGCACCGACCCAGACCTGGCGCGTCTACGCCCGGTCGACGACTACCCGTTGATCGACGGCGACGGACGTATCGACGGATTCAAGGGATTGCCGGAGACGCCACCGCTCAACGCGTTCGCGTTCGTCAAGCGCAGTCCGACGTTCCGGTGGAAGGACCTCACCGACCTCAACGGAATCGCCGCCCTGCCGCTCATGACGGTGAGCGTGCCGAAGACCTTCGACGAACTCGACACCACTCCCGCTGCGGAGTTCCTGCGTAACATCAACTTCCCCGAAGCGGCACGCCATCTGGCGTTCGGGGTGTTCTCCCGCAGCTTCTTCGCCGACCCGGAGGAGATGTCGGCTGCCGAACTGGCGATGATGTTCCACATCTACTTCCTCGGCTCCTCCGAGGGTTTGATCTTCGACGTCCCCCGCGATCCCTACCCACAGGCACTGTGGAACCCGTTGGGGGAGAATCTCAGTGGTCTCGGTGTCGAGATCAGAACGTCCACTCCGTGTGGCGAGATCACCCGCGGTGGCCTGCGCAAGTTCCGCGTCGACGCCGGCGGAATCATCGACGCCGACGCTGTGGTCCTCGCTACCGACATCGCCGGATTGCAGCGGGTGCTCGAGCAATCCCCCGAGCTCGGGACGCCGGCGTGGCGCAAGCAGATCGGCGCGCTGCAGAACACCCCGCCTTTCATGGTCCACCGCGTGTGGCTGAGCAAGGCGGTGAATGCCGATCGTCCCGCGTTCATCGGCACCGGCGGTATGCCTCCGATCGACAACATCAGTGTGCTCGAGCGGTTCGAGGACGAGGCCGCGGAGTGGGCAGCGAGGACCGGAGGTTCGGTCGTCGAACTGCATGCCTACGCCGCCGAGGAATCCGAGGAGGTCACCCGCGCGCAGCTGATGGCTCGCATGCACGAGATCTACCCGGAAACCGCTGCGGCAGAGGTGATCGCGGAACGATCCGAATGGCGAGACGACTGTCCGATGTTCGGTCTCGGAGCATTCGCCGAGCGGCCCACCGTCCGCACCCCCGAGCCCTCGCTGGTACTCGCGGGTGACGGCATTCGGATCGATCTGCCCGTTGCTCTCATGGAACGTGCCGCCACCACCGGACTGCAGGCAGCGAACACCCTGTTGGCGGGCTGGGGCGTCACCGGCCACGACATCGAAACCGTGCCCACGAGTGGACGATTCAAGATGTTCGACGCTTTGGAGCGGCTTCGCCGCAGGTGAGTGGTACTTCGTAGCAGGGGTCGAACTTCCACTCACGACAGGAGGTTGCATGCGTCTCGAGGTCGACGATCTGTCGCGGCCGGAGGTCGGTGCGTTGCTCGTCGAGCACCTTGCGGACATGCACGCGACGTCCCCGGCAGAGAGTGTTCACGCACTGGATCAGTCGGGCCTGCGCGGGCCGGACATCCGGGTGTGGACGGCGTGGGAGGCCGGGGCACTGCTCGGCATTGCCGCGCTGAAGACACTCACTCCTGAACACGGGGAACTGAAGTCGATGCGTACCTCGCGTTTCGCGCGGGGCCGCGGGGTGGCGTCCGAACTGCTCGAGCACGTTCTGACGGAGGCGCGGCGGCTGGGGTTCGAGCGCGTCAGCCTCGAGACGGGCACCCAGGACTACTTCGCCGCAGCTCGACGCCTCTACGAGCGACATGGATTCGTCGCAGTGCCCCCGTTCGGCGACTACGTCGTGGACCCGTCGAGCACGTTCTACTCGTTGGTCCTGTGATGTCTGGCCTTGTGACCAGTTACTCGGTGCGGCAATGACGCAGGCCGGCACCGAATGTCGGTGCGGGCCTTGCGGTCGTTGGGATCACGCAGCGACGGGCTGTCGCGGTACGTGCGGGTAGAGGTCGTCGTCGACCGGCTCTGCTCGCTGCTGATCCAGTAGATCGGCCGCGGCGCATTCACGGATCTCGGTCCCGACCCCGAGAACCGTGCGCCACCATTGGTCACGATCGGGAGATTCCGGCCAGACCACGGTATCCGTTTCCATATGCATCACCCTCCCTGAGTAGTTCGACAGTGCTCGATGTGCTTGTGCGCGTGACGGATCAGGTCGATTGGTGTTCGATGGATCTCTGCTCGCCGGTCAGCTCGGCACGAGCGATGTCGACCTTGCGCGGCTTCGCTCGCTCGGCAAGCGGAATGGTGATCGACAGGACGCCGTTGTCGTACGACGCCGAGATGCCCTCGGTGTCGACGCCGTCACCCAGAGAGATCTGTCGACGGAACGTCCCGGCGAACCGTTCCGATGAAATCCACTGCACGCCGGAGCTTTCCGGCACTGTTCGTCGCGCGGTGAGCGTCAATGTGCCGCGATCGACGTCGACGTCGATGGATCCCGGGTCGACGCCGGGAAGGTCGGCACTGAGTACGTAGTGATCGTCGACCTTGTACAGATCCATGGGCATGAATCGCGGTGCGCGGTCCGAACCGGTAGACGCACCCAACAATGCCGAGGTGAGCGAATCGACGTCACGGAACGGATCGAAACGAAGCACAGCAACCACCTCCTGTACCCAGATGCGCTCGCCCCTGTGGCGAGGCGCTCCTCAACTGTGCAACACAGAAATTAGCACTCGAATGCGGCGAGTGCCAAGACCTTTTCGGCACTTTTTTGGAAATTCTTTCCACCCAATAGTGCTGCGGCGCAATGGGGGTGGCGTGCGGCAGTCGGTATGACGGTCGAACCGCCGCCTCGCTCGAATGCTGCAACCTACACTCGGTCCGATGGTGACCATCGTGCCGTGCGTCCCCCGGTATCGGGCCAAGTTGCTCGCGCTGTCGCTTCGCGCGTGGGAACCGGTGTTTCCGCTCGTGCAGGAGGCGGTCCCGTCGTTCGTGTACGACTGCTTCTATCCCCAGGGGTGGCAGGCGTAGAAGACCGAAAGATGCACGAGGAGTTGGGCTTCCATGACGGTTGGGGAACCGTCATCGGCCAACTCGCCGCGTTCGTCGAAGGCTAGATCACGCGCGACCCGTCGAGCGCAGTTCGTAACGACGTTCGGCGTAGTCGAGGTCGTCCTTCCACAGACGTGCGGCGGTGAAGTTCATCGCCGGACGCAACAATCCCGAGACCTTGCGCGCCATCTGGAAGCCGGGTCGATCCGAGCTCGCGATCGTCGCCTCGACGACCGCCGTCCGCGGGGTGCCGTCGGGCGCAGGAGCCAGGGGAGTCGCGTGAGTCTCGACGACGCTTCCCGCCCCCTCACCGTCGAGGATGCGCATGACGATGGTGCGTGGGCCGGGGCAGACGAATTCGGCTCGAACGGGAACACCGATGCCGCGACTGACGCGGAACGTGACATCGACCAGGAAGCGATCGTCCTCCTCGGGCACATCGATGTCGGTGGGCGCGCTGACCACTTTCAGCCTCGCGAACGAGTACGGATGGAACCATGCGCCGTGCCACGGATCGAGGCGATTGGCGATGATGTCGTCCGGTTCGCACTTCCCGATCAACGTGACGACACCAGGAATGGACGTCGACGCAGGGGGCCTGATCGGTACCACCGGCACCGGCGTCGGCTCCTCGCCGCCCAGCTCGTCGAGCCGGACCCACACCAGAACACCGTCGTCGAACGCAGGAACCGGCCGCCAGCCCGCCTTACCCTTCGGACCCAACGCCAGCCCATGCCACCGGCACACCAACGCGTCGCACTCGATCTTCGCGGTATCGAGTGCCGCCCCGAGATGCGGACACGCACCCGGACCGATGTGCACCTTGCCCGCCGAATCCCGCCACGCAACCAACTCGGTGGTGCCGACATAGCGACCGAACGGCTTGTCGGCCTTCACGTCGCGACTGGCAGCGAAAACGAACCAATTGCCCGACGTCCGAGTCTTCGCACGCTTCAACGCCGACTCGATGACCTGAGGATTCGCACCCTTCCACGTCGGCTCCTGCTTGGCCCACGACTCCGACGGAAGCGGCTGAAGTGGCATCGTCTTCGGCCAGCGTCGTCGTACTGCATCCAGCGCGGTCATTGCTGCTCCCCACATCGAGACATTGTGTTCATTCTCCATTGTCCCCGCCCGGGGGTACTCAATGTGACGTCGAGTGGACTTTTCGGGGGTCAATGTCACATCTAGTGGACCCGGGGTGCCGGTGAACGGGGAGCGGTGCACGAGGTCAGGTGGGTCCAGTGGGGGTCGGCGGTTCACGCTGCGCCGGCCAACTGATGTCAGCGCCCACAATTCGGCTCGAAAGGCGGGATCCCGTGGATGCAGAGAAATAGTGGGCGCTCAGGTCAGTAAGCGAGGTGGCCCGGGTGGCAACGGGCTTGTTGCCGTGTCGGTAGTCCGCGAAGGGGCGATGGCTGTCACCCGTGTTCCCCATCCGATGCACTCAATGTGACGTCGAGTGGACTTTTCGGGGGTCAATGTCACATCTAGTGGACTTGGGGTGCCGCGGTTCGGTCAGGCGACACCGATCCAGCGGAGGGCAGCGGTGGTTGCGGCAGCGGCGATCACGATGACGACGAAGGGTGCTTTGCGCCAAGCGAGGATTCCGGCGACGGTGACGCCGATAGGGGCTGCGAAGCCCGCGAAGTCCTTGCCCACGAGCAGGGTCGAGGTGGCGATGAGGGCTACGAACACGACGGCGACCGAGGTGGACATGACGCGGTCGATGCGGGGCGAGATGGTCATGCGCGAGTGCAGGGCCGGGCCGATGAGGCGGAGCGCGAAAGTGCCGACGATCATGGCGATCAGCGGGATCGTGAGGCTCATGCGGATTCCTTGCCTGCGGCGGGCTTGGCGGACAGCAGTGCGGGGACCACGGCGATCAGCGAGAGGAGCACCGGCAGTCCGCTCGGTAGGAACATCGACGCTGCCAGGGCGATCCCTGCGCCGACGAGTGCGGCATTGCGCGTGCCCCGATCTCGGAGCGCAGGCATGATCAGTCCGAGCAGGATCGCCGGAAATGCGGCGTCGAGTCCGAGTGCGGCGGTATCGGTAATTGCGCCACCACCGAGAGTGCCGATCACCACCCCGATGTTCCAGGTGACGAACAGTCCGATTCCGCACAGCCAGAACGCTGTTCGACGCCGTCCTTCGTCTTCTTCGGCGACGCTGAATGCGACCGCTTCGTCGGTGATCAGGTGGGTGCCGAGCAGTCGCTTCCATGGCGAGACGTTGTCGAAAACGGATCCTATGGAGAATCCGAGCGGTACGAGCCGAGTGTTCGCGAGCAACGCGCTCGCCACGGCGGCGACGGGGTTGCCGCCGACGGCCAGGATGCCGACGAAGATGAATTGGGATGAGCCCGCGAAGACCACCAGGGACATCACGACCGGTAGCCACAGTGGCAGGTCGGCGGCTACGGCGATGGCACCGAACGAGGCCCCGACCAAGGCGTCGGCCAGACAGACCAACGCGATGTCGCGGATGTTGACCCCCTGCAGGGTTCGCCATGTCGAACGCATGGTCGTTATAGTGGACGATGTTAGGCTGTTCGTCAAATCAAACGAACGTACCGATGGAGTGAACGAATGGCGGACGCCGGACCACCGATCGCAGCCATCGCTGCCGCTCTGCAGCAGGAGCGGCGACGCGTCGGCCTCTCGCTGGCCGAGGTGGCGCGCCGCGCCGGGATTGCGAAATCGACTCTGTCGCAACTGGAATCGGGTACGGGGAATCCAAGTCTGGAAACTCTGTGGGCGCTCAGCGTCACCCTGGACGTACCGTTCTCCAGACTGGTCGAGCCCGCGAAGCAGTCGGTCCGCCTGATCCGTGCGGGCGAGGGGCCAAGATTTGCATCGGACCGGGCGGACTACTCCGCGACGCTGCTGGCGTCGTCTCCGCCGAACGCGCGACGAGACATCTATCTGGTCAGTGCGGACGTGGGCGAGCCCAGGCGCTCGGACCCTCATTCCCCCGGCGTGGTCGAGCACGTTGTGCTCAGCGCCGGACGAGCCCTGGTGGGGCCGGTGGGCGAGGCAGTCGAGCTGATGCCCGGCGACTACGTCGCCTACCCCGGCGACGCGCTGCACATCTTCGAGGCGCTGGAGCCGAACACCATGGCGGTGATGATCACCGAGCACAGCTGAACGGAACGAAGTTGACGTGCGGGGAATAGTCGGCGTACCCACCCCGTTGGACTCTTTCGACGGCGTTCGCTTGGCAAGCCCCGGGCCTCACCCCATTTGTCGCTACGAGCGACCACTCGCCGAGAGGCGTTTGCAGCGGACGTCGTCCTTACTTTTGTCCGTGTAGCGAAGGGGCGAGATTCATGGCATCCAAGACGTGGTTCATCACCGGCACTTCCAAGGGATTCGGACGCGAGTGGGCGATTGCAGCCCTCGACCGCGGCGATCGGGTCGCAGCCACGGCTCGCAACACGGCGACACTGCACGATCTCGTGGAGAAATACGGCGACGCGATTCTGCCGATCGAGCTGGATGTGAACGACCGCGCTGCCGACTTCGCAGCAGTCGCCCTGGCGCACAAGACCTTCGGATCACTCGACATCGTCGTCAACAACGCCGGCTACGGCCAGTTCGGGATGATCGAAGAGATCTCCGAGGAGGACGCCCGCGCGCAGATCGAGACCAATGTCTTCGGAGCGCTGTGGGTGACTCAGGCCGCGTTGCCGTTCATGCGTGAGCAGGGCAGCGGCCACATCCTGCAGGTGTCGTCCATCGGCGGAATCTCCGCATTCCCCAATGTCGGTGCGTACCACGCGTCCAAGTGGGCCCTCGAAGGATTCAGTCAGGCCCTGGCGCAGGAGGTCGAGGACTTCGGTATCCATGTGACGCTGATCGAACCGGGTGGGTTCTCCACCGATTGGGCCGGTCCGTCCGCCAAGAAGTCCACCGACATCGCCGCGTACGACCCGGTTCGGAAGAAGGCCGCCGAACTGCGGAGTGCAAGGCAGGCGACTCCTGGCAATCCGGTAGCTACGCGTTCGGCGCTGCTCAAAGTCGTCGACGCCGAAAAGCCGCCGCTGCGAGTCTTTTTCGGCGAGGCACCGCTCCAGATCGCGACGAAGGACTACGAGTCGCGACTGGCCAACTGGCGCGAATGGCAGCCGGTGGCCGTCGAGGCGCACGGAGGCTGAGTCTCCACCACGCGAACCTCTAGGTGTGGTTCTAACCTGGGCGGCCTTGATCCGTCTCAGGAGGCTTGCTTGCAGCTACGCTCCGGACGCGACGAAAACGCGGGGAGGCGGGGATTCACGCCATCGTCGGGATCCACACCTCGTCGGTGGGGTGTGCCTGACGGCTGAGGGCGCGGATCGAGTGGTGGCGTTCTCGCAATTGCGAGCCGGTGTAGCGGCACTGGACAACGACAACCGCGAGGTCGATGTCCAGCGAATAGTGCTGCAGGCCGTCAGTTCTCTGGAGTGAGCGCGACGACATTCGCGGCCGTTCTGCTGTCGACTTCTGCCGTCTCGTCGAAGTAGCGCCGAAACAACGTACGCATCGAATCGATGACGTCGATGTGCTGCTGAAGAATGACGTCGAGTGACGTGTCTTTGCCGGTCGCAAGGCGCAGGAACTTGTCACGCAACGCTTGGGCGGATGGCAAGTTTCCCCAGTCTTCGACCTCGGTCAGTGCAAGCGAGTCGACCTGCATCTTCTTGAGGTGAGCCAGGTAGGTGACACAGGCTGCGTCGCATTTTGCAGCGACGTCGGCTGGAATGGTGAGGGTGCCGGCGTCGGCTCGTTGGTTCATGTCCTGCCACTGTGCGAGGAGGTCAGGCTTCACTTGGCCCACGGTGTGTGTCCTTCGATAGACGGAAAATTCAGTTGGGCAGTTCGGAATCGAGTCTGGCCACTACGGCATTGAGCTCTGTGCATGGGTCGTACGGTGAGCTGCCAGTCAATTGGCCTGTAATGAACGTTGCTCTGATCAATTCAGCTCCAGCGGTGAATGCGATGCCGCAGTTGCGGGATGCATCGGCGGCTATCTGCTGGTACTGGGTGGCATCCCGAGTGCCTACTCGGACAGGCTCGAGTCGATCGAAATGGCTCGGATCGTCGATGTAGTCCAAGCTCTGCAGCCCAACAAAAATGCGCAGGAAGTAGGCGTCAGCTGGCGAGCGACTTACCCATCCGCAAATTTTGAATCCGTTTTGATCTCTGCCGAACACCCCCGATTCCTTGGTTGCCGTGTTCAATCCCGCCTGCTCGATGACGTCGTCGGGGATGGTGCATGGATCCCACGGCGTCGATGCGGCGACGGCGGTGTTGGTCGTCGCGATGACTTCGGGGACTGCAGTACCGCCGGGGCCCGTCGAACATGCGTTGAGCAGGAGCAGACCTACTGCGATTGCCGCCCATCGACTGCTTCGATGCATGTGCACTGTCCTTTCCCAAGAGCCCATCTACGGGTTGGACGCAACGGAGTCGGCGCTGGTTCCGTTCACCTGCTCTGGACTCGAGAGCTCCGGCTCGCAATCGAGCAACTCACGAAAACTTCAAAACCCGACCGGTCGGTCGAACTAGTGAGTCATCCCGCTGACAGATCCGCGTCGGTTTGGCATTGTGGTGGGATGCAGCGGCGCGTGGGCGAGAGTTGGTCCGCGGGACCGGTCTCAGGGGTAACCCCTGGGTACATGAAGAGAATCGAGCACTGCGTCCGAAGCAGCTCCGCACGCTACGCGTGCCCGACTGCTCCGAGGACGAAAGATTTCGGTCGCCTCGCGTCGCTGCATTCTCTCGCTCCAGGTCCGGCGGAGCGACACACGTGAACGACCGCGAACTGTCTCCGCGCGCCGCCGCAACCCTGGCTCGTTTGGCTGCAGACGCAGAGTGGACGCAATCGGGGCTCGAGGAGGCGTTCTCTCGATTCATGCCGGCCAAGGCCTCGCGGTTGGCCGATCGAATCATCGACCTGTACCCGAGTCCGCCGTTCGACGAGGCGTCGATATTCGTTCTGCTGCGAGATCTTCCGTTAATTACGCAGCCGTCGAAGTCGTCACAGCGATCGCCGATACGTGGCCGTGTCGTACCCTGGCGGTTCGAGGTGCCTCGCTACGAGACGACGGGCCAGCTCGCGCAATCGCTTGACCTGACCATTTCCGAAATCGAGTGGTTTGCCGACCTGCAGGGGAGGCTGCGCACCGCGCCGTTCCCGTTGCAGCACTATCGATCTGCGCGACTGGACAAACGTCAGGGCATTCGACTGCTGGAGGTTCCCAAACCGCGCCTGCGCGAGATTCAGCGAAAGATACTGCACCGCATCCTGGATCGAATTCCACCACATCCCGCCGCGCACGGTTTTCGTAAAGGGCGAAGCCCCCGCACGTTCGCGACGCCCCACGCCGAGCGTGAGGTGGTGGTCTCGGTCGACTTACGTCGCTTCTTTCCGTCCATTGGGTTCGATCGCGTCGTTGCGATCTTCGAGGCCGTCGGCTACCGCAGAAAGGTCGCGGCCAATCTTGCCGCGCTGTGCACAACGGTCACCCCGGCCGGCGAATTGACGGGCATGGACCGCGCGACGGCGGCGAGGCTTCGCACCACTCACTTGCCGCAGGGCGCACCGACGTCGCCCGCCTTGGCCAACCTGGCTGCCCGCCAACTCGATATTCGAGCTGCCGGGCTCGCCCGCACCATGGGTGCCCGGTATACCCGCTACGCCGACGACCTGGCGTTCTCCGGTCCGGCTGACCTCGACGTCGACAAGTTGCTATGGGTGCTGTCCCAGATTGTGCACGACGAGGGCTTCACGATTCATCCCGACAAAACCCGAGTGCGGCGCGCGCATCAACGCCAACAGCTCACCGGGCTGGTGGTGAATGCGTGGCCCGCAGTTCCGCGAGAGGAGTACGACAACCTCCGCGCGTTACTGCACAACTGCATCGGTAGCGGTGCAGTTCAACAGAATCGGGACGTTCTGACCGACTTCCGTGCCCATGTGTACGGACGTATCGCGCGGATCGGCGAGACCAGCGAGACACGCCGTCGGAAACTGCTCGAGATGGCAGCCCGGGTCGATTGGGAGGGATCCGGGTAGTCGGACTGGGTACACAGACGTTTTACGAAGGAGCCGCTATGAACGACCTGACCTTCACCATCGGGCACGAGGAGCTGGTGATTCGCCAGCGGTGGGAAGTTGTCAGCATCATCAACGACATTCTCGTTGCGGTCTGGTTCATCGCCGGCAGCATCCTCTTCTTTCAGGAGAGCACGACGGTCATCGGTACGTGGCTCTTCCTGCTGGGGAGTATCGAACTGCTCATTCGTCCCGTGATTCGACTGGCGCGACGGGTGCATCTGACACGGATCGGGCGTACACGAACCGCGTCCGAGAGCGACGACGACTTCTGACCACATCGCCGCACCCTGTTCGCTTTTGTTGACATTTGTTGTTATCTGGTGAATGTTGTGTGCATGGAATCAGGTCTGGTGATGGTGTGATGCTCGCCCATCAACGTCAGCAAAAGATTCTGGACCGGGTGCTGTCCGAGGGAGCCGTCACGGTGGCCGCGTTGGGCACTGCTCTGTCGGTGTCCGACATGACCATTCGACGTGACGTCAATGAACTGGTCGCCCAGGGCCTGGTCGAGCGAGTGCATGGCGGCATCACCGCGCCGAGTTCCGCGAGCGCGTTCGAGCCGGGTTTTCCGGTCAAGTCCGAGCAGAGCCGTGACGCCAAGGCCGCCATTGCCCGCGCCGCAGCACGATTGATCCGGCCAGGAACGACCATCGGCATCTCCGGAGGTACGACGACACACGCGCTGGCGCGGGAACTGCTTCGTGTACCCGACATCACCGTGGTGACCAACTCCTTGCCCGTCGCCGACGTCCTTCACGCCGGCGGCAGAGCAGACCACACCGTGTTGCTCACCGGAGGCCAACGCACCCCGTCGTACGCACTCGTCGGCCCGTTGGCGGTCGGTGCGTTGCAGACGCTGCACGTCGACATTCTGTTTCTCGGCACGCATGGAGTGGACATCGATGCGGGCCTCACCTGCCCCAATCTGCTGGAGGCACAGACCAATCAGGCCTTCGTCGCCTCGGCTCGACGCGTCGCGGTCCTCGCTGATCACACCAAATGGGGTGTTCGCGCCCTCGCAACCACCGCTGCGTTGTCGGAGGTGGACGTGATCGTCACCGATGTCGATGTGCCCGAACGTATTCGCGACGCGCTGACCGACATCGTCGACGACGTGGTCGTCGCAACCGGTCCCGCCGAGCCCCGGCCGACAACTCGAGAAGAGAGCAGTCGATGACCACGCAGGACACCAGCCATCCGATGCGCAAGACCTCGACCACGCTGGCCGACGGTCGAGAATTGATCTATTACGACGACACCGAGCCCTACCTTTCCGGTGGTGCCACCCGGGAGCTGGTGGATTCACGGCCGCTGCCGCCGTCGATGTCGCTCTCGCAGATGAGATTCGACGTTCTCACCGGCGAGTGGATCGTCATGGCTGCCCAGCGGATGGACCGCACGTTCCTGCCTCCCGCCGACCTGTCCCCGTTGGCCCCCAGCCGTCCGGGCCGGCCGGCGACCGAGATCCCGGCCTCGGATTACGACGTCGTGGTGTTCGAGAACCGTTTCCCGTCGTTGGCGGGAAGTGCTGCACAACAAACTCTTCCGGCAGCGGTCGACGGTGAGCCGATGTGGCCATTGGCGGCAGGTACCGGTCGGTGCGAGGTCGTCTGTTTCGCCAGTGATCCCGACGCGTCTTTCGTCTCGCTGGAACTGTCGAGGGTCCGAACGATCATCGACGTGTGGGCAGACCGGACCACGGAGCTCTCGGCGATCGATGGAGTGAAACAGGTGTTCTGCTTCGAGAATCGTGGCAAGGAGATCGGTGTCACCTTGACGCACCCGCACGGCCAAATTTACGCCTACCCCTACCTTCCTCCTCGTACCGATGCTTTGATCAGGCAGTCGCGCAAGCACTTCGAGAACACCGGTCGAGTTCTGTTGGCCGATGTACTCGCCGCCGAATTGCGCTCGGGCCGACGGATAGTCGTGGATGTCGAGCATTGGGTGGCGTACGTCCCCGCGGCGTCACGGTGGCCGCTCGAGGTACATCTTGCTCCGCGCCGCGACGTCGCAGATCTTGCGGAACTGAACGACGCGGAGCGCGACGAGCTGGCCGGCGTCTACCGCGCATTGCTGCGGGGCGTCGACGCATTCTTCGAGGGCGTGGACGAGGTGCCGTATATCTCGGCGTGGCACCAGGCCCCCGTCGGATCCGATCGAGAGCTGGGACGACTTCACCTGCAACTGTTCTCGATGATGCGGTCACCGGGCCGGATGAAGTTTCTGGCCGGATCCGAGTCGGCGATGGGCGCATGGATCAACGACACGACTCCCGAGAGAATCGCAGACAGATTGCGCGAGGTGCTGGTGTGAACTGGTTGAGCGTCGTGTCCGAGCAGAGCCTCGCCGACGGTGCTTCGGGGCTGTTCGACACCGCGTTCGGCGGGGAGCCGGACGGCGTCTGGTTGGCACCGGGGCGAGTCAACCTGATCGGCGAACACATCGACTACGCAGGAGGTCTGGTGTTGCCGTTCGCGCTGCCCTTCGCCACTGCAGTCGCTGTTCGGCGGCGCGAGGATGCCACGATGCGGGCGGTCTCGACGCACACCGACCAGACGTGGACGGGGCAACTCGGTGACATCGGACCGGGAAGTCCGTCGGGATGGGCCGCGTACGTCGCGGGCGTTGCCTGGGCGCTGCAGGAGCACGGGATAGGCGGAGTCGATGTTGCCGTGCACTCCTCGGTACCGGTGGGCTCGGGCCTGTCGAGTTCGGCGGCCCTCGAGTGCTCGTTCGCCTTGGCCCTGAGCGATCTGTTCGATCTGAACGTCGATCGAAAGGTACTGATCGACGCCAGCATTCGCGCCGAGAACGATGTGGCCGGCGCGTCGACCGGGGGAATGGATCAAGCCATCGCGATGCTTGCCGAACGAGGGCATGCCCTGCTTCTGGACTGCCTCGACGGGTCGACCCGGCAGATCCCACTGGACGTCGCGGCGTCGGGTGCTCGCATCATGGTGATCGACACCAACGCTCCGCACCGTCTGGTCGACGGCCAGTACGGTGCCCGCCGGGCCGCCCTCGACCGGGCCTACCTGGAGCTGGGTGTGTCGACGCTGCGCGGACTCGACCCCGAGCGGGCGGTATCGGGGCTCGTCGATCAGGCTCTCGTTCCCCGAGTTCGTCACGTCACCAGCGAGATACGACGAGTCGAGCGGGCAGTAGCGTTGCTGGACGGCGGTGACATCGGTACCGAACTCGGCGACCTGATGACGGCGTCGCACGTCTCGCTTCGAGACGACTACGAGGTCAGTTCCCCCGAGCTGGACAGCGCCGTCGATGCTGCGCTGCGAGCCGGGGCATACGGGGCCCGTATGACGGGTGGGGGGTTCGGGGGTTCGGCCATTGCGTTGGTTCCGATAGCTCGGGTCGATGCAGTCGCTGAGGAAATCTTCACGAGCGCACAGCAATCCGGGCTACCGGAACCGACTTTTCTATCCGCAGAACCATCGGGGCCCGCGCACCGATTTCGGTGAGTCGATTCAGCTCCGTACCTGAGCGGCCGCGAACGAGGCACCCTGCGTCGTCGAGCCGTTGGTGCCGTAGGTCAGGTGAGCGAAGGTGTTGAAGCCACCGATCTGGCACACCGGGTCGCCGAAGTTGCAGAAGCTGTTGGTGCGTGAACCGTATGTGCTGCTGGCTGTTTCGATCTTCCTGCCGGTAAGCCAGAATGGGTTGCCGAACACCACAACGGCCTCGATACGGTCGGCGATCGCGGCCGGGATGACGGCACCGGTGAAGCTGCTGGGAGTGCGCAGACCGACTGCGTTGGTCACCACGGTCGCCCCCTGCGAGTAACCGCCGATCACGAATTTCGTCGACGGGCACGATGCCGCAACGGAATTGAGATGAGCCACGAGGTCGCGAGATCCGGGTCCCGCGCTGGCCTGGGTGAAGTCGGCGGCGTAGTTCACGGCGTACGTGCTGACCGAGCGATCCGAGAGTTGCGATTTGACGGTGCTCACAAAAGGAGTACCCGTGATGCCGAGGCCGGGAAGTTCCCCGGTGCCGCGAGCGAACGAGACGTCCACATCCGAACACGGCGCGGCCGAGGCCACTCCGGTGGGAAGCGCCACTGCGGTGGCGGAGATAGCAAGTGCAGCAATGGAATAGGCGATCAGGCGTCTCTTCATGGCGAGTCCTTGTGGGTTCGGGGGAGGAGCATCGAAACGAACCATAACCGCTGCGACGTCCCATTCACAGGGTCGTTCAACATTTGATTACAGACGCCCGGTCGGTTATCGAGGCGGCTCCGGGAGGCCGTCTCGAGATGTGTCGGGAATTCACTGCCAAGCCTGGTTTCTCAACGCCTGTTGCGCTACGGTGACCGCTGGGGTGCCGTAGACCTGGCGAATGGCCTGGTCCGAATTTTTCGTGACTATCAGGGAGCGCACTCGATCGATGCGACGACCGGCGAAAGTGGTTGATCGGTGCGCGCAGAACGGGTCGAGCCACCGCACGGCGCGCGATACTTGACCCTCACACAGTGTGAGACGGCAGTCTCGGAGGGTCATGTTCAGTATCGGAGAGTTCGCATCGATCGGCCGGGTTTCGGTTCGCATGCTTCGGCATTACGACGAGATCGGGCTGTTGACGCCGGCACGGGTGGATCCGTTCACCGGATATCGGTCGTACGACGGTAGACAGTTCGAGGAGTTGGGCCGCATCCTGATGTTCAAGGACCTGGGATTTCGGCTCGACGAGGTGAAGCAGATCGTGCATGCGCAGGTCAGCGCCGACCGATTGCGTCGGATGCTCGTCGCCAAACGTGAAGACGTCGCCCATCGACTCGATCTCGACGCCGCCCGACTGCGTCGGATCGATGCGCGCCTCCGCGCCGTAGAGGGAGAAGATTCGATGATCATTGTGGACACCAAGTCGCTGCCGGCCACCCGCGTCGCCGTCGTCACCGAGAATGCTGCCGGTTACGGGCCACAGAACATCGGCCCGGTGATCGGTCCGATGTACGCCCGGCTCGCGTCGTCTCTGGCACGAGACGGAGTCGAATTCGGACCGTCGTCGATCGCCCTCTACGAGGCCGTCGACGACGGTGACGGCACCGGCATCACGGTGCATGCCGCGTTCGAGATCACCCCCGACGTTGATGCAGGCGAGGACTACGACGTCACCGAGCTACCCGCGATCGACCTCGCGCTGACGACCGTGCACCACGGCTCGATGGCGACGATCGGGGAAACCTGGGAGCAGTTCATGGCCTGGATCGACGCCAACGGTTACGAGCTCTCCGGCATCTGCCGCGAGTACTACCTGGTCTCCGAGCCTGCGCCGCAGGAGAACTGGGTGACGGAGCTGCAGCAGCCGGTCGTCCGGCGTCAGGACGCCTGAGCGAGCTCAACCAGCGCTGTGCACTGGCAGCCGCCGGTGATCTCCTCGCACTCGAGCACCAGGAAGTGGCGAACGTACTCGAGATCCACGCAATCGGGTTCCGTGCATTCCGCACTACCGACTGCGTGGATCACGAGCGTTCCGTGGCAGGTATCGACACTGGCGGACATGGGAACCCTTTCTGTAGTCGTGTACTTCCTTGATATCACCGGCTACCGACAAGTTCGGGAAGCAAAGGGCGTGTTCGACGCCTGAGCTGGGCGAACTCACATGGACCTGCGCGCCGAGGGTAGGGCTGGCCCTACCTCACCTCGTGGGTTCGCAGTGAGGACGCCCCGGCGACTGCCCACTTAGGCTCATCCGCATGAACCAGGCATTACCGATTCCCCTCAATCCGCTCAGAGCGTGGATTTCGCAGCAGTGGTGGTTGGCAATGGCGTCGCTGTTGGCGACGACGTTCGCCGGACTGGGCGGATGGCTGATCGTAGGTCTGCTCCTGCTCGCGGTGTTCGCGTTGCCGTTCGCCCTCAGCGGTGTGCTCGTCTTCGTGTTCACGATCGTGGTCCTTCGTTGGCTGGACATCGCGGCGCGAGCGGGCATCGACCTGACCAGTGGCATCGAGATCACGAAACCGGACACCATCGTCTATCCGACCAGTTGGCGAAGGTTGGTGTGGTGTGTTCGTGACGTCGGGCTGTGGAAGTCGCTCGTCTACTGGATCATTCGTATTCCGATCTCGGCTGCGCTGCTGTTCTTGCTGCCTGCGCTCTTCCTGGCGCTTCCGGTTCTGGCGGCCGCCCCGGTCGCGTGGTTGGTCACCGATCCCGAGGGCACCGGGTTGGAGATAGCCGAACGAGTGGACTTTCCGCTGGTTGCGGTGATCGGAGTGGCAGCTCTGGTAGTCCTGGTTGCCGGCGTTCCGCCACTGACGACCCTGATTGCCAAGCTCGATTGGTGGAGCGCTGCAGCACTTCTCGGGCAGTCGGAGTCGAGCAAGCGGGTGAACGAGCTGACCATGAGCCGTGCTCGCGTCGTCGACGCCGCCGATGCCGAGCGGCGACGCATCGAACGGGACCTGCACGACGGTGCCCAGCAACGGCTGGTCTCGGTGGCAATGTCACTGGGACAAGCGAAGTCTCGCGCGTCGGCTACGGACGACGTGGTCTTGAAGGGTTTGCTCGACGATGCACATCGGGAGGCGAAGAACGCGATCGGTGAGATCCGAACGTTGACGCGCGGACTGCATCCCCCGATCCTGACCGATCGCGGACTCGACGCAGCGCTGTCGTCGGTCGCGGCGTTGTCGACAGTTCCGGTGACGATCGACATCGACCCGGCCCTCACCGGCGAGCGACGTCTGAACGCCACCGCCGAGTCGACGGTGTACTTCGTGGTGTCCGAGGCCTTGACCAATGTCGGCAAGCACGCCCACGCCGGAAACGTGCAGGTCGATGTCGCTCGCGGCGAGTCCTCCGTCGCCGTCACCGTGGTCGACGACGGTTGCGGCGGTGCGTATTTCGAGCCCGGCGGCGGATTGGCCGGATTGGCCGACAGGCTCAGCGGAATCGACGGAACCCTGACGGTGACTTCGCCGTCGGGCGGCCCGACACGAGTGGAGGTGACCATCCCGTGCGAGTGATCATTGCCGACGACTCGGTACTGCTACGTGAGGGTGTTGCGCGTTTGTTGGTCGACTCCGGTGCCGAGGTGATCGGAAAAGTTGGTGACGCGGCGCAGCTGTTGACGCTGATGTCGTCCACCGAGCCGCTGCCCGACGTCTGCGTCATCGACGTGCGGATGCCTCCGACATTTCTCGACGAGGGTCTGCGAGCGGCACTGGTCATTCGTGAGCGTTGGCCCGATGTCGGAGTACTGGTGCTCTCGCAGTACGTGGAGGAAAGGTATGCGGCAGAACTGATTCGGCAGAGCACGGACGGCGTCGGATATCTGCTGAAGGATCGCGTCGCCGATGTGGACGAATTCTCCGACGCGGTGAAAACGGTCGCCGACGGCGGAACCGTCATCGATCCAGAAGTTGTGCAACAGATTTTGGCGCGCGCACCACGATCGGATCCACTCGACTCGCTGACACCGCGAGAGCGAGATGTGCTGACGGCGATGGCCGAAGGTAAGTCCAATGCCGGCATCGCCTCCACTCTGGTCGTAGGCCAAGCAGCCGTCGAGAAGCACATCGGAAACATCTTCGCCAAACTCGGATTGCTCGGCGACAGTGCGGATCACCGCCGGGTCATGGCAGTCCTACGATACCTGGGAGCTATTCGATGAATCGAATTCCATTGTTGCGCTACACGTTGGCGATCACCACAGCGGCCGTCGTGGTCGGTGCGGCCGGAGCAGGCACCACTGCGGCGATCGCGCTCGGTTTCTCCGTTCCGAAGACTCAGAACTACGACTACTCGGTAGATCACGCGATCGACGGCTCGCAGCTGACTGTGACGACCGGGTTCGCGCACCTGAAGTTCGTGCCCAGCCCCGATGATTCGCTG
This sequence comes from Rhodococcus sp. PML026, assembly GCF_000963615.1. Lineage (NCBI taxonomy): Bacteria > Bacillati > Actinomycetota > Actinomycetes > Mycobacteriales > Nocardiaceae > Rhodococcus > Rhodococcus sp. PML026. Next base: position 598,537 of record NZ_KQ031373.1, on the reverse strand, counting down.
CATGTTCGAGCGCACGGGATCTACCGAGGGGACGCCCCCACGGTCGACGTCGGTGCGGACGGGTCGAGCGTGGCTGTGGAATGTTCCTACGGCAGGTACAAGACGTGTGACGCCGACGTCGAATTGCAGATACCCGCAGGCCTGACCCTCGCGGTGAACGGTGCGGGCGGTGATGTCGTGCTGTCGGATGTCGGTGCAGACGTATCCGTCTCGACAGCGTCGGGATCGGTGTTCGCTCGTGGATCGGCGGGAGCCATCCGGGTCGACACACGGTTCGGTGACGTGAAGATCAGTGATGCAACTGCGTCCATCGTGGATGTGAGCACGACGTTCGGCGAGATCAGCGTCGAATCGCGTACTGCACCGGAATCGGTCAAGGCGCGCAACGTGATCGGCGACACGACGATCGGGCTTCCGCCCGCCGACTTCTATGCCGTCGACGCGGCATCCGACAAAGGCGACGTCGTCGTCGACGTGATCAACGACCCCAGATCGCCGAAGACGGTCTCCGCCACCAGCGAGGAAGGGCAGATCACGGTGCGGGCACGTCAGTGACTGCGCCGCCACGCACTGAACGACCGGACCGAGGATGTGGTGGGACGCGTCAGCCAGGGCCATGGATGCAATTCGACCGGGGCGATGGCGTCGGCGATGCGAGAAAAGCCGGGAACGGGTGCCCAGGTGGCGGCCAGAGACCGTCCGGAAAGTTCCTCGGATACTCGGCCGCGACGTACCTCCAACGGCCGGGTCGACGCGATCTCGCCGAGAGTCTCGGCTAGGAACACCAGTCGCTTTCCGGACAGCCGAAGCTTGTGCAGGAGTGGTTCGTCGAACACGAAGACGGCAGGTCGCTCGGGATTCGCAGCCATGGCGGGGTCTGTGGTGCCGAGCGATTCGGCGGTCAGCCAGACCTGTTCTGCACCATCACCTTCCATGCTCGCGGGGCCCGCGGGTACCGGTGCCTTGTTGAGATCGGGTCCGTCGACTGCCGGTCCGAGATCATCGTCGGGCCAATTCTCGATGGGGCAGGCGTCTTTCAGCGCGCAGTTGCGGCACAGGGATGGTGCGCGCTTGTTCACCTGCCACCGACTGAAGCCGTACACCTTGCCGCTTCCGGTACCGACCGTCCATTGCCAACCCAGTCGATTGGCCGCCCGTGAGCCGTCGAGCAAGTGGGTGAACATCTCGTCCTCGCCGTCGCGCCATGTCGCGCCGGCACGCACAGCCCATTGGGACGCCAGCCACATGCGTGTTTGGTTGACGAGCCAACCGTCACTGTGCAATTCGCCCACCACCGTGGACATGCAGTTCATCTCGTCGGGCCAGGGTTCGGAAGTCCAGTTGTGCGGTCGTGGTTGTTCACGACGAAGGGATCTCCCCAGATCGGCTCCGACGCGGGCATAGAGGTGGCGGGCGTATTCCTGCCACATGAGTTCGTCCCGGTACCGCGTGCGATCGCGCGCAGGGGCGTCCGCTACGGCGTCCCACACCTCAGGGAGAGTGAGCAGACCGTGCCGGATGTACGGCGACATTCGACTGGCTCCACGACGATTCGCAGGAAGGACAGTGCTGCGGTCGCGGGCGTAGCCGGTGATGTCCAGACCGGCCAGCGCCATGTCGGCGGCCGACTGTCCGCCGCGAATGCCGCCGGCGGCAATCCCGTCCGGCCGCTCGAGCGTCAGGTCGCCCAGATGCTCGGCAACCCAGGAAACGACGTCGTCGGTGGTGAAGCCGTCGGCGATGGACGGGGGAGCGGGGAGCTGGGACATGCACCCGGACTTCCCCGTCGGCACGAAAGAGAAACGCCGAGATCAGGGACGTGGCAGGCGACGGTGGAGCGGGTTCGACGTCGTCGGGCTAGCCGCCCGCCCTTGCCGTGGGATGGAGGTGACTACCGTCGGTGAGTCGGCGGTGGCCCGCGAGGCGTCGTGTGCCTTCATCGCAGCGCTGTTCCCCCTGCCGAGGGCAGGAGACGAAATCCGGCGTGCAGCGCTCTCGCCGCACTCCGGGCACGTCACCTGGGAGGGGACATCGGCCATGGAGAATCTCTGCTCGACGGGTTCGCAACGCTGTGTGCAGCGAAAGCTGTAGGTGGGCACGCACACGAGGGTAGCGCGAGGTGTCGTGTCAGTGGCGTTCCGGCGCAACGTCATACAACATTTACACGTCATACTGGGCCGAATACACCACGACGGTGCAATGATCGAGGCAGGAGAATCCGCGCAACCGGAGGTGCCTCGTGCCCGAACTGCTGTTTCCGCTCGACTCGACGAAGAGTTTCACCGAACAGGAGATCGTCGGTCACAACCGATGGCATCCCGATATCCCGGCGGCGGTCACAGTGAAGCCCGGCACGTCGTTTCGGGCGCACTGCCGCGAATGGTTCGACGGGGCCATTCACAACGACGACTCCGCCGAGGACATTCTGAATGCGCCGCTCAACAACGTGCACACGTTGTCCGGGCCGTTCCACATCGAGGGAGCCGAGCCCGGGGACCTGCTGATCGTCGATATCCTCGACGTCGGTCCGATCCCACAGGAAGATTCGGGCCCACTGGCCGGTCAGGGCTGGGGATACACGGGGATCTTCGCCAAGCAGAACGGTGGCGGATTCCTCACTGATCGATTCCCCGACGCGTACAAGGCGATCTGGGACTTTTCCGGCCAGACCACCACATCTCGCCACGTTCCGCACGTGAAGTACACCGGCATCACTCATCCCGGCCTGATGGGAACCGCGCCATCGGCTGCTCTGCTGGCCAAGTGGAACGCCCGTGAAGGTGCTCTGATCGCCACCGATCCCCATCGTGTTCCGCCACTGGCTTTGGCACCCGAACTCGACGGGGCAATTCTGGGATCGTTGAGCGGCGACGAGTTCTCGCGTGTCGCAGGCGAAGCCGCACGTACGGCACCGCCACGAGAGAACGGTGGCAATCAGGACATAAAGAATCTCACCAAGGGCACTCGCGTCTTCTATCCGGTGTTCGTACCGGGGGCGAAGTTGTCGTTCGGAGACTTGCACTTCTCGCAGGGTGACGGGGAGATCACCTTCTGTGGTGCCATCGAAATGGGCGGTTTCATGGACCTGCACGTCGACCTGATCAAGGGCGGCATGGACACGTACGGGGTCAGTGAAAACGCGATCTTCATGCCAGGAAACACCGCACCGCAGTACTCGGAATGGATTGCCTTCTCGGGCATTTCGGTCACCGTCGACGGCGAGCAGAAGTATCTGGACTCCGACCTGTCCTACCAGAACGCCTGCATGCATGCGATCGACTACCTCACCAAATTCGGATACAGCCCCGAGCAGGCGTACCTGCTGCTGGGCTCGGCCCCGATCGAGGGACGCCTGTCCGGAGTGGTCGACATACCCAACTCCTGTGCCACCGTGTACATCCCCACCGCAATCTTCGATTTCCCGATAGCGCCGTCCGCCAGCGGGCCGTTCCAAATCGACCCGGGAATGGGAGCGCCCAGGGCGCAGTTCTGACGTGAGTTTGCTTGATATGTCGCAACTGTGGATGCTCGAGGACATGGAACCGTGGCCTGACGAGCCTGCCGTAGGCGCGGTGTTTACTCCCACCACGTACTGGGCGTCACCCGACCAGATGGACCTGCCGGCGCAAATGTGTGCCGAGGTGCCGGCTCGGGTCGAGACTGTCACTGTGGACGGTCTGACGGAGTGGGTGGCGCATCTCGGGAACGGCTTCACCACGATGATGGGCGACGGCGGCCTGGTCGGTGATGTGACGTTACACGGCTGCCTGGTGTGGGACAGGTATCTGTGGTTGGACTTTCGGACGCGGCCGCGAGGCACCCTCCGCATCCATGATCGGGCCGGTCTTCTCGTGCAACGACGGGAATTGATCCCGACGCGACATCCCGGCGCGTTCAGTGTGACGTACAGCGGTGCGCTGGAGTACCACGAAAGGGATTCAATACCTGCGGGATTCGGAGTTCGTTGGAAAGCATCGATTGTCGAGACCGTTGCATCGACTGGTTGAGGTATCTCAGTCGATGTGCTGGTCGTAGTTCACGGTGATGATCTGGTCGACGCGGACCGGCGACGAATCGATCTCTGTGAGCGCGAGAAGGTCCGCAACGGCATCCCTGCTGCCCCCGATATAGGCACAGGGGAAGTCGAAGTGCTGAGCTACACACCACGCGTGGTCGTTGGGCCACCACAGATTCGGTGACAACCCACCGAGGGTGTCCGTTGCACGTGAGACCGGCCCCCTCAGCAGGAAGTAGTCGTAGCCGGCGATGTTCGTGGTCGGTGCCGAATCGCGAATGTAGTCGAGTGCGGTGTTGCCTTCCCAGATAGCGAAGAAGCAATCGTCCGGTGTGTTCGTGCTACCAGCGAGTACCTCGATGATGGATGCCAGCTGAACATGCCGGGCTGCAATGGGTTTCGCCCGCGGAAGGGGATTCGGCGTGCCGTTGCGCCCGGGATACAGGATGCGGGCATAGGCGTCGAACACAGTGGGGACCAGCGAGCCCACTGTGGTTTCGGAGACGACCTTCAGGCCGTCGTTCACCCATCCTGTTGCCGAGATATCCTGTTGCAGATCAGTGTTAGACCATTCTGTGCGGCCGGTATTCAATGGCTGTACCAGGGTTGTGGGCTGGCAGGGTCGTCGATGACTGTGTCGACTCGACGGTAGGCGAGAACGTCCTTTATCGCGGACGAGCTCGCACCGATGGTGGCGAAGTGGGGATCGATGTCGTTGGCGATGCACCAGGCTCGGTCGGCGGGCCAGACGAACGAGGGGATCGGCAGACCCTCGCGATCAGGGGGATCGAGTGCCTGTTCCCAGCGCAATAGGTCCAGGGCAGCCCCCCGGAACAAGAATGCTTCCCGTTCCGGGAGGTGGATTCGCGCGGCACCGTGCACCTCGAGACCACCCCACCCCTCCCATACGCAAAAGTAGCAGTCCGCTGGTGTCGTCGTGTGTTTGGCCAGCGTCGCAACGACCATCGCCAATTGGTTTGTCTCCGAACGCTCGTCGTACGGAACGTCGGCCTCGCCCTCACGCTGATCCGCGTGCGTCGGATCCGGGATGAACCGGAGACGCGCGTAGCTCTCGTACCCCAGTGGACCTCTGGTGGCGAGGTCCCACCAATCTCGATCAGCGTGGACGAGCCAGTCGGCGGCAGTGGGATCGCTGGATGGTCGCACGGTCATGGTGCGCCCTTTCTGGGTCGATACCGGGCTTGCGCTAGTGCGACGTTACCGATCCATGAGGTGGACCGGACTACCGGAGCTGGCCTACGAAGTGGTGCCCGTCGTCACCGCGGCCTGAGGCGACAGAGTTGGATAGGAACGTGTGTTCGAAAGTTTGTCGGTGGGTCGCGGTAGATTCTGTTCATGCTTTCGGGGGACGGCGAATCAGGGGTGGACGGCATCGACACGGTGCCGCCTGCCCCCGTCGTGTCCGACCCCGAACTGTCGGTGCTGGTGGACCGTGTGGAGTCGGCGGTCGCCGAGTTGGCGGGGCAGGCGTCGGTGTCGTGGTCGAATACCGACCGCCGTGCGGTGATCCAACGCATGGAAGCTCTGTCGCGGTCTGTGACCGCGTATTCGCACACCTGGCTCAACGAACTGATCTCACAACACGGCCTCGATGTGTATCCGGGTTCGGTGCCGTGCTCGGTGGCGTGGATGCTGCGAATCACCCCACGAGCGGCCGGGGCGCGGGTGCGTCTGGCCGCCGAATTGGGTGATCGCACCGCACTGTCCGGTGAAATGCTGCCTCCCTTGTTGCCGCACACCGCTGCAGCATTGCGGGCAGGACTGCTCGATGCCCAGCACGTGCAGATGATCCGCGAATTCTTCCGGCACCTACCCTCGAGTGTCGATCCGCAGACCCGAGATCGCGCCGAACAGCAATTGGTCGGTCTCGCCTCGACCCGACGGCCCGACGACTTCGCACCACTGGTCGCGCACCTGGACTCGATCCTCGACCCCGACGGCGACTTCGACGAGAACGAAGACGAAGACGAAGACAAGAACGCGAAGCCGAGGCCACGGAAACGGGATGCGTTCTTCTACCTCGGTGAGCAGGGGTCCGACGGAATGTCCGAGGGAAAGTTCTGCGTCGACTCCGAACTACGGGCCTACCTCGAAGCCCTGTTCTCGAAAGCCGCGAAGCCGGGAGTGAACAACCCTGCAGACCCGACATCGATCGTCCACGAGGATGAGACCACCGGCGACGAGGACGGCGGCGGGAGTGGCAGTGCGGCTACGCCAAAGCCCGGGCCGATGCCCGACGAGGCAGGATCGAGCGATGCTCGATCGCATGACGAATACCTGTGGGATGGGACCGACGACAACGGTGCCAACTTCTACGGTCACGACGACCGCAGTGGCGACGACCGCAGTGGCGACGGCCGCGGTGAGGGTGAGTGCACCGACAGCAGCGATTGTGGTTGCGGCACAACGCCACACAGCACGCCCGACACCAACGACACCAACGACACCAACGACGATGCCGGCTCCGACAGCACTGCTGAACCCGGCGGCCAAACCGACGCCGACGCATCGGACACCGCTGCTCGCGACGCTGCCGCCGCGCGGGATCGACGCACCCAGAACGAACGCCGTCATGATGCACTGAAGATGGCGCTCCGGCACACCCTCGCCTCCGGCACCCTCGGCACCCACCGCGGGCTGCCCGTCACCGCCATCGTCACCATGAGTTCGAAAGACCTCGAATCAGGTTGCGGCTACGCCATGACCGCCACCGGATCCCGCGTCTCGATCCGCGACGCCATCCGCATGGCTTCGCACGCCCACCACTACCTCACCATCTTCGACGACAACGGCAGAGCCCTCTACCTCGGCCGATCCAAACGCATCGCCTCCGGCGACCAACGCATTGTCCTCATCGCCCGCGACCGCGGCTGCAGTTTCCCCTCCTGCACCCGCCCGGCGACCTGGTGCCAAGCGCACCACCTCGACGACTGGGTCGAGGGCGGACCCACCGACATCGACTCCCTCACCTTCGGCTGCGACATGCACCACGCACTCGTCGGCACCGGCCCCGGAAAGTGGGCAACCACCAAAACCACAGCAGGACATCGCTATCCGGGCAGAACCCTGTGGCACCCACCGACCGGAATGGACCCCACACGCCGTGGGCTGATCAATCACGCACACCACCCCGAGGAGGTGCTCTACCCACCCGACCACCACTGCGACAACACCCGCGACACCGGTGACGAAGAACCACGACAACCCGCCTGACGACCCACACAAGCGTCAGGGCACAGCTCTGTCTGTTGTCAGTACATCGCGACCGCCCGCACCGGCGTGCGCGAAAAATAGGAGGGCTCCCGAGTCGGCGCCCGCGTACGGTAACCCGATGATGGTTCTCGCGAGCAGGACTGCGGAGTTGTCGCCGCCGGTCTTCTTCGTCTGGAAGGCACTGATGCGCCCAGACTTGCATCCGAAGAATCAAGGGTTCGCCTGGCCGGTGATGTTCGAGGGTGCCGCTCTGCCGCGCATCGTCGAGAGTAGTGAGTTCGACCGCGTGGTGTGGAGCTCGCCGTGGCCGAGTCTTCCCGACGTCCTGGTGCAGTTCGATCTGACCGCAGCAACCCGACTGCGCTGGACGCTGTTGGCCCACGCACCCGCCCCCAACCCGCAGACGGTTGAATGGCTCCGCGACCAGGTAAGCCATCTGATCAACATCGACCTACGCAATGCGACTGGACACTGAACTCTCAGCTGTTGCCGCCGTTCACCCCATACGGATAGCGCTTCCCGACTGCGAACCACAGGATCGGGCCGACGATGGGCAGGATCAGTGTCACCACTACCCATGCCAGCTTGATGAGCCAGTTGGAGCCTGTGTCGCGGACGATCGACACGAGAGCAATGCCGAAGAGAGCCAATGCAATCGCGCCGCCGGCAGAAGTCATGGTCGCACCTTATGCCTGCGTCGTGGCTAGTCTTGCCCTGAGGTGAAAGGAGTCGGAAGACCATGGATGCTGACGGTAACCCGGCTCTGCCGTTATGGTTCGATCTCGCATGGATGGCTGGGATCGTGTTGTGGCTGCTACTCGTCGGTGTCGCATGGGTGTCGATACTTCGGAGCAATCAGGCTCGTCGGGGATCCGCGTTCTGGTGGTGTCTGCTCGTGTTGCTGATGCCCATCTCAGGCGCACTGATATGGTTCGTCGCTCGCCCGCGTAAGCCCGATACAGATCAACGGTTGAGTTCGTAGCGGGCCAGCCACAGTCCCGGCAACACCTCTTGATTCTCGGTGTGCGCGAAGCCGAGGGACTCGTACAGGCGGCGGGCCGGTCCATTGTCGCGTCCCGTTGCGACTAGCAGTTGCTGTCCTGCAATCGAATTCAGCATCACCTCGACCAACGCTCGTCCGATGCCCTGCCGATGTGCGTGTGGAGCCACCACCAGACGGTCGATCTCGGATCCGGACCACGCTGCGGCACCGAGGATTTCGTCCAGATCGCGCGCGACGAGCCAGTGGACCTGTGCTGCACACAGATCATCCACCGACTCGTGCAGTAGTGGGATGCGGTCGTCGCCGATGAGCTCGGCCTCGACAGCGTACGCACTCCTCTGTACGGCCAGGATTTTCTCGGCCGACAACCGATCCGTCGACGGATCGACCTGCGCTATCTCAATACCGGCCACCAGCGGGCTCGGGCAACGTGTCGAGTGCGGCGAGGTGCTCGGAGCTCAACGTGAGCGAGGCGGCACCGGCGTTCTCGTCCAGACGTGAAGTGCGGCGAGTGCCGGGAATCGGCACCACGTGCTCTCCCTGCGCCAGCACCCATGCCAGGGCCACCTGCGCAGGCGTCGCACCGAGCTCGTCGGCGATGGCCGCGATGGCGTCGACGATGACGAGGTTCGCATCGAGGTTGTCGTGACTGAAACGCGGCAGTCGAGAGCGGAAATCATCTGCAGCGGGTGCGGTTCCGCGGAAGTTGCCCGTCAGAAACCCTCGGCCCAGCGGTGAGAACGGCACAAAGGCGGCACCGTTGTCCTTCGTCCATGTCAACGAGGTTGCCAGGTGGTCGCGTGTCCACAACGACAACTCCGACTGCACAGCAGATATCGGATGCACCCGCTGAGCCCGATCGAGCTGCTCGACGGTGAACTCCGAAACACCCAGTGCGCGAACCTTTCCGGCCCGCACGGCCTCGGCCATCGCGCCGATGCTGTCTTCGACGTCGACCTCGGGATCGGGACGGTGCAGGTAATACAGATCGATGTGGTCGACGCCCAACCGTCGGAGCGAGTCGTCGATGGCAGACCGCAGATGCTCGGGCTTGCCATTGGGGCCGGAAATGACCGGCTCGCCGGCGTCGCCGATGTGGGAGGTCAATCCACCCTTGGTCGCGAGCACCACCTCGTCGCGTCGACTGCCGATGGCTGCGCCGACGACTTCCTCGTTGGTGAACGGTCCGTACACATCGGCGGTGTCGATGAAGTTCACACCCAGGTCCAATGCGTGCCCGATGACGCGATCGGGGGACTCCGTTTGGTCGTCTGCCTTGTATGCCCAGGTCATTCCCATGCAGCCCAAGCCGACGGCACCCACCTCGGGGCCGTCGTTCCAGAGTGTGCGGGCGGGAGTGGAGCCTGCGGAACGACCAAGGGGTGGCCAGGATACTGCGCGTTCGCTCATGTACTCGACCATAGAGAAGTAAAAGCGTTGTCGCTTGGACTCACCGGGCGACTAGCATCGCCGCATGGCACTCCCGCACTCGAAGGTGTATTTCGGCGATCGCTTGGTGGACGCGCAGGACGCGACACTCGGGGTCGCGACCTCGGCCGTCCTCTACGGCCTGAGTGTTTACACCGTGTTTCCGGTGCAGATGAACGGAGATCGGCGCACCGCTTTCCGGTTGCTCGATCACTACCAGCGACTCGTCGAGTCCTGCAAGATCATCGGCATCGACACCTTCGCGACGCAGTGGAGTTTCGAACGGTTCGTGCAGGTGACGCAGCAGGTCGTCGCGGCCAACGCCCCGACCGACGAGGTGTACGTGCGGGCAACCGTCCACGTCGACGAGTCCATTCCCGGAACACGGGTCCGTGGCCTGCACACGACAGTGTCGATCTTCCTCTACGACGCCAATCCCATTGTGCCGCAGGACGGTATGAGGTTGAAGACCAGTGTGTGGCGTCGCATCCCCGACTATGCGATTCCGTCGCGCGCGAAGGTCAACGGGGCATACGTCAATTCCGTTCTGGCGAAACAGGATGCCATCGACAGTGGGTTCGACGATTGCATTTTCCTCGACATCAACGGACACGTCTGCGAGCTCAGTGCCGCCAACATCTTCCTCGTCCGAAACGGAGTGCTCGTCACACCCGACGTCACCAGCGACATTCTCGATGGCATCAACCGTCGAACGCTTCTGACGTTGGCGCGCGAAGAAGGAATGACGGTTCAGGAGCGAACCGTCGACCTCACCGAGCTGTACATCGCCGACGAGGTCTTCGTGTGTGGCACGTCGGCCGGGGTTGCCCCGGTATACGAAATCGACGGCCGCGCAATAGGAACCAAGGAAACCGGACCGGCGACGCTCACTCTGCGGAAGCGTCACCAGGCTGCACTCACGAGCGACGAAGTGCACGGCTGGGTGACGACCCTCTAGCTACGCCGGGCAGGTCGATGCCAGCCCGGCGATCAGGGCTTCGGATGCGGGTTCTAGCAGCGGATCGGTGCCCGGGGTCGGCGCGGCTGTGGTCCAGGCCAGTGACACCTGACGGGTGCCGTCGGGACTCGAGAACTGAAAAGTGCGATATCCGAAGCCGTTGCCGCGCTGGCCGAACAGCAGCTCACCGGACTCTGGATCGCAGGCGTCGATTCCCAGCAGCAATCCGAGGCCGTAGCCGGAGGGGCTGACCACCTGCATGTCGTCGACCATGTTGCGAGGTAGCAGTGTGCCGTCGAACAAAGCACGAAAGAACGTGTTCATGTCCTCTACGGTGGAGACCACTGCAGCAGCGGAAGACCAGATACTCGCGTCGTATTCGGTGACGTCGGTGTAGATCCCGTTCTCCAGCACGTAGCCGTGCAGTGCATCGCCGGCGATATCAGTGTCGGTGGGGTAGGTGGTGTCGGTCATCTGCAGAGGTTCGAAGATCCTGTCCTGCAACGACTGTCCGACGGGCTTCCCATCGAGATCGGCCACGATCCGCCCGAGTAGAACGTAGTTGGTGTTCGAGTAGCTGAACTCCTGGCCCGGTTCACTTGTCCACGGCATGGCCGATGCCTTCGAGATCAGCTCATCGTCGGAGACGGAATCATCGGCGCGAGAAGCGATCTGCTGCGCCGTATCGAGTCCGGTGAGGTAGTCGGGTATTCCGCTCGTGTGGTCGAGCAGTTGTCGGACGGTGACGGACTTGGACAGCAGGCCCGGAAGGAGTTCGTCGACCCGCTGATCGAGCTGCAGCTTTCCCTCGTCGACGAGCTGCAGCACCACCGCCGCGACCATCGACTTGGTGACGCTTGCAATGCGCACCGGATCATCGGCACCCGCCGGCTCGGTGCCATCACGCTCGACGAGTCCTGCCGCTCCCGACCAGGAATCCTCGCCGTCGCGCACCTGCGCGACAGCGGCGACGGACCCGGCCGCTACCAGCGCGTCCAGAGCCGCCTGGACGTCGTCGGTCCTGATGTTCCCACTCGACGTCGTCGTAGTGGTCGCCTGCACGGCTGAGGGCTCGTCGGACGACGTGCATCCACTGACCAGCAGGAACGTCGAGACGGTGAGGGCGGCGAGGACTCGTAGCTTGCTCATGGATTCGACACTAACGTCCCGAAACGGACAATTTCAGTGTCAAATGTCAGTGATCCGCGATGCCGGTCACTTCGCGCTCGAATTCAACAGAACCTCGGCCGCAGTCTTTGCTGCAGAGGCGGATTCGGCCAGTTCGGTGATGGCGGCGGTGGTTTGAGCACCCTCGGCGAGAAGTGCGATTTGCAGACCGACGGTCGGCTCGCATCCATCTTCGACGGCCAAGGCGGTGACGTACTCGATGAAACGTTTCTTGTGCTGATGCGCGGCGTCGGCGACCTCGGGCATGGTTGCGCCCAGTTCGCCGAAGGAGTTGATGAACGCGCACCCGCGAAAGTCGTCCTCTCGAAACCATCGATCCAGGAAGTCGAAGATGGACAACAGCTTTCCGCGCGGCGTGTCGTGTCGGTCCGCCTCGGCGCGGATCCCGTCGTTCCACTGGGCAGTGCGGCCACGGAGGACCTCGGCCACGATGGCCGTCTTGGACGGAAACAGTGTGTACATGCGTTTGAGAGAGATTCCCGCTGCGGTGCGCAGCTCATCCATGCCGACGGCCTGGATGCCGCGCGCATAAAACAATTCGTCCGCGGCGTTCACCACCTGTGCCCGTCCGATTTCCGTAATGGTCATCGCTTACCCCTTGCCGAGAGAACCAACGTTCTCTACAGTAGTCCACACACGGAGAGAACGACCGTTCTCCCGCTCGATGTTCAGGACACAGGAAGGCAGGATCATGGCGTACATCAACGTCGGAACCGAGAACTCCACCCCCGTCGAGGTCTACTACGAGGATCACGGCTCCGGCCAGCCGGTTGTGCTCATCCACGGCTACCCGCTCGACGGCAACTCCTGGGAGCGCCAGTCGCGTGCGCTGCTCGATGCCGGCTACCGCGTCATCACCTACGACCGCCGTGGATTCGGGCAGTCGAGCAAGCCCACCGTCGGCTACAACTACGACACCTTCGCTGCAGACTTGGACAAGGTACTCACCGAGCTCGACCTGAACAACGTCATCCTCGTCGGATTCTCCATGGGCACAGGAGAACTGGCTCGGTATGCCGCGAAGTACGGCACCGATCGCGTCGCCAAGTTCGCGTTTCTCGCCTCGCTCGAGCCGTTCCTGCTACAGACCGACGACAACCCCACCGGCGTTCCGCAGTCGGTGTTCGACGGCATCGAGACCGCAGCGCGCGAGGATCGTTTCACCTGGTTCGAGAACTTCTACAAGGACTTCTACAACCTCGACGAGAACCTCGGCAGCCGCATCAGCGAGGCCACCGTGCGCGCCAGCTGGAACACCGCCACCACCAGCGCGCCCGTCGCGGCCTATGCCGTCGTGCCCACCTGGCTCGAAGACTTTCGCGGAGACGTCGAGAAGGTCCGCGCATCGGGCAAGCCGACGCTGATCCTGCACGGCACGGCCGACAACATCCTGCCGATCGACTCCACCGGCCGCCCGTTCCACGAGGCGTTCCCGGAGGCAACGTACGTCGAGGTCGACGGCGCACCCCACGGGCTGCTGTGGACACACTTCCAGGAAGTGAACGACGCGCTTCTCGCATTCGTGAAGTAGCACCGACGTCGTACAAGACGCAACAGAAAGGGACGGCACCGCGGCCGTCCCTTTCGCGTCGGATCAGACCGCGACCACTCCATCGTGATCGCTGTAGACGATCTCGCCGGGGGTGAAGGTGACGCCGCCGAAGGTCACCGGCACGTTCTTCTCGCCTGATCCCGTCTGCGTGCTCTTGCGTGGGTTCGTCCCCAATGCCTTGACGCCGATGTCGAGGGTGCGCAGAATCGCCGAGTCCCGCACAGCGCCGTTGACGATGACGCCTGCCCAGCCGTTGTCGACACCCCGCCCGGCGATGATGTCGCCGACGAGCGCGGTGTGGATGCTGGCGTCGCCGTCGACCACGAGAACGCCGCCGTTGCCGGGCTCGCTCAACGTCTGCTTGACCAGCAAGTTGTCCTGGAAGCAGCGGATGGTGGTGATGGGTCCGGCGAACTCGGTGTGCTTGCCGAACTGGATGAACTGGGTGTCGCAGCTGCGGATGTCGGGACCGATCTCGTCGGCCAGATCAGCGGTTGCTTTGAATTCCACAGGTGAAGTCATGCGCAGAAGACTAACGTCCGATCGTCAGCCGCGGCCGTGACGTCGCTCGTAGTCGTCCCGGGTGCGGTCGACACGGCTCTGCGCCTTGGCGTTGATCAACTGGGGATCGAGGCCGTGAATGAGTAATCGGTGCCGCCGATAGACGTTCATCAGCGCTATCGCGAAGTACACCAGCGGAATGAACAGCAACGCCATCATCGCCAGCGACATCCACAGTGGGCCGGGAATCAGCAGGAACAGCAGCAGCAACGGGATGACGGGAACCGTGAATCGAGCCAGGTAGCGCACCTGGGCCCCGTTGCCGACGAGGTCGTTTCGGACCCAATCCTGCATCGACGGGGGCAGGACCCGACCGAACGAGTACCCCAAAAATTGCGCAGGACTGGGCTTCGTACGTTCGGTCGTCATCGCGCCATGTTAGTCCTACATCAGTTGGTACAAGTCACCGTTGACTGCAGATAATCTCATATGTGACGATAGCGTCAGTTCGGACCGGGTGGTGTCGACGACAAGGACGTAGATCGTGATCGACCGCAGAACCTTGCTCGGCGCGCTCGGTGCAGCCACGCTCTCGGGCGTCGCCCTGTCCGCAGCGACCGCGTCGGCGTCACCGACGCCTGCCGCCGGGGGAGTAGTGGACGTGCACTCGCACATGGTCCCCGACTTCTACCTGCGGGAAGCGCTCGCGTCCGGCATCGTCTTTCCCGACGGCATGCCGAAGTGGCCGTCCTGGTCGGTGACCGAGCATCTGCAGATGATGGACCGGTGTGGGATCGACAGGGCGATCCTGTCCGTGTCGAGCCCTGGGGTGCACTTCGGCAACGACGGCCAGGCTTCCGATCTGGCCCGACGGGTCAATGACTTCGGAGTCGGAGTTGTCCAGGGCCAGCCACGCCTCGGATTCTTTGCGTCGCTGCCCCTTCCGAACGTCGTCGACTCGACGGTCGAGGCCATTCGGGCTCTCGATCAGCTCGGTGCCGACGGGGTCACCGTGATGTCGAACGCCGGCGGCATGTATCTGGGCAACGCGGTGCTGACGCCACTGCTCACCGCGCTCGATGCGCGTTCGGCGGTGGTCTTCGTGCATCCCACCTCGCCGCCGAACGCAGCTGCGGTAGCGCTCGGTAGGCCCGCTCCGATGGTCGAATTCCTCTTCGACACAGCGCGAACCGTCATCGACTTGATTCTGCTGGGCGTGGTCGATCGGTTCCCTCACATCCGCTGGGTGTTCACTCACGGCGGTGGAGTACTGCCGCTGTTGGCAGATCGGGTCGACTTCTTCCGGACGCAGGTCGGTCTCGGTACCCCGTCGACGCCGAATGTACTGCAGCGCTTGTGGTTCGACCTCGCCGGTACGCCGGTTCCGCGGCAGCTGCCGGCGTTGCTCTCGACGGTCGGACCCGATCGTCTGGTCTACGGCAGCGACTACTGCTTCACCCCGATCGGCGCGGTGCAGGAGCAGCTGCGCTCGCTCGACGCGGGAGCCGCGGACGGTGGACTGGAGAACTGGCGCGCCGTCACATCCGGCAATGCCCGCAGTTTGTTGAGTGTTTGATGCGTACGGGAGTTCGATGGAAGCGCAAGCACTACAACCATTCTCAGAGCACTGGGATTGGCAGATGAATGCCGCCTGCCGCTCGCGTCAACCCTGACGAGCAGCGTTCGCCCGGACATCTACGCCCCGGTTCGGAATCCGCACCCCCTGCAGGAGGCGCGGATTCCGAAAAGGGGTGCGGATCGAGACGAGTCAGCTCTGACGAGCGGCGTTCGCGACGATGACGTCACGGAGATACTGCGCCAAACCGTCGGCGATAGCGTTGTAGTGCTTGGCAAATCGCTCGTCGGCGATGTACATTTCCGCCAGGTTCACCTGCATCTCGTAACCGCAGTCGTAGTACCGCTCGATCGACGCGCGATGACGTTCGGCCAATTCCCCGGCTTCGTCGGAATCCGGCGACACACCCCGCTGCATCGCGGCAGCGAGATCGGCTTCCAGGAGGTCCGTCTCTTCCTTGACGGCCTTCCAATCGTCCTTGGTGAACGACGCCGTCCGCTGCTGAGACTGCTTCCACTCGTCGGTTTCGCCCCAGCGCTGCTCGGCCTCCTCGGCGTATTCCTCGCCGGGCCAGTTGTCGCCGAAGATCTCTCGCTGCTCCTCGGGAGTCAATTGCATACCCATCTTCTTCGCCTCCATCATCTTGTCCACGGCCGCAGCCATTGCGTGCAAGTGATCGATCCGCTCGCCGAGCAGGTCGCGCTGCCGCCGCAGATGCGCCATCGCGTCGACGGCCGGGTCGTCGAGCAACGCTGCAATGACCTCGAGCGGGAACCCGAGCTCGCGGTAGGTCAATACCTGATGCAGCCGTTCGACATCGGCCGATGAATACGTCCGATAGCCCTTGGGAGTTCTCCCCGACGGCACCACCAACGCGATCTCGTCGTAGTGATGCAGCGTTCTGACGCTGACACCCACCAACTTCGAGACCGCGCCGACCTGCATGCCGACCTGGACGTCAACCGAACTGTTCGCGGACGAATCACTCACGAAGGACACTGTGCTGCCTCCCGTGGCGTGAGGGTCAAGACGAAAAAACGATTCGTTATGGACCTCTAGCGAATCACACGTTCGCAACCCGAGGTCGGCACACCGGCCAGGCGTTGCGCCAACCAATCGTAGGCACCGGGACGGCCGTTGGTCTGGGCCAGTGAATGGTCGCCGGGCACCTCTTCCAGATGTACCGACGCTCCTGCTGCACACCACTGATCCTGCACGGCCTCGGCACCTTCTTTGGGAATGAGGAAGTCCTGCAGGCCCTGGTAGATGTACACCGGCGCGTCCGGCTTCGTCTGGCCCATGCGGTTTTCCTCGACGACGGCCGTGGTGATCGTATGCGCGAAGACGTCCGGGACGTTGGAGAGATTTCGCTGGTCCAACAGCAGTAGTCCGCTGTAGGACAACACATCCACGCATTGATCCTTCTGTGCCAGCGCCAGTCGCTTGCCGTTGTCGTTGGCGAGCTGCCGCATCTCCGGGTACTCCCGGGACAGTCCGATCGTCGCCGCAGTGAACAAGCCCGACCCGATCTGACCGTTCAACGACGTCTGCAGAATCTTGTAATCGGTGGGCGGACCGCCGAACGCGACTCCGGCGATGTTCAGCTCGGGTGCGTACTCGGGTGCCAACTGCGCCGCCCAGCCCGAGGCGATCGCACCGCCGGAATATCCGGTGATGCCGATGGGTGCATCCGCGCTCACGCCTGCAGTCCGGGAGGCGCGCAGACCGTCGAGCACGGTGTGCCCCGACACGAGACCGGCCGAATACGCCTGACGCGGCCCCTGATAATCGGTCATCACCACGGTGTAACCGCGGCCGAGCAGGATCCGGACCTGATCGATCTCTTTGTTGTTGCCCCGCGGGAGGGTGTACGACGGCGCGCACGTGTTGCCGAGTGAATCCGTCGCCTCGTTGTATGCGATGACGGGGCGATCTCCACCACCGGTCCACGGCGCGGTGGGAGTCAGCACCGTCGTCGCCGCTGCGATGGGACGATTCTTCGAATCGGTGGAGCGGAAGAGTAATTGGACGGACGAGGCCTCGGGCGTCACCGCGACATCGCGTCGAGCGAGGACAGTGCCGGGCACGAGATTCTCGTATCCCGCCGGCGGATCGAACCACGGATCGCCGAGCGACGAGGGGAGATACGCAGCCGGATCGCTCGGCGGAGCAATGAAATCTTGGACCGGATCTGCCTGCGCAGACCCCGCGAATGCCACCATCAGTGCTGCTGCTCCGGCCAGAACTAGTGCCTTGCGCATGGATTCCCCACCCTGTTGCTTCCGAACGCCCCGACGTCGGAGTAGACCACCGCCCATCGTGCCACAGGGCCAGGGAACATCGGCCCTGTGAACTGAGCCGAAGACCAGGTAGGTTGTCTGTTACTCCGAACACTACTCATCAGTAGGGATGCAAAAATGCCTGCTCCGTCCACTGCGACCTTTTCCCGGCTCGCTGATCTCATCGCCATTCCCGACGCGGACTCGCGTCCCACCAAGACGATCACCGAGGTGTTCACCGGTAAGGAGCTGGCGACCATTCCGGTCGGTACGGCTGCAGATGCCCTGGCTGCGATCGCGCGCGTCCGTACCGCTCAGGCGGCCTGGGCCAAGCGTCCGGTCTCCGAGCGCGCAGAGATCTTCCACCGCTACCGCGACCTGGTGCTCGCGCACCGCGACGAGCTCATGGACATGGCGCAGGCCGAGACTGGCAAGTCCCGCGCCGCCGCCCTCGAGGAAGTCCTCGACATCTCGATGACCTCGCGGCACTACGCACGCACGGCCGCCAAACTGCTGGCCCCGAAGAAGGTCACCGGCATGCTTCCCGTGCTGACCAAGACTCGCGTTCGGTACCAGCCCAAGGGCGTCGTCGGAATCATCTCGCCGTGGAACTACCCGATGACTCTCGCGGTGTCCGACGCCATTCCGGCGCTGCTGGCCGGTAACGGCGTCGTGCTCAAGCCCGACAGCCAGACGCCGTACTGCGCATTGGCCTGCGTCGAGCTGCTCTACAAGGCCGGTCTGCCCCGCGACCTGTTCGCCGTGGTCCCCGGCCCCGGCTCGGTGGTGGGCACCGCGATCGTCGAGAACACCGAATACGTCATGTTCACCGGCTCCACGGCCACCGGTCAGCTCCTGGCCGAGCAGGCGGGGCGTCGACTCATCGGTTTCTCCGCCGAGCTCGGCGGCAAGAACGCCATGATCGTCGCCAAGGGCGCGAACCTGCGGGAAGTATCCGACGCGGCAGTGCGCGCCTGCTTCTCCAACTCCGGTCAGCTCTGCATCTCCATCGAGCGCATCTACGTCGAGAAGTCGATCGCCGCCGAGTTCACCGAGAAGTTCGGCCAGCGGGTACGCAACATGACCGTGGGTGCCGACTACGAGTTCGGCATCGAAATGGGCAGCCTCATCTCCGAGGACCAGATCAAGACGGTCTCGGCGCACGTCGACGACGCCAAGGTCAAGGGCGCGACCGTCGTCGCGGGCGGCAAGGCGCGTCCCGACATCGGCCCGCTGTTCTACGAGCCGACGTTGCTGACGAACGTCACCGAGGACATGGAGTGTGCGGCGACCGAGACCTTCGGGCCGCTGGTGTCGATCTACCCCGTCGCCGACGTCGACGAGGCCATTGCGAAGGCCAACGACACCGACTACGGATTGAACGCGAGCGTCTGGGCCAAGACGAAGGCGCAGGGCGAGGCCATTGCGGCACGTCTGCATGCGGGAACGGTCAACGTGGACGAGGGCTACGCGCCGACGTGGGGCACCACCGGTGCACCGATGGGCGGAATGGGCGTCTCCGGCATGGGCCGTAGGCACGGAAACGAGGGACTTCTCAAGTACACCGAGCCGCAGACCATCGCGACGACCCGCCTGCTCAATCTAGGTGGACCGCGCGGACTTCCGCCGAAGCTGTGGGCAAAGATCATGCCTCCCTTCGTCAAAGCGCTGAAGTACATACCCGGCCGGTAGTAGTCGGCAGGCGAACGAGAGAGGCCCCGCACTCCCTTTCGGGTGTGCGGGGCCTTTCGCTGTTCTGTGGCAGATCAGTTGACGCTATGGCCGTTCAGTCCGGCGTTGGCGTAGTGATTGTGGCTGTCGGGAATGTGGTTGTCTCCCAACACCCGAGCCACCTGCTGCTCGCTGAGTCCGAGTCGACGAAGTCGCTCGCACACTGCATCGAAGTCGAGCATCTTGGCGTCGAGCTCCTGCTGCAGCTCGATCACCTCGGCGCGAATGGCCTCGGCCTCGTCGAGTGCGGTCAACGTGTCCTCGGGCTGGGGCAGCAGCAGCGAGAGCAGTCGATCACGGGCATCGGTGCTCAGTCCATCGAAGGGACGCTGACCCGGCTGAGCCTCGTGGCGACCTTCGTTGCGACGCTCGAAGCGCCGTTCGTTGCCGTACTGCGCTCCGACGTAATCCTGAGTCGCCCCGAAGGACGGGATCTCGGCGAGCTGCTCGCGACGTTCGGGCTGTGCCTGAGCATCACCGTCGAGATCGTTCTGGTCCAGATCGGTCTTGTTCGGATCGGCGACGGGTCCCTGCGCCGGTGCCGACGCGATGTCGATCGTCTTGCGCAGCGGGCGATTCGGGATGAAGACCACTGCGATGAGCGTGACGATCGCAACGAAGCCGGCGATCATGAAGATGCGTCCGGTCGCGTCGCCGTATGCGGTGCGGATGACGCTGACGATCGGAGCAGGCAGTGCCGTGAGGTCGAGCGATCCGCCGCCTCCGGCCGAACCGTCCACACCGAGCTGCGCCAGACCGGCTGCCGACTTCTCGGCGACACGGGTTGCCAGCAGCGAACCGAGAACCGAGACGCCGATCGCTCCGCCGAAGGTACGGAAGAAGGCAACCGTCGACGATGCGGCACCGACGTTCTGCACACTGACCGTGTTCTGCACTGCGAGAACGAGATTCTGCATCAGCATGCCGGTACCGAGACCGACGATGGTTATGAAGATGCCGACCGTCACCAGGCTGGTGGCGTGGTCGATGGTGCCCAGCAGCAGGAATCCGATGACCAGCAAGATGGAGCCGGTGACGATGAACGGCTTCCACTGACCGAACTTGGTGATCAGCTGACCGGAGCCCACGGAGGCGACGAGCATGCCGAATACCAGTGGGATGGACAGCAATCCAGCTTCGGTGGGGGTGTAGCCGCGAGCAGTCTGGAAGTACTGGCCGAGGAACGTGGTGGCTCCGAAGAGGCCGACGCCGACCGCGATGGACGCGATGATGGCCAGGCCGGTGGTGCGCTCGGTGACGATCTTGAGCGGGATGATCGGCGACTTGTGTCGAGCCTCGACGATGATCGTCAGGACGAGCAGCGCAACTCCGCCGCCGACGAGGTACGCGGTCTCACGAGAGATCCAGGCGTAGTAGTCGGCCTTGCCTGCGAACGAAACCCACACGAGGAGAACGGACACGCCTGCGGTCAGCAGAAGTGCGCCGAGCCAGTCGATGGAGACGTTGTCCTTGCGGACGGTTTTGATGTGCAGCGTCTTCTGCAGCAGGCCGAGGGCGATGACAGCCAACGGGACGCAGACGAAGAAGCACCAGCGCCACCCGAGGGGGCTGTCGACGATGACGCCGCCGAGGATGGGGCCACCGGACATCGATACGGCCATGACGGCACCGGTGTAACCGGAGTAGCGGCCACGATCACGCGGGGAGACGATGGTTCCGATGATGGCGATGACGAGTGCCGTCAGGCCACCCATGCCGATGCCCTGCACCACACGTGCGGCGAGCAGCACCGGAACGTTGTGCGCGAAGCCGGCGATGAGCGAGCCCGCGACGAAGATCAGAATGGAGCTCTGGACCAGGACCTTCTTGTTGAACAGGTCGGCGAGCTTGCCCCAGATGGGCGTCGATGCGGCGTTGGCCAACAGGGCGGTGGTGATGACCCAGGCGTACGCGGTCTGCGAACCCTTCAGGTCACCGATGATGGTCGGCAGAGCGGTCGAGACGATGGTGGTGCTCAGCAGCGCGGTGAACAGCGCGGCCAGCAGACCGGTGAGGGCTTCGAGGATCTGGCGATGCGTCATCGCATCGGGATCGGCGACTGCCTGATTCGGCGGATTCTCCGCGGATGTTGTCATTGGTTATCTCGCAATCAATTCAATGCGGGCCACGTCCTGGTGCTGGGCGTGGGCGTCTTCGGTGAACGTGTCGTTGAGCTTGCGGATGGAATCGAGGGCATCGAGAGCCTCGGTTTCGCTCCACTCGCTCAACATCTCTGCCAGGCGACGAGCTCGCCTGTCCCAAATCTGTTTCAGTCGAGCTTGGCCTTCGTCCGACACGCAGACCCGGGACGCTCTTCTGTCGTCCGGATCGGGGTGCCGATCGATGTAGCCGAGTTCGACGAGGTCCGCGATCTGCCGGCTGAGGGCGGACTGGCTGACGCAGAGCCTGCTGGCGAGGTCGGTCTGTCTGCATTCACCCTCTGTCGCGAGGATGGCCAGAACTCCGGTCAGCGCCTGCGGCAACGGTGAATCCTCGACTCCGGTGGTCACGGCCCGCTTCAGCGTGCGCCCGAAGAGGAAAACCTCTTCGACGAGCGATTCCGCTGTCGTGGATTGAACTGCCATGAGTACTCCAACGCTGAGTTCGATTTACTTGCTGTCTGCAACCATATATATACATACATGCGCTAAGCAAACAATATTCCTGTCTGGTGGGTCACAGCGTCGATGTGGGGGATGGCCAGATCCTTCGGGCCGGTGACGATAGTGCGGATAGAAGAACGATCGGCGCACGGACAGGCCGACCGTCTCGCCCACCTCGGGCCGCGGCCCACGCGTCGAGCAGCGGAAGTCGACGTCGTCGCAGTGCACCAGGACGTCGCTCGCATCGCGGCCGAACAACGACGACGTGACGGTGCCACTGACCTCACCGGTGTGGCCCGCAGATCCGGGCACGATGTCGATGTCGGTCGGCAGGATTGCGAGCGTCCCGGGTCCGGAGTCCTCCGCCTCGAGTGTGAGGGAGCCCGAAGTGAAGGTGCCGTCTGCGGCAACGCCGTCGACGAGGGTGGCGTCGGACAGGAAACGCGCGACGAACGCCGATGTCGGAGCGCGCACCACGTCCTCGGGTGAGCCGATCTGCTCGATGCCTCGAAGATCCTCGGCATTGCGGGTCATCAGCCGCCTTCGCTCGCTTGTCGTACCCCTCGTCTACTCTCTCGACCACACACATCCGGGGGGACATCATGAGCAACCGCAGATCGCGTAGCAGAAAGACCAGTCGCGAGGCCTACAGTCAGGTTCAGCGTGAAAGGGAACCTCTATTCTGGCCGAGCGCGCTTCTTCACTTCTCCGATTGGCTGATCGAGAATGCCTGGGTCGCAGATCAGTTGACGGCTTTTGCGACAGCAATGACAGTCGATCGGTCGGTCCGCGAGCGGAACGTGAGCGTGTACGGCGCAGATTTTCCGATCGACATGTTCTGTCTCGATGATCACGAGTACTTGGACCTCGATGACTATGAGCGGTCGCCATGGGAGCGCGACGAGATTCGTCGCGCCATCGATCTGTTCGGCACGTTCGTCGTCGCCGAACGGTTGTCGCCATCTCAGAACGAAGAGATCTCGAGAGAGATCGGGTTCCCGTCTGCATTCGCGTCGGTGCCCAGTTCTCCGATATCGCCGGGGCGCTCGAGCCCACTGAGTACACCCATAATGGTCTCACTCCTGCAACGGTTGGCATCGTGGGCTGCGACCGAGCGCCGCGCGCCATCGGCCCGAATCGACTACTGGGACGACTCGGCCGAGATCGTTGCCGCGCTCGGGATTCCGGGTTTCCACAGCATCCCTGAACAACCTGACTTCATGGCAATGGTGAACTATCGATCGGTGTTGGATACCGCCCGTAGGGTCGGGGTTCTCGAGCACGCGGGCCAGACTTACACCCGCGGACCCGAAGCCGGAGCTTGGGTGGTGTCTCCAAGTGCGGACCGAACTCGCGCCGCCGTGGTCGAGGCGTACGCATCCTGCTTGACGCCTGTGTACGACTCCGGCGATGATTCCGTGCAGTCCGAGCTCGTGGCAGGCTCGACGTTGGCGACCACCGTGCTCGTGCGCAGCCTCGTCGGTGATCCGGTAGGGGAATCCGACGGTGTCGTCCTGGGAACGATGTCCGACAGCAAGGTGATTCAGACCGTCGCGACACTCCGGTTCATGTCGATGTTCGACCTCGGATTGCTCGTCAAGGTGAACGACAAGTTCTGCGTACCTGACCTTCTGGCGCCCCTGCTGCTCGAGGCGCTCGATCGAGATCGTCTGCGGCGCGTAGGGCGCGCAGCATGACCTGACGAGCGGCCGGTAGCACCTTCTGGTTCACGAGCCGAGTGCATGTACGGCAAAAGTGCGTCCCCAATCCGGTACGGCCCCGTCGCGACCCAAAGTCGACGGCACAGCGCCGATCAGAGTGAGGAAGTCGAAGGTCGGTCGAGCGAGGTACTGGGCGTAGCGTCTTTCGCTTTCGGGGATTCGCCACCCGATGGTCTCGAGGCTTCGTAGGATCAGCGAATTGCGTTCGTTCGCAAAGCAACCCCCTGCAACCGAAACCAGCAGCAGCAGGCCTGCATCCTTCTCGTACTGCTCGCGGCCGAAGGGCATCCGAGCCGCGGCGTGCGACCACAGTCGGAGCGGGTCGGTGGCCAGGGTGTTGCCCAACCGGGTGCGAAGTAGCCGTCCCTTCAGCACGCGAACCAGCCCGAGTTGCGTCACTGCAGCCCGAAGCCAGTGCACCTGCTGATGGTCCACCTCGCGGTTGGAGCTTCCGAACCATTCGGCACCCCACTCGAGCTCTGCACGCATCGCAGCGACGTCTTTGGGTGGGAGATAGCCCGCAGCAGTCAGCGTGATTCCGTCTGCGCCCACCCGCGCCAGCATCCATGTCAGCTTTTCCATTGCCGATGCCGCCGCTACGGGGTCCAGCTGTGCCACATCGAAATCGACGCGTGCGAGGACATCGGGCAGATCGGGGTGATACTCGAGGGGCCCGCGTTCGAGAAGCGAGCCGAGTTTGGGTAGGCGCTCCCGCACGCGGCCGGCCAACTCCGTCACCGCGCGCCGCAACGCGATTCTGTTGTTCGCGTCGGCCACCGCGAAGCGCTCTTCCAAGCTGCCCGCCCACTGCTTCATATGGTTGTGATCAGGATGATCGGTATCAGCCAGAACCTTCAGCAGTTCGTCGTAGCCCGACGTGCCACCGCAGTCCTCGGGTGGGCAGGCGCGGTTGCCGTCGAGGCAGGCTGCAGTACCGGCAACGGTCGATATTTCTTCGACGACCAGGTGGTGTGTCCATCCGTCACCGAAGTCGTACTCGTACCCGAGACGATCCCCGACGGCACCGAGGACTTCGTCCACTCGAACGCCGTCCTCGAGCGTCCCGGCGCCGTCGTCCCACTCTTCGAGCGCGGACTTCATCTCGTAGCGTCGACTGGTTCGATAGGGATCGTCGCCGACGAAGAACATGTGCAGGTGTCGGTCTTCCCAGCCCATGACATCTTGGATGACGTCGTGTAGCTCGGGCAGTGTGGCGTCGGAATTGATGGTGAACCGCCGCCACACCGCTGGTTCGATGTCGGCCAGAGTTACCTTGATCGTCAGCATCGAAACATCGTCCCCCATGCGCGAGATGCCCGTCGAGAACGTCCCCGCGGGGACGCTTTCGGCGCGATACTGTCCGAACATGGACGTTGTGCGCGCGATGCCCCTGCTCACGGTCACCGATCTCGATGCGGCGCTGGACGCGTATGTCCAGGTCACCGGCATGGAGGTGGTGATGAACCACGGTTGGATCGCCACGCTGGCGTCACCGGGGGACAGCACCGCGCAACTGAGTCTGATCACCGTCGACCCCACCGGCCCGGTGAATCCGTCGGCGTCTCTCGAAGTGGACGACGTCGACGCGGCTTACCGCGCCGCGGTGGATGCGAATTTCGAGATCGTGTACGAGATCACCAACGAGGAGTGGGGCGTGCGCCGATTCTTCTTCCGAGACGCGGGCGGCAACGTGGTGAACGTGCTCGCGCACATGTGAGATCAGCTGGGCTGCAGCAGGTTTCCTCGTATCACGCCTCGGAGGGTTCGAGCAGCGACAGTGATCCAGGCCGTCACGAGTACGACGTACAGCAGTACGGCAAGGGCACGGACCGCGCCGAAATCGAGGGCATTGCCCATCGCGGTCGCTCCGGTGACGCAGGTGCCGATCGGGAACGTGAACGACCACCACGTCAGTGAAAAGCTCATCTTCCTCCGTGCCGCATGGACGGTCAGCGCAGTGGCCAGTGCGAACATCAGCGCGCCGAATCCGCCCATGATCAGTCCGTAGCCGATCCCGACGACGTGCAGCCCGACGGCGATCGACGACTGCGCACCGGTGAACACCATCGCTGCATCGTTGCCCAGCAGATTGGCCGCCGTGACCGACTGGCCGATCAAACCCAGCGTGATCCAGACCGTCGGAGCCGCGTCGACGGACGGCAGACCGCCGTGCAGCAGGCGTCCGTAGATCAACGTCATGGTGAGCATTCCGACGATCAGCGACAGCCCGAACATCGCGTAGCACGCGCACAGCAGCGCCAACCGCCACTGGCCGTCGGGCAGGTGAGGGAGCAGCAACGCTCCGGTCGACGCGGACACCATCGGCGGGACGACGGGCATGAGCCACGCGGGTAGTGCCGTGACCTGCTCCCGGTGAGCGGATGTGATCATTCGGAAGGGGACGGCGACGCTGGTGAGCAGGCCGGTGACCGTGCCGGCGACCCACAGGACTGCGAACAGTGCGGTCGCCGCCGTGGGACCGATGAGGTCTCCGCCGAGCAGGCCGGCCCCGGCACCGACGGTGAGCAGGGCCATGGGCGGTGCGCCGTAGAACTGCATCATCACCGGGTGCTGCGCGTAGTCGACTGCGCGTGCGCGGTAACCGATCCAATGCTGCACGAACGCCGCGCCGATCACTGCGACTGCTGCGGCAGCGAGTACCCATACGACGACGGCGAAGACGTGCAACGCAGGAAGGTCGACGGGAAGTGTGGCGGCCGCGGTGGCGACGATGCCGGTTCCCATGACGGCGGCGAACCAGTTGGGGGTGATGTGCTCGACGGTCCGCCTGCGCGACAGCCGGGGTGCATACGAGACGGACTCGAGGACGGTCATGACTTCACTGTGCGCGACGCGGCCCACGTCCGGTAGACAGCAATTCGCTAGCCGGCCATAACCGAAGCTTATGGCTGGATGGACGTCGCGACCGTCAGAAGTTCCGCGGCCGGGCCGCTGGGCTCACGGCCCGATCGCCAGATGGCGCGCAAGTCTCTGTGCAGGGACAGATCGGGGAGCGGCACTCCGATCAGACTGCCCGCCGTCAGCTCCGTCGCGACGGCCAGTGAACTGAGGACGGCACCGCCGATCCCCGCCGCCACAGCGGACTTGATAGCCGTCGTCGACGACACTTCCAGTAGAGGAGTCGTGGGCGGGCCTAAACCTGCTGCAGCAACCGCACTCTCGTACACGGACCTGGTTCCCGACCCGGCCTCGCGGGTGACCAGCGCCGTCTCGACTACCTGCGCGGTCGACGGTGCAGTGTGTGCCCACGGATGTCCGGGCGCCACGACGAGAACCAGTTCGTCGGTTGCGACGGTGCGGTACGTGAGTTCGGCGTGGACACTGGGGTTTTCGATGAACCCCAGGTCTGCGTCTCCGGCGAGCACCGTCGCGGCGACCACCGCCGAATTGCCCGAGCTCAGCGTGGGCACGATCTGGGGCAGCGTCGTGTGCAGTGTGACCAGCCATCTCGGCAGAAGATATTCGGCGACAGTCTGACTGGCCGCGATCTGCAGGTGACCGATGCGCTCGGCGTGCAGCGTGGCGATCGCCGTCGCCAAGTCCTCGGCCGACCGGACGACCGGCGCTGCCCAACTCGCGACGAGCTCGCCGAACTCGGTCAGCACCGTTCCGCGTGCGCCCCGCTTCAACAACGGCGCTCCGACGCGACGCTCCAGCGCGCGAATGCGAGAACTTGCCGCCGGCTGCGACATGCCGTGGGCGTGTCCGGCACGGCCGATGCTGCCGAGCTCTGCCACCGACAGCAACAGATCGATGCTGGTGAGATCGGCAACGTGAGGGGGAAGCGGCACAGGTCGAGCCTACGGCGACGGGAGTCAGTAGTCGCTGAACAGGTCCAGCTCGGCGTCGGGCTCGGGTAGGTCCTCTGGATCTTCGGGGTCGTCTGGATCCTCGGGATCACTACGTTCGTGCAGCACCGAACCCACCAGGGCGGTGACGTCGATGGCCGCGGGATCGGGAATGGGGTGACCCTCGACGAAGGCGAGTCGCTCCGCAGACAAATACGCCAGCCGCACCGCCTGCACCACCAGGACGCGTCGCAGACCCTCCGACACCTCACCGCGCTCGCGAGTGACCGCAGCCAATCGGGAGATGGTCTCCGCGCGTCGCGCGATCCGAATGTCGGGGTGCCCGCGCTCTACTCGGGTCTGCTCGGAGATCAGCGACCGCCGCAGTGACGCAGGCAGAGTGACGGGCTCGGAGACCGGCGGGATCTTCTCGTTCAGGATCGCCTTGTGGCGCGACCTGTCGATGGCCTCGAGGTACGCCGTGTACTCGTGGGCGTTCAAATCGCGTTCGGCTGCGCGGAATTGTTCTGCGCCGTCGGACTTCTTGAGGTCCTCGTACTGCCAGAGCGGCCAGATCTCGATCTCCGCGACCTCGAACACGTCCAGCACTCGCATCGCGACGGCGTCGGTCCGCTGATTGGTCAGATGCCGCTGCACCCGAACGCTGAGCTTCTCCTTGGTCTGCCCCACGTAGATCGGCTCGCCGTCGTAGTCGTAGAACGCATACACGCCCCACTTGGCCGCCGACCAGACGCGCCCTCGATCGTCCTTCTCGCTCAGCACTTCTCGCAGTGCAGCTCGAAATGACTGCACATCGTCCGCAGGCAGACTGCTCTTGCGCGGCGCGACCGCCGACGCCCGCAGCGAGGACTTACCGTGACTGGACATGCGCAGCAGTCGCATTCGGCGCGATGGAACCGAGTGTCCCGTTCACCAGGGGCATCAGGTAGTGCTCCGCCAGCCACGCGACCACCGGAACGCACACCGCATCACCGAAACCGAAGAGCGCCTGGTTGTTTCGCAGACCGCCGAGCGTGTAGTCGCCGGCTCCCATCAAGCGGGCGTACTCGAGAGGCGTCATCCAGCGCACCTGCAACCGGCCGTGGCCGATCTTGACCACCGCCTGCTTCGACGACCCACCGCGCGCAGTACGCAGGCAGCCGGAGATGTCGTCGGGGCGGGCCTCCCACACCGCGACGCCGTTGCGGGTACGGCGGTAGGCGGTACGGTAACTGACCTTGCGCGCCTTCTTCAGAATCTCGATGCGCTGCAACTGAATCGGCGACAACGAGCGTACGAACGCCTCGGTGCGGTCTGCATCCCACCAGCGCTCGTCGCGGTAATCCATCCGCTCGACCAGATCGCCGAGACCGCTGGTCAACGGGATCGGCGGGCTGGGCAGCGGAGCCCGATGCGTCGACAGCGTCGAATCGCCGTAGACCGCCTGCAACCAATCCGGACGCAGTTCACTGTTGGGATCGCGGGCATCCTCCGGCGGATGTTGCGCACCGATTAGGAACAGACGAGGACGGGACTGCGGGACGAACCGTCGAGCATCGATGGTGAGGACGTCCACCGAATAACCGAGTTCGTTGAGCTCACGGACCGCAGCCGCCAGATCGTCGCCCCCATGACTGGTGGCCAGACCGACGACGTTCTCCAGCGCGACCACCTCGGGACGGCCGTCACCCATTTCGTCCAACACTCGAGTGAAGTGCCGAAATGTCGAGGAGTTCTTGCCCGCGAGACCGGCCCGGCCCCCGGCCAGAGACAAATCCGTGCACGGAAACGACGCCCATGCCAACGACAGACCGTCCGGCAGATCGTCGCCGCGCGTGCCGGCAACATCCCCGAGCTGAAAATGGGCCGCGTCGTCACCGAAGTGTTGGCGATACATGTGGTGCTTGTCGCGCTCGATGTCGTTGGCCCAGCACACCTCGAAACCGGCCTGCTCCAAGCCCATTCGCACCAAACCGATACCGGCGAAGAACTCGGCGACCGTGGGAATCCGATCGCGCGCGGACACCGAGGAACCACCCGGCACCACAGTCAACTTCGGCATGCACTCAGGCTAGTACAGAGCCCCGACAGACTCGCTTGTCTGGTCATTCCGCTGGCTGCACTCCGGCTTTTCCTGGTCGTTCCGCTGGCTGAACTCCGGCCTCAGGCCGTGGTCGCCAACGCCGCCGCCAGTCCGAACGCCACCGTCAGCAGACAGACATGAGCGGCAGCTCGCCGCACCGAGTAGTCCGCCGTGGAGCGGTGCGCAGTGGCGGTCGGCAACCACGTGCGGCGGATCCGAGATGCCACGACCACCAGGATCACGGTCATCACGACTTTGGCGAGAACGATTCGGCCGTAACCGGTCTCGATCGCAGCGGCCGGGCTCTCCAACTTCAGGACCGCGTCGAACACGCCGGTCGCGGTCACCCCGACGACGCACCACAGCGCGATCCGGGAATAGGCCGGCAAAAGCGTCGCCCACGCTGTCTTGGTCCGCAGACTCAACGCCATCGCGCCGAGTACACCGAGCCACACCGAGGCGCACACCACATGCACGGCAACGGCAATGGACCCGAATGCGAATTGCGACATGTGTCCGGTGATCGGTCGCGCGACCAGGGCCAGCGCCGCCAGTGTGACCACGGGAACCGGGGACCAGGATGCGTCTCGTCGATATCCGAGTACGCCCATGGCGCACAGAACGAGCGCGAGGAGCACCGTCGTCGCGCCGAGTCGACCGACGGAGATCGACGCGACGAAGGCCGCAAATGCACTCGGCGACAGCGCCGTCACTGCTCGGCCCTCGGCCTCGGCTGCGGCCGCTGCCAACAGGACGAACTCGGCCACCGCCCACAGACCCGACAGGAACCCGATCGACCGCCACATCACCAGCGAGTCGAGGGCGGGGCGTCGAGATGCGGAATTACCGTCCAGGACAGCGAGAATTCCGAACCCCAACACCACCGAACCCGACGCGACAGCGATGACGCGGAGCCACGACGACCCGCTGGGAAAGGTGGGGTACGCCAGCGCGAACGCTGCCGCGACCCCCACCACCGCCGAGGCTGCGGCGGCGAGCACGAGCCGAACGCTCCTCTCGCTCACCGCAGCCACGTCGGATCTACTTCTCGCTCTTCGGCTTACGCTGGTCTTCTGACTTACGCTGGTCTTTCGGCTTACGCAGTGCGAATGCCAATGCTCCGCCGAAGGCGAGGACCGCAACCACGACCAGCACGATGGGACCGTAGCCGCCGAGGAACCCGTCCTCGGACTCTTCCGAGGTGCCCGACGCATCGGCCGGTGCCCCGGGTGTTCCGGACCCTTCCTGCGTCAGCGTGAACGTGGCCGTGCCGCTCACCGGATGACCGTCTGCCGAGGTGATGCGGTAGGCGAGGGTGTACTCGCCGGCAGGGCCCAGATCACCGACATCGACGACCACGCTCTGGCCCTCGATGCGAGCATCGCCCTTCGACCAAATGTTGCCGTCGGGGCCGACGACGTTGAGCGTTGCGAACTGCGACTGCGGCACCTCGTTGAAGGTCACCGATGCCGTCGCCGGAGATGCGTCGAGCGAGGAGCCGTCGGCCGGGCTGTACCCGGTGACCTGCGAATGAGCCGAGGCAATCGGAGCCGCGATCAGCAGTGCCAGCAAGGCCACCGCCGATACGACCACCGCTTTGGCGGACACGGTCAGCGCCCTCACGAGCGTCGGCTCCGTACGGTTGCACCGATTCCGAGGCCGGCGCCGACGGCACCGAGAACGAGCCCGGCACCGGCAATCCACCGGGCGGTGGTGTCCGAGGAGGACGTGGACGTCTGCTCGGCTGCGTCCGTCGTCTCGGCGTGGGCTCCGCCGTGCGCGTCACCGCTCGACGCTGCGAGGGTCAGTGTGGGAGCGGGCAACTCGGGCTCGCTGCCGTCCTCGGTCATCGGCTCGTTCCACTGCACGACCTCACCGTCGGTGTAGGTCTGGGTGGCCGGGAACGACACGGTTTCCTGCTCGGGCAGCGGCCCCGCGGAGAGCAGGAACTGCTGGAACTGGCCCGGACCGACCTCGGCACCGGGATTCGCCGTCCACGTCACAGACACGGCGAGATCGGCGGAGTCCTTCTCGACGGTGGACGTCCACCCCGGAATGGGCTGGGTGCGAGCAGAATTGAGGCCGGGCAAGGTGACCTTGACCGAGTTGGTCGATGCGGTGTCGGACTCGGTGGGGACGCGGAACGTCAGGACCGAGTAGCCGCCCTGCGCGGCGTCGGGCGCGGAGACGACCACATGGGCGGAGGCTGCGCCTGCGCCGATCAGCAGTGCGCCGACGGTGGCACCGGATACGAACAAGGCACGCGGAATGGAACTCTTCATGAGTGTTGGGTCATTTCTGTACGAAGGTGAAAGGGGATGTCGGATCAGAGCTACGAGCTGATCGACATCGGAGGCCCACGACGAGAAATGGCCCAGTCCAGGGCAATACCGTGCACCGACGGCATCGCGACGGAGAACCTGACGCGGCCGACAGCGGAACCGTCGGGCAGGGGAGTGAGGAGCGCGAGAACGGCACGAACGATCGATGTGATCGGGCCGTAGAGACGTTCGGCTGCGGCGATCAACAGCGCGGCGATCAGCGACGCGGCCGCGTGAAAGCCGATCATCGCGGCGCTGGGCAGCAGCGAATGGCTGTGTGATGAGCCCGACATGCCGGTCATGTCGCTCAGGCTCAGTGCGGTATGGGCGAGGAGTTGGCCACCCATCAGGGCGGGCAACAGAACAGTCGAGCGACGCGGAACGGCAGTCATGGCACCCACGCCGAGGCTGACCACGATCAGCAGAGCCAGGCCCGATCCGCTGAGATAGCCGCCGCCCGCCATTCCGTGCGCAGCCACCGCGAGGGCGGCGGTGACCGTACCGACAGCTCCGCCGCGAAGCGGTGCAGCAGAGCCGTCGGTCATCGGATGGTCGGTGAGATCAGCGCACGCCGAGGCGAGCGAGCACGTCCGCTTCGATGCCGTCGAGCTCAGCGGAAATGGCGGCGTGGGCAGTCTTGCGACGTGCAGGCGGCATCTGCTCGGCGGCGCGCACAGCGGTGGTCAGATCGTCGAGACGCTCGCTGATCGCGGCACCGAAACTCTTGGTCTCCGGATCCGAATGACGCGATCCGATGGTGCTCAGCGACTTCTCGGCACCGGCGATCCGGGCACTGAGCTTGCCGCCGTGGCCCGAGTACTCGCTCAGCTGATCGGGTGCGACACCCAGCTGCTGCGCCTTGCGGTTGTCGAGCTGCCCACGAACGACGGTGGCAGCGCGGTAGGCGATCGGAGCCAGCACCGGCAGCAGAAGCCGAGCAATACCGAGATACTTACGAATCTGAGCCACGTTCAGCGTGCCGGCCGCAGCCGCCTTCTGCTGCGCCCGCAACGCCGAGACCTGGGCCTTCTCGACATTCTTCTGCGACTTCGCCTCCACCGCGCTGAGCTTGCGCTGCGCCTTGGCGATCGACTTCAGCTGCTTGCGCTCGTTCTTCGCGCCGAGCTTCGCCTCGAGAGTGGCCTTGTGCTTGAGGGCCTTCGCCTCCGCCTTGCGAGTGGCACGACCTTTGCGCTTACGGAACAGACCCATCGACAAGGCTCCTGACATGTGCTGCTAGGCGGTAACGGTGCGTTCCACACAGCCTAATGGGTCATTCCGCAGGCTCCACTCCCGCCTAATGGGTTGGTCCCCAGGCTCCACTCCCGCCTAATAGGCAGCTGTTCTTCTTCGGCTGTCGGAGGGCTCACCTAATGTCTAGCGGTGTGAACGGTCAACGAGATGCGGCAGCGTCGCACGCACCTGTGCTGCTCGACGCCGGATCGTTGACGCGATGTCGGCACCGGCTCTATCTCGACACCGCCTACGGGGCGCTCCTGCGCGGTGAACCCGAGAATCCCGGGGTGCGGCAACGCCGAGAGGCGGCCCAGGCGCATCGCGAGAACATTCGCGCGCAGTTGGCAGCGGCCGACCCCATGCAGTGGACCGAGATCGACGAGCCCACGGCCCGTGCTGCGGCCGATGCGACCGTCGCGGCCTGCAGCGCAGGCGTCGAACGTATCTGGAACGCAGTTCTGCCACTCGAACGCGATACCGGCCGCCGCGGACGGAGCGA
Source organism: Rhodococcus sp. PML026 (assembly GCF_000963615.1). Taxonomy (NCBI): domain Bacteria; kingdom Bacillati; phylum Actinomycetota; class Actinomycetes; order Mycobacteriales; family Nocardiaceae; genus Rhodococcus; species Rhodococcus sp. PML026. Next base: position 564,800 of record NZ_KQ031373.1, on the reverse strand, counting down.
GCTTCTCGTGCGTGACGCGTCGGGCGGCTACATTCCGGTGATCGTCGTCAATCACAAGGTGACCGACCCCGGGCGCGGCGCGCGCACCACCCCGCTCACGCATTGGGCTCCGGCCGTCGACGAAACCCGCAAGGTGCGCAGCCAGTTGCGCGATCAGCTCCGCCTCGCGCACCTGTACCGCATGCTCGCCCACGAGGGCTTGGCCACGGCCACCCCGGTCGGGGGCGCAGTAGGTTATCGCGGAGAGTGCGTGTTGGTACACGACCTGACTGCCGCGCTCGACGAATACGACATTCGCTTCGCGGACCGGCTTGCTGTCGCGAGCGGTGACGCGGTGACCGTTCCCTCGCAGATCAGCGAATGCCGTTCGTGTGCTTGGTGGTTCGACTGCAAGCCACAGTTGGTGGCGGCCCGCGACGTCTCACTCGTCGCATCGGGATCCCGAGCGGACGTACTGCGCAGCGTGGGAGTGCGGACGATCGACGAGCTGGCGCAATGGACCGGTCCGGCTCCCGAGGAGTGGCCCTTCAGCAACTTCGAGGACGCGGTGTCCGCGGCGCTGGCCTGGCGCGCCGACGTGCCGCTGCTGCGTCGATCGGAGACCGTGACGGTCCACCGCGCCGACGTGGAGGTGGACGTCGACATGGAGAGCTATCAGGAGCACGGTGCGTACCTGTGGGGCACGCTCCTCACCGAGGCAGGCGGACCGCCGCCGGAGTATCGCGGCTTCGTCACGTGGGATCCGCTGCCCACCGTCGACGAGGGACGCTCGTTCGCGGTGTTCTGGAACTGGTTGATGGACACGCGGGCCGATGCCGCGGCTCGCGGCAAAACCTTTGCAGCGTATTGCTATTCGAGACAAGCCGAGGACAAATGGCTACTCGACTCGGCCCGACGCTTCGCCGACGTCCCCGGAGTGCCCACCGAGGCGCAGATACGCGAATTCATCGACAGCGAGCAGTGGGTGGATATCTATCAAGCCGTCAGCGACCAGTTCATCTGCCCGAACGGCAAGGGGCTGAAGAAGATTGCCCCGGTGGCCGGATTCTCCTGGCGCGACGAGGAAGCCGGCGGCGAGGCGTCGATGGGCTGGTACCGCGAGGCTGTCGGATACGACGCCGATCCCGATCACACCCAGCGAGAACGGCTACTCGTCTACAACGAGGACGATGTGCTCGCCACCAAAGTGTTGCGCGAGTGGATGTCCGACCGCGCCGAGCACGAGATCCCGACCGTGGCGGACCTGCGCGCTCGCGTGTGACCCCGCGCCCGAGAAGTCGGGGCCACACGCGAAAGGACTTCTAGCGCGGTGCCATCCGGATCGCGCCGTCCATGCGGATCGTTTCGCCGTTGAGGTAGTCGTGCTCGGCGATCATCTGCACCAGCTGGGCGTACTCGCTGGGCTGTGCGAGACGCGACGGGAAGGGCACGGACGCCTCGAGTCCCTGACGGTATTCCTCGGTGACACCGGCGAGCATCGGGGTGTCGACGATGCCGGGGGCGATGGTGTTCACGCGAATGCCGACCTGGGCCAGGTCACGGGCCGCGGTGATGGTCATCGCGTGCACGCCGCCCTTGGAGGCGGTGTAGGCGATCTGGCCGATCTGACCCTCGAATGCGGCGACCGATGCGGTGTTGATGACAACGCCGCGCTGGCCGGCGTCGTCGACGGTGGACTGCGACTGAATGCGGTTGGCGGCCAGCCGCATCACGTTGAACGTGCCGAGCAGGTTGATGGTGATGACCGTGCGGAACAGCTCGAGATCGTGCGGTCCCTTCTTGGACAGGATGCGACCCGCCCAGCCCACGCCTGCACAGTTGACGACGATGCGCAGCGGCACACCGGACTCGACGATGGTGTCCAGTGCGGCCTCGACCTCGGCCTCACTGGTGACGTCGGCGGGAATGAGGGTCACGCCGTCCGGGACACTGTCTCCGGCGCGCTCGATGGACTGCGGCAGATCGAGACCGAACACCGTGACGCCGGCGCCTGCCAGACGTGCTGCGGTTGCTGCTCCGAGGCCCGACGCGCCACCGGTGACGAGCGCTGCTGTTCCTGAAATCTCCACGTCGTACGATCCCCTTCGTTAGCGGTGTCGGGTCGCGGCACAGGCAGCGACCACGCTGTGTTCTGCACCATAACCGGCGGGGGACCTCACCCCACTCCCAGGCACCCCGCTCTCCCGCACCCGACTCTCCCGCATCGAGGGGTCGGTCGGCCTACCGCCCTTCGAGTGACGGTGATACTCCCTACGGATTCGTGAGTCCATGCTCGTCGTCACTTCTGCGCTCGTCATCACTTCTGCGGCGAAATGTACGAAGCCCGGTCAGGATTGCGGCCGCAGCAAACAAACAAGTAGCCACCCAGGACCAGATCGAAAACTCACCGTCCTGAGTTCGACTCACGGACACAACGGCCCACAGCAGCGTCAGTGCCGACCAGAAGAAGACCCACCTTGTCCCGATCGGAACATTGATCGCCAACTCCTTGCATCCCGACGGGAGCCCGTGCCCCGTTGACACTGAATCGTGGTCGTTCCATCACATGCAGCCAACGTTATCGCCTCGGTCGGCTGCGACGGGCATGCCTTGACGAAACCGCATCCGGCCAGGAGTAGTAGGACGGCGGCCGATGAGGGTCGGCTCCGGCCCCACACCAGGCAGGACGGAACCTCCCTCCCGTGCCCGCCGATCAGGGCAGAATGCGGCCGGAGTCGTCGTATTCGACTCGCTGAGCGCCGTCACCGAGGTCGTCGAGCAGGATCGTCGCCGCGGCCGGTCTGCCCGGAGGCAGCAAGCGAACCGTCACCGATCCCGTCACGGCACCGTCCAGACTGCTCGACGCCCCCGCCGCGATGTCGTTGCGGACCTTCTCGCTCAATGCTGTGGGGCTTCGGTCGTCGAGCATCGTGACCTCGACGCCGCGGGCGCGAGCCGAGCGTGCCGCCCTGGCCAACTCGGGCAGTACGAGCCCGCGGGCCCGCAGGGTGTCGCGGAGCTCGGCTTCGAGGAGTCGGCACGCCAGGACTTCCTCGTCGGTGAGATCGGGGCCGTCCGCGATGCGCTGCAGGAGCGGACGGGCGAGCGTATCGAGACTGGCCAGGCGGGCGTCACGTTCTTCGAGTACCGCCGCAGCGGCGGCCTGGGCGGCGATGCGGATGGTGGATTGTTCACGGAGCTCGAAGATCGCTGCACCGAGGGGTCGGATGGTGAAGGCGAAGAACGTCGCCATCAACAACGGAGCAATATTGATGGCGCTGAACGACAATCCGAACAGTGCGCCTTGACCCGTCCAGGCTGCCCAACCGACGACGACAGACATGGTGAGCGCGAGTCCGAACCACGCGGCCGGCGTGCGGCCACGGACACACATGAACGTGTAGATCACGACGGACATACCCAGAGGCCAGGACTGCAGACTGCCGGTCAGCGGCACCGGCACCACGGCGAAGACGAACGACGCGGCCACCGGCCCGGACACCGTGAGCAACGCCGTGGACCGTGGGCTCAGTGGATCCCCCGGCGCTCTGAGCAGCAGGATAACCGCGGCCGAGAACACCAGCACCGAGACGAACGGCGGCCACACCGCGGACATACCCTTCAGCGTCGCCGACGCACACACGGCGCACGCGAGGATGTAGAAGCCGGCGACGGCGTACGCGGCCCCCGACTTCATCGACAGCAGGTCGCGAACATCCTCGCCGTTCATCGCGCCCAGCTCAATCGCACAGTGGTTCCGCGGCGGGAGGTGTCGATCTCGGCCGAACCACCGTCGAGCTGACGCATCCGCCCCTCGATGCTGACGGCGACGCCGAGTCGGTGCGGAGGCACCGAGCGTCGATCGAAGCCGATACCGTTGTCTCGCACGATGACTCGCAATGCCGACGGGGCCAGCTCGACCGTCACCGATCTGGTCGACGCCTGAGCGTGAACGACGCTGTTGCGCAGTGCTTCTGCGAGTGCGCCCGCGATCGACCGGACCGCATCGGCAGGGTAGTTCGCCGAGGAATCGGCGGGGTCCTCGCGGACCCTGAAATCGATCGACTCGTCGACCGTCGATGCGGAGGCTCGCATCAGAGCGATCGTGTCGTCGACGGTGAAATCGTTTGTGGCGGTGTCGGTGTGCAGTCCGTCCAGATGGGCCAATGCCGAACGTGCTTGACGGGCGAGGCTCGCAGTGCGGCCCTGGCGAGCGACCGCCAGCAGTGACGACATGACCTCGTCGTGGATGAGGGCGTCGAACCGTTCGCGTTCGACTTCGCGTGCATTCGCCGCAGCCGCCCGTGCGGCATCGCCGTGGGTGGCGCTGATGGTGGCATCGAGAATGCGACCGGTACGCAGTGCGGCCAGAGTCGCCGCGACGAACACCGTGCAGAACATCAGCCCGAAGAATATTTCGGCAATGATGTTGCTGCGAGGAAACGGCTCTCGCACAGCTTGATTGATCAGTTGCACGATCACCACCGAGACGGCCGTGTGCACGAATGCCGGGATGGGTCGCCACACGGTGGCGGCCGCGAGCGAGGCCAGGCCGGGGAATGCGGACAGGAACATTCCGTTCCGATCGAAGGTGGTCCCGTCCCAGGCCACCCACCACAGCAGGGCCATGACCGGGAACGCCAAAGCTGCGATCGAACCCGCAACCTGGCTGACCCTGATGCTCGGGTGAAAGGTGAAGGCTCCGAACGCGAGACCGGTACCGAACACGACGATCACGGCGGCCGGGGTCCACCACCCGGGGACGGTGACGCTGCTGCGCGCGATGTCGGGAACGAGCAGCAGTAGATACGCCGCGTAGCCGGTACCGACGAACCGGCCGAAGATCCTGATGAGCCGATCGGTCGAACGGTGTGCCGCGTCGCTACCCGTCGCCTGCAGGTTGTCGTTCATTCACCCCTCCGCGAGGAGTGTAAACCAAGGTCAGACGTCTTCGGTGGTGCTGCGCTTCTCCACTTCCTGCGGAGCGTCGCTGCGGGAGCGTCGGACGAACGCAGCGGCAACGACGAGGGCCGAGATCGCCACTACGACTGCGGCCGCCACGTACGGAGCCGACGTACCCGGCATCAGTCCCTCGAAGAACAGGACCGCGCCGAAGACGAAGAACAGAATGGCCGCACCGTACTGAATCAGCCGTTCCGGCAAGTGCTTTCCGAGAACGGCACCCAGCACGATAGCGAGGGCGTCGGCGGCGACCATGCCTACCGTCGAGCCGATCCACACTCCGACCCAATCGTTGTCGGCGGCCAGAGTGACGGTGGCCAGCATCGTCTTGTCGCCCAGTTCGGCGAGGAAGAACGCGGACGCGATGGCCAGGAAGGCCGACTTGGTGACTCGCGACGCCTTGGCACCCTCGTCGTCGGACAGCGAATCTCCGCGCAGGGTCCACAGACCGAACACGACGAACGCGAGCCCGCCGACGATCGAGATGGCTTCGGTGGGGATGGACACACCGAGGAAATGGCCGACGGCGACCGAGACCAGATGCACGACGGTCGTGGCCACCGTGATGCCGCCGATGACGACGTACCACTTGTAGCGCAAGGCGAACGTCATGGCCATCAGCTGGGATTTGTCACCCAGCTCGGCCACGAAAATGACAGCGAAACTCAACAGTAGAGCGGACAGCACAGCAGACTCCTCGGTCGTCGAACGGACCGAAGGTCTCGCCCACCGGAAGTACCGGTTCAGGTGCCGGGTCGTGGAAAACGACCAGTATGTCGACACGTTGATTGGGGGCTACTCCCCTTCGCTGCAGACGACTTTAAGTGCCGTTTCTCCAATTGTCCAATGCGCCAATAAGTTTGGTGACCCGAAAAATCGTGTACGGGGAGCGGTCAGGATGCGAGGAGCATCGCCAAAACTGCGGTGTCGGGATCGCTGATCGGATCGAGGCCGACCCGACTGATCATCGACGTCACGGTGCCGTCGGATTCTGCCTCCACCCACGCGGCCCGGTGATCGAGGCCCAGATGCGGAAGACCGGGCAGCAGAACGCAACCCGAGGCCGCGCCCGCACATTCCGGCAGAGAAGGCGTCGTCTCCGACGGTGGATGCAGCATCAGCAACGCGGCCGGCTGATGGTCCGAGAACCGCCCGGGAGCCAACGCGAAATCGCCGATCACCGGTCCCTCGGCCAACACCAGGCCGACCGTCCCCGGCTCCGGATCCTCGGGCAGCTCCTCCCGCACCCCGAACACCGTCGACGTCGCCAACAGACCCGGCATCGACGCGACCCGGACGGCCAGCGCCAGGAATTGAGCCCACTCCTTGGTGGTGTCCGGCCAACGACCGGAGATCACGAACCCGCGCAGTAGACCGGCGGCGTGAAAAGGTGCGACACCGATGAGATCTCGATCGTCCATTGCGCATCCCTCCCAGACAGGTACGAGGCGGAAGCCGGGTACACGACGTTGGGTAAGGAGAAGAATGACCCGAAAACGGCTGGCACACAAGATGGGGAGAGTGCCAGCCGAAAACGTAGCCGGCCCACTGCGGCTCGGCAGCCGATACGCTGCTGCGGTGAAAAACAGAGGATCCGCCCGGCGAACCGTCGTCTCGTTGCTGTCCGTTGCGCTACTGCTGAGTGTCGCCGCATGCAGTCGGGAAGAATCGACCCCGGGCGAGACCGGCGGCGAGGTTCGCACCGTGCAGCATGCGTTCGATGAGACGAGTGTTCCCGTCGATCCACAGCGCGTGGCCGTGCTCGACGGCGACCGCACGTTGGAAGCCGTCGTCGCGTTGGGCATCCAACCCGTCGCGGCAGTGAAGCCGCCGCTCACCGGTGACTACGCACCCGTCGTCCGGGATCGGCTCACCACCGAACCGATCGACATCGGATCCGTCGACGCCGACGTCGACATCGAGGCTCTGACGGCTGCCGCACCGGACCTGATCGTCATGCGAACGACGGGTGAGGACAACCGAGCGCTGTACGACCGGGTCGCCCCGATCGCGCCGACCGTCGTCGTGGAATACACCCCGGCCTCGTGGCAGAACACCTTGCAGCAGCTGGCGGGAATCTTCGATCGGCAGGAGATCGCCGACGGTTTGCTGGCCGTCTATCGGCAGGCGGTCGACGAATCCGAGTCACACTCACCTCGGGAAAACAGCACGTTGACCGTCGCGCGAGTGCGCACCGACTCGTTGCGGTACATGACGCAGGACGGATCGTTTCCTTACGCAGTTCTGGCCGATCTCGGCTACCGGGCGCCCGCACAGCAGGATCGCGGATCCGACGCGGTGCAGACCGTCGACGTCAGCCCGGAACTGATCGACGTGCTGGCGGCCGACGACATCCTTCTGCTCACCGACGCCGGGACTGAGGACGCCGTGGCGCAACTGCGACAGAACCCGCTCTTCACCGGTCTCGGAGCTCGGGTGACCGAGCTGCCGTCCAAGGATTTTCTCTTCGGCAACGTGCTGACCGCCCAAGCCCTGGTCGAGACCGCGACCGAAATCGGGGGCTGACGTGCCGGCATCCGAACGCTGGGTCGGCTGCGCTGCAGTGGCGCGCGAGAACGACGAATCGCTTCGCGGGACAGCTGCACGGGCACACGGCTGGGTGTTGATCGAGCACCGAGGCCCGTGGGGGCGCGAACCGTGGGGGCCGGACGGGCCCCTGGGCCGAATCGGTACCGAACTCTCGCGTCGCTGCAAGGCCGTCGGGATACGCCCGCAACTGGTGCGAGAAACGCACGGCAGGCGTGAACCCACCGAGACGCGACAGGTGTTTCTCGCGCACTCGGGTCGCCGCGGCCCGTGGCTGGAGAAATACACGGTCGACACCGTCGAGCAGATACTCGAACTACCGCTCGAAGCCGCCGCGGCGGGCACCCCACCTGGGATCGGGACTCGCGTCGACCAGCGGCTCTACCTCGTCTGCACGCACGGAAAGAAGGATCCGTGCTGCGCGGTGCTCGGTCGGCCGGTGGCGGCGGCCCTCGCCCGACCCAGCGGGCGGGTATGGGAATCGACGCACCTGGGCGGGGATCGATACGCAGCGGGCATGGTGGCCCTGCCCGACGGCAGCTACTACGGCAACCTCGAACCGACCAACGCGCAGGCCGTCGTGGACGACCACGACCGCGGGCATCTCACGCTGCGCCACTACCGAGGCCGCTGCACCGACGACACCGTCGCCCAGATCGCCGAACACGCAGTACGAACCGAATACGGGCTCACGGGAATCGACGACGTCCACCCGTCCGATGTCACGTCGTCCGATGTCGCGTCGGATGTTGTGGTGGTGACGACGTCGGGAAGCGTGCAGGTACACGTGACACCCGATCCCGAGCCCCCGCGCCGAACGACCTGCCGTTCCGAGGACGTCGCGAGACCGGACCACGGCGTCACGACCATCGGGTCGGTGCCCGCCGCCGGGAGGGCGTGACCTTCGAAATGCGACAGGGCCACCGCGTCGAACGCGGTGGCCCTGTCTGCGATTGCGCGTCGTGCGGCAATCTCGAAACCTACGGGAAGATCAGGCCCGGGGTCTTCGACGTGGCGGCCTCGAAACGAGCCTGGACGTCGGCCCAGTTGACGACGTTCCAGAACGCCTTCACGTAATCGGCCTTGACGTTCTTGTACTGCAGGTAGAAGGCGTGCTCCCACATGTCGACCTGCAGCAGCGGAATGATGCCCAGCGGCACGTTGGCCTGCTGATCGTAGAGCTGGAAGGTGAGGAGCTTCTTGCCCAGCGAGTCGTAGCCGAGCACTGCCCAGCCGGAGCCCTGCAGGCCGTTGGCAGCAGCGGTGAACTGTGCGCGGAACTTGTCGAACGAACCGAACTGGTCGTCGATCGCGGCACCGAGTTCGCCTTCGGGCTTGTCGCCACCGTTGGGCGAGAGGTTCTTCCACCAGATGGAGTGGTTGACGTGGCCACCGAGGTGGAACGCGAGGTTCTTCTCCAGCAGGAAGATGCTGCCGTGATCCTCGGCCTCGCGGGCTGCAGCCAGCTTCTCGAGCGCGGTGTTGGCACCGGCGACGTAGGTGGCGTGATGCTTGGAGTGGTGGAGCTCGTTGATCTCGCCCGAGATGTGCGGCTCGAGGGCGGAGTAATCGAAATCAAGGTCGGGCAAGGTGTACTCGGACACGTGGTTCCCTTCTCTAACGACGCCGTGCCCATCGCGTGATGCGGGCACGTTCGTCCTACTGCGGATCTTTCGTAGGGTTCAACCCAATCTCATTCCTACCCCTTGTGCAACCGTTGTAATCGAGATGCTTTTCTCGGAATAAATCCACGTGAACAAGACAGTCGAATTCCTGGGCTGCGAAAACCTGCGATTGTCACGAAATAGTTGCGTAACAGCGCCGAATTGGTCCACACCATGAACGGAACCTAAACTCGAGGGTGTGAAAGGGGACCGTCCGAACCGAAATTCGGTCGACGAGTCCGCCGCCGCACCGGCCGTGACTGCGCCCCGCGTCCAGATGAACGGTGCCGATCTCCTGCGCGTCATCGCCGTCTGCGCCGTCCTCTACTCGCACATCTCGTTCTACCTACTCGACGACGTCGGCGGCGACTGGTGGATGCTCGACATCGTCAACCTCGTCCTCATCGACGACGTAGGCCTCAACCTCCACCTCTCCTTCGTGGGCGTGAGCATGTTCATGCTGCTCACGGGGCTGCTCATCACCCGATCCGCTATGCGGCAATCGCGTCGGGACTTCATGGTCGCGCGCCTCGCCCGACTCGTGCCCGCCCTCTGGTTCGCCATCGCCCTGGCCGTCGTACTCGTCAAACTCGGCGTCAACGGCATGTTCAGCGGACAACCCGGAATCAGCAACGGAGAGGCCGTACTCAGCTTCTTCCTCGGCGGCTTCTTCCTCCGACCCGAGGTCGCCGTACTGGGCGTCACCTGGACACTCGTCGTACAGATCGTGTTCTACCTCTACTGCGTCGCAATGCGCTCGGCGCTCCGAGCAAGCCCGATCACCGTGCCCCTCATCGGAGCTGCACTCTGCACACTGGTGATCCTCTGGAACCTTTACCTGCCGCAGCCGTACACCATCCCGTTCCTCACCAAAGTCGCCGGAGTACTGCCCACCCTGTTCCTCGGCCAGATCTTCTACCTCGGCTGGGCGAAACTCGTCACCTGGCGCTGGATCGTCATCGGCGTCGTCGCACAGATCGAAGTGATCCGCCTCGCCATCGACGTCCACACCTTCTGGATGGGCGAGACCTACCTGTGGTCACTGCTCGTCGTCACCGGCACCGTGCTGCTCCTGGCTCGATACGACGGACCCATCACCCGCTGGCCCATCATCGGCTGGATCGGCACCCGCAGCTACGCCATCTACCTGATCCACACACTCGTGCTCTACCGCATCTACGCAGCCGTGGAACCGCACTTCGGACCCACCGCCGCCGTCCTGGCCTTCCTGACCGGCACCGCCGCACTCGCCGAAATCATCTACCGCTGGATCGAACTGCCCGCAGCACGACACATCAGCACGCGATACCGACAACTTCGCACCCGATCTGCCCCCTGACCCCAGCCCGCTGGGTAGTCACCCCCCGCTGGGTAGTCAATGTGACATTTGGTGGCCTTTTCGGGGGTCAATGTCACGTTGAGTGGACTGGGGTGGCACGACTGCGCTCGATCTCCCGCCGACCCGACTTCTCCGGTCGACCGACATCACCCGAGTGTCGGCCTCGCCGGCTACTCGCCCCTGCTGGGTAGTCAATGTGACATGTGGTGGCCTTTTCGGGGGTCAATGTCACGTTGAGTGGACAAGGGCGGATGGGAGGCGGGGGAGATCAGAGCTGCGGGATGACCTCGGAGGCGACCAGTTCGAGGTGATCGAGATCGGTGAGGTCGAGGGTCTGCAGGTACACGCGAGTCGCGCCGATGGCCCCGAAGCGGCCGATTTTGTCGACCAGTTCGGCGGGACTTCCCGCGGCCCCGTTCTCGCGGAGTTCGGAGACGTCGCGGCCGATGGCGGCGGCGCGTCGGGCGATGTCCTCCTCGGTGCGACCACAGCACAGGACGAGTGCGTTGGAGTAGACGAGGGAATCGGGGTCACGGTCGGCGGCAGTGCAGGCGGCGCGGACGCGTCCGAACTGCGTTTCGGTGTCGGCCAGCGAGGCGAAGGGGATGTTGAATTCGTCCGCGTATTTCGCGGCCAGGGCCGGGGTGCGCTTCTTGCCTCCGCCGCCGATGAGGATGGGTGGACGCGGCGATTGGACGGGCTTGGGGAGGGCGGGGGAATCGGTGACAGGGTAGTGGGTTCCCGGGTGCGAGAACGTCTCGCCGGTCGGTGTTTCCCACAACCCGGTGATGACGGCGAGGGACTCTTCCAGTCGGTCGAAGCGCTCACCGAGCACCGGGAACGGCAGGCCGTACGCCTTGTGCTCGTCCTCGAACCAGCCGGCACCCAACCCCAGGTCGACGCGGCCACCGCTCATGGCGTCGACCTGCGCGACGCTGATGGCGAGGGGGCCGGGGTAGCGGAATGTGGCGGAGGTGACGAGCGTGCCGAGCCGGATGGTCGACGTCTCACGAGCCAGGCCGGCCAGGGTGATCCACGCGTCGGTGGGGCCGGGCAACCCGTCGCCGCTCATTGCGAGGTAATGGTCGGATCGGAAGAAGGCACCGTAGCCGAATTCCTCCGCGGCTGTGGCGACCCGGAGGAGGTCGTCGTAGGTGGCGCCCTGTTGCGGTTCGGTGAAGACGCGTAGCTCGACCGAGGAGTGAGAAGTCATGTTTGCCAGGGTAATCAGCTTGGATAAACGACCGCAGACAACAGCTGTGTCAAATCACGATCGATCCACAGCCTTCGTTGGTACTCGATACACCGGCAATCAGTTGTGAGGCCGTGACCTGTGGATAGAAACCGGCACGGGCCCCGATTCTGTGCATCAACCTGTGGATACTGTGGATAACTTTCGTGAGCCAAAGTGACGTAGGTCATAGCTGGGGCCGTCCATCGTCAGGCGGGCACGAGTGGCAGTCGCGATCGCACCCGTGACAAGATCGAGAGGTGTCTCACCCCGAGCAGTCGCCCGCCGTCACCGTAGACCGCCTTCCGGTGCCGTTCCCGGAAGCGGCAGTGCTGCTCGACGTCCGAGAAGACGACGAGTGGCAGGCCGGACACGCACCCGGTGCCGTGCACATCCCGATGGGCGACATTCCGTCCAGAGCAGGCGAAATCGACAACCAATCCGAGATCTACGTCGTCTGCAAAGCCGGCGGGCGCTCGGCTCGGGTCGTCGAATACCTCAATCGCGTGGGCTACGAGGCCATCAACGTCGAGGGCGGGATGCTCGACTGGCACGCCGCCGGTAGGCCGATCCAGCGCGACGACGATTCGGACGAAGCGAGAATCATCTAGATGTCGGCACCGCAGGGGCGCGCACAGGCGTTCCAGGTCTGCGCCCGCTGCAGCACTCGCTGGGCGGTCGGCGCACGGCCGGGTACGTGGTGCCCCCGCTGCCACGGCGTGCTGCTCTCGCCGGTGTCCGCTCGGGCACCGGCACAGGGCCGCCGCAATTTTCGGTGGGTTGCGCGGCCTGCGTCGTCGAAGGGCAAAGCCGTCGGTCCCGCCCGGGTCGCGGCACCGACCCCCACTCCGCGGTACGACTCGACGCCCACGTGGGGGCTGCGCGACACCCCACGCGACCCCTCAGCACACACGCCCGCCGGCCGCGTCGAGCAGTACGCAGCCAACGCGCAGACGTTCGTCTGGATCACGGCGCTGCTGCTCGGGCTGGCGGCGTTCGCCGAGCTGTTTCGCTACGGAATTCTGCTGTACAACCGCACCCGACTGCTGTCGCCGATCACACTGGCAATTTCCGATGCGCTGGTCTATTTCGCACAGGTCGGCGCGCTCATCGTCGGTCTGCTCGCGCTGATCACGACGTCCTGCTGGCTGATTCGGCAACGCCGGCTGGCCTACGCATCGGTCGGGGCGACCGAGCCGCGGTCGGTGCGATGGATGCTGCTGCTCTCGATGCTGCCTCTGGTTCGGATCGTCATGCCCGGGGTGTACCTGACGGAGATCGTGCGCCTCCGAGCCGAAGCCGACGGCGACGTGTACCGCGAGCTCACCTTGATCCGGATCTGGTGGGCCGTCTGGGTGACGAGCAACGCGCTGGTCGTCGTGCAGGTGCTGTGGAGTCTGCGCAACACACTGCAAGCCCGCGCCGACGGCGTTCTGCTCGCCGCCGTCGTGGCGCTCGTGGCCGCAGTTTCCGCGGTGCTGACTCTGGCCGTCATGCGCCGACTCGAGGGCCGCACCCTGCGCGGTTCGGCGCTGTCTCGTCCCACCCGCTGGGTCATCGCACCCAGCATCGAGCGAAAGACCACGGAGTCCGAGACCGAGCAGACCGAGACCGAGCAGACCGAGACCGAGCAGACCGAGACCGAGCAGACCGAGCCGGCCGACGCAGCTCATGCGGACTCCGGGGCCGAGAAGGACGACCGGGCGGTGACGGTCTCGTGAGCCCGGACCGACGCGGCCCTTTGGTCGTCGCGCACCGAGGAGCATCTGCGGCGAAGAAGGAACACACGCTCGCCGCCTACGATCTCGCGTTGCGGGAGGGAGCGGACGGCGTCGAATGCGACGTCCGGCTCACGAAGGACGGCCGCATCGTGTGTGTGCACGACCGCCGCGTCGACCGAACCTCGAACGGCACCGGAATCGTCAGCGAGATGACCTTCGACGAGCTCGCCCGGTTGAACTACGGCGATGCTGACGAACCCGCCGAACTTCTGACGCTGCACGACCTGATCGCGCTGATTCTGGATTGGACCAGCAAGCCGGTCAAGCTCTTCATCGAAACCAAGCATCCGGTGCGCTACGGCTCGCTGATCGAGGCCTCGGTGCTGGCCGAGCTGCACCACTTCGGCATCGGCGCGCCTGCCTCGGCGGATCATTCGCGGGCGGTCATCATGTCTTTCGCGCCCTCGGCCGTGTGGCGAGTGCGCCGCTCGGCACCGATGCTTCCGACGGTCCTCCTCGGCGACAGCTCGCATTATCTGGGCGGCGGAGCAGCGACGACCGTCGGTGCCACCGCGGTCGGTCCGTCGATCCGGGCGTTGCGTGAGCACCCGACGCTCGTCGATCGAGCAGCCGCGTCGGGCCGTGCCAGTTACGTGTGGACGGTCGACGAGAAGGAGGACGTGGACCTGTGCCGCGAACTCGGTGTCGGGTGGATCGCGACCAACCATCCCGGACGAACGCGCGCCTGGCTGGAATCGAAGAACGTGTAGGTTTTCTGGCGTGGGTAAGAGCAAAAGAAACAGCGGACCGAAGCAGGACAGCAACCGGGCGGCCAAGCTCGCACAGCGTGAGGCCGAGCGCGCCAGCCTCGAGTCGGGGACGACGCGGCCGTTCGAGGGCCTGGCCGCAGAATGCGACCTGGTAGCGCTGCGCGAATTCGTGCCGTCGGCCACCGCCACCGCGCCGATCACCTCCGGCGGCCGCACCGTCACTCTGGCAACGGTATTGCCGGGAGCCGTCGCCGCTCTGGTACGCGAAGAGGCGGGCACTGTAGAAGGATTCGTCGGCCTGCAGGTTCAGACGCAGTCGAAAGACGTTGCAGCAGATATCAGTAGCGCGTTGGGCTGGGTCGCCGCCGCCCCAGCAGGTGAGTCGCTCGAAGCCTCGACGGTGGACGAGAACACCCCCGCATTGACCGATGTCCTCGACCCGTCCGCACTCCTCGAGATCACCGTGCATCAGGATTTCAATTGGTGGATCCCGGAAAGTGCCACTCCCGCAGCCGATGTGGCCGCAACCGTGGAGCGCGCGAATCAGGCGATCATGCCCTCGGCGCGGATCGAGGCGGACGGTGTCGTTGCAGCATGGTGGGTCGATGCCGGCGACAAGGCGCACATCCGGTGGGTTCGCCCGGAGAGCGAGGACGACGTCATGCTCGCCCTCGCGCGGTTGCACGCTGCCGGAGACCTGAATCTCGGTGAGGGCTCGCGGTATGCAGGCTCGTTCCGTACGCACGGGTTGCTGGTGCCGGTGTTCGATCTCGATCCGGAGATGCATCCCACCGAATGGGCTGCTCCGACAAAGGAATTCGGGGAGAAGCTGAACGAGGCTCTTGCCGTCGACGCCCCGCTCACGGGAGCGCAGCTGCGCTCGCGGGACGGCCTTCGTGGCCGTCAGGTCACCCTGCGCTGAGCAGTCGAGCCCAACTGAGAGGTGCGGCGGCCCGAAAGTTGGTGCACCGAAACGCACGTCGGGTGGCCGTCGGACAAGGGGCTGCTTGTCCGACGACCACCCGTATGAGCGCGAGATCTCTCGCGTTACTCGTCGATGCGTGTCGCGTGGAGCGAAATTACAGCGATCCGCCGGCGACGGTGGGTGCGCCTGCATCGGCGACGACGCTGGTGTTCATCTCGCGGGCAACGAACTGCTCGAGGTCGAACAGGTTGTGGCCGGCGCGGTCTGCGATGTTGAGCAAGGTCTTCATGCTGGCAACTTCCTCGACCTGCTCCTTGAGGAACCACTGCATGAACTGCTCGCCGAGGTAGTCGCCCTCTTCGCGGGCGGTGCTCGCCAGAGCGATGATCTGCTCGGTGACCGTCTCTTCCTGTGCCAGTGCGAGGGCGATGGCCTCACGCGGGTCCGTGAACACGGACTTCGACGCGTCGACACCGGTCAGTTCGACGGTGATGTCGCGATCGAGGAAGTACTGGACGATCATCATCGCGTGGTTACGCTCTTCGACCGACTGCGCGTAGAAGTGCTTGGCCAGCTGCGGCAGGTCGACATTGGCGAAGTAGACGGCGGTGGCGATGTACTGCTGCGAGGCGTTGAACTCGTTGCGGATCTGGTCGCGAAGAAGTGCGTGGAACTTGGTGTGGTTCGTTTCTTTGATGTCTGCGCTCATGGTGAGGACAATATGCCTGGTCAGAGGGCATTGTCATCCAAGTCGAGCCTTATTGAGGCGAACGTAGCCTAATACAGTCAATCCTAAATGTCGGCTCTGAGCAGGGCGTAAGTTACGCGCTTCCGGCCTCTTTGGGTGCATTGGTGGCGCGGGTCACCGAGCCGAGCTCGCGTGCCACGTACTGCTCGATGTCGAACAGATCCGAACCTGCTCGCCGCACGATGTTGAGCAGGCTCTGCATCGCGGCTACTTCCTCGACCTGTTCGGTGAGGAACCAGTGCATGAATTGCTCCCCGATGTAATCGCCCTCGGCTCTGGCCGCCTGTGCGAGCGCGGTGACCCGATCGGTGACCGCCACCTCCTGCGCCAACGCCAACTCCACCGGTTCGGCGACCGAATCGAACGCGGTCACCACGTCGTCGATGCCCGACGCGTCCACCTCGAGTCGGTTGTCGATGAGGAACCGAATCATCATCATGGCGTGCCGACGCTCTTCGGCCGACTGGGCGTAGAAGCGGTGCGCCAACTGCGGAAGATCGTTGCGGTCGAACCAGATCGCGATGGCGACGTACTGCTGCGAGGCGGTGAACTCGTACCGAACCTGGGCGCGCAGTAGATCGTGAAACGAGGTGGTGGGCTCATGCGACGGCAATGTCATGATCCACAACGTACCGGCCGCACGTCCCCCGTCAGGGGCCGCCGGTCAGCAGATCTGCCGGAATTTCCCGATCCTGAGCGATGGCTTCGAAGAATGCCGGTGCCCTGGTGTCGTCCCACACGAGGACGTTGCCGACATCGGAGTCCTGGAAGCCGCCGACCGGCACGGTCGTCGTCACCGGCCCACCGCGCATCGCCCAGGCCAACCCGGCCAGGTTCCAGATGTGGTCTCCGTCGTCGACACTCAACGACGACGCGGTATCGGACACCAACGGCCACAGTTTCAAAGGATTGAGGAAAGTGGAAGCGCTGGTTGCCTTGTCGAGCAGAGCGGACATGAAGGCCCGCTGGTTGTTCATCCGGTCGAGGTCGGCCAATGCGGTCGCGCGGGATCGCACGAAGCCGAGTGCCTCGGAACCGTCGAGATCCTGACAGCCCGCGGGAATGTTGATGCCCGCCAACGGATCGTCGATCGCGTTCTGCACACACACGTTGACTCCACCGACGGCGTCGACGATTCCGGCGAAACCACCGAAGCCGATCTCGGCGTAGTGATCGATGTGTACTCCCGTCGCACCCTCGACCGTCTGCACCAGCAGGGACGGCCCGCCGAATGCGAACGCCGCGTTGAGCTTGTCCTCGCCGTTGCCGGGAATCGGCACGTACGAATCGCGGGGCAGGCTGACCATCGTCGTCGCCCCGCCGCCCTCGGGGATGTGGATCATGATGATGGTGTCGGTCCGGCTGGGGCCCACCTCGCCGCCGGTCGCGAGAGATGCTTCCTGCTCCGGCGTCAGACCTGCTCGTGAATCCGATCCGACGAGAAGCCAATTGGTGCCCGGGGTGTCGCCGATCCTCCCGGGGTACGAGGTCAGAGCGTCGACTCGCGTGAGCGAACTGTCGACGTAGTAGACGATGCCGCCGATGCCCAGAACGAGGACGAGGAGAACGATCAGGAAGCGACGGCCCCAGCGCCGACGCTTGCGCGGCTTCGCAACCTTGGGGGGACGTGAATCACGTTGTGGCCGAGCTGGTTCCGGTCGTCGTAAGGCGCGCTGCGGAGAAGCCGGTGGCTGCCTGCGCTCGTCGACGTACGGTTCCGGCTGTTGGCGCGGTGCGTACCCGGTGCGCCCGGCCTCGTCCTCGGCAGCGCGGGAGTACTGGCGCGTCGAGTTCGGCGGAACGGAACCGGCAGGGCCGGGTTCGGGTGCCTGCGACCACGCCTGTTGCGGTGGCACCGGGGCACCGTGACGAGGTGCGGCCGGGCGACCGTCGCGCCTGATGAATTCGGTGCCCTCGGGTGCGGGCCCCGGACGGCGAGGGGACCCTCGCTCCGCGGGAGGTTCCGGGTTGTACCGACGGGGGTTCGGAACCGGCGGCGGACCGGGTCGGTACTGACGTGGTGGCGGCGGTGGCTGTCCAGGGGCTCCACCGGCGCGCCGAGGCGGGGGAGGGGGCTGCTGGCCGGGTGGTCGACGCGGTGGCGGCGGCTGGCTCGGCGGCGGGGTACGCCGATTCGGCGCGCCGTGCCGTCCGTAGCGATCGTCGTCGTTCACGAATCGACTGTACCCATCACGGCAACCACGCCAGGTGTTCGCGCAGCAGGGCGTAACCGACGAACGCGACGATGTCGATGAGTGCGTGCGCGATCAGCAGTGGCCACAGCCTCCCGGTGCGCTGCCAGTATCGGCCGAACACCAGGCCCATCAGGAAGTTGCCGACTCCGCCGCCCACCCCCTGATAGAAGTGATAACTCCCGCGCAGCAGCGAGGAGCACAGCAAGGACTTGTTCTCGCTCAGGCCGAGTCGGCGGAGTCGAGAGATCAGGTAGGCGACGACGATGATCTCCTCGGCACCGGAGTTGGCCAGCGCATACAGAATCAGGGCGGGCACTCGCCACCAGTGGTCGTCGAGCGCGCTGGGGACGACGTTCAGATTGAATCCCAGGGCGTTGCCGACCAGGTAGAGCGCGAGACCCGGCAGCCCGATGAGTGCAGCCAGCCCGACGCCGTGGCCGAGATCGATCTTCAGGCGCGGTTTCGCCAGTCCGATCGCACGCGGTGCCAGATCTGCTCGCCACAGCAGGTACAGCCCCAATGCTCCCCATGCGCACAGGCGCAGGATGCTCAGCAGCTGGAACAGCAGGTCGATGACGCTGAAGCTCGATCGCGAGGAGTTCAGTGCGACCGTCTGGTCGGACAGCGCTGCGGTCTGCAGGGCATCCTCGACCAACGAGAGAATGCTGCTCATGCCACTGAGGCCGAACGTCACCAGCAGCACGATCGCGATCTCGACCTTGATGGTCGTGCGTTCGCGCGCACCGGGCGGTGGCGCAGTGCTCTCCGGCGGCGGTGGCGTCAACCAATTCCTGAAGTCGATCACGGCACGAGTGTGCCCTGTCGAGCCTGGCGGCGACGTCAGCCCCGGGCGCGCAGGCCGTTGAGGAACGGGCAACCGGCGAGAACCCGGAGGGCCCGGCTCAGGGAGATCGTGTCGTCGACGGGCGCGGCGAAGCCCAACCGGACGTCGTTGTCGCCGCACTCGCCCTCGATACGCAGACGAATGCCGTAGCGGTCGATGCCCAGCGGACGCACGCGTCCCTGCCGCAGCGACGGTGGGAGGCGTCGGGACAGCTGCGCGAGGAGGTCGGGATGATCGGAGTCGAGGTGCTCGAGCCAGCTCGTTTCCATCTCCCAGAACGGATCGGGCTCGGCTGCCAGCAGCGAGTCGACGTCGACCGGCTCGGCTCCGGTGCTGTCCGCCACCACTGCGGAGCCGACGATCAGACGTACCAGGGAGGTGGTGTGGCCGACGTCGAGCAGGGCCGAGTGGGGATGCTCGGCGGCCACCGCGCCGGCCATCGGGCGCATCAGCGATTCCGGCACCGGACGCAGTTCTCCGCGCAGCCACACCAGTGACCGCACCGGTTCGCGCAGTGCCAGAGGTGCGTGATCGGTGAGCTCGACGACGGCGGGAACGCCGGCGCGGGAGGACTGCCAGGTGATCGCGTCGTCGATGGAATCGGTGGGGACGGCAAGAATCATCTCGCCGTTGGGTCGCAGGTGGTGCAGGGACGTCACGACGGGGTCGCTGCCGTCGATCACGAGAGCTGCGCCCTCGGCACGCATGCAGGCGCTGCGCACGCGTTCGGCGGTGGTCGGTCCGGTGGTGGTGGTTGCGCCGAGCATGGGCTCCTCCGATGCGATCGGTACAGTTGAATGGCCAGTAGGTGAGGCATACCTAAGTAATGTGCCCCTAAGTTAGCCGGATGTGGCGGGTATCGCAAGGGCAGCTGGGACTACCGTGAAGACGTGCCGATTCCGTTGACCCTCGGTGTGCCGCACCGACCAGATCCGAACGCGCTCGTCGCCGGACTGCTGCAGCCGTTCTGCGCCGATGC
This sequence comes from Rhodococcus sp. PML026, assembly GCF_000963615.1. Taxonomy (NCBI): domain Bacteria; kingdom Bacillati; phylum Actinomycetota; class Actinomycetes; order Mycobacteriales; family Nocardiaceae; genus Rhodococcus; species Rhodococcus sp. PML026. The sequence continues at coordinate 544,896 of NZ_KQ031373.1, read as the reverse complement.
CCCTGCCGTGCAGGCCGCTCCACGCGCCGCCGAGTACGGCCCGCCCGTCGTGCTGGCCTCGACACTGCTGACGCTGCCGCCCACCGTGAACCTCGGGCGCATCGTCGTGCGACTCGACATCGACCCGGACAAGCTCCGCGCCTCGAGCGCAGGCAACTACGAAGCCGTCAGATTCGAGGTCGACGCAGTCTCCGAGCATCTCGCCGACGCGCTCGGGTTGCGACTGCCCTCGCCCCTCGTCGTCTTCCCGGTGTTCGACGCGATCGACGTGGCCGAGACCGCAGTGACCATCGTTACCGCTCATCGAACCCCCGGCATCGGTGTCGGCGACACGGCGAGGCGTATCGCCGACGTGCTCGCCGTCGTCTCGCATGCCGATGTCGGTCTGGTCGCCCGCGCCGACACCGGAGACGACGTGATCGCGATCCTCGCGGCGACGGTGGCGTCGCTGCGCGGAGACGACATCGCGTCGGCTCTGGCCGCGCCGAATGTCGACGCTCTGCGCAAGCTCGTACCCGAGGCCGCCGAGGCCGTGCGGGAGGTGCTGCTGGGGGTCGAGATCGCCGACGTCGTCGCCGCCCGCGCCCGGCTGGTCGATGTCGGTTTGATCGCTTCGGGGACGTCGACAACGTAACCTCGAGACGTGCCTCGCATCGCTTACTTCGGCCCATCGGGAACGTTCACGGAGATGGCGCTGGCGCAGTTCGAAACGCTCGGCGCATTCGATGGGGTCGGCCTGGTTGGGGACGTCCAGAGGGTGTCGGCCGCGAGCCCGCCCGCGGCGCTCGAGGCCGTTCGATCCGGTGCCGCCGACGCCGCAGTGGTTCCCATCGAAAGTTCCATCGAGGGGGCCGTGCCGCCGACGCTCGACGCATTGTCCGAAGGACGGCGATTGCAGATCGTCGCCGAGACCGAGATCGAGGTCGCGTTCACCATCGTCGGCGGGCCCGGTGTCACGCTCGACTCGGCCCGCACGATCAGCGCGTACCCCATCGCCCTCAGCCAGGTCCGGCAGTGGTTGCAGGCCACGATGCCCGACGCCGTCGTGCAGTCTGCGACCTCGAATGCCGGTGCAGCAGAAGATGTTGCCGCCGGCGTGGTCGACGCCGCTGTCTCGACACGGTTGGCCGGGGAGCGATTGTCTCTGCCGACGCTGGCCGACGGCATCATCGACGTCGAGGGTGCGCGCACCCGCTTCGTGCTGGTGACTCCGCCGCAGCCGGTGCCCGCCCGCACCGGTGCCGACCGCACCTCGGTGGTGCTGAAGCCGCCGAACGACCCGGGTACGCTGCCGGCAGCGTTGGCGGAGTTCGGAATTCGCAACATCGATCTGACGTTCATCGAATCACGCCCTACCCGTTCGCAATTGGGCACCTACATGTTCTTCGTCGATTGCGCCGGGCATGTGGACGATCCCCTCGTCGCCGAGGCGCTGACCGCGTTCCACCGGAAGATGCCGCTACGGTTCCTCGGATCATGGCCCACAGCAACGACATCGGGAGGTTCGGTGCCGCAACCGATCGACGAGCACGTGCAGTGGTTGTCCGAAATTCGTTCCGGTCGGGGTGATCTGTGATGGGCAAGCTCATTCTCGTTCGGCACGGGCAGACCGTCTCCAACGTCGCGAAGAAGCTGGACACAGCGCCGCCGGGAGCCGAACTCACCGAGCTCGGGCACCGGCAAGCCGAGGCGTACGCGCAGACGCGGCTGGGTAATCCCCCCGCCGTGTTGGTCTCGTCGATTGCGTTGCGCGCCAAGCAGACTGCGGGCTACGTCGAGCGCGGCACCGGAGTGCCCCTCGTCGTGACCGACGGTATCCAGGAGACGTCCGCCGGAGAGCTGGAAGATCGAGACGATCCCGAGGCGCACCGACTGTTCACCGAAATCTTCTACCGGTGGCATACCGGAGATCTGGATGCGGCCGCGCCGGGTGGCGAGAGCGGGCGCGCAGTGTTGGCGCGCTACGTCCCGGTGCTCGACGAGCTGCGTGGACAGTACCTGGGTGACGACACCGCCGGAGACGTCGTCGTCGTGAGCCACGGAGCCGCAATTCGACTGGTCGCGGCGGCCCTCACCGGTGTCGACGGCACCTTCGCCGCCGACAACCATCTCGACAACACCCAGACAATCGAGCTGTTGCCGCTACCCGACGGTGGCTGGGCATGCGCCAAGTGGGGCACGTTCCTGCCGCCGTTCGAGGGCAAGGGCAGCGACAAGGCAGACAACCCGATCAGCTGATCGCTGGATTGCCGATCGCTGGGTTCGTGGTCGCTGGGTTGGTGGTCGCTGGGTCCTTGGCCGACGAGATCAGCTCTGTCAGAGCCGCGGTCACCCGGTGATCCGACGCGCCGGTCAACGAGCTCCACGAACGACCGTCCGCGGCGACAGTGGAGGTGGCGACGATCCGTCCGGCGCGGGTGTCGAACAGGGCCACCGGACGCCCGGCCCCGCGCCGAGTCCCATGCCTGCGGGTCACGGCCGTGATCTCGGTCCTGCCCGCGCACGTGGCCATCGCCGAGGCCAGAGTGAGGGCCCGGTCGTCGGCGATTCCGATGCTACGCAGACGGGAAGCGGTGCCGCCCACGTCGGACGGTGCCGCGTCCAGTGCCTCGGCCAGTAGGTCGGTGGGCGCGTTGACGCTGCCGGGATCGAACGGCGGTGCCGATCCCAGCGACGAGACGAGATCGCGAGCCGTATCCCCGGCGATGACGCGCAGAGTGATGACGTTCTCTCGCCGTACCGCCGACACCGCGATGGTGTCGTCGGATGCGATGCAGATCCGAGTCACGGGAACGGTGTCGCCCTCGAACTGTCGCGCCGAGACGTACCAGCGGGGTTGTTCCAGGACCCGCAGCCAGTGGCGAACGTCCTCGTGGACCGCGGTGCCGTCCCACAGTCCTGCCGCCGCGAGGGCCTGACGGCCGCGGTCGACAGCACGGTCGCGGGCTTTCGCGTCGTCGAAGCGTGGGAAGACGTCGAGCACGACGGGTAGTTCGGCAATCGAGAGTTCGTCGACCAGGAAATCCATCTCGTCGATACCGAGTGCGGCACTCGGCAGTGTGTGGCCCACCGGCACGGTTCCCAAGTCGATCACCGGCCGTTCTCACTGATGTTGTCGAGGGCTGGGTTGTCGAGGGCTGGGTCTGCTCCGATGACCGACGGTGCCACCGTGCGGCCGTCGGCGAAGTGCTCGAACTGTTTGAGGTATTCCGGGGTGTCGTGTTCGTCGTCGTCCTGCGCCCGTGTTCCCGACGCGGGCGCAGCACCAGTTCCGGTTCCGCGCTGAGCGAGACCACCCTCGGCTGCGGTCGGTGCGCCGACCGTGGAAGCAGGACTGCTCTGTACTGCACCCGTGAGTGCCGATCCAGCGCCGAGGGGACTCGACGCCGAACCGGGCATTCCCGGTCCGCCGCCGATGCTGCCGCTGCTTCCGCCCAGTCCGCCGTACGCCACTGGACGGGTGGATGCCGGCCCGACGGCGGGAGATGCCGAACCGCCGGCTGCGAAGGAGTGGCCGATGCCGGTACCGGGTCCACTCGGCGGCGGCGTCGAGACCAGGTTGGATGCCGCGGTGGCCACCGTGGACACGCCCGTTCCGGCGATCGAGGTGGCGGCACTGCCGAGCTGCCCGGCTGCGGCTGCGACGCCGGGGTTCTGCGTCGCGGCCATCAAACTGCCGACCGCAGCCTGAACAGGTGACGTCATCAGCGCACCGTTGGCGAATTTGCCGAGACCACTGCCGGATTCGGACACGATGGCGGGTGCATGATCGAACGTCGTCTTCGCGATCAGGTGCGAGGAGACCAGCTCGAATCCCTCCATGACCATGGCTGCGCGGATGTCGAGCAATCGATCTGCGACCTCGGCTGCCTCGTAACTTCCGTTCAGTGCGCCGCCGGTCGACGCAGCCGTCACCTTGGCAGCTTGCACGGCACCGATCTCGACGAGCGACGGCATGGTGGCCAGTGCGACGCCGTACGAGGTTCCCGCGGCGGGGGCTTCGATCGACAGTGCCGCTGCCTTCAGTGCGGTGGCTCCGGTCCACGTGGTGAACCGGGCGAGGGCGGCCTGCGCGAGGAGGGCCGACTCACCCTCCCAGCCCGCGGTCAGGGCTGTCGTGATGGCGGCGATGCTCACCGAGGCCTCGGTGAAGGCCGCGGCCACCGAACCCCAGGCCCCGCCGGCGACATGTAGAGGCACCGGTCCGGGCCCCAACAGTCGCGTCGAATTCCCTGTCGCAGTTCGTGGTAGCCACACCACACCTGTCACACCGAGCGTCATTGTCCAGCCCCCATGATGTTCGAGCCCCCGTGTCGTTTTCGAAACCGTTGCCGGTCGATGAGTGCGTCAGATGCCGGCGAGCCCCGGCAGGCCTCCGGCGGTGTCGTCGTCGGTCGCCAGGTAGTCCGCGGCCTGTTTGCGCAGTTCCTCGGCGGCCCGGTGTAGCTCCGAAATGCCTTGTGTTGCAGCAGGGCCGAAGGTATCGGCCGCGGTGGCGAAGAAGCGATCGGTCAAGAGCGACACCTCGTCGGTGCCCGGCGGTAGCGGCCGAACAGGAAGAGCCGTCGCAGTGACGGCGGCCTGCAATCGGGCAGCGACCGCATCGAGTTCCGAGGCAGCGAGCTGCAGAGCCACCGGATCGACTTTGATGACGGTCATGAGCACGCTCCCTGCGATCGACGAACTGGGCTGTCGGTAGGTAGGACGCCGCCGTGCCCGGATCGGTTCCATCGATGCCGGAAAGAATTCAGAGAGACTTTTGTGCCACCGAATCCGTCGTCCACAGCGAGCCTCGGCGATGGATCGAGGTGCGCGTCAACGGTGCGACGTCGACCCGCCAGAACGAGCTGACCGGTGCCGCCAGCACCAGCACGACCGCGGCCCTGATCACCGCGGGTGCGGTCACGGCCAGCGTGCGGCCCGGCGTCGAACCGACCTCGTCGAGCCACGTCCGGACGCGAGCGAACAACGCCTCCAGAGATTCACCGCCCGGCGGTGTGAATGCCGGGTCGCCGAGCCAGGCCATCGCGTCGGCGTCGGGCAGATCGGTCATCTCGAGACCGGACCACCGGCCGTACGCGACGTCGGCCAACGCGGGTTCGACGGCGACGTCGCTGCCGAAGATGTCGGCAGTGGATCGGGACCGCAGCTCCGGGCCGCACACCACTCGGTCGGCACGCGGAAAGTCGGTCACCTCGGCGAGTGCGCGCACACCCGCCTCGTCGAGTGGCTCGTCGGCAGGAAAGCGGCCCGAGCGCATCGCATCGGTCCTTGCGTGGCTCACCAACGTCAGGCGGGTCGTAGGCGCAGTCACCGCGTCATTGTGGCATCGGACTGTGTTCTCTCGAGGACAGTGATTGACAGAGAGTCGAACGCGGTGCCACAGTGCGCAGGTAAGACGCGATGTACGCAGGTAATCCGGTGAAAATCCGGAACGGTTGCGCCACTGTGATCGACGTCGGGCAGATGTCCGAATTCGAGAGCCAGAAAACTCGTACATCACATGGCCGTCCCTTCATCTCCGAAGGGACTACGGGACGCACAATCCCAGGAGGACACCCCCATGGCAATACTTCATGCACCCAGCAACACGACGGAATCGGCGGCCCTCGCCGTCATCGTCGCCGCGACGATACTGCTCGCATTCGTTGTGCTCTACCTCGTCGGATTCGACCAGGGCGCGATCTCGCGTAGTGGCATGTACATGCACGAACTGATGCACGACGGCCGCCACCTGCTGGGCCTGCCATGCCACTGACCGGGACGTTCGTTCAACTGCTGGTGCGAGGTCTGCTCGCCGGTCTCGTCGCGGGACTGCTCGCCGGCGGAGTTGCCTTCGTCATCGGTGAGCCGCACGTCGATTCGGCCATCTCCATCGAAGAAGCAGCAGGCGAGGCACACCACGCCGACTCCGATGCGACTGCTGCGCACTCGCACGGAGACGAGGACGCCCTCGTCAGTCGCGACGGGCAACGCGTCGGACTGTTCCTCGCCACCGGACTCGCCGGACTCGCACTCGGCGCGATCTTCGCCTCGGTACTGCACTATGCCCGACGGTTCAGCTCGCTTCCGGGCTCGATCCTCGCGCTCCTCGGAGCCGGGGCCGGATGGCTGGCAATCGAAGCGGTGCCGTTCTTCAAGTATCCGGCCAACCCACCGGCCGTCGGGGACCCGGAGACGATCACCCAGCGCACCTGGCTGTGGTTGGCGTCGGTGATTCTCGGTCTGCTGGCCGTGGGAGTCGCGATCTACGTGGCGAAGGCGGTGGCGTCGCAGTCGTCGGTGGCGGTTCGCGTCGGTGCTCCGACAGTGGCGTTCCTCGTGATCGTCGGTGTGGGTTATGCACTTCTACCGGGTGTGAACGAAGTGGGTTCGGACTTCCCGGCGACCCTGCTGTGGGAATTCCGACTCTCGTCACTGGCCACGCAGGCAACCCTGTGGCTGGCTCTGGGACTGGGATTCGCGTTCCTGACCGACCGCGCGGTGCGGCCGGTTCGTCGAGAGGCTGTCTCGGCTTAACCCTGTTTTGCCCGCCCCCCCAGGTTGGGATCAATGCGCCTTTGTTGCAGTCTGACCGACTGAAACCCACATTGATCCCAACCGGGGGTGGCATTACGGGGGTGGGGGTGGCGATCGGGGGCGAGCGCGATCAGCCGAATCCCAGTTGATGCAGGCGTTCGTCGTCGATGCCGAAGTGATGGCCGATTTCGTGCGCGACGGTGATGGCGATTTCGCGTCGGGCCTCGTGTTCGTCGTCGACCATGTCGAGGATCGGTTTGCGGTAGATCGTGATGACGTCGGGCAAGTGTCCGCTGTATTCGTAGCGTTCGGTCAACGCGATTCCCTCGTACAACCCGAGGATGTCCTCGGTGGGGTGTTCTTCCTCGACGAGGACGACCACGTTGTTCATGAAGTCGGTGAGTTCTCGCGGCAGGGTGTCGAGAGCGTCGGACACCGCTTCTTCGAAATCGACGCGGGTCATGTGCGTGGGGATGTCAGCCTCCGGTGGTGATCGGAGCGGCACCGGGCAGCGGAGTCGGGAGGGCGCGGCCGTCGGGGGCTGCGGGCGGCGGTACGGGCGCGGCACCGTTGATGAGGATGTCGCCCTTCGCGCTGCCGACGATGGTCGCGAATCCACCGGAGTCGAGTTCCTTGCCCACCGAGCAGGTCACCTGACGGCTACCGGCGAGCCAGCTCGAGACGTCGATCGTGTCCCAGAACAACGTCAACGTCTTGTCCCGCAGCGCGTTCTCCGAGCCGAGGTATCCGTTGACGGCGTCGGTGCAGGTCTTCTCCAGGTACGCGTCCTGGTCGCCTTCCGACGGATGCCCGCCGGGGAACTGCTGCGTGAGGTTGATCACCGAGGCAACCTCGAACGCGTGGGGAGTCGAGCAGTCCACCGGGTCGGCAGGCACGTTCTGGTTGATTCCGATGCACGTGCCCGTCGGCCACACCTTGGACTGGTCCTGGTCGAGGATCGAGCCGGTCATCTCGAGCAGCGCACCGGTGTTCGACGGCATCTGCACACCGCACCGCAGCGTGCGCTCGCCCTTGGCCCATCCGGCCTGGCTGGGGAACATCAGGCCGACGCCGTAGCGGCCGTTCGGGTCGAACTTGGCACCGACGTAGCCGTCGACGGCGGCGGTGCAGTGCTCGTCGCGCAGTTCGCCGAAGCGCAGCGCTCCCGGGTACGGCGCGCCAGGGCCGAATTCGATGCCGGGGTAGACGCTCATGTCGATGTCGCGGGCCACCTCGAAGCGGTGGGCGTCGGCGCACGGCACTTCGCTGAGGTCCTGACGATCGGTTTCGGGATCGTCGGTGGGCGTCCACTGCAGGCATACGCCCGGGTCGGCGGCACCGAAGGACTTCGCGGACACCGGACCTGCGGTGGCGGGGCCACTGGCCGTCGAATGCGTGGTGATCTTCTCGGGAGTCGAGAATCCGCCGGACAGGAACACTGTTGCCCCCGCGGCCAGGACTGCACCGACGGCCACCATGGCGAGGCCGCGTCGAGCAGTGGTGGCCGAGAGAGTTCTCCGACTCTCGCTCGTCGTGGGGTCTGGTTCTGTAGCGGACATCGCCCTCCATCATGCCCGAGTATGTTCGGTCGACATGAGCGACCCAACGGGTGACGACGACCTCAGTGAGCTGGCCGGTCGACTGTTCGCAATGGCACGTACCGGTGACGCCGTCGGTCTGGCGAGTTACGTCGACGCCGGAGTTCCGGTGAATCTGCACAACGAGTCGGGGGACACCCTGCTCATGTTGGCCGCCTATCACGGTCACGCCGATGCGGTACGGGTGCTGGTCGAACGCGGTGCCGATGTGAACAAGGCCAACGACAAGGGTCAGAGCCCACTCGCGGGCGCTGTGTTCAAAGGCGAGGACGAGGTGGTGCGGCTGCTCGTCGACGGCGGAGCCGACCCACACGGCGGCCACCCCTCGGCGATCGACGCAGCCACGATGTTCGGACGCGAGGACTACCTGGGCTTGCTCGGCAAGTAAGGTTTGCTCTCGTGATCGACCTGAAATTGCTTCGCGAGAACCCCGACGCAGTGCGCGCCTCGCAGCGCACCCGAGGCGAGGACCCCGCTCTCGTCGACGCACTTCTGGATGCCGACGCATCCCGCCGGGCCGCGGTTCTGGCCGGCGATCAGCTGCGTGCCGAGCAGAAGGCGCTGGGAAAGCAGGTCGGTAAGGCCTCCGCCGAGGACCGCCCCGCGCTACTCGCCGGCGCATCGGAACTCGCCGCGAAGGTCAAGGCCGCCCAGGCCGCCGAAGCCGAGGCCGACGCAGCCCTCGACGCGGCCCATCGCGCGATTTCCAACATCGTCCAGGACGGCACGCCCGCAGGCGGCGAGGACGACTTCGTCCTTCTCGAGACCGTCGGGCAGATCCCGGAGTTCGATTTCGAGCCGAAGGACCACCTCGAACTCGGCGAGTCGCTGAACCTGATCGACATGGAACGCGGTGCCAAGGTCTCGGGCTCGCGCTTCTACTTCATGACCGGCTACGGCGCGTTGCTGCAGCAGGGGCTGCTTCAGCTCGCCGCGCAGAAGGCCGTCAAGAACGGGTTCACCATGATGATCCCGCCGGTTCTCGTGCGGCCGGAGATCATGTCGGGAACCGGCTTCCTCGGCGCACACGCAGACGAGATCTACCGCCTCGAAGCCGACGACCTCTACCTCGTCGGAACCTCCGAAGTTGCTCTCGCCGGCTACCACTCGGGCGAGATCATCGACCTCGCCGACGGCCCGAAGCGCTACGCAGGCTGGTCGTCGTGCTTCCGTCGTGAAGCGGGCAGCTACGGCAAGGACACCCGCGGCATCATCCGCGTCCATCAGTTCGACAAGATCGAGATGTTCTCGTACATCAAGCCCGAGGACGCGGCGGCCGAGCACCGGAAGCTGCTGCAGTACGAGAAGGAAATGCTCGCCGCAGTCGAATTGCCCTACCGCGTCATCGATACCGCAGGCGGAGACCTCGGGTCCTCGGCCGCGCGCAAGTTCGACTGCGAAGCATGGGTCCCCACGCAGAAGGCATACCGCGAGCTCACCTCGACCTCGAACTGCACGACCTTCCAGGCCCGACGCCTCGGCGTGCGATACCGCGACGAGAACGGCAAGCCTCAGACCGCCGCCACCCTGAACGGCACCCTCGCCACCACGCGGTGGATTGTGGCGATCCTCGAAAACCACCAGCAGGCCGACGGCACCGTCCGGGTTCCGGAAGCCCTCGTGCCCTTCGTCGGGACCGATGTCCTGAAGTAATGCAGGATCAGGCGATGTCGCCGATGCAGTAGCCCTCGCCGCCGATCGCCAGCAGGAACGTGCGGTTCTGGTAGACCCCCGAGGCGTCGATGATGTCTGCATTGACCTGCGTGTAGACGCCGTTCTGAGCCGTCACGAACACACTGTCGGGATCGAACGAGGTGATGCTCGGCAGAATTGCCGGGTTCTCGGCTAGAGGTGGGGCAGTAGGAGACCCGGTGCCGTTCGGATCCCACGTGCCGCGGCTGTCGCACACCAGCGGGTAGCTCTCTTCGACGTCGCCCCGATTGACGGGGATACCGGCGATGCGTCCCAGATAGCGATCGACGGTGTAGACCGCGTCCGTCGCGTCGAACACCGGCGTCGTGCCGGTGGGATAGACGGTAGGGCAGGCGTAGCCCGACGCGATCTCGCTGCGTTTGATGGCGACCGTTGCCGCGGGTCCGGTCCACGTCACCGCGTACTGACCGTCGACCGCGGGAGCCGCCACCGCTGCGAGGATGGCGCCGGTGTCGAAGTACATCGTCGGAATGTCGGTCGGCGGCACAGTCCAGCACCTCGCGGTGACGACACCTATTCCGCCGCCGGTGAGATCGTTGACGAACGGCCGTAGTGCCGCGGCGGCCGCAGGATTTCCGGGGGCTTCGCCGACGGGCGGACCCGGTGGGATGGGCGGCGGTGCCGGGGTGGTGGTGGGCTCTGGGGTGCTCGACCCGGCGGCATTCGCGGACTCGGCGGTGGACCCTGCACTGCTGCTGGACGGGGCTGCGGCCTGATCGGATGGGATCCCGACCGCGGAATCGCAGGCACCGACCAGCGCAATCATCGCTATCAGCGGCAGCGCGGTTCGGCAGACCCGGCTGCGCCGCGGTGAAGCCGCTCTGTTCTTCACGTGAATTCTCTCCCCCGTAGCTTCTCGAACTGCGCACGACCCGACCGCGCTCCTGGCCGGACCTTTCTCCGACCCCGTCCACCGACTACGCTAACCGACTGTGGAACCCGTCTACCGATCAGTCATCGGCATCGCTCGCACAGTGTTCGCGTTCGAGGGCCTGAAGTTCGAGGTCGAGGGCGAGGAGCACATCCCTGCTACCGGTGGAGCGGTCATCGCCGTCAACCACACCGGATACATGGACTTCACCTACGCCGGGTTGCCGCCGCGGCGAGTGAAGCGCTACATCCGCTTCATGGCCAAGAAGGAAGTCTTCGACAACAAGATCTCCGGCCCCATCATGCGCGCACTCAAGCACATCCCCGTCGACCGCGGTGCCGGTGCGCAGTCGTACAAGGCGGCCGTCGACAGTCTGCGTAAGGGCGAACTCGTCGGCGTGTATCCCGAAGCCACCATCAGCCGGAGCTTCGAGATCAAGGAATTCAAGTCCGGTGCAGCGCGTATGGCCATCGAGGCCGGCGTCCCCATCATCCCGACGGTCATCTGGGGTGCGCAGCGAGTGTGGACCAAGGGCTACCCGAAGCGATTGGGCCGCACCAACACTCCGATCTCCATTGCCGTCGGTGAACTGATTGCGCCGGTCGGGCCGCCGAACGAACTGACCGACAAGCTGCGGTCGGTCATGCAGAAGATGCTGCTCGAGCTTCAGGAGGGCTACCACCACGAGCCCGGCGCGTACTGGGTTCCGGCCCGACTCGGTGGCAGTGCCCCGACCCTGGAGGAAGCCGACAAGCTCGACGCCCAGGATCTGGCGGCACGCGCGGCCAAGCGCGTCGAGTAGTCGGCGGGCATGAACCTCCGCGGTGAACGGGTCGTGTTGCGGCCGATCACCGCCGAGGACGTGCCGGAGCTACGCCGAATACTGCACACCCCCGAGGTGCATGCGCGGTGGGGTGACGAGGACGCCGACGAGAACTGGCCGTTCGACAACCCTGAAGAGATCCGCCTGGTTGTCGAATTAAGCTCCGCGACAGTCGGTTTGATCCAGTACGGCGAAGAGACCGACCCGATGTACCGGCACGCGTCGATCGACATCTTCCTCGATCCGGCGGTACACGGCCGCGGCATCGGAAAGGACGCGGTAGGCACGCTGGTGCGCTACCTGACAGTCGATCTCGGTCATCACCGCCTGGTGATCGATCCCGCCGCCGACAACGCGGCAGCGATAGCCTGTTACAGCGCAGTCGGTTTCGAGCCGGTCGGGATCATGCGCAAGTACGAGAAGGGACCGGACGGCTGGCACGACAGCCTGCTGATGGACTTGATCGTCGAATAGCCGACATGTTCGGGGTTTCAGTGCTTCAGGTGTTCACGCGTTCAGGGGGAGAGTCAGCCGGAATCGCGCGCCCGAAGGCCCTGCGAGGCAGACGAGTTCGCCGCCGTGGGCGCGCGCCAGTGTTCGAGCGATCGACAGCCCCAGCCCGACGCCGCCGGACGCTCGGTCACGGGCGGAGTTCAGCCTGACGAGCCGTTCGAAGATGCGCTCACGGTCTGCCTCCGCGACACCCGGTCCTTCGTCGTCCACGGTGATGAATGCGTGGGTGTCCCTGCCGACCGCTACCCGAATCGTGCCGCCGGACGGGGTGAAGCGACCGGCATTGTCGAGTACGTTCGACAGGATCTGTTCGATGCGTCCGACGTCCACTCGAACCGGAACCGGTTGCGTCGCATCGACATCGAACCGAATGTCCGGCATCAGTAGCGCTGCTCGCTCCACTGTGCGCCGGGTGATGTCGACCAGATCGATATCGGTTGCATCGAGATCCGACGTGCTCTCCGCACGAACGGAATCGAGCATGTCGCCCACCAATCGTGACGCCCTGCTCGATTCCCCGACCAGCAGCTCGCTCCAGCGCGCGACTCGATCGGGGCGATGTTCGGCGTCGCGCTGCAGCGACTGCGCCAACGCCGAGATGCCGGCGACGGGAGTGCGCAGCTCGTGTGCGGCGTCGGCCAGAAAGCGCCGCATGTCCTCCTCGGCGAGGCGGGCTGTGCGCGCCGCTGCTGCCTCGCGGCGCTCGGCGTCCTCGAGGGCGTCGAGCATCTCGTCCACGGCCGAGGCAGTACGGCCGAGGTCGGTGTTCGGTTTGGTGGGAAGCAGCCGTCTACCCCTGTCGCCGTTGGTTATTCGGCGCGCGACCGATGTCATCGAGTCCAGCGGGGACAGTGCTCGCCGCACGGCAAAGGTCAGCGCAGCGGCGGCCAGTAGCAGCGTCACAGCACCCGCTACCAGCATGAGGATGCGCAGTTGTCGCCGCACATCGGCTATGGCGGTGGTATCGCCGAGGAGAGACAGCGTCGAACCGTCGGGCAATGGTTCGGTGATCTCGAACGAATCGGACGGGGGCACAGGAGGATCGGGCGGACCAGGGGGACTGGGAGTTCGCGACTGGCCCGCAGGCGGAGCCGGGGTGGCAGGCCGGATGTCCGGGCCAGGCGGTCCGCTGCCGGGAGCGCCGTACACCGTGCCGTCCGCAGCGGTGACCCGAACTCGGATGGCGTCGCCCTGCAGGGCCTGCACCAGATCCCCGGGCCCGACGCCGCTCTCCACGAGCTCGACAGCCCGAGTTGCCCGATCCGACAACCGCGCCTCCAGATCACGCCGAAGCTGTTGACCCAGAACGACATCCACCGACGATCCGATAATCACCAGCAGTGCCGCGAACAACACGACGACGGTGGCGACCACCCGCATCCGAAGCGACGGGGTCGGCGTCCGCTTCACTGCGGAGCCCGCAATGCATAACCCAAGCCGCGGACGGTATGGATCAACCGCGGCCCATGCGCTTCCATCTTGCGACGCAACGCACTGATGTGAACTTCCACCAGGTTACCGTCGTACGCGCCGTAGCCCCAGACCGATTCCAGGATAGAGGTTTTGGAGACGGTACGTCCGCGTTGTGCGACGAGGAACGTGGCCAAGCGGAGCTCCGTCGCCGTCAGATCGAGAACCTGACCTGCCCGAGTGACCACTCCGGCGGGCTCGTCGACCAGTAGATCACCGACCTGGACCGCGTCGGAAGAACGACCACGACGCCGCAGCACGGATTTGGCGCGGGCGACCACCTCGTCGAGCTGGAAGGGCTTGACCACGTAGTCGTCAGCGCCGTCGCCCAGGCCCCGCAACCGGTCGGCCAGCTGATCTTTCGCGGTGACCATGATGATGCCTGCGTCGCTGCTCTGCCGGACGACGTCGATGAGATAGAACCCGTCCCGTGCACCGGGCAGCATGACGTCGAGGATCACCACATCCGGACGGAAGCCTGCCATCGTGGTTTCGAAGTCGTCGCCGTCGGGCAGGGACACGGCGGTGAAACCCGCGTCCTCGAACGCGGCCACGAGCGCTTCCCTGATGGGTAACGAATCCTCCACCACCATCACCCGGGGAGCGGAACTGTATGTCATGCCTCGATTGTCACCCACCAGCTGAAGTGATCCTGAAGATGCGCTCGGCTTCAGGGTGACTTCAGCTAGCGGCGGCAGTGTCGGTGACAGACCGAAACGAACGACGCAGTCCGAACAAGGAGTGAACGTGAACGATCAGACCCAACCGATTCCCGCCGCATCGAACCCCGAGCCCGGCACCGCTCGGGAGAGCAAGCCGAAGCGGTGGAAGGGACGGGTGCCGCTGGCCGCGACCGCAGCAGCGGGTCTCGCCGTCGGAGCCCTGGTGACCGCGGCTGTGTTCGCAGCCACCGGACCCGACGCCTCGCCTGGCGTGTCGACCGTGGTGTCGTCGTCTGCCCTCGGACAGCGAACCGATGGCGGCGGCGGGTCGGACGTGCCTGCTGTTCCGGCAAGCCCCGAGGCGACGGATTCCGGCGACGGATCTACGGTCCCCGCGGTTCCGACGCCACCGGGACCCGCGGACGGAACAACTCCGGCCGTGCCGGATAACGGCGCAACTCCGCCTGCCCCGCCCGCGGGTGGTCCGGGCAAGGGCGGACCGGCCGATGGTGGTCCGGGTAAGGGTGGGCCGGGCGCAGGTGGCCCGGGAGCGGTGTGCGCACCAAAAGACGGAGCGACGCCGCCCGCGCCGCCGGCACCGGCCGATGGCACAACTCCGCCCGCGCTGCCGGCACCCGCTGACGGTGCGACGCCTCCCGCACCGCCGGCAGCGCCGTCCGGTTCCTGAACGCAAGCTCGGTCGGTCCCCGCACCGGATCGGTGCGGGGACCGGTGTGGGTGGAGGCGCGACTTCCGAACGCGCCCAGGGTTTTATCTCCCGCGGTACGCGGACGCCAGCGCGGCGTACTCGTCGAGGATTTTCAACGATTCGTCGTGCGGCGCGGTGGGCAGCATGAGCGCAAGCTGCCCGAATCCCAACTCTTCGCAGGCTTGCCAGTACTCGGGATCCGCGGGGGTGCCGAACTGTAGCAACGGAACGTCGTGCCCGAGTCCTTCGCGCATCGCATCGATGCGCGCGGACATGACATCGACGGGCTGTGGGTTGGCTATCCACCCGCCGTCGTGCCGGATGACGCGCTTCACCGTCGCATCGGAGGCACCGCCGATGAATATCGGGGGGTGCGGTGTCTGCACCGGCTTGGGACGGAGGTAGGAGGGTTCGATATCGACGTGCTTGCCGTGATACTCGGCCGGCTCGTTCGTCCACAGGGCTTTGATTGCTTCGATCTGCTCGTCCAACAGTGCACCCCGTGTCTTCGGGTCGGTGCCGTGGTTGCGGATCTCCTCGAGGATCCAACCCGCTCCCACGCCGAATACGAACCGGCCCCGTGAGATCAGGTCGATACTGGCGGATTCTTTTGCAGTGGTGATGGGATCACGCTGAATGAGCAAGGTGATACCGGTGACCAGCTCGATCTTCGATGTCACCGCTGCGGCCGCTGCCAGAGTGACGAAGGGGTCGAGCGTCCGATAGTAGAAGTCGGGCATCTCTTCGCCGGTGGGAAACGCCGTCTCCCTACTGGCTGGGATGTCAGTGTGCTCGGCAACAACCAGCGAGTCGAATCCACGCTCCTCGATGGCGCGAGCCAGCGACACCGGGTCGATCCCGTCGTCGGTGACAAAGGTGGAGATTCCGATCTTCAAGGCTGTTCCTAACGTCGGGTGTCGCCCGTGCACGGGGCGTGAAGTGGGATCACAGCCGGGGTCACTCCAGGATGAAGACGGGGAGTTGCCGGTCTGTTTGGGACTGGAATTCGGCGTACTGAGCGAAGGACCCGACGGCTAGCGTCCACCATTTCTCGCGCTCGGCCCCGTCGAGCTCGCGGGCCTGGAGGGTGAGAACCTTCGTCCCGTCTTGCACCGTGACGGTGGGGTTTGCCTTGATGTTGTAGTACCACGACGGGTTCGTGGCACCGGCACCGTTGGAACCGACCATGGCGTACTTGCCGTCGGCTTCGACGCGCATCAAGGGAACGTACCGCTTCTTGCCGGACTTCGCCCCGGTGATCGTGAACAGCACGACAGGCAGACCCTGATACTCGGCCCCCTCGGTGGTGCCCTGCTCGAGAATCTGCTCGGTCAGCTCGCGGACCCAGGACTTGGGGCTCAGCTCGGTTTCGGCGGCGGTCTCGTTATCAAGCACGTGGGCGCAAACAGTCGCCATGGCCGGAAATTCCCGATACGTCTCGCTCATCGAAACTTTGCCCCTTCTCCTGGTAATTCCACCCCTTCCACACCGGGGATCGTGGCATCGATGCGTGGGCAACGCGTGGTTGGCCGCGGGCGCAGATTATCGCCGAAGACATTTTGGGGTACATCCGTGTCGGACGTGCATCCGATGCGCGATCGGGCAGGCTGGGGTCTTCGCTTCGATAGCAGGGGCGACACCGGTATCGAAGCTGCGCTCCGGGAAGGCCGTGAGAATCGAGAAAAAGAACGGTAGACGGACAGTGATCACTGCCCGGGATTTCCGCGCAGGCTGTCGTCGCGCTGAATCGGGTCATCGATCGCGGTTGGACAGGTACACCGCGAAAATAGCCGTCGAGCCGAAAATAGCTCAGTCGGCGGGACGGGCTTGATCAGCCTCTAGAGCAACGGTTTCCAACTCGGATCGGTACTGTGCCCACCATGCTGCGTCGCCGTCGGCCATGTTCTCGTTGCCGAGGCGCAGTCCGACGGAGTTGTCGATCAATTCGCGCAGTATGTCTGCGTGTCCGGCATGTCGATTCGTTTCGATGCACAGATGCACCAGTACGCGATGCAACGTCACTTCTTGTTTGTCCGCAGGCCAGTGCAGGACGCGTCCCGCTGCATCCAGGTCGAGTGAATCGATGGTCTTGTCGGCATACGTCCACGCCTCGCGGTACAGGGCGACAATGGATTCCGACGATTCTTCGGCGGTGGCCCACATGTCGGAATTCAGCCGGGCCATGCCCTCTGCTTCCAATTCCGCGAAACGAGCTGGAAACTCACGACCGAACGTGAGGCCGAAGTAGCCGTATTCGACGATGGCGAGGTGTTTGACCAACCCCAAGAGGTTGGTTCCCGTCGGCGTCATCGGTCGTCGCTTCTGGTATTCGGTGAGGCCGTCGAGCTTCCACAGCATGTTCTGGCGAGCGATCCGAAGGTATTGGTGCAGCTCGTCTTTCATGTCGCTCAGCTCGTCGATGCGTGCCACACGAGTGCTGCGGCCAGTGCGCCGAGTCCGTTCAACGACCAGTGCAGGGCGATGGGTGCAATGAGACTCCCGCTTCGACTGCGCAGCCAGGTGAAGACGACCCCGGCGGCGGCGGTCGCGACGACTGCGAGCGCGATCCCGACGATTTGCCCGAACAGCCCGCCGCCGAGAAATCCGCTGAGTCCCACGTTCCCGGCGGTCAGGCCGAGCGAGGACGCGATGTGCCACAGGCCGAACAGTAGAGATCCCGCCGCGAAGACTCCGCGGGCACCGTAGATGCGGCCCAACGTGCCGTGCAGCACTCCACGGAACGCGAGTTCTTCCGGGATGACCGTTTGCAGCGGGATGACGATCATCGAGGCGACCAGCGCCGCGGAGATGGTGGCATAGCGATCGGCCATGAAGAAGGGCCGCGTCATCGGCAGTAATGCACCGATGGCCATGACCGTCAGGACGATGCCGACGGCACCGAGTGCGTAGAGCGAACCCGTCTTCCACTGCTTGGGTGACAGTCCCAGCTCGGCCCATCCGAGTCCGCGACGGTTCGACAGGATCACCAGGAGAACGGCGGCGATCGGAACCGTCGCGATACTCGCCCACACCGTGGTGAAGTGTGCGATGAGGTTGGTGCCCACGAGCACGAGAACGACGATGGCGACGTCGAGGTAAGCGCGGACGGCCCGTCGAGGTGCGACGCTCCCGGCTGGGTTGACAGCAAGCATTGGATCGAGTGTACCGGCGTCAGCTGATGACACCCGGAGAATCGAGGCTTCTGTCGAGGCCCTTGCGGTCGTAGAGAAGGGTGAATACCAGGCCGAACACGAGCCCGATGAGCAGTCCGAGGGACGTCATACCCACCGAATGCAGCAGGCCGGCGTCGGGCGAGGCGTTGAAGTACAGGATCGATCGGGTGCCGAGGAAGATCTGATGCATCGGCTCGAACTGGGCCAGCCACGTGAAAATCGGCGGGCTCGCCTCGAGAGGAATCGTGCCACCCGAGGACGGCAGGGCCAGGATGATGAAGACGGCCAAGTTGACCAGCAACCCTGCTGTGCCGAATGCGGACATCACCGCCAGCGCCGTGAATCCGACGGCGGTGATCGCGAACGCGCCGTACATCCACAGGGTCCACGCATGGGTGATGGGCATGCTCAGCAAGTGGCTGATCAGTAGGTACAGGGCGGATACGAGCATGGCCAGAACGAACATCACCAGCCACTTGACCAACAGCGTCTGGAACCGGCTGATCCGGGTGGGTCCGCGGTGGATGTACTTCGGGCCGATTTCGGTGGGAGTGAACCCCAATAAGCCGTCGACGAGGGTGCTGACGATGGTCGCACCGGTGAATCCCGCCAAGACGAGCAGTAGCGCGTAGTAGAACGCAGACAGGCCACCGCCGGTACCGTCGGGCAGTGGATCGTGCTGGGCAACAATCACATCGATCGGCTGCGCCAACGTCAGTGCGCTCGCGCCGGCCAGTGGAGTGTCGCCGAGCTGCTGGCGAACCTGATCGGTGATCTGTTGGCCCACGGTCTGATTCACCGATTCGAAGGCAGGAGTGGCCACTCCGGTCACGAGCGACATCCCGAAGCTACCCGCCCGCGGATTGGTGTAGACGGTGATGATCGGCTTCTCGATATCACCGGGAATGATGCTGCCCTCGGCCAGGATTCCCATTCTCTTGGTGAAATCACTGGGGATGACGATGGAGCCGTAGACCTCGGCCGTGGACAACAACGATTCGGCCTGCGCAGGGCCGACCTCGCGGAACGCGACCTTCTCGGAATCGACGTTCTGAATCAATCCGTCGACGATGTCGTTGCCGATATTGCGTTGCTCACCCGCAAGGGTGTCGCCCTCGTCCTGGTTGACGATCGCAATGGGCAGATCGTGCAAGTTGCCCCGTGGATCGAGAACGCCGCCCAGATACAGGGCCGCGAGAAACGACATGAGGGTCGAGACGACAAGGATCGGAGCGAGCCAGAAGCGCGGCGAACGAAGGACGTCGGCCATCGACCGTGGGGTTCTGTCGGGTGTCACCGGATCAGTGTCGCAAGTTCGGCTTCCATGTGCGCGGTAGTTCTACCTGTGGACCGTCGGCCGTCCGGAATGGGCGTTACGCCTACCCATGTGCACGGAACTTCGTAGCAGGCTACGAAGTTCCATGCACATGCGGCGCAGCCGCTCCTAGGCGGTTGCGCGACGCGGCAGCTTCCAGTCCGGGCGAACCCAGTGGCAGGTGTAGCCCTCGGGGTACTTCTGCAGGTAGTCCTGGTGCTCGGGCTCGGCTTCCCAGAAATCTCCTGCCGGGGTCACCTCGGTGACGACCTTGCCCGGCCACAGGCCCGACGCGTCGACATCGGCGATCGTGTCCTCGGCCAGGCGCTTCTGCTCGTCGTTCAGGTAGAAGATGGCCGAGCGGTAGCTGGCTCCGATGTCGTTGCCCTGACGATTCTTCGTGGTGGGATCGTGGATCTGGAAGAAGAACTCCAGCAGATCCCGGTACGACGTCTGGGTGGGGTCGTAGACCACTTCGAGGCCTTCGGCATGGTTGCCGTGGTTGCGGTACGTCGCGTTGGGGATTTCACCGCCGGTGTAGCCGACGCGAGTGGAGACCACCCCGGGCAGCTTGCGGACGAGCTCTTCGGCTCCCCAGAAGCATCCTCCGGCGAGAATGGCGGTTTCGGTGGCTGCAGACATGTGCTCTCCTAGTTCTCTATCGAGCGATACGTGGGGTTCAACGAACGAGTCGTCCTCATAATTCCGAATCGTGGGTACGTTCGCCGACCTCGAGGACGAGTTTGCCGGTATTGGCACCGTCGAACAACAGGTTGAGCGTCGATCCGAACGCCGTGATTCCGCCGATCTCGATCTGCTCGCGCGCGGTCATCTTGCCGCTGGTGAGCAGCTCCGACAGAGCGTCGACGCCTTCCTGGTAGCGGTCGAGATAGTCGAAGATGATGAACCCGGTCATCGACGCACGGTTGATCAGCAGGGACAGGTAGTGCGCGGGTCCGGGCTGCGGTTCGGTGGCGTTGTAGCCGGAGATGGCCCCGCACAACACCACTCGCGCACCCTTACGCAGGCGCGAGAGCGCCGCATCGAGAATCTCGCCGCCGACGTTGTCGAAATAGACGTCGATGCCCTTCGGTGCGGCGGCCTTCAGGGCCTTGTACACCGACTCGTTCTTGTAGTCGATCGCCGCGTCGAAGCCCAGCTCCTCGGTGAGCCAGGCGCACTTCTCGGGTCCGCCGGCAATCCCGATCACGGTGGCTCCCTTGGCTTTCGCGATCTGACCCGCGATGCTGCCGACGGCGCCAGCCGCCCCGGAGATGACGACGGTGTCGCCCTCGGCCAGCTTGCCGACGTCCATCAACCCGAAGTAGGCCGTCAATCCCGGGAAGCCGAGGGCACCGAGCCAGGTGGGTGCCGGTGCGATCGATTCGTCGACCTTCTGCACTCCCGACCCGTCCGAGATCGCATGCTCGGTGACGCCGAACGAGCCCGAAACGACTTCGCCGACAGCGTAATCCGGATGCCGGGACTCGAGGACGCGGCCGACGGCATGAGCACGCATCACCTCACCGATGCCGACGGGAGGCACGTACGAGCGCGCATCGTTGAGCCAACCGCGCATGGCGGGATCGAGGGAGACGTAGTCGACGGTGACGACGAATTCCCCGTCGCCCGGGGTGGGGATGGGTTCCTCGGTGAGATCCCACGTCGACTCGTCGGGACGCCCCACGGGCCGCTGAGCCAAGCGGATCTGACGGTTCACGGATGTCATCTACCGTTCCTTCCACATCGAAGACGTGCATGTCGAAAACAGGGTCCTTCGACACTAGGGCAGAATGACGTCACGATGACCAACGCGCCGAACACCGCCCGCCTCGCCCCTCGCCTCGTCGCCAGCGATGTCGACGGGACCCTGCTCGACCAGCACGAACGTGTCAGTGAACGCACCAAGCGAGCTGTCGCAGCCGTCGTAGCGGACGGAGTGCCGTTCGTGCTGTCCACCGGCAGGCCGCCGCGGTGGATCCACCCCGTCGTCGACGGTCTCGGATACGCGCCGATGTCGGTGTGCGCCAACGGTGCGGTCATCTACGACGCGGCCACCGATCGCGTGCTCAGTGCGGAGACCCTCGATGTCGAGACGTTGCAGTGGCTGGCCGACGTCGCGTACCGCGCGCTACCCGGCTGCGGTCTCGCGGCCGAGCGCGTCGGTCGATCGGCGCACGACGCGGCGACGCCGCAGTTCGTCAGCTCGCCCGGCTACGAGCACGCGTGGCTCAATCCCGACAACGTCGAGATGTCCGAGGACGACGTCGTCGACGTCCCCGCGGTGAAGCTGCTGATACGTCTGTCGGGATCGACCAGCGGCCATATGGCAAACATTCTCTCGCCGCTGATCTCCGGCCGCGCCGACCTGACCTTCTCCACCGACAACGGGCTCATCGAACTGTCGGCGCCGGGCGTCACGAAGGCGTCGGGCCTGGCGAAGGTCGCCGAGACGCTGTCCGTGGACGTCGCCGATATCGTCGCCTTCGGGGACATGCCCAACGACGTCCCGATGCTGTCGATGGTCGGCCTGGGCGTCGCCATGGGCAACGCGCATCCGGCCGCCGTCGCCGCCGCGGACGAAGTGACCGTCACCAACGCAGACGACGGAGTGGCGCAGGTACTCGAACGCTGGTGGTGATTCGCTGATAGAGCGGCGCATCGAACACGACAAGGGCCGAGTCACCACGGTGACTCGGCCCTTGTCGACTGTCTGAACTCAGCCCGCGGGTGCGGGCTCCGGTGCCGGAGCGGGCTCGGCAACAGGTGCCGGCTCCACCGGCGCGGCGACCGGCTTCTGCATTTCTGCGTTGTAGGTGTCGTTGTACGTCTTGATGACCGTGGTCACGATGCCGGTGAGCTCGTTGAAGATGAGCGAACCGTTCTCGAAGTCCGTTCGGAAGCCCTCCGGCACCTTGAACTCGTCGGTGAGCGGCAGACCGAGGACGCCGTCGACACCGCCCTGCTGCAGGTACTGCTGGAAGATCTTGCCGATGACGGCCACGGCCTGGCCGGCCATGTTGGTGATGATCTCGCCGTTCTGGAACTGCGCCTTCTCGCGGCCGCCGCTGACCTGAACCAGGCCGCTGACCGGTACGCCGAGAGCGCCGGTTTCGCCGCCCGAGGACAACCACTTCTGCGCGACGGGGCTCGTCGACGCCAGGCGCTGCAATTCTGCGACCAGGGCCGGGATGTTCTCGCCCAGAGTCGAACTGACGTCCGTGCCCGGGCGTGACGGTGCCGGGTCGGTCACCGCGGTATCCGGTGCGGTGGCATCGGGCGCGGTCTCGGGTGCTGCCGGTGTGACATCGCCGCCACCGCCGAGGTTCGCGGCCGCGATGTCGCGGATCTCCCCGAGCCTGGCGTATCCGGCGTCACCGGGGCATTCGGTGTTGCCGACGTCGCGGTGACCGAAGATCACCGGCAGGTCGACGGTCTTGCCTTTGCCGATGAACGTGAAATCCGTTCCCTCGGAGGTCATCGTCGTGGTCCCCTTGGGATCCAGACCGGCCTTGCCGAGTCGCCAGCCGAGGAACTTGCCGACCGAATCGACGGTCTCCTGCGACGGATCCTGAGTGGAGTAGTCGCCCATCATGGCCACTCCGACGGTGTTCTCGTTGAATCCACCGGCGTGCGCACCCTGGACCGGCTTGTCCAAGCCGCCGGCGCGACCCTCGAAGATCTGGCCGTACTTGTCGACGAGTGCGTTGTAGCCGATGTCGCACCAGCCCAGAGTCTGCGCGTGGTACGCGTAGATGGCGCGGACGATCTCGGCCGACTCGGACTTCGAGTAGTCGTTGCTGCCCGCGGTGTGGTGCACGGTGGCACCGCCGATGAAATCGTCGATTGTCGGGTTGGCGCAACGGATCGACTCGTCGGCACCCCACTGGGCGCGGGTGATGACGTTGGGACCTGCATCGCCCGCCACCGGAGTAGCGAGGTCGCTCAACGCCGAATCGGCGGGGGACGTGCCGGGGGTGATGAGCACGGCGCTGATGTCGCTCACTGCCGACGCCAACTGCTCGGCCGACACCTCAGGAGCGGCTTCGGGCGCAGCAGGCTCTGTCGGTGCCGGATCCTGTTGGCGCAGCGGCTTGCTCGACGACGCGGGTGTGTAGCCCAAAGGCTGCTCCGCAACGGCGGGAGCAGGTGCAGTGGCATCGGAAGGCAGCGGAACAACCGGGACCTCCGGAACCGGCGGCGTTGCAAAGCTTTCGGGAGCAGCGCTGCTCGTCAGCGGAGTCAACAGCACCTGCACGGCCTTGGTGAGCCCCACGAAGATCGGTTCGGTGCCCTGCTTTTCCGCAGCGGGAACGGCGTCGCTCGCAGTGGTATCCACCGGTGCGGTCTGCAGCCACGGGCCCCAGGATCCGTCCTCGAGCTGACGTCGAACCTGTGCGCTCGCGCCGTTCAGCTGCTCGGAGGTCAACGCCACCATGCTGAACGGGGTGTCCTGCGAGATCTCCTTGACTGCCGCTCCGAGCGGCGGCCCGGTGGGGTCGGCAGCTTCAGGATTGACCGGTGCCGAGGCGTCCACCCTGGGGATCGGGGCCTGCGCGGTTGCGCCACCCGGAGCCGGCGTCGTGAGACCCGGGATGTCGGGAATCTCGATCGGCGGGATCACGATGGAGTCCGGCAGCGGCAGGTATTTCAGATCGGAGAGCCGCAGATCGGGCAGCGGCAGGCCGGTGAGCTCCTGCAGCGGAATGACGATGTCCGGTGCTGCGCTCAGCGCGGTCTCGACGATCTTCGTCGGCACGGTGACCGGGGTTGTCTCGTTGGCCGGTCGAACTCCGGTGGTCGTGCTGTCTGTCAGCCCAGCGACCGCAAACGGGGTCGCGACGGCGAGTAGTGCGACAGCACCGAGAACGATCGACGGCTTCGTTCGACGGTTCGGCAAGGCGGTACTCCCTGGTTGGTGGTAGGTACGCGTCGTAGGATCTCCCACTGCTGAACAATATGAATCACATCAGCAACATGAGTCCCATCAGACACAAGGCTAAACCTTAGCTTGACAGTTAGCCACAGCCGGGAAGTTCCAATGGCGCGGCGCGTCGGGCGCGTCACCTACGCTTTCCACCTGTGACTGTGCACTTCATCGGAGCCGGACCCGGAGCGGCAGACCTGCTCACGTTGCGGGCCGTCGAGTTCCTGCGATCCAGTCCGGTGTGTGTCTACGCCGGTACCTACATCGACGACGCGATCCTCGAACATTGCTCGGTCGGTACTCGCCTGGTCGACACCGCGAAGCTCGATCTCGATGCCATCACCGCCGAACTCGTCGCCGCCGACCAGCGCGGGGACGACGTCGCACGCCTGTGCTCGGGTGATCCGTCCCTCTACTCCGCGATCGCAGAACAGTCGGCTCGACTCGACGCCGCGGGTGTGCCGTGGGACATCACGCCGGGAGTGCCCGCCTACGCGGCCGCTGCGGCCACGTTGGGCGTCGAGCTGACCGTTCCCGAGGTGACGCAATCGGTGGTCCTCACTCGCGCGCAGGCCCGCTCGACGGCGATGCCGGACACCGAGGCGCTGGCCAACTTCGCCGCCACTCGCGCCACGTTGGCTTTGCATCTGGCCATCACCCGTACCCGTGTCCTCGCCGACGAGTTGGCGCAGTTCTACGGCTCGGACTGCCCCGCCGCGGTCGTCTTTCATGCCAGCAAGCCCGACGAGATGGTTCTGCGCGGCACTCTGGCCGACATCGCCGACCAGGTCGAGGCCGCCGGCCTGCGTCAGGCCGCAGTGATCCTCGTCGGTCCTGCTCTCGCTCGTCGCGTCGTCGCCGAATCCCACCTGTACGACGCCTGCCGGGACCGCTCGTGAAAATCCATCTGATCGGCATCGGCGGTGGTCACCCGGATCAGGTGACGGTGCAGGCCGTCGAGAAGCTGCGGGCCGTGGACGTGTTCGTCGTGGCCGACAAGGGCGCGTCCGTCGGGGATCTGGCAGCAGCCAGGCAGGAGATCCTCGAGCGCCACCACGGTGGCAGCTACCGGGTCATCGAGGTGCCCGATCCCCCACGCGACCGGTCACCTCGGCAGTACGAGACCGCGGTCCTCGATTGGCACGACGCCCGCGCCCGGGCGTACGCCGACGTGCTCGACGGTCTCGCCGACGGCACCGTCGTCGGATTTCTCGTCTGGGGCGACCCGGCGCTCTACGACAGCACCATCCGCGTCGTCGAGCGGATCGCCGAACTGCGCGGCGACATCGAGTTCGATGTCACATCCGGCATCTCCAGCGTGTCCATGCTGGCGGCGAGTCATCGACTCGTGCTCAATCGCATCGGGGGCCCGATCGTCATCACCACCGGCAGGAACCTGGCCGGCGACGTCGCAGCCGGGCTGGACAACCTCGTCGTCATGCTCGACGGCAACCTGGCCTGCAGTGCGCTGACCGGCGCAGGGTGGGGCATCCACTGGGGAGCCAACCTGGGTACGACCGACGAGAAGCTCGTGGCCGGGCCGCTCGACGACGTGCTCGACGACATTCGCCGCGCCCGCGCCGAGGTCAAAGAGGCACACGGCTGGGTGATGGATACCTACCTGCTCCGACGCCTGCCGGGTTGACACCGGACCGGCCGGGCGATGCCTGGCGGGGTGGAGCCGTCACGATCGTCGGATACCCTGGTTGCCCGTGACTGCTGTAAGCCCCGAGACCACCTCTTCCGACGCCACCGCGACCGGCCGCTACGACCTCATCGTCGTCGGATCCGGGTTCTTCGGTCTGACCGTGGCAGAACGGGCGGCGTCCCAGCTGGGCAAGCGTGTTCTCGTTCTCGACCGGCGGCACCACCTGGGCGGCAACGCGTACTCGGAAGCCGAGCCCGAGACGGGTATCGAGATTCACAAGTACGGTGCGCACCTGTTCCACACGTCCAACAAGCGCGTGTGGGACTACGTCAACCAGTTCACCGACTTCACCGGCTACCAGCACCGCGTCTTCGCGCTGCACAACGGTCAGTCGTACCAGTTCCCGATGGGCCTGGGGCTGATCTCGCAGTTCTTCGGAAAGTTCTTCTCCCCGGCCGAGGCGCGGGCCCTGATCGAGGATCAGTCCAGTGAGTTCGACTCCAAGGACGCGCAGAATTTCGAGGAGAAGGCGATCTCGTTGATCGGACGTCCGCTCTACGAGGCGTTCATCCGGGACTACACGGCCAAGCAGTGGCAGACCGATCCGAAGGAACTGCCCGCGGGCAACATCACCCGGTTGCCGGTGCGCTACACCTTCGACAACCGCTACTTCAACGACACCTACGAGGGGCTGCCGGTCGACGGCTACACCGCGTGGCTCGAGAACATGACACGCGACGAGAAGATCGACGTCCGCCTGAACACCGACTGGTTCGATGTTCGCGACGAGTTGGTCGCCGAGAGCCCGAACGCCCCGATCGTCTACACCGGGCCGCTGGACCGCTACTTCGACTACTCCGAGGGCGAATTGGGCTGGCGCACCATCGATTTCGAGACCGAGGTGCTCCCGGTCGGCGATTTCCAGGGAACGCCGGTGATGAACTACAACGACGGCGACGTGCCGTTCATTCGGATCCACGAGTTCCGCCACTTCCATCCCGAGCGTGAGTACCCGACCGACAAGACGGTCATCATGCGCGAGTTCTCACGTTTCGCCGAGAGCGGCGACGAGCCGTACTACCCCATCAACACCCCCGACGATCGGCAGAAGCTCGAGGCGTACCGCAACCGCGCGAAGGCCGAGACGGCCTCCAACGGTGTGCTGTTCGGTGGTCGACTCGGCACGTACCAGTACCTCGACATGCACATGGCCATCGCGAGCGCACTGAACATGTACGACAACACCCTGGCCCCGCACTTCGAGACCGGCACCGCCCTGGCGGGGGACAAATGACCGCCAAGCACCTGCTCGAGGACGGGGTGGCAGACGTCGCGCCGGTCCTCGGAAAATCGCTGTTGCAGCGAGTACTGCTGCCCCGGTCGGGTGAGCCGCTCGACGTGCGCACGCTGTACCTCGAAGAAGCGACCACCAATGCCAAACGCGCGCACTCGCTCTCGCGTACCTCGCTCACCATCGGCGGCGAGTCCGAGGTGTCGTTCTGCACCTACTTCAACGCATTCCCGGCGAGTTACTGGCGGCGCTACAGCATCCTGAAGTCCGTGGTGTTGCGCGTCGAGGTGTCCGGCCACTGCCGAATCGACGTCTACCGGTCCAAGGCCGATGCGTCGCGCATCCACGTCGAGGGCCGCGAGGCCGTGGACGGCGATGCGGCGCAAGAGTTTCTGATCGACCTCGGCCCGTTCGAGGACGGCGGGTGGATCTGGTTCGACATCACCTCCGATTCCGAGGTGGTCCTCGAAAGCGCCGGTTGGTACGCGCCGATCGACGCTCCCGGTGAGGCGACCGTCGCCGTCGGCATCCCCACGTTCAATCGACCCACCGACGCCGTCAAAGCGCTTGTCGCCCTTGGCTCGGACCCGTTGGTGCTCGACGTGATCCAGGCCGTGATCATGCCGGATCAGGGCACCCGCAAGGCAAAGGACGAACCCGGCTTCGACGAGGCCGCTGCTGCGCTCGGTGGCCGTCTCGCGATCCACGATCAGGCGAACCTCGGTGGGTCCGGCGGCTACAGCCGGATCATGTACGAGGCGCTGAACAACACTGCTTGCCAACACATTCTGTTCATGGACGACGACATCGAGATCGAGCCCGACTCGATTCTGCGGGCGTTGGCGATGTCGCGTTTCGCCAAGGTGCCCACGCTCGTCGGCGGCCAGATGCTGAATCTGCAGGCGCGTAGTCACCTGCACGTCATGGGTGAAGTGATCGACCGCGGGAACTTCATGTGGACCGGCGCGCAGAACGTCGAATACGACCACGACTTCTCCGAGGACCCGCTGCGCACCAGCAAGCTGCTGCACCGCCGCATCGACGTCGATTACAACGGCTGGTGGATGTGCATGATCCCGCGCGTCGTCGCCGAGGAACTCGGGCAGCCGTTGCCCCTGTTCATCAAGTGGGACGACGCCGAATACGGCTTGCGCGCACGCGAAGCCGGCTACCCGACGGTGACGCTGCCGGGTGCCGCGATCTGGCACATGGCGTGGAGCGACAAGGACGACGCCATCGACTGGCAGGCGTACTTCCACCTGCGCAACCGTCTCGTTGTCGCGTCGCTGCACATGCCCGGCGACGGCAAGGGCCTGGTGCTCGACACCATCAAGGCCACCGTCAAACACCTGCTGTGCCTCGAGTACTCGACGGTCGCCATCCAGAACCTTGCGATCCGTGACTTCCTGGCCGGTCCCGAGCACATCCTCGAGATTCTGCCCACGGCGCTGCCGACGGTGCATGCACTGCGCAAGGAATTCCCGGACGCCGTCGTTGTCGGCAGTTCCACGGAGTTGCCGCTCGCATCGGGTGAGGAAGTCGGAGCCGTCGGCCTGCCGACCAACCCGATCTCCAAGGTCCGTCGTCTGGCCAAGGGCTTGCTGCACAACGTCAAGCCTGCGCACGAGCAGCACCACGAGCGTCCGCAGCTCAACGTGCCGACTCTCGACGCACGCTGGTTCCTGCTGTCCCAGGTCGACGGCGTCACCGTCACCACCGCGGACGGTCGGGGCGTCGTCTACCGCAAGCGCGACCGCGCGCAGGCCGCGGCGTTGCTGAAGGAAGCGCTGTCGTTGCGCAAACAGTTGGCAGCCGAATTCCCTGCTCTCAAGGCCCGCTACCGTGATGCCGTGCCGCACCTGACCAGTAAGGAAACGTGGGAACGTGTCTTTCGTTACCAGGCGTAAAGGCCAGACCGAGGTGCCGACCGAAGTGCGCATCCTCGAGAAGGTGCAGGCCACGGTCGGTAGCGCCCCCGGTGCGATCACCGTTGCGCGCGGGATGTCGCACTTCGGCGAACATGCCCTCGGCTGGGTGGCGATCGCAGGTATCGGCGCTGCTCTGGACGCGCCGCGGCGACGCCAGTGGGCGTCGGTGGCCGTCGGTGCCGTCGGATCGCATGCCGCGTCCATCGTCATCAAGCGCATCGTGCGCAGGCCACGTCCCCACGATCCGGCCGTCCGGATCAATGTCTCGACGCCGAGCAAGCTGAGTTTCCCGTCGTCACATGCGACATCCACCACAGCGGCTGCGGTTCTCCTCGGCCGCGTGACCGGGCTACCGTTACCGGCGGTCCTCGTCCCACCCATGTTGCTCTCGCGCTTGGTGCTCGGAGTCCATTACCCCACCGACGTGCTGGCCGGATCTGCACTCGGCGCGTTGACGGCTGCTGCCGTCGTGAAGTTCGAAGGAGACAAATGAGCGAGGATGCCGCACCCGTAGGCGCACCGCCGAAGAATCTGGCGGACGGCATCGTCAAGGCGCTTCGCCCGCGTCAGTGGGTCAAGAACGTGCTGGTCCTGGCCGCGCCGTTGGCGGCAGGCTCGGTCACCGATCGCGACGTGCTGCTGTCCGTCGCGCTCGCGTTCATCGTGTTCTGCTTCGCCGCCTCCGGCGTCTACCTGGTCAACGACGCCATGGACGTCGAGGCCGACCGCGCGCACCCCACCAAGCGGTTCCGGCCGATCGCTGCAGGAGTCCTGCCCGTCACGATCGCCTACGCGATGGCCGTGGTGTCGCTCGGGCTCGCCGTCGGCCTGTCGTTCTTCGCGAACTGGAAGCTCGCGCTGGTCATCGGCGTCTACATCGTCATCCAGCTGGCGTACTGCTTCGGCCTCAAGCACCAGGCCGTCCTCGACATCTGCATCGTCTCCTCGGGCTTCCTGCTCCGCGCGATCGCCGGTGGCGTCGCTGCCTCGATCCCGCTCTCGCAGTGGTTCCTGCTGATCATGGCGTTCGGCTCGCTGTTCATGGCGGCAGGCAAGCGCTACGCCGAGCTGCAACTGGCCGAACGCACCGGGGCGAAGATCCGTAAGTCGCTCGAGAACTACACCACGACATATCTGCGCTTCGTGTGGACGCTGTCCGCGACGGCCGTCGTCATCTGCTACGGCCTGTGGGCTTTTCAACAGGACGCCGAAACGGACTCCAACTGGTTCGCCATCTCGATGATTCCGTTTACTATCGCAATCCTGCGATACGCAGTGGACGTAGACGGCGGCGAGGCAGGCGAACCCGAAGAGATCGCGTTGGGAGACAGGGTTCTCCAGCTACTCGCCATAGCGTGGATCGGAGTGGTTGGTGTCGCTGTCTACCTCGCCTGACCAGCGAGACACGCGAGAAGACACCCCGGCACCGGCGGTCTCGACCAGGGCGGTCTTCTGGGTCGGGACCGTCGTCACCGGTGCCCTGTTTCTGTGGGGTGCCTGGGAACGTCGCTGGATCGCCGACGACGGCCTGATCGTCCTGCGCACCGTCCGCAACCTGTTGGCCGGCAACGGCCCGGTGTTCAATGCGGGCGAGCGGGTCGAGACCAACACGAGCACCATCTGGACGTACCTCGTCTACGCGGGTAGCTGGCTCAGCGACGGCCGGCTCGAGTACGTGGTCCTGACGATCGCGCTCGTGCTGTCCACAGCGGCCGTCGTCATCGCGATGATCGGCACATTCGCCCTGCGTGGTCGCACTGCGTCACGCACTCTCTTCCTCCCCGCGGGCGTCCTGGTGTACATCGCGGTACCGCCGGCCCGTGACTTCGCGACGTCCGGGCTAGAGACCTGCCTGGTCATCTTCTGGCTGGCGGTTTTGTGGCTGCTGATGGTGCGGTGGGGGCAACGCCGCGGCGGTGGCGTCGAACTGCTGCTGCTGGCCTTCTTCGCGGGCCTGGGCCCGCTGGTGCGCCCCGAGCTGTCCATCGTGTCGGTTCTGGCACTGGCGATGCTTTTCCTCGCCCCACAGACGTGGTTGTCGAGGCTGCGCGTGTTCGCATTCGCCGGCGCGGTTCCCGTGCTGTACCAAATTTGGCGTATGGGCTACTACGGCCTTCCGTACCCCAACACCGCAGTGTCCAAGGACGCCGGCGGTGCCAAGTGGTCGCAAGGGTGGGCGTATCTGACCAACCTGATGGGACCGTACCTACTGTGGCTCCCGCTGGTGCTGCTCCTGCTCGGTGCCGCCCTGTCGGTGACACGAGTGCGCCCGACGCTTCCCAGATCAGTGGGCGGCCTGCTCGCCGCGTTGCGCACGCCGACCGCTGTCGTCGTATTCGTGCTCGTCAGTGGATTGTTGCTCGCGGTCTACGCAATTCGAGTCGGTGGCGATTTCATGCACGGGCGAACATTGTTGCCCGCCCTGTTCACGCTGCTGTTGCCCATTTCGATATTGCCCGTCGCGCTCCCGCAACGATGGTCCGGTAATCGTGCGACTGCTGTTTTCGTCGCAGATGTATTCGTCTGGGGTGGGATCGTCGTCTGGGCTGTGATTGCGGCGAACACGACGGGAATGCCCCAGGGCTCGATCGTCGGACGAAGCGGAATCGTCGACGAACGAGCGTTCTATTCGCTCAACACCGGGCACGCTCATCCGATCCTGGCGTCGGACTATCTCGACTATCCGCGGATGCGGGCGATGGTTCAGGCGATCGACGACACCCCGGACGGCGGATTGCTGCTGCCGTCCGCGCAATTCACCTACTGGGATGTCGTCCCGCCGCCCCTCCCGATCCCCGAGGGTGGATTCGGTCACACCGTCTACTTCCTCAACCTGGGGATGACGAGCATGAACGTCGGCCTCGACGTGCGGGTCATCGATCAGATGGGGCTGGCGTACCCGTTGGCATCGCACACCGAACGCCTCGAGAACGGCCGCATCGGTCACGACAAGAACCTCTACCCGGACTGGGTCGTCGCCGATCTGGGGCTGGTCGGCATCCATCCGTACCTGCCCTGGTACATGGACGAGGACTGGGTGACCGAAGCTCAGGTGGCGTTGACCTGCCCGGACACCCAAGAAATGCTGACGTCCTACCGAGCACCGTTGACGAAGGATCTGTTCGTCCGGAATGTGAAACGTTCGTTGTTCTATGCCGGTTATCGATTCGACCGGGTGCCGAAATACGAAATACAGCGATGTGATCTTCCGGCACCTGTATTGAAGGCCGATAATTAGCCGACAGAACACGAGAAGATCACCGGGTTGCGCCGATTCGGTCTCGACGCGAAGATGAGCTGTCTCGATCCTGTAACGGACGACGTACTTCGTGCGATAAGTGCGGAGGATATGTATGCGCCAGACCCTGGGTCGGGCGCGTACATGATGAACTTGCGAGATCAATCGTTGATTGCGTAACCGATGTGACGAAGCTGCTGAGAGGTCGAGTGCATGCTGGGTAGATGGAAGAGCCGGTCCGGGGACAAGCGAGCGGGCTCCTGGGGACGCCGCGCCGCAACATCCATGCTGATGGCAGTGGTGCTACCACTGGGCTTGGCCGTGGCGGGCGGTGGCGCAACTGCCAACGCAGCGTTCGACGGCAACGCCATCGACGTCTGGACGGACTCGAGCATGGGCCCGATCAAGAGCCGGGTGTGGCGGGCAGCGGACGGTAACACCAACCGCGTCGTCTACCTGCTCGACGGCCTCCGCGCCACGACCGACATCTCGGGCTGGGAGCACGAGACCGACGCCGGAGCAGTTCTCGCCTCGTGGAACATCAACGTCGTCGAGCCGGTCGGTGGACAGTCGAGCTTCTACTCCGACTGGTACGCACCGTCCAACTTCAACGGTCAGAAGACCACCTACAAGTGGGAAACCTTCCTGACGCAGAACCTCCGCGAGAACCTGCGCGCGAACTACGGCTTCAACCCGAACCGCAACGGTGTCATCGGCATCTCGATGGGCGGCTCCGCAGCCCTCACGCTGGCTGCGTACCACCCGGACCAGTTCAGCTACGCCGGTTCGCTGTCGGGCTACCTGAACATCTCCGCGCCCGGCATGCGCGAGGCGATGCGCCTGGCTCTGCTGGACTCCGGCCGCTACAACATCGACGCGATGTGGGGCCCGCCGTGGGATCCGGCATGGCTGCGCAACGACCCGTTCGTCTTCGCGCCTCGCTTGCGTGACAACGGCACGCGCGTGTGGGTCTTCGCAGGCAGCGGTCTGCCCGGCGGTCTCGATCGCCCACAGAGCTTCATCGATTACTACAACACCGCGAACGGTATGGGCCTCGAGGCCATCGCCCTGGCGAACAGCCGTGCTTTCCAGATCCGCATGGCGAGCATCGGTGCCAACAACGTCACGTATGCGTTCCCGGCCGTCGGTACCCACCAGTGGGGCTACTGGGGCGAGCAGATCCGCGTCATGGCACCGGACCTGAGCGCCAACATCGGTAACTGATCCACCCGGCAGCGTTTACTGTCGCAGTCCCCGCTTTCGGCCCTGTAGTGATATTTCACGACTTTTCAGGGCTGTTCAGCGGGGACCGCGCAGGATAGTCTCCTGTTTCAGAAACTTGCAGAGGCGAAACTGGGACGCTGATCACAGTTTTGCCTTGGAACCGCTCGATGGAATAACCTCCATCGAGCGGTTCGCCTGTTATGCAGCAGAACCTCAACTTTTCGACACACCACAGCTTCACCCCGGCCTCATGGGCCGTCAGTCAGCCCTGTTCGATTGCCGGGGGCCGCTACGACAGCGGAGACCGCGTAGATGAGAGAGAGCACGATTCATGCGATTTGCCGGCCTCAGCAGTAACCCGAAGGCGTCATCACGCTGGCGTCAGCGCCTGCTCGGCGTGGGTGCTGCCGCACTCGTTCTGCCGATCGCAGCCGGTGTCGTCGGCGGCGCAGTCGCAGTCGCTGCCCCCACTGCCGTCGTCCATCAGACCCCGGCCGGTGGCCGCGAGGACCTGATCGTCCCGTCCGAGATGGGTCCGATCAAGGTCCAGGTCCAGTGGGCGGCGCGCGGCGGAAACGCTGCTCTCTACCTGCTCGACGGCCTGCGTGCCCGCGACGATCGCAACGCCTGGACCTTCGAGACCAACGCGCAGGATCAGTTCGCCAACGACGACGTGACGCTGGTCATGCCCGTCGGTGGACAGTCCAGCTTCTACAGCGACTGGTACACCTCGTCGAACTTCAACGGCCAGGAAGTCACCTACAAGTGGGAGACGTTCCTGACGCAGGAGCTCCCGGCGTTCCTGGAGAACTACGGCGTCTCGCGCAACAACAACGGTGTTCTCGGACTGTCGATGGGTGGTTCGGCTGCCCTGACGCTCGCCGCGTACCACCGCGACCAGTTCAAGTTCGCCGGCTCGCTCTCGGGTTACCTGAACATCTCGGCCCCGGGCATGCGTGAGGCGATTCGTATCGCGATGCTCGATGCCGGTCGCTTCAACGTCGACTCCATGTGGGGACCGCCCTGGAACCCGGCGTGGCTGCGCAACGACCCGTTCGTCTTCGCACCCAGGTTGCAGGGTCTGTCGCTGTACATCTCCGCAGCCAGTGGCCTGCCCGGCCAGTTCGACCGCCCGGCCGCGCCGATCGATTTCTACAACACCGCCAACGGCATGGCGCTCGAGGCACTCTCGCTCGCCAACACCCGTGCATTCCAGATCCGCATGGGCACCCTCGGTATCCCGGCGACCTACAGCTTCCCGGCCAACGGAATCCACGCCTGGCCGTACTGGGGTGCCGAGCTGTGGAAGGCACGCACCCAGATCCTGGACGCGCTGAACGCCTGATTCGGTTCCGTAACGTGCTCTCCGACAATGCCGCCCCACGCTCTCGCGTCGGGCGGCATTGTCGGTTCAAGCGCAGGCTCTTCGAGCCTCCCCAATTCACATTCGCACCACCAGTCACAGCGAGTCTGCTGTTCGTGGCCATCGGGCACGTGTAGAAAGACATACGAAGCATGTCTCGAGACGAGACCTTCGGTCGTCACAGGAAAGAGAGTCACCATCATGCGCACTGAGCTTGTTCGGTTCGGTCGTACCCCATCGGCCGGCACACGGGCTCGGCGAGCGGCAGCAGCAGTGACTGTCGCCTCCGCGCTGATGATTCCCTTCGCGACGACGACGCTGGCCACTGCAGCCCCGGTTGCTCATGCCGCCCCGATGGCGCAGACCGGCCCCGCCTACACCCAGACCGGTGGAGCAACCGTCACCTCGGTGGACTGGCTCTCCGATCGCCGCGTCGCGCTGTGGATCCAGTCGCCCTCGATGGGAACGCCCATCCAGGTGCAGCTGCTGCTCGCGCGTGACTGGAACATCAACCCGCAGGCCACGTTCCCGCAGGTGTACATGTTGGACGGCCTCCGGGCGACCGACCAGGAGAACGGCTGGACGGCCGAGACCGACGCCGAGGCCTACTTCGCCGACAAGAACGTCAACGTCGTGCTGCCGATCGGCGGACAGTCCAGCTTCTACTCCGACTGGGTCGATCAGGACAACGGCAAGAACTACCAGTGGGAGACGTTCCTGACCAAGGAGCTGCCGCCCATCCTGGCCAAGGACTGGCGCAGCACCGACAACCGCGGCGTCGTCGGGTTGTCGATGGGTGGCACGTCCGCGATGTTCCTCGCGGCCCGCAACCCCGGCTTCTTCAAGTTCGCCGGTTCGCTGTCGGGCATCCTGACCACCACCTCGCTCGGCATGCCGCAGGCCATCCAGTACGCGATGACCGACGCCGGCGGCTACAACTCCAAGGCCATGTGGGGCGCACCGTCCAACTCGCTGTGGGCTCAGCACGATCCGTACCTGCTGGCCGACAAGCTGAAGGGCGTCAGCCTCTACATCTCGAGTGGCAACGGCTCGACCGGCCCGTACGATCAGCCGTCGCCGATTCCGGGCGTCAGCACCAACTACGCGGGTATGGGGCTCGAGATCCTCTCGCGACTCACTTCCCAGACCTTCGCCACCAAGCTCAACCAGCTCGGAATCCCCGCGCAGGTCAACTACCGCCCGTCGGGCACGCACTCGTGGCCGTACTGGCAGTTCGAGTTGCACCAGCTGTGGCCGCAGCTCGCCACGGCACTCGGCGTCGAGGTCGACAAGCCCGCCTGCAGTGTCGCGGGCATGATCGGCAATGCGAGCGGCGCGAACTCGTGGCTGGGTCCCTGCCTCACCGCGGAGTACAACGTCGCAGGCGGACGAGCTCAGGACTTCACCTTCGGTCGGGTCTTCTTCGCGCCTGACACCGGGGCGCAGGTGGTTGCCGGCGCTATCGGCGGTATCTACCAGGGCAACAAGGGCCCCGAGGGTGCGCTCGGCTTCCCGAAGACCGGCGAGATCGCCACTCCCGACGGCCGCGGTCGCTTCAACGCCTTCCAGAACGGCATGGTCTACTTCACGCCGCAGACCGGAGCCCATGTGGTCAAGGGTGCCGTGCTCGACGAGTGGGCAGCCCAGGGGTACGAGGGCGGTCCTCTGGGATACCCGGTGCTCGACGAGGTGGCAACACCCAACAAGCCCGGCTCGGTGCAGGGCTTCGAGATCGGCGCGATCTACACCTCTCCCGACGCGGGCGTGCATTCTGTGCAGGGCATGATTCTCGGTAAGTACGGTGAATTGGGTTGGGAGAGTGGACCTCTCGGGTTCCCCAAGTCCAACGAGATCGGCCCCATCCGGGACGGCGGACGGTTCAATCAGTTCGAGACCGGCAACATCTACTGGAGCCCGGTCAGCGGAGCCTGGTCCATGCCGTACGGCCCGATCTTCGACGCCTGGGGATCGGTGGGCTACGAAGGTGGCCGCCTCGGCTACCCCACCAGCGATCAGTTCGACATCGACGGTGGCGGTAAGCAACAGAACTTCCAGTTCGGCATCATCACCGTCAAGGACGGCAAGGCCACGATCGCTCCGTGACCGGAGGCAGTCACGGCTTCAGAGTTCTCTCAGAGCGTGGCTGTACTCTCGCCTGCGACCCGACGACCGAAGGATTTCGATCGATGACGCGTAACTCTCTGGCCAGAACTCTGTCACTCGGCGTGCTCGCCGTGGCGGCGAGCTCGATGCTGGTGGCGTGTGGAAGTGACGACTCGACGGCCACCGGCGCGCCGACGAGCACCACCACGGCAGCTGCGACGACGACCGAGGCGAGTTCGTCGACGTCGGCGGCCGAGAGCACCACCACTACTGTCGCTCCTACCACCAGCCCGGGCGAGGCTGCGACGGCACCGCCGGAGCAACCCCAGGCCGTGCCGGACGACTTCCCGGGGCCGACGGAGAGCCAGATCGACAACCGCGGCCAGCGTTTCCTCGACGAGCTGAAGAGCAAGGGCGTCACTCCGGCGGGCAACGGCGACATCGCGGTGTCGACGGCCAACTACATCTGTGCCGCGCAGGCGCAGGGCGTCGCAGCCGACGAAATCACGACCTACGTCACCGCGAACGTCGGCGTCGAGGCGAGTGCAGCCGGAACGCAGATGAACGAGACGCAGGCCCAGCAGGCTGCCCAGACCTACATCGCCGCCGCGCAGGCGACGTACTGCACGCCGTAGTTCGCGCTGATGGCCAAACGTAAACGCAGAGTTCTACCGGTGATCGCCTTCGCGGTGATAATCGGGCTCGTCATCGTGGCCCTGTGGTACCTCCTCGCCGGGCGTCTCGGACCCGGACCGGGACCGGTACCGCCGCCGGGGCCCGAGCAGCCGACCTCGCAACCGGCGGACTGCCCGGACGTCCAGGTCATTGCCATCCCCGGTACGTGGGAGTCGTCGTCGACCGACGACCCGTACAACCCGACCGCCAATCCGGTGTCGCTGATGCTCAACGTCACCCGGCCGCTGCAGGAGCAGTTCCCCGGATCTCGCGCGGACGTCTACACGGTGCCCTACGTCGCACAGTTCTCGAACCCCATCGCGCTGCCGCCGGACGGCCAACAGTCGTACAACAACAGCCGTACCGAGGGCAAAAACGTTGCGGTGCAGAAGATGTCGGACGTCGCAGCGCGGTGCCCACTGACCAACTTCGTCATGGCCGGCTTCTCTCAGGGAGCAGTCATCTCCGGCGACATCGCGGCCGATATCGGCGCGGGTAACGGACCCATCTCCGCCGATCGTGTCCTCGGCGTCACCCTCATCGCCGACGGCCGCCGCGACGGAGTGTCGGGTACCGACGTGCCGGGACCGCTCGACGGCGTCGGAGCCGAGGTCGCCCTCGGGGGACTCGACCTCCCCGGCATCACCATGACGGGGCGTCGGGACGGCGGATTCGGCGCGCTCGACGACCGGACCAATCAGATCTGTGCACCCGGCGACCTGATCTGTGCGTCCCCGTCGGATGGACTGTCGCTGCGCAACATTCCGCAGAGCATCCAAATTCTGATCGGGGCGGCGGGCAATCCGGTGCACGCGTCGTACAACAGTTTCGTCGTCGACGGTTCCGGCACGACGGCCACCCAGTGGACGGCGGCGTGGGCGGCCGATCTGATCGAGAATGCGCCGACGCCTCCGCACTCGTGATCGGGTCGTGTGGACGACGGCGTGATCGGGGTCGTGGGTAGCGCAGTGACCGGTGTCATGGATAACGGACAGGTCACAACGCGGCGTGTCGCCAACTGGTGCAGGGCACAAACCTGTGGTCTGCGACCCCCAGTCGGTGGGATCCGCTCCCGCGAGCGGCTAGAGTGACGCCTTG
Source organism: Rhodococcus sp. PML026 (assembly GCF_000963615.1). NCBI lineage: Bacteria > Bacillati > Actinomycetota > Actinomycetes > Mycobacteriales > Nocardiaceae > Rhodococcus > Rhodococcus sp. PML026. The sequence goes on along the minus strand of NZ_KQ031373.1, from coordinate 506,035 downwards.
GACCTGCGCGGATCGGCCCCGGCCGACTGCCCGCACGGTGTGCCCAGACCCCCGGTGCCGACCACCTCAGACCCCAGGTGCCGGCCGCTCCAGACCCCAGAGGAGAGCAATAGATGAGTTCCGCCGAGGCCGCGACCCCCGGGCCGCGCAAATTCCGCTTCGCTGCAGGCGGAGAGGGAAACGCGGAGGAGGGCGGGGCTCGGAAGTTCATCAAGCTGGCTCAGCAGGCCGAGGAACTGGGTTACGACAGCTTCATGATTCCCGATCATCTCGGTAATCAGGTCGGGCCGATCGCGGCGCTCGGAGCTCTCGCCGTCGCCACCGACAAGATTCGGCTCGGCACGGCGGTGCTCGCCAACGGCTTCCGCCATCCTGCGGTGCTCGCCAAGGACGCGGCGACCATCGATGTGCTCTCCGGCGGACGGCTCGAACTCGGACTCGGCGCGGGCTGGATGCGCGAGGAATACGACAAGGCCGGCATCACCTACGACCGTCCCGGCGTCCGCATCGAGAAGCTCGCGGAGACCCTCGACATTCTCGACGTGTTGCTGCGCGGCCAGGAATGCAACTACGAGGGCAAGCACTACACGATCACCGGTCTCAAGGGCAGCCCTCGTCCGCGTCAGGGACCGCGTCCGCCGATCTGCATCGGCGGCGGCGGCCCCAAGATGCTCGCGCTGGCGGCCAAGCACGCCGACATCATCTCCGTGGTGCCGAGCACCTCGAAGGAAGGTAAGTTGCTGCTCTCGGGCATGACCATCGAGAAGACTCTCGAGCGCGTCGAGCTCATCCGGGCCGCCGCAGGGGATCGGTTCGACGACATCGAGCTGAACTGGGCGATCACCACCATCGTGGTCACCGACGATCGCGAGCAGATGGCCGAGATGGCATTGGCCGCGCTGGACAACGGTTATCCGCCCAATGTGGACGTCGATGTCAAGCTCACAGTCGAGGACATTCTGTCGTCGCCGTACCTCGCCTTCGGAACGTACGAGGAAATCGCCGATCAGATCCGTAACGTTCGCGCGCGGACGACGATGTCCTATGTCGGGGTTTTCCCCACACAAATGGAAGCATTCGCTCCGGTTGTCGACTTGCTGAAAGGCGAGTGACGCAGGCGCGTGTCGGTAGCATGGAGTCGGCCTCGAGGTCGACCGAAACCGCCACCGCTGGAGTTACCACTTAGTAACATAAAACGCTGTTCGGGGTCTGCATCGATGAACGTCGTCGATGCAAGGCCAGGTCACGCACGATGTGTGGCAGCGATTCGTGTCGGAGGAGATTGAAGCAAATGAGCCACACGTTCGATGATTTCATCGATGAGAACGGCCACATCACCATCGGTGAAGGGCAGACACTCGTCCGCCACGTCGAGGCGAACGTCGAAGAGAACGCCGACACGCTCGCGTACCGGTTCATGGACTACTCCCGGGAACGGGACGGTGAAGCGCACGAGTTGACCTGGTCACAGTTCGGCAAGCGGCTGCGCGCTGTCGCCGCCCGTCTGCAGCAGGTCACCGAGCCCGGTGACCGCGTGGCGATCCTCGCTCCCCAGGGCCTCGAGTACGTCATCGCGTTCTTCGGTGCGATCTACGCGGGCACCATCGCGGTGCCGTTGTTCGATCCCGACGAGCCCGGCCACACCGACCGCCTGCATGCCGTCCTCGGCGACTGCAAGCCCAGCGCGATCCTCACCGCCAGCAACTCCGCGGCGGGCGTTCGCGCGTTCTTCCGCGCGCTCCCCGCTGCCGAGCGGCCCCGCATCATCGCCGTCGACGCCGTTCCCGACAGCGTCGGCGAGACGTGGGTCGAGCCCAAGGCAGGGTTGGACGACATCGCCTACCTGCAGTACACGTCGGGTTCGACGCGGACCCCGGCCGGCGTCGAGATCACGCACCGCGCGGTCGGCGTCAACGCGCTGCAGATGGTCGACAGCATGGAGATCAACTACGACTCGCGCGGCGTCACCTGGCTGCCGATGTTCCACGACATGGGTCTGCTCACCGTCATCCTCCCGGCCCTCGGTGGCAAATACATCACGATCATGAGCCCGCGCGCGTTCGTGCAGCGGCCGTGGCGCTGGATCAAGGAACTCGCCGCGGTCTCCGACGGAGCAGGCACGTTCGCCGCGGCACCGAACTTCGCGTTCGAGCACGCCGCCCAGCGCGGACTGCCCAAGAACGGTGAAAGTCTCGACCTGTCGAACGTCATCGGCCTGATCAACGGCAGCGAGCCCGTCACCACGTCGTCGATGAAGAAGTTCAACGAGGCCTTCGGCCCGTACGGTTTGCCGAAGTCCGCGATCAAGCCGTCGTACGGCATGGCCGAGGCCACGCTGTTCGTCTCGACGAGCAAGCACGCCGACGAGGCCAAGGTCGTCTACGTCGACCGTGTCGAGCTGAACGCAGGCAATTTCGTCGTCGTCGCACCCGACGCTCCCGGAGCCATCCCGCAGGTATCGACCGGAACCGTCGCCCGGAGTCAGTGGGCCGCGATCGTCGACTCCGAAACCGCCACCGAGGTGCCCGACGAACACGTCGGCGAGATCTGGCTGCACGGCGAGAACATCGGCAAGGGCTACTGGGGTCGCGAGACCGAGACCAGCGAAACCTTCCACAACAAGCTCGTCCACCGCGTCGCCGACGGGTCGCACGCCACGGGTGCCCCCGAGGGTGCCAACTGGATGCGCACCGGAGACTTCGGCGTCTATCACGACGGCGAGCTCTACATCACCGGCCGCGTGAAGGACCTCGTCATCGTCGACGGCCGCAATCACTACCCCCAGGACATCGAGTTCTCGGCGCAGGAAGCAAGCAAGGCTCTGCGGCCGGGCTTCGTGGCGGCGTTCGCGGTGCCGCTCAACCAGCTGCCCGACGTCGTGTTCGAGTTCAGTGGTGCCGCGTTGACCAAGGATTCGGACGACAGCTCCGAACAGCTCGTCATCGTCGCCGAGCGCGCTCCCGGCTCGGGCAAGGCAGACCCGGCTCCGATCGCCGACGAGGTGCGCACCGCAGTCTCGGCGCGGCACGGCGTCACGGTCCGCGACGTCCTGCTCGTCCCGGCCGGTTCCATCCCGCGTACGTCGAGCGGCAAGATCGCCCGACGCGCGTGCAAGGCCGCCTACATCGAGGGCACCCTGCGCGGCGGTTACCAGCAGACGGCATTCCCGGACGCCGAACTACCCGACTGATCTCTGGGCCTCCCGTTCCTTCGATACATAGCTTGGTGAGTAATGGCTGAACAAGAGACAGACAAGATTCAGAGTGCCGACGGGACGGACCTCACGGTCGCCCAACTGCGGGATTGGCTACGCAACTGGGTTGCAGACGCGACGGGTCAACCCGCGTCGGCCATCTCCGACGACCGTCCGATGGAGGAATTCGGTCTGTCCTCTCGCGATGCCGTCGCACTGAGCGGTGAGATCGAGGAGCTGGTGGGGGTCACGCTGACCGCGACCGTCGTCTACCAGCACCCCACCATCGCGTCTCTGGCCAAGATCATCATCGAGGGCGAACCCGACGAGCCGGTGGGTACCGTCGACGACGCGTTCTACACCAGCGGAGTGCAGTCGGGCGACGCCCACGACATCGCGATCGTCGGACTGTCGTCGCGCTTCCCCGGCACCGGTCACACCCCCGAGGAGATGTGGTCGCTGCTCATCGAGGGCCGCGACGGCATCACCGACCTGCCCGAGGGCCGGTGGAAGGAATTCACCTCCGATCCCGTCATCGCCGCAGCCGTCGATGCGACGGTCACCAAGGGTGGCTACCTCGACGACGTCAAGACCTTCGACGCCGAGTTCTTCGCGATGTCGCCCAACGAGGTCGTCAATGTCGACCCGCAGCAGCGCCTCGCGCTGGAACTGACCTGGGAAGCGCTCGAGCACGCGCACATCCCGGCCAGCTCGGTCAAGGGCCGCCAGGTCGGCGTCTTCATCGGCAGCTCGTCCAACGACTACCAGCTCATCGCCGTCAGCGATCCGGCCGTGCACCCCTACGCACTCACCGGCACCTCCACCGCCATCGTCGCCAACCGCGTGTCGTACTTCTACGACTTCCGCGGGCCGTCGATCGCCGTCGACACTGCCTGCTCGTCGTCCCTCGTGGCCGTCCACCAGGCAGTGCGCAGCCTGCGCACCGGCGAATCCGATCTCGCCGTCGCAGGCGGGGTCAACATGCTGCTCGCCCCGCCGATCACCGTGGGCTTCGGTCAGACCGGTGTCCTCGCTCCCGACGGCCGGATCAAGGCCTTCTCCTCCGACGCCAACGGCATGATTCGCTCCGAGGGCGGCGGCCTCGTCGTGCTCAAGCGACTCGAGGACGCCGAGCGAGACGGCGATCAGGTGCTCGCTGTCATCGCCGGATCCGCCATCAACCAGGACGGCCGCTCCAACGGACTCCTCGCGCCGAACCCCGATGCACAGGCCGACGCACTGCGATTCGCGTACCGCGACGCCGGCATCAACCCGTCGGGCGTGGACTACATCGAAGCGCACGGCACCGGAACCATCCTGGGCGATCCCATCGAGGCCGACGCGCTCGGCCGCGTGGTCGGCCGTGGCCGCGACGCGGACAAGCCGGCACTGCTCGGCTCGGCGAAGACCAACTTCGGACACCTCGAATCTGCCGCAGGCGCAGCAGGTTTGATCAAGGTCGTGCTGGCGATGCAGGAGAACAAACTCCCGGCGTCACTGAACTACGTGGGCCCCAACCCGTACATCGACTTCGACAAAGCACACCTGAAGGTCATCCCGGAGGCCACCGACTGGCCGCGGTACACCGGCAAGGCCGTCGCCGGCATCTCCGGTTTCGGCTTCGGCGGCACCAACGCCCACGTCGTCGTACGCGAGTACGTACCGGGTGAGACCTCGGCCGAATTCGACCCCGCTGCCGTGGATCCGGAGGCCGCGGTGGTGGAGGGCGTCTACGAGGAGCAGCTCGATGCCGAGACGACCAGCCCGGTCGCCGAGGCCGAGACCATCCTGGCGGAGTCCGACAGTGCTCCGGAGACAGTGATTCTCGCGGTGTCTGCGGCGTTGCCGTCGCGTCGTAAGCGCGCGGCGTCGGAACTGGCCGACTGGCTCGAGACCGAAGAGGGCAGCACGACGCCTCTCGTCGATGTCGGCCGCACGTTGGCTCGGCGTAACCACGGGCGTTCGCGCGCAGTGGTTCTCGCGTCCACCACGGCCGAGGCCATCGCCGGATTGCGCGCCATCGCGGCAGGCAAGCCCGGACCGGGCGTGTTCTCCGCGGACTCGCCTGCGTCCAACGGCGCAGTGTGGGTGTTCTCCGGATTCGGCTCGCAGCACCGCAAGATGGCATCGCGGCTGTACCGAACCAACGCCGTGTTCGCCGCCGAGGTGGACAAGGTGGACGAGCTGCTCGTCGACGAAGCCGGCTACTCCATCCGCGAGATCATCCTCGACGACTCGCAGACCTACGAGTTCGAGAACTCCCAGGTCGCTATCTTCGTCATCCAGATCGCCTTGGCCGCAACGCTTCGCGCACACGGTGCGGAGCCGTCGGCCGTCATCGGCCACTCGATGGGTGAGGTCGCCGCCGCGTACGTTGCCGGAGGCCTGAACCTCGAAGACGCCGTCCGCATCATCTACGCCCGCTCGCGGCTGCTGGCCGAGGGCCAGGACGGCCTCGGTGCCGCCTCGCAGGGTGCCATGGCACTCGTCGAGTACACCCCCGACGAGGTCAAGACCCTCACCGATCAGTTCCCGAACGTGGAGCCCTGCGTGTACGCCGCGCCGACGCACACCACGGTCGGTGGACCCCGCGCCGAGGTCGAAGCCCTCGTCGAAAAGGCCGAGGCCGCAGGCAAAATGGCCCGTCTGCTCGACGTCAAGGGAGCAGGACACACCGCAGCCGTCGACGTACTGCTCGGTGAGCTCGCCGCCGAGCTCGCCGGAATCGAACCGAGCAAGCTCACCGCCGGGGTCTACTCCTCGGTCGATCGTGAGGCGCACTACCGCGTCGGACATGCGGCGATTCACGGCGTCGACTACTGGACCAAGGGAATGCGTCACCCGGTCTGGTTCACCCAGGCCGTCAATGTTGCTGTGGGAGACGGGCACACAACGTTCGTGGAGCTCGCCCCGAACCCCGTCGCGCTGATGTCGGTCGCTGCTACCGCGTGGGCTGCCGGCCTGGCCGACGCCACGTTGATTCCGACGCTCAAGCGCAAGGAAGACGAGGCAGACACGTTCCTCGCCGCGCTGGCGCAGCTGTACGTGCACGGTCATGCGCTGGAACTGGCGACGCTGTTCGAGTCGGGTCCGTACGCTGCAATCCCGCGAACTGCGTACTTGCGCAAGGAGTTCTGGCTCAACTCGCAGGTCAGCTCCAGCGGTAACTCTCGCGTTCCCGGTGCCCGGGTGGCACTGCCCGACGGCCGCCACGTCTGGGAAGTTCAGGCCTCGGCCGTCTCGGGATTCGATGCGTTGGTCACCGCCGCTGCGTCGCAGGTGTTCTCCGATGTGGCTCTGGGTGCTTCGGTCTCGCACGCATCGGTGCCCGCGGCCGGCACGGTCGTCACCACATTGACCTCGCACCTCGGTGGTGCGTCGGTCCAGGTCCATGCGCACGAGGGCTCGGCGTTCACCCTGCTGCACGAGGCTGTAGTCACCTCGGGCGATGTGCGGCCGGAACCCGTTGTGGCGGTGGAAGAGCGGTCCTCGTCTCCGATGGAAGAGTTGCCCGAGGTCGTCGAGACGTTCGGTGACCGCTGGGATCCCAACGGCAATCAGAAGCTCGAAGATCGGTTGGCGATCATCGTCGCCGAGTCGATGGGCTACGCACCCGAGGACTTGCCTCCCGAGGTGCCGCTGATCGAACTGGGGCTGGATTCGCTCAGCGCCGTTCGGATCAAGAACCGCGTCGAGTACGAATTCGACATCCCCACAGTGCAATTGCAGGCCGTGCGTGATGCGAACCTGCGCGAGGTGGAGAAGTACCTGCGCTACGCGATCGAGAACCGCGACGAGGTGCAGGCGCTGGCAGACAAGCAGGCCGCCGAAAAGGCTGCCGAGCAGGCTGCCGAGAGTGGCGCGACTGCACGCGACGAAGCGTTGGAGACGGCCGTCGCCGCACCGGAGACCGCGGTGCCGAGTGCGGAATACCAACCCGCACCGGTGGTCGCAGCGCAGACCGACCTGGGCGGCAAGGAAGCGTTCGCCGAGGCCGCCGGATCAGATGTGCCCCCACGTGACAACGCCGAGCGGATGACGTTCGCAACGTGGGCAGTGGTGACGAAGGAATCAGCCAAGGGCATCTTCAACACTCTGCCGATCCTCGACGACGAGACGGCCGAGAAGTTGGCCGCTCGCCTGACCGAGCGGGCCGGCGGCGAGATCACTTTCGACGACGTACTGGACTCGGAGACCATCGAGCAGCTCGCCGACAAGGTACGCCCGCATCTCGAGGACGGCGAGATCGACGGTGTCGTGCGCAATCTTCGGGCCCGTCCCGAGGGCTCTACGGCCACACCGGTATTCGCGTTCCACTCGGCCGGTAGCTCCACCGTCGCCTACGAGCCGTTGCTGCGGAAGTTGCCGGCAGGCACGCCCATGTACGGCCTCGAGCGCGTCGAAGGGCCCATCGCCAAGCGCGCCGCGGAGTACGTGCCGTTGATCAAGGCGATCCAGCCCGAGGGACCGTACGTGTTCGTCGGATGGTCGCTCGGCGGCATCCTCGCCTACGAGGTGGCGCGTCAGATGGAAGAGGAAGGCATCGAGGTCGCCTACGTGGGGCTGCTCGATACCGTCATGCCCGGCACCAAGATTCCCGACACCAAGGTCGAAGTCCGCAAGCGTTGGGAGCGGTACGCGGCGTTCGCCAAGAAGACGTACAACGTCGACTACCCGATCCCGTACGACAAGTTGGTCGACTCCGACGACGAGGGTCAGATTCGGATCATCACTGATCTGGTCAAGCTCAGCGGGGCAAAGATTCCCGGCGGCATCATCGAGCATCAGCGGACGTCGTGGCTCGACAATCGGGCTATCCAGACAGCCGAGCTCAAGGAGTACGGCGGGCACGTCACGCTGTACCTCGCCGATAAGTACCACGACGACGCGATCGCCCTCGAGCCCGCATACGCCACCCGCGAAGAGCACGGTGGTTGGGGACCGGTGGTCAAGGACCTCGAGATCGTCTACGTCGGAGGCGACCACCTCGCGGTCGTCGACGAGCCGTACATTGGAAAAATTGCGGCCCATCTGTCGAAGACGCTCGAGAACATCGAGTCTGCAAGAACCGGAGCGTAGATTTTGAGTGGCACCACTGCGGAGAAGCTGGCCGAGCTACGGGCGAGGCTGGAGCTGGCCAAGGAACCGGCCGGCGAGATCGGCATCGCCAAGCGCGCCAAGAAGGGCATACCCAGCGCCCGAGATCGCGTGAACTCGCTGCTCGACCCCGGCAGTTTCGTCGAGATCGGCGCGCTGGTAAAGGCCCCGAACGATCCGGGTGCCCTCTACAGCGACGGCGTCGTCACCGGGCACGGAACCGTCGACGGCCGTCCGATCGCAGTGTTCTCGCACGATCAGACCGTGTTCGGCGGAACCGTCGGCGAGATGTTCGGCCGCAAGGTCGCCGGCATCATGGACTTCGCGATCAAGATGGGCTGCCCGGTCGTCGGCATCAACGACTCCGGTGGAGCTCGCGTGCAGGACGCCGTCACCTCCCTCGCGTGGTACGCCGAACTGGGTCGACGCCATGAGGCGCTCTCCGGCCTGTGCCCGCAGATCTCTCTGATCCTCGGTAAATGCGCCGGTGGCGCGGTGTACGCACCGATCAACACCGACATCGTCGTCGCCACCGAAGAGGCGTACATGTTCGTCACCGGACCGGACGTCATCAAGTCCGTCACCGGCGAGGACGTCAGCCTCGACGAACTCGGTAGTGCCCGTGTCCAGGCCATCAACGGCAACGTGCACCACGTCGCTGCCGACGAGAAGGCCGCATTCGACTGGATTCGGAACTACCTGAGCTACCTGCCGTCGAGCTGCCAGGAAGAGGCGCCGGTGATCAACCCGGGGCTCGAGCCGGAGATCACCGAATCCGATCGCACGCTCGACTCGTTCATGCCCGACGCCGACAACGCCGGTTACGACATGCACGACATCATCCTGCGCATCTTCGACGACGGCGAGTTCCACGAGATCGCCGCCCAGACTGCACAGAACGTCATCACCGGCTTCGCCCGCGTCGACGGTCGGCCGGTGGGAATCGTCGCCAATCAGCCGATGCACCTGTCCGGGGCACTCGACGCCAAGGCAGCGGACAAATGTGCGCGGTTCATTCGCCTCAGCGACGCCTACAACATTCCGATCATCTTCCTCGTCGACACACCCGGCTTCCTGCCCGGCGTCGACCAGGAAACCCTCGGCGTCATCCATCGCGGTGGCCGCTTCATCTTCTCGTTCGTCGAAGCGACGGTGCCGAAACTGACTGTCGTCATTCGTAAGTCGTACGGCGGCGGATACGCGGTGATGGGCTCGAAGCAGCTCGGATCCGACATCAACCTCGCCTGGCCGACAGCCCGCATCGCCGTCATGGGTGCCGAGGGCGCCATCAACATCATGAGTCGCAAGCAACTCGCCGAGGCAGGCGAGAACGCTCCGGCGCTGCGGAAGCAGCTCATCAACTTCTACAACGAGCATGTCGCAACGCCGTGGATCGCTGCCGAACGTGGCTACATCGACGCCGTCATCGAGCCCTCGCAGACGCGCCTCGAAATTCGCAAGGCCTTGCACATCTTGAAAGACAAGGAAGTACACAAGAGTCCGCGTAAGCACTCTTTGCTGCCGATCTAGCCAAGCGCGCCGGTCCTGCGTCGGGGTCGCTTCGCTCCCTTTTGGGATCAATGTGGGTTTCAGTCGCTCTGACTGCAACAAAGCCACATTCATTCGTCTGTCTCCCCGAGCCAGAAGCGAATGAATGTGGCTTTGTTGCAGTTGGAGTGCTTGCAAGAGACATTCATCCGGTCGACGTCGCGCTCCGTCGAAGAACGAGGTTCGGACGGGGCCGCGCCAGAGCCTGTTGATAGCCGGCCCGAAGATCCGCGAGTACGCGCTGGGGGTCGTCCCGGATGTCCTGCGGCAGATGTGACACCACGATCGCGCCGTGGCGTTGCAGGAGAGCTCGGCGAGCCATCGTGTTCGCATGATCGATCGGCGAGAGGTGATGAGCGAGGGAGTCGATCTCCCACCCGAAGCAGACTGTGTCGAGGAAGCCGTCGGGGCTACCGAGGAATGTACCGTCCGAGGTGAACAGCCGGGCATTGTGAATCATTGGTGGGAGTCCGCTCGATCGGTAGAGCCGTTGAGCGTCCGCCTCGGCGACGGAGTGAGCGTTTCCTTCCAGATCCCTGATCGCCAACCGTGTCGATGCGCTGTAGCGTCTCGGCCCCTCCGCCAATTCGATTGCCAGCTCTTCGAGTGATGCCGCACCCCGTCTGATGATCTCCGCAATCAAAGCCGTGCACTGAGATCGTCCGCGTAGTGCGCGGGTCGCGTCGACGACACTCCGGGATACCGGAGCGCAGCGCGGACCGTGGTCGAACACCGTTTCGGGCATGCGCCAGGTGCGTTCGGATCGGACGAATTTGACGGATGCTCGCTGCATCTCGTTCGGGACGAGAATGTGAACTTCATTCGACGGTGGATTCGGCCCCAAGCCATGCACACTCAATGCCGCGTTCCCAGTGAGGATGCTGTGTGGACCGCCGTACGCCAGGGCAGCAGCCATTCGCTGTCGGTGAGATGGGAAGCCGTTGTGCAGCAGCACCACCCCTGGGAGCAAGTGCTGCCAAGGTCCGCCGGCTGCGCATCGGCCGGCTACCGTCCCGTCCGCGACACCGGCCGAGCGAAGCTGTGCCCTTGTCACGACGCCGTGATCGGCGACGTCCTCGAGCATCGATAGGTCTGTGGCCCAAACTCCCCGTTTCATGCCTCGACTGTCGAACGCGACACTGACACTTCGACGTCGAAAACGGCCGTTCAGGGGTTCCCTGTGGATGGTCGACGAGGTTGTGCACAAATGCCTCGAGGGCGTGTCTTGTGCACCGAAGACTGTCGGGGGTCGGTGGTAAGCCCCCGATCCATCGATCGTGCGCCAAACCCCGCTCCATCGGCCGTACGCCAACCCCCGTCCGCATGAATGCGGGATTCAGTCAGTCAGAGTGCAACAAAGGGACATTGATCCCAAAAAGGAGCGGGCGACACCACGCGGAGGGGCGGGTGAGGCTGGGTGGACTATTTCTCGAAGACTCGCAGCTTTCCGTCCTCGTAGAATCCCGATCGCGTGGTTTCTCCGGTTTGCAGGTCGGCGGGCACGGCGCTGGGGTAGTACTGCTCGTAGCGCTCGAGTGAGCCCCAGTCCCTGGCCCAGTCGTTTTTGAGGTAGGTGGGGACGGCAACTGGCTTGGCGAGTAGTTCGGACCATCCGAGCGGTCCGCCGTTCTCGCCGGATTGCCAGGTGTCGGTGGAGCTGACGGCCAGTGGGCGGTCGGGGAGGATGCGGTAGCCCGGTACCTCGGCGACGCCGTAGCGGTGGTCGAACGGCCGTTGGCACGGGAACTGGAGTCCGACGGCCCAGTCGAGCAGAACGGGCTGCTCACTGCCGATCATGGTGTTCAGATTCTCCATCACCGGTACTCGCGGCGGGGTGAATGCGAGCCACTGGTCGCCGGTGAGGTTGGGGTCGTTGGCGACGATGCGGACGGCGTCGGCGTCGGGTGCGATGTCTGCCAACGGAACTCGCAGGTTGCGCCACGAGGGTGCGGGTCCGATGTCCCGAGGTAGGTAGGTGCCCTGCGCCTGGACGCTTCCGTCGGGCTGGCGCTTGCCGTATTCGAGCAGCAGCGACTGGCCGTAGGTGAGGGCACCGGTGTCGTCGTAGGACCAGATACGTCCGGCCGCGGAGAACACGACGAGTGGTGCGTCGTCGCTGCGGGCGGGTAGCTGGTACCAGCTCGAGGTGGCCTCGGCCGGTTCCTGGATTCCTTCTTGGTAGGAGCCGAGGACGGGTGTGGTGGCGGGGTCGAGTCCGAAGGGGAGGGCGGCGGTGGAGCCGTTGACGCCCAGTGCGCCGGTGCCTCCTGCTGTGCCCGAGCTCTGGCCTTCCTCGAAGGCGGGTCCGACGGCTTGTTGGTCGGTATTGCCCTGTCCTGGTTTGACTTCCACGGCGTCGGCGCTGAGGTCGCTGGGGATCCCGTTGGCGGTGAAGTTGCGCAGGGTGTCGCTGGCTCCGCCGAGGGGGCCTGCGACGGGATCGAATTCACCCGGCAGGGGGCTCAGCACATCAGCGTTGGGATCGGCTTCGACGAGCACGTCGTTGGCGAGTCCGCACGAATTACCCAGTACCGATTGCACATTGGAGCGCGCGAGCGAGTAGGCGGGATATTGGGAGACGGCACCCTTGACGAGGGAGAGGACCTCGAACAGCACCATGATTCCGGCGATGACGGTCAGTGGTGCGGCAGCGAACGTGCGAATGCGTCTACCGCGGGCCGACGTCGGTTTCGGTTGTGGCGGAGCGTATCCCTCACGTAGGTATTGGAATGCCGCGACGGCGAGAACCAGTCCGAAGAGGACGAGGAACAGCGAGCCGGATTCGTTTCCGCCGAGCGAGACCGTCTTGTCGAACCACGGCACGCCGTAGCTCGAGACGTACCAGTAGCCGTTGATGCCCGAGAACGACAGTGCCAGAACGAACATCAGGCCGGCCGTGAACAGGGATCGGTTTCGGCGTGAGCGCAGTGCACTGGCCGAGACGGCCACTGCGGTCAGTGCGGCGAGCCCACCGGCGATTCCGGCGTAGGAACCGAAGTGGTGAGTCCACTTGGTGGGGTTGAACATCATGAAGAAGATGGTTCCGAGGACGACGCCGAGCAGTCGCCAGGCAGGCCCGTTCGCGATGCCGGGAATGCGCCGGCGTCGCAGGAGCACGAACAGCGTGGTGAACAGGCACAGGAGCATCGCGAGGAACGCGAAGCGGCGGGCCACGGAACCGTCGACGGTCTGGACGAAGAGGTAGTAGTACCGCAGGAAGTCTTGGTACCACGCCTCGTTGGGGCCGATGATGGTGCGCACTCGGGTGGACTCGATGACGGTCGCGAAGGTCTGGTCGGCGAACACGACGACGAGGACGAGTACTCCGGCCGCGGCCAACGGTGCCAGCATGGCGAGGGTGCCGACCTGCCGGTGGCGTCGGACCACGATGCGAGCGATGGGTCGGGCTCCGGCGAGAAGCGCTGCCACACACATCAATCCGGTGGGTGCGGCGGCCAGGGTGAAGGCACCGATGAGGCAGGCCGCGGCTGCGGGAAGCAGTCTGCCGGTGGCGATGGAGCGTTCGATCGAGCACCAGGTCAGCAATGCGCCGAGGGCGACGATCGGCTCGGGACGCAGTCCGTTGTTGTACGGGAGCCAGAAGGCGAGGAACACCAGTCCACCGGTCCACAGCGCCACGTTCGATTTGCGCACCGCGCGTCCGAGTCGCGGCACCACCTCGCGGCTGATCACCATCCAGCACAGGACTCCGGCGATCAGGGCGGGCAGGCGCATCCACGGGCTTGCGGTCGAGATCTTGGCGAAGACGGCCAGGACGTCGTAGTACCAGCCGAACGGTGCCTCGGGGACGCCGAACCAGCGGAAGTAGTTGGCCATGTAGCCGGAATGTTCGGCCGCGCGGGCCATGGTGAGCAGGTAGCCGTCGTCGGAGGTGTTGGCGCCGACGAAGTGCCAGCCGACGAGGACTCCGAGAACCGTGACGTCGACGCCGGTGAACTTCCACCAGTGCGACGGGAAGAAGCGGCGGTGCGCGCGGCGATCGGTGCCGTCGAGCCGTGCGAGCGCGCCCATGGCCAGCAACGTGCAGGCGATCGCCAGCACCATGATCAACGACTTCAGGATGGTCGGAGTCGACGAGAAGCGGGAGTCGACGTCGACGGTGACCGACATGTCGGCCGGGGCCGCGCCACTGAGATCACTGAAGATGCCGACGACCTGCGGACGGAGGTCGCCGTCGAGCCGACCCTGGACGGGTTGGCCGCTCTCGTCGGTCAGCCCGGTGAAGGCTGCGGAGGTGTACTGGTCGTTCGAGGTGATCTCGATGGCGGCGCAGCGCGTGCTCTGGACGTCGGCGCGCGGTGCCGTCGCGACGACGACGTTGCGGTCGAGGACATCGACGTTCGACTCGCCGACGCGAACGAACAGGCTGTTGAGGGCTGCACCCTCACCTTGCGGGGGTGCGGTCGCCAGCAACAGCCCGCCCGACGCGGGTAGTGCGGCCACAGCAGAGCACGGGAGGGTTGCGGACAGTCGCAGGGGTGCCTGGGACACCAGCGGGGCGTCCACGTCCTGTAGGAGGCCGTTCTGCGGCCACTCGATACTCGCGGTGGTCTGCGTGACGGGTGCGAACGGAGTGATCAGTGCGAACAGCACGCCGAGTATGCCGGCCACCATCGCGATCAGCCGGGGAATCCGTACCTGAGCACGAAGTTCGTCCGAGGCTCCGAGCGGAGCGGGGACGGGGGGACCAGCTGATGAATCTGTCACGACGTCGGGCACGATTGTCGATGTTATGCGAGCGTGACTTCGAGGTCACACAGGCGCCGTCCCCGGATCCGATGGAGAAACAGGGAATCAGCCGGTCTTCATCGGGCCGTCGCTGGACAGTCCCGACCGAGACTGTTGCTCGACGGTGATCCGGGCGGTCGCGGCAGCCGGATCGAGTGGCGTGTATCTCTCGATCGACCCCCAATCGCGGGCGTAGTCGTCGGCCAGATACGACGGCAGAGTCTGGGCACCGAGCAGCAGTTCGGTCCACCCCAGCGGGCCGCCACCGAAAGAATCCTGCCAGGCGTTGGTGGATTCGGCTCCGGTTCGGTCGGGCAGGATGCGGTACTGCGGCACCTCGGCGACGCCGTAGCGATGATCGAACGGACGCTGGCACGGGAACGCCAGCCCGACCGCCCAGTCGAGCAGAACGGGGTCGGTGGACCCGACCAGAGAATTCAGCGTCTGAGTTTTCGGGACGCGTGGGGGAGTGACGGCGAGCCACTGATCTCCGGCCAGGTCGTTGTCCTCGGCGACGATGCGAACGGCGTTCGCGTCGGCGGGTAGGTCGTTCATCGGTACGCGCAGGTTGCGCCACGACGGTGCGGGGCCGATGTCGAGAGGCGTGACACGGCCGAGTGCCTGGACGTCGCCGCCGTCGCGGCGTCCGTATTCCAGTTCGACGCGTTGGCCCGGGGTGACGATGCCGTCCTTGTCCACCGAGCGAATTCGGCCTGCGGCGGCGATGGCGATCAGGTCGCCCTCTCCAGGCAGCGAATACCAACCGGAGGTCAGTGACGCGGGCTCGGTCGCTCCGAAGCTGCCGAGGACCGGGGTCGTTTCGGGGTTCAGTCCGAACGGCAGAGCGACTGTGCTGCCGTTGATTCCGACGTTCTCGTTGGTTCCGCCCGAGGTGCCTGCGGAGTTCGACGAGGTGGCCGACGCGCTCTCTTCGGAGTCCTCGGGGCGGATGGAGTTGGCACTGCCCTGGGCGGTGTCCTCGGAGTCGGCCGTGAGGTCTTCGGCGACGCCGTCCGGGGTGAATCCGGTGCTGCCACCTGCTCCCAGCGCGTCCGGGGCGGGGTCGATCGGCTGCAGGACGGACCCGTTGACGTCGGTCTCCACCTGCACGTCACCGGCGAGTCCGCACGAGTTGCCGGCGAGTGCGGAGAAGTTGGATCGCGCGATGGAGTACGCAGGGTATTGGGCCACAGCACCTTTGGCGAACGAGAGCACTTCGAATGCGACGACACCGCCTGCGACGATGGTCAACGCGGAGGGTGCGAAGCGTCGACGCGTGGTGGTTTCTGCTGTGCGATAAGGCAATCGGACATGTTGGTACGCGGCATACAGCAGGGTCAGCACGGTCAGGCCGAGCAGGATGGTCGAGAAGCCCTTGCCGGCAATGGACGGCGGCTTGTCGAACCACGGAATGCCGTAGCTCGAGACGTACCACCAGCCGTTCGAGCTGGTGAACGCCACGGCCGTCAGGAACAGCACTGCGGCGGTGAACAGCGTTCTGTTTCGCGGGGATCGGACGGTAGCCGCCGTGACGGCCACCGCTGCCAGTGCGCCGAGAGACGCGGCGAGACCGGCGTACACACCGAAGTGGTGGGTCCACTTGGTGGGGGTGAACATCATCAAAGCCAGTGCGCCCAAGACGATTCCGAGTATCCGACGCGATGGCCCGGTGGCGGTACCGGGGATGCGTCCGTTCTTGCGGAGCATCACCGCGATGCAGACGACGATGCAGAGCAGCATCGCGAACATGCCGAATCGTCGGGCGAGCGAGCCGTCGGGGGAGATGGTCATCAACGCGTCCCAGCGCACCCGTTCCTCGAACCAGGGCACGTTGGGTCCGAGAGCCGAGCGCACCCGGGTCGCTTCGAGCACGGTGCTCAGAGTTTGGTCGGCGAAGATCGCGATCACCACGGCCAGTCCCGACGCGATCAGCGGCGCGAGGACCGCGAGCAACCCCACTTGGCGGGCTCGTTTGACGATGATCATCACGATCGGGCGGAGTCCGGCGAGCAGCGCGGCGACGGCGATCAGTCCGGTGGGTCCGGCGGCGAGCGAGAAGGCGGCGATCAGTGTGCCGACCGCGGCGGGCAACAGTCGTCCGGTGGCGATCGCACGCTCGATCGAGCACCACGTGAGCAGCGCGCCCAGGGCGATGACGGGTTCCGGGCGCAGTCCGTTGTCGTAGGGCAGCCAGAAGGCGAGGAACACCAGGCCTGCGGTCCACAGCGCGACGCGGTTGGTCAGTACCGCGCGCCCGAGGCGGGGGATGACCTCGCGGCTGATGACGAGCCAGCACAGCAGTGCGGCGATGGTGGCAGGCAGGCGCATCCAGATGCTGGCGGTGCTGACTTTGGCGAGGGCGGCCAGCATGTCGTAGTACGGCATGCCGAACGGTGCTTCGGGAACGCCGAACCAGCGGAAGTAGTTGGCCATGTATCCGGCGTGCTCGGAGACGCGTGCCATGTTGAGCAGGTAGCCGTCGTCGGAGGTGTTGGCACCGATGAAGTGCCACAACACCAGCACCCCGACGACGACGGCGTCGACGCCGGTCACCGACTTCCAGCGTGACGGCAGGAAGCGGCGGTGACGCCGACCGTCCACGCTGTCGAGGCGATGCAATGCGAACAGGGAGGCGACGACGGCCAGCGCGCCGACGATCATCGCCAGCAGCTTGAACGTCGTCGGGGTCGAGGAGTAACGGGAGTCGATGTCCACGCGCACGTTCAGACCGTCGACCGACGCGGTGAGGTCGGTGAAGATGCCGACGACCTGAGGTCGGACGTCGCCGTCGACAGTGGTGGCCGCGCCGCCGAGGTCGACCACCGTGCGAGCGGCGTTCGAGGAGATCGTCAGCGCGCAATCGGAGGCCAGGTCGGATACGGGAGCCTCGGCGAGAACGCGATCGCGAAGCAGCACCTGCAGTCGATCGTCGTCGACCCGCACGGTCAGTGCTCGCTGCTCGGTTTTCGCCGCTGCGATCGGAGCGGTGGACATCACCGTGCCGCCGCCGTCGAGCCGAGTGGCAGTACTGCACGGGATCGTCGCGTCCAGATCGAGCGGGGAGTAGCTCACCAGCGGAGCGTTGACACTACCGAACGAGCTCTGCGGCCACGACAGCGTGGAGACGTCCTGCTGCACCGGCAGCAGCGGAGTGGCGATGGCCAGGACGGCACCGATGATGCCGGTGACGATCGCTATCAGCCGGGCAGTCGTGATGTTCGGAGCGGTCGCAGGCACACCGGCGATGCTATTGGACGAGCGAGCGCACATCCCACACCCATACGCCGCCGGTGTATTGCGGCTGGACGTCGAGCAGCTCGGTGACCGTGCTGCGCAGGGCGACGGTGTTCTTGCTCGGCGGAAGTACCACGACGTCGGCTTCCCAGAAGCTCATGTCCTGCGCCGCCTGGCTGCGCTGATCGGCGGTGATTTCCGGAACGGTGCCGGAGTCGTAGACCGAGCCGAGCAGCAGCGCCGTCGGGCGATCGACGGCACCGTACTTGGCGACCTTCTCTTCCTGATCGCTCGGTCCGACGAAGTATCCGGCGGCAAGCGTGAAGCCCATGTCCGCGTCCATCTGCCAACGCAGCGGCCGGGCGTCCTCGGGCCGTGGGAGAGGGACGGTGACGACGGAACCGTCGTCGACGTAGTTCTGCCAATCGCCGTCGGCGAAGAACCGAGGTGTGGGGGATTTGTCGACGGTGACCAGCGGCGTCGGGATCAGCGGAACGAGGGCGAGGGCGAGTCCGGCGATCCAGAATGCAGGCAACGGCCGTAGTCCGTTGCGGAACGTCCGATCGGTGGCCAGGACGAGCAACAGAGCGAGTGCGGGGACCGCGCCGAGGGCGAAGCGGGTCTCGAGGACGGATTCGACGAGTGGGTATTCGGCGAGTTTCGTCCACGGCAGGGTGATGCCGGTGTCGTTCTTGCCGATCATCAGCGTTGCGCCGAGCGAGAGCACGCTCATGACGATGGCCGTGGCAGCCGCGGCTCTGGCGCAGGCAACACGCCACATCCACACTGCCGCCACGAGGCACAGCACGAGCAGCGGCCAGCCGAAGTAGGCGTTCTCCTCGGTGGCGTTGATCCGTACGTTCTGACCTGGGGTGGCGACGCCACCGATGGATTGCGTCGGGAACTGGAACAGGGCTTTGGCGTCGTTGCCCATCGGGCCGTGTTCGAGGAAGGAGTACGACTGCGGTCCGAAGAACTGCCACCACAGCGGCAAGGCGACGATGGCCAGCGCGATGGTCGCCGACACCGCGAGCCGGGGTACGGCATTGCGTACGGCCCGCCACAGGGAACGCGGCCGGGACAGGTAGTAGACGACGGCGAAGATGGCGAACGACATCGCGAAGATCAGCAGCGGTTCTTCGCCGAGCAGGATCTGCAGCGCGACGATCAGGCCGAGCCCGACGGTGTTCTTGGTGGTTCCGCCGCCGTGTGCGATGCGGGTGACCAGCATCGCGATGACCGGGAGCAGGAACAGCACCACGAAGTTGGGGTGGCCGTTGGCATGGGAGATGGCACCGGGCGCGAACCCGCACAGTGCGCCGCCCATTGCGGCGGCACCCTTGGACGCGTTCAGCTGACGCGAGAACAGCCAGTACCAGGCGAACGAGGTGCCTGCGAGGCCGGCGGCGAGGGCGATTGCCCAGGTGACGGTGGGTCCGAACAACAGCGTGATCGGAGCGAGCGGGATGGAGATGCCGAACATCGCCGTGTTCGCCATCAGATTCACCCCGAGCGGGTAATTCTGCAGGTCACTGGACAGTGGATTGTCCAGATGCGCGACGGCATGGGCGGCGACGGAAAAGAACCACTCCCACATCGTCTGGTCCTGGCCGCTGTTGTAGAGGTAGCCGCCGTTCAGATTGCGCCACTGACCCTGTAGGACGTACACGGCGGCGATCAGAAATCCGACGGCCGCCACGAGGTCGCCTCGCCCGACGCCGGAGTGTCGAGCCGGTGCCGTGGTCGGCTGCCGCTCGAGAACTCTCTGGTCGTGGGTGGTCATCGCGTCGAGGTTACAGAAAGATCACGGTCGGCGAAAACTCGAACGTGCTGGGTCACACCGGCTGGAGTGCGACGCCGCCCCACCCCTATGTACGGATCAGTCACCGATCCAGGTGGTCACGTTCGTCACGTCTGCCCGTTCGGTTCGGAACGAGTTGATCGGGTGCTCCAGGTCCGCGTATCCGAACGAGATACCGAGCACGATGCGCCGGTGCTCCGGTATGTCGAAGTAATCGTGCAGAAAATCGGAGTACGACGCGAGGGCGGCCTGTGGGGCGGTTGCGATGCCGAGGCTGTGTGCGCTGAGCAAAAAGGTGTTGACGTACAGACCGCAGTCGATCGCTCCGTACTCGCCGAGATCGGCCTCGGTGGTGATCACGGCGACGTGTGGCGCATCGAAGAAGTCGAAGTTACGGAGCATCTGAGCAAGGGCGCGCGGATCCCCCTTCTCGATGCCGACACTGTCGTAGAGCTGCAGTCCGCACGCACGGCGACGGTCGCGATAGTCGCCGGCGTACTGGGTGGGGAAGGGGATGTCACTCTGCACGGGGCCGCCGCCGCGGACGTGGTCCTGGAGTGTCCGGCGGAAGCGGTCTGTCCCTTCCCCTTCCGTCACGATGACCTGCCACGGCTGGGTGTTGCACCACGACGGTGTGCGCTGGCTCAGGGCGAGCACACGCTCGATATCGCCGCGTGGCACTGCATCCGGCCGGAACTGTCTGCACGTCCAGCGTTCTTCGAGAATTCCGGCGAGTGCCGAGAATTGCTGCCCTCGATCGTCTGTCACAGCGTCCATGTACACCCCTGGTCTCATTTCGAGACTACAAAGTAGCAGCAATAGTCTCGTTTCGAGACTGCTGGGTAAGGTCGACGGTATGCGTCATGCGGAGCTGGCCGATGTGCCCTGCTCGATTTCGAGGTCTCTGTCCGTTCTGGGTGACCGGTGGACGCTGGTGATTCTGAAGTGGTCGTTCGCAGGGGTTCGCCGTTTCAACCACTTCCAGAGCGCCATGGGGATCTCACGAAGTCGGCTGCAGGATCGACTCGACCGCCTCGTCGAGCACGACATTCTCGCCAAGGTGCAGACCGATTCCACCTACGCGGAATACCGGCTGACCCGCAAGGGCCACGACATCTATCCGATTCTGATGGCCTTCAAAGACTGGGGCGACGCGTACATGGCACCCGACGGTGTCCCCGTGCACTACACGCACCGCGACTGTGGGGGCAACGCACACGTGAGGCTCGAGTGTGACTCGTGTGGCGATGAGATCACGGCTCGTCAGGTGCTGCCGGCGCCTGCCGCGGGTAACCCGCTTGTGCCGTGACGTACTCGGCCTGCGGCCGCGGTCTCGATCCGGCGCGCATGGCGTTTATGCAGTGCGCACCGCCAGTGCGAAGGGGCCGATATCGGTCACGGTGAAGCGTGGATCCTCGAACAGTGACTCGGGGAAGGTGACGGTGTAGCGCCGCACGTTCGGATCGTTCGGGTAGACGTCCTCCGCCAGTCTCAAGGTGTAGCCGTCGGCACCGCGGCGGAACAGGAAGGCGTCGGGGGCGCGCCACTGGCTGGTGTCGAGCGCCTCGATCATCTGGTCGGGGGTCTCGAGCTCGGTCCACCGCTCGATGGCGTCGGCCCGCTGATCGAACTGCGCCAGTGGATTGGCGTAGTGCGACGTCAGTCCTTGGAATCCGAAGTACGGGTAGTAGCTCAGGAACGAGGTGTCCGCAGTGAGCAAGACGGTTTCGTCGCGCGGTCGACCGGTCTGTTCGGTCAGGGCGTCGTCGACCTCGCGGTAGTACGAGACGGCGCTCGGCGGACGCATATCGGCACGGTTGCCATCACCGTCGGTGTCGGAGTACGCGACGGTGATCTCGCTCTGCAGTACCTGGGGGATGTTCTGCGCGAAGGCCATTGCGCCGATGGTCGCGACGACGACGGCAGCGATGCGGAACTTCGGTGGCTCGTTGATGGCCTGGTAGATCGCGTGGCTGCCTTCGAGGAATCCGAAAACGCCTGCGCTGCCGAGCAATACGATGAGAACCGCTTCGAGTCGGAACGAGAGCAGTGTGGTGCCCGCAGCCGTGGCCGCCATGGACAGCAACGTCCACAGGTAGACCGCGACGACGCCGACTCCGAGTGCCTGTGCTCGACGCGACGACGAGAAACGTACTGCGACCCATACCGTTCCGAAGAGGCACAGAATGCCCATCATCGAGAACTCGAACATCGGGAACGGAAGCGTTGCACCGGCCTCGGGCAGGTAGTGCAGTGCGGTGCCCGATGTGGACGGTGCGCCGCGGAGGAAGTCGACGAGATACGGCAGCCATACCGTCGCCGCTATGAGGCCCGAGATGACGGCGATCGCAGCCACTTTGAGTGCAATGGGAATCAGGGCCCGCCAGGTCTTGCGCTCGCGACAGGCGAGAACGGCGGCGAACAAGGCCATCAGCACGACGGTGAACGCGGCCAGACCCAGGTACAGGGTGTAGAACGTCGCGGCCAGGCCGAGGAACAGGCCGGTACCGATTACCGCTCCCCAGCCGCCTGCTGCGCGTCCCCCCGTGGGGATGAATGTCCCATTCTTGCCGTCTGACCGACTGGATGCCGCATTCATCCCGACGGGGCGATGCAACGCGCCCCAGGCCAGGAGCAATGCCGGGGCGAACAGCAGCACGATGACGGCGCTGTAGGCCTCGGGCG
Source organism: Rhodococcus sp. PML026 (assembly GCF_000963615.1). Taxonomy (NCBI): domain Bacteria; kingdom Bacillati; phylum Actinomycetota; class Actinomycetes; order Mycobacteriales; family Nocardiaceae; genus Rhodococcus; species Rhodococcus sp. PML026. Next base: position 483,728 of record NZ_KQ031373.1, on the reverse strand, counting down.
AGGCGTAGGCGACAACCAATGCAGTCGTGACAGCGCTGACGGCGACAGCCCAGTCACTGCGGATCAGGGCCTTCCACAGTACGAAAGCGACCACCGACGTGACAGCAAGCAGTCCGATTGCGTACGGCTTGAACACTTCCCAGCCGTCCATACCCAGCAGGTTGCCGACCCGTCCACCGAGCCAGAACCAACCGGCGGGGTAGAACGGTGGGATGTCGGCGTACGTCATGTCGCGCAACGACGCCGAATCCGTCAGCCGCGTCAGGTATTCGGTCCGAAACTCCTGGTCGACGGAGATGCCGAACAGGTACAGCTTGGTTGCCGCCAAGGGCATTCCGAGGGTCACGGTAACGAAGCCGGACAGCCCGACCCACGCTGTGATTCGAGCGATCCACGGCCACTTACGGATTCGGTACAGGTAGATCGACGACGCGAACAGAGCCGCGGCTACCACCTGGCCCAGAGTTGTCAGAGCGCGAGTGACGTTGGACGAGTTGAACGCCGGCCACTGAACCAGTGAGAAGGCGTACAGCCCGACCGTCGCCACCACGACTGCGACGAGCGCACCGAGAACGATCTCCCCGACGGCAGAGGCGGTTCTGCGAGCCGGTGCAACCCCGTCAGTCATCGAGATCAGATGGGCAGCTTGCGGAAGATCGGCCGCGGCACGTGTCGCAGCACCATCATCACCAGACGCCACGGTGCGGGAGTCCAGATGAGCGGGGTGCCCTTGCGCGAAGCGTTCACCGCGAGCTTCGCGATGACCTCCTTGTCGACGGTCATCGGCGCTTCCTTGACGTGGTCGCTGAACTTGGTGCGCACCATGCCCGGACGAACGACCGTGACCCGAGGACCGAACTCGCGCAACGCTTCTCCGAGTCCGAGGTAGAAACCGTCGAGACCGGCCTTGGTGGAGCCGTAGACGAAGTTGGAGCGACGGACCCGCTCGCCTGCCACCGAGGACATGACGATGATGCGGCCGTACGCCTGCGCCTTCATCTTCTCGCCCAGCAGAACGCCGACCGACACGGATGCGGTGTAGTTGATGTTCGCGGCCAGGACGGCCTTGCGCTGGTCCTGCCAGAGCTGCTCGGCATCGAAGTCGACGGCGAAGGCAACGATCGCGACGTCGACGTCACCCTTGGCCCAGGCCGCGTCGATGACCTTCGGATGCGAAGCGGTGTCGAGTGCGTCGAAGTCGATGACGTCCACGGACTTCGCGCCCTTGGCGGTGAGCTGTGCAACGGCACTCTCACGCAGCGGATCGTTGGGCAGCGCAGCGAGAACGACGCGTGCCGGAGACTTCGAGAGGTACTCCTCGGTGATCGCGAGACCGATCTCGCTGGTGCCACCCAGAACGAGAATCGTCTGTGGGTTACCTACGGCGTCTATCGTCACAGCAGTTCCAGCCTTCTAGCCATATCGGAGGCGAAAACGCCTGTGGGGTCAACGGATCGACGGACCTTGATCCATTCGTCGATCCGCGGGTACATCGAGTGGAACGTCTCGGCGTCGGTGCGCGAATCCTTCGCGGTGTACAGACGACCGCCGAACTCGAGCACACGCTTGTCGAGTTCGCGGACGAACTCGTTGAGGCCCGGCTTGATCGGGAAGTCCACGCAGATGTTCCAGCCTGGAATCGGAAAGCTCAGTGGCGCTTTGTTTCCCGGCCCGAACAGCTTGAACACGTTGAGGAACGAGTAGTGCCCGGACTTCTGGATGTCGACGATGATCTTCTTGAACTCGTCGACGGCCTCCGGCGGCACCACGAACTGGTACTGCAGAAATCCCTTGGAGCCGTAGGCGCGGTTCCACTCACTGAACATGTCGAGTGGGTGGTAGAACGCTGTCAGGGACTGAACCTTGTTCCGATAGTTGCCGGCCTTGCGGTACCAGGCCTCGCCGACGGCGGAGAACGTGTACTTGTTGGCGAGCCCGTTCGGAAAGATATCGGGGAACTTCACGAGCGGCTTGGCGTTGAAGCGCAGCGGATCTTTCTGCAGCTTCTCGGGAAGCTGGTCGAGGCGCGCCAACGATCCACGTGAGAGAGCTGCGCGGCCGAGCTTGGGGGGCGGAGCGACGGCGTCGAACCAGGCGCTCGAGTAGTCGTAGTTGTTCTCACTGCCGTCGCTGTGCAGGGCAATGGTCTCGTCGAGGGTGCTGGTGACGTCGCCGTCGGCGATGAAATAGGCCGTTTCCGTGGGCGTCATCTCGATCGTCGCGCGCAGGATGATGCCGGTCAGGCCGTTGCCGCCGACCGTCGCCCAGAAGAGCTTGGCGTTCTTGCCGGTCGGCGTCAGGTGGCGGATCTGACCGTCAGCGGTGAGGAGTTCCATCGAGCGGACGTGGTTGCCGAAGCTGCCCGCGCTGTGGTGGTTCTTGCCGTGGATGTCCGTGCCGATTGCTCCGCCGATGGTGACCTGACGGGTACCAGGAAGCACCGGAACCCACAGACCGAACGGCAGTGCAGCACGCATCAGTTGGTCGAGGTTGACGCCACCGTCGACGTCGACGATGCGCGTCGAGGCGTCGATGCTGTGAATGCCGTTGAGGGCATTCATGTCGATGACGAGTCCGCCGGAGTTCTGCGCGTTGTCGCCGTAGGAGCGGCCGAGGCCGCGGGCGATGACGCCGCGTCGGAGGTAAGCCGGCTTGGAGTCGTTCTGCTCGGCGACCTGCTTGACCGCGTTCGCGATGAGCTCGGGGTCGGAGGTCGAGAGCACCTCGCCGGTGGAGGGCGCAGTGCGGCCCCAACCAGTGAGTGTGCGGGTCTGCGTGGGTAGCGGCGCAGTGTTCCCGGCCTGTGGTTCCAGGGGGAAGAGTGCGTCGTCGGCTGTCGTGGACATCGCTCAAGAGGGTACCCGCATTGCGATAGCAGCTAATGTCAGTCCTCGTGTCCACCCCTGATCGCTCCATCGAAGACGGCTCCGGGAACGACGACTGGTCGCCCGAGGACGACGAGCTGCAGCATCACGTCCCGCTGCCCGTCGAGCTGCCACTGACCGAGAACATCGCCGACGCGGCCCTCGATCTCAAGACGCAGGTAGTGCGGTTCTTGGCGACGGGTGTGTTGTCGGCGATCGTCGATCAGGGCGTCAATCTGATCCTGCATTTCGTGTTCGGCGTCGGGGTGACTCTGGCCAAGGCAATCGGGTTCGTGCTCGGCACCACCACGGCGTACCTGATCAACCGTCGGTGGACGTTCAACGCGGCACCGTCCCGTGCTCGGTTCTTCGCCGTCGTCGCGTTGTACGGAGTCACCTTCGCCGTCCAGGTCGGGATCTACACCTGGCTCTACCAGGTTCTGCCCGACGGCTTCTGGTACGCCAACGTGGCGTTCGTCGTCGCGCAGGGAACGGCGACGGTCATCAACTTCCTGGTGCAGCGGTTCGTGATCTTCAAAATTCGGTAACTGTTGTGGGGCGCTGAGTTTCCTTGATCCCGGGCCGAAGTCCTGGTTCAATGTGCCCCAGGAGGGGAGTATCCCCCAGCAGCTTCGTCGTCACCACGGCCCGGCAATCCGGGCCCGGCGAGCGGCCCACGTCGGGCGGGAGAGACCTCCAGTTCACCGAACTGGAGGTTGTCATGTCCGTTCCATTTTGGGCTTGGGTGGCAGTACTCGGCTTCATCGTCGCTATGCTTGCGGTCGATTTGTTCGCCCATCGGCGAGCACACGTCATCGGAGTGCGCGAAGCGGCTGTCTGGTCCGGTATCTGGGTCGCTTTCGGCGTTGGATTCGGTGCACTGATCTGGGCCACCGCCGGTGCCGAGTTCGGCCAGCAGTACTTCGCCGGCTACCTGATCGAGAAGTCGCTGGCGGTCGACAACGTGTTCGTGTGGGCCATCATCTTCACGTATTTCGCGGTGCCCAGGGAGTTGCAACACCGCGTCCTGTTCTTCGGCGTACTCGGTGCGCTGGTCTTTCGTGGCATCTTCATCGCCGGGGGATCTGCCCTCATCGCCAGCTTCAGCGCGGTGCTCTACCTCTTCGCGGCCTTCTTGATCTTCACCGGATACCGCATAGTGCGTCAGCGCAACGAGCATCTCGATCCCGAACAGTCTCGTACGCTGCGGTTGTTCCGTCGCTACGTTCCCATGACCGACGCGTTCTACGGGCAGAAGTTCGTGGTGCGCATCGGGGGCGTTGCGTTGGCCACTCCACTGTTGGCGGTGCTCGTACTCGTCGAGGTCACGGACATCGTCTTCGCTGTCGATTCCATCCCGGCGATCTTCGCCGTCACCGACATCCCCTTCCTGGTGTTCACCGCCAACGCATTCGCCATTCTCGGACTGCGCGCGATGTACTTTCTGCTCGCGGACCTGATGCACCGATTCGTGTATCTGAAGGTGGGACTGGCGTTGGTCCTCATCTGGGTCGGCATCAAGATGGCACTCAAGGTCGACGTGTTCTACATCCCCACCGCCGTCTCGCTCGGTGTCATCTCGTCGATTCTCGCGGTCTCCGTGATACTCAGTTTGCGAGCCACCCGAGGGCAGGATGCGCGCCCGGAGGTCGACCAGTCGGCGTCTCCGTTCCGGACGGCGACGGAAACGGAACTTGCTGCGGCTCAACCTTTGTGGAGCACGCGCGGTCGACGGAAAGACCGTCTGTAGCCTTCGCATCGGGTGTTGGGGCGACGCCGCACGGCCGCGGTGTCGCCCCGGCAACGACTTACTCAGAAGGTGGGCAGGTTCCCTGCTTCGAGGGCTTCGGTGAGGGTGGGGGCGGCTTTGTCTTTGGCGGAGAGCTCGTAGGTGAGAGGCGATCCGTCGCGGCCGGTGGTGGGCCAGTCGATGCCCAGGGCGGGGTCGAGGGGGTTGATGTCGCGGTCCAGTGCCGGGGTGTACTCGAGGCCGCACAGGTACATGACGGTGGAGTTGTCTTCCAACGACAAGATGGCGTGCCCGAGGCCTTCGGAGAGGAACACTGCTCTGCGGTCTACGTCGTCGATCAGCACGCTGTCCCATTGCCCGAACGTCGGGGAGCCGACGCGCAGGTCGATGATGACGTCGAGGAACGCTCCGCGGGCGCAGGTGACGTATTTCGCTTGCCCGGGTGGGTTGGTGGTGAAGTGGATTCCGCGCAGCACTCCGGCGGCGGAGACCGAGCAGTTCGCCTGCTTCAGATCCAGGGCTCGCCCGGTCGTTTCCTCGAACAGGCTCGCTTTGAACCATTCGAAGAACACGCCGCGGTCGTCACCGAACTGGCGTGGGGTGTATTCGTAGGCGCCGGATATTGTCAGTTCACGGAAGGTCATCGGTTTCCTCGGTCGATCAGGTCGAGCAGGTAGCGGCCGTAGCCGGATTTGACGAGTGTCTCGGCGCGGGCGCGTAGTTCGTCGTCGGTGATGAATCCGCGTCGCCAGGCGACTTCTTCGGGGGATCCGATCTTGAGTCCTTGGCGTTGTTCGATGGTGCGCACGTAGTTGGAGGCGTCGAGGAGGGAGTCGAAGGTGCCGGTGTCGAGCCAGGCGGTGCCGCGGGGGAGGACTTCGACCTGGAGGCGGCCGGCGTCGAGGTAGTGGCGGTTGACGTCGGTGATCTCGTATTCGCCGCGGGCGGAGGGGGCGAGGTCGCGGGCGATGGCGATGACGTCGTTGTCGTAGAAGTACAGGCCCGGGACGGCGTAGTTGGATTTCGGGGCGGTGGGTTTTTCTTCCAACGACACGGCTTTTCGGTTGTCGTCGAATTCGATGACGCCGTAGGCGGTGGGGTCGGAGACCTCGTAGGCGAAGACGGCTCCGCCGTCGATGGTGTCGAAGCGTGAGAGTTGGGTGCCCAGGCCGGGGCCGTAGAAGATGTTGTCGCCGAGCACCAGGGCGGCGGAGTCGGTGCCGATGTGTTCGGCTCCCAGGACGAAGGCTTGGGCGAGGCCGTTGGGTTCGTGTTGGACCTTGTAGGTCAGGGAGATGCCGAATTGGGAGCCGTCGCCGAGCAGTCGTGCGAATTGGTCGGCGTCCTGGGGTGTGGTGATGATGAGGATCTCGCGGATGCCGGCGAGGATCAGGGTCGAGAGGGGGTAGTAGATCATCGGTTTGTCGTAGACCGGGACCAGCTGTTTGCTCACTCCCATCGTGATCGGATGAAGCCGTGAGCCCGTGCCGCCCGCCAGAATGATTCCCCGCATGAGCCCGAAGTCTTCCAGACCCTCCGATCACCCGCTCGGTCGTGCACCTTCGTTTCCGGCGCGCGAGGTGGCAACTGCCCATAGACTCCGGCCAGCCCTGCCCCGTTCCGACGGATCCGCCCGTCGACCGAACAAAGGACAAGCCACGTGACGACGAGTAGCCAGATCGCCACCGGTGCCACTCAGATCACCGAACTGCTGGCCGCAGTGACCGACGCCGAGCGCGCGTCGGCCACGCCCTGCACGGAGTGGACAGTCGCTGACCTGACGGACCACCTGGTGCACACCGCGGCCAACCTGGTGACGATGGCGCGAGGTGGGGAGCTCGACTGGTCGGCCGCACCCGAGCCCTCCTCGGATCCGGTTCCGTTGTGGACCGCCCGGACCCGCGAACTGCTGACCGAGCTCGACGCAGGTTCACCGCTGCCGGCCGGCATGGTCGCTGCTGAACTTTCGGTGCACGCGTGGGACCTTGCGACCGCGCTCGGGCGCGGTACCGACGACTTCGACCAGACCGTGGCGGAGGAGGGGATGGTGTTCATGTCGGCCAATATGACCGATGAGCGCAGGGGTGGTGCCTTCGATCCCGAGCAGCCTGCACCCGACGGAGCAAACGCGTACGAGCGCATCGCGGCTTTTGCCGGGCGCACTGTTCGACGGTCCTGACACGTCCAGCGGCACTCACTCCCACGGGATTCGATAGGGCTGAGACGGGGCTTCGGTCGTCGATGTCGGCCATTCCGACGGCCACACGATCAGCGGATCGGCTGTGAGCTCGTCCACCTCCGGAGGCAGCGGATTCGCGTCCACCTGGATTCGTTCCCAACTGCATTCACCCGACGCGACGCGGCGTGCGTAGTGGATCAGGTCGGCCGACGCTCGCGGTGAGGACGCCACGCGGGCCAGTAGTTCCGTTGTGACGGTCCGGGTTTTCAGGTCTGCGTTCGAGGCGCGTGTACGCGTGGCTTCGAGCTCTCCGCAGGATGCCATCAGTCGGTCGTAGGCAGCGCGGGCGTGCGGAGGCAGTGACTCGATCATGCGTCCCGCCATGGTTCGTCGCCGGTGCCGACGGAGAAGTCCTCGTCCGGTGTGTCGAGTACCGGTCGGATATCCGCGGTCTTGCCCGCTTCGACGGCTTGCTTGCCGTAGTCGAGGAGGTCGTTCAGCGGCCGCAGTGTGTCGTCGATCTTCTGGCCCACCTGGCCTTCGGGGTCGCCGAGCGCGTCGAGGAACCCGCCGAAGTCGTCGACCACCTGCTCGATCTTCACAATGAGATCCTTGGTCAGATCCATTGCCGTCAAGCATATTTCGATGATGCTCTCCACCTGCCATGCAGTGCCGACCACCGGCACTTTCTTGAGCACGACCTTCAGCGCACCGCGGGCGTTGTCGACGGCCACTTCGGACTCGAGCAATTCGACGATCTTGCGGACCACTGCCAGCGCTGCGCCACGAAGTTGCTCGGCGATGGCTGTACAGATTGCGGCGATCGTTCGGCCGGCATGCCCTTCCCATCGCATTGCGGCGAGTTGTCGGTCGGCATAGTCGGTGAATGCCTGTGCGGCTGCACCGTTCCAGTGACCGTCGACGCGGCGTACTCCTGCAGCCAACGACTCGGCTGCGGCTTCCATGGCGTCGCCCGCAATCTGGTACGCCTGACCGATTCGACGGATTTCGTTCCAGTTGCCGGTGACAGGAATGGTCGCTTCGCGTAGCGGACTCCACCCGGAGAGTTCGAAGATCGTTCGGTCGATCTCGCCGAGCCACTCGGAGGCATCGGCGAGCACGTCGCGGATGTCGTCGATGGCGGGATTGGTTGGAGGATAATCGATTTTGTGAGGATGACCGTAGTCAGCGGCACCGTCGAATTCGTCTACATGCCCGGCCGCGGCGTGATCCGAACTCCCGCGGTCGCTGCCGGGTAGCGGTGGCAGAGATGTGTGGGCGTTGAGCAGGTCGTAATTCTTTCGGTCTTGATCGGCATACAACCAGGCAGCTTTGTTCAGCTCGGCCCCCATCTCGCCGCAGTTGGCCGACAGGTGAACGTGTCGGGTGCGGGTCATCTCTTGGAAGCGCGCGATATACGGACGCAGCTTCTTCAGAATTTCTCCGACCACGTTCTCGCCGAGGCCGGCGTTGTCGAGCAAGTAGTGGTGACTGGCCAGGGTATCGGCACCGATGCGATCGAGAAGATTACCGAGACCGGCGATTTCGGGTGTTTTTGCCGCGAGCTGTTCGGTCATTCCGTCGAGCTCTTCCGTAGTGAGGAGATGAGGCCTTCGACGTCTTCGTCGGTCAGTGCGTTCTCGACATCACGGTCGGCAAGCACGACGAAGACCGCGACCTCTGCGGTGGCGAAACCGGTAGTCGTGACGACGTCGAATGTGGCGCGGGGAGGAGGGCAGTACGGCGAATCCGGTATGTCTTCCACCAGGGCTGTGTAGTGGACAGCCGGAGCTCCGTCGATCTGCAGATACTTGGGGTCCTCGATGCGAACGGTGGGTTCCAGAGACCCATCTTCGTTGGTGAAGATCATCGACGCTTTCTGCACCTCTCGATAGGCGAGGACAGTCAAGTCACCGGCACGACGACCGGTCATTCCGCTGATTGCCGAAGACTCGAACTCACCGCCTTCGCAATCGAATCGTCCGTGGAGACCCATTGCGCCGTATGTTGCGGTCGATCCGTCCTCGCCGACCCACTCCGAGAATCCGTCGTTCCAATTCTCCCAGTCAGCCGGAATGTCGTAAGTCCAGCCGAATTTGGTGGCGATGGGCTGCGGCTGCCCGTCGGGTACGTCGATTCGCGGTGGCGGGCGTTCCATCGACGGAAAACCCGGCGGCAGGGGCGGCGGCACGGTCGTCGAGCCCGTGGGTTTCGGCGACACCGGTGGCAGAGCCCGTACACCCTCGTACGGTTCCGGCACTTGCGGAGCCAGCTGCGGAATTGCCCACATGAGCCCGAACAGCAGCGTTATCAGTGCCGCGAGACGGACAAGAATTTTTCCCAGACCCATTGACGTACTCCCCCCGAAGTCGAACAGAAGCTAGCACGCGCGCCCGACAAGAACGGCCCGCACGACCCTCCACCGGTAAAGTGCCTGTTCATGAGAATTCTCGTCACGGGTGGGGCCGGGTTCATCGGCGCGAACTTCGTACATCAGACCCTCGCGCAGCGCCCCGACTCCCAGGTCACCGTGCTCGACAAGCTCACCTACGCCGGCAACAAGGCCTCCCTGGACCCCGTTGCCGATCTCATCGACTTCGTGCACGGCGACATCGCCGACGCCGATCTCGTCGACCGCCTCGTTCGCGAAACGGATCTCGTCGTCCACTTCGCCGCCGAATCCCACAACGACAACTCGTTGACCGACCCGTGGCCGTTCGTGCACACCAACGTCATCGGAACCACCACGTTGCTCAATGCGGTCCTCGAACACGACGTCCGCTACCACCACATCTCCACCGACGAGGTCTACGGCGACCTCGAACTCGACGACCCGGCGAGATTCACCGAATCGACCCCGTACAACCCGTCGAGCCCGTACTCGTCGACCAAGGCGTCGAGCGACCTGCTGGTGCGCGCCTGGACCCGCTCGTTCGGGGTCCGCTCCACCATCTCCAACTGCTCCAACAACTACGGCCCGTACCAGCACGTGGAGAAGTTCATCCCGCGTCAGATCACCAACATCCTCAGCGGCTCACGCCCCAAGCTCTACGGTGCCGGGCAGAACGTGCGCGACTGGATCCACGTCGACGACCACAACAGCGCCGTCTGGGCCATCATCGACGGTGGCCGCATCGGCGAGACCTACCTCATCGGAGCCGACGGCGAAGCCAACAACCGCACCGTCCTCGAAGCGATCCTCGAAGAAACCGGCAACGCACCCGACGCATTCGATTTCGTCACCGACCGCCCCGGCCACGATCTGCGCTACGCCATCGACTCGACCAAACTCCGCACCGAATTGGGTTGGACACCAACCTATGTCGACTTCCGAGCAGGGTTGAAGGCGACCGTCGACTGGTACCGCGACAACGAGCAGTGGTGGCGACCGCAGAAGGACGCCACCGAGGCCGTCTATGCGACGAAGGAATCCGTACTGCCCTGAAAATCCGAAACGCTAGCTGCTGCGCGACATCCGATGTCGCAGCAGCAGGTACACGGCGCGCCGCATGAACGAGGTCATGAGTGCCTTGGCGTTGCCGATGCGAACGTCACTGTCGGACAACAACGTCGGGTCGCTCGCCTGGAGGGAGCGGTGGAAGTCGGCGGCCTGACGGGCCTGCTGGGTGGCAAGCTCGACGCTCCACTGTCCCGAGTTGATGCGAAACGACGCCAGCGGCTGGGGAATGGCCACGATGTCGCCGCGCAGCGCTACGGCGATGAAGGTGGCTTGGTCGATCAGGTACGGATGACTGTTGTCCCACAGTCCGACTGCGCGCAGTTCCGAGAGCTTCATCATGACGCCACCGGGTTCACCGAAGATGTTGGCTCCGGCCCGAACTGCTGTTCTCGCGGCCACTCGACCCGACGTCTTTCCCTGTAGTCCGCCGAGTCCGCGCGCGGCGATGACGGTTTTGCTGTTGGCGTCGATCAACGTGCGCTGCGCGGCGACGAGTACCGCGGTCGGATGGGCGTCGAAGGCCTGTACCTGGGCGGCGAGCGCGGTGCGGTGGATGGTGTCGTCACCGCACACGAGTTTGATCAGCTCCCCCGACGCTTCCTCGGTGACGCGATTCCAGTTGGCCTGTGCCCCGCCACCCGCGGGTGTGGTGAGGAGGCGAATGCGTGGATCGTCGTACTTCTGGGCAACGGCCAGGGTGCCGTCGGTCGACGAGTGGTCGGCAATGACCAGCTCGAAGTCCGTGAACGTCTGGGCGAGAATCGAATCGATGGTCTCGGCCAGGTATTCGGCGTTGTTGTACGCCGGGACGACGACGGAAACTCGGGGTGTCATGGTGTGGGGTCCTGGCTCTTTCTGCGAAACGAGAAGTCGCGGTAGCCGAAGAAGCTGACGACTGCCATCACTGCTGTGACGACCAATTGGGAAGGGATGGGCGGGAAGTGGAACACCGAGACGGCGAGGGTCATCAGTGAGATGTTGGCGAGGAACGCTCCGAAGTTGACCACGAAGAACCGGAGCAGATCTCTGAAGAAGTGCCCGCGAACGCGAAACACGAGGTAGCGATACATCGCGAACGCGCACAGTACGTTGCAGAGATACCCGAGCACGATGGCGGCGTGGTAGCCGTATCGCTCGCCGATCAGCAACTGCCACACGATGAACCATGCGGTGCCCAGTGCGGTGTTGACGCCGCCGACGAGCAGAAATGCGATCTTCTGATTCTTGACGATGCGCATCAGTGGTCCCGGGGCACCGTTCATGCCGGCCGGAGGCGCGGGAGTCTGCGGTTCGGTCATCGGCCCACCGCCAGTGCCTGACGCGTCGCGAACAGGGTCGAGGCGATACCCGCAGGCAGTGTGCGGTGGGTGCGTCGATCGATCTGCGGCCAGACGGTCGACCGCAGTCGTAGGTCGCGTCCTTGGAACGCCGCGAGGGGAGAGGCCGCCAGCACTACGTTGGGGCGTCGACGAAAGACCGTTCGGCAGGCGCCGAGAATGGAACCGATGGTGACGGCCTCACCCGAGGCGAAGATCTTGACGGTCGGCGCGATACGTCGTTCGGCGGACACGGCGAGGGCGTCGGCCACCATTTCGGCGGCGTCGCTGACGTAGAGGTAATCGCGCAGGGTGTCCATGGGGACGTAGATCGACACCGGTGAGGCCATCAGGTATCCGCGGCACAGGTGCGAGATCAACCCTTGAGGTTTCGCGAGATTCTGTCCCGGGCCGTAGAGGTTGGCGAATCGGCCGACGACAACGTTGACCCCGGTGCGGACGCCGAATTCGGTCGCGACCGACTCGGACTGCAGTTTTGCGAAACCGTAGTCACCCAACGGGATCGGCGGTGTTTCTTCGTCGTGTGGGGCTCCCGGTGCGCCGGCGTAGACGCCTCCGGCAGACGACGCGAGAAACACCGTTCCGGTGTCCGTGCGGTCCGCAGCGACGGACTCGACCCGGGCCAGTACGGTCCGGATCAGATCGTTCTCTTCGGCGAATTGTGCTGCGCTGGTGCCGTTCACGCCGGCTCCGGCGGCCCAGACGACGTTCCACGCGCCGGTCCGAAACGAGTCGAAGAAGGCCGAACAGCGTTGCAGCAGAGTTTCTTCGGCCAGTGATCGGTCGGACCACGGGATTGCACTGGTGTGCACGTGATGTCCGCGTCGTCGAGCTTCCCGCGTCACCGATGCGCCGAGCAGTCCGCCGCTGCCGACGACCCAGGTGTGCGTCGCGTTCACGCCGGCGGTGCGGGATCGGTCGACGGTTCGGTGCGTCCGAGCGGCCCGTTTCCAGGGTCGGTCACGATCAGGTAGGGCGGCTTGCCCATGGCGGTCTTGACGTTGACGCCGACGTACTCGGCCACCACTCCGAGTGAGAACAGGGTGGCTCCGAAGCCGAACAGCAGGATCACCATCGTCGATGCCCAGCCTCGCACTTCGGCACCGGAATCGAAGACGAAGTACGACACCAGCACGTAGGCGACGAGAACGAGGCCCAGTAGCGCGAAGGCGATGCCGATGAAGGACACCAGCCGCAGACCTTTGGTGCCGCTGGAGAGCACCATTCGCCAGAAGTGCGACAGAAGCGTCCGCAGCCGGTATCCCGATCGACGGTCCACTTCTTCTCGCAGGGCCACCGGGCTCGTCGTGACGTCGCCTGCAATCCACCCGAGTGCGATGTCGAGGTATGCCTCGGAGCCGGCGTAGGCGGCAACGGATCGACCGACTTCGCCGAGGACCAGGCGGTAGCTCTGGTAGTCGACGGTGTTGTCTCCGGCCAGAGCCTTGGCGATGAGCCACTTCGCTCCGCGTGAGGCGGCGTTGCGCCAGAGTCCGTGCGGTGCGACGTTCGTCGGCTTGGCGTAGACGACGGTGGATTGCCGGTCGAGGGCGGTATCGAGCATGCCGCCGATCGCGGCCGGGTCATGCTGGCCGTCCTCGTCCATCGTGACGATCCACTCGCCGCCGCTCGAAGCCATGCCGGCGAGGGTGGCGGGGTGTTGGCCGAAATTACGACTGAGCCACACGCCACGAACGAACGTATGCGCCTCGGTCAGCTGCCGGATCACGGCTGCGGAGTTGTCGGGTCCGTGATCGAACACGAGGAGAACTTCTTCGACGATCATCGGCCGCCCGAGGGGCGTGTAGGTGACCTGCGTCAACGGGATGATCTCGTCCATCAGCGCGCTGAGCGTCCGTTCGCCCTGGTAGACCGGAACCACGATGGAGATGCGGTGCGGAGCAGCAGCGTCGGACGTCACGAGGTCTGACCCTATCTGCTGGACGTCGTACTGCCGAACTCCGGCGCGGAGGGGCGTCGACGTCGTCGAACATCGAGTACGACCAGGCCGATCAGCACCATCACCCCACCGGCCATGGCAGCGAGTCCGAGTCGTTCACCGGGCGGCCGGAAGGTGAGTTCCAGGTCCGCTGCGTCGGTGCCGGGCGGCAGGTCGACGTACAGGAAGATATCGGCCAGGCCCTTCGTCTGCAGCGGCTCACCGTTCAGAGTGGCGGTGTAGCCGGGCCAGGCCAACCGCGAGAAGACGACGCTGCCGCCGGCGGGCGCGGAGACGGTGACGTGCTCGGAGTCCGCGTCGGACGAGATCGGTTCGGCGGAGGCGTTCACCGTCGCTACGACGCGTCCCGACGCGTCAGGAATCAATCCATCGACGCGTTCGAGGACGTAGACCTGCCGAGCGGAGTCGGGGGTGGGCGCGGTGACCCACTGCCAGCCTGCGGGCGCGGCCTCCCTCTCGGCCAGCGGATACTGCAGTTTCTGCAGTACGACGCGGTCGAGCTGCATCAGATCGGCATAGGTCTTGCCGGTGTACGGCTCGATCTCGAAGAGCCGATCGAAGGCGTCGGTGCAGGTCGAACCCTCGTGCTCGAAGCACAGCAGGTTTGCGAAATCGAGGTAGCCGACGGGGGTGTAGGCGTTGACGTAATCCAGGCCCATCACCTTGGCGGAGTTGCCGTAGACCTGCGAGTGCCACGGCAGTTGCGGGTCGTCGGGCCCGTCGGCTTCGGTCTCGGTCAGCGCACGACTGCCGAGCTGCAGCGTCGAGCCCTGCCACTGCGGGAACTGCGCCTTGGCCTCGGACTGCGAGGTGGGGAGCCACCATTTGGCGAACGGCGGTTGGTATCCGGCCACCTGGTACATCGCGATCGGCGCGATCGTGACCAGGATCAGCGCGGCGGTGGCCCGGGTGGAGAAGCGGTGGGCGAGCAGCAGGGCGAGTGCGCCGACCAGCAGGATCGCGAGCGCAGCAACGATGTGGCGGCCGAAGAACTCCGGACCCGACGAGCCGGCACGCAGCAGCAACACCAGCGTCAGCAGGCCGGCGGCGAGCAGTCGGGGCCGCAGCTTGTCCAGAGTTCCGTATCGGCTGATCAGGGTGACGACGAGGATCAACGCGACGATGGCGACGAAGGGGAGGATGCGCGCGGGCCAGCGGATGGGGCCGATATCGCTGGGGCCCGCGGTGAAGACCAGCGCGAACGCCAACAGAATCAGTGGTGCGGCCAGCTCACGCAAGGCCGCGGGCACCCGACGCCACGCGATGAACGCGAGCGCAGGGACGAGGAACCAGGCGATGTAGGTGACCGGGGCTTCGGTGGTCTCGCCTGCCCACGATTCGATACTGGTCACGGCCGTCGGGATGCTGGCGGTCAACGATTCCGACCACGGTGCCGTCAGGAAGTTGTCGTTGAACGTCCCCTCGTCACCACTGCGCCAGGTGACCGCGGAGGTCAGTACTCCCGGCAGGAAGGTGACGGCCCCGCAGGCGGCCGCGGCGATGCCGACGCTGCACACCTTCAGCGCCGGACGCCACAGGCGCTGGAACAGCCGTTCACCGATGGCGACCGAGCCGATCATGACGCCGGCCATGACCGCGGCGTGGACGTATCCCACGCTGATGGCCAGGTAGAGGAACACGAACGGCACGACGGGGCCGCTGTGGCCGCGGGCGTACTTCACCGAGCTCGCCCATGCGTTGGTGATGTACGCGGTGCCGATGAGGGCCGTCACCCACGAGGTGTTCTCGAAGAACAGGGTGAATCCGACGAACGGCGCGCTCGCGCCTGCGACGGCGGCCCAGTTCGCGCGTGCCCCGTAGACGAGCGCGACGCGGTACACACCCCAGGCCAGCAGGATCGAGAAGCCCAGTTTGACGACCGTCGCGAGCAGTACCAGGTTGTCGATCGAGGGCGAGACGTAGTTGATCGCCATCTGCACCGGGTTCCACAGTCCGCCCTGGCCTTCGACGGGATAGTTGCCCGCCATCCACTGATCGAGCACGAGGGACGGGAAGTGACCGTCGCGCATGATGCGCCCGAGTTGAAGCCAGTTGGGGATGGCACCGGATTCGGTGTCGTCGATGTAGAAGAAGCGAGGGTCGACGCTGAGCACCAGGAGATAGCCCAGCACGACGACGGCAGCAATTGCCGCTCCCCATACGAGGCGCTCTCGTCTGCTGTCGGGCAGGGAGCTGCTCGCGATCTGGGTATCCGTGGTGGGCAAGGGTCAACTCCGTGAGTTCGGGCAAAGACACCCGACTGTAGCTGTCGTCTTGCTCCCGAGCCGAAACGCCGACGCATGCATCACGCAGATGTCCGCAGGAAAGCGGCTATTGCGAGTGACCACTCTCTAAGTTACTGTTTCGTCATTCTATGACGGAGGTCACATGAACCCGAACATCCCTTTCGATGTCGTCATCGCCGGCGGAACCGTGTACGACGGATCCGGCGGCCCTGGAGTTCGGGCGGATGTGGGCATCGTCGACGGCGTCGTGCGGGCCGTGTCGTCCACTCCCCTCGAGCCGAGCGCGACGACCGAGGTGGTCGATGCCACCGGCAAGTGGGTCACGCCGGGGTTCGTGGACGTACACACCCATTACGACGCAGAGGTGTTGGTCGGGCCGGGTCTCGAAGAATCCGTCCGGCACGGGGTCACGACGGTTCTCCTGGGCAACTGTTCGTTGTCGACGCTCTATTCCACTCCGGTCGACATCGCGGACCTGTTCAGTCGGGTCGAGGCGCTGCCCCGCGATCATGTGCTGAAGGCCGTCGATGCGCACAAGACGTGGACGAGTCCCGAGGAGTACATCGCGGCACTCGAGCACCTTCCTCTCGGTCCCAATATCGCTGCATTGGTGGGTCATTCGGATCTCCGTGCGCACGTCATGGGGCTCGACCGCTCGACCGATCGCAGTCAGAAGCCCACTCGCGAGGAATGGCATGCCATGTCCGACGCGCTCGAGAAGGCGCTCGATGCCGGGCTGCTCGGAATGTCGACCATGACGAACCCGTGGGACAAGTTGGACGGCGATCGATACCGGTCTCGTTCGTTGCCGTCCTCGTACGCGCGGTGGAGCGAATTCCGTTCTCTGCACAAGATTCTGCGTCGACGCGGTCGGTTGTTGCAGAGCATCCCGAACCTGAACACCAAGTACGACATGTTGTTCTTCCTCGCCTCGGCCACCGGGGTCGGCCGCACTCCGCTCAAGATCTCGCTGCTGGCGGCGGCCGATGCCAAGGCGTCGCCGTGGATCCATCGCGTCTTCGGACCGCTCGCCCGGATGGTCAACGGCCCGGGCAAGGGCCAGTTCCGCTGGCAGCACCTCCCCACCACGTTCGACGTGTATTCCGACGGCATCGATCTCGTGGTGTTCGAGGAGTTCGGCTCCGGCCGCGCCGCACTGCATCTGCGAGAAAAGTTGGGCCGCAACGAGTTGCTGTCCGACGAGGCCTACCGCCGCTGGTTCCGTGCCGACTTCGAGAAGAAGTTCAGCTCGCGCGTCTGGCATCGCGACTTCGCCGACGCCGAGATCACCGAATGCCCCGACGCCTCGGTCGTCGGAAAGAACATCGCGGAGGTCGCGGCCGAGCGCGGTGTGCACGTGGTGGACGCATTCCTCGATCTGGTGGTCGAGCACGGCCGAAAGTTGCGCTGGCACACGACGGTTGCCAATCATCGCAAGCGGCAGATGGACAAGCTGATCAATCAGCCCGGGGTGACCGTGGGGTTCTCCGATGCCGGCGCTCATCTGCGCAACATGGCGTTCTACAACTTCGGCATTCGGTTGCTGCACCGTGTGCACGACGCGCGAAACGATCGCCGGCCGTTCATGACCGTGGAGAAGGCAGTGCACAAGCTCACCGGCGAACTGGCCGACTTCTACGGTGTCGACGCCGGTCACCTGCGGGTGGGGGACCGTGCCGATATCGTCGTGATCGACCCGGAGGGCCTGAACGAGGATGTCCTGGCCTATCGCGAGGAGACCATGCCGGAATTCGGTGGCCTGAGTCGCATGGTCAATCGCAACGACCGAGCAGTCACCGCCACTCTGGTCGCGGGCCGAGTGGTGTTCTCCGGCGGCACCTTTGCGCCCTGGTTCGGTGTGTCGGAGCGGGCCGGTAGCTTCCTGCGGGCAGGCACTCCCACGGCCCCGCGACGCCGGGAGCGTGTGTGAGTGGCGAGTCAACACCAGCGCCGAACCGAGACCATCGGAAAACTGCTCGACGCGACTATTGCATCGTTGTGCGAGAAGGGCTACGCCGCAACCAGTGTCAGTGAAATCGTCAGCCGGGCCGGGGTGTCGTCCGGTGCCATGTTTCGGCATTTCGACACCAGGCTCGACCTGATCGTCGCCGCAGCCGACGAGGTTCGTCGACGTCAGTTCGAGGAGTTTCGCCGCGGCCTGTCCGGTTTCGGGAGCGCGTCCATCGAGCACTGTCTCGAACTGCTCAGAGCAGCGTGCCGCGCCCCGATCAACGGGGCCTGGTACGAGCTGTTGACCGCCGCCCGCAGCGACGACGAGCTGCGAGAGAGACTGCAGCCGTTCACCGTTCGATATCACGAGCAGATCGCCGAACTTGCTCGTGCGCTTCCCGTTGCCGGCGTGATCGATCCGCAGCATCTGGAAACGGTGGTCTTCAGCGTCGTCCACCTGCTCGACGGCGAGGCGTTGGCAGCCGTGGTCCATCCGCAGCCCGAGCAGGAAGCCATGCGGCTGAGGATGATTGCTCACCTGCTGCGCGGTGGCGCACTGCACGCCCTGACCGACGCGGGATGACTCACTGGACGGTACGCATCGCCGGTGCTGAGCTTCCCGTCTTCGAATACGGGGACCCGTCGGCTGAGTCCACAGTGCTGCTGGTGCACGGCTATCCCGACAACCGTCACGTGTTCGGCCCGCTGATCACCGCGCTGGGTGACGCGGTCCGGGTGATCGCCTACGACACACGAGGCAGCGGAGCGTCCGTGCTGGAGCCCGCGGCAGACGTCGCCATCGAGCAGCTGGCGCGGGACGCCTTCGCGGTGGTCGAGTCGATTCCGGGCCTCACCGGCAAGGTCCACGTCTTCGCCCACGACTGGGGGTCGGTCCAGATGTGGGAGGCGATGGCCTCGCCTCGGGCGAGCACCGCATTCGCGTCGTACACGTCGGTGTCGGGCCCGAGTCTGGATCATCTGCGGCAGGTGGCGCGGGCGCGGTCGGTCCGGCCGCATCGGTGGCCGTCACTGGTGGGCCAGTTGGCCAGGTCCTGGTACGTCTTCGGGTTTCACGTGCCCGTCCTGCGAACGCGAATACCGGCTCTGCTGGCCCGACTGCAGGCCGAGGGCGAGCCGACCCCGACGGCGGCCGACCAGCAGCGCGGCATCGCGCTGTACCGGGCCAACGTGCTGCGGCGGGTGTTCCGTGGACCCGATCCGCGCTGCGTCGTCCCGACCACCGTGGTGGTCCCGACACACGACCCGATGCTGTCGACGAACCTCACCGACGGTCTCGATCGGTGGATCCCCGACCTGCGCGTCGTTCACGTCGAGGCGGGTCACTGGTGGCCGTACACGCACCCGGCCGACGCCGCTCGCGTGCTGATGGAGAGGGGGCGGGAAGGGGAGTAGGTGGCGAGCAGTGCGGCGAGCGTCGGACGGATCGGCCGTGGGCTGTGCAACCATGGTCAGTGGTCTTCTTCTCGGTACGGCCACACCTGTGATCGCTCGAACTGTCACTACTCGAACTGGATGGGGTATTTCTCGGTATGGACGGCACTGCTCTCGATCGTCTCGGTTCCTCGGACGTGCCGGCTGCCGCCGGCGGTGACGACACGGCCGAACTGACAGTTCAGAGGCTCCTGTTCGACGGCCCGTCGCCCCTGGTCAGCGCAGACATGTACAGCGAGGTCCGCAAGGGCAACGCCGAGCGCACCCGCACCGGTGTCCGGATCGCCAAGCGCAGCGTCGTACATACCAACAGCTACTTCGGACGGTTCCCGGCCAGCTACTGGCAGCGGTGGACGACGGTGACCGAGGTGGTCTTCCAGGCCACCGTTGCAGGCGCGGGCCGCGTGGATCTGGTGGCCACCGACTACAAGGGCCACCAGCGCACGATGGCCAGCACCACCGTCGATTCCGCGAACGCGTCGACGCGATTGTCGGTCCCCGTTGCGACGACGCAGTTCCTCGACGGCGGCGCTCTGTTCGTACGCTTCACCACGACGTCCAGCGAGTTGTCGGTGCAGGACGCGGAATGGACCGTCGCCGCACCGGAGAAGCTGCGTCCCACCTCGGTGGTGATCTGCACGTTCAATCGCGCCGACGACTGCGCCAACACCGTCGCTGCCATGGCCGACGATCCCATCGCTCTGCTCGGTGTCGACAACGTCTACGTCGTCGATCAGGGCACCGATCAGGTGCAGACGCGCGAGAAGTTCCAGCGCGTCGCGGCCGAACTGGGCGACAAGCTCGTCTACATCACGCAGCCCAACCTCGGCGGCGCGGGCGGATTCACTCGCGGGCTCTACGAGGTGCAGGGCAAGGGCGGCGATCCGGCCAACGTGATCTTCATGGACGACGACGTGCTGTGCGAGCCCGAGGCAATCGTGCGCATGAATTCGTTCGCGAACATGACCGTCGAGCCGGCGATCATCGGTGCCCAGATGCTGTACCTGCTGCACCCCGACCGCGTGCACGTCGGTGCCGAGGTGGCCAACCTGCAGAAGCTCGAGGCCGGAGTCCACGTCAAGAACGCGGTATCGGACAAGAGCGCATTCAAGCGCAAGCGTCAGCAGGACGTCCGCGTCGACGCCGGATACAACGGCTGGTGGTCGTGCCTCATCCCGTCGGAGATCGTCGGGCAGGTCGGCTACCCGTTGCCGCTGTTCTTCCAGTGGGACGACATCGAGTACGGATACCGTTCGCGCGCAAACGGATTCGCCACCGTCACGCTGCCGGGCGCAGCGGTGTGGCACGCCGACTTCGCGTGGAAGGACTGGGACGAGTGGCACCGCTACTTCAACCTGCGCAACGGCATGATCACCGCCGCCCTGCACATCGAACTCGACGGTAGGACGCTCGCCAAGCAGCTGTTCACCGACCTGCTTCGCTACCTGGTGTCGATGCAGTACGGCATGGCGTACACGCTGATCAAGTCCGTCGAGGACTTCCTGGCCGGTCCGGAACATCTGCTCGACGGCGGCATGGACGCGGCCGGTTCTATTCGGCGTGAGCGTGCAGCGTACGGAGAAACCAAGCGGCACAACGCCAACGACGTACCGGGGGTGCGTCCGGCCGATATGTTCATCACCCCGGCGGGCCCGACGCCCAACTCTAAACTCGAATTTGCCGTGCTCGCCAAACGCGTGCTCAACCAGTGGCGCGGCACGGTGGATCCGGGCCCCGTTGCCATCTCCGCCGACGATGCGCACTGGTGGCACGTCTCGCTGTTCTCCCACGCGATCGTCACCGACCGCTCGCAGGAGGGCGTCCGAGTTCGCAAGCGCAACAAGGCGCATGCCGTCGAGCTGCTCAGGCGCGGTGTGGCGGTACTGAAGCGACTGCGTACCGAGACACCCGCCGTGGCAGCGTCGTATCGCGCCGCAGTGCCACAGCTGACCAGCAGAGAAAATTGGGCTCGCTTGTACTCGACAGACGTATGACGTCAAGGGGCGCTCGCACCCCCGCGGTATTTGCGCCCATCGTCGGGGTCGTGGCATTTGCCATCGGCGTCACCGCTGCGTGGGTTCCGTCCTTCTGGTACGACGAGGCCGCGACGGTGTATTCGAGCCGTCGCCCGTTTCCCGAGTTGCTCGACCTGTTGCGGAGTACCGACGTAGTCCATGGTGCTTATTACGTCGCAATGCATCTGTGGGGCAGTGTATTCGGTTTTTCAGAGCTCTCGATGCGCCTGCCGAGTGCGTTGGCGGTGGGAGTCGCGGCAGCAGGGGTGGTGGTGCTGGCCCAGCGGCTATCCACAGTTCGGGTCGCTCTGCTCTCCGGCGTTGCGTTCGCACTACTGCCGAGAGTGTTGTGGGCTGCGGTCGAAGCGCGCAGTTACGCCGCGACCGCGGCTGTCGCAGTGTGGTTGACGGTGGTGTTCGTCGTTGCGCTGCACAGTCGTTCGCGATGGTGGTGGGTTCTCTACTGCGCGATGCTTACCGTATCGATAGTGCTGTTCGTCTACCTGGCGACCCTCGTCGGAGTGCATCTGCTGATCATGCTGGCGCGCCGTCGACTTCGCGCGTCGTTCTTGCCATGGTCCGCCGCTGTGGGGACGACGCTGGCGGTCACCGCCGTCTTCTTGAAGGTCGTGTTCCGGCAGGCGAAGCAGGTCGGATGGATACCCCCCATCGACGGCAACTTTCCCCGGGTTGTGCTGGAATATCAGTGGTTCCTCGGTGCACCTCTGTTCGGCATACTCGTGGGTGTCATTCTCGTTGCTGCACTGTATGTTTCGGTCACGAAAAAATCGGACTCTGCTGACTGGCGCAGCGGGCCGTTGCCAGTCGCGCTCCCATGGATTGTCGTACCGATGGCTGTGATGGTTGTCTACTCGATCGTTCGGTCGCCGATCTATCTCGACCGGTACTTCACCTTCACCACGCCGGCTGTGGCCCTGTTGCTCGGAGTCGCCCTCGATCGTCTGAGTCGGCCGCGATGGCTGTCGGTGCTGCTCGTGGGAGCCTTGGCATCGGCCGCGTTGCCTGCATATCTGCAACAGAGATCGTCATGGGCCAAGCCGTTGCAGATGGACTTCAGTGCAGCCAACGAGTTCGCTTCTGCCAATGTTGTTCCGGGAGACTGTGTTCTCTTCGGCCGCGCCGCCTGGAACCCGTCCTCCCAGCGCCTGATCGAGGATATCGATCCGTCCTCGTTCAACGGAACACGCAGCATCGGCCTCGCGAAGGACGCCGCAGACTGGGGTCAACTGTGGGACGACGAGCGCCCACTGTCCGAACTCGCGCCGGAATTCGCCGGATGCCAGGTGATCTGGTATTTCACCGACCGAGACCGAAGTGACCCCGAAACTGTGCGTTTGACGTCGAACGACACCTGGGTGTTGCCGCCGTCGAATTTCGAGAGCTCGGCCGACTACTCCGAACTTCACAGTGCCGGATTCCGCGTCGTGGAACAGCACACGGTGCACGTCACCCAGGTTGTGCGGCTGGTGCGGTAGCTCGTCGCGCGCTAGTTGTTCTTCCCGCGGACCTTGGGTGCCGTGCGAATCCGTACGACGACCTGTTCGTTGTCGGCGGTGTACCCGAGGTAGTCGAATTCGGTGCCGGTGCGTGCGACGAATTCCGTCCACGCCCGGTACTCGTGGTTGCGCCAGCCGGGGAAGTTGAAGTACTCGTCGAACACGATGACGGTGCCCACTGCGAGTCGATCGGCCACGAGGTCCAGCACGGTGACCGTCGACGAGTACAGGTCGGCGTCGAGGTGCAGGAAGGCCAATTTCTCGTGGTGGCCCTTCAGGAATCCCGGCAGCGAATCCTCGAACAGCCCCGGGACGATCTGTGCGCCGGGCACTTCGGGGATCGTGTCCTGCTCGAAGAGTCCCTTCGGAAAGCCCGTACGCCAGGTCTCGGGTAGGCCGGAGAACACGTCGAATCCGGCGACGACGGTGATGTCCTGACGCGACGCCAATTCCTCGGCGATGATCTCGAGCGTCGTCCCGCTGGCCACTCCGAACTCGAGCGCCATGCCGCGGATGGAGACCTCACCGAGTGCGAATCGCAGCGTGGCGTGCGGCCGCAGGAAGGTCGGGGCCTCCGGCATCATCTCTTCGGCGAACTCTGCGCTCTGGGCGGCGGCTTCGACGTCGGAAGCGTACGGAATGTCGCGACGCATCCGCATTTCGAGACCGCGAATGAAGGCGTGCAAATCGTCGATCTCACGTCGTTGACGTTCGAGGACGTCGAGCAATTTCGCTTGCTGATCGCTGGTCTGCTCGGCCAGCTGCGCGGTCTGCTGCGCCAGAACCTCACCGATTGCTCGTTGAAGTTTTTCTCGAGCCGACGACTTGATGCGATCCGCGAGCTTCCGAGGTTCCGTCATGGGCACACGGTAGCCGGTGGGGACGCGTTCGCAAACACGTCAGGGCTTACGAAAGTGCTCTCGACGGCCGAGTCCGCGCAACCGGAACCACTCCGCCAGACCGCGAGGATTCCTGGTGGTGATCAGGAAGAACCAGGTGAAGCGAATCCACTCCTGCGGCAACAGCTTTCGCATGCCTGGCTGCGACATCAAGTAACCGCGGTTGCGGTAGGTGAAGTACCGCTTGGTCGCATCCTCCGGGTACTGCGTGTGCATCCGCCCACCGAGGATCGGCTTGAACTCCTCGGCCCCGTTGGGGTGGACGTACGCGGCCGTGAGACACGTTCCGAACTTCAGGCCCGAGCGCTGCAATCGGCGGTGTACCTCCACCTCGTCGCCGCGCACGAACAGCCGCAGATCGGGCACGCCCACCGCATCGATCGTCGACGCCTTGAACAGGGCACCGTTGAACAACGACGCGATGCCTTCGAGCAGATCGTCGTCCGGATTCTCCGGGTCGATCAACTCCGAGCGAAGACGACGCCACTCGACGCCGCGTCGCAGCGGAAACGCCAAGCGATCCGGATCCTCGATGTCACAGACGACGGGGGAGACCTCGTCCAGTCCGTGCGCGAGCGCACAGTCGTAGAGGGTCTCGAGCACCTTCGGGCCCTCGGGGCGGCCGTCGTCGTCGGCGAGAAACACCCAGTCTGCACCGAGCGAGAGGGCGTACAGAATGCCGAGCGCGAATCCGCCTGCGCCACCCAGGTTGTGCTGCGAGCCGAGGTACGTCGTCGGCAGGGCCGTCGAGTCCACCAATTCACGGACGGCCGGCTCGTTCGCATTGTCGACGACGACCAGATGATCGAGCGGACGCGTCTGGGCACCGATGACGTCCAACGACAGAGCCAACAACTCCCGACGCTTGTGCGTGACGATGACCCCGACGATCTTGTCAGGCACCGGCTGTATCTTCC
Source organism: Rhodococcus sp. PML026 (assembly GCF_000963615.1). NCBI lineage: Bacteria > Bacillati > Actinomycetota > Actinomycetes > Mycobacteriales > Nocardiaceae > Rhodococcus > Rhodococcus sp. PML026. The sequence continues at coordinate 459,182 of NZ_KQ031373.1, read as the reverse complement.
CGCTCGATCTCTTTCAAGATCTGCGCGACGTGGTCCCCGGCGTCGTCGCCGTCGTATGCCCGCACCACGTCCTCGATGCCGCCCTGCTGGCGAATCTGGCCGTGATCGATCCACATCGCGGTGTCGCACAGCTGAGCCAGGAATTCGTTGGAGTGGCTGGCGAACACCAGGATTCCCGAGCGCTTCACCAACTGCTGCAGTCGGTGCCGGGCCTTCTTCATGAACTCCGCGTCGACGGCACCGATGCCCTCGTCGAGCAGCAGGATCTCCGGGTCGATGCTGGTGACGACGCCCATCGCGACGCGCACCCGCATACCTGTGGAGTAGGTGCGCAGCGGCATGTCGAGGTAGTCGCCGAGTTCGGTGAAGTCGGCGATCTCGTCCATCTTCGCGAGCATCTGCTTGCGCGTCTGGCCGAGGAACAGCCCACGAATGATGATGTTCTCGTAACCGGAGATCTCCGGGTCCATTCCGACGCCCAGATCGAACACCGGCGCGACGCGGCCGCGGATGGTGGCGCTGCCTCGCGTTGGCTCGTAGATGCCCGAGAGCAGCCGCAGCAGCGTCGACTTGCCGGCGCCGTTGTGTCCCACCAGGCCGACGCGATCGCCGTCCTTCAGGTTCATCGTGATGTTCTTGAGGGCTTCGACGACGACGACGTCGGAGGAGTTCCGGTCGATGGCACCGCCGGCTTTGCCGAGGAACGCCTTCTTCAAGGACCGCGTCTTGGCGTCGAAGATCGGGAAGTCGACGCATGCGTCATGAGTACTGATGCTGATGGACAACTGCTGACCCCTAAACCCAGTAGGGCACGCGGGCCCGGTACTTCTTGAGAGCGACGATGGCCAGCGCCCACCCGACGACGGTGAACCCGAGCACGATGTACCAGTGATACGCCTGCTGGTCCTCGCCGATCAGAGGGGCCCGGATGATGTCCAGGTAGTGGAAGAGCGGGTTGATCTCGACGAGCTTGGCGCGTTTCGCGGCCTCGCCGCCCATCTGCACGAGTCCCGAGGTGGTCCACACGATCGGCGTCATGAAGAACATCAGCGTGACGAAGCTGCCGAGGATCGGGGCGATGTCGCGGTAGCGGGTGGCGATGATGCCAAAGAGGATCGACACCCACACCGCGTTGAGCAGAATCAGGACCAGCGCCGGGATCGCGAAGATCACGGTCCAGTGCAGTCCGCCGGGCGGCCAGAAGATCGCGATGATGATCACGTAGATCAGCAGGTTGTGGCCGAGCAGCAGGAGCTGACGCCACACCAGGCGATACACGTGCACGCTGAGCGCACTGGGCAGCTGCTTGATCAGACCCTCGTTGGCGACGAAGACGTCTCCGCCCTCGAGAATCGCGGCACTGATGAGGTTCCAGATGATCAGGCCGACCGTGACGTGCGGCAGGAACTCGCGCAGATCGATGTCGAGAAGCACCGAATACAGCAGGCCCATGGCGATGGCCTGCACGCCGGTGGCGATGGTGATCCAGAACGGGCCGATCACCGACCGTCGATATCGCTGCTTGATGTCCTGCCAGCCGAGATGCAGCCACAGCTCACGCTGGTTGAAACCGGTCCGCAGATCGCCGAACGCGCGCCGATAAGTCTGTGAGTCCGAAACCGGAGCAGGCATCTGTTCTCCTGCCTCGCTCTCGGGATCCTTCGCTGGTGCCGACACGACGGTCGACACTACCTGTAATCGACCATGCAGCTCATTTTGCAAGCGTGTGTGTGGTGTTACAGGTACTGGCCGGTACCGCTGCCGTGGCCGCCGCCCGGTGTGGGCATGACACCGGGCGGCAATGCGCCCTGACGCATCTGCTCGAGCTGGGCCCGTGCGGCCATCTGCTGAGCGAACAGTGCCGTCTGGATGCCGTGGAACAGTCCTTCGAGCCAGCCGACGAGCTGAGCCTGCGCGATCCGCAGTTCGGCGTCGGTGGGCACGACGTCGTCGCCGAACGGCAGCACCAGACGCTCGAGCTCGTCGCGCAGCTCCGGGGCCAAGCCCTGCTCGAGCTCCTGGATGGACGATTTGTGGATTTCCTTGAGCCGATTGCGGCTGGCGTCGTCGAGAGGTGCCGCGCGCACTTCTTCGAGCAGTTGCTTGATCATCGTGCCGATGCGCATCACCTTGGCGGGCTGTTCCACCATCTCCGAGAGGTCCGATCCGTCGGACGACTCCTCGTTTGCCGCCGAGCCGGAAGCGCGGGCTGCAGCAGCGGTGGCTTCCTCACGGCTCAGTGCGAGTGGCTCTCCGTTGGGGCCGATCACGACGACGTGATCGCCGGGTGCATTGTTCGACTCGGATTGCGTCATGCATCCATCTTTACGCGTCGCCTGCCGTTGCGCGATCGACAGGGGCGATTATCCTGGTTCGGTCGTTCGCAACCGGGGTGTCAGGAGGATCGAAGCGTGCGTTGTTGGCTGCCGTTCCCTGGGGAAACGGGACGTGAAACACACCCTCGGCGGGTCGGCGCTTAGAGTGTCCGGCATGGGGTACGACGTCGCACGGGTCAGAGGGTCCATTCCCTCCCTCGGCGACGGGTGGATTCATTTGGACCCTCAGCTGGGAATGCTGATTCCGGATCGCGTGTCGACGGCCGTCTCCACGGCGTTCCGGCACAGTGCGTCCAATCATTCGGCCGGCAACATCGCCGCCAAGCGGAGTGCTGCTCTGCTCGAATCCGCCCGCGTCGCAATCGCAGATCTGGTCGGTGCCTATCCGTCCGGGGTGGTCATCGGACCGGATCGGGCGACGCTGCTGTCGTGGCTCGCCGATTCTCTGAGCTCCCGGCTCGGGCTGGGAACCGGCTTGGTGCTCTCACGTCTGGACGAGGAAGCCAACGTTGCGCCGTGGCTGCGGGTCGCCAGCCGAACCGGCGCACACGTGCGCTGGGCCGAGGTCGAGATCGATACGTGCGAGCTGCCCACGTGGCAGTTCGAGGAACTCATCACCTCCACCACCCGGCTCGTCGCGGTCACCGCGGCGTCGCCGATCGTGGGTAGCGCTCCCGACGTTCGCGTCGCGGCGGATCTGGTCCACGAGGTCGGTGGACTCATCGTCGTCGATGCCGCCGGAGCAGCCCCCTACGCACACGTCGACATCAAGGAACTCGGAGCCGACGTCGTCGCGATCGACGCGGCCGCGTGGGGTGGGCCGTCGGTGGGTGCGCTGATCTTCCGCGATCCGACTCTGCTCGACCAGTTGCCGTCGATGTCGCTGAACCCGTCGGCGAAGGGGCCGGAACGGCTCGAGGTCAGTGGTCACCAGTACGCGCTGCTGGCCGGTGTCGTGTCGTCCATCGACTACCTGGCCAACCTCGACGACGCAGCGACGGGGACCCGACGTGAGCGGCTGGAGCTGTCCATCGGGTCGCTGCAGCACTATCAGGATCGACTCTTCGAGCATCTGATGGCTGCGCTCGCCACCCTCGATCACGTCATGGTGCTCGGCACTGCGCCCACGCGTATCCCGACCGTCAGCTTCACCGTCGACGGTATGCCCGCGGTGAAGGTGTCCGAGCAACTCGCGCAGGCTCGCATCGGCAGCGTCAGCGGGGTCCACGGTGGCAGTCGTCTGCTCGACGCCCTGGGCGTCAACGACGAAGGTGGTGCCGTCACCATCGGACTCGCTCCCTACACCACCCGGTACGAGATCGATCAGCTCGTGAAAGCTCTCGCTGCGCTCGCCCTGTGAGAGCGGCTGCGCCGCACGTGCACGGAACTTCGTAGCCCACTACGAAGTTCCACTCACGACCCTTGGACGCACATCACTGCACGCGCAGGATGACCTTCCCGATCGTCTCGGCGTCATCGAGCATTCGATGCCCTTGTGCTGCTTCGGTTATCGGGATTTCGGCATGCACGACGGCGGTGACCCGGCCCTCGGAGATCATCGGCCACAGGTGTGCGGTCATGTCGGCGACGATGTCGGCTTTGCTCGACGGTCCGGTCTCGGGGCGTCCACGCAATCCGGCCGCGTGTACCGAGCCGCGCTTGGCGATGAGCTTGCCGAAGTTCAGCTCACCCTTCACGCCGCCCTGCATTCCGATGGTGACGACGGTGCCGTCCATGGCGAGCGCGTCGAGGTTTCGGTCGAGGTATTTAGCGCCCATGTTGTCCAGGATCAGGTCGGCTCCGTGATCGTTTGTCTGTGAACGGATTTCGGTGACGAAGTCTTGGTTCTTGTAGTCGATGAGGATGTCGGCGCCGAGGTCCGCGCACATGTCCAGCTTGTACTTGGATCCGGCGGTCACGGCGACGGTGACGCCCATCTGTTTCGCGACCTGGATTGCGTGCGTACCGATTCCGCTGCCGCCGCCGTGGATCAGCAGTACTTGGCCCGAACGCATGTGCGCATCCATCACCAGGTTGGACCACACCGTGGACGCGACCTCCGGAAGTGCTGCTGCCACATGGAGATCGAGGCCCGCAGGGATCGGGAACAGCTGGGTGGCAGGCACGGCGACCTGCTCGGCGTACCCGCCACCTGCCAGAAGCGCGCAGACCCTGTCGCCGACGTTCCAACCGCTGACGCCGTCACCGAGCTCGGAAATGATTCCCGAGCACTCGAGACCGAGGATCTCGCTGGCACCCGGGGGCGGCGGGTAGTTGCCCTGACGCTGCATCAGATCGGCACGGTTGACGGCGGTGGCGGAGACGTCGACGATCACCTGTCCGCGGGCCGGTCGTGGATCGGGAACCTCGGTCCACTCCATGACGTCGGGATCGCCGAATTCTTTCAGTGTGATTGCACGCATGCATCCATGATGCGCCACCACTGTCGCAGGCGCTTTACAGGTCCCAGAGGTTGATGCCGAAGTCGCCGGCGTGACTGTCGATCTGTTCGAGTTCGGCGTCGGAGAAATCCAGATTGTCCAGCGCCGCGACGTTGTTCTCGAGCTGCTCGACGCTCGATGCGCCGATCAGTACCGACGTCACTCGCCGGTCGCGCAGCGCCCAACTCAGCGCGAGCTGAGCCAGTGACTGACCGCGGGCCGACGCGATGTCGTTCAGTGCGCGAAGGTGCCCGATGTGGTCGTCGGTGAGCCAGTCCGGGTTCAGTGACTTGCCTTGTGCTGCTCGCGAATCCGCGGGAATGCCGTCGAGGTACTTGTCGGTGAGCATGCCTTGGGCGAGGGGAGAGAATGCAATGACGCCTGCGCCGATCGCGTCGAGTGTGCCCAGTAGTTCGGGTTCGATCCACCGGTTGACCATCGAGTAGCTGGGCTGATGGATCAGCAGCGGAACACCGGCGTCGGCGAGCAGATCCGCCATCTTCTGCGTGCCCTCGGGCTTGTACGAGCTGATGCCCGCGTACAGGGCCTTCCCCTGCTGGACAGCGCTGATCAGCGCGCCGGCTGTCTCTTCGATGGGGGTGTCGTGGTCGGGGCGGTGGCTGTAGAAGATGTCGACGTGGTCGAGTCGCATACGCGTCAACGACTGGTCGAGTGAGGACAGCAGGTACTTGCGGGAGCCACCGAAGCCGTATGGGCCGGGCCACATGTCCCATCCCGCTTTGCTGGAGATGATCAGTTCGTCGCGGTACCCGGCGAAGTCCTCGGAGAAGATGCGGCCGAAGTTCTTCTCGGCGCTTCCGTACGGCGGACCGTAGTTGTTCGCCAAGTCGAAATGGTTGATTCCCAGATCGAAGGCGCGACGGAGAATCGCGCGCTGCTTCATCAGTGGAACGTCGTCGCCGAAGTTGTGCCACAGGCCCAGCGACACAGCCGGCAGTACCGGCCCACGCGATCCCACTCGGCGATACGACATGGATTCGTAGCGATCGGCGGCGGCAACGTACGGAGGGTCGATGTAGGGATCTGTCATAACTCGACCCTAGGTCGCATCGGCGAATCGGGCCCCGAACCACGGCAAGCTACTCGTGAGTAGATTTCCTGCCTAAGATGACTCGCGTGACGGCCGAATTAGCCATTGGTCCCGGGGGGGACCCGCAGTGGCTCGACACTGCGGAAATGAGAGCTTGGCGTGCCTATGTCGACGGCGGTCAACGATTGATGGAGGTATTGAACAGGGATCTACAGGACAGACACGACCTGTCGATGGCCGAATACCGCATCCTGGTGATGCTGTCCGAGGCGGACGACGGCTCCATCCGCATGAGCGAGTTGGCCGACGGGGTTCTGTCCTCCCGAAGTCGCCTCACCCACCAGATCAGGCGGATGGAAGTCCAGGACATGGTGCGCCGCAGTACCTGCGCGCACGACGGCCGTGGCGTCCTCGCCGTCATCACCGAGGAAGGTCGACGACGACTGACGGAGGCAGCACCCACGCACGTCCGCAGCGTCCGGCAACATCTGGTCGATCTCCTCACCCCGGCCGAACTGGAGGTCCTGGGCGACATCTTCCAGAAAGTGGACGCCGCAATGGACGCATCGGCAACCCGACCCCGACGCTGACAGACCGGCAACGAGGGGCGATTGGGCCGGTGCCGCCCCGGCCGTTAAGATCGCACACGGAAGCGTGGCAGAGCGGCCCAATGCACTCGCCTTGAAAGCGAGAGACGTGTAAAAGCGTCCGGGGGTTCAAATCCCTCCGCTTCCGCCATATGTCGATTGACCGAGCCCGGTCCGCCCGCGAGGGTGGACCGGGTTTGTTCGTTTGCGAAGCAGCGAATTCTCGGCGTGGCATCAATACCGGTTAGGTGGGTACTACCTGCCAATGAGCGAAGAAGCGCGGCGCAACGACGGCGACAACGAGGGGCCTCTGGAAGAAGAGCTCGAGGAGAGTTTCGACGCTGTCGTCACCGAAGGTGGCGAGCGCTTGCACCGCACCGTACGCACCGTGCTGATCACCGGACTCTTCGGCGGACTCGAGGTCGCTCTGGGGGTGATGGCGTACCTGGCGGTGCTGGACGAGACCGGCAGTCACCTGCTGGCGGGCCTGGCGTTCGGAATCGGCCTGGTGGCCATCTATCTCGCACACGGTGAGCTGTTCACCGAGGATTTCCTGATGCCGATCGCCGCGATTGTGGCCCGCAACGGCACGCCTGCGCAGCTCGCGAAGTTGTGGGTCGGGACGCTGCTCGCGAATCTGCTCGGCGGTTGGTTCGTGATGTGGTTGATCGCGCACGCGTTTCCGCAATGGCTCGAAGTGTTGTCCGAGTCGGCGCATCATTTCGTCTACGCACCCTTGGATCTTCAGTCGATCTGCCTCGCTGTTCTCGGCGGCAGCACGATGACACTGCTGACCCGCATGCAGCAGGGAACAGAATCCGACGTAGCGCGGATCATCGCCGCCATGGCGGCGGGTTTTCTGTTGGCCGGATTGCAGTTGTTTCACTCGGTCCTGGATTCCCTGCTGATCTTCGGGGCCATCCACGCAGGAGCGGATGTGACCTACCGCGAGTGGATCGAATGGTTCGGCTACACAGTGCTGTTCAACATCATCGGCGGCGTCGTGTTGGTCACGGCGCTGCGCTTGGTGCGCACGAAGGAACTCGTGAAGTCCGAGCGCGACCAGAATTCTGAGTAGCAGCGGAGCCGAGAGTCATGGACTTCAGTTCTGCACCCAACGCTCCAGGCTGCGCCGAGTCTCGAAGCGTCGTACAACTTTCGAGATCGGGTCGATGAATTCGATTGCACTGGCGAGTAATTGGAGTGGAGCTGTGAAATCGTCGACGGCTCGGCCGGTTGCCGTCGGGTAGAGATCGTCACCCAGGATGGGGATGCCCAACGAGTTCATGTGCAGACGTAGCTGGTGGGTTCGTCCCGTCGACGGTGTCAGCCGGTACCGTCCGATGCCCTCGCGGTGGTCCACGAGTTCGACGACGGTGTGCGCGTTGGGTTCTCCGGTCACTTCGCGTGCAGTGAACTGGCCCTTGTCAGAGACGATTCGACTGCGTACCTCGGTAGGCAGAGCGAGGGTCGGTTCGTAGGCCGCGATGGCCTCGTACTCCTTGCGGACCTTTCGATCCTGAAACAACGTCTGATACGCCCCGCGAAGTGCCGGATCAACGACGAACAGCACCAGGCCGGCGGTGACGCGATCGAGTCGATGAGCAGGCACCAGTTGTGGAAGGCCGAGTTCGAGGCGCAGGCGCACCAACGCGGTCTGCAGAATGTGGCCGCCGCGCGGGATCGTCGGCAGAAAATGCGGCTTGTCGATCACCAGTACGGCGTCGTCCCGGTGCACGATCGAGATGTCGAATGGCACAACGGTTTCCGTCGGCAGGTCGCGGTGGAACCAGACAGCCTCGCCGGGGACGTACGGCGCATCAGCGGATACAGGCCCGCCCATGTCGACGACCTCGCCCGCAGCGAGCATCTCGTCGATGCGTCCCGGCGAGATCCGTTGCTCGGTCGCCGTCAGGAACTCGCGGACGGTGGGCCATGTCCCGTCCTTGGGCATTCGGACGCGTGCGGGGTCGAGGCCGTAGCGCTTCGCCAGGGGCGGTTGCTGGCGTCGTCTCACCGGCCGAGCGTATCCGTCCGCCGAGATCGCACTTGTGCAGACGATCGACAGCGATTCACCTACACAAGTGCGAACTCGCTACTCGCAGCCGATGCCGTCGTTGTCGCGGTCGAGGTGGGGGCCGTAGCCGTACTCGTCGCGATAGACCGGTGCAGCTCCGGCGTCGCGGGCGGCGTCGCAGTTCTGGTACTGGAACCCACCGTTGGGCCGAGGTGCGGGAGCCGGCGCACCCTGCGGCTGTGGGGCGGGTGCACCCTGCGGTGCGGGCGGGGGAGCGAAAGCAGGCGGCGGCGGAAGGATGCAGAACTGAGCCGAGCCGGCACCGCACAGGAAATCGGTGATCGGATCCGCCGAAGCGAGGGCGGGGGTGGTGACCATGGCTGCCGCAGCGATCGCGCTTCCGATGCTGATTCTGACCAGCAGATTCTTCGTCTTCATGTTGCTCCAATTCGAGGGGGTGCGATGGAGCTTGCTCGACGGATCCTTGAACTGTCAACGAAGTCATTCGCGCGACCGACAGCCGCGCTGAGCAGGGCGGCACCGAAATGCGCAGGGTCGACGCGTTTGGAAACCGTCACGAGGGCGTATTTACGAACGTATGAGCGAAAACGAGCAGGTCAACCAGAACCCCGAGAAGGATCCCGATGACTGGGTCACCGGCGACGAGCCGATGACCGGTCCGCAGAAGAGCTATCTGAGCACCCTCGCTCAGGAAGCAGGGGAGGAAGTTCCCGACGACCTGAACAAGGCGCAGGCGTCGGAAATGATCGACAAGTTGCAGGGCGAAACCGGCCGCGGTTGAGCCTGCTCCGTCAGAAGTCCACTCGATGTGACATCGACCCCCGAAAAGTCCACCGAATGTCACATTGAGTGCCTTCTGAAGGACCTCCCGACGGCAGCATCCGACCAGGTAGACCGTTATTTCTTCGGTACATGTAACAAAGGATTACGCAGACTTTTGTACCCGGGATTTCGCGGCTACTGTGAGCGGACCCACAGCCCTCGGCGTGTCTGCGTCGCGGTGGGTACGTTGTGGAACGGATGTTGTTTGTGTTGCGCCCGCGAGGGTGCGCCTGGGGAGGATGGCAGATCAGATGCACCGTCGTGTGTTGGCAGTAGCGGGGGCTGCGCTGGCTGTGTCCTTGCTGTCGTCGGGTATCGCCGGAGCGCAGCCGCTTCCGGGTACCGGCAGTGCCGATGGTGGCGGGGCAGCACCTGGCATACAGGCGCAGTCGTTGCCGACGGCAGCGGCTCGTATCGATCGAGTCGACATGTTGACTCCGCGTCGTGCGGCCGTGTGGGTCGATTCGCCGGCGATGGGTCGGGCGATCCAGGTGCAGGTTCTTCTTCCAGCCGCGCAGGCCGTGTCCCGTCCGACGCTCTACATGCTCGACGGCGTCAGTGCCGGCAAGGAATCCGATTACAAGGAAAGCACTTGGACGCAGAAGACCGACATCGTCGATTTCTTCGCGGACAAGCAGGTCAATGTCGTGTTGCCGGTCGGCGGATCGAGTAGCTACTACACCGACTGGAATGTGCCCGACCCCGTCTTGGGTGTCAACAAGTGGGAGACGTTCCTGACGGCGGAGTTGCCGCCGCTGATCGATGCGCGGTTCTCCGGTAACGGCACCAATGCCATCGGCGGTGTGTCGATGGGTGCCCAGGCCGCGATGGATCTCATCACGCGTCACCCCGATCTCTACACCGGAGTAGCCGGTTTGAGCGGTTGCTACGACAACTCGCAGAACAACCTCAAGGACGCTGTGCGCGCCACGGTCGCCACCAACGGCGGCAACGCCACCAACATGTGGGGCGAGAACGCCGACGCGAAGTGGATCGAACACGATCCGTCACGCAACGCAGAAGCATTGCGCGGCAAGGACGTCTACGTGTCCGTCGGCACCGGCCTACCCGGCCCGTACGAACTGGGCCCCGGCGGCGGTGGTGTGCAGGAAGCTGCGATGGGCGGACCGCTCGAAGCTGCAGCGCTGTACTGCACCACGCTCTTCGACACACGCCTGCGCTCGATCGACATACCGGCCACCTTCACCTACCGCCCGTACGGCATTCATCAGTGGCCGTACTGGCAGGACGATCTCCGGGAATCCTGGCCGACGCTCGAGCGCGCGCTAGGACTGTAGAGCGAACTTCAGAAACGCGTCGTTCTCGTGCGGGTCGCCGATGGTGACCCGCACTCCGTCGTTTCCGTAGGAACGCAACAACACGCCCTGTTCGGCTGCGCCCGAGGCGAATTCACCCGAACGTTCGCCTAGCGGCAGCCAAATGAAATTGGACTGGGATACGCCCACGTCGTAGCCACCCGAGACCAGGGCGTCGCGCACTCGATCACGTTCGGCGATCAGCGCATCGGTACGAGCCAGTAGCTCGGCCGAGGCTTCGAGCGACGCCAGAGCCGCCTGCTGAGCAATGGTGCTGACTGCGAACGCAATACGAACCTTGGACAGCGCAGTGATCACCTCGGGATCGGCCACCGCGTAGCCCACTCGGAGACCCGCGAGGCCGTACGCCTTCGAGAACGTCCGCAGCACGATCACGTTGCGCCGACCGCGTGCGATCTCCACCCCATCGGTGTGATTGCCTGCCGCGTCGGGCCGGGTGTACTCGAAGTAGGCCTCGTCGAGGACGACGAGGACGTTGGGCGGCACCGCGTCGAGAAAGGCCACGAGCTTGTCGCGCTGAACGACGGTTCCGCTCGGGTTGTTCGGGTTGCAGACGAAGATCAGTCGGGTGCGCTCGGTGATGGCGTCGAGCATTGCGTCGAGATCGTGCACGTGGTCCGAGGTCAGCGGCACTTGAACGGGCGTCGCTCCCGTCACCCGGACGATGATCGGATAGGCCTCGAACGAGCGCCACGCGAAGATCACTTCGTCACCGGGGCCACAGGTAATCTGGACGACCTCCTGGCACAACGCGACCGAGCCATTTCCGGCGGCCACGTTCTCCGGGGCCACTCCGAGCTTCTCCGCCAACGACTCGACGAGCGCTGTCGCGCGGATGTCGGGGTAGCGATTGACGCCGCCGGCGGCTTCCACGATCGCCTCGCGGACACTCGGCAGAGGGCCCTGTGTCGTTTCGTTACTCGCCAGCTTGATCGCACCGGGAAAGCTGCGGCCGGGTACGTAAGCGGGGATGGCGTCGAGGTCGGGGCGGATGTGCACGGTCACGTCAGTCATTATGCGCCGACCCTGTCGGTAAGCGACTTCTGCCTGTCCGCGTCAAAGCTGTGCAGGACGGCCGCGATCGTCCTATCTTCGTACAGTATGTCGGGAACTTTCAGCGACTTCGCAGTCCTTCGGTCCGCCCCCGCGCCCACAGTCGGCGCGGACGACGAGGTGGATACGGCCGCATCGAAACCCGTCTCGCAGGAGAAAGTGCCGTTGACGGCCGTCGAGCCCGATGGGTCACCGCGCGGCGGGATCGTCGTGTTGCACGAGGCCAGGGAGATTCCCGAGTCGCTGAAAGATCTCCTGCGCGCCCTCGCGTTGGAAGGGTGGCTGGCGGTAGCGCCGGACCTGTTCCATCGGGGGCACGGTGACGACAAGGAAGTGTTCGGCGACGACCTCTTCGCAGATTTCGACGCCACCTCCGACTGGCTCGTCCAGCGCGGGGTGTACTCCGATTGCATCGGCGTCATCGGATTCGACGATGCCGGAACGGCCGCGTTGATCGTGGCCACCAGCCGTCCGGTCGGAGCGGCGGTCAGTGTCGCCGCAGCAGGGATCGTGGAGCCGCTCAATTCGGACGCGATCGCTTTGGTCGACGCCGTGCCGAAGTTGCAGGCGCCGTGGCTCGGCCTCTACGGCGAGAACGACCCCCACACCCCACCCGAACACATCGAAGCCCTTCGCGATGCCGCCACGCGCGCCTCAGTGGCCACGAACGTCGTCAGCTACTCCGGTGTGGAGCATCGCGCCGATCATCCTCGGGAACAGCCGGGCAGCAGCGACGACACCGACCCCGCCGAGGCCGCTCTCGTCGATGCGCAGACGCGCATCTTCGACTGGTTCGACAGCTTCATGCGTTGACGAGCAACAAGCATCTTTTACGCGAACGCCGCGCGAACCTGGGGCGTCGACCAGCCGTTTTGCCTTCTGGCCTCAGCCGTGTGTAATCTCTTTCCTCGGCGGTCCGAGAGGGCCGGCAGCCTAGGAGGCGTGCCAGAGCGGCCGAATGGGAGTCACTGCTAATGACTTGACCCTTCACCGGGTCCGGAGGTTCAAATCCTCTCGCCTCCGCCACGCTGATCCGCAAGGATCGGCACGTCGGTTCCTCGGAACCGACACAACTGAACATGCGCCCGTAGCTCAACGGATAGAGCACTTGACTACGGATCAAGAGGTTAGGGGTTCGAATCCCTTCGGGCGCACAGAAGAAAAAGCCCCGAACTGCAGCGATGCAGTTCAGGGCTTTTTCGTCGTATAGGCCAGTGGTTGGCGGCTCGACACCTGCCCGGTCTAGATCTCCGACGACGGGTCCGCATGTGGGATGAACAACGGGGACGCCGGCGAGGGGCGGCCTGGTAGACGGCGTGCAGATCGGTACAAAGCACACCCTTTAGAAACAAACCGGACGTAAGGTGTGCTTGTCTCGCCGAGGAGGGCACGTGAGCGATCGATCAGGCAGAACCGCGACTGTGAGCGAGTCGGATGCTCAGGCTTCGCCGTTGTTCATCCCGCTGTTGTTCATCTCGCTGCTCTTCGTCGGTGCGTTGCCGTTCTACGTTCGGCAACCGGTCGTCGGCGGTGAGTCGGTGTCGGGTCCGGCGTGGTTCGGTGGTGCGCACCTCGGAGAACCAGCAGCCGATGTGTACTGGCTGTGCGCTCTGCCGGTGTGCATCGGGGCCGTCGCGGTCTACTGCGTGTGGAGCGAACGTCGATCGGGCGTCGCCATGCATGTTCGGCTGTGGCTCGTTGCGAGTCTCGGATTGTCGAGTGCAACAGCAGTTTTCGTGCAGAACGGAATGATGTTCTACGTGGGTAACATGACGATTCGAGGATTGTTGCCCTTACTGGCGATATCGATCGCGGTCCTGGTGTGGGGTGTCGGCCTGCGGTCGCGGTTGCTGGTGGCAATCGGTGTTGTCGCCGTCGCTGCGAGTCTGGTGTCCAACCTCTACAACGTCGAGAATCTCGTGCCGCGGGAGTGGGCACTGGACCCCCGCTTCGGTCTGTGGCCGAACATCGTGCTGACCGCAGCGGTGTTCGCGGTCGGAGCAGTGGGGTCGGGGTTTGCCGAACGGTCCAGGCGGTAAAGCCTGCAACGCAGCGTGACCCGGGCGATGGGGGTCGTCGCCGGCGGTGGACACTGGCAGGATGGCCAGCCCAGGTGACCCGAAGTCGGTGTGGACGACAGTCTCGGTGATCGTCGGCACCGTGGCAGCAGGCGTCGTAGTCGCCGGTCCTCTCCACGATCCGCAACCCGACGCCGTGTCGATACCCGGCTGTGCGGAGGTAGTCCAGCCCGAGGACATGCAGAGAATCAACTACGCCATTGTCGGACCGGATTCCGCCCCGGCTGGGTTCGACGCTTCGGCCAAGTCGGCCGCTTTGGCGCGAGCCTTCCCCACCGATCTGCCGGTCCATGTTTGGCCGGCTACGTCGATGAGCGTCGGACACTGAGTGACGGCACAGTCGTCGATCTGAGATCATCCGAAAGAGGCAGTCGCGTAGAGGTATACGGGACCGACGGCAGCATCGTCGATGTATCCGCCGACCCCGTGTTGACGGTCCAGCAAGTGACCGACATCGCGATGACGCCCGGTCTTCGCTGGAATTTCTAGGCCCCCTTGACCGCCGTACCTTGCACGCCGGTGTCGGCACTGCCCCAACAAGTCCGACCCCGCCGCAGTGTCTGCGACGGGGTAGGGCACATGCGCGTGTATCTACGCGCGGGCGACCAGCTTTCCTGCGATTCCCGACAAGATTTCGGTCGGCCTCTGCTGCTCACCCTGCTGAGCACCCAGCACCACGAGGGTTCCGGTCAGGACCGGCAATGCCCACTGGAGGTACTTCAGTTGCTTCTGTGCTGCGGCGGCCTCGCGTGGGGTAGCTGCTGACGGCTCGGTTGCCGAATCGATCGAATGACCCTGAGCCTTGGTCGTTTTCGCGCCGAGGACACCGCTGTACGCGGTGGCGGCGAGGGCGGCCCCGGTAACGGCGATCTTGAAGTTGGTGTTGGCGGTAACACCCTGCTGATGACGAGCACGACCGCGGTTGGCCATGAGTATGCCTGCGCCGCCGATGAGATGTGCACCGATGGCCGCGGCGTTGACCGGAGCCCATTTCGCCCACCCTGCCGCGGCAACCTGTGCGCGGTCTCGCGGATCCTGCACCGCAGTGGCAGCACCGTTCACGCCCACGGCACCCATGAGCGAGCCGCCGAACCAGGCAGCAGCACCGAGATCGTGTAGCGAACGGATGAGGGTATTTCTGTTGGACATCTGAGGATCCTTCGGTTGTGTGCGCTGCTCCGATCGCGAAACGCGCGATGTACGAGAGGTTTTGGCGGCCGCGTCAACGGCTCCTTGTTCTTCGGTTACCCACGCGGGCGGTTTCCACACCTGGGCCTCGCGTCGATTCGCGTCGGAATGCTGGTCGTTCCAGCCCTATTACGGTCGTACCGGGGGCCTGAGGCGTGTTCAGGTTCGATGGCGCGAAAAGTTACCCGCCGATCAGAGGCGGCGGGGTGTGCTCGTACATCTCGCTGAACGTCGCGTCGTCCAATGTCATCACGTGATTCGATGCAGTGACGACCATCCAGCTACCCACGTCGGCGATCACGTGCCCGATCTCGACCGCGCCACCGCAGTTGGCCGCGTCGAGTCCCTTGGTCTCGAGCCAGGTCACGACGTCGTCGGCGTTGGTTCCATCGACGCGGACCGCCTCCACCGGAGAACCGGTGTAGGCCTGTGGAGTGGAGCCGGTTCTCCATCGTTCGTAGTTACTGTTCACCACGGATGCGCCCTCCTCGCTCTTCGGCTCCGACGGCGTTCATTGCGCGTCGTCCTCTTACTCGCCTTCCGCCTGATCCGGTTGCGTGCCGGCGTTCTGCGTGAGGTTGGCCGGGTCCGCATCCGGATCCTGGCCGGGGTCGTATGGGTCCGTCGAATTCTGTGGACTGTTTTCACTGGTCATACTGCAGCTCTACCCGCGCGGAACGTACTCAATCGGCACTCGGTCGTTTGATTCGATCCGGACCGGATATCTCGATGTCGAGGTAAAGCCACCGACTTCGTCACCCGAAAGGACCGACCGTGAACGACACCGCCGATCGACTGCAAGCTCTGTACGACAGCACCCCCGATGCACGACTCGTTCTGGTGGAGGGCGAACTCGTGCTCGATGTCCCGGAAAAGTCCGGCGACGAGTCGCAGGACGACGTCGCTGTTGTTGTTGTGACCCGAGCAGCGTTGACGGAGCGTCTGCAGGACGCCGGCGGCTTCTCCCGCGCGGCGTTGGAAGACTTCGCCCCGGTCGTCGATGACATCGCTGCAAAGTTGGGCGCATGAGTTACCTGCATTCACCCCGTAGCGAGAACCGACACAGCAGGGGGTGAATTCCATGTCCGTCCTCGATCTCGCGCGACGCAGTCGAGATGCGCAGCGCGCTGACGACAGCAGATTCTCCGAACTCCGCACTGTATCGACGCACTTGCTGGGTCTGCCTTTTCGCGGCCTCTCGGCCGTGCGGAACGCCCGGGCTTTTCATCCGGACGGGGTGAGTTTCAGCGGCTCCCTCGAACGGCTGTTGCCGGACCGATACGGAATCCCGTTGCGTTCCTGCGAGGTGACCGTGCGAATCTCGAAGGGGATCGGTATTCCCGCAGGCCTCCCCGATGTCGCCGGGGTAGCGATCCGGGTCCCACCGCTCGAGGTCGGGGCCACCCCGTGGGATCTGTTGCTCGCCGGCTCGGCGACCGGAGTGGTAGGACGTATGGTGCCGTGGCCGTCGACGTCGTGGAACGACGCGCATCTGTCGTCTCTGATGCCGGTGAAGTACCAGGGCAGGATGTGGTGGTTGCGTGCACGGCTGACCCGCCCGCAGATGAACGGGATGAGCGTCGCGGACGTTCGACAAGCGATCGACGACCACGGTGTGAGCCTGGTTCTCGAACATGCTTGTGGTACAGCTGCGTTCGAGCCACTGGCCGTCGTTCACTCGACGACAATTCTGCAACCGTCCGAAGAGATCGACGCGTTCGATCCGGTGCTGAACAGTCCTGCGTCGGTGCGCCCCCAGCCGGAGTGGCTCCGCAACCTGAGACTGTCGGCGTATCGCAATTCTCGCGCAGGGCGAGGTATCGACAACGTCCGCAGAGGCGACAGAGGACGTCCCACCTGAGTGAACGAAACACATCGGCAAGCCTCTGCCGATGTGTTTCGTCCTCGAACTCCCGTCAGGCGTTCAGAGCAGTGAGCCGACCAGTCCGCCGTCCAGAACGAGGCTGCTCCCCGTGCACCACGACGACTGTTGCGATGCGAAGAACGCGACAGCTGCTGCTACTTCCTCCGGTGTGCCGTAGCGCCCTTGTTTGTCGGCGATGAGGGTGTCGAACCCTCCTTCCGGTAGCCCCAGAGCTGCCTCGAATTCGGGGGCTGCCTTGGTGACCAGGGCGGTGTCGATGAACCCCGGCAGCACAGCGTTGACTCGAACACCCTGCGCTCTGAACTCCGTTGCGGCGGTTTCGGTCAGATTTCTCACCGCGGCCTTGCTGGCGGCGTAGGGCGCGAGCAGCGCCGAACCTGCCGTCGCGGTGATCGAGCTGATGGTGACGATGGAGCCGCCGCCGGATGCTGCGATCGCGGGTGCGGCGTAGCGGATGGTCAGGAACACGCCGTCCAGGTTGACTGCGGTGGTACGCCGCCAATCGGCGTACGACATCTGTGCGATCGCTCTGACTTCGCCGACACCGGCGTTGGGAATTGCTATGTGCAGGTTGCCGAAGTGTTCGACCGTCTGCTCGACGAGAGATCGAACCTGATCCTCGTCGGTGACGTCTGTCGCTACAGCGATCGCACCGTCGATCGAAGACGCCACCTGGCGAGCGGCGTCGAGATCGATGTCGGAGACGACCACCTGTGCACCGTCGGAGGCCAGTCGCCGCGCGATGGCGGCACCGAGGCCTGCCCCGGCACCGGTGACGAGTGCGACCTTGCCGTGGAGAGATTCGTCGATTGGCATTGTGTTCGGTCCTTCCGTGGGAAAGCAGAGGTGGTGCCTTCTCGCTGACGACAGAGAAGGCGAAAGGTATTGCTGTGTCGTTGTTTCAGCGCTTCAGCAGGTCATCCAGAGCTCGTCGCGCTGCATTCAGTCCCGCCATGCCGTGTGCACCGGGTCCGGGGGGAGTTGCCGCCGAGCAGAGATAGAACCCCGGCGTACCCGTGCGGTACGGGTCTCGGCCGGGCCGTGGTCCGAGGAGCAATTGTGTCGGCGACGACGTACCGCACAGAATGTCGCCGCCGACGAAATTCGCGTTTCCTCCGGCGAAGCTCTGCGGAGACGTGGTGACTGTCTCCACAATTCGCGAACGCAGGCCCGGTGCGAACTGTTCGATGCGGTCGATCACGACGTCGGTGACATCGTGGTCGAGGCCGGCGGGAACATGGGCGTATGCGTACAGCGGTACGACGTCTCCGTCCGCGCGCTGAGGATCTGCGACGAACTGCTGCCCGACGAGGACGAACGGCCGATCGGGCATTCGTCCTGCAGCGACGGCCGCCTCGGCTGCGACGGTGTCCTCGGCGCTACCTCCCACGTGCACAGTGCCGGCCTGTGCGACCCTGGGGTCGGTCCACGGGACTCCACCGCGCACCGCGAGGTCGACCTTGAACGCAGCTGGTCCATGCCGAAACCTGTTGTAGGAGCGACGTGTACGCGTCGTGAGTTCCTGGCCGAGTACGTCGGCCACCACGGACGGCGTCGTGTCGAAGATCGTGATGTCCGACGACGGCAGATCGGCTCGCGAGGCAACCCGCGTCGAGGTCTGCACGGTTGCTCCCAGTTCGATGAGCGCGGAGTGCATCGCCCGTGAGATCGCCGCGGTTCCGCCCTCCGCCACCGGCCATCCGTTGTGGTGTCCCGCGGTCAGGATTCCCACCCCGATGGCGGAGGAGAACACTTCGGTCAACGGCCGCATCGCGTGTGCCGCTGCTCCGACGAACAGTGCCCGCGCCTGCGGTGTGGCGAACGCCCGTGACAACACCGCAGCGGGCAGAGCAGTCGGCGCACCGAATCTCGCCAGCAGCAGTGGATGTCGGGGCAGGTGCACGACCGGTCCGAGAAGGTCTGCGGACAGTCTGTCGTACGACGACGACGGTTGCCCGAACAGTGCCTTCCATCGTTTGCCGTCCGCACCCAGGCCCACAGCAGTCTCGTTTACCGATCGATGGAGCAGCGCTGCCGCGTCGTCGAGAAGCGGATGTGCACAATCGATCTCGGGCCACCGCCACGTCAGTCCGTGTTGCTCGAGACCGGCGAGGGCAGGTGAACCCACCGCCATCGGATGAAAACCGGCACAGTGATCGACGAGCAGATCGACGGTGGTGAAAGGCCGGTGGCTACGGGTGCCGCCGCCGATCTCGCTCTCCGCCTCCAGCACGGTGACGTGTATGCCGTCGCGTGCCAGAGCAAGTGCAGCGGCAAGACCGTTCGGGCCGCTGCCCACTATCGTCGCGGATCGCGTCATGATGTCGATTCTCCAGCACCGGCCGTCGCCGACGACGTCTCCGGTGCCGAGTGTCGAGCGGTTGTCGAGTCTGCGCGACGCCGCCACGTCACCGACATGGGGATGGGGCCGTCGGGTAGCCACGGCTGGGCGGACACCGCGTCGTCGGCGTTCCACGTGCCGGTTTCGATCACGCCGAGGGCGGCATCGATGAGTTTGTACGACTGCGTCTTTCGATGGATGGGCTGCGATTCGACCCATGCCACCACGAACTCTCCCGGCTCGAAGTTGCAGCGTCGCTGAATCGCTGCGATGAGGGAGGCGTCGTGCAGGTGGCCGTCGCCGAAGTTGAAGCCGAGAATCGAGTTGCAGGCGAATTCGCCTTCACGCACCGTCCATCGATCGATGTCGGGAACGTTGCGGATCAGAAGCGAGAACAATCCGCGGCCCTGACTGTGCATCGAGCGCCATGCGATGGTCTGTTGCATCGTGATCTCGGCGACGGAAGGCGGGTAACCCATGGCTTCGAGCTGTCGTACCTGATTGCGGGTGGGGCGCACGATCTGATCGAGCTTGTCCTCGGCACCCGGTGCGAACGCCCACAGACCGGAGGCCCAGTTGCCCGCGTACTGGCGCATCGAGGGCGTGAAGGCGACGAGGTCCGGTCGTAGATTGCCCAGAACCGGGAAGAAGAACAAGCACACCAGCGCTGTCGCCACGAACCACGGGGAGGCGTCGAAGATCGAGAATCCCTGTCCTGCAGGGTGTCCGACGAAGAGAAAGACTGCTGCGTAGGCGAACAACAGATTCCACTCGAGCGGCACCGCCAGCGGGAACGTCGAGATGATGAACAGGTGGAATGCCACCATGAGAAGTGCTCCGACGAGTGCGACGGTCGTGTTGGTGGTGAGCAGCAACACGACCGGTACCGCGATCTCGACGGTGGTGCCCAATACGTGCGCGATCAATTTGGCCGTTGCCGAGGGGCGAATGTCGTGCGGGAAATTCCGGTAGTGCTTGCGCCTGGCCCAGCGCGTGGGAATGCAGGGGCTGTTCGAGACCATGGGCGGAACGACGTTGGCGAAATGTGCACCGAATTTCGAGATGCCGGCCCCGACCCACACCGAGAAAATGAGCAGTTTCAGTCCGACCACGAGGTCGACGATGGCGTTGTCACCGAGAATTCCCACGAGGCCGAACAGGACTATCGCAGGACCGTACTGCTCGGCGCGGGCAGCGATGAAGATCGTCTTGTCACGAAGGCCCACAACGATGGTGAGCAAGACCGGCGCGATCGCCCAGCGTGGATCGACGAGGTTGCCGATGCCCTCGGGCAGGATCGAGGCAAATGCACCGGGCGGTGTTCCGGGCACGATGACGGGGACGAACAGACTCACCAGGAGCGCGAGATACAGCACGACGTCCAGCGGCGTCCTGGCGTCACCCGAGGTGAACGGCACCTTGCCCGGCCACGGAGGCATCCGAACGGTCCCCGGTTTCGCCCAGAACAAAATTCCGCCTGTCATCGGCTTGAACTTGCCGGCGATCGGTCCCCATGACCCCGCGAGTCCGACGGTTTCGAGCAGCATCGTCCAGTAGACCAACTTCTGGTAGACGATCATGTCGTCCCACCACGAGCCGACGTCCCACGGCATTCCGACGCCGGAAGTCAGTGTCGCCAGAGTCAGGCCGATCCCGATGTAGAGCACCAGAAGCTTGACGACGTAGGTGGTGGGGATGACCTTCGGCGAGCCGAAGCCGTAGTCGACCCAATGCAGTGCAAGGGTTTTCACTCGTTCCAGCAGGGGCCGGTCGAGGAAGGTTTCGAGGTCGACAGGTGGAAACTGTCCGTTCTTGAATCCCATGAGTGAGCTTTCTGTAGCGAGCGCTGAGGATGAAGGAGCAGGAGTCAGCCCTTTCGCCCGAGGCTCGGGTCGCGGTGACGCAACCATCGGACTGTGTCCTGCACCACAGAAAGCTACGGGTTTCCTATCGGCGGTCCCAATGGTTCGCCGACCCGAGGCTCACCTTCATTTTTGTGACGCCGACACAAAGTGCACTCTCAGGAGAGGACCCGAGCCCCGAGCCACTGACATGCGGTGAGGGCAACCTCGACGGCGAGTCGGTCGTCGGACAGTGGCCGGGGGAGCAGTTTCTCGGCATTGTCGACGCGGTAGCGAATCGAGTTCTTGTGCATCGTCATCACCGCAGCCGCCGCGGAGAGGCTCCGTTCGCACGCAAGGTAGATCCGCAACGTGGTGCGCAATCGTTCGGCATGTGTGGTGTCGGCGGCCAACTGCGGTCCCAGCACGGTCAGGACCCAGGCCTGCAATGCCGACGGGTCGCGAGCGCACAGGTCCACCACGGCCAACCCGGGGTCGTCGTAGCGTTCGATCGTTCGGCCTCGGCCACCCAGAACGGCCACGTGATGGGCGCGCTGAGCCTGTCGGTAGGACGTGACGAACCCGGCCGCGTCGAGTCCGATGGCCCCGGCCGCCAACAGGGGTGCGTCCTCGGTCCGCGGTCGAGTGTTGATGCGATCGAGAACGACGGCGAGATCTGTGTCGTTCGCTGGAATCTGAATCCATCCCCACGCGGTAGCGCCGTCGCGTCCGACCACCAGGGGAGGGGCCGGACTGTCCAAGTCCGCCGCCAGAGCGCGGATGGTGGTGGTGAACCTGCGCATCCGGTCGCCGCGAACGGCGGACTCGCTGACCCAGGCCACGACGGCCAGGTGGCGTCCGCGCAGTCGATACCCGGTCACTCGCTCGACGACGTCCACCGACCCCTTGCCGTTCAGGAGATCGAGTACCGCATCGAGTCGAGCATTCTCGCGATCCGCCAGCCAGGACTCCCGCTCGGTCTCGTACACCGCGGCCACCCGTTGCGAGATCCAGTCGATGTAGTCGAACACCGAATCGACGATCACGCGGTGCGCTTCCATCCGGACCGGGTCCGGCGCGGCCAGCGACATCGAGGTCTCGAACGCTCGATCGAGCAGAAATTGCTGTCCGAGTCGATAGGCGCGAACCAAGGCATTGACCGGCACGCCCCACTGAGCCAGGCGGCGCGCATATTCGATGGCCGCCGCCGGCGGCTCGAATCCGGCACCGCCGATGTCGTGCTGCAGAGCGTGCAGGATGGTGTCGACGTTGCCCTCGATACTCGATCCCAGCAGCTCGATCAGCGATGGTTCGTTGTTGAGTTCCGTGATGCGCGACGCGAGTGTCGTGCGCATCTGCGCCACGACATCCGCCAGCCGGGCATTGAGGTGCGCGGCAACCGCGGCCACGTGAGTGCGCACCGCCTCGGCGGAGGCGGGCGAGATGTCGGCAGGTGTCGGCACGGGTGTTCCTTTTCGTTTCGGGCTACAAATAATCCGCGGTTTTTGTGCTGCTGGACCGAAGTCTTTCAAATGGGCAATCCGTAACCTACGTCACATGCTGCCAATTCTCGACGCCTCCTCGCCGGTTCTGCAGGCCATGTACCGCCGGATCGACAACGACCCGGACGGCGCGTGTCTGTCCGACGACTCCACTCGGTTGAGCAATGCCGAGTTCGGGCTCGAAGTCGACTCGGTTGCCGCCGAACTCGTCGACGCAGGGGTGGGAGCGGGTGATGTGGTTGCAGTCTTGCTCCCGAATCGCATCGACATCATCACCACGATGTTCGCGGCATGGGTGCTGGGAGCAACGTTGACTCCCGTCAATCCCGCACTCACCGACGACGAGGTGCGCTATCAACTCGAGGACTCGACCGCCCGCGTGCTCGTCGGTAGCGAGCGAGCCTGCACTCTCGGACGCGCACAGGGTATTTCGTTCATCGACGTGGACTCCCGCGATCGTCGTCCCCGCGCGCCGCAGATCGACGGCACGCATCGTGGAACGGGGCCTGTCGACAGCTCGGCACCGGCCTTGATCGTCTACACCTCGGGAACGACGGGACGGCCGAAAGGCTGTGTGCTGACTCATCGCAACGTCGACCGGATGAGCGCCGCGATCGTGACGGCCTGCGAACTGACCGACGCCGATACGAGCCTGTTGGTACTTCCACTCTTCCACTGCAACGGACTCGTCGTCGGCTCGGTCGCTCCGCTGCGAGCCGGCGGACGTGTGCACATCGCGCCTCGTTTCTCGCCGGACACGTTCTGGGACAACGTGGAGACCGTCCGGCCCACCTACTTCTCCGCAGTGCCCACCATGTACTCACTGCTTGCGGACCGTGGATCGACCGACCGCGACATCTCGTCGCTTCGATTCGTCATCTGTGGAGCAGCGCCCATGCCTGCCGGCCTGATCGCGTCGTTCGAATCGATCTTCGGCGTGCCGGTCGTCGAAGGGTACGGCCTGTCGGAATGCACTGTGGCGGCAACGATCAACCCGCCGAACGGGATTCGCAAGCCGGGCACGGTCGGCATCGCGCTACCGGGTGTCGAGATTGCGATCGATACATCCGACGGCCCGAGCACCATGCCCGGCCGGACCGGCGAAGTGTTGGTGAGTGGAGAGACAGTCATGCAGGGATACCTGGGCCTGCCGGACGTGACCGCAAAGACCATTCGAGAGGGGTGGTTGCACACCGGCGACATCGGAGTCCTCGACGAGGACGGCTATCTCGTCTTGGTGGATCGACTCAAGGACATGATCATTCGCGGCGGCGAGAACATCGCGCCGAGCGAAATCGAACATGTCCTGCAATCCCATCCCGACGTCCTGGAAGTGGCCGTCGTCGGCGAGGCGCATCCGGTCTACGGGGAGGTGCCCGTCGCGCACGTCGTTGCACGAGCCGGTCGCAGTATCTCGGTCGACGATCTGGACGCGCACTGCGCTCAGAGCCTGGCCAAGTTCAAGCGACCGACTCGGACAGTCGTCCACGACGCCCTACCGAAGAACTCCGTCGGAAAGATCGTGAAGAAGGAGCTCGGCGCATAGTCCGATCCGAACTTCTCCGTCGCTACCGGCTCAGGACGGCCGCGATCACATGGACGACGCCAAGTAGGTCAGGAACACCACAAACAACCCGATGCCACCGAGCGCCGCACCGATCACCGCGTCGCGACCGTTTGACGCGTCGCCCTCGACTGCACGGCCGAGACCGATCCAGCCACTGACAACCGCGACCACTCCGGCCGGGATGGTCACGAAGTCTCCGACGAATGGCACGAACGCACAGACGACCGCGACAATGCCCGCAATCAACGCCAGGTTTCCGGCACCGTCACGGAACATCGACCGAGAAGGGGACTTGCGCATCACCGGCACTCCTTCTCGCATGCAGTGCGGCAGCACCGCCCCGACCTGTTTTTCTGCAGGTAACCGGCAACGACGCCTCCATAGTAGAGACTCGATCATCTCTTCATCGGCGACGGTCAGTCGGATTTCATCGGAACGGGGTGGGACTCGCGGCCAGTTGTATGCGCTGTGCCGTCGGGCAATCGCCGTCGAGCCTCGCACATGACCCGAATGGTCAGGGCGTGGGCGTGGTTCTGCGAACGCGGTAGTTGTGCCATGCCTGCGCCGCCAGAGGCATCCCGACAGCGCCGATGCAGACGACCGGCAACGCGAAAAACCACGGTACGGATGCGCTCTTCGCGGCCACTGCAACACCGAAGACGACCATCGGAAATCCGAAGGTGTCCAGTAGGTCTACCTGCCGGGGTTCGATCGGCGGCCGACCGTTCCAGGGAATTCGGCGGCCCGCGTTCTCGCGCATCCTTCGGCGCGTCGACGCAACGGTCAGCGCCGCGCCTATCGCTGTCGTGCATATCCCTGCGACGACCATCCATGACTGTCCGTCCTCGACCAGAACCGCCGTCAGAACAAGTCCTACAAGGACGATGCGCGCACCCCACACCTTCCATCGAGGTGCAGCCTCGCGCTCGTCCCGTTGCACGTCGACCGGCCGCATCGGCTGCAGGGGCTCCATGACTCGACCCTCCCATACAGCGGCTCTTGACCGGTCGCTGCGACTCACCGTACCTTGACCGACAGTTGATATATCAGAACCGCAGCGGACCGCCGAACCGAGGAATCGAAAGTATGACCACAGCGCTCAAGATCGACGGAACCGCGGTCAGCGCGATCGTCAAGGACGATCTACGATACCGCGTCGAACGGCTCGCCCAGCAGGGGATTCGGCCCGGTCTGGGCACGATTCTGGTGGGCGACGATCCGGGTAGCCGTTCCTATGTCGCGGCGAAGCATCGCGACTGCGCCGAGGTGGGACTGCATTCGATTCAGGTCCGGTTGCCTGCAACCGCGAGTCAGCAGGAGATCGAAGATGCCGTGCACGCTCTCAACGAGGATCCCGAGTGCACCGGGTTCATCGTTCAGTTGCCGCTGCCCTCGCACGTCGACACCCATCGGGTGATCGAGCTGATCGATCCTCGTAAAGATGCCGACGGGCTGCATCCGACCAATTTGGGCCGGCTCGTACTCGGCATGGATGGGCCGCTGCCCTGCACCCCACGGGGGATATTGGAACTGCTTCGGCACCACGATGTTCCGATCACCGGTGCTCGCTTCTGCATCATCGGATGTGGAATCACGGTGGGTCGTCCGCTCGGCTTGATGCTGACGCGTCGCAGCGAACACGCCACCGTGACGATGTGTCACGAGGCGACGGTGGACACCGCCGCGCACACTCGGGCCGCCGACGTGGTCATCGCGGCAGCGGGTGTTGCGCATCTGGTGCAACCGGACTGGATCAGTGCCGGAGCCACGGTGTTGTCGGTGGGAATCACCCGTACCGTCGAGGGGATTCTCGGCGACGTGCACCCCGGCGTCGAGCACATTGCGGGGCGGCTCAGTGGAGCGACCGGCGGGGTCGGGCCGATGACCAGGGCGATGCTGCTGACGAACGTGGTGGAGTGCGCGGAGGCCGCTCAGGCCGAGGGGATGAAGGACTCCCGGTAGCCCATCTTCTCGCTGATCTCGGCGGCGGCGGCCAGTACGTCGGGGACGATGGCCCGCATTCTGGTTTCGTCGAAGCGGTATACCGGTCCCGAGATGCTCAGCGCGGCGGTGGTCTTGCCGGTGTAGTCGAGAATCGGGGCTGCGATGGCGTTGAGTCCGGTCTCGAACTCTTCGACGACGACGGCATATCCGAGGGATACCGCGGCGTCGAGTTCGGCAGTGAGACCGGCTTTGGTGGTGAGCGTGTGCTCGGTGTACCGGTGGAGGTCGAGTCCGTCCACGACGTCCTGACGCGTATCCGAGTCGAGGGCAGCCAGCAACACCTTGCCGCTCGCGGTGGCGTGCAGCGGTGTCTGCTCCCCGATCCAGTTATGAGTTCCCACCGAACTCGGCCCGCGGGCCTGGTCCAGGTGGACCGCTGTATTGGACCGCAGCACAGCGATATTGACCGTTTCGCCGAGCTTGCCGGCGAGGCGTTCACAGACCGCGTGGCCGTATTCGGTGATCTCCAGACGCTCGGGCACGGCCGCCGCGAGCCGGAGGACTCCGAGGCTGAGCCGGTACTTGCCGCGATTGTGCGTCTGCATCACCATGTCGTGTTCTTCGAGCGACGCCAGCAGCCTCGACACCGTGGATTTGTGCACACCGATCTCGGTGGCGATGGCGCTCACGCCGGCCTCTCCGAGCCGTGCCACGACCTCGAGCACCCGAAATGCGCGGTCGACGGACTGGACGCCACCCTCGGGGGCACGTGTCGAATCGTCGCTGGCCACCCCCGCGACTATACGTAACAGGCACTTGGCCGTGGTGTTGCCCCTCGGAGCGTGGCTCGAGCCGGCGATCTAGATGACGGCGCGCACCGCGTCGTCGAACTCGGTCACGTGTGCTCGGGCGATGGTCGCGGCCTTCTCGGCATCGCCGGCCGCGATGGCGCGCAGCAGCTCGGTGTGCGTTCCCACGTGGTCGGCCAGCGGAGGCAGACGATCCATGAACAACCAGAAGATTCGCGTCGCGAGATTGTTGTAGCGAATCAATGCGTCTTCGAGAACCGGGTTGGCCGCCAGCCGGTAGACGGTGCGATGCACTTCGGCGTCCCAGTTGATCAGGTCGTGTTGGCTCGGCGGGGTCGCCTCGAACTTCTCGGTGCGGTCGGCCATGCCCAGCAGAACTTGGCGTTGGGTTGCGGTGGCCGCGGTGGCTGCCTTGGCGGCGGCCAGGGGCTCGAGCCGCTGGCGGATTTCGGAGATGTTGCCCAGATCGGCGACGTCGATGGCAGTGGCAAAAGTGCCGCGGCGGGCGTGCGAGATGACGAGGCGCTCGTACTCGAGCCGTTTGAGAGCTTCCCGTACCGGCGTGCGTCCAACGCCCAGCTCGGCGGACAACGCCGATTCGACGACGGCCTCACCCGGCTTGATGGTCAGCATGATCAGTTTGTCGCGGATAGCCGAATAGGCGACGTCGGCCATCGTCGCTCCGGGTTCGCCCGGCACCCCCGACGATCCGGGGGCGCCCGGCGATGCGACCTCGACACTCATGGTTACCGATCCTATCGGCACCGAGTGCGGGGCAGCGTGCGGTCAGGCCTCGATGCGGTTCTTCAGCCAATCGTGGAAGATGCCGATGTGGTGTTCGCTGCCCACCAGCACTCCGCCGTCGCGGTACTTCCGTGAGCTCATGGCGGGCTGGCAGCGTTCGCACGCCTCGAAGTCCTGCAGATTGACGCGGTGGAACAACTCCACCGATTTCTGCAGATCCCGTCCCGATGCGACGACTCCGGGCAGGTACAGCCAATCGCATTCCACCAGAGTGCGATCGGCGGCAAGCGGGTACATCCGATGGATGATCACGTGATCCGGGACGAGGTTGACGAACACCTGTGGCCGGACGGTGATGGCGTAGTAGCGCCGGTCCTGTTCGGGTGCGATTCCGGGAATGGAGTCGTGTCCCTCGGAACCGTCGAGCGTGAATCCCTTGACGGATTCCCCGAATTCGGCTCCGTGGCCCACGTAGTACTGGGCGGCGTAACCGTCGGCGAATTCGGGAAGTACCTCGGTCAGCTCGGGGTGGATTGTGGCGCAGTGGTAGCACTCCATGAAGTTCTCGATGATGAGCTTCCAGTTGGCCTTGACGTCGTAGCTCACGCGGCGGCCGAGACCGAGGTCTTCGATCTTGTAGCGGTCGATCGACTCCACGTCGCCGAGTCGATCACGGATGTCCTGCACGACAGTGGTGTCGAAGGAGGCCGGATTGTCGCTGAGATTGACCCAGACATACCCGAGCCATTCCTCGACCGACACCGGTGACAGGCCGTAACGAACCCGGTCGATGTCGGGCATCTTGGTGAGATTCGGTGCTGCGATGAGCTTTCCGTCGAGGTCGTAGGTCCACGCGTGGTACGGACACTGGAACGATCGCTTGACTTCGCCCTTGTCCTCCATGCAGATTCGCGCACCGCGGTGCGCGCACACGTTCAGGTAGGCCTTGATCGCCCCTGTTCTGGTGCGCGTCACGATGACGCTTTCGCGGCCGATCTGCACGGTGCGGAAGGCGCCGGGCTTGTCCAGGTCAGCGGCACGGACCGCGCAGATCCACAGCTCCTCGAAGATCTTCTCCTGCTCGAGCTCGAAGATGGCCGGATCGGTGTAATACCGGCCGGGAAGGGTGGAGATCAGACTTTCGGGCAGGGGAAGGGAGGTTGCGGGCGGCGTGGTGTCGGGAATGGTGGTCACTTCGGTCCTCCGTACGTGGCCGATCTTGTGGATCGGTGACGAGACGTCAACTGGGGTAATGGAATACGACGGGTGGAACAGCGGTCCGGGTGGTTTCAGACCGCGCGAGCGGGAGCCGAGAGCTGTCGGCGCCAGCGGGTGAACAACCGAACTTGGTTGACACCGAGTACGCCGACCGGGAGTCCGTCGGATCGATACACGGCGAGGAAGCTCCCGAGTTCGGGCGACCCCTCTTCGATGGTGCATTCACTGTCCGGTCCAGCGGTGCCGGCGAACTGAATACGCGACCCGTACTGGTCGGACCAGAAGTACGGAGGTTTGACGTGTTGGCCGCCGTAACTACCCGAGAGCAGGGTGGCCACCGCGACAGTGGGTCGTTCGGAGGCCCCGGCCCAATGCTCGACGCGTCGGTGGACACCGGTCGAATCCAGCCATGCGGCGCAGTCGCCGACTGCGACAACTCCGGGCACGGCAGTCGCGCCGCCGCCGTCGCACAGGATTCCGTTGCCCAGTGCGAGGCCGCTGGTGCCGAGCCAGTCGATGTTCGGAATGCCGCCGATGCCGACGACCACAACGTCGGCATCGAGCAGTCGGCCGTCCGCGAGACGAACGCCCGTCACTCGGTCGGTGCCGGCCAGGCCGTCGACGGCTGTTCCGCAGATCAGCGTGGTGCCGTTGTCGCGGTGCAGATTTCCCACCGCGCTACCCAACCGTGCACCGAGTGGCCCGGCGAGCGGTGACGGGGCGGCTTCGACGACGGTGACGTCCAGACCGAGTTTTCTTGCGGTGGAGGCTACTTCGGCTCCGATGAAGCCGGCACCGATGACGACGAGACGTGCACCGGGCGCGAGATCTGCACGCAGCCGGTCGGCGTCGTCGATCGTCCGCAATACGTGCACACCGGCGAGGTGATCGGTACCGGGAAGCGAGCGCGCGCGTGAGCCGGTGGCGAGGACGACGCCGTCGGAGGTCAGTTCGGCACCGTCGTCGAGAGTGACGGTGCGACGCGACGGATCGAGGGCGGTGGCTGTCCGGCCCAGAATCCAGGTGGCATCGAGGTCTTCGTCGTCGGGTTCGAGGGCGAGAGTGCTCATGTCCACGTCGCCGGCGAGGTACTCCTTGGACAGGGGAGGGCGATCGTAGGGGCGGTGGTTTTCGGCACCGACGATGGTGACCGAGCCGTCGAATCCGGCCGCCCGCAGTGCACGCGCAGAGCACAGGCCTGCCAGGGAGGCTCCGACGATGGTGACGCTCTTCACGAATGTCCCTCGGCGGCCAACCGGCTGCGAACGTCGGGCGGAAGATTGGGGGCCGCGGTGCTCAGCTCGACGTAGACGACGCCGTCCTCGACGACGACGGTATGCGTGCGGACCGGCAATTTGGCGGGCGGAGCGTCGACAGCTCCGGTGCGCAGGTCGAAGGTGGATGCGTGGAGCGGGCATTCGACCGCGCACCCCTCGAGCCAGCCGTCGGCGAGCGACGCGTCCTGATGCGTACAGGTGTCATCGATCGCGAACAGCTCACCGTCCTCGGTGTGGAACACCGCCACGGGAGGGGTGGTGTCGACGCGCAGAGCTTCGCCGCCGGGGAGATCGGCCAAGGAACACACCTTGAGCATTCGGATCCTTTCTGTATCGCTATGCGGAACACGTCTTACTTCCCGCAACAACAGTGTGAACATCGCCACAAGAGTGTGTCAATAGGTGACGGCACTTTTCATACACGCGAAACACGACGTAACCGGAACCGGACAAATCACGCTTCGTACCAGCTGAGCAGGTGGTTAGCCCGTGCAATGACATGCGGAGCCGGTGCCGTGTCCGCTCGACTCGATGATGCCCCCGACGTCGCAATACGTCGAGGGCACCAGGAAGCGAAACGCTACCGACGGGTAAAAACCGCCATCTTGATATATCAGCGGTGTCGAGCCTCAGCGTACGGGCTCGAGGTGCCGAGCCTGACGACCTCCTGGACGCGGAACTGCCCGCTCACAGGACCACCACCGAACGCAGCACGGTGCCCTGGTGCATCTTGTCGAACGCCGCCTCGATATCACCGAGACCGATGCGTTCGGTCACGAACTTCTCGAGCGGCAATCGGCCCTGCTCGTACAGATCGACCAACATCGGAAAATCCCGTTCGGGCAGACAATCGCCGTACCACGACGACTTCAACGACCCACCTCGGGAGAAGAAATCGATCAACGGCATCTCGACGGTCATCTCCGGCGTCGGGACGCCGACGAGGACGACGGTCCCGGCGAGATCGCGGGCGTAGAACGCCTGCTTCCAGGTTTCCGGGCGACCGACGGCATCGATGACGACATCGGCCCTTAACCCGCCCGTCAGCTCCTGGATGGCCTCGACTGCATCGACCTGGGAGGCGTCGACGGTGTGCGTGGCACCGAGTTCGAGAGCCCAGTCGAGTTTTTCTTGTCGCGGTCGACGGCGATGATCGTCGACGCCCCCGCCAAGCGGGCTCCGGCGATCGCGGCATCGCCGACACCGCCGCAGCCGATCACCGCCACCGAATCGCCGCGCGAGACGTGGCCGGTGTTCATCGCCGCCCCGAGTCCGGCCATCACCCCGCACCCGAGCAGTCCCACGACGGCGGGATCGGACTCGGGGTCGACCTTGGTGCACTGTCCTTCGTGGACGAGGGTCTTGTCGGCGAACGCCCCGATTCCCAACGCCGGGGACAGTTCGGTGCCGTCGGCGAGGGTCATCTTCTGCGAGGCATTGTGGGTGTCGAAGCAGTACCAGGGGGTGCCTTTCTTGCAGGCTCGGCATTCCCCGCACACCGCCCGCCAGTTCAGCACCACGAAGTCGCCGACCTCGACATGAGTGACAGCGTCGCCGATGGTTTCGACGGTGCCTGCGGCTTCGTGGCCGAGCAGGAACGGGAACTCGTCGTTGATGCCGCCCTCGCGGTAATGCAGATCGGTATGACACACCCCGCACGCGGCGATGGTGACCACGACATCGTTCGGGCCGGGATCGGGAATGGTGATCGTCTCGATCGAGACGGGCTCGCCTTTGCTCTTGGCGACGACGGCGCGGACCTGCTGCGGCATGACTGGTACTCCTGGGTGAGGTGAAGGAGCGGCGTTCGAGGCCGCCGGCGGTGTGGAATCGGCTTAATATATCAGTTACCGGACAGTATCCAATGTTAAAAGCGAGTATCGAATTCTGACAACTTTTGGCATTTGTACTTGCGTAGATGCTGTTCAGAGGCGTTGTCCGTTTCGAAGATCCGTGATGAATGCGTCGAAATGACCAGCCGTCTATTGACATAGCCCCTGGGTCGGCTCAGTCTTGTTCGAGTCCAAACAAATCGTAGTTGCGCAGAGAGCAACGAGTCGCGCACCTATCCGACCACCCACGCTGCGTGCACGGGCGACACACCTATTCGGCGAGAGCCGGAGGGAGAACGATGTGACAACGAACAGCAAACCCCGGGGCGACAAAACTCGCGTCGCTGCACCCGAGAAACATTCCCCTCATCATTACGGCCCCCTCGAGGTCTACCACCACGGAGAGGAGGGCAAGCCGCGCACCGACAAGGTGGTGTTCGGTATCACCGCCGCCATCGTCATCGCGATTCTGGCATGGGGCATCCTCGGCACCGAGAACATGAAGTCCGTCAACGCGTCGGTACTCGACTGGGTCGTGACCAACGTCGGCTGGCTGTTCATCTTCTCGGCCACCGGGTTCGTGATCTTCGCGCTGTGGCTCGCGCTCAGTCGCTACGGAAAGATTCCGCTCGGTAAAGACGGTGAGAAGCCCGAATTCAACACCGTCAGCTGGATCGCGATGATGTTCAGCGCCGGCATGGGAATCGGATTGATCTTCTGGGGAGTGGCCGAGCCCCTCACTCATTTCGTCACCCCGCCG
This sequence comes from Rhodococcus sp. PML026, assembly GCF_000963615.1. Classification (NCBI taxonomy): domain Bacteria; kingdom Bacillati; phylum Actinomycetota; class Actinomycetes; order Mycobacteriales; family Nocardiaceae; genus Rhodococcus; species Rhodococcus sp. PML026. The sequence goes on along the minus strand of NZ_KQ031373.1, from coordinate 426,531 downwards.
CCCGGAATCACCGATTCTACTGTGGGAACGGCACTTTCGACAGCCATCTTCCACTGGGGACTGCATCCCTGGTCGATGTACGCGGTGGTCGGATTGTCCATCGCCTACGGCACCTACCGGATGGGCCGCAAGCAGCTCATCAGCTCCTCGTTCATTCCGTTGATCGGTCGCCGCGCCGAAGGCCCCATCGGCAAGGTCATCGACATTCTGGCGATCTTCGCCACGATGTTCGGCACCGCGGCATCCCTCGGCCTCGGCGCACTCCAGATCGGTTCCGGTATCGAGGTTCTCGGCTGGGTCAACCAAGCGGGGACGCTTCTGCTCGTGGCTGTCGTCGCCATCCTGACACTTGCGTTCGTGGCCTCGGCAGTGTCCGGGGTTTCCAAGGGAATTCAGTGGCTGTCGAACATCAACATGGTGCTGGCTCTCGTGCTTGCGATCTTCGTGTTCGTCGCGGGCCCCACGGTCCTGATCCTGAATCTGCTGCCCACCACTCTCGGCGACTACGCCGCGCACATCGCCGGCATGTCGGCGCGCTCGGCGGCATCCGGTGGCCCCGAGACCGAGTCCTGGCTCTCGTCCTGGACGATCTTCTACTGGGCCTGGTGGATCTCGTGGACCCCCTTCGTCGGTATGTTCCTCGCTCGCATCAGTCGCGGCCGTACCATCCGCCAGTTCGTCATCGGCGTCATTCTCATCCCGACGTCGGTGAGCTTGGTCTGGTTCTCGATCTTCGGTGGAGCGGCAATCGGCGAGCAGCAGAAGGGAACCGAGGATCTGGTGGCCCTGGGTAAGCCGGAGTCGCAGCTGTTCGCGGTTCTCGACCACTTCCCGTTGGCCGGCATCTCGTCGGTGTTGGTGATGGTCTTGGTGGGCATCTTCTTCGTCAGTGGTGCCGACGCTGCCTCGATCGTGATGGGCACGCTGTCGCAACGGGGCACCCTGGATCCGTCCCGTGGGGTCGTCGCCTTCTGGGGTGTCGTCACCGGCGGCATCGCGATCCTGATGCTGTGGACGGGAGGTTCGGACGCTCTCAACGGGTTGCAGACGATGACCATCATCGTGGCGGCGCCGTTCGTACTGGTGATGATCGGTACGTGTGTCTCGCTGTACAAGGACGTCACGAACGATCCGTTCATCGTCAAGAACCCCAAGGCCCCGCCGAAAGTCAAGGCCGGCAAGTGAAGTGAGCGATGGTGCGGGACGCGAAACTATGGGTCCCGCACCATCGGTATTTCGGGGGTTGACCACAACCATCCCTGCCCATACTCTTGATATATCAATCTCTGGTTAGTTGTCGTGCAGGCCGTGGACCGCTTCGGCCGAGCTCCATCTCTCCACCCCGATACGGAAGGACCACCATGGGTTCACCGAGTGTTGTCATCATCGGCGCCGGCATAGTCGGTACCAACGTGGCCGACGAGCTCACCGCACGCGGTTGGGATCGCATCACCGTGCTGGATCAGGGGCCGCTCCCTCTCACGGGTGGATCCACCTCGCACGCACCGGGTCTGGTGTTCCAGACCAATGCATCCAAGACCATGACCGAACTCGCCCGATACACGGTCGAGAAGTTCATGGGCCTCGAGGTGGACGGGCAGTGGTGCTTCAATCAGCTCGGCGGCCTCGAAGTGGCCACCACCGAGGAGCGACTGGCCGACCTGCATCGTAAGCAGGGCTGGGCCACGTCCTGGGGCATCGAAGGATCGGTCATCGACCCGTCCGAATGCGCCAAACTGCATCCGCTGATCGATCGTTCGCGGGTACTCGGCGGTCTGTACGTCGAGACCGACGGTCTTGCCAAAGCGTCCCGTGCCGTCGTGGCACTCACCCGTCGCGCAGAATCGCGCGGAGCCGTGTTCCGTGGTTCCACCAAGGTCATCGGTATCGAACAGACGGGTGGCCGCGTCACCGGTGTGGCAACCGACAACGGCGTCATCGAGGCCGACATCGTGGTGTCCTGCGCCGGCTTCTGGGGCCCCGATGTGGGCGAACTGGTCGGCATGAAGGTGCCGCTGCTGCCCTTGGCGCACCAGTACGCCAAGACCGATCAAATCCCGGAACTGGTGGGACGCAACACCGAAGCGGCCGAGGCCGGCATGCCCATCCTGCGTCACCAGGATCAGGATCTGTACTTCCGTGAGCACGTCGACCGTCTCGGCATCGGAACCTACGCGCACCGCCCGATGCCCGTCGACACCAAGACCCTGCCCGGCGGAGACGGTGTGTCCGACGAGGCGATGCCGTCCATGCTCGACTTCACGCAGGAGGATTTCGCGCCGTCGTGGGAGCAGTCCAAGCTGCTCTTGCCCTGCCTCGAGACCGCCAAGATCGACCACGGCTTCAACGGAGTCTTCTCGTTCACCCCCGACGGCGGACCGCTGCTCGGTGAATCCCCGGACGTCAAGGGCTTCTGGATCGCCGAGGCCGTGTGGGTGACGCACTCGGCCGGAGTCGGCCGGGCCATCGCACAGTTGCTGGTCGACGGACGATCCGAGGTCGAGCTGCACGGATGCGACGTCAACCGCTTCGAGGATTTCCAGCTCGATCCCTCGTACGTCAGCGAAACCTCGCAGCAGAACTTCGTCGAGATCTACGACGTGCTGCACCCCTCGCAGCCGCGGTTGTCCCCGCGTGACGTTCGGGTCAGCCCCTTCAATGCGCGGCAGCATCAACTCGGTGCCGTGTTCCTCGAAGGCGGCGGGTGGGAACGCCCGCACTGGTACGAGGCCAATGCCGATCTGGTGCACCAGCTTCCCGTCGAGTGGCAGCCGCCCGAGCGCGACGAGTGGGCGTCGATGTTCCATTCGCCCATTGCCGCGGCCGAGGCATGGAAGACCCGTACGTCCGTCGCCATGTACGACATGACCCCGCTCAAGCGGCTGCGCGTACGTGGACCCGGTGCGCTGGCACTGTTGGAGGGATTGACGTCCGGCAAGATGGACAAGTCCGTCGGGGCCGTTACGTACACGCTGGCTCTCGACGAGAAGGGCGGCGTCCGAAGCGATCTCACCGTGGCGCGGTTGTCCGCCGACGAGTTCCAGGTCGGGGCCAACGGCAACCTCGACTTCGACTACCTTCGCCGCGAAGCACCGAGCGACGGCAGCGTCACCGTCGACGACATCACCGGATCCACGTGCTGCATCGGTCTGTGGGGTCCGCACGCCCGCGAGGTCGTCGAAAAGCTGACCCAGGACGACTTCTCGAACGAGAACTTCAAGTACTTCCGCTGCAAGCAGGTTCGCATCGGGGGTGTGCCCGTCACCGCGATGCGGTTGTCGTACGTGGGCGAGCTCGGGTGGGAGCTGTACACCACTGCCGATTACGGGCAGCGACTGTGGGACACGTTGTGGCAGGCCGGTTCCGAGTTCGGCATCATCGCCGGCGGGCGCGCTGCGTTCAACAGCCTGCGCATGGAGAAGGGCTACCGGTCGTGGGGCTCGGACATGACCACCGAGCACAATCCCTACGAGGCAGGCCTCGGCTTCGCGGTGCGCCCCCAGAAGGGTGAATTCCGCGGCCGCGACGCCGTACTCGAGATGTCCGACGACACCGTCTCCAAGAAGTTGGTCTGCCTGAAGATCGGCGACGGCACGTCGGTGGTACTCGGCCACGAGCCGGTCCTGGTGGACGGCGAACCCGCCGGCTACGTCACCAGCGCCTCGTTCGGGCACACCGTCGGTGCGCCGATCGCCTACGCCTGGGTTCCGGCCGGTAGCGCTGAACCCGGTGCAGCAGTAGAGATTCGATACTTCGATCGGCTCGTGTCCGCCACCGTCGTGGCCGAGCCCCTCGTCGACCCCGAGATGGCCAAGATCCGCAGCTGACGACCGACCAGTACCAGGAGATTCGATGACCGAGAACTTCACCCTCACGCTCAGCTGCGGACAGCGGCCGGGCATCGTCCGGGCCGTCAGTGCATTCCTCTTCGACAACGACTGCGACATCGCCGAACACCAACAGTTCGACGACTCCACGGACGGCTCGTTCTTTCTTCGCACCTCGTTCGTGGCCAGCGGCACCACCGACATCGAAAAGCTGACCGAGAGCTTCCGCGAGGTGGCCGAGCGATTCTCGATGATGTACACCTTCAACGGCTGCAGCCAGCCGCGTGTGCTCGTCATGGTGTCCAAGATGGGGCACTGCCTCAACGACCTCATCTTCCGTTGGCGCTCACAGAATCTCGGCGGCGAACTGGTGGCCGTGGTGAGCAATCACGAGGTGCTGCGGCCGATGGCCGAGGCCGCCGGGCTGCCGTTCGTCCACGTCCCCGTCACCCCGGGCACCAAGGCCGAGGCCGAGCAGCGTCTGCTGGACCTCGTCGCGGAGTACGAGGTGGACCTGGTGGTCCTGGCCCGGTACATGCAGGTGCTCTCCGACGAGACGTGTCGAGCGCTGCACGGCAAGGCGATCAACATCCACCACTCGTTCCTGCCCGGCTTCAAGGGCGCGAAGCCTTACCACCAGGCCTTCGACCGGGGCGTCAAGCAGGTCGGAGCGACGGCGCACTACGTCACTCCCGATCTCGACGAGGGCCCGATCATCGAGCAGCAGGTCATTCGCATCGACCACACTCACGACCCGTCTCGTCTGGCCACCGTCGGACAGGATGCCGAGGCACTCGCACTCTCGCGGGCGGTCCGCTGGCACTGCGAGAATCGCGTCCTGCTGCACGGACACCGGACAGTCATCTTCAGCTGAACCGACATACGACGAGGGGCCCGTACCGAATCGGTACGGGCCCCTCGTCGTTGTGTGGCGGTAGAGAAAGTTCTCGGCCTCTAGCACTCCACGAAGTTCACCGGCACGTTGATCGCGAGGCCGCCGCTGGAGGTCTCCTTGTACTTCGAGTGCATGTCGGCCCCGGTGGACCGCATCGTCTCGATCACCTGGTCCAAGCTGACGCGGTGGGTACCGTTGCCGCGCAATGCCATCCGAGCCGCATTGATGGCCTTACCGGCCGAGATCGCGTTGCGTTCGATGCACGGAATCTGCACCAGTCCGCCGATGGGGTCGCACGTGAGACCGAGGCTGTGTTCCATGGCGATCTCGGCGGCGTTCTCCACCTGTTCGGGTGTGCCGCCCAGAACCTCGGCCAGACCGGCCGCGGCCATCGACGCCGCCGAACCCACCTCGCCCTGGCAGCCCACTTCGGCACCGGAGATCGACGCCATCTCCTTGTAGAGCGATCCGATCGCGCCGGCGGTGAGCAGAAAACGCACCGTGCTGCCGTCGGGATCGGCGACCCCCGCGGCGGTGTAGCGAGTGGCGTAGTGCAGCACGGCCGGGATGATGCCGGCCGCGCCGTTGGTGGGTGCCGTGACGATGCGTCCGCCGGAGGCGTTCTCCTCGTTGACGGCGAGGGCGACGAGATTGACCCAGTCCTCGGCGAATTCGCTCGAACGGTTCGGATCCTCGGCATCGAGCCGCAGGAACCAGTCCCGTGCTCGACGCCGCACTCCCAGCGCGCCGGGAAGGTAGCCGTCGCGGGAGATGCCGCGAACCTCGCACTCGACCATGACGTCACGGATGTGCAGCAACGCGTCCCGAATTTCCTCGTGCGTGCGGCGTTCGAGTTCGACCTCGGTCATGACGTCACTGATGCTGCAGCGCCGACGTTCACAGAGCTGAAGTAGTTCCTTGGCCGACGCGAATCCGTTCGCGGAGGCGAGGGGTGCGACGGCCTCGACGCTTTCGGCCTCGGTCACCACGAAGCCGCCACCGACGGAGAAGTACACCTCGCTGTGCAGTTCGGTCGAATCCGCTCTGCGCGCAGTCAGTTTCATCCCGTTCGGGTGGAACGGCAGTACCGTCAACGGACGCAGCACGATGTCGTCGACCGCCAGGTCGATCTCGCGGTGACCACCGAAGACGATTCGGCCGGTGGCCGCCATCGATGCCTGCCGTTCTTCCATGACCTCGGTCGTGATGGTCTCGGGCGCATGGCCTTCCAACCCCAGCAGTACGGCGGTCATGGTGCCGTGGCCGGCTCCGGTCGCGGCCAACGAGCCGTACAGATCGACCGCCAGCTCTCGAACGTCGTCGAACGCAGACATGGTCCGCAGGTCGTCGACGAACCGGGCGGCCGCGCGCATCGGTCCGACGGTGTGCGAACTCGAGGGGCCGACTCCGACGGAGAAGAGGTCGAACACACTGATGGTCATGAGGTAGTCCGAACTGCGCCGGTCGGCTCGCGCATGGTCAGGTCGTCGAACGACGAGGCCGCGGGAGTCAGGACGGCGAACAGCCAGCCGGCACCGAGTGGATCGGCAGCGACGAGCGACGGGTCCTCGCGCACAGCCGGATTGACGATCGTGACCATGCCGCTCGCCGGGGCGTACACCGTGACCGAGCCGGCGGAAGTGTGGATGGTGCCGCACGCATCACCGGCGGTGAGCACGGTACGTACCGACGGAAGATCGACGCCGACGATGTCGGCCGCGTCGGCCAACGCTGCCGGCGTCACACCCACACGGCTCGGAGTCTGGGCCGGTGAGCCGAACGGGTCGACGGCCATCCAACCGTGCTCGGCGCTGAAGAGCCGACGGGCGGAGGAGAGGGATGCGGTCATGAGGTGGCCTCGGCATTCGTCGTGGATTGACCTGGGTGTGAGGGCAGTACGTCGAGCGACCGCACTGCCCGCATCACGGCCAGTGCGTCGATGGTGGCGGCGACGTCGTGAACCCGCAGGAGTGACGCCCCGTTCTGGGCCGCGAAGATCGCGGCGGCGAGTGATCCGGCGAGTCGGCCGTCGACCTCTCGTCCGGTGATGGCACCGATCATTCCCTTCCGCGACAGACCCGCCATGATCGGTCGCCCGGCCGCGGTGAGCGCCCGAAGGCTCTGCAGCAGTTGCAGATTGTGCTCGAGAGTCTTTCCGAATCCGAATCCGGGATCGACCAGGATGCGGTACGCCGGGATTCCGGCTCGGATGCATTCGGCGGCCCGGTCGTCGAGGAACTCGCAGACCTCTGCCGTGACGTCGCCGTACCGAGGGGAATGCTGCATCGTCGCCGGCTCGCCCTGCATGTGCGTCAGGCACACGGCAACGTCCAGTTCGGCAGCTGCGGCGAGTGCGCCCGGAAGACGAAGAGCACGAACGTCATTGATGACGCTCGCCCCGGCGCGCACCGCCTCTCGCATCACCTCGGGTCGTGAGGTGTCGACCGACAGCGGTGTCGAGGTAAGCCTGGACAGGGCGTCGATCACCGGTACGACTCGTTCGATCTCCTCGTCGACGGTGGGTGGGGTGGCCCCCGGCCGGGTCGACTCACCGCCGATGTCGAGCAGTTCGGTACCCTCGTCGACCATCGACAGAGCGTGCGCCACAGCACGATCCGAGTCCAGGAAGCGGCCGCCATCGGAGAACGAATCCGGGGTGACGTTGACGATTCCGCAGACGACCGGATGCGAGGTCGTCAACCGGGTCAGCAGCCGGTCGCGGGCATCGGCTGCCCGGGTTGCCGTGGAGACGGTCGTGAGCACTGCGGTCACCTTTTCTCTCGCGTCGGGTTCGGTGGTCCGACTCAGCCGGCGTCGGTGTATTCCTCGGCCGCGTCGGTCAGCCAGGCTGCGAGATAGCGTGCGAACGACGAGCGCACCAGGATTCGATAGTCCGTTCCGGTGTCGTCACAGGCAATGAGGATCATGCCTGCCATCGCCAGCATCGTCTGTACCGTCGACCCGGCCGGGAAGACGCGGGGGTGCAGATCGATCGAGCACCCTTTCGCCAGCACGTCGCGGGCCCGGGAACCGCTCAGGCGCAGACTGGTTCGCTGTGCGGACACATCGGTTGCCGCACCGCGATGCTCACGAACGGCCGAGCCGAGACGGTGTTCGAGTTCGACCGGATCGAGGCCAGCCCCGATGATCAGCCACTCCTCCGGGCCGAGCCAGATCGCGGTGGTGTTCGTGCCCTCGGCGACGCGGCCGGGGCCGGGCAGCTCGGTGCCGAGCTCGGTCGAGGCAGCGGCACCGCCCGGCCCGCTCGGGTCGACCCACAGGTCGATCCCGGCCAGGAACGGTTCCTCCACGATGCGGACAGCAGACGAGTCCGGCAGAACTGTTTCTGCGAGTGGGCTTCTGGCGGCGAGTCGGTCAGCCATCACGGCGGTTACCTTCCGGGTCGACGAGTACGGAGCCGGTGACTTCCACGGCGACGAGGGTGTCGCCCACCGGGACGTGCAGGATGTCGCCGAGTCGGTCACGCCCGGCCTCGAGCAGGGCCAGCCCGAACGGCCTGCCCAATTCTGCGCTGGCGTAACTCGACGTGACGTGGCCGAGCATCGGAACCGGAAGCTCGGGGAGGACGCCGCTCTCGGAGTGCTCGATGATCTGCGAGCCCTCGGGGAGGACGGTCTCCCGATCGACGGGCAGGAGCCCGACGAACTGCTTGCGCAACGGGTTCCGGTTCTCGGCACGCTCGAACGAGCGCTTTCCGATGAAGTCGAGCTTCTTCTTCGATACCGCCCAGCTCATACCGAGGTCCTGTGGGGTGACGGTCCCGTCGGTGTCCTGGCCGACGATCGGGTAGCCCTTCTCGGCCCGCAGTACGTGCATGGTCTCGGTGCCGTACGGGGTGATGCCGTACTTCTCGCCCGCATCGATCAGCCGCGACCACAGTGCGTGGGCGTGCCAAGAATCGATGTTCACTTCGAAGGCCAGTTCACCGGAGAAGCTGATGCGCGCCACGCGTACCGGCACACCGTCGACCGAGGCGTCACGCCAGGCCATGAACGGGAACGCTTCGTTGGAGACGTCGAGCTCGGGGAAGATTTCGCCGACGAGGTCGCGGGAGCGCGGTCCGACGACGGGGAACGTGGCCCACTGCTCGGTCACCGATGTCAGCCGAACCGCGAGGTGCGGCCATTCGGTCTGCAGCCATTCCTCCATCCAGTCGAGCATTCCTGCTGCGCCGCCCGTGGTGGTGAACACCTGGAATCGGTCGTCCGCCAACCGCATCACGGTGCCGTCGTCGATCACCATGCCGTCGGCACCGCACATCACGCCGTAGCGAACCATGCCGACCTTCAAGTTGCTCATCATGTTCGTGTAGAACATGTCCAGCACCACACCGGCGTCGGGGCCCTGTACGTCGATCTTGCCCAGTGTCGAACCGTCGAGCATGCCGACGCTCGCACGCACGGCCGCGCACTCGCGGAGCACGGCGTCGTGCATCTCCTCACCGGGCAGTGGATAGTAGCGGGGCCGCTTCCACTGTCCGACGTCCTCGAAGACCGCGCCGCGTGCGACGTGCCAATCATGAACTGCAGTAACCCGTTCCGGGTCGAAGGCCATGCCGCGGTTGCGGCCGGCCAACGCCGCGAACGCCACCGGAGTGTACGGCGGGCGGAAGGTGGTGGTGCCCAGGTTCTCCACCGGCTTGTCGAGCAGTTCCGCCACGATGCCCGAGGACACCACACCGGAGGTCTTGCCCTGATCGTGTGCGGTACCGATCGTGGTGTAGCGCTTGATGTGTTCCATCGACGACATGCCCGCACCGACGGCGCGGACCAGATCGGCCACCGTCGCGTCACGCTGCACATCGACGAACTGGCTGTCGGCTCCGAAGTCGTCGCGCACCCGCCACAGCACCAGTGACTCGGTGTTCGGCACGGAGTCGACTGCTGGCAGCGATGTTTCGGTGATGTCGAAGCCGAGACGGGTCAGCACACCTGCCGCGGCCGAGTTGCCGTCGCGGAGGCATCCGGCCAGATCGAACACTCCCGAGGCCGACCCGGCGACACTGATGCCCTCGACGTCGTCCGCCGGGACGAACGCACCGAGTTCGCCGTCGTAGCGGAGCTTTCCGCGGGCCTGGCTGAACAGGTGGACGGCGGGGTTCCAGCCACCGCTGACGAGCAGCACGTCGCACGCCACGGTGTCGGTGGCACCGTCGGCACCGGTGACCAGTGCGTGGGTGACGCGGGTGTCGCCTCGGGTGCCGGATACGACGCTGCCGGTGCGCACCTCGATACCGCGCTCGCGGCACAGGCCGAGCCAGTGTTCCGGTGCCTCGGAGCGGGCATCGACGATGCGCGCGATGCGGACCCCAGCGTCGTGCAGATCGACGGCTGCCTTGTACGCGCTGTCGTTGGTGGTGAACACCACGGCCTCGGTTCCTACCGTCACGCCGTAGCGATGCAGGAACGTACGTGCACTGTGCGCCAACATGATTCCGGGTCGGTCGTTGTCGGTGAAAACGACGGGCCGCTCGTGGGCACCGGTGGCCACCAGGATGTGACGCGAGCGAATACGCCAGACTCGCTGACGGCTCAGCGCTGCAGGAGCTTCCAAGCCCAGGTGATCGGTGCGGCGCTCGAGGGCGAGCACGAAGCCGTCGTCGTAGGAACCGAACGCGGTGGTGCGGCGCAGCAACGTCACGTCGGGGAACGTCGACAACTCGGCCACCGCGTCGGCAACCCAGTCCAGGGCCGGCCGTCCGTCGATGACGTCGTCGGAGCCGAGCAGGGAGCCGCCGAACTCGCTCTGATCGTCGACGACGACCACGCGAGCGCCACTGCGGGCGGCGACCATAGCGGCCGTCAGACCGGCCGGGCCGGCTCCGACGACCAACAGGTCGGCGTGGGCGTGCATGGCGTCGTACTTGGCGGAGTCGGAGATCTCGGCGAGACGCCCCTGTCCGGGGATGCCCCGAGCGACCAGGCCGTCGTACAGCTCGATCGTCGTGGCGAGCAGCATCGGCTCGGGGAACGGCTCCTCGATCTGTACGAGTCCGCCGGTGTCCTCGGCCCACGCTGCGGTGAATCCTCGCGGCCTACCGAGCTTGATGCTGGTGGTGACCTGATGAATACCGTTGGCGAGCAACGCAGACGCCAGCGTGTCGCCGGGATGTCCCTGCAGGGCCGAGCCGCCGAACGTGAATTCGAAGGTGTTCGTGCGGTCGATGCGGCCGCCGGATGCGGTGCGGAATGCGGTCATGGGTTCACCGGCTTCGGGTCGTCGAGGCGATAGACACTGTGGATTCGATAGGTGGCGGTGTCCCGCACGGCGTTGAACCATCGCCGACAGCCCGCGCTGTGGCTCCACCGTTCCGCGAAGAGCCCCTTGGGGTTGTCACGGAAGAACACGAAATGCGCCCACTGTTCGTCGGTGAGGGCCGAGGGGTCCTCGGGGTAGGCGATGTGCGCCTGGCCGCCGTAGTGAAACTCGGTCTCTTCTCGACTCCCGCACCACGGGCATTCGATCAATTGCATTGCCACTCCAAGATTTCTCGTTCGGGTGCTGCGTGTGTCGGGGCGGAGAAACTAGTGCGCCACGCCTGCGGCACCGTGCTCGTCCACCAGCGCGCCGGTGACGAATCGGTCCAGACTGAACGGTGCGATGTACTCGTGCACCTCGTCGTTGGCGATGGTGTCGGCCAGGCACCAACCGGCACCGGGGGTGGCCTTGAATCCGCCTGTACCCCAGCCACAATTGAGGAACACGTTGTCGAACGGGGTGCGTCCGACGATGGGGGAGGCGTCGGGGCAGACGTCCACGATGCCGGCCCAGGTGCGCAGCAGGTGCGCGCGAGCGAGGACGGGGAACAACTCGACTGCAGCTGCCATCTGCCGTTCGATGATGTGGAACGCACCGCGCTGGCCGTAGCCGTTGTAGGAGTCGACGCCTGCACCCATCACCAGTTCGCCCTTGTGGGCCTGAGAGACGTACACGTGCACGGCATTCGACATGACGACCGTGGGATGCACGGGCTCGAGCAACTCCGAGACGAGGGCCTGCAGCGGATGGCTCTGCAGCGGAGTCTTGATGCCGAGCATGTCCGTCAGCGTCGAGGTGTGCCCGGCCGCGCACAGCGCGACCTGGCCGGTGGCGATGTCGCCACGCGTGGTCTTCACCCCGGTGACGCGGTTGCCGTCGGTGGTGAAGCCGGTGACCTCACAGTTCTGGATGATGTCGATACCGGCCGCGTCGGCGCGTCGGGCAAATCCCCAGGCGACGTAGTCGTGCTTGGCGATGCCGGCGCGTGGCTGGTACGTCGCACCGAGCACCGGGTAGCGAATGTCGCTGGAGATGTTGACGATCGGGCACAGCTTCTTGACCTCGTCGGGGTCGACCCACTGAGCGTCGATGCCGTTGAGTCGGTTGGCCTCGACGCGTCGCACGCTGTCGCGCACGTCCTGCAGGCTGTGCGCGAGGTTGAGGACGCCGCGCTGGCTGAACAGGATGGGGTAGTCGAGGTCGTCGGCGAGCCCTTCCCACAGCTTCAGCGAGTGCTCGTAGATGCGCGCGCTCTCGTCCCACAGGTAATTGGACCGGATGAGGGTGGTGTTGCGCGCCATGTTTCCGCCGGCGAGCCACCCCTTCTCCAGCACAGCAACATTGGTGATGCCGTGGTTCTTGGCGAGGTAGTGCGCGGTGGCCAGGCCGTGTCCGCCGCCGCCGATGATCACGACGTCGTAGGACTTCTTCGGCTCGGGGTTGCGCCACAGGAAGTCCGGATGGTCGGGCAGATGTGCGCCCGGAGGGGTTGCGGGGGCGGTCATCGGTAGCCTTCCGTCAGGTCGGAGTAGAGGGGGAACTGCGCGGCGACGGCTTCGACCCGGATTCGCAGTGCATCGAGTCCGCGGTCGTCGGTGTCGGGACGCAACGCGTGGGCGATGACGTCGGAGACCTCGGCGAACGCCGTGGCGTCCAGGCCGCGGGTCGCGAGGGCCGGGGTGCCGATGCGGACTCCGGAGCTCACCATGGGCGGCCGTGGATCGAACGGAACTGCGTTGCGGTTCACGGTGATTCCGACGTGATGGAGTCGGTCCTCGGCCTGCTTGCCGTCCAGTTCGGACTTGCGCAGGTCCACGAGAACGAGGTGGACGTCGGTGCCGCCCGAGACCACGTCGATGCCTGCGGCTGCTGCGTCGTCGGTCAACAGTCGATCGGCCAGGATCTTCGCGCCTTCGAGGGTGCGCTGCTGCCGTTCCCGAAAGTCCTCTTCGGCAGCAAGTTTGAAGGCGACGGCCTTGCCGGCGATGACGTGTTCGAGGGGCCCGCCCTGCTGACCGGGAAAGACCGAGGAGTTGAACTTCTTCGCCAGCGCGGCGTCGTTGGTGATGATGACGCCGCCGCGCGGTCCGCCGAGCGTCTTGTGCGTCGTCGAGGTGACCACGTGCGCGTGCGGTACCGGTGACGGGTGCAGTCCGGCGGCGACCAGGCCGGCGAAGTGCGCCATGTCCACCATCAGGTAGGCACCGACTTCGTCTGCGATGCGGCGGAATTCGGCGAAGTCGAGGTGGCGCGGGTAGGCGGACCAACCGGCCATGATCAGCTTGGGACGGTGCTCGTGGGCGAGGCGCTCCACCTCTTCCATGTCGACGCGGTGGTCGTGCTCGCCGACGTGGTAGGCCGAGACGTCGTACAACTTGCCCGAGAAGTTCAGCTTCATGCCGTGCGTGAGGTGTCCGCCGTGGGCGAGTGCGAGACCGAGAATCGAATCGCCCGGCTGCAGCAGTGCCGCCATGGCAGCGGCATTCGCCTGCGCACCCGAGTGCGGCTGCACGTTGGCGAACGACGACCCGAACAGGGCGTTGAGCCGGTCGATCGCGAGTTGCTCGATGACGTCGACGTTCTCGCATCCGCCGTAGTAGCGCCGGCCGGGGTAGCCCTCGGCGTACTTGTTCGTCAGTACCGAACCCTGCGCCTGCATGACGGCCAATGGTGCGAAGTTCTCGCTCGCGATCATTTCCAAGGTGTTCTGCTGGCGGCCGAGCTCGGCACTGATCGCGCGGTGCACCTCGGGGTCGAGATCGGCGAGTACTCGGTTCGTCACGCCTCTCGGGTGCGGTGCCGTCGCCGTCGGTGCGAAGTCCTGCGTCAAGATGGCCGCCCTTCTGGAAGATCAATGATCTGGAACTGATATATCAAGATGCCAATAGAGTAAGATCACAAAGCAGAGCCGTCAAGGGCGGGGCGTCGACCGGGAGTGAGCAGACAAGATGACGATCGAAATTCAGCCGGTGATGGATGCAACGCAGTTTGTCGGAACCAATGCCGATCGAGCCTACGAAATAGTGCGTGAGCAGCTGATCATGCTTGAAATTCGTCCCGGTGAACCGATCAACGACGACCGCCTGGCCGAGCAATTGGGGCTGGGGCGCACACCGATTCGTGAGGGTCTGAAACGACTCGAACGTGAGCGCCTCGTCGTCGCGTATCCCCGACGCGGAACCTTCGCGACCGCCGTCGACATGACCGACCTGGCCAACATCTCGGAGATCCGCAAGCAGCTCGAGCCGGCGGCCTCGGCTCGTGCGGCGCGGACCGCGACACGGGCGGCTCGAGACCGGCTGGCCGAGCTCGCGGCCTCCATCGCGAGCATCGACGACACCGACGATTCACGCGAGGTGCTGCGCAAAGATGTTGCGGTGCATCGAGAGATCTATCGGGCGTCGGGCAATCCTCACCTCGAAGACATTCTGGTCAGCCTCGACGCGCACGCCACGCGCATCTGGTGCCTGTTTCTCGACCGACTGCCGAACGTGGCCGGCCATGTCCGTGAGCACGTCGTGTTGCTTCAGGCGATCATCGACGGCGACGCCGATACCGCTGCCGAACTGACCCTCGAACACGTCACCGGCTTCGAGAACGCGATCAGGGAACTGTTGTAGTCGCCGCCGCGATGCGCTCGGCGGCACCGCGCAGCGCGGTCGAGATGGCATACATCGCCGGGGTGTACTGACGCCTGGCGAGTGACGCGATGTAAATGACGCGCGTCGGCACCCGATCCGTGTCGGGGAAGTCGATGGTGGTGACGTCGGGTCGATGGTGAATCACCGACAACCCGGGCACCATTGCGATTCCGACACCGGCAGCCACCATGGCCTCGATCTCCTGGTAGTCGTGTGCCTCGTAGACGACGTCGGGCTCGAATCCTGCTACGCGACAACTGCGATAGAGAACTTCGGCAGCCGGGTGGTCGTTGCTGCGGATGATCCATCGCGCGTCACGAAGATCGTGCAGCGATACATCGTGCTGCACCCGATCGTCGTCGATCGGCAGCAGCAGCACGGTCGGGTCTTCCATCAGCGGCTCGAGGGACAGCGATCGTTCGGCCTCTTCCGTCCAGGCGTAGCTCCACAGCAGCGCCAGGTCGATTTCGCTCGAATGCAGCATGTCGAGCAACTGTGGGCGGACCGCCGATCGCACGCGGACGTCGACGCCGGGCCACCGCGAGTGGTAGTCCTTCAACGCGTCGGAGAGCAGCGACGCGCTGACCGTGGGAAACGAGCCGAGGCGGACCGAACCGCGTTCGAGCCCTCGGATCGCTTCGAGGTCGCCGCTCGCGGCGCGCATCTCCCGTCTGAACAAGCGGGCGCGGCTGGTGAGGATTTCGCCGGCTTCGGTGAGTTGTACGCCGCGTGGCAGGCGGGTCAACACCGGTTGTTTGATGCCGTGTTCGAGTTTGCTGATGCGCTGCGACGCCGCGGAGGGGGTCATGTTCGCCCGCTCGGCACCGGCCGTCAGCGATCCGGCCTCGGCGATGTCGAGAAGAAGAAACAACGTCACGACGTCGAAGGTGTGGTTCATACGGATATCTTTCAGCTGAGCTAAACGGCCAGGTAGCAAAACGATATTGTCCTAAAAGGCGGACGTCAATAATGTGACTGGGACAACGTTCGAGTGCGGATGTAACCGAGCACCTACCAGCCACCTGAAAGACGCCCATGACCTCCATCGAGATCCTCCCGCTCATCGCATTGGTTGCGATGTTCGTGATCGCAACCTTCTTTCCGATCAACATCGGCATCCTCGGCTTCATCGGTGCCTTCGTGGTCGGATACTTCGCGCTGGGATTCGACGACAAGGAAATTCTGAACGAGTTCCCCAGCTCGATCGTGTTGACCATCGTCGGAGTCACCTACTTCTTCGGCATGGCCAAACGCAACGGCACCATCGATCTTCTGGTCAACAGCTGCATCCGAGCGGTGCACGGTCGAGTGACGGTGGTTCCGTGGGTGTTCTTCTTCGTCGCCTCGGTCCTGACTGCACTCGGTACCTTCAGCCCCGCCGCGGTGGCGCTCATCGTGCCTGCAGCCATGGCATTCGCAGCTCGAACCGGCATGAGCCCGCTGGTCATGGGCATCATGGTCATCAACGGTGCCCATGCAGGCGCGTTCTCCCCGATCTCCGTCTCCGGTGTCCTGGTTCGCGACATCGTCGAGAACAACGGCCTCGCCCTGAACCCGTGGACGCTGTTCTTCGCCAGCTACGGCATCAACCTGCTGCTCTCGGTGCTGACGGTTGTCGGCTACGCGGCCCTGGCCCGCATGAAGGGCTTCGAGTACACCGCAACGGGGTCCACCGACCCCGCTCCCGGCAGTGGCCCCGTCGGCGGAACGCCGGTCAAGACGTCCGTCCCCACCGGCGGCGGTACCGGCGGCGGCAGCTCGGCAGGCGGCAGCACCCAGGTGCTCACTCGTCCGACCACTACCACCCTGGTCGACGCCCCGGCCCCGGTCACGTTCGTCCAGAAGCTCACGCTCTTCCTCATCGGCGCACTCCTGGTACTCGTTCTCGTACTGCACTTGCCGATCAGCTTCATCGCCATCGGAGCCGGAGCGGTCCTGGCGTTCACGGATTTGAAGAAGCAGAACGAGGCGATCGCAGACATCAGTTGGTCGACGGTTCTGTTGGTCGCCGGCATGGTCACCTACATCTCGATCCTGCAAGAAGTGGGCACCATCGATCACCTGGCCGAAATGGCGATCACCATCGGCGCTCCGATCATCGTGGCCATTGTGCTGTGCTACGTCATCGGCATCACCTCGGCGTTCGCGTCCTCAACCGCCCTTCTGGCCGCCGTCATCCCGCTGGCCATGCCGCTGCTGGGAACCGGTGCACTGCCGGTCGTCGGAGTCGTCGCTGCTCTGGCCATCTCGGCCACCGTCGTCGACGTCTCGCCCTTCTCGACCAACGGTGCGCTGGTGCTGGCCAACGCTCAGAACATCGAGCGCCCGCGCTTCTACCGTCAGCTGCTGCTCAATGCAGGAATCGTCGTCGCCATCGCGCCGGCCCTGTGCTGGTTGATCCTGGTGGTCGTGCCCGAGCTGTTCTGACCGAGGCGAGCACGTTAAGCGCTGCTGCACGGACTGAACATATTTCGTAATTGTGCTTGACCATCCTCTGTCGCAGGGTGGAAGCATCGGATCCTGATCGGAAGGCACACCAGATGTTCACTCTTCGTGGAACGTGGATGCGTGGAGGCACCAGCAAGTGCTGGCTGTTCAACGCGGTCGACATCGACCCGTACATCGCCGACGCCGGCGGTCTCGACAACATCCTGACCGCGGCCTTCGGTTCGGGTGACCCGCGTCAGCTCGACGGGGTCGGGGGCGGCAGCTCCACCACCTCCAAGGCCGCCATCGTGCGACGCTCCAGCGCAGCCGGTATCGACGTCGACTACCTGTTCGCTCAGGTTGCCATCGAGAACCGCACCGTGGAGTGGGGCAGCAACTGCGGAAACTGTGCGACGGCGATCGGCCTCTACGCCGTGCAGACCGGTCTCGTCGCCGTGGACGACCACGTCACCGTGGTCCGGATGCGCAACGAGAACACCGGCGCGATTCTGGCGGCGGAGATCGCGACCCCCGGCGGACGCATTCCTGCCGAGGGTGACGCGTCCGTCCCCGGCACCACGGCACTCGGCGTCCCGGTGGGGTTGACCTTCACCGATCCGGCCTCGGATCGAGTGACGATGCTTCCCACCGGCGCAGAGGTCGATCGAGTCGCATTCGGCGGCAACGAGTTCCGCGGAACGTTCGTTCGAGCGGGCGCACCCGCCGCATTGTTCGACGCCGCCGATTTCGGGCTGACCGGGTCGGAGACGAACGACGTCGTCGCCGCTCACGTCCCCACCCTCATCGCGCTACGGCGACAGGCCGCTCTGCGGATGGGGCTCAGCAAGCCCGAAGAACCTGTCTCGCATGCCATTCCGAAGGTCGGGATCGTCGGCCCGCCGCGGGAGTACGTGACGACGACGGGTGAGCACGTTGCCTCCGCCGACTACGACATCTCGGTACGCATGCTCTCGATGATGGCCCCGCACCCGGCGATCGGACTGACCTCCGCGGTGGCCGTGGCCGCAGCGGCGACGGTCATCGGTGGGGTCGTCACTGCCAACGCAGGGTCCGGCCGTCCGGGAACCATCCGAATCGGTACCGCCGCGGGAGTGCTCGAGGTCGACTACACGGTGGACGCCAACGGGTTACTGCAGTCGGTCACCCTGCACCGCGCAGTGCGACGCATCGCCACCGCAGACCTCTTCGTGGTGCCGATGCCGGCTCTGGTCGGTGCCCACGCGTTCTGAGCAGCTTCCCTCGTGCGCGTTTTGCGTACCTGGAGGCGCGCAAAACGCGCACGACCGGAGCTACACACCACCGAGCACAGCATCGACCAGACTTTCTGCGTAGACGCGGTCCTCGGTGTCTCCTCGATCGGCATCGGTGTGATGCGAGAAGATGACGTGGCTGAGAACCGCTCCGGTTACCAGTTCGAGAATCCTGGTGGTATCGGCCGACTCGGGTAATTCGCCCCGTTTCTGGGCTCGGTGCACGATCAGCCGGGCCGCAACCAGTCGGCTTCGGTTGAGTGTGTCGATCATGTGCCCGAGTAGGTCGGGGTGCACCCGCGCATCGAGGGCGACGCGCAGGCTGACGAGACCGGCCGTTCCTCGGTAGCCCTGCAGAAGCTGCACCGCCAATTCGACGAGATCCGCCCGCAGGTTGCCGAGGTCGATCGGTGTCGCGAGCGGACTTCGAGCGTCCAGCGCGTCGACGACCAAGGCCCCCTTCGATTCCCAGCGCCGATAAAGCGCCGCCCTGCCGACGGACGCGCGGCGGGCAACGGCGTCGAGTGTGAAACCCGACCAGCCTTTCTCCCAGTAGACCTCGAGCACTGCGTCGTAGACGCGGTCCTCCAGATCAGGATCACGCGGCCTGCCCCGTCGGCTCCTGGTTTTGTCGGTCACCCAGGGATTGTGGCACCTACCCAGCATTGCGGACAATCCGTGTCTGTAATAGGTTCCCGGTCATGAGTTCAGTACGCCACGAGGCATCGACGGTGGATCCGAGACGTGTTCCGGTGATCGTGGCTATCGGCGAGACAAGCGGCCGCGGAGAACCCATGGGCGTCGAACCCATGGAACTGATCACTCGCGCTGCCACCGAGGCACTCCAAGATTCGCAGACGTCGGAGCCGTGGATTCGCAGAGCGGACAGCATCACGTTCTGCCACATCGCCAGCTGGGCTTACGCCAGTCCCGCCGCTGCGCTGGCCCGTAGAATCGGTGCCACCCCCACAGATGTGTTCGACGCGCCGATCGGTGGCCAGTGGCCCGCGCGCCTTCTCGATCGCGCAGCCTCGCGCATTGCGTCCGGGGAGTCGACGGTAGCGGTGATCGCGGGCGGTGAAACGCAGGCCTCGATGGGTGCCTTGGTCAAGGCCGGGCGAGAGCCCGTGCGGGATGGGGGATGGAGCGCGGACCCGGGAGGTCCGCCCACCTTCGACCTCGATCAACTCGGAAGTGCCGCAATGCAAGACGCCGGACTGATCACTCCGGTTCGGATCTATCCCTTGTTCGAGAGCCGCTTCAGATTCGAGGCCGGACTGGATCCGGAGTCTCGACTGGCCGAGTGCAGCGACCTGTATGCGGAGTTTTCCGTTGTCGCCCAGAAGAACCCGTACTCGTGGAACGGGCGAGTGCGGACGGCTGCCGACATCGGCACGCCGTCGCCGAAGAACCGCATCGTGTGCGAGCCGTATCCGTTGTCGATGAACGCCATGCCCTTCGTCGACCAGGCAGCGTGCATCGTGGTGACCAGCTTGGCCGAAGCCCGAGAACGCGGTGTTCCCGAGGGCGACATCGTGTTCGTCTGGGGTGGTGCGGGTGCCGAGGATTCGGTCGACATTCTCGACCGCAGCGATTTCGGCCGGTCTCCAGCGATGGAGGATGCGATGGACCGAGCCTTGCGCGCCGCAGAGATCGGAGTCGAACAACTCGACGTGGTCGACGTGTACAGCTGCTTCCCGATCGTGCCGACCCTCGCCACCCGACACCTCGGAACGCCGAAATCATTGGTACCCAGTGTGACCGGTGGTCATTCGTCCTTCGGTGGTCCCCTCAGTAGCCATTCGCTGCATTCGATCACCGCATCCGTCCGCGAGATTCGCGGCGGCAAGAACTGCGCACTGGTGCACGCGAACGGTGGATACATGACGTATCACCACTCGGTGCTGCTCGGTGGCGACCAGCACCCACTGGGCTACGTCGGAAATCCCGAACCCGCAGTGCTGATGCCGGATTCACCGCCTCGTGCACCTGTACAGGACGGGACTCTCGTGGTGGAGGCAGTGTCCGTCGAGCATTCTCGGCAGCAGGAACCGAACCAGGCGTTCCTCGTCGCGAGAGACGAGCGCGGGCGACGCGTCGCCGCACAGACGGCACCCGGGGACACGGCCAGCGCCCGTGCGCTGTCTCTGTATCGAACCGACCCGGCACGCGAAATCATCGGGACCACAGTCACTGTCGACACCATCGAGGGGAACATTCGTGTCCGAAGCAGCTAGCGCCGAACCTGTCGTCCTGACCAGGCGGGAAGGTCACGTACTCGTCGTCACCATCAACCGACCGCGAGCTGCCAACAGCATCGATGCCCGCGTGCACACGTTGCTCGGGGAGGCGTGGGAGTCCGCCGAGGCAGATCGAGACATCCGAGCCATCGTCCTGACCGGCGCGGGATCGGCGACTTTCTGTGGCGGTGCCGATCTGAAGGCCCTCGGCACCGGAGGACCCGGCGCGGTGACCCCGCCCGAGACCGAACACTGGGGGTTCGCCGGCATTGTCCAACACCCGATCTCGGTCCCGGTCATCGCGGCCGTGAACGGGTCGGCGATGGGAGGAGGAACCGAGATAGCTCTGGTCTCGGACATGGTCGTCGCGTCGGACACGGCCGTGTTCGGCCTGCCCGAGATCCGGCGTGGTCTCATCGCCGGTGCAGGTGGCGCTTTTCGGCTGATGTCCGCGGTGCCGGAACACATTGCCCTGGAGATGATCTTGACCGGACAGCCGATTTCCGCGCAGGAAGCCGCACGGTGGGGATTGGTCAACAGAGTTGTGGCCCCGACCGAGGTCCTCGACACCGCACTCGAACTCGCTCGGCTCTGCGCGGAAGGCGCTCCGCTGGCGGTGCGCGCATCCAAGCGTCTGGCCCGACGTATCACCGACGGTGCCATCGCGCACGAGAAAGATTCGTGGGCACAGAACCGTCAGGAATTGGATCGACTCACCACCACGCAGGACGTCGTCGAAGGAATCACCGCATTCCTGCAGAAACGCGACCCGACATGGACCGCGCAGTGAGCGCACGGCCGTGAGCGTGGGAAATCCAAGCTTTACTCAGGCGGTTGCAGTGCGGGAGGCGCTGTCGAAAGTCGATTGATCCTCCCGCAGTGTTCCTCTATCGGGCAGTGACCTGCTCGTGCTCGTCGCTTGTGGGATTCTCGGTCCAGGGATTGGATTCCCACGCAAAATTCAGTGCGAAGACGACGCCCGCACCGACCAGCACCATCGATGCGGCTCGCCAGAGCGGGATGTCTCCGCCGACGCCCCAGATAATTGCCAGCGCGACGACGGCACCGACGACCGGGCTCAGTATCGCGCGTGTGGTGGCGTTCATGAAGTGCCTCCTGATTGTTGTCGTCCGGGCGGCTCGTTCGAGGTCGATTGAGGCCTCCGTTACGTACCAGAAGTAACGATAATGGAGCTGAAGGTTCCACGCACCCGCGTGGTCGGCTTTCGCCACCAGGCGCTCGAGCCCGCGAACAGCTGCTGGGCCGAAAGCGGAATGAAAGGGCGTGGGGCCAGTAGCTACGTACCGACGGTTCTGTGATCGCATGACCCCATGCGTACCTCGACATCCACCCGACTGATCACCGTGATCGCGGCGGCAACGTTGACGGCAGGCGTCGCGTGCTCCTCGACGACCACTACCGAGCCACCGCAATCCGGAGCGAGTGCATCTCGGACCACGACCGATCAGGCCATGGCCGAACAGCCATATTCTCAGCTCGAGGCGAGGGACAGCGCTCGGCTCGGCGTCAGCGCACTCGATCTCACGTCCGGATCCATCCAGAGTTATCGCGGTGACGAACGTTTCGCGTTCTGCTCGACGTTCAAGGTGTACGCCGTCGGTGCCGTACTCGCTGCCGTCGACGCAGGCAGGCTGCAGCTGACCGACACCAGAACAATCGCCGCAGAGGACAAGGTGCCCGAGTCGGCCGTCGATTGGGCACCCGGCTCGGTCGTCACCATCGCAGATCTCGCCTCCGCAGCGTTGACGAAGAGCGACAACACATCCGGCAATCTGCTGATACGTGAAGCAGGTGGCACAGCGGCGCTCACCGACTTCGCGCGATCGCTCGGCGACACCGAATTCCGCCTCGATCGCATCGAGCCGGAGTTGAACACGGCCATCCCGGACGACCCTCGGGACACCACAACTCCGAATTCGATGGCCGCCGGCTATCGGACCCTGCTCGACGGCGACGTATTGACGCAGGCATCACGACAGCAGTTGCTGGACTGGATGGCGGGCACCCAAACCTCCACGGCTCGCTTCCGCGCGGGCATTCCCCCGCAGTGGACGTCGGCCGACAAGACCGGAACCGGTAGCTACGGTGTCTCCAACGACGCGGGCCTCATGCTCGGACCCGAAGGTCAGAGGATCCTGCTCGTCGTCCTCAGTGCTACGACGTCGGGCGCGGAGGACTCACCGGCCATGAACGCCCTTGTCGCCGATACGACTCGGACGGTCGTCGAACAGCTGGATTGACGTCAGTTCGCGGATCGGCGGACGGCGTCGACGAGGGGTACGAGGTCCGGTTCGCGTGCTGCTTCGTCGAGGGCCTCACGCAGGGCCGCGTCGTTGGTCGGCCGCGCTGCCTCGAGCAGAGCCAGGCCTTCGTCACTGACGTCGGTGTAGATGCCGCGGCGGTCGGTGGGGCAGAGGTACCGGGTGAGCAGGCCGCGGTCCTCGAGGCGGGTGACCAGACGGGTCGTTGCACTCTGGCTCAGGACGACGGCGTCGGCCACCTGCTTCATCTGCAGGTGTCCGCCCACCCCGTCGTGCTGACGTGCCAGGACGTCGAGCAGCCAATACTCGCGAGCGCTGAGGTTGTGGCCGGCCTGCAGAGCCTTCTCGATGCGGCTCTCGATGCGACCGTGCAGGACCGACAACGCCAGCCAGTTCTGGGCCAGCGCCGTCAGGGCGGGGTCCTTCGCCGTCATTGCTGCGCCTTCCGTGCCGATGCTCGTACAGCCACCGTACAGCGCCTGCCGTTAATCGGCGTCTGCAACTACATCGGTCGGCGGGCGACGATGCGTCGAGCATGCGCCAGCACCGGTGCGTCCACCATCTGACCTCGGAAGGCGAACACCCCGCGATTGTGCTCGACGGCGTCGAGTACGGCTGTGGCCCAGTCCATTTCCTCGACCGTGGGCGCATAGGCCTCGCGAATGACGGGGATGTGGCTGGGGTGGATGGCCACTTTGCCGTCGAAGCCCACGGCTACAGCGTCGTCGGCCTCGGCGCGCACCCCGTCGAGATCGGGGATGTCGAGGTAGACCGAATCGAGCGCGAACAGTCCCCGCGCCTTGGCGGCCAGCAATGTCTGCGATCGAACATGCTGTGCGACATCGCGGTAGCGGCCGTCGCCCAGTCGACTCGAATTCCCGCCCATCGCAGCGACCAGATCCTCGGCACCCCACATGGCACCGATGGCATTGTCGGCTGCGAGTGCGTCGAAGACCGTCATCGCGCCGAGCGGGGATTCGATCAGTGCGACGACATTCAGTGATGCCAGAGCTGTTATCTGACCGGCAGATTCACACTTGGGCAACATGACGGTCGTGTACTCGGTGCGCTGCAACGCGTCGAGGTCGGCAGCCTGGTCTTCGGTGCCGTGCGCGTTGACTCGAACGATGGTGCGCGACGGGTCCAGAGGTGTCGACACCACGGACTCGCGAGCGCCGGCTTTGTCCGCGGCACCGACAGCGTCCTCGAGATCCAGAATGACGACATCGGCTCGGGCCGCTGCCTTCTCGTATCGCTCGGGTCGATCAGCGGGACAGAACAGCCACGCCGGGCCAGGGGGAATCCAGGTCACGACGCGTCGTCCTCGGGCCGCATCCGGACGAGAGTCTTGCGGACGGCGATCGCGACGACGTCACCGTGCTGATTTCGACCGGTGTGGGTGAACGTCACGATTCCCTCGCCGGGGCGGGACTTGGATTCGCGCTTGTCCGAGATCACCGTCTCCGCGTAGAGGGTGTCGCCGTGAAACAGCGGCTTCGGGAAGGAGACCTCGGAGAAGCCGAGGTTGGCGACAATCGTGCCCTGGGTCAGCTGCGTCACCGACAATCCGACGAGGGTGGACACGGTGAACATCGAGTTCACCAGCCGCTGACCGAAAGAGGTTGTCTCACTGTAGGCGGCATCGAGATGCAGGGCCTGGGTGTTCATCGTCTGCGTGGTGAACAGCGTGTTGTCGGCCTCGGTGATGGTCCGTCCGGGGCGATGTTCGTAGACGGTACCGAGCTGCATCTCCTCGAACCACAGGCCGCGTTGCCGAATGCGCTTGTCGCTCATAGCCCCAAGCTCCGGGCGATGAGCATCAGCTGAACCTCGGTGGTGCCTTCGCCGATTTCGAGGATCTTGCTGTCGCGGTAGTGACGGGCGACGACGTACTCGTTCATGAATCCGTAGCCGCCGTGAATCTGCGTCGCGTCGCGGGCGTTGTCCATCGCAGCCTCGGAGGCCACGAGCTTGGCGATGGACGCGGCCTTCTTGAACGGCTTGCCGGCCAACATCAGTGCCGCCGCGTCGTAGTACGCCGTCCGCGCGGTGTGTGCGCGTGCTTCCATGCGGGCGATCTTGAACGAGATCGCCTGATTGCGCGCGATCGGAGCACCGAATGCCTCGCGCTCCTTGGCGTACTTGACGCTCTCGTCGACGCAACCCTGAGCCGCACCGACCGATACCGCGGCGATCGCGATCCGGCCCTCGTCGAGGATGTGCAGGAAGTTCGCGTACCCGCGGCCTTCCTGGCCGAGCAGGTTCTCCTGCGGGACTCGTACATCGGTGAAGCTGAGCGGGTGTGTGTCCGAGGCATTCCAGCCGACCTTGTTGTACGCAGCTTCGGCCACGAACCCGGGAGTGTCGGTGGGCACCAGGATCGACGAGATCTGCTTGCGTCCTGTTGTCTCGTCGACGCCGGTCACAGCGGTGACGGTCACCAGTTCGGTGATGTCGGTTCCGGAGTTGGTGATGAACTGCTTGCTGCCGTTGATGATCCAGTCACCGCCGTCGCGCTTGGCAGTGGTCTTGGTGCCGCCCGCGTCGCTACCGGCACCCGGCTCGGTCAACCCGAAGGCCGCGAGAGCTTTGCCCGCGGTGAGCTTGGGTAGCCACTGCTGCTTCTGCTCGTCGTTGCCGAAACGGTAGACGGGCATGGCACCGAGCGAGACGCCTGCCTCGAGCGTCATCGCGACGCTCTGGTCGACCTTGCCGAGCTCTTCGAGTGCCAGGCACAGGGCGAAGTAGTCGCCGCCCATGCCGCCGTACTCCTCGGGGAAGGGCAGACCGAAGAGGCCCATCTCGGCCATCCCTGCGACCACCTCGTACGGAAAGGAGTGCTCGGCATCGTGTTTCGCCGAGACCGGCGCGACGACGGTGCGGGTGAAGTCCGCCACGGATTTGACCAGTTGCTGGTATTCGTCGGGCAGATTGGACGACGACAGATGTTCGGTCATGACTTGTCCTCTTCGGTGTCGGTGGGAACGATGCGGGCGAGGACCTGGTCGACGCGGACCTGATCTCCTACTGCGACTGTGAGTTCGACGGTGCCGTCGATGGGCGTGGTCAAAGTGTGTTCCATCTTCATCGCCTCGACGACGACGATGGCCGTGCCTGCGGTGACGGCGCTGCCGGAGGTCGTTCCGATCGCGATGATCGAACCCGGCATCGGCGAGAGGATCTCTGCGTCGCCGGACTGCGTGTCGTCCTCGCGCACATTGGGTTCGGCGATTCGATCGATTCTCCAGGTGCCGCGTGAGCTGGATACCCAGGTGGACGATTCGTTTCGGGCTACGGTCATCGAATCGCGTCGATCCTCGAGTACGAGGTCGATGGAATCCTCGGTAGCGGAGGCCCGCAGTCGGCGCGGTTCTTCGTCGTCGACGACGACCGTCGCCGCATCGAGGGTCCCGGTGATGGACACGTGCGCGGTCCGAGTGCCGGATGTCAGCCGGAGCTGGAACGGTGCGTGCGCTCCCACCCGCCAGCCCGACGGCGTTGCCCAGATGTCCTGGCCCGCCTCCTGCCACGTATCGAGCCAGGCGACGGTGGCTGCGGCGATCATCGCCTCGTCGGGGGCGTCGGCGGCAACGAAATCCTCGACGCGGCGGTCCAGTAGGCCGGTGTCGAGATTGCCGGCACGGACCTCGGTGTCGGCGAGCAGGAATCGAGCGAACTCGATGTTGGTGACGACGCCGAGTACCGAGGTATCGGCCAGCGCACGATCCAGGCTGCGCAGCGCTGTAGTCCGATCGGGGCCGTGCGCGATGACCTTCGAGAGCATGGGGTCGTAATTGCTGCCCACCTCGGTGCCGATGGCGAGACCGGAGTCGACGCGGATGCCCGTGCCGGTGGGCTCGCGCAACCCGACGACGGTGCCGCCGGTCGGGAGGAACTCGCGGCCGGGATCCTCGGCGTAGACGCGGGCTTCGATGGCGTGTCCGGTCAGTCGAATATCGTGCTGACTCAGCGTCAGTGGCTCGCCGGCGGCGATCCTGACCTGCCACTCCACGAGGTCGATGCCGGTCACCATCTCGGTCACCGGGTGTTCCACCTGGAGTCGAGTGTTCATCTCCATGAAGAAGAAGTCGTCGGGATGGTCGGCGGAGACGATGAACTCGACGGTGCCGGCACCGGAGTAGTCGACGCTGCGAGCGGTGTTGCAGGCAGCCTCGCCGATACGCGCTCGGGTCTGCGCGTCGAGCAGTGGGGACGGCGCTTCTTCGATGACCTTCTGATGGCGTCGCTGCAGGCTGCATTCACGCTCACCGAGGTGGATGACGTTGCCGTGACCGTCGGCGAGGATCTGCACCTCGATGTGCCGGGGCCGCAACACGAATCGCTCGAGGAACAGCGTGTCGTCGCCGAACGAGGAGGCCGCCTCGCGGCGGGCACTGGCCAGCGCGGCAGGCAAGGCCTCGGCGCGCTCGACCAGGCGCATTCCTTTGCCGCCGCCCCCAGCCGAGGGTTTGACCAGGACCGGGAAGCCGACGTCGGGGGCACCGGCGATCAGGTCCTCGTCGGACAGGCCAGGGCGAGAGATGCCGGGTACGACGGGGACGCCGAAGGCACTGACGGCGGCCTTGGCGGCGATCTTGTCGCCCATCACCTCGATGGCCTTTTCCGGCGGTCCGAGGAATGCGATTCCGGCTTCGGCGCAGGCCGCAGCGAAGTGGGGGTTCTCCGAGAGAAATCCGTAGCCGGGGTGAATTCCCTGTGCGCCGGTGGCTTTCGCGGCGGCGATCACCTTGTCGATGTCGAGGTAGCTCTCGCGTGCGCTGGCGGGGCCGAGTCGTACCGCGGTATCGGCCTCGCGGACGTGCCGGGCGTCGGCGTCCGCATCGCTGTAGACGGCGACGGTCCGAATGCCCATGCGGCGCAACGTTCGAGCGACGCGTACCGCGATCTCACCGCGGTTGGCGATCAGAATGGTGTCCAACATCGTGGTCATCTCTCT
This sequence comes from Rhodococcus sp. PML026, assembly GCF_000963615.1. Lineage (NCBI taxonomy): Bacteria > Bacillati > Actinomycetota > Actinomycetes > Mycobacteriales > Nocardiaceae > Rhodococcus > Rhodococcus sp. PML026. The sequence goes on along the minus strand of NZ_KQ031373.1, from coordinate 398,712 downwards.
CACATCCGGAAAACGCCGTAGGAGACCGGCTCGAGCGGCGCATTGGCGCACGCCGAGAGTGCCAGTCCAAGAACAGTTCTGGTGTCGGCGGGGTCGATGATGCCGTCGTCCCACAGCCGGGCCGTCGAATAGTAGGGGTTGCCCTGACTTTCGTACTGGTCACGAATCGGAGCTTTGAAGGCCTCCTGGTCTTGCTCCGACCACGGATTACCCGACGCATCCAGTTGGTCACCTCGGACGGTGGCAAGGACGGACGCTGCCTGTTCGCCGCCCATCACCGAGATCCGCGCATTCGGCCACATGAACAGGAAGCGCGGGGAATACGCTCTGCCGCACATGGAGTAGTTGCCTGCACCGTACGAGCCGCCGATGACGACGGTGATCTTCGGAACGCGGGCGCAGGCCACTGCGGTGACCATCTTCGCGCCGTGCTTGGCGATGCCGCCGGCTTCGTAGTCTCGGCCGACCATGAAGCCGGTGATGTTCTGCAAGAACACCAGTGGGATGCTGCGCTTGTCGCAGAGTTCGATGAAATGCGCGCCCTTCATCGCAGATTCGGCGAACAGCACACCGTTGTTGGCGATGATTCCGACGGGATGGCCGTGGAGGTGGGCGAATCCGGTGACGAGTGTCTTGCCGTATTCGGCTTTGAACTCGTCGAATTCGCCTGCGTCGACCACCCGGGTGATCACCTCTCGCACGTCGTACGGGGTGCGTGGGTCGGTGGGGACGACGTCGTAGATCTCGCTCTGGTCGACGATCGGGTCGCGGGTGGGAACGACATCCCATGGCCGCGGCGTGCGGGGCCCGAGGGTGGAGACGATCTTCCGGACGCGGCGCAATGCGTCGCGGTCGTCGTCTGCCAGATGGTCGGTGACTCCGGAGACCTTGGAGTGCAGGTCTCCACCACCGAGTTCTTCGGCGGTGACGACCTCGCCGGTCGCGGCTTTCACCAGGGGCGGGCCGCCGAGGAAGATGGTGCCCTGATTCTTGACGATGATGGCCTCGTCACTCATCGCAGGTACGTATGCCCCGCCCGCGGTGCAGGAGCCCATCACGGCGGCGATCTGCGCAATTCCTTTGGCGCTCATGGTCGCCTGGTTGAAGAAGATGCGTCCGAAGTGGTCGCGGTCGGGAAACACCTCGTCCTGACGCGGCAGGAATGCGCCACCGGAGTCGACGAGGTAGATGCACGGCAGTGTGTTCTGCAGGGCGATCTCTTGAGCGCGGAGGTGTTTCTTCACCGTCATCGGGTAGTAGGTGCCGCCTTTGACGGTGGCGTCGTTGGCAATGATGATGCACTCTCGACCGGCCACGCGACCGATGCCGGCGATCACGCCTGCCCCGGGGCACTCGTCGTCGTACAGGCCGTTGGCCGCCAGCGGTGCGATCTCGAGGAACGGGCTACCCGGATCCAGGAGTTCGTCGACGCGGTCGCGGGGGAGCAGCTTGCCGCGGGCGATGTGCCGTTCCCGGGACTTCTCGCTACCGCCGAGTGCTGCCACGGCGAGCTTCTGGGAGAGCTGCTGCGCGAGTAGCTGATGATCTGCGCGGTTGGCAGCGGTATCGATCGCCATGAGATGCACGCCTTCAGGGGTTGGACGTCGGTGTCACACAGGGTTCAGTTAATGGTTGATAACTGACATGATAGTAAACTACGATTAACCGAGAGTCCAGGTTCGAGGGGGTGGCAGTGCAGGAGATCGAGGTCAAGCCGGCCACTGTGCGTGAGCAACGCAAAGCCGAACGTCGGCAGCAACTGCTCGATGCCGCGGCATCGCTGTTCGCCGAACGCGGGTTCGCGTCGGTGCGGCTCGAGGATCTGGGTGCTGCCGTCGGCATCAGTGGACCGGCCGTCTATCGCCACTTCCCGAACAAGGAGGCGGTGCTCGTCGAACTGATGGTCGGAATCTCGGAGTATCTGCTCGACGGCGGTCGCGAGGTGGTCGGCTCGCGGAAGGTCGATGAGGAGACGGTGTCGGCCCTGGTCGATTTCCACCTCGACTTCGCCTTCGAGACACCGGCTTTCATTCGGATTCAGGATCGCGACCTGCAGAGCCTCCCTGAGGGTGCGCGACGCAAGGTGCGCCGCATGCAGCGCGAGTACGTGGAGCTGTGGGTGTCGACGTTGTGTGCCGTCGACCCGGAATTGAACGAGGCCGATGCGCGCACTACGGCGCACGCGGTGTTCGGACTCATCAACTCCACGCCCTACAGCGCGGGCCGCACGCCGTCGCGCAATGCTCGACCGGTGCTTCGAGCAATGGCATTGGCGGCATTGGGGGTATTGCACTGACCTCAGCGCCCACAATTCGACTACGTAAGCGGGATTCCGCCTGCAGATACGAATAGTGGGCGCTGAGGTCACCTCTGCGCCGCGCACAGGAAGAGCAAACCGCCTAAATCGGCGACAATGATCACCATGACGACCCAACTTTCGCCCGTCGAGACCGGCCGACGGCAGAGTCGATTCACTCGTGACGAGGTGCCGCGACTGCTGGCGATGGCCGGCTTCATCGCCGCTCTGCATGTGATCGGTTGGGGCCTGTTCACCCACTACGACTCGATTCCCAGCATCCACGGCCTCACCGGAGCCGACGGCACTCTCGTCTACGCCGGAGCCGGTGTGCTGGCGTACACCCTCGGTCTCAGGCATGCGTTCGACGCCGATCACATCGCCGCCATCGACGACACCACCCGCTTCCTGCTGCAGAAGGGTAAGCGACCGTTGGCCGTCGGGCTGTTCTTCTCGCTCGGGCATTCGACGGTCGTGTTCGTCTTCGTCGCTGCGATTGCGTTCGTCGCGTCGCAGGCGACGGCGTTTCAGGACGCGTTCGCCGGGGTCGGCGGCATCATCGGCACGTTGGTGTCGGGAACCTTCCTGTACCTCATCGCCGCGCTGAACATCGCGGTCCTCGCCGGCATCGTCGGAGTCTGGCGGCGCGCAAAACGCGGTGACGTCACCGAGGCCGGGCTCGACGAGCTGTTGGCCAAGCGCGGCTTGATGAATCGACTGTTTCGGGGCCGCTACGACAAGATAATCAACCATTCGTGGCAGATGTACCCGCTCGGCTTGCTGTTCGGACTCGGTTTCGACACCGCCACTCAGGTCGGTCTACTCGCGATCGCCGGCACCACCGCTATCGCCGGCGGGCTCCCACCGATGGCCATCATCGCGCTTCCGGTCCTGTTCGCTGCGGGCATGACCACGATGGACACCATCGACGGCATCTTCATGTCCAAGGCTTACGGCTGGGCGTTCGTCACTCCGGTCCGCAAGATCTACTACAACATGACGATGACGGGCCTGTCGGTCTTCGTTGCGTTGGTGATCGGGACGGTCCAGCTGCTGACGCTGCTTGCCGAGCAGTTCGAGCTGACCGGTGGCCTGTGGGACGCACTGGCCGTCATCGACCTCAACCTTGCCGGCCAACTCGTCGTCGGCACATTTTTCGTTGTCTGGATCGGCGCGGTCGTGTATTACAAGGTGGCGCGCATCGACGAACGCGGTGGCGCACACTCGAATGCAACGGAGACCCAGTGATCGCTCGTCGTCGGATCGGTGCCCTCGCAGTAGTTACGGCGCTGGCGTCGAGTATGGCTTCTGGCCTGCTGACCGCCCCGGCCTCCGCAGCGCCGACGATCACCCAGAGCATCGGCGACGTCGTCTCCAGTCGCGCTCTACCGCAGGAATTCTGGATCCCCGGTTCGTCCTCGGCCGAGGTGCTCACCTACGTCACCACCGATACGTTCGGCGAGAAGGCGCTCAGCACCGGCACCGTCTTCCTCCCGCAGGGCACTGCGCCCGAGGGCGGTTGGCCGGTGATCTCGTGGGCCCACGGCACCTCCGGGCTCGGTGACTCGTGTGCGCCCTCGGTTGCGGGACCGGCGCTGGCCGAACGAGATCTGCCGTACCTCGGCAACTGGCTCGCGCAGGGATACGCCGTTGTGGCCAGTGACTATGCCGGCCTCGGCACCGAAGGATTGCAGGCATATCTGGACGGGCGGACCACGGCGCACAACGTGGTCGACATGGTGAAGGCGGGCCGCAACTACAGCGACCAACTCTCGCGCAAGTGGGTGACGGTCGGACAATCCCAGGGCGGCGGCGCAGCGATCTACACCGCGCGCTACGCAACCGAATTCGGTGGACCGGATCTGGACTATCGCGGCGCAGTGGGTACCGGAACTCCCGCGTACATCGAGAAGCTCGTCTCGATCGGCGGACCGGGGATGCCGCCGGTGGCGCTCCCGGCCGGTCTGACCGCGTACGTCGTGTACATCGCTGCGGCTCTTCGCTATTCGCACCCCGAGCTGGGCCTGGACGATATCCTCACCCCCGCCGGAAAGAAGTACGCGGATCTGGCCGAGACGGCCTGTGTCGCGGACCTCGAGGAGCAGCTCGAGGGCGTCAAGGTCGGTGATTTCTTCACTGCGCCGTTGACCAGCCTGCCGAATTTCACCGCAGTACTCGACGACTACATGGCCATGCCCGAGGCCGGCTTCGACAAGCCGTTCTTCATGGGTCACGGCCTACGGGACACCGATGTCCCGTTCCCGACCACCGCCGCCTACGTCGCCAGGCTCACCGCCAACGGTCAGCCGGTGACCTTCCGACCCTACGACGCCGATCACAGCGGAACGCTCGTGCAATCACAGGCCGACACGATTCCGTTCGTCGCAGGGCTGTTCCGTTAGGTCACCGGTCGCTTGCTGGGCAGTCCGTATGCCCGGGCGGTGAACTTTTCGAGCACGGTGCGCGGCAGCAGTCGCTGCGCCATGAACACTGCGGGAGCATTGCTGCCGACGGCGTAGAGGGGTCGAGTCCTCTTGTCCTCGACGGCTTTCAGGACCGTCTCGGCCACGGTGTCCGCCGAGATGCCTTGTGCCTCTTTGGCGTCGAGGTGCGAGATCACTGTCGTGAAATCGCGCAGATACGGCGAATGCGGTCCGCAGTACTTGGTGCGGCGGGCGGAGAGTCCGGTGGCGATGGAGCCGGGCTCGACCGTGGTGACGTCCACCCCGTAGGGCGCGAGCTCGAAGCGGGCCGCTGTCGAGAAGCCCTTGATCGCTGCCTTGGTCGCGGCGTAGGACGAGCGATAGGCCAACGGGAAGCTGGCCAGCATCGAGCCGATGTTGACGACCTTGCCCCGACGGCGTTCGCGCATCCCCGGCAGTACGGCTTGCATGAGCTCGACGGCACCGAACACGTTGAGCTGGAACAGCCGGGTGACCGCCTCGATGGGGAGTTCCTCGACGGGGCCGCACTGGCTTTCGCCCGCATTGTTGATCAGAACATCGATCTCCACGTCGGCCAGTCCGTCGACGAACGTCCGGATGGAGTCCGGGTCGGTCAGATCGAGATCTCGGTACTCGACCCCGGGGATGGGGTCGACCACGGTGGAACAACTGCGGCTCGTACCGATGACGCGGTAGCCGCGAGCGAGCAGTAGTTCGGCGACGGCTTGGCCGATACCGGACGTGGCTCCGGTGACAAGTGCGGTATTCATCTGCGCCTCTTCGTTGCGGTGTTTCTGGTTCTCGGGGTGGCTACTGCCGCCGTGGGAGTGGTTCGATCGATTCGTCGCAACCTGGTGCTCGGAACTCGGGTGTGCAAGGCCGGCACCGACTTACCCGCCGCCATGACGGTTCGGTCCGGTCGTACGACAGCCGCTACCGCGTGACCGCGCCGCAACCACAGCCCGAGCTCGGAGGAGGCCGCGACCTCGACGACGACAGCGCCACGACGATCGATCTCGCGTCGCTGTTCGACGGTCAACGGGGTCGTCGAGACGAAGAGAAACTGTCCCGGCGCGATGCTGTCCAGTCGGGCGCCGTTGTCCAGGGAGCTGTTGGGGCACAGCGCGCCTATCACCGAACGGATCTGCGCTGCCGGACGCTGGACGAAATCGGAACGGGTGAGCGGGGGAGTGGCGCTGTCGGACACCTTCGCTCCGATGAGGGGCAGGTGGCCGAGAGCCGGTGCGAGCGTGGTGCGCAGAATTCCGGTCAGTCGGCTGCCACCGGTCATTGTCCAGCCCATGGCGACGGCCATCCGAATCATGGCCGTGGCATGAGTCTTTCGCTCGATTTCGTAACTGTCGAGTGCCGAATCGGAGACGTGCCCGTCGAGGGCCCCGGCGATCTTCCAGACCAGGTTGCGCGCATCGCGCAGACCCGCGCCCATTCCCTGTCCGATGAACGGTGGAGTCAAGTGCGCCGCGTCGCCGAGGACGAACACACGTCGATCTCGCCAACGGCCGGCGACCTGCGCCCGAAATGTGTACTCGGCGCTCCGAATCAGCTCCATGGCGGGGTCGTCGACGTGCCGCAGCCACGGCGCAATGAGCGGCCGGACGGCCGCGAGATCCCCGAACTCGTCGAGGGTTTCGCCGTCGAGCATCCGAAACTCCCAGCGGTAGCGGGTGGAGCCGATCCGCATGTACGTGGCGGATCGTTCGGAGTCGCACACCTGGTGAACGCCGTCCCACTGATCGAGTTCGGCATCGGTGGCGATATCGATCACCAACCACCGTTGCGCGAACCCGAGGTCCTCCATCTTCGACCCGATAGACCGGCGCACGATGCTGTTGGCACCGTCGCAGCCCAGTACGTAATCCGCGGTCACCCAGTGTGGGGTGTCGTCCTCGGTGGATGTGTACGACACTCGGACAGCATCTTTCAGGTTCTGCACGTCGGTGATCTCGCACCCGCCGCGCATCTCGATCGTCTCGTATCGGGCGACGTGTGTGCGCATGAGACGCTCGAGGTCCGGTTGATCGAACATGTTCGCCTGGGGATAGCCGTGCGGTCTGTCGTCGGGATCGCGCTCGAACTCGGCCAGGGTGCGCAGATCTTTGGTGCACAGTCGCAGCCCGCGGCCGGGACGTGAGATGCCGGCGAAATCCTCCGCGACACCGATGTCGTGCAGAATTCGGTACACCTCGTCGTCGAGATGTACTGCGCGCGGCTGCGGATAGACGTCGGCCCAGCGATCGAGCACCAGGCAGGAGATGCCGTACTGCGCCAACAGTAGAGCGGCCGTCATGCCCGTCGGGCCGGATCCGACGATGACCACCGGGTAGTGGGTGCCGTCGGATCCGCGTTCGGTCATCGGTACGAGACCCGGGTGCGCTGCACTCCCAGGTCGAGGGAACCGTCGGGGGTGGAGCACGTCAGTTCGAGAACGTCGCCGTCCTGCAGGAAGTCGGGATTCTTGGCCTGCTTCTTGAAGAACACCTTCCACTTGAGCGCGGGCGGGATCAGAGATCCGATCATCTCGATCGGCTTGGCCGGAGCCTTCAGCGCGGTGCCGCCGGGAGTGCCGGTGAGCAGCAGATCTCCCGCGTCGAGCCGCTGGAACTTGCTCAGCGCCTTCAGAGATTCGACGGGACGGTAGATCATGTCTGCGACGGTACTGTCCTGTCGCACAGTCCCGTTGACGCGCAGTGTCAGAGTCAGCTCGCCGAACCGGTCGAATTCTCCGGCCTCGAGAAGGAGCAGTCGTGGGCCGACCGGCGTGAACGTGGGGTACGACTTGCCCTCGTAGAACTGGGTTTTCGGTAGTTGGACGTCTCGCGCCGATACGTCGTTGGTGATGACGAGTCCGGCGACGTACTCGGCCACGTTGGTGGCGTCGATAGTGGTGCCGACGGTCAGCGTCTTGCCGAACACGAGGCCGATCTCGATTTCGTAGTCGAGGAGTTTCACGTGTGGCGGCTTGACGATGTCGTCGGTGGGGCCGCTGATCGAACCGGACGTCTTCCGAAAGAACGTCAGTGGCACCGTGTCGGGGTTCATTCCCGAGTCCTTGACGTGCGAGACGAAATTGGTCATGTTCGCCACTACCCGGCACGGTGCGGTGACCGGGGAGAGGAGCGAAAGCGTCTCCACTGCAACCACATCGGTGCCGGTACGCGCTGCGTCCACAGCGGCGCGATCGGCGAGAAGCTCGGCGGTCGTGGTTGCCGACGTGTCGATGCGCGACGCCCCGGCCGGGGTCTCGACCCACCAGGCGTCGGCGGTGCGTAGTACAGCGATGCTCATGAGGAAGCCACTTTCATCAGGCCACGAAGGCGTTCGGTGTCGAACTCGTTGTCGGTGCGTAGGGAGGACAGGATCGATTTGAGCTCGTGCAGAGAGGCTTTGCTCGGGGCGATACCGAGAAAGTCCTTCGATGCCGGTGGGCCCCACTGGGCGAGGCCGGATGCCGTCATCGGTGCCCAGCCGGGTTCGAGCGAGCTGTCGAACATGTCGCCGTCGCTGAAATGCTCTACCAGGAAACCGTCGGGATCACGCCAGTAGTCGAAGATCTGACTGCCCTGGATGTGTCTGCCGATGCCCCAGGAGTGCTTGTACCCACGCTCGGTGAGGAATTCGCCACCGGCGGCGATGGCGTCGATGTCGGTCACCTGGTACGCCGAGTGCACGTAGCGATTCGACGGGCCGAGAGTCATCGCGAGTGTGTGGTGATCGGACGGGATGCTGCCCCGATCACAGCGGATGAAGCTCATCACCGGTCCGCGGTCGCGTTGGCCGTCGTAGTAGAGGAAATCGCTGACGATCAGACCCAGGTGGTGCAGGTACCAGTTCAGGTTCTCCAGATAGTCCACTCGCTGCAGCACCACGTGCCCGAGCCGTTGGACGCGCGCCGGCTGACGCGGGGGCCTCTGGGTGGCGTTGATCCGGTTGCGTGGATCACCGAAGTTGTAGGTGTGTGCATCCTGGCCCGGCAGTTCGGGATGTTCGGTGTAGCCCGACACGATCTGCACTGGCTGTCCGCCCGGATCGGTCAGAGTGACGGCGATGCCGCCGAGTGTGTCGGGTAGCCGGTGCACGCGCTGCCCGGTGGCATCGGCGAGGCGGACGACGTCGGCGTCCTCTGCGGCAGCGAATGCCGCGCCGACGAACCGCGTTCGTTTGCCGCGTCGGATGATCACGCACGGCGACCCGACGTGCGTGCCGCGCAGGTGAATCTCCTCGGACGTGCGCAGTGAGACGGTGAAACCGAACGCCACCGCGAATGCCTCGGCCTTGGCCAGGTCGGGTTTGCGGAACTCGAGCCACGCGATGTCGCGCACCTTGATGATCGGATCGCTGGCTTTCCCCGGGTGTTCGCCTGGAAGCGCGCCCTGATCCACATGCATGTTCTTGTGGCCGTCGACGTCGTGTCCCATCAGCCCTCCCTCGTTGGTGACACTATCGTCACCTATGACTAATTGGTCAGTCAAGAGTGTTGACAAATTCGTCAGCGGTGAGGAAGGGTCAAGGCGGCGACAAGTGCACTCAGGAGTAGGGACCATGACCGAAACCCCGAATCGCCTCGAGCGACGTAAAGCGCGCACGCGCGGTGCCCTGATCTCTGCCGCGCAGAGCTTCATCGCCCGCGGCGAATTGCACGTGCCGATTGCCGAGATCACTCAGGCCGCAGACGTCGGCATGGGGTCGTTCTACAACCATTTCGAGAGCCGAGAGCAGCTGTTCCAGGCTGCGGTCGACGGGGCCCTCGAGCTGTTGGGCATCTACCTGGACTCGTTGAGCGACGACGAGGACGATCCCGCGGAAGCGTTCACCCGGTCGTTCCGCATCGCCGGCCGACTGTTCCGGCAACAACCGGATCTGAGCCGAGTGCTCATCCACTCCGGGCCGGAGTTGATCACCTCGAAGCACGGTCTCGGTCCGCGGGCCTCGCGCGACATCGAAGCCGGAGTACTGACCGGGCACTTCCGCGTGCAGGACACCCAGCTGGCTCTGGCTCTGGCAGCGGGGGCACTGCTGGGCATGGGGCAACTACTGCTCGAACAGCCGGAACGTAGCGACGTCGATGCCGTCGACAACATGGCGCACAGCGTGCTGCTCGCCCTCGGAATGTCCGACGCGGATGCGCGCGAGCTGTGTTCGCGAACCCTGCCTCCGCTGGACGCGGTTCCCAGCGTCGACGCTTAACGGGCCCGTCCGGGTGTCAGTGCGCCCGGCTGTGTTCGAGGTCGCGAATGATATCGCCGACTGCGTTGTCACGCAGTAGCTTCCACTCCAGGATCGGGTTGAGGATCCCACGGAACCAGAAGTACGGTGCCCACACTGCAGGGGCGATCAGCCGTGCTCGACGCGTACGGACCGCGTCGACCAGGAGGTCCGCCGCCCGTGGGGACGGGAGTCGACGGCTCAACGGCCAGGGGAGAAAAGCACCGATCCGCTGGCCCATCGGATCGTTGTCGAGGGTGTGGCGCGCCAGATCGGTGTCGACCACCCCGAAGTACGCCAGACCGGCCGATGCACCGACCGCGGCGAGTTCGATGCGTAGCGCGCGGCCCAGTTGTTCCACGGCTGCCTTACTGACCATGTAGGCAGACCCGTCCATGCCGGGAGTGAATGCAGCACAGGACGATACGAGCAAAATGTGTCCACCACTGGTCACGATCTCGTCCGCCGCGGCGCGGACGATGGTGAGCACACCGCCGAAGTTGACCGCCATGACGGAGTCGAAGACCGCGCGGTCGACGGTCCTGATGGTGGCAGGCGGCGGTGTGATGCCGGCGTTGGCGATCACGATGTCGATCCCGCCGAAGGCGCGCACCGTCGCCTGCACGCACTCCGTCATCGCCTCCGGATCCGTGACGTCCCCGGTCAACAGCAACACCCGTGCAGCACCAGCCGCGTCGGTCGGGAAGTGAAGATCCACCACTGCCACGGACGCACCGGCGGTCACCAGTTTCGCTACGGTCGCGGCACCGATGCCGCGTGCACCGCCGGTCACCAGTGCGACCTTGCCGGTGAGGTCCATGTGGTTCTTCATGCGGACTCCTCGGTGACGGCGAGTGTGCCCGGCACATCGACAGTGGCACTGCGGCAGGAATAGTGGTCGAGTTCGATGGTCGACATACGACGGGTGAAGTTGCGTACCGAACCCGGCCAGTAGGTGACGTTGCGGCCCGATGGGCTCAGGTAGTAGCTGCTGCACCCACCCGAGTTCCACACCGAACCGGCCAACCGTTCGTCCGTGTAGTCCGCGAATTCCGTTTGTGCAGTGCGGGTGACGTCGATTGCGGCCAAGCTTTTGTCGTCCATCGCTCGCAGTGCTGCGAGAACGTAGTTCACCTGCGCTTCGATGGTGACGACCTGCGAGGTGTACACCACCGAATTGGGGCCGAGCACCATGAAGAAGTTCGGAAAGCCGTGCACCGTCGTCCCTCGATACGACGACATCTCTCCGTCGGGCCAGGTCTGCGCCAACGACCGACCGCCACGACCGACGATGCGCCGAAAGCCTGAATGCCCGGCGACGGTGAAACCTGTTCCGAGAACGATGGTGTCGACCTCGTGGACCGTTCCGTCGGTCGTGACGACGCCCTCGGGCACGACGCGGGAGATGGCGGTGGTCTCGACGGTGACGTTGTCGCGGCACAGGGCGGGGTAGAACTTGTTCGAGAACGTCGGCCGCTTGCAGCCGAATGTGTAGGTGGGAGTGAGCTTCTCACGAAGTACGGTATCCTTCACCTGTCTGCGTAGGTGAGCCCGGCCCAGTGCAGTCAACGGCGTCAGCAGGGCGCGGTGCCGAATCAGGCCGGGCACCAGAGCTTCCTGGAACAGATCGAACGTACGACGCATGGCACGCTGAGCCGCCGGAAACTTCCTGAGCGCGGATCTGCCGGACTCGGAGATGGGACGGTCCGGGTGGGGAAGGATCCACGTGGGCGTGCGTTGAAAAAGCGTCAGATGTGCGGCCGACGGAGCGAGTCGGGGTACGAACTGTACCGCCGATGCGCCGGTGCCGATGACGGCAAGACGCCTACCCTCGACCGAATGCTCGTGGTTCCACCGAGCCGAGTGAAAGACGCTGCCCGAGAACGAGTCCAGGCCGTCGATACTCGGAGTGGCGGGTTCACTGAACGGGCCGAGGGCTCCGATCAGAATCCGGGAAGTCCATGTTCCGCCGCTCGTTCGCACGATCCAACGCGCCCGGTCGTCGTCCCACGTCGCGTCGAGCACCTCGTGTCCGAACCGGATTCGATCCCGGATACCGAACCGGTCGGTGCAGTCGTTGAGGTACTGCTCGATCTCGGGCTGCAGCGGATACAGGCGGGTCCAGTCCGGGTTGGGTGCGAACGAGAACGAATACAGCGCCGAGGGAATGTCGCACTGGGCACCGGGATAGGTGTTCACGTGCCACGTCCCGCCGACCGCGCTGTCACGCTCGAAGATCAGAAAGTCGCCGCGGCCTTCCTGTTCGAGCCGTATTCCAGCTCCGAGACCGCCGAAGCCGGCACCGATGATGGCGACGTCGATGTGCGCCGCGGCAGAGTCGTTGTCGGTCATGATGTGTGGCTCCTTCTACAGATCGAGAACGACGACGTCGCCGTCGACCGCGGCGCGTGACACGCACAGGGTGAGTGAGTTCTCGCGTTCGGTGCGGCTCAGCACGCGATCGCGATGTTCGACGCGTCCACCGGTGAGGCCGACGACGCAGGCACCGCAGAAACCTTGGCGGCAGGAGAACGGCTGATCGGGACGGACTCGTCGGAGGGCGTCGAGGGCGGTCTCCTGTGCGCCGACTTCGACGGTGTCGCCGGACCGTGCGAGCTTCAGCACGAACGGGCGGCCGTCGACCACGGGGGCGGGCGCGAACAGCTCGGTGTGGAACTCTCGAACCGCGGTACTTCGGGCGGCCTCCTCGCGGAGCCGGCGCGAGAGTGCCGCGGGGCCGCAGACGTACAGTGCGGAGGATCCCGTCCCGAGATCGACGATGTCCGACGGACTCGGAAGTCCCTCTACGTCATCGGTTTTGACGATCACGTGCCCGCGGGAGGTGAGCGCCAGCCGCTGCAGTTCGGCGACGAAAGGCAGACTCGCACGAGATCTGCCGTGGTAGTAGAGGGTCCACCGTGTGCCGTCGGCGACGGCGCGCTCGATCATGGACCGAATGGGCGTGATGCCGATGCCGGCCGCGACGAACAAGTAGTGCTCGGCGGCGGCCATGGGAAATGCGTTGCGGGGTCCACGGACTCGGAGGGTGTCTCCTGGAACGAGACCGTGTATTTCGGTGGAGGCCGCGCCGCCGGGGATCCCGCGGACACCGATGCGATACCGATCTCCTCCTGCCGGCCGACCTGCGAGCGAGTACTGCCGAACCGAGCCTGCCGGTGTGGTCACGTCGATGTGTGCACCGGGCAACCAGGTCGGCATTGCGCTTCCGTCGCTGCGACGCAGTAGAAGTGAGCGCACGTCCTCGGCCTCGTCGACGATCTCGTCGATGGTGGTCTCGAATTCGTAGCCGACGCATCGGCGCGGTCGCGCCGGGGAGAGGGCGGTGACGACGGACGAGTCGGTGACCAGTCTTGCGTACACCCGAGACGCCGCAGCGATGGCTCGGAGGCCACGGCCGGGGTCGGTCACCGTGTTCTCACCCAGATGGCTGTGCCTCGAGGCTGTTTCGGTGGTCACTGCTGTGCCGCCAGTGCCGCGGGTGACGTCGCCAGGTATCGCACGGCCTTGTCGATGTCGCCCATCTTCGATGGGTGAAAACCCGGTCGGATGTACAGGGCGAGTTGGACGAACAGAAACGACAGGCCAGGTATCAGTTGCTTGCGGGATGCTCGTGCGAAGGCGAGAGGCCAGGGGGTGCGAAGTCGGCGCTTCCCGGTGCGCGGGGTGGCCACCGAGTTCTTGTACAGGTACGCGGCGGTGCTGAACCAGAGCACGGCCAACCCCGCGCTGGCTATCACCGCGGTGCGGGCGCGGCAAAACGCACCCCCGTCGACGTACTGGAATGCGTCGAAGGCAACGTTGCGGTGTTCGAGTTCCTCGGCCCCGTGCCAGCGAAGCAGGTCCAGCATCGTCGGATCGACACCGAGGCGATCGAATTCGGTGTTGTCCAAAAGCCATTCGCCCACTACTGCGGTGAAGTGTTCGGCTGCGGCGTAGATCCCGAGGCGCTCGTTCAGCCACGCTTTGCCTGCGCGGCCGGTGAGGCCGTGGTCGCCGAACACCACGCCCACCGCAAATCGAATGCGCTGCAGGATCGGCTCGATGTCGACTCCGTGCGCGACGAGGTACGTACGAAAGCTCTCGTGCGAGGACGCGTGCGTGGCTTCTTGTCCGACGAATCCGACGACCTCCTCGTGCAGTCTGCGGTCGTCGATGTACGGAAGCGCGAGGGCGAACACGTCGGCCATCGCCCGTTCGCCCTCGGGCAGCACCAGGTGCATCACGTTCCAGAAGTGCGTGGCATACCACTCGTGCGGAATGTACTGCAGCGGAACGCCGGTCCAGTCGAACGTCACCGCGCGGGCCACGATCGCGTAGGACTCGTCCAGGTGGCGCGCGTTCGGGTCGATCGCTCTGTCACGAGACATTCGAGCTCCATTCGTCGAGATGCTGATGCAGTGATGCTACATAGCAACAGATAGTGTTGCAATGTTGCATTCAATTATCGAAGGTGCCGTTAGGATCGGACGATGCATCCAGACGGTGACGACGGGCCGATCCTCGATGCCGCGTTGGAGTTGTTCGGCGAGGTCGGCATCCCCAGAACGACCATCGGGGACGTAGCCAAGCGCGCCAAGATCAACCGGGTGACGGTCTATCGCCGCATCGGCTCCAAGGACGAGCTGGTGCGCGCGGTCATGGCACGTGAGTCGACGAGACTGTTCGTCGCGGTGGCGGCAGCGGCCGCCGAACAATCGTCTCGGGCGGATCGTGCCGCGCACGGATTCGCGACGACGATCGAGTCGGTGCGAACGAATCCCGTCCTGCTCAAGATGTTCGACTCCGAGAGTGCACTGGTACTCGAACAGTTGACGACCAATGCGTCGACCCTGCTCGCGTCTGCAATAGACGCTGCCGCCCAGATCGCCCGGGGAGGGCTGGACTCGGACAGTTTCGCAGTACCAGACGCCCCGGAAATCGTGGTCCGTGTCGTGCATTCGATTCTGCTGACTCCGGCAGCCGGCGCTGCACTCGAGACGTACGACGATCTGCTGGCCTTCGCGCACCGCAGCATCGTGCCGTTGCTTGTCGGCGATGACCACCGCGGCTAGGAGTTAGGCTAGGCTGCCCAGTCATGCCTCGATTCTTCGTGTTCCACGGCCGTGCAACCGGCCGGATGAGACGTTCCGCCGGTGCGCGGCTGTACACGCTCGGCGGCGCTCTTTCCCTGGCCGCGATCGCTCTGGTCGGATGCTCGACCGCCACCACGGAACCGTCGAGTCCAGGCGAGACTGCGAGCACCAGAACTGTGCAGGACTACTTCGGCCCGGTCGAGGTTCCCGACCGACCCGCCCGGGTCGTCGCCGCCGATCCCATCTCGCTGGCTTTGATGCTGTCGCTCGATGTGAATCCCGTGGCCGCGTCCTTCAACCCGCTGGCGCTACCCGCGCACGTCGACGAGCGCATCGGCGACATCGCGAACATTGCGGGTGAGGGTGGCGGCTTCGATCCCAACGTCGAGGGAATTCTGGCTCAGGACCCCGACCTGATCGTGGTGGTCGCCGGGTACGACGGCGAAGGCGAGAAGGCGTGGAACAAGGAGATCTACGACAAGCTCGCCGCCAGCGGAGTGCCGACCTACGGCTTCGCCTACAACGACGGGGTGTCGCTCGAGGATGTCTCGCACGGGGTAGCGGCCGTAGGGGATGCGCTCGGAAAGCAGAGCCAGGCAACGGACCTCATGCAGGGGCTGACCGATCGCATGGCCGCGCTGAAGCAACGGGTTGCCGACGCGGGCCTGGCCGACAAGCCGGTCTCCGCTGTTCGATTGAGCGAGCGTGGGGAGTACTCGATTCGCGTCGGCACGGGTGAGAGCATCGCCTTCCGCGGTGTGGGCATGGCGCAGCCCGAGGGCCAGCAGGATCCCAGTGTGTTCCGTATCGACATCACCGACGAGACGCTGAACATTCTGAACTCCGCCGACACCCTGTTCGTGTACACCGACCAGGGTGCCGACAGTGAACGGGACGCGATCAGTGCTGCACCGCTGTGGTCGACACTGCCTGCGGTGCAGCAGAATCGGGTGCACTGGGTCTCGGCGAGCGTGTGGAATTCGTCGGACCCGATCGGCCTGAACAGGATCATGGACGACATCGAAACGATGTTCGTCGAGCCGGCAGAGCAGAGCTGAACGCCCTGTCATGGCCGGTCGACGTGACGAGGGTGGATATCTCACCGCACGGGTAGTCCAATCGAAACGATTGTCACCGTCGCTGATTCGCGTCGTGTTCGATGCTTCCGCTGCACGCGGGTTCGAGTCGAGCGGAGTGCCCGACGAAATCGTGCACCTGTACTTTCCGGCCGACGGAGAGGACGTACCGCCCGAGATGACCCGACGCGACGGCGTTCTCGCGCACCATGACGACGTGGTTCGTGAATGCCGCAACTACACCGTCCGGTGCTGGGACGAGAACCGGATCACGATCGACTTCGTGGACCACGTCGGCGGCGTGGCCGCGGACTGGGCTCGCTCGGCCGAGCCGGGTACGGCGCTGGGGATGTGGGGAACACGGTCGTGGTACGAGCCGCCCGCCGACACGGAGTGGATGTTGTTGATCGCCGATCTACCGGGGCTACCCGCTCTGTGCCGTGCTCTCGAGCAGCTGCCTGCCGGACTCCGCGCGCATGCGATCGTCGAGGTGGCTCACGACAACGACGTGTTGGACGTTCGATCGGCAGCCTCGGTGACGATGGACTGGAGGGTGGCCGGAAACGGGCGCGCACCATCGCAACTCGTCGATGCTGTGCGCACGTTCCGAGTTCCGGCAGGAAACGGGTACGTCTGGTTCGGCGGGGAGGCGTCGGTGGGTAGAGGCGTACGGAAGTACTTCCGCAGTGAGATCGGCTTCCCTGCTAGCCGCATGGCCATCGTCGGCTACTGGCGAGACGACAAGGAAGCATGGATCGAACGCTATGAGAGAGTGGCCGATTCACTGATCGACGACTACGAGCGAATGGCGGCCACCGGCATGGGAGAGGCCGAGGCCGAAATCCACTGGGACGAGATCCTCGAGCGCGCTGGTTTGTAGCAACGCGGGCTGTGGTCAGGGTGCCCGATCGTAAGAATCCAGAACCCGAAACAGGGCATCTCGCAACGCAGTTCGATTGCCACCCGGTGTCGGCCTTGCGATCTCGTGCAGGGTGTAGCCGTCGATCAAAGCCAGGAAATGCCGAGCCGGTAGATGTGGTTCCGGGATGCCGAATGCTCCGAGCGCCGCCTCGGCCGCTTCCTCGATCATCCGCATGATTCGGTGTACCGAATCCGTCAGCTCGGGTCGTCTGCGTACGGCGAGGTATGCCTCGAACTGGACGAGGGAGTCGTCGTCCTCGGGGGAGGACAGCATCGAGACGAGGTCCATGATCGCGTCGGCGAGATCGTCGCGAGTGAGCCCGCCGGTGTGCGCGACGTCGAGTAGAGCCGTCACTTTCGCTGTCACGTTCTCGGCGATTCGAGTGATCGCGGCATCGATGAGTTCGCCGACCGAGCCGAAGAAATAGCTGGTGGTCGACGGCGGAAAGCCGGCGGCGTCGGCCACGGACCGAAACGAGACACGTTCGAGTCCACGCGTTCCGATCACGCCGATGGCAGCGGCGACCAGCGCGTCGCGGCGCTCCTGGCCACGTGCGTATCGAGTCTTTCGGCGCTCTTCGGTCATCGATACAACGTAGCCGGGGCGCTGTCGTATACCCCCATCGCAGTGCTTTCGAGCAGGCGCTTTCGCCCAATCCTGGCCTAGTGGCCAACATTGAGCTACTGTCGCCGCTACATCGAACAGCCCTGACAAGGAGCACCCATGACCGACATTCCGGAAGCCTCACGTGTGGACGTAGTGGTCGTCGGCGCAGGACTCGCGGGTCTGACCGCCGCCAGGGAACTGACGGCCGCGGGGTTGATCGTCCAGGTCCTCGAGGCCAGAGACCGGGTGGGCGGGCGGACGGTCAACCATGCGATCGGCAGAGGCGCTGTGGTCGAGACCGGCGGACAGTTCGTCGGTCCGACGCAGGACCACATCCTCCGCTTGGCCGCGTCGGTGGGCGTCGGGACGTTCCCCGCGTACGACATCGGATCGAGCATGTACGTCAAGAACGGACGCGCCCGACGCTTCGACGGCGGGGTCCCGCCGGACCTGGCGGCACTTCCAGACGTCGGGATGCTGGTGGCGCGAATCGATCGGGCCGCCGGGCAGATTCCCGTGGGCAGACCGTGGGCTGCACCGCGTGCGACCGAGTGGGACACCCAGACTCTCGCCACCTGGGCCCGGAGGCACGCGGCCACCGACGGTGGAGTGGAGCTACTCGACATCCTGCTCGGTTCGGTGTTCGGTGGCACATCCGCCGACGTGTCGGCGCTCTTCGGCCTGGCGTACATCGCCGGGGCGGGCAACGAGTACACCCCCGGCACCGTCGACCGGTTGATGAGTGTCGCTGGGGGAGCGCAGCAGTGGCGATTTCTCGGTGGCTCGCAGGCGATCTGCATCGAAATGGCGTCGCGACTCGGTGATTCGGTCCGCCTCGATACTCCCGTGCGCCGCGTGGAGCAGTATCCGGATCGTGTGGTGGTGCACAGTGATACCGAATCGTGGGTGGCCCGATCGGTCGTTGTTGCGATTCCGCCCGCTCTGGCTGCCCGAATCGACTGGAGCCCAGCGCTGCCCGCGCCTCAAGAAGCCCTGTTCCAGCGGATGAACTTCGGCGGATTGGCCAAGTGTGAGGCCGTGTATCCCGAACCGTTCTGGCGCGCGAGCGGGCTCTCCGGCCAGGCACTCTTTCGCGACAGCGACGTACCGGTGTCCTCGATGTTCGACAACTCGCCTCCCGACGGAAGCCACGGAGTGCTGATGGGATTCGTCGGCACCTGGGGCGCAGCCTGTCGAGGAGGTCGAAACTGGTCCGAGGGCAACGAATCCGAGCGACGTGGTGAGGTTCTTCGGGCATTCGCCTCCGCGGTGGGGCCGCGCGCACTGGAACCGACCGAATGGATAGAACTGGACTGGACCCGCGAGCAATGGACCCGTGGTGGTCCCACCGCGGTGTTGACGCCCGGCGTCTCGACCGGACTGGGCCGGTGGCGCGACACCGCGTTCGGTCGGGTGCGGTGGGCCGGTGCCGAACACTCCGACTATTGGAACGGATACATGGACGGTGCTGTGCGATCGGGTGAAAAGGCGGCAGCAGAAGTACTTTCGACCGAAGGAGAACTCTCGTGGAACAACGCTTCGTAGTCTCGGCCCATCGCACCCTGTCGGTGAGCCCGGAGGAAGTGTGGGCACTGACCAGTGACACCAGACGCTACGCGGAATGGGTCACCGACGTTCGGGCCGTCACCACGCATCACGGCAGCGCGCGCACCGGCGGTGTCTACACCGAGGAGGTGGCGACGCTCGGTCGCTTCACCAGTCACGCCACATGGACGGTTCGGCACCTGGAACCGAACCGACTGCGGATCGATTCGGGAGAAGGATTCGCGCCGCTGACCAACGTGGCCAACGTATTTCGCTTCGCACCGCTCAGTGACGCAACCTCCACCGCAATGACCTTCGAGTTCTGGTTCGATGTGGCTCCGGGCTGGCTGGGACGTATTGTGCGGCTGATCGCGACCGCCGGGATGTCCGCACGATTCGACGTCTCGATGTGCAACCTCGAGGCGCTGATCCTCTCCGAGCGAACCGCGTCGATCCGATGAGAGAACCGGCGGAAGTCCTCACTCTCGGGGTGCACGTACTCGACACTCTGGTTCGTCCGGTGACCGAGATACCCGACGGTCAGCAGGCCGTACTGGCGGAGCAGATCGCGCTATCGGCCGCGGGCACCGCCGCGGGAACGGCGCTGGTGCTGTCCCGACTGGGTGCCGCGGTACACACCGCAGGAGTTGTCGGTAATGATTCGGCAGGCGCGTTTCTCCTGCAGCTTCTCGCCGATGACGGGGTGGACGTCTCCCTCGTTCATCGCATGGACGGGGTGCAGACCTCGGCGTCGGTGTTGCCGATCAGGCCGGACGGATCCCGGCCGGCTCTGCACGTGATCGGAGCCAACGGCTATCTGGCTCGACATGTTCCGTGGAACATGTTTCACAACGTCGACTTTCTTCACCTCGGCGGACCCGAGTTCTTCGGACCGGACACCGCGTGCGACATCGCACGCCGCGCCCGCGAGGACGGCGTCGTCGTCACTGTCGACAGCCTGGCACCGTCCGTTCCGGAAGGACTCGGTGCGTTCGCCGCCGCGCTGCCCCACGTGGACTACCTGCTGCCCAACGACGAGCAGGTCCTCGGCTGGACCGGCTGCGCCTCTGTCGAGGACGGGTGTCGTCGACTGCTCGAGCTCGGAGCGTCCTGCGTGGTGGCCACCGCGGGGGCGTCGCCCACTCTCGTCGTCACGGCCGACGGGGCCGTCGAGGTCCCCGCATACTCCGTGGACGTGGTGGACACCAGCGGATGTGGAGATGCGTTCTCGGCCGGGTTCGTTCGTGGCCTGTCCCTGAATCTGAACATCGTCGAGTCGGCCGAACTGGGCAATGCGACCGCCGCGCAGGTGGCGCAGGGCCTCGGTACCGACTTCGGCACCTACGACCTCGACTTCGTCCGAAAGTTCGCACGTACCTGCAGGACCATCTGATGCCGGCCGACGTGGACGAGCTACGGCAGTCCGTCGCCGAGACCGCCCGGCAACTGGGCCGACGGGGCCTGGTTCTCGGCACCGCAGGCAATGTCAGCGCACGCGCGGGTGATGTGGTGGCGGTGACGGCGACCGGACTGGTGTTGGCGAACGCCACGCTCGAGGACGTCACGCTCGTCGGTATGGACGCAGTCGTACGTGCAGGTGCGTGCGAGCCGACCTCGGAACTCGGCCTGCACCTCGGCATCTACGCGTCGTCCGAGGTGCAGGCGGTGGTGCATGCGCATTCTTCTGCAGCCGTTGCTCTTTCGCTCGTCGCGGACGCACTGCCGCCCGTGCACTACGCGCAGCTGGCCCTCGGCGGCAGGGTCCCGGTGGTGCCGTTCGCGCCGTTCGGTACGGCCGAGCTCGCCGACGCGGTGGTGGCGGCGATGCATTCGAGGTCGGCGGTGATCATGGCCCATCACGGATCGGTGGCCACCGGTCACGATCTCGGGGCCGCGCTGTCGAACATCGAACTGCTCGAATGGCTCTGCGGGGTCTACCTTTCCGCCGCGTCGGTGTCGAACCCGCGCACCCTCGACGACGCGCAGCTGGCGGCGACCCTCGACGAGGTGGTGCGCCGTGCATACGGAACAGCCGCACCCGTACGAAGAGACTGATCGATGACCGCCCGGGTGCGCCCGCTCTGGATTGCCGTGTTCTCCATGGCGTGGCTGGGCTATTGGATGGCCGATCTGGTTCCGCTGCAGCTGCTTCTACCCGAGCGGTTGCAGGAGATCGATCCGCAATCGAAGGTGTTCGACTTCGCCGTGATCAACGCGGTCTCTGCCGTGGTGCTTCTGATCGGTCTGCCTGTGTGCGGGTCGCTGTGCGATCGCACTCGCAGCAGGTTGGGGCGACGGCGCGTCTGGTTCGGCGGCGGTGTCCTGTTCTTCGCCGGTGCGTTGGTGGTCACCGGGCTGCAGAACACCGTCTTCGGAATCGGGGCGGCGTGGTCGGTAGCGATGCTCGGATTGAATGCTGCAACAGCAGGCTTGACAGCCGTGGTGGCCGACCGTGTGGCGGACGAGCAGCGTGGAACGGTGTCGAGTGCGATCTATGCGCCACAGGCACTGGGCGTGGTGGCGGGCCTGGCCCTGGTGTCCACGCTCGCCCTGTCGGTACTGGGCGGGTACTTCTGCGTGGCGATCGCCCTGGTGATCTGCGCGGTGCCGTTTCTGCTGTCGTATCGCGAAACTGACTCAGCGACAGCGCTGTTGAGCCTACACAGCATCGTGGCCTCGCTGCTCGTTTCTTTGCGTCACCGCGACTTCGCGTGGGTCTTCGGGGGTCGAATCCTGGTCAACGTGGCGAACTCGCTCGGCACCTGCTACTTGCTGTTCTTCCTCACCGACGGCCTTCGAGTCGCCGATCCGACGGCATCGCTGCTCGAGGTCACCGTCGTCTATCTGTTCGCCTGTGTGCTGTGCACGTTCACCTTCGGTCCGTTGTCGGACAGGATGCGTCGCCGAAAGATCTTCGTGGCGGTTGCGGCATCGATGCAGGCCGTTGCCGGCTTCGTCCTGGCGGTACATCCCACGATGGAGGCGACGTTCGTCTCGGCTGCGTTGCTGGGCGGCGGATTCGGCGCGTACATGGCCGTCGATCAGGCACTGGTGACCGGGGTCCTTCCGTCCGCCGACAGTCGGGCGACCGATCTCGGCGTGATGAACATCGGGGCGATCGTTCCACCTGCCATGGCTCCGCTGATCGCGAGCGTGTTCCTCTCCGCCGTCGGTGGGTACCCGGCTCTGTTCGCGGCAGTGGGGGTACTGGCCGCACTCGGGGCAGCCGTGACATGGCAGGTGAAATCGGTTCGGTGATCACAGAGTTCGTGTCGTGCCCGGGCGCGAATCCGTCGCGGTTCCGAGCGCTTCCTTCGCGACGTAGGCGTCACGCAGGTCGCGCTTGAGGATTTTGCCTGCCCCGCTCATGGGAAGAGCCGTGACGAACTCGATGGTGCGCGGAGTTTTGTATCCGGCAACGTAGGTGCGGGTGTGCTCGCGCAGTTCGGTCGTAGTGGGTGAGAGTCCCTCGGCCAGAACGACACACGCATGGACACGCTCGCCCCATTCCTCGTCCGGAACGCCGATCACAGCGCAGGCCAGAACGGCGGGATGACGACTGAGCGCACTCTCCACCTCGGCGCTGTAGACGTTCTCGCCGCCGGTGATGATCATGTCCTTCAAGCGGTCGACGACGAACAGGAATCCGTCGGAGTCGAGGTAGCCCACGTCGCCGGTGTGCATCCAGCCGTCTCGAACGGCGGCCGCGGTCTCCTCCGGCTTGTTCCAGTAGCCCAGCATCACATGACCGCCGCGGACGCAGATCTCGCCGACCGAGCCGGTGGGCATCTGCTCGTTGTCGGGTCCGAGAATCTCGATCTCGGAGTGCGGGGCCGCGCGACCGGCCGATCCGATGCGTTCTCCCACATGATGTTCCGGCCACAAAAGAGCTGCGACCGGCGCAAGCTCGGTCATGCCGTAGGCCTGCGTGAGGCGGGCCTGCGGAAGCCTGGCCAGGGTCCGCTCGAGCACGCCGGCGGAGATGGGCGATCCTCCGTACAGGACGCGGCTCAGCGACGAGGTGTCGAACTCGCTCAACGTGGGGTGGTCGACGAGCAGCTGAATCATGGTCGGCACCAGCAACACATCGGTGACGGAGTGCCGCGCAATTGCGCCGAGGACGGCGGTCGGCTCGAAGAACGGAACCATGACATGGGTGCCACCGAGCATGACCTGACCCACCCATGCGGCCAGATCGGCGAGATGGAACATCGGGGCGGCATGGAGAAGAACCGAGGCGTCGTCGAGCAGCTGTCCGGTGGCCACCGTCCCCAGGCCGGAGGTCACCAGATTCGCGTGCGAGAGCATGACGCCTTTGGGGAATCCTGTGGTGCCGCCGGTGTAGAAGAGGCCGGCCAAGGCGTCACCACTGCGTCGTACATCGGGAACGGGACCGTGGGATGCCACCAGATCCTCGTACGACACCATGCCGTCAGGGGTGGAACCGTCCCCGCAGTAGACGACGGTGGCCAGGTCGGGGCACGACGCGCGTAGAGCCGGAACCATCGCCCCGAAGGTGTCGTCGACGATGAGTACCTTGGTCCCGGAGTCGTTGAGTGCATACGCAACTTCGACGGGTGACCACCGAATGTTGACGGGATTGAGCACGGCATCGGCCCACGGGACCGCAAGCAGGTACTCGGAGTAGCGGTCACTGTTGAACGCCAGCATTGCCACTCGATCGCCGCTCTCGACTCCGACGGAATGCAGACCGGCCGCCAACCTCGCCACACGATCGATCTGTTCCGAGAAGGTGCGCACGCGATCGCCGAACACCGTTGCAGCGCGATCAGGTGTGGTGGCTGCGGAGCGATGGAGGCCTTGAGTGAGATACATGGCGAGGTCCCTTGTGCGAGAGGGGGCGCGGTACGCCCGAGTGAATACGGTCACAGTTCCACCTTGTTGGCGTGGTGTCAATAGCGAAGCCGTGAGTGATCGACGGGATGTGAACCGTGAAAAGGATTGCCCAGCTACCGTTCTGGGGCGTTGTCGAGAGAGCGTGCGGTGGAGAGAACGGTGACGAGCACGTCTGTCAGAAGTGTTTCCACCTGGTCCCGGGTCAGCGTGCCGCGCACCAGCCACTCGCGACCTGCCGCCTTCACCATGCCGCCGAACGCCCGCACTGCCGACGTTGCGATGCGTCTGTCGCCGCGGTGTGTCTCGAAAGCCGTTGCGTCCAAGACGCGCTCGGCGGCAAGGTCGTCCGCCTCGTCCAGAATCTGCGCCACCTGCTGGTCCACGCCCGAGCCGCTCGCCACCGACACCCACGCCGTTCCGTGTGCCTCGATGACGCCGACCAGCCAGTGCACACTCCCGCGAGCCCTCTCCTCGACCGAGCCCGTGGGCAAGTGCACGTCCTCGATCGGCGGCACGGTGACCAGGAAACGAACACACTCGAGGTACAGATCGCGTTTGCTGCCGATGTAGTGATGAATGAGCCCGCGTGCAACACCCGCAGCCGCAGCCACGTCGGCCATGGAGACCTCGGCGTACGGCTTGTCGCCGAACAAGCGAACGGCGGCGGCCAGGATCTGGGTCCGTCGCTCGTCCGGTTCCAGTCGATTCCACTTGGGTGTGCTTGCAGCCGGCATGGTTGTCATGATCGCACCGAACCGAGCGAGCGCGATCTCAGAGGTACCGCTCGGTGCGTGCTCGCAGCGACGCCGGTACGACGAACCTGTCGCCGTATCGCGCCCGCAACTCGTCGGCTCGGTGCACGAATCCCGGGAGACCGCCGTCGAACTGATTGACGAACTGCAGCACACCGCCGGTCCAGGCAGGGAAGCCGATACCCAGAATGGAACCGATATTGGCGTCGGCGACTGTTCGGAGAACGCCCTCGTCGAGGCACGCCACCGAATCCAGCGATTGGGCGACGAGCATGCGATCCATCATGTCCTCGAACGGAATTCCGTGATCGGGGTCATGGTAGTGCTCCACCAGGCCCGGCCAGAGCCGGACCTTGCTGCCGTACTCGGCGTACTCGTAGAACCCGCGCCCCGCCTTGCGGCCCGGACGGTCGAACTCGTCGACGAGGCGATCGACCAGGGCGTACGAATTCGAGACGATCCAGGGGCGACGGTCCGCGCGAGCGGCCTCGGCCATGCCCTCGCGGATGTGCCGCGACAGGGTCAACGAAATCTCGTCCATCAGAGCCAGTGCGCCGGACGGGTAGCCGGCCTGGAGTGCGGCCTGCTCGACGGTGGCCGGATGCACGCCCTCCGCGACCAGCGAGATCGCCTCGTCCATGAATCGGCCGATGACGCGGGTGGTGAAGAAGCCGTGATTGTCGCCGACGACGATGGGTGTCTTGCCGATCAGGCGGACGAAGTCGAATGCGCGGGCAAGAGCGGAGTCGCTGGTGTGTTCTCCCACCACTATCTCCACCAACGGCATCTTGTCGACGGGGGAGAAGAAGTGCGTGCCGATGAAGTCGCCGGCTCGCGAAACAGAGTGCGAGAGTTCGGTGATGGGGAGGGTGGAGGTGTTCGAGCACAGCAGCGCGTCGGCGGTCAAGTACTTGTCGACGTCCTCGAACGCACGCTGTTTGACGGCGGGATCCTCGAACACTGCCTCGACGACCAGATCGCACCCCTCGGCGTCCGCCGCGTCGGAGCTGGGGGTGATGAGCGCGAGCACCGCATCGGCATCGGCCTTGCTTGCGCGGCCTTTCGCGACGGCTTTACCGAGAACCGAACGTGCATAATTCTTCCCGCGCTCGGCGGATTCGATCGAGACATCGCGGAGGATCACCGGAACCCCGGCCGAGGCGACGACGTAGGCGATGGCGGCACCCATCATTCCGGCCCCGATCACCAGCACTTTCTCCGGAACTCGATGTGGTTCGGCCGGAGGGCGGGAAGCGCCTTTGGTGATGGAGCCGAGATCGAAGAACATCGACTGGATCAGGTTGCCCGAGATCGGCTCGCAGGCGAGCGATGTGCAGTAGCGGGTTTCGACGAGCGAGGCGGCCTCGAAGTCGAGTACCGATCCTTCCACTGCCGCGGCAACGACCGCGATGGGGGCAGGCATCGGCGCGCCCTTGACCTGTTTACGTACCGTCGCCGTGAGTGCCGGCAGCTGCGCGGCCACAGCCGGTGCTGCCGCAGTACCGCCGGGGATTGTGAATCCCTCTCTGTCCCAGGGTTGGAGGGCCTCGGGATTGGCGGCAATCCAGGAACGTCCCTGCGCCATCATCTGCTCGTGGGTGTCGACGACCTCGTCGATGAGTCCGAGTTCGAGGGCCTGCGTCGGCCGATACCGCTGGCCCTGGCCCACGACCTGTGTCAGAGCCTCGACGATGCCGAACATGCGGACCGTCCTGGTGACGCCACCGGCCCCGGGCAGCAACCCCAGGGTCACCTCGGGCAGCCCGAACCGAGCCTTGCTGTTGTTCAGGGCAATTCGATGATGGCAGGCCAGGGCAATCTCGAAACCACCGCCGAGCGCGGTGCCGCCCAGTGCGGCCACGACCGGCTTGCCGAGCGTCTCGAGCCGCCGAAACTTGTCCTTCGTGAAATCGAGCGCACCCGCGATGGCTGCATGGTCGGACGGACCGGCGTCACGCAGCAATTCGAGGTCGCCACCGGAGAAGAACGAATCCTTGCCCGACGTGACGATGATGCCGTCGTACGCATCGAGTTCGGTCTCGAGCCAGTCGACGGTCTGCTCGAGCGATTCACCGAATGCCGCGTTCATGGTGTTCGTGGAATGCGCAGGATCGTCGATCGTCAGAACGACGATACGGTCGGTACCGATCTCGCCGGTGATGGTGGAAGTGTGCAGTGCGGCTGGGCTAGTCATCGGGTCCTCGGGTCGGTGCGGGTTCTACAGAGAGCGAGAGATGAGGTCTTTCATGACTTCGTTGGCACCGGCATAGATGCGGGCGATGCGACCGTCGACGAACATGCGGGCGATGGGGTATTCCTCCATGTAGCCGTAGCCGCCGAAGAGTTGCAGGCAGCGGTCGACCACCTCGAATTGTCGATCGGTGGTCCAGTACTTGACCATCGCGGCCGTCGTCACGTCCAGTGAACCCGAAATATGTTGGGCCACTGCGTCGTCGACGAAGGTGCGGACGACGCGTCCGATGGTGGCGCATTCGGCGAGCTCGAACTTGGTGTTCTGCAGGTCGAACAGTGTCTTGCCGAACGCGTTTCGTGTCTTGGTGTAGTCGACGGTCTGCTGGACGGCGGCCTCGATCATCGCGGCGGCGGCAATACCGCAGATCAGCCGTTCCTGAGGAAGCTGCTGCATCAACTGCGCGAAGCCGCGACCTTCTTCACCCAGGAGGTTGGCAGCCGGAACACGTAGACCGTCGAAGCTGAGTTCTGCTGTGTCCTGGCCTTTCTGGCCGATCTTGTGCAGTACCCGGCCGCGGTGGAAACCTTCGGTGTCGTCGGAGACCTCGGCGACGAGCAGCGACAGCCCCCGCGCTCCGGCGGCCGGATCGGTCTTGGCGGCGATGATGATCAGATCGCAGTGAGCTCCGTTGGAGATGAACGTCTTTCCGCCCGTGACCACGTATTCGTCGCCGTCGCGCACCGCGCGGGTGGTGATGCCTTGGAGGTCGGATCCGGTGCCCGGTTCGGTCATCGCGATCGCGCCGATCCACTCGCCCGAGCACAGCTTCGGCAGCCACTGCTGCTTCTTCTCCTCGGAGGCGTAGGCCAAGAGGTAGTGCGGAACGATGCCGCTGTGCACACCCAACTGCATGGCCGAGTCGCCTGCGCGGACCTGCTCCTCGAACAGCACCGCCTCGTGGCGGAAGTCGCCGCCGCCTCCGCCGTACTGCTGGGGTATCGACATTCCGAGGAGTCCATGGCTGCCCGCACTCCGGTAGACCTCGCGGCTGGGGCGTCCGGCCGCCGCGAATTCCTCGCGGTGCGGCGCGACCTCCTTCTCGAAGAAGCTGCGGGCGAGCTGTCGGACGTCGGCGAGCTCGGTGGTGACGTCGTCGGTGCGGTCTGCGAGTGCAGTCATGGAGGGTCCTCGGGTCGGAGCGTACGACGCGTTGTTGGCGCTGTGCCAATAACGATGCACCGACGTGGCCACGGATGTCAACCATGTTCTGCGGCGGGTGAGTTCTCTAGCTGTCCGTGGAGCGGAGCAGTGCAACGTCCGAGACGAGGCGGATGTGCTCGGCCATCGCGCGTCCGGCCTCGGCCGAATTCTGTTGCCGCACAGCGTCGGCGATGCGGCGGTGGTGTTCCAATGAAGTCTGCGGACGGTTCGACTGCGACAATGATTCGATTCGAGTTTCGCGAATCAGGCCGGCGATTTCACCCATGAGGCGGGCGAGTAGCGGCGAGTGTGCGGCTTCGGTGATGGCGTGATGGAACAGCTCGTCGCCGGAGTCGCCGCGATTTCCGTCGGTGATTTCCGAGGCCATCACCGACAGAGCGTGGTCGATCGCCGCCATTTCGGCGTCGCTGCGACGGGTTGCGGCGAGCTCGGCGAGCTTGACCTCGAGTGCCTCACGGGCTTCGATCACCTCGGGCAGGCGATCGGCGTGCTCGCGCAGTGCGCGAATAGCCATGTCCCCCACTGGCCGTCGCACGAGTACCGCTCCGTCGCCGTGGCGGACGGCCAGTATGCCCTGTACTTCGAGTGCAACGAGGGCCTGGCTCAGTGAGGCTCTGCTGACGCCGAGGTGACCCGCCAGTTCACGCTCGGGCGGGAGGCGATCGCCGGGCTTCATGTCGCGATCGGCGATGTGTCTGCACAGCTGCTCCACGATGACCTCGTACAGCCGTGGTCGGGTCACCGGGCGAATTTGCTCAGCCACTGTGTCACTCGCTCTCTGCTCCTCTGGACCCCCACCTTAACCGTCGGGTAGGTAGTGGCTCGGGTCATAGCAACTGTTGACAAGTGATCCACTTCACTGGTTCAGTCTGTAAAGACTCAGTGGCTAGTCCAATTGGCCACGGAACCCGAGCGCCCGCTCGGGGGACAACCTCAGACGAACCGGAGACCTTCGATGTCGACCGAGTTGATACCCATCATTGCGCTCGTCGTCATGTTCCTCGCTGCGACCGTGTTCCCGGTGAACATGGGCGCGCTGGGGTTCGTGGCGGCGTTCTTCGTCGGAACCATTGCCGTGGGCATGGGCACCGACGACATCATCGCCGGCTTCCCGAGCAGCTTGTTCCTGACGCTGGTCGGTATCACCTACCTCTTCGCGATCGCCCAGAACAACGGCACTGTCGACCTCCTGGTCCGCGGTGCGGTGCGGCTGGTCGGTGGCCGGGTCGCCCTGATTCCGTGGGTCATGTTCGGTATCACCGGCGTGCTGACCTCCATCGGAGCGCTGGGACCGGCAGCCGTGGCCATCGTCGCACCGATCGCACTCGGCTTCGCGGCGCGGTACAAGATCAATGCCCTGCTCATGGGCATGATGGTCATTCACGGCGCACAGGCGGGCGGGTTCTCGCCGATCAGCATCTACGGCGTCACGGTCAACAACATCGCTCAGAAGGCGGGTCTGGTCGACAGCCCACTCACCTTGTTCCTGGGCAGCATGCTGTTCAACGCGGCAATCGGTGCGTTGCTGTTCATGTTCCTGGGCGGACGCGCACTTCTCGGACGTAGCGTGCACGACGAGGACGGCACCCGCCCCGAGGGAGATTCGGGCGGAGTAGGCGGGGGCGGCTCGAGGACTGTGATGCGCGGCTTCGGATCGTCGACGCCCAAGCCGTCCGGTCAGACGGTCACGGTCGAGAACGCGCCACCTTTGGCCACCGCCGTCAAGGCCATCACGTTCGATCAGATCCTCACGCTCGTGGGGCTGGCCTCGCTGGCGTTGTTCTCACTCGTCCTCGATCTCGATGTCGGCTTCGTGTCGATGACGGTCGCCGTGGTCCTCGCCCTGGCGTCGCCCAAGGCGCAGAAGGGTGCGATCAACCAGATCAGCTGGTCGACGGTATTGCTCATCGGCGGCGTGCTGACGTTCGTCGGCGTGCTGCAGGAAGCCGGCACGGTCGAGTACGTCGGTGATGCGGTTGCCGGCATCGGTATTCCGCTGCTCGTGGCTCTGTTGCTGTGCTACATCGGTGCCATCGTCTCGGCGTTCGCGTCGTCGACCGCCATCCTCGGCGTCACCATCCCACTGGCCGTCCCGTTCCTGCTCGCCGGCGAGGTCGGTGCCATCGGCGTCATCGTGGCCCTGTCCATCGCCTCGACGATCGTCGACGTCAGTCCCTTCTCCACCAACGGCGCTCTGGTGCTGGCCAATGCCCAGGACATCGATCGGGACGTCTTCTACAAGCAGATCCTGAAATACAGCGCGTTGGTCGTCGTCGTCGGTCCGTTGATCGCCTGGGCGGTACTGGTCGTGCCCGGCTGGCTCTAGCTCTCGAGCTGCGCGGACGTCCGAGAACTCGATCTTGACTTCCCCCCGGATCGCTGGTCCAATGAAATTGGCTAGGCCACTGACCCAATGGGCCACACTGGCGATTTACCCCCTCATTGCTTTCGACGTAAGGATCAATTCGATGCCCCTCAACACGACAGGCAGAACCGGACCGCTCGACGGCACCGTGGTGGTGGATCTGACGCGCGCCCTGGCCGGCCCGCACGCGGCGATGATGCTCGGAGATCTCGGTGCGGACATCATCAAGGTCGAGACCCCCAAGGGCGGCGACGACACTCGGGTGTGGGGGCCGCCTTTCGTCACCCCGCGTGACGCGGAGCGCGAATCGACGTACTTCCTTTCGGCCAACCGCAACAAGCGGTCGATCGCGCTCGACCTCAAAACCGACGATGGCCGAGAAGCGTTGGAGCGCATGATCGAACGCGCGGATGTTCTGCTCGAGAACTTCCGCACGGGAGTGCTCGATCGGCTCGGCTTCTCGCCCGAGCGCATCGCCGAGATCAACCCGCGCACGGTCGTGCTGTCGATCAGTGGATTCGGACACGACGGCCCCGAGGGTGGCCGATCCGGCTACGACCAGATCGCTCAGGGCGAGGCCGGGTTGATGTCGTTCACCGGCTCCGGTCCCGACGATGTTCAGCGCGTGGGGGTCCCGATCGCGGACCTGCTCGCCGGAATGTACGGAGCCTTCGGTGTTCTCGCTGCGCTGCGCGAGCGCGACCGCACCGGCCGAGGCAAGGTGGTTCGAACGTCGTTGCTGGCCAGCGTCGTCGGGGTGCACGCCTTTCAAGGCACCAAGTGGACCGTCGCAGGCGAGATCGGTGAGGCGCAGGGCAACCACCACCCGTCGATCTGTCCGTACGGCCTCTTTCCCACTTCCGATGGAGCCGTGCAGATCTCGGTGGGCAGCGAGGGTCTGTGGCATCGCTTCTGTGAGGGCTTCGGTATCGATCCCGACCTCGAGGGTATGGCGACCAACCCGCAACGCGTCGACAGTCGCGACGACGTCGTCGAACTCGTGTCCAAGATCTTCCGTACCTACGAGACCGAGCCGTTGTTGGCGCTTCTCGACCAAATCGGTGTCCCCGCAGGCAAAGTACGCAACGTGCAGGAAGTGTACGAGTGGGAGCAGACCAAGTCTCAGGGCCTGCTCATCGACGTCGAGCACGAGACGCTGGGCACGGTGACCCTGCCCGGGCCGCCGCTGCGATTCTTCGAATCCGACGGGACGGAGGTCACCGAGAACCGACATCTGGCACCGCCGGTTCTCGGAGCCGACGATGAACTCGTCCGCGACTGGTTGAAGGAAGCGATCCGATGACGAGGATGACCGCGCTCGAACTCCTCGATCTGGTGATCGATCCCGGGAGTTTCGAGTCGTGGGACAGCCCGGCTGCCGACTACGTCATCGACGACGAGTACGCGAACGAACTGGCTGCGGCGCGTGAGAAGACCGGACTCGACGAATCCGTTCTCACCGGATCCGCGACCGTGCGCGGACGTAAGGTGGCAATCCTGTTGGGCGAGTTCGCCTTTCTGGCCGGATCCATCGGAGTGGCCGCCGGTGAACGCTTGGTCAGTGCGGTGCACCGATCCACCGCCGAGCGAATGCCGCTGCTCGCGTTGCCGACCTCGGGTGGAACGCGCATGCAGGAGGGCACCGTCGCGTTTCTGCAGATGGTCAAGATCACCGCAGCGATAACCGCACACAAGGCGGCGAACCTGCCGTACATCGTCTATCTGCGCCACCCCACCACCGGCGGCGTCTTCGCATCCTGGGGATCGCTCGGTCACGTCACCGTTGCCGAGCCCGGTGCGCTCGTCGGATTCCTCGGGCCCCGCGTCTACGAGGCGTTGTACGACGCGAAATTCCCCGCCGGCGTGCAGACCTCGGAGAACCTGCAGGCGCACGGACTCATCGACGCCATCCGTCCGCCCGAGCAGCTCGGTGAGATCGTCGACCGGGCACTACGCATCATGACCGACGTGCCGTCGTGTCGCGTCCGGCATTCCGATGCTCTCGAGTGGGAGATCGAGGACGTGCCGGCATGGACCTCCATTCTGGCCTCACGCAGGAGCGATCGGCCTGGGGTACGCGAATTGCTGTTCAACACAGCGGCAGACGTGTTACCGCTCAACGGAACCGGTCAGGGCGAGTCCGATCCGGGCCTCATTCTGGCGCTCGTCCGGTTCGGCGACATGCCGTGCGTTCTTCTCGGGCAGGACCGGAGGAGTCAGACGACGAAGACGCCACTCGGCCCCGCGGCTCTGCGTGAGGCCCGACGCGGCATGCGGCTGGCGCAGGATTTGAAGCTTCCCCTCGTCACCGTCATCGATACTGCCGGTGCAGCGCTGTCCAAGGAGGCGGAGGAAGGCGGCCTGGCCGGCGAGATAGCACGGTGTATCGCAGACATGGTCGACCTCGAAACCCCCACGCTCTCCTTGCTGTTGGGGCAGGGAACCGGCGGCGGTGCCCTTGCGTTGGTGCCGGCGGATCGAGTTCTCGCTGCTCAGCACGCCTGGCTCTCGCCGTTGCCGCCCGAGGGTGCCTCGGCCATCGTGCATCGCGACACCACCCACGCCGCCGAGATGGCGACCAAGCAGGGAGTGCGCTCGCTCGATCTCTTCCGGGCCGGTGTCGTCGACATCATCGTTCCCGAGTTGCCCGACGCCGCAGACGAATCACAGCAGTTCTGCGATCGAGTGGGGGCGGTATTGCACCGAGAACTTGCCGAGCTGATCGCTCAGGACCCTTCGATGCGGATGATCGCGCGCGAAAAGCGTTTCAATCGAATCGGCTTTGCCGCTGCCACTGTCTGATTTCCCGCCGAACTCGAAGTTATGGACGGATTCGAGTCCGTTTTCATCCATAACTTCGAGTTCGGCGGCGAGTGGGGGCGGCTATCGTCCTTGGGGTGGCTGGCAATGCTCGGGACCCCGGAGTCTCGGTGGCTGCGCGCCTGCTGGCCCTGCTCGGCGTGTTCGACGAGAAGGCTCCGTCGCTGACCTTGACCGACCTGGCCGCCGGTGCCGACCTACCCATCGCCACTGCGCATCGGCTGGTGCGAGAACTGGTGGAGTGGGGCGCGTTGGTCCGGGGCGACGACGGGCGCTACGTCGTCGGTAGGCGGTTGTGGAAACTGGGCTTGCTCGCACCCGATCAGTCCGATCTTCGCGACATCGCATCACCGTTTCTGCACGACATCTACGGAGCGACCCTTGCGACGGTGCACCTGGCCATCCGCGACGGGTGCGAAGTGCTCTATCTCGACAGGTTGGCCGGCCACGCATCGGTTCCCGCGGTCAGTCGCGTCGGCGCTCGGCTGCCGCTGCACGCCACCGGCGTCGGCAAGGTGCTGCTGGCGTACGCGCCGCGGGAGGTGCAGGAGCAGGTGATGCGCTCTCTGGATCGCCTCACCCCGTACACGGTGACGCATCCTGGGCAGCTGGAGAGCGAGTTGCGTCGAGTGCGTCGCGAGGGTTTCGCGCAGACGGTCGAGGAGATGACACTCGGTGCGTGTTCGGTGGCTGTGCCGGTCCATGCCGGCGACAGTGTGGTCGCCGCATTGGGAATCGTGGTTCCCAAGCTGGGCCGCGATCGAGTGAGACTGGTTGCCGCACTTCAGGTTGCGGCCCACGGGATCGGACGAAGTCTTGGCGGGTAGTCGGCCGTTTTCACTGAGTGGAAGTGCGGTCTTGTTCGGGTCGAGATCCCGGGGTCTACTGCTTGCATGCGTACACAGGTTGCCATCATCGGTGCAGGGCCCGCGGGTCTGCTGCTGTCCCACCTGCTCGACGAGCAGGGGATCGACTCCATTCTGATCGAGTCACGTACTCAGGAATACGTGCTCTCCCGAATCCGGGCCGGAGTCCTCGAACACTCGACGGTCCAATTGCTCGACGAACACGGGCTCGGTGAGCGTCTGCACCGCGAGGGCGACGAGCATCGAGGCATCTACTTGCAGTGGCCGGAAGAGCGGCACCACATCGACTTTCGAGATCTCGTCGACCGGAGTGTCTGGGTGTACGGGCAAACGGAGGTCACCAAGGACCTCGTGGTGGCACGCGAGAAGGCCGGCCAACAGATCTACTACGACGTCTCGGACACGGCGTTGCACGACGTCGAATCCGACGCGCCCTACGTCACCTTCACCGACGCGTCGGGCAACGCGGTGCGAATCGACGCGACAGTCGTTGCGGGATGCGACGGTTCCTTCGGGCCGAGCCGGGCGGCGATGCCCGATTCGGTGCGCAACACCTGGGAAAGGGTCTATCCCTACTCCTGGCTCGGTGTGCTCGCCGATGTCGCCCCCTCGACGGACGAACTGATCTACGCCTGGCATCAGGACGGCTTCGCGATGCACTCGATGCGGTCGTCGGCGGTCAGCCGGCTGTATCTGCAGGTGCCGAACGGAACCGATATCGACACGTGGTCCGACGACCGCATCTGGGATGCGTTGGCGTTAAGGCTCGGTCACGGTCAGGACGGGTGGACTCTGAACCCCGGCCCCATCACCGAGAAGAGCGTGTTGCCGATGCGCAGCTACGTGCAGACACCGATGAGACACGGCAACCTGTACCTGGCCGGCGACGCCGCGCACATCGTGCCGCCCACCGGAGCGAAGGGCCTCAACCTCGCGGTAGCCGACGTGGCTCTGCTCGCGCCTGCCCTGGCGCAGAAGCTGAAGGGGAACGATTCTCGGGCCGCAGACAGCTACAGCGACGACGCCCTTCGGCGCGTCTGGCGCTGCACCCACTTCTCGTGGTGGATGACCACGATGCTGCATACCGGCGACGACCCCTTCGACGCGCAATTGCAACTCTCGCAACTGAAATGGGTGGCGTCCAGCGAGGCGGGTGCCAAGGGACTGGCGGAGAACTACGCCGGATTGCCCATCGGATTCTGACGGTTCGCGTCGAGTTCGCAGTTATGCGGCTGTTTCGGCCCGGAATGCCTGCACAACTGCGATCTCGTCGAGTTCGTGCCTCCGGCGGCAACCGACATCTACAGTGACTTCATGCGCATCGACGAGTATCGGACGTACGACGGCCTCGGGCTGGCCGAGTTGGTCTCCACAGGCGATGTCACCCCGCGTGAACTTCTCGATTGCGCACTGGAGCAGGCGAAGTCGGTGAACCCGGGTCTCAACGCGATCGTGCGCCCGATGCGCGAGGAGGCCGAGCAGCGGCTGGCCGGAACGCTGGAAGGCCCGTTCGCCGGGGTGCCGTTTCTGATCAAGGACCTGTCGCAGGATTACGCGGGGCTGCCCACGTCCAGTGGTTCGCGCGCACTCACCGAGCTGCCGATGCCCGAACACGCGACGGTGGTTCAGCGCTGGCTCGACGCCGGCCTGGTCATCTTCGGTAAGACGAACACCCCGGAGTTCGGTGCCAAGGGAATCACCGAGCCAGCAGTGTTCGGCCCGGCTCGAAACCCGTGGGACCGCAGCAGAACTCCCGGTGGTTCGTCGGGTGGCTCCGCCGCGGCGGTCGCGGCCGGGATCGCGCCGGTGGCGGGAGCGAACGACGGCGGCGGCTCCATCCGCATTCCGGCGGCCTGCTGTGGACTGGTCGGGCTCAAGCCCGGCCGCGGGCTGGTGCCGTCGGGACCGACGTTCGGCGAGCCGATGCACGGGGCCGCAGTGCAGGGCGTGGTGTCGCGGTCGGTCCGCGACACCGCCGCGATGCTCGATGTCCTCGCCGGTGGTGAGCCGACGTCGGGATACTCGTCCACGCCGCCGCCCGACGGGTTCCTGTCTCGGATGGACACCGACCCGCGGCCGTTACGGATCGGCATGTACGCCGCGACCTCGGTGAATCCGTCTCCGGCCCCGGAGGCGATCGCTGCGATGGAATCGGCAGCGACCACGCTCGGCGAACTGGGCCATACCGTCGAACTCCTCGAGGCCCCGCCGTTCGACGACGCAGCGCTCAACCGCGAATTCCTGCTCGCCTGGTTCACGTACCTGGCGTGGGAAATGGAAGAGGTCAAGCGCAGAACCGGGTGCGGTGACGACGCATTCGAGCGGGACACCCGAATCATGGCCGCGCTCGGCCGATCCGCGAGCGGAGTCGACTACCTCGATGCGGTGGAGGGCCGACACGTGCACGTGCGGGCCCTGGCCACCTACTTCGAGACGTACGACCTGCTGCTGACCCCGACTCTGGCCGAGCTGCCCCCGAAGATCGGGGCGTTCGAGCTCGCGAAGCCGCTGCAGTTGGCATCGGACTTGTTGTTGCGCAGCCGAACTGCGGGAATGCTCAAGTACACCGGCATCGTGGATCAGATGATCGACGAGAACATCTCGTGGATCCCGTACACCCAGACCGCCAACGTCACCGGGCGTCCCGCCCTGTCCGTTCCGCTGCACTGGACGAGCTCAGGTCTGCCCATGGGCGCACACTTTCTCGCCCCGCTGGGCGGGGAGGGGCTCCTCGTCCAACTCGCGGCGCAGTTGGAACGAGCAGTGCCCTGGGCTCATCGCTACAGCGACATCGGCTGACAGCTACATCAGCTGACAGACATCGACACCGGCTAGCGGGTCGCCCCGAGCTGGACCTTGCCCGCGATGCCGGACGGACGCTGTCGCACGGTGCCGTCGACGATGTCGACGACTCCGCCTGCCCAGTCCGGATCGGTGTCGGCTGCGGCCTGAGGGTCGGCGTGTGCGTCCGTACCTTCCTCGGCTGCCACCGTGATGGAGCGTTCCAAGGCCTCCCGCACGCTGAGCAACGTCGTATCCGGTTCTGCGAACACCTCCGTCGCGGCATTGCCGCGTCGCACAACCATGTCGTGGGTCAGGCTCTCCACCAACGAGATCACGGTGCCGGGCGGCATCGCGGTGATGACTGCGACCGCGCGGCCGACCAGCCCCGTCGGCAGCAGTGGCACCGGAATCTGTGCTCGGCGCAGACCGGCGACGCTGCCGTACGCCTGCAGGAGTTCCGGGTAGCTCATCGTCTCGGTGCCGCCGATGTCGAACGATCCGGGACGGGCTGTGTCGCCGAGGGCGCGGGCGATGATGGCGACGACGTCCACGACGGCGATCGGCTGCACCTGCCTCCGCATCCACGTCGGAATCGGCGTCACCGGCAGTCGCTCGGTCATGCGCCGCACCAACTCGAACGACGTGGATCCGGAACCGAGGATAATGGCGGCCCGAAGGACGGTGGCATCGACGGAACTGTCGAGGAACGCCTCCTCGACCTGCAGCCGTGAGCGCAGGTGGTCCGACAGCGGAGTGCCGTCGTCGGGAATCAGTCCGGACAGGTAGACGATTCGCT
Organism: Rhodococcus sp. PML026; assembly: GCF_000963615.1. NCBI lineage: Bacteria > Bacillati > Actinomycetota > Actinomycetes > Mycobacteriales > Nocardiaceae > Rhodococcus > Rhodococcus sp. PML026. Next base: position 360,852 of record NZ_KQ031373.1, on the reverse strand, counting down.
GGAGCCCGTTGCGTTCCGCAGCGGCGGCCATGGACTGCGCGGCATGGCGATCCTTCTCGACGAAATCGCCTTCGTCCATCGAGTGGACCAGGTAGACCACCGCGTCGACGTTCTCGGTAGCGGAGTCGAAGCTGTCGTGGTCGTCGAGGTCGAAGTGCACTGCCGTCACGTGCGCACCCCAGGCGAAACGCGACTTCTTCTTGGGGTCACGCATCGCGGCGTGTACCTCGTGGCCCTGTTCGAGAAGCACGGGGATCAGCCGAGATCCGATGTATCCGGTTGCGCCGGTGACCAGCACTCGCATGAGATTCTCGTTTCTGTAGACAGGGGTCATACCCTGTCCGGGCAGTCTCACTCCCCGCTTCCGGTGCCGGATGACACACTGTGCAGGTGAGTGCGCGCCTCAGGAACAACGTGAAAGTCGTCGGAGCTGCCGACGGCCCGGTCGTGATGCTGGCGCACGGCTTCGGCTGCGACCAGACGTTGTGGCGAGGCGTCACCGAAATCCTGGCTTCGCGATTCCGGATCGTCCTGTTCGACCACGTGGGGGCCGGTGCAGCCGACCCCGCGGCCTGGGACGCCGAGAGATACGCCCACATGAGCACGTACGCCGCCGACATCGTCGAGATCGCGCAGGAACTCGACCTGACCGACGTCACGTTGGTCGGTCACTCGGTGGCGTCGATGATGGGGGTGCTGGCCGCCACCGCTGCGCCCGATCGATTCACCAAGTTGATTCTGCTGACTCCGTCCCCCCGGTACATCGACGACGGCGACTACCGCGGCGGCTTCAGTGCAGAGGACATCGACGAACTGCTCGAATCGCTGGACAGCAACTACCTCGGTTGGTCTGCATCGATGGCATCGGTGGTCGTGAACGCACCCGATCGACCGGAACTCGAGAACATGTGGACCGCGAGCGTGTGCCGAACCGATCCGGCGTGCGCACGGGTGTTTGCCCGCACCACCTTTCTGTCCGACAATCGGGCGGATCTGCCTGCAGTACCGGTGCCGACGTTGATCATCGACAGTGCGCGCGACTCGCTCGCACCGCCTCAGGTCGGCCGGTTCGTGCACGAACAGATCCCGGGGAGCGTCCGCATCACTCTCGACGTCAGTGGCCATTGCCCGCAGATCACCGCACCCGAACTGACGGCCGAGACCATCGCGGACTTCGTGAGACCGTCGTGATCGATGACCTCGATGTCGAGGACCTGTACGAGAATGCGCCATGCGGGTACTTGTCCGTGCGCCCCGACATGCGGATCGCGCGACTGAACTCGACGCTGGCAACCTGGCTGGGCTTCGAGGTCGACGCGCTGGTCGGCACCGACTTCGGGGAGCTGCTCACCGTCGGTGGACGCATTCACTACGAGACCCACTTCGGGCCGATGCTGTTGATGAACGGCAAGCTCGACGGCATTGCACTGGACCTGGTGACGGCGGATCGTCGACGGCTGCCGGTGTTCATCACGGCGAACGTCAAGATCGACGCAGAGGGCCGGCCGGTACTGATCCGCATCACGGCGCTCGACGCTCGCGATCGCCGTACTTACGAGCGCGAATTGCTGCAATCACGCACGCGTGCAGAACTGTTGGCCAAGACGCTGCAGCGGTCGCTGTTGCCGCCCGCACTGCTACCGCCGTCGGGGATGACCGCCGCGGCGCACTACCGGGCAGCGTCCCGCGACGAGGTGGGTGGCGACTTCTACGACCTGTTTCCGTTGTCCGACGACTGCTGGGGCTTCTTTCTCGGCGACGTCTGTGGCAAAGGTGCATCGGCGGCCGCTGTGACGTCGCTGACGCGGTACACGTTGCGCGCGGCAGCGGTGTACGACGAGAATCCCGTCGCGGTGCTGCAGAATCTGGATTCTGTTCTGCGACAAGAGTTTCGGGACGCCAATGCGCAGTTCTGCACCGCGGTCTTCGGCATTCTGAGCCGAACGGACACCGGATTCGAGGTATCGATGGCCAGTGGCGGGCACCCCCCACCGCTGGTCCTTCGGGCCGACGGCACCGCCCACTACGTGACCATGACGGGCGGCCAGCTGATTGGGATTCTTCGGCACGCTCGCTTCGTTCCGGCGACCGTCACGCTCGAAGCAGGGGACACCCTGATGCTCTACAGCGACGGTCTCACCGAAGCGCGAGTCGGCCGGGGTCGATACGACGACGACGGTGCCCTGCTGGAATTCGCGACGGCGCACGCTCCGGCGACTCCGGCAGCGATCGTCGACGATCTGCGGTTGCTGCTGCGCAGCTTCGGCGACGGGCTGGCCGACGACGCCGCCGTCATGGCACTGGGCGTATCCCCGGCCCCCGACTCAGCCGAGGGCAGCGAGGGCTGACGCCAGGTCGGCGTGCAGGGTGAATTCCTGATCCAAGCCCATCAGCTTGATCGGCCGGCTGGTGGTCGGTCCGTCGGCGACGACCGAGAACGAGAGGGACTCTCCGTGATCCTGTTGCGCCGTCGCGAGAACGGTCATGGCCGCCGAGGCCAGGAACGACACTCCGCTCAGGTCGACGATCAGTGCAGCCGGGCCGGTCGCGGTCTGTGCGGTGATGGCCTCGGACAGTGCCGGAGCGGTGGTGACGTCGAGCTCGCCCGCTACCGAGATGACGGCCGCGCGCCCGTCGTTGGAGGACTGGATCGAGAATCCTGCGGCGTTCGTGTCGACTGGCATCTGTACTCCTGAATCGTTACCCGCCGCGCTCGTCGACGGGGGATGCGGACCATTCAATCAGGCGGTGTCAGCGGAGCGTGACCTGAGTTCCTCGAAGCGCAGGCGCGCCCACCGTGGTGGTCCAGGAGGGGACGGCCTCCGGTGCGATTCCGGTGGCACCGCCGTAGATGACGGCCAGGGTCTGCTGCTCGGTGACCGAGCCCGCATACGAAGCGGGAACAGGAGAGAGCTGCGGAGCCGAGAGCACCGGGATGTTCTGCTCGCCCGGGTTTCTGGTCGGCACCTGGTACGAGCCGTCGTTGGGTGACCCACCCGGGTACTGCGGGAAGTACTCGCCCGCATTGCGGTCGAGGGGGGTGTAGCAGCTCGGTCCGCGGGTCTGCTCGAACAGCCGTGGCTCGTCCTGGTTCGGCAGGTACCGACCCTTCGGGTTGACGAACGGCATCGAGACGTTGATGCCGGGATACTCGTCGCCGACGCCGGTGACGATCCTGCCGCGTCGAGCCCCTTCGGCGAACTGCGCGACCGTGCAACCCAGGGCGGGGGAGAACTCGGCCAGCACTTCGAGTGCCTCGCGCGAATTCGCGGCGAGACCGATCAGCTGCGTCGAGTTCGCCTCGAGAAAGCCGGCCGTCGTGTTCGAGGCGGATGACACCGACGTGTACAGCGTCGCGAGCGCGGATTGCTTCTCGACGACGGTGTTGCCGGTGGTCCGCAGATTGTCGAGAGCGCTGACCAACTCGGGAGCTGCGTCTGCGTAGGTCTGGGAGAAGTCCGCCAATCCGCGTAGGTCCTGCTGGATGGCGGGGAGTTCGGTGTTCAGTCCGGAGAAGATGTTCTCCAGCCGATCGATCGTCAGGCCCAGCTGTTCTCCGCGGCCGCTGAGCCCCTGTGCCAGTGCGCCGAGGGTGTTCGAGAGATCCTGTGGCGGCACGGCTTGGAGCAACGGCAGCAGGCCGTCGAGCAATTGCCCCACCTCGATGGCATTTCCGCTGCGATCCTGCTTCAGCACGGTGCCCTCGGTGATGGGCGAACCGGGCTTGCCGTCCGGCGGAATCAACGCGACGTACCGCTCACCGAACAGGGTTTTCGGCAGCAGGCGGGCCGTGACGTTCGAGGGGATCATCGGGGCTTTGTCCGGCTCGATCGCCAGTTCCGAGGTGACGACGCCGTCGGTGGTCGTAGCCGATCGGACCTCGCCGACGATCATGCCGCGCACCTTGACGTCGGCATTGCGGGGCAGCGCGTTGCCGACGCTGTCGGTCTCGAGGGAGACGGTCACGACGTCGACGAACGTCTTGTTGTACGAGGTGACACTCCACCCGACGAACACGACGATGAGCACGACGAGGGCGATTCCGAGGAGACGGTTCTGCACCGGCGAAGGGGCGCCGGTCATGCGACGGTCTGTGCGACAACAGCAGTCATGACGCGAACCTTAGTGCTACATAGAGTCACACTTACTGCTCCGACGCCCCTTCTGAGATGCACCTATCAGTGCCTGGTTGATGCGATACAGATCACACTCGGTCGGTGTGTCAGTCCGCGATCAGTTGCGTCGACGAGAACCAGCCGTCTCCGCCGCGTTCGCGCTGACGCCCGATGACGTATCGGCCGGGTGCAATTCCGGTGGCTCCGTGTTCGGGGTGAATGAGGTAGGCGGTCTCCGAATTGCTCAGGATGCCCAGAGCAAGGCGTCGAACGTCGTGCACCGGACTCGACCACGTGCACCCGCGGCCGTCGGCGACGAGGCTGTGCGGATTGCCGCCCGCCGCACTGCGGAGCAGTTCGATGCCGGACAACGGCACGGTCTCGTGTCGTGTCCGTTCGGTGGTGACGACGATGCCGTCGAGTACGGCGAGCGGGACGACGATCAGATCTCCCTGGGCCTGCGACCCGTTGACGACGGGCACCGATATCTCCTTGTCGAGGTAGTCGAAGACATCCAGACCGGTGCGGTCGGTGAGAGTGGACAGCGTGATGTTCGAGTTCATGGGGTCACCTGTGGTTGGTCGTTGGGGTGGGTAGTTGTGGGGTGGGTATCGATGGAGGTCGTGCGGAGTCACGTACGGCGGAGGAGCCGGGCATAGTCGGCTCCGGCAAGACCGTAGGTCCAGCCTGCCGCGTCGACGGCGGAGGTGAAGGCAGCGGGGACCCGCAGCCCGTAGCGGCGCCGTCGACCTTCGCGTTCACGAGAACCGTTGACGGCAAGCAGAATTCGTCCCCCGTCCTGCCAGCCCTCCGGTGCTGCGTACAGCTCCAGGGTGCAGCCCGGGTTCCCCGGATCCTGGCCGGTGTCGACGAGGCGTAGACCGGCCTGCTCCAGGTAGGTGTCCCAGCCGATTCGTTCGATGGCGCTTCGTCGCACTTCGACGTTGCGTTCGACAGTGATGCGGTCGATCGTGGGATTGTCGATCACCCAGCTCGGAACGACGGTGCCGCTCAGTACGTGGACTGCGCTGCCGTCGGCGAACTCCACGGCCGGGCCCTCCGAATTATGCAGCCGCACTTCACCGTGCGGTGAATCGGGTAGCGGTTCGACGTATACGGAGGTGGGCCGTTCTGCCATCACTGCGATGTTCTCGAACGCCCACCACCAGCCCGTCGACTCGATGACGGCGGTTTGGACGTCGAGTAGTTCGACGTCTTCGAAGGAGAACCGGGCGAGTCCGTGGCGACGGAAAGCGTCGTAGTAGGCGACGCGATGGGCTTCTTGTTGGCCGTACCAGGTGATGGAGCCGAACGGGCGGGGAGTGGTCGTGCGGATGGAAGTGGCAATTCCGTCGAACAGGCTGGTGTGCAACGACGTACGGACGGTCCGGTCGATGATGGGATCCGGGCTGATACCGGCGAGGGCCGCCTCGATCGGGGTACCGCGGGCGACGATGCCGCGGGCTCGAAAGTCGTTGCTGCCGTTGACCGTCGACCACCGATTTTCCCGCGGCCATTCGATGTGGCGGCGCTCGATGATGCGGTCCATACGGTGCCGGGAGTCGGACAACATGGTCGCGATCGCGGCGTCCACCTCGGTACCGGCGGTGGATATCGACGGTGTTCTCGCCAAGTGTCTGCCGGCGATGAAGGTCGCTGCAGCCTGTGGCGACGGCACCCAATGGAACTCGGGCTCGTCGAACCCGGCTGATCGATACAGTTGTGCCACAGCATGTTCTGCGACGGATCTGTCGGCTGGGCCGGCTTTCAGTCCGTAATCGAGCCACCGGTCGCGTTGTGCACAGACCGCGCGAATGTCTTCGGCGTAGGAATCGGGATCTTCGGAGAATGTGCCTCGACGGGGGAATGTCGACGGCATCGGCACGGCGCTCACGTCGGTGAGGCGGTGTCCGCCTTTCCTGTTGTCATGAACCAAGAGTGACACGAGATTCGGCCGAGCGCAAGGGTTGCCCACGTGCGCGGAAGTTCGTAGCAGGGGTCGTGTTCAGTCCGGGGACATATGAGACACGAGATGTCCACGGACATGTGACACACGGGCTGTGATGATGCTGCGGGGCACTGTGACCGGCTATGGAGTAATCCATGGCCAGATCGGATGCCCGGATGAACCTGCTCGACGCCACCTTGACCGCATGGATCATCGAGGGAGCCGACGTCTTCGACGAACGAGGCCTGTCAGGCTTCTGCGCCGATCACGGGCTCTCCCGCAGTACCGCCAACCGTCACGCCGCCCGGATCCGAGAACGGGGCCGGTGGGAACTCGACTCCCGCCGGCCCCGCTCGAGCCCGGCACGCACCCCCGACGCTGTCGAAGCCCGCATCATCGCGCTCCGCGGCGAATTGGGCCGCGACAACGGTGCCGACAACATCCGCTACGAGCTGACCAAGATTGCCGCCGAACATGATTGGGCCGGCAAAGGCTGGAAGGTCCCGGCCCGATCGACCATCAACAACATCCTCACCCGCCACGGCCTGGTGACCCCGGAACCCAAGAAGCGACCCAAATCGTCCTACCGCCGATTCCAATACGCCCGACCCCGTGACTGCTATCAGATCGACGCCACCGAAGTCGTACTCGCCGGCGGCGGGAAAGCCACCGTCTTCGAGGTTCTCGACGACTGCACCCGCACCCTCGTCGCGACGTACGTCTGCCACGCCGAGACCACCGCCGGAGCCATCACCGCCATCGGCAGAGCGTTCACCGACTACGGAGTACCGGCAATCGTGTTGTCCGACAACGGAATGGCATTCTGCGCGACCGCGTCGAAGGGCCGCTCGAAGTTCGGCGCGTTCGTCACCGGGTCCGGTGCCAGGCTCATTCACTCGAGCCCGTACCACCCGCAGACCAACGGCAAAGTCGAACGCCACCACCGCACCTTCAAACAGTGGCTCACCGACCAACCCACCCGGCCCGCCACGACCGCCGAGTTGCAGACATCGTGCAATCGGTACCAGACGTTCTACAACAACGACCGCCGCCACAGTGCCGTGAACATGCCCCCGCAGCAGGCATGGAACGGCGCTGCAACCTTGGGCGGTCCGCAGCACCTACCCGCCCAGGTCGACGCCACAGTCGGTACCCACTCCGTCTCCGGCTCCGGCGTGATCTCCGTCGGCGACCACACGATCTCGGTCGGACGGTCCCACGCTCACAGTCGCGTGACCGTCCTGCGCGACGGCAACCACATCACCACCTACACGGCCAGCGGAGAAGTCCTCGGCCATTTGCACTTGAACATCGACAAGCGCTACCAAGGACAACTCCACCGCCCCGCAGCCTAGAATCGTGTCTCACATGTATCGAGACACCCGTGTCCCGCATGTATCAAGACAGCACACGTAGCAGGGGTCGAGTTTCCACTCACATGGGTCAGCGCGAGCGCAACACCAATTTCGCGGCGCTGATGTCGTCGATCACCAGATCGGTGATCAGGCCACCGCGCAGTGCGGCGGTGAGGGCGTCGAGTTTGGACTCTCCCGCCACGATGGCGACTCTGCGCGGGACGGCCTTGAGTCGATCGAGGCTCGGCCCACTCGATCTGTCGTTCAACGCAATTCGGTTGTAGCTGCCGTCGGATCGGAGGAACACCGTGGCGATGTCGCCGACGACGCCGTCACGTTGCAGCTCGGCTCTGTCCTCGCGTTCGAGATAGCCGGCGCTGTAGACGTGACTCGGAACGGCTCCACTCATGACGCCGATGCTGAAGACGGCGAGGTTCATGCGATCCTGAAGTTCGAGCACGCGCCTGATGCTGCGCTCGCGCCACAGGTGCTGTCTCGTTTCCGGATAGTCGAAGAATGCGGGAACCGGAAATCCCTGTGCCGCAGCCCCGTACGCGTCGGCGAACGTCCGGATGATGTCGGTGGCATACGAGACCCCCGTGGTGCGCATGTTGGCTGCCCCGTTCAGTTGCACCACGCTCGAGTTGTGGGTTCGCTTGGGGGCGAGCTTGCGGCTGACGGCGCTGACGGTGGTTCCCCAGGCGACGCCCATCACCATGTCCGACTCGAAGAACGACGTGAGTAGTCGGCCGGCGAAGGTCGCGACCCGATCGAGACGCTGCAGTTCGTCGACCGTCTCCGCGACCGGCACCACGTGTGCACGAATGTCGTACAGATCGGCGAATGCACGCTCGATCCGCGGTGCCTGACCGAGTGGGGTGGAGATCTTGATTTCCACCAGTCCCGACGCCCGCGCGAACGTGATGAGTCGTGAGACTGTCGAACGAGATACGCCCAGCTCACGGCCGATGGCCGCCATCGTCATGTCCTGGAAGTAGTAGAGCCGCGCCGCCTGGGTGGCATGGCCGGTCCGCAGGTCGGATTCGGGAGTGATGCTGGGGTCCGTCACCGGCGCCAGTGTACGACCGAATTGCACATATGTGCATCAGCTGTGAAACGCAGTGCAGGCCGTCTACCGTGGCAAATGGCACGCAATGTGGCGTGTATCACTGACTGTGTGGAGGCTGAAAGATGGCACGTAAGGAACCGGAATGGGGGCTACCGGCGCACATGGCCGCGGAGTTCGCCGGAACCATGATTCTCATTCTGTTCGGTGTCGGCGTCGTCGCTCAGGTGGTCTCGGGTGGTGAGTCCGGCAGCCTCGGCGGTCACGACTCGATCGCCTGGGCGTGGGGGCTGGGCGTGATGTTCGGTATCTATGTCGCGGGCCGTATCACCGGCGCGCACCTCAATCCCGCGGTGACCATTACGTTCGCACTCTTCCGCGGATTCAGCTGGAAGATGGTTGCGCCGTACATTCTCGCGCAGACCGCAGGTGCCTTCGTGGCCGCCCTGCTGGTGCGCTGGAACTACAACGACATGATCAACGCGGTCGACCCCGGGCACACCACCGCCACCCAGACCATCTTCTCGACACTGCCCGGTAACGGGACACTGCCGGTGAGTGTGTCCTCGGCGCTGATCGACCAGATCATCGGTACCGCCATTCTGCTGTTCCTCATCGTGGCCGTGACCGATTCGCTCGGCACCGCACCGATGGCCAACATGGCTCCCCTGATCGTGGGCCTCATCGTCGTCGCCATCGGATTCGCCTGGGCCACCAACGCCGGCTACGCGATCAACCCGGCTCGAGATTTCGGACCTCGCCTGGCGTCGTACATCACGGGCTACGGTGGAGCGTGGCGAGATCAATACGGCGGCCTGTACTTCTGGGTGCCGATCGTCGGACCTCTCGTAGGTGGACCGATAGGAGTGTTCCTGTACGACCTGTTGATCGGGAAGAACCTACGCAAACAAGAAGGTTCGACGCCCGAGCCGCCATCACGACTCCCAGCAGACACCCAGACCACAGGAGAGAAGCCATGACCGAGTTCGCAGGAAAGTACGTCGCCGCGATCGATCAGGGAACCACGTCTTCACGCTGCATGATCTTCGATCACGCGGGCACCGTCGTCGCCGTCGATCAGAAGGAACACCAGCAGATCTTCCCGCAGGCCGGTTGGGTCGAGCACGACGCGTCGGAGATCTGGGATAACGTGCGCGCCGTCGCGGCCGGTGCCATGGCCGCAGCGGATCTGACGCGCGAGGACATCGCCGCAGTAGGTATCACCAACCAGCGTGAGACGGCGCTGGTGTGGGACCGCGAGACGGGCAAGCCGATCTACAACGCCATCGTCTGGCAGGACACCCGTACCGATCGCATCGCGACCGCACTCGGCGGCGGCGATGCCAACAAGTACACCGCCAAGACCGGTCTGCCGTTGGCCACCTACTTCTCCGGGCCGAAGATCAAGTGGATTCTCGACAACGTCGACGGTGCACGGGCCAAAGCCGAAGCGGGAGAGCTGTGTTTCGGCAACATGGACACCTGGGTGCTGTGGAACATGACCGGCGGAACCGACGGCGGATTGCACTACACCGATCCGACCAACGCCTCGCGCACGCTGTTGATGGATCTCGACACCCTGCAGTGGGACGAGGGCATCTGCGCCGACATGGGCATTCCGATGTCGATGCTGCCCGAGATCAGGTCGAGTTCCGAGGTGTACGGCACCGGCCGTGAACGCGGACCGTTCCGCGGTGTGCCGATCTCCGGCATCCTGGGAGACCAGCAGGCCGCCACCTTCGGGCAGGCCTGCTTGTCTCCCGGTGAGGCCAAGAACACCTACGGCACAGGCAATTTCGTGCTGCTCAACACCGGCACCGAGAAGGTCATGAGCAAGAACGGCCTGCTCACCACCGTCTGCTACAAGATCGGCGACCAGCCGACGGTGTACGCGCTCGAAGGCTCGATCGCGGTGACGGGTTCGCTCGTGCAGTGGCTGCGGGACAACCTCGGCATGATCTCCTCGGCTGCGGACATCGAGACCGACGCGCGTTCGGTGGACGACAACGGCGGCGCGTATTTCGTGCCCGCGTTCTCGGGTCTGTTCGCTCCGCACTGGCGTGCCGATGCGCGCGGTGCCATCGTGGGATTGACGCGGTTCGTCAACAAGGGCCACCTGGCCCGTGCCGTGCTCGAAGCCACTGCGTACCAGACGCGTGAGGTCATCGAGGCCATGAACGCCGACTCCGGCGTCGACCTCGAGGTGCTCAAGGTCGACGGCGGAATGGTCGTCAACGAACTGTTGATGCAGTTCCAGTCCGACATCCTGAACGTCGACGTGGTGCGGCCCGTCGTAGCCGAAACCACCGCTCTCGGAGCGGCATACGCGGCAGGCCTTGCCGTCGGGTACTGGGCGAGCGAGGACGACATTCGCCAGAACTGGGCCGAGGACAAGACATGGACACCGTCCATGGACGAAGACCAGCGGGCAAAGCTGTACGCCGGCTGGAAGAAGGCAGTGACACGTACTCTCGATTGGGTTGATGAAGAATGAGTTCCACCACAACGGCTTTGAGTCCAACCGCGCGCGCCGAGGCGATCGCACGGATGGAAGCCGAAGAGCTGGACATCCTGGTGATCGGCGGCGGCGTCGTCGGCGCGGGAACGGCTCTCGACGCGGTGACGCGTGGTCTGAAGGTCGGACTGCTCGAAGCACGCGACTATGCGGCCGGCACGTCCAGTCGCTCGAGCAAGCTGTTCCACGGCGGTCTGCGGTACCTCGAACAGTTCAACTTCTCGCTGGTGTTCGAGGCCCTCAAAGAGCGCTCGCTCGTGCTGAACACGTTGTGCCCGCACCTCGCTCGGCCGGTCCCGTTCATCTATCCGCTCGAAAAGGTGATCGACCGTCCGTACGTGGGGCTCGGTATCGGCGTGTACGACGTCATGGGTGCCGGACGCGGCGTACCAAGTCATCACAAGCATCTCGGTAAGAAGAAGACGCTCGAATCCTTCCCTTCGGGTAAGCGGTCGGCGATTCGCGGTGCGGTGAAGTTCTACGAGGGCCAGGTCGACGACGCTCGGCACACGATGATGATTGCGCGGACCGCGGCCGCCTATGGGGCGTTGTGCGCCAACAGCACTCGCGTCACGGGCTTCCTTCGGGAGGACGACAAGGTCGTCGGTGTCGTGGCGAGCGATCTGGAAACGGGTCGTTCGTTCGAGGTGCGTGCCAAGCAGGTCATCAATGCCGCGGGTGTCTGGACCGACGAGGTCCAGCAGATGGTCGGCGGGCGTGGGCAGTTCCAGGTTCGCGCATCCAAGGGCGTGCACCTGGTGGTGCCCCGCAACCGCATCAACAGCGCCACGGGCATCATCACGCGCACCGAGAAGAGCCTGCTCTTCGTCATCCCGTGGGGAAGCCATTGGATCATCGGCACCACCGATACCGACTGGAAGCTCGATCTCGCTCACCCGGCCGCGAGCCAGAGCGACATCGACTACATCCTGGGGCACGTGAACAAGCTGCTGGCCGATCCACTGGACCGCGCCGATGTCGTCGGGGTCTACGCAGGTCTGCGGCCGTTGCTGTTCGGAGAGTCCGACTCCACCAGCACGCTCTCCCGCGAGCATGCGGTGTCCAGCCCGGTGCGAGGACTGACCGTCATCGCCGGTGGCAAGTACACCACCTACCGCGTGATGGCCAAGGACGCAGTGGATGCCGCGGTGCACGGGCTCGAACGCACAGTGCCCAAGTGCGTCACCGAGAACATCCCACTCGTCGGGGCCGACGGCTACCTCGGGGCGTACAACTCCCGCAATCTGACGGCCGAGCGCACCGGCATGCGGGTCTCACGCGTCGAGCATCTGTTGGGTCGGTACGGCACCCTGATGGGTGAGGTGCTGGATCTGATCGACGCCGATCCCGAACTCGGGAAGCCTCTCGACAGCGCACCGGAGTACCTCAAGGCAGAGGTCGTCTATGCCGCGAGTCACGAAGGCGCGCAGCATCTCGAGGACATCCTGACCCGGCGCACCCGCATCTCCATCGAGGTTCCCGATCGTGGTGAAGCGGCAGCCGAGGAAGTGGCTCGGCTGGTGGCTCCGATTCTCGGCTGGGACGATCAGCACCGGGCCGAGGAGATCGAGCACTACCGTCTTCGTGTTCTGGCAGAACGGGATTCACAGCAACAGCCCGACGACGAGACTGCCGATGCGGCCAGGCTCGGGGCACCGGACGTGCGCGCCGGGGTGAGCTGACCCCTCACAGCGGTTCGGTGAGGTAGCGCCGCAGGGTCGGGATCGGTGGTTGTGTTTTCCGATCCTGCGGCCGCGTTCCTCGTCGCACGGTACGACGCGCTTGTGGCGGAAATCGTCTGTCTTCCTGGGCGCTACGGGCCGTTCATGTCGATGCTGGACGGTGGAGGACATGCAGCTCACCCGTCGATCCCTCCTCAGATATGCCGCTCTCGGTGCCGCTGCCACGCCCGTGCTGGCGTGCAGCCCGGCGTTGGTTCGCACCCGGCCGATGCTGACACACGGCGTCGCCAGCGGTGATGTGCGTGCCGACGGAGCGCTGGTGTGGGCACGTTCCGATACTCCGGCGACGATGATCGTCGATACGTCCGCGACGGACTCGTTCTCCTCGGTGACGACGATGCGCGGGCCACTGCTGACCCCGCAGTCGGACGGCACGGGAGTGCTGCGCCTGACCGGATTGCCTGCGGGACAGAAGGTTCACTATCGCGTCACGCTCGAGGGCGAGGACGGCGCGACGTCGGAACCCATCACCGGAGTGTTCTCCACAGCTCCTGACGGCCCATCCGACATCCGCCTGTTGTGGGGTGGCGACACCGCAGGCCAGGGTTACGGTATCAACCCCGACATCGGCGGTATGACCATCTTCTCGGCGATGGCCGACAGGCAACCGGATCTGTTCCTGCACAGCGGCGATGTGATCTATGCGGACGGCCCGCTCGAGGAGCGCGTGACACTTCCCGATGGCCGAATCTGGCGAAACACCATGAGCGAGGCCAAGTCCAAGGTCGCCGAGACGCTCGACGAGTACCGCGGCCAGTACGCCTACAATCTCACCGACGACAACTATCGCCGCTTCAATTCGTCTGTCGCCCAGATGGTCCAGTGGGACGATCACGAAACCGTCAACAACTGGTACCCCGGTGAGATCCTCGACCTGGAGCAATACACGGTGAAGGATGTGGACCTGCTGTCGCAGAGAGCGTTGCAGGCGTTTCACGAGTGGTTGCCCATCGCGCCCACAGAAGCCGTCGACGGCCGGGTGTACCGCAAGATCGCCTACGGGCCGCTGCTCGACGTCTTCGTCCTCGACATGCGCACGTACAAGGATGCGAACGGTGCGAACACCGCTGCGTCTGGGGAGATCCTCGGCTCGGCGCAGCGTCAGTGGTTGATCGACGAGCTGTCCCGCTCCACCGCGACGTGGAAGATCATCGCGAACGACCTGCCCCTCGGACTCGTCGTTCCTGATGGGAAGGTCGCGCAGGAAGGCGTCGGCAACGGAGACCCCGGTGCGCCGCTGGGCCGTGAGACCGACATCGCGCAGGTGCTTACCGCGATCGACCGGAACGACGTCACCGGCACCGTCTGGCTCACCGCCGACGTGCATTACACAGCAGCGCATCACTATTCGCCGGAGCGCGCGGCCTACCAGGAATTTCGCGAGTTCTGGGAATTCGTCAGCGGACCGCTCAACGCCGGCGCGTTCGGCCCCAACGATTTGGACGGCACCTTCGGCCCGGAAGCAGTGTTCGTGCACGCGCCACCGGAGCCGAACGCGTCGCCACTCGACGCGTTTCAGCATTTCGGTGAGGTTCTCATCGACGGGGACTCGCGCGATCTGACCGTCAACCTCTGCGACGCGACCGGGGCCGTGCTGTTCACGAAGGTACTGCCTGCCGCCTGATCGCTCGGGTCCGTCGGGGTCAGGTCGGCGAGAGCGACTGCACTCGAACGGACATCGTCCGCCGTGCCGGCAGCGGCCCCGCCGTCCTCGTCCGGCCCGACGGATACATCGCGTGGGCCGGACGCTCCGAATCGGAGGAGTGGCTACAGATTCTCGAACAATGGACCGATCAGCCCTGCAGCAACGTGAACGAATGCTCTCGAATCAGAATGGACGGTCCGCCCGCCTCGTACGCCTGATCCGGATCGCTCGACGTCGACTGACTCCACTTGCCCTCCGGCAGCGTGAATTCTACTGTCGCAGGTGAGGCGTTGACCATCCAGGCGAACGCCGCGTCTCCCTGGCCTGCACGCATCAGGATGAGAATGCTGTGTGCGTTGCCGTCGGACCAATCCTCGTCGACCAGTTTCTGACCGTCGGCGCGGTAGAAGTCGACCGTATCGGGTCCTGCCCCGTCCTCCTCGGAGTCGCTGTCGTGCCGGAACCAGGTGGGACGCAACGCCGGATGCTCGTCGCGCAGCGAGATCAAATGGGTGGTGAAGTCGACGAGATCCTGATCGACCGTGCTCCAGTCGAACCAGGAGACCTCGTTGTCCTGGCAGTACGCGTTGTTGTTGCCGTTCTGCGTTCGGCCCAGTTCGTCGCCGCCGAGGATCATCGGGACGCCGGCCGAAAGGAGCAGTGTGGCAAGGTGATTACGCTGCTGGCGGGCGCGGAGTGCGTTGACGCCCTCGTCGTCGGTCGGGCCCTCGGCGCCACATCCCCACGAACGGTTGTCGGATTCGCCGTCCTGGCTGTCCTCGCCGTTCTCCTCGTTGTGCTTCTCGTCGTAGGAGTTGAGGTCGGCCAGGGTGAAGCCGTCGTGGGCGGTGATGAAGTTGACGCTCGCCAGCGTCGGGCGCCGGGTGCTCTCGTAGACGTCGGGGCTGCCGGTGACACGTTGCGCCAGAGCGGACAATGCGCCGTCCTCGCCGCGCCAGAAGTCACGAACATCGTCGCGGAACTTACCGTTCCACTCCGACCACCGGGCCGGGAACCCGCCCACCTGGTAGCCCTGGGTGTCCCAGGGCTCGGCGATGAGTTTGACCGGCGCGAGCGTCGGATCCTGGTGTACGAGATCGAGGAACGCGCTGTGGACGTCGAGGCCGGAGTCCTGACGGGTCAGGGTGCTCGCGAGATCGAAACGGAATCCGTCGACGTGCATCTCCGTGACCCAGTACCGCAGCGAGTCCATGATCAGGCCCAGCGCCGCGGGATGTCCGACGTTGAGGCTGTTGCCGGTGCCCGTGGTGTCGTAGTACGCGCTGCGGTCGTCGTCGACGAGTCGGTAGTGCGAGCCGTTGTCGATTCCTTTGAGCGACAACGTGGGTCCCAGGTGGTTGCCCTCTGCTGTGTGGTTGTAGACGACGTCGAGGATGACCTCGATACCGGCCTCGTGCATCGCCTTGACCAGTGCCTTGAATTCGTCCACCTGGCCGCCGGTGTCGCCGGTGCTGGCGTACTCGTTGTGCGGGGCGAAGAAGCCGATGGAGTTGTAGCCCCAGTAGTTTCGGCGGCCCTCTTCGAGCAGGTGCGAATCCTGGACGAACTGGTGGATGGGCAGCAGCTCCACTGCGGTGACGCCGATACGCTTCAGGTGCGCGATCGCGGCGGGGTGAGCCAGTCCTGCGTACGTTCCTCGAATGTCTTCGGGAACATCGGGATTGGTGGCGGTGAAGCCCTTCACGTGGACCTCGTAGACGACGGTTCGGTCCAGCGGAGTGCGCGGTGCCTCGTCGCCGGTCCAATCGAAGTTCGATTGCACTGCAACGGAATACGGCATGTGCGGCGCGGAGTCCTCGTCGTTGCGGGTCTCCGGCTCTGCATGCAGATGCGAGAACACCGATTCGTTCCAGTCGACCTGGCCGGTGATGGCCGTGGCGTACGGGTCGAGCAGTAGCTTCGCCGGGTTGTGGCGCAGTCCCGAGGCGGGATCCCACGGGCCGTCGACGCGGAGACCGTATCGCGTTCCCGGGGTGACGTCGGGCACCAGATCGTGGAAGACGTGACCGGTGCGAAGTGCCAACGGCGTTGTACTGCGCTCTGTTCCATCTTCGTTCATCACGACGACGGACACCGAGTCGGCTGTTTCGGAGTAGACGGCGAGGTTGGCTCCGTCGTCGGACAGACGCGAGACGCCCAGGGGATACGGGAGACTGGATGAGGTGGGCATGAGCGGCCGATTACCCCCGGCGCAGGTGAGCGAAACGCTTGCCCACCTGGCGCTCGGATAGAATCGACGAGGAGATTGCGCCCGTCCTTGACCTACGGCCGCATGTGACTAAGGACGAGGCCATGAATTCCGCAGTACCCGATCCCGGTTCGGCCCGGCTCGACGAGCTGTTTCCCGGTGACTATGCCACCGAGGCTCGGTTTCGCGAGCTGGATTGGAGCTCCACGGAGCTGGGACCGGTGGAGCAATGGCCGTACGAATTGATCGCGGCCATCCGCACGGTCATGCCGTCGACCATCCCGATGTTGATCTGGTGGGGACCGCACCTGGTCCAGATCTTCAACCACTCGTACACCGATTTTCTCGGTGACAAGTTTCCCGCCGCCGCAGCGCAGCCGGCCAGGGACTGCTGGGCAGAGATCTGGGACGAGATCGGCGCATTGGCTCATCAGGTCGTCGACGGCGGCACTGCGGTGCACGGTGCTCGCCAACGGTTCATGATGAATCGGTACGGGTTCCTCGAAGAGACGTACTGGACGTTCTCGTACAGTCCGATTCACGGTCCCGAGCGCGCGGTCCTCGGCGTGTTCGTCGCGACGTCGGAGGTCACCCAGCAGCTCCTCGGCGAACGCCGCATGCAGGCGTTGCTGAGCCTGGGCACGCTGACGGGCAACGACACCGACGGTGCCGTGGACATCTGCCGTGCGGCAGTGGGTGTGCTCGCGGCCGAAGCGTCGGAGTTCCCCCTCGTCGCTGGTTACCTCCGCGAAGATCTGAATGCGGACGGCCCGGTGGAGTGTGTCGTGACCGGCGGCGACGCCGGGTACCAGGCTGCGACGTGGGAGTGCGCCGACATCTCTCGAGTTGCCGACGGTACGGTCGCCTGCGCGACCGTGCAGGTGGACGGCAACGTTCCGCAGGCCGTCGTCGTGCCGTTGACGATGGCCGGTCGGGTACAGCCGGTCGGGGCGCTGTTGATCGGAGTGAGCAGCCATCGGGTGATCGACGATGCCTTCACCTCGTTCTGCGTCGTCGTCGCCGAACGCCTGTCCACCGCACTGACGGCCTCGCACGCGTTCGAGATGGAGCGCAGCCGGGTGGCGGCCTTGGCCGACGCCGATGCTGCGAAGACTCGGCTGCTCGAGAACGTCGGGCACGAATTCCGCACCCCGCTGACGCTGCTGACGGGCCCGCTCGATTCGGTACGCGAGAACGCTGCTTCGGTGCTGGACGCGAACGACCGCGAATCACTCGACGTCGTTCATCGCGCGTCGATGCGGCTGCGCAGGTTGGTGGACGACCTGCTCGACATCGTCAATGCCGAGGCCGGCCGACTCGTCTCTCGACCCGAGCCGGTGAACCTCGGCTCGGTGACACGCGATTGCGCGACGATGTTCTCGGCCGTCGCGTCGGCGCAGGGGCTCGAGCTCGTCGTGGATGCGGCCGAGGACGTCGTGGTCCTGACCGACGCCGAAATGTGGTCGAAGGTCGTGTTCAACCTCGTCGCCAACGCCGTCAAGTACACCCCGGCCGGACGGGTGTCGGTTCGTCTGGTCGCGGACGAGAACACCGTTCGGCTCGTGGTCGCAGATACCGGACTGGGAATTCCGGCCGAGGACCTGCCTCGAATCTTCGACCGGTTCCACCGCGTCGAACGAGAAGGCGCGCACAGCATCGAAGGGTCCGGAATCGGGCTTGCCCTGGTGACGGACTTGCTGACCGCCTTGAACGGGCGCATCGACGTCGACAGCGACGTGGGCCGGGGGACTACCTTCACCGTGCAGGTGCCGCGGTTGCCCGCAGAAGCTGCCGCTGTCGATCGACCCGGCGCTCCGGCCGATCCGATCTCGGCGATCTTCCCCTCGATCGAGCCCGTTCCCGAGACGACCGATCGCGCCGACGTCCTGCTCGTCGAGGACAACGTCGACATGCGCAACTACCTCGCGCGCCTGCTGACCGACGAAGGGTGGTCCGTCTCGACAGCGGGGGACATCGAGACCGCTCTCGATCGTGCCCGAGCGATGCTGCCGGGTCTCGTGCTTTCCGACGTCATGCTGCCGGGGCGCAGTGGTCTGGATCTGGTGGACGACATCCGCGGCGACGCCGACTTGAGACGAGTACCGGTCATCTTGCTGACCGCTCGTGCGGGAACTGACTTTGTGCTCGACGGACTCGGACGCGGTGCCGACGATTACATCGTCAAGCCGTTCCACGACCGAGAACTCGTCGCGCGCGTTCGCGTGCACCTCGAACTGTCACGGATGCGCGAGCAGCTGATCGCGGAGAGCGGCAATCAGGCCGCGACACTGCGCACGGCGCTCGAGACCCGCGGCACGATCGGCCGAGCCGTCGGCATCCTCATGTCGGTGTACCGCATCGACGCGGACGCCGCGTTCACGCAATTGACCGAACTCTCACAGAACACCAACCGCAAGACGCGGGATCTGGCCGTCATGATCGCCGACGACTTCACCGCCGGCCTCGCCCGCGAGCACTGACCGGCCGGTCAGTGGTTGCGGCGGTAGTTCTCGCGTTCGCGTTCGAGTTCCGCCGTCTTCTTCTCGCTCTTCAGATCGGCGGGCAGTCCGTGAATCTCGAGACGACGGGCGCGGTTCTGGTCCATGTATGCGGCGGTGTAGAACAGCGCGAGCAGCAGGGCCAACAGGACCATCGAGGCACGTAACCAGATCGCGCCGGGAAAGAGCACGAAGAACCCGATGAAGATGGGCAGGAACGGGATCATCGAGCGCAGGATGTGACGCGGTGTCGCGCCGGGGCCGACGAGGTCGCGTCGAACCCAATCCTGCATGGAGTCGGGGAGTTTGCGGCCCAGGACGGCGTAGCCCAACCATTGGCCGGCGTTCGGACGGGTGCGCTGGGGTCGTGCGCTCATGTCAGTGCTCCTGCTGCGATCGCCGCGTCGTTGACGCGAGTGAGGACGCGGCGCAACTGCTCCAGTTCGTCGAGTGACGCACCGAGTCTCGCCACGACCGCGGATGGAATCTTTTCGGCCTCGGCGCGGAGAGCGGCTCCGGCGGGGGTGAGGGATACGAGCAGAATGCGCTCGTCTTCCGTGCTGCGTGTGCGAGTGAGCAGGCCCATCGATTCCAGACGCTTCAGCAGCGGGGACAGGGTGGGCGAGTCGAGTTGCAGCGCTGAGCCGATCGCTTTGACCGACATCGGCGACTCGCCCCACAAGGCCAACATCACCAGATACTGCGGATGGGTCAGGCCCATCGGTTCGAGCAACGGCCGATACACCGACAGCACAGCCCGGTTGGTGACGGCCAGGGCGAAGCAGACCTGGCGATCGAGCGCGAGTGGATCCTCGGTGGTGGTCACGATGGCCAGAGTATCAGAATTGATTAGTGCACGAATTGTTCGTGTACGACTCAAGGGACGAAAAAGGGCGGAGGTACAGGTTCGCCACCTCGATCGGGTATCGAGTCTGCGGCAGTGGTGAAAGTTTGCCCACAACGTGTTACCGGGCGCGCAATTGTGCAATGCTGCACCTCGATTCACCCTTACCGTGATAATCCCGAGAGGATCGCCATGCGTCGCCGACGCATCTCCACCACTGTCTTCGTCGCAGCGTTGTCCCTGTCGATCGCCTCGGGAGGTATCGCATCCGCCGAGCCGGCTGCCCCCTCCGCCCGCATCGTCGACACCGTCCTGACATCCGACACGCTGCGCACGCTGAAGGTCGACTCACCCGCCATGGGAGCCGTCGTCGAAGTGCAGGTGCTCACACCCGCGGCGAAAAGCGGACCGCGTCCGACGCTGTACATGCTCAGCGGCATCGGCGAAGAGGATCCGCACAACAGCATGTGGTTGCGCAAGGGGCAGGCAGCGGAGTTCTTCGCCGACAAGAACGTCAACGTCGTCCTGCCGTTGGCCGGGCCAGGAAGCTTCTACACCGACTGGCAGCGCGACGACCCGAAACTCGGCCGCTACCAGTGGGAAACGTTTCTCACCGAGGAACTGCCTCCGCTGATCGACGCGGCCGTGGACGGCAACGGCCGCAACGCGATCGCCGGCCTGTCGATGGGCGCACAATCGGCGATGATGCTCGCCGCACGTAATCCGGACGTGTACTCCGGCGTGGCGTCGTACAGCGGCTGCTTCGCGTCCGCCGAACCGTTGGGCCAGGCCAGTATTCGAGCCATCGTCGGAGCATTCGGCGGCAATGCCGACAACATGTGGGGCGGACCCTTCGATCCTGCGTGGGCCGAACATGATTCGGTGGCCAATGCCGAAAGTCTGCGCGGTACCGATGTCTACGTGTCGGTGGGAACCGGCGCTCCCGGACGTCACGAAAGCTTCGACACTGCAGCGGGATGGGACAGGGTGGTGGTCGGTGGCCTCATCGAGGTCGGGTCCAACTACTGCACACACCGACTCGCGGATCGGCTCGGCCAGTTGAACATTCCTGCAACGTTCGACTTCACCGAGACCGGAACGCACTCGTGGCCGTACTGGGTGGAGCAGCTACCGAAGAGTTGGCCGACCCTCGCCGGATCCCTCGGTATCTCGGGCTGACACTCGGTATCTCGGGCCGATTGCTCAGTGGGTCCATGGGCAGTCGAGAGGCTTCGTCAGGCCGAGGTGCTTCTCGACTCGCGCCACCGACTCGTCTCGGAGACGGCCGTAGATTCGGTACGGGTCGTGCAGGGTCCGTCCCAGAACGCTTTCCATCGCCTCCGCATCGAAGGCTGCCGCGGCTTTGTCGGAATTGCGGGTGCCGTCGGATTCGAGATTGGACCTGAAGATGCCCGCCGCCGACTTGGGCAGGAAGTCCTCGTACACGATCGGGTCGGCCGCGAGAACACCCGACCTGACCAGTTCGACGAGGCCACCGTCCCGGTCTGCAGCGGACGGGTTGGTCCCAGTGACTCGAAAGGTGAAGTAGGCGAGGTCTTCTGCCATCCACTGTGTCTCGTCGTCCGGCACCAGCGACGACCACAGTGCGGACGCGTCCTCGGGTTCCTCGGTATCGAGTCGATCCAGATACTCGTCGTAGCGACGTCGTCCGAGTGCGGTAGCTGCCGCGCCCCTGGCTTCGACCTCGCCGAACCGCACCCGTAGATGGCCGGGTTCGACGTTGCCGTTCTCGTCGAGAAACATCCGCTGCTCGTCCAGCGCTCGGAACGACGTCTGGCGCAACAACAATCCAGGACCGGACGTACGAGGAGGCCCCTGGATGGTGTCGATCATTGCCACCCCGCGCTCTCCCATACGGCGATGCAGAAGATCGATGTCCAGAACCCTCGGTGTCAGATGGTTGATGTGGGTGGAGGAGACACCACCGATGTCGGCGGCTACCGCCGAGACTGCCTCGAGCTCGCGATACCACGCTCTGTCGACAGGGTCGGTCGACAACGCGAACGCCGCCGTCGCGAGGTCCAGAAAGGTAGCGGACTCCTCCGCTGCGAGGCCGTTGTCCCTCTCGCACGTGGCTGCCAGCTCGAGCAGTAGCGGAGGGAACAGTGTTCTGCGGTCGAGGAATTCCGTCAGGCGACGGCCGAGATCCGGGTCGAAGAACCGTCGATCCGACGCCACCAGCATCGAGGTGAAGATCCGGAACGGGTTGATCGCCAGCTCGGCCGGATCGATCGGCCGGAACGCAGTCGACACCACCGGAATCGAACTCGACGCAGTGTCACGCAGATCGTAGAAACCCACCGGATACATGCCCATGGCACCGAATATCAGTGCCACCTGCGACATCTCACGTGCATTGCCGACACGAATCGCCCCGTGTCGCTCGGCGGTGACGCGATCGATGGAGCCGAAACGTTCCGCATCGGCACCGCTGGTGCGCATCGTCTCGGCATTGATCGACGCGGTGACGTCCAACAGCGTCGTGTACGCGGGAACCTCCCGCCCGTACAGAGCCGACAGACGAAGGGCGAACTGCGCTCGCAATTGCGTCGGTGTCACGTTCACCACCTCATACTGCGCCTTTCGGTGCCGGCACGGAACCCGTTCGGCTGTCTGCTGCCTTCTCGCGACTGTGCGCATCTACCGCACAATGTGTGCGCGATCACACAAGACCGGCACGTTCGCCCGGGCGCAGTCTGGAGCAGACATGCGAGAGGTGCCTGCACACGGCACCGAGAAGGAGCGAAAACACATGACCGCAGTACAGGAAACGGCCGCACCGTCGCTGCCGACCGGCACCGCCACCGAGCTCTACATCGCGGGGCAGTGGCACGGTGCATCCGACGGCGGCACCTTCACCGACTTGAACCCGACCACCGAACAGCCCCTGGCCGAGATTGCTGCGGCCACCGCGTCGGACGTCGATGCAGCGGTGCGTGCGGCCCGTGCCCAGCTCGGTGGTGAGTGGGGTGCTACCCCCGGAGCAGTCCGGGGCCAGCTGCTCAATCGGGTGGCCGATCTGATCGAGCGGGACGGTGACCTGCTCGCTCGGCTCGAAGCTCTCGACGTCGGCAAGCCGGTGGGTCAGCCCGCGATGCTCGACATCCCCAATGCTGCAGCCACTTTCCGGCACTTCGCGGGCTGGGCCGACAAGATCACCGGGAGCTCCATCCCCACTGCGGGCTACTTCGGGCAGCCGACGCACTCCTACACCGTTCGCGAACCCGTCGGCGTCATCGGCATGATCGTTCCCTGGAACACCCCGCTGATGATCGCGGCGTGGAAGCTCGCTCCTGCGCTGGCAGCCGGAAACACCGTGGTCGTCAAGCCGCCGGAGGACGCGCCGCTGTCCATCCTGCACCTGGCTCGACTGATCGACGAGGCAGGCGTACCGGCCGGAGTGGTCAATGTTGTTCCAGGACTGGGTGAAGTGACGGGTGACGCCTTGGTCGGGCATCCTGACGTCGACAAGATCAGCTTCACCGGCAGTCCTCGAGTCGGCAAGCTCATCGCGAAGAAGGCTGCCGACACGTTCAAGCGGACGACGCTCGAGCTCGGCGGCAAATCCCCACAGATCATTCTCGAGGATGCGGATCTCGACGCGGCGATCAACGGAACCGCGATGGGACTGTTCTTCAACCAGGGCCAGGTGTGTGCCGCCGGAACCCGAGTGCTGGTGCATCGCTCGCTGTACTCGCAGGTGGTGGACGGGTTGGCCGCAGCGGCCTCGGCTCAGGTGCTGGGCGATCCGTTCGATCCGTCGACGACGATGGGTGCCCTCGTCAACGCGAAGCAGCGTGACAGCGTGCTGGGGTACATACAGGCGGGACGCGACGGCGGAGCTCGAGTCGCGGCCGGTGGCGGACGTCCCGACGGTGCCGGCTATTTCGTCGAGCCGACGATCTTCGCCGATGCCGACAACGACATGAAGATCGCCCAGGAGGAGATTTTCGGACCGGTCGGAACGGTGATTTCGTTCGATACGGCCGACGAGGCGATCTCCATTGCCAACGACACCGTGTACGGGTTGGCCGCCTCGATCTGGACCCGCGACGTGTCGAGGGCGCACATACTGGCCGCGCAGGTCCGTTCCGGCGCGGTGTGGGTGAACGGCTGGGCTGCAATCGATCCCGCTCTCCCCTGGGGCGGCATGAAGTCCAGTGGCACGGGCCGAGAACTCGGGTGGGCCGGTATCGAAGCCAACACCGAAGAGAAGGTCGTCACCGTAGTTCTGTAGCCCGACTCCCTCGTGCAGCAACGAAACAGCAAGGACTGACATGCCGAAGAAATCGACCGACTACGTCGTCGTCGGAGCAGGATCAGCAGGAAGCGTCATCGCCAGGAGGCTTCTCGACGCAGGCCACACCGTCCACGTGATCGAAGCCGGTCCCGTGGACACCGATCCGGCAATCCATTCACCGCAGGGCTGGCCGACGCTGTTGGGCGGACCACAGGACTGGGGACTGTTCACCACCCCGCAGAAGCACGCCAACGATCGGCGAATCTTCTGGCCACGTGGACGCGTTCTCGGTGGCAGCTCGTCCCTCAACGGAATGATCTACGTACGTGGGCATTCCAGCGATTACGACGGGTGGGCATCGGCCAGCGGTGACGCCGGATGGTCGTGGGAGAACGTGCTGCCGCTGTTCAAGCGTTCGGAGTCACACGAGCTGGGTGCCAACGAGTTCCACGGCGGTGACGGGCCACTGCCGGTGTCCATCATGGGTACCCCGCATCCGCTGGCGGCAGCCTTCGTCGACGCGGCCGTCGAGCACGGGCACAAGCTCATCGACGACTTCAACGCCGACGAGATGGTCGGTGCCGGCTACAACCACACCACCACACGCGACGGTGAGCGGATGAGTGCCTGGAAGAGCTTCGTCGGCCCGGTGCTCGACAATCCCGACCTGACGTTGACCACCGGTGCTCTCGTGCACCGAGTGGTGCTCGAGAACGGCCGAGCGGTGGGCATCGAATACAGCCGCGGAGATGGCGAGCTGGAGCGAGCGTTCGCCGATCACGAGGTCATCCTGTGCGGCGGAGCACTCGGCTCTCCGAAGACTTTGCTGCTCAGTGGAATCGGGCCGTCCAGACATTTGGCTGAACTGGGAATCGACACCGTCGTCGACCTGCCGGGTGTGGGCGAAAACCTGCACGATCACCTGCTGCTGAGCAACATCTACGAGTCCCTCGAGCCGCTCGCGGCCGGTACGAACAACCTGCTCGAAGCGCAGCTGTACGCCCGCAGTACCGGATGGGCCGGTGCCGCACCCGATCTGCAGCCCCTGTTCATGCACATTCCCTACCCCGCCGACGGATACCCGGTGCCGGAGAACGGTTACACGATCGCACCGGGAATCGTGGCTCCGCGCTCGCGTGGCACGCTGCGATTGGCGTCCTCGGATCCTAATGAACTGCCGCTGGCGGATCCGAACATCCTGGCCGATCCGTACGACCTCGAGGCGATGGTCGACGCGGTGGAGATCTGCCGGGAGATCGGTGCCTCCGATGCCTTCGCGCCGTGGCGTAAGGCGGAGGTGGTTCCGGGACCGAGCGCCCGCACCCGTGACGACCTGCGGGCGTATGTCCGACAGACTGCCGGTACGTACCACCACCAGGTCGGCACCTGCAAGATGGGAGCCGAGTCGGACTCCGATGCCGTTGTCGGAGCGGACCTTCGGGTCCGCGGGGTCGATGGATTGCGGGTGGCAGACGCGTCGATCATGCCCACGGTGCCGTCGGGCAACACCAACGCGCCGTCCATCATGGTCGGTGAGCGGGCCTCGGATCTGATCCTCGGAAAGTAGTTCGTGGTCGGGTGAGGGCGGCGTGCGCTCTCACCCGGCGCGATACTCCCGCGGAGACATGCCGTACGTCTCCTTGAACAGCTTCGAGAAGTTCGAGGAATCGATCAAACCGTGACGTGCACAGACGGTTCCGATACTGTCTGCGGCGAAACGAGGGTCACGCAGGTCGCGGTGGCACCTCTCCAGACGCCTGGATCTGATCCAGCCGGCCACCGTGCGACCGTCCTGCTCGAAGAGCTTCTGCAAGTAGCGCGTCGAAATATGCAGATGCGCAGCGAGAGTCGCCGTGGACAGAGTCGGATCGGACAACTGAGATTCGACGAGACTCTTCGCCTCGATCAGGAGTGTGGATCCCGGCGCGTCGTGGGGAGCAGCGTCGTCGAGAGCGGCGCAGAGCAAATCGAGGACGGCGTTCTCGAGCATCGGTGTCGTCGGCAATGTGCCGTCGGCGGCGTTGCGACGCAAATTGAACAGGAACGGCGACACCAGCGCACCGACGCCGTGATCGCCCTCGATGCGACGCGCGGCAACGGTCGTCAAGTCACGGGAATCGATGCGGAGCGCGTCGCGTGGAAACATCACCACGAACATCTCGAAGTCCCCGGCGAAGTGCAGATCGTAAGGGGCACTGGTGTCGTAGACCGCGAAGTCGCCAGGATGGAGCACGGCCTCGCGCTCGTTCTGGACGATCGTGCCGCACCCCGTCAGTTGCAGACCCACCTTGATCAATCCGGGGTCGGACCGCCGGATGGTCGCGCGTGTGCGCCTGACGTCGACCTCCCGGCCGGTCACCTCGCTCAGTTGCAGCGCCCCGAGCGTCGACGACACCAGCGTGCCCTGGAACGACGACGGCCCGGTGGACACAGCGTCGAGCGGCACGAACGCCGTCGAGACGTTCTCGCGCCATTGCTCGAAATCCTGTGCCACCGGGCTCATGTCATACGGTCGGACGGTTGTCGATCAGACGGCGGGCTTTACCGATGGAACGCTCGAGGGCTGCCGGTGCGACGACGTCGACCGCGACGCTGACGCCGATCCGGTCCTTGACCAGCTTCTTCAGCGTCGCGGCTGCTGTTACATGAGTGTCGAGCGCGGCATCGGGTCGGGCTTCGACGAGGACGGTCAGTGAGTCCATGCGTCCGGCACGCTCGAGCACGCACTGGAACTGCGGTGCCAGAACGGGAACCGTCAGGATCAGCTCCTCGATCTGCGTCGGGAAGAGATTGACTCCGCGCAGAATGATCATGTCGTCGGTGCGGCCGGTGACCTTCTGCATCCGACGCATCGTGCGAGCCGTGCCCGGCAACAGTCGCGTCAGATCGCGGGTGCGGTAGCGGATGATCGGCATCGCTTCCTTGGACAAGGACGTGAACACCAATTCACCCTCCTCGCCGTCGGGCAGAACCTCGCCGGTCACCGGGTCGATGACCTCCGGGTAGAAATGATCCTCCCAGATGTGGAGTCCGTCCTTGGTTTCGACGCATTCCATCGCGACGCCCGGTCCCATGACCTCGGACAGGCCGTAGATGTCGACGGCGTCCATGTCGAGAGTCTTCTCGATCTCCTTGCGCATCTCCTCGGTCCAGGGCTCCGCGCCGAAGACGCCCGTCTTCAGCGAGGTCTTCGCCGGATCGATGCCCTTCTTGACCATCGCGTCGACGATCGTGAGCATGTACGACGGCGTGACCATGATGGCGTCGGGCTCGAAGTCCTCGATGAGCTGGATCTGACGATCGGTCATGCCTCCGGACATCGGAATCACGGTGCAGCCCAGTCGTTCTGCGCCGTAGTGCGCGCCGAGTCCGCCCGTGAAGAGACCGTAGCCGTAGGCCACGTGCACCTTGTCCGAGGGCTTGACGCCACCGGCGCGGAGGCTGCGCGCGATGAGGTCGGCCCAGTTGCTGATGTCGTTCGCGGTGTATCCGACGACGGTGGGACGGCCGGTGGTGCCCGAGGATGCATGGATGCGTGAGACCTTGTCCTGCGGCACCGCGAACATGCCGAACGGGTAGTTCTCCCGCAGGTCCTTCTTGGCGGTGAACGGGAACTTCGCCAGATCCGACAGGTCTTTCAGATCGGTCGGATGCACCCCGGCGTCGTCGAATGCTTTCGTGTAGTGCGGAACGTTGTCGTACGCGTGCTGCAGCGACCATCGCAGGCGCTCCAGCTGCAGCGTGGAAATGCGGTCCCGAGAGGCGAACTCGATGTCGGGGGTATCGGTGGGGGCGGACAGCACACTGGTCATGATCGGTCTCTCGTGGTCTCAGGCGTCGAAGTCGACGGTGACGGTGTCGCTGAGTGGGAAGGTTTGGCAGGTGAGCACGAAGCCGGCATCGACCTCGTTGTCTTCCAATGCATAGTTACGACGCATGTCGACCTCTCCGAAGGTCACCTTCGCGCGGCAGGTGCCGCACACTCCGCCCTTGCATGCGAAGGGGAGGTCCGATCGCAGCTGCTCGGCCGAATCGAGAATCGACTCGTCCTGCGGCAAAGCGCCTTTCACCTCGCGGCCATCGAGGATGATCGTGACCTCACTGCTGGGGCCGGTGATACCGGGCTCGCGGTGCTGCTCCTGCGGCGGCGGTACGTCGTCGACGTAGAACAGTTCGTGGTGAATGCTGCTCTTCGCGACGCCGAGTTCCTTCAGAACGTACTGGGCATCGTTCACCATCCCGAACGGACCGCACAACCAGAAGTGGTCGATGTCCGGGGTTGCGACGACGGTGTCGAGTATCTCGCGTAGCCGGCCGGCATCGAGCCTGCCGCTGAACAATTCGACTTCCCGTGGCTCGCGAGACAGCACGTGAATGACGTCGAATCGACTGCCGTACTGATCCTTCAGGTCGGCGATCTCCTCGGCGAACATCACCGTTCGCGTCCGTCGATTGCCGTACAGCAGAACCACTTCGGAGTCGGGATTCGCCAGAACGGACGCCGCAATCGACAACATCGGGGTGATACCGGAACCGGCGGCGATGAGCACGTGCCTGCCGGCCTGGGCCGGATCGGCGTGAAAGGTGCCGCTCGGGCCCTGCACGTCGATGTGGTCGCCTGCTTTGACGTCGTGAACGAGCCAGGAGGAGAACAGACCGTCGGACACCTCGCGGACACCGACGCGGGGACGCGCACCGGCCGGGGCGCAGATGGAGTAGGAGCGGCGGTGCTCGACGCCGTCGACGGTGCGGCTGAGCATCAGTGACTGGCCCGGGCGAAAGTCGAACTCTTCGCGCAATTCTTCCGGGACGTCGAACGTGACAGCAACGGCGTCGTCGCAGAGGGGTTCCACGTCGGCAACGGTCAGTGAATGAAAAGGTTTGTTGCGCAGATTCTTCTGAACAGGCTCGGCGGTGACGGTCATCAGATTTCCTTCACGTGGTCGAAGGGCTCGAGGCAGTCGTCGCACCGGTACTGGGCTTTGCAGAGGGTGGCGCCGAACTCGGACGTGAGCCGGGTGTTGCGCGAGCTGCACTGCGGGCAGGTGAGCTGACGGGGTTTGACGGTCAAGGTCAGCGGCACCGGGCCGGATGTACGTTCCGGGGCCGGACCCGGAGTGGAGTAGCCGGTCTCGCGCAGCTTGCGCAGGCCCTCCTCGGAGATCCAGTCGGTACTCCATGCCGGCGTCAGGCTTGTGACGATCTCGACATCCGCGTAGCCGTGGTCCTGAAGCTTGTGAGCGATGTCGTCCCGCATCGTCGCCATGGCGGGGCAGCCGGAGTACGTCGGAGTGATGGTGACGAGCACGCTGCCGTTCTCGCGTACCTCGACGTCGCGCAGGACGCCGAGGTCGTCGAGGGTGAGCAGCGGCATCTCCGGATCCATGACGGTAGCTGCGATGTCGCGAGCGGAGAGTTCCATCGTGGTCACCAGACTCCCTCCGGATGTGCCCTCGCCACGACCTGCATCTCGGCGATCAACGGGCCGAAGGCCTCGGTGTGGATGCCGCGACGACCACCGCGGCCGCCGATGGTGCCCACGGACTTGTCCTCGGGCGCTTCGAGTTCTGCGGCGTGAAGGACCTGTGCGAGAACCGAATCGAACTCCTCGCGGACGTCACGGGGATCGACGGCGACACCGACTTTCGCGAGTGCGATCTCCTCGTCCGTCGGAATGAACAGTTCCGAGACGTACGGCCAGATCCGGGCCACGGCGTCGCGGACGCGTCGCTTCGATTCGTCCGTGCCGCAGCCCAGGGTGACGACCCAGCGTGCCGCGTAATCGCGGTGGTACGTCAGCTCTTTGACGCCCTTGTTCGCAACTGCGGCAAGAACGGGATCACGGGATTCCTGCAGGCGAGTGAAGACGGCGAGCCGCCACGTCGAAAACACGAGGAGCCGAACCAGCGATTTCGCGAAGTCGCCGTTGTCGAGCTCGGTGAGTCTGACGTTGCGGAAGTCGGCCTCGTCGCGAAAGAACGCCAGCGCATCCTCGGCGGGTGCGGGCGAGGTGTTCGAGATGAACGGCACCACCGTCGGATCGGCTTTGGCGGCGCGGGCCAGTAGCAGCCGGGCCTGGCCGAGGAGGTCGAGGCCGACGTTCGCCAGCGCCACCTCTTCTTCCAGTTCCGGTGCGCGAGTGCTCCACTCGGCGAGACGCTGCGAGCTGATCAGCGCGTCGTCGCCGAGCATGAGGCAGTATGCGGCAAGCGAGTTCAGGTCGACGTCGTCGGGAACGGTGGTGTCGACTCCGGCGAGTGGGTCGTCGAAGCTCGTCCCGAATGCCCACTGCCCGTGCGAGTCCTCGTCGACGAGGCCCTCGTAGGCGCTGTCGTGATCGGTCATGAGTGCTTGTCCTCTGGGAGTATGGGTCTCACATGTGGGGAACGTTGTCGGGGATCTCGTAGAACGTCGGGTGGCGGTAGACCTTGTCGCCACTCGGCGCGAAGAACGGATCCTTCTCCGACGGCGACGACGCGACGATCGAATTCGACGGAACCACCCAGATGCTGACGCCTTCGTTGCGGCGGGTGTAGACGTCGCGAGCATGCCGCAGGGCCATGTGGTCGTCGGCGGCGTGGAGTGATCCGACGTGTACGTGGTTCAGGCCGCGCTTGCCGCGAAGGAACACCTCGTACAGTGGCCAATCGGCCTTGACTGCCTCTCTTTTCGGCTCCACCGGCACGTTGTCGGTGGGAACTGCGCCGTGGCCGCCCTCGGCAGTGAATTCCGTCATGATGCTGCGTTCCTTTCGGCGAATGCGGTTGCGGCCTCGCGGACCCAGGCTCCGCCGTCGTGGGCTGCTCGACGGTTTGCGATGCGCTCGACGTTGGAGGCACCGTTGCCCTTGATCACCTGCATGAACTCGGACCAGTCGGGCTCACCGAAATCGTGTGACTTGCGCTCCTCGTTCCACTTCAGGTCCGGGTCGGGGAACGTGACTCCGAGTGCCTTCGCCTGCGGGATCGACATGTCGACGAAGCGTTGGCGCAGTTCGTCGTTGGTGTGGCGCTTGATGCCCCACTTCATGGACTGCTCGGTGTTGGGGGACTCGTCGTCCGGCGGGCCGAACATCATCAGTGCCGGCCACCACCAGCGGTTGACCGATTCCTGAACCATGGCGCGCTGTTCGTCGGTGCCGCGCATCATCGTGGCGAGCAGTTCGTAG
Organism: Rhodococcus sp. PML026; assembly: GCF_000963615.1. NCBI lineage: Bacteria > Bacillati > Actinomycetota > Actinomycetes > Mycobacteriales > Nocardiaceae > Rhodococcus > Rhodococcus sp. PML026. The sequence goes on along the minus strand of NZ_KQ031373.1, from coordinate 329,486 downwards.
CCCTGGCGCTGGTGGAAGGATTCTTCCTTGCAGACCCGGATCATCGCGCGTGCGTACGGACCGAAGCTGCTGCGGCACAGGGGAACCTGGTTGCAGATCGCCGCACCGTCGACCAGCCAGCCGATGGTGCCCACGTCGGCGTACGTCAGGGTGGGGTAGTTGAAGATCGAGGAGTACTTCTGCTTGCCCTCGATGAGCTTGACCGTCAGGTCGGCGCGGTCCGCTCCGAGCGTTTCAGCGGCGGAGTAGAGGTAGAGACCGTGACCGGCCTCGTCCTGCACCTTGGCCATCAGGATCGCCTTGCGGCGCAACGACGGTGCGCGGGTGAGCCAGTTGCCCTCCGGCTGCATGCCGATGATCTCGGAGTGCGCGTGCTGGGCGATCTGGCGGATGAGCGACTTGCGGTAGCCGTCCGGCATCCAGTCACGGGGCTCGACGCGCTGCTCGTGGGCAATGGTCTCGTCGAACCCGTCCTGCAGCGTCTCGGTGGACAGGGTATTTGACGTGGTCATAAGTCCTACTTTCATTACCGAATGATCGGTTGGTAACCAGTATGCATCGAAGTGACCCCGGGCACAAGAGCGGCGAGAGCGGCTTCGCCGCACGTGCGCGGAACTTCGTAGCAGGGGTCGAGTTTCCACTCACATGCCGACGAAGGAGGCTCTCGTCTTGTTCAGGAACGCGTCGACGGCGGCCCTATGGTCTGCGGTCTGTCCCAGAGCGGTTTGCGCCTGGGCCTCGCGGTCCAGTGCGTCGGACAGTCCGGACCGCGCGATCAGGGATTTGACCTGCCTGTACGCCTGAGTGGGTCCGGCAGCGAGTGACGCGGCCAGCGTGTGTGCTGTCTCGAGTACGTCCCCGTCGTCGACGACGCGATGCACCAGGCCCCAGTCGAGGGCCTGCGCAGCGGTGACCTTGTCTCCGAGCAGCATAAATCCCGCGGCCCGGCTCGATCCCAGCGCCTCGACCAGCGAGCAACTCAACCCCGAGTCACTGGCCAGGGCGATACCGGTGAACGCCGTCGCAAACGACGACCTGGTGCCGGCGACGCGGATATCTCCGGCGAGTGCAATACCGAGACCTGCGCCGACGCATGCGCCGGGGATGGCGACGACGATCGGAACCTCGAGCGCTGCGAGTCCTCGGATAACCGGGTTGTAGTGCTCACCGACGGTGTCCATCGCCGTGGCCGGGTCGGCTTCGAGCGCGGTGACGTGCTCGCCGAGGTCCTGGCCGACGCAGAAGTTCTTGCCCTCCGCGGTGATGAGCACGGCGCGCACCTCGGGTGCAGCGGCACTCTGAACGGCCTCCGCCAACGCGACCTTCGTCGCGACGTCGAGGGCGTTGTGTGCCTCGGAGCGCGCAAGGGTGATGGTCGCCAGGCCGTCGGTGACGTCGAACCGTACCGTCATGCGTTCGTCCAATCGTGAAAGCCGCGACCGGACTTGCGTCCGATGTCGCCGCGAGCAACCATGTCTCGCAACAACTGCGGGGGAGTGAACCTGTCGCCGAGGGTCGACGCCAGGTGTTCTGCGATCGCGAGCCGAACGTCCAACCCAACGAGGTCGGTCGACCGCAACGGACCCATCGGGTGTTTGTAGCCGAGTTCCATGGCGCGATCGATGGATTCGGCGTCCGCGACGCCTTCCTCCAACATCCGAATGGCTTCGAGCCCGAGGCACACTCCGAGACGTGACGTCGCAAAGCCGGGGGAGTCGTTGACGAGCACTTCGGTCTTGCCGAGTAGCGACACCCACCGCTGTACCCGCTCCACCACGTCCGGAGAGGTAGCGGGAGCGCGCACGATCTCGACGAGAGTCGACGCCGGAACCGGGTTGAAGAAGTGCATCCCGATGAATCGGCTCGGATCGCTCAGTGCTGCGCCGAGTTCCGCGATGGAGATAGAGCTCGTGTTCGACGCGATGACCGTGTCGGGCCCGGCGATCTTGTCGACGAGAGCCAGTACCTCGACCTTGAGCGACGGGATCTCGGGAACTGCTTCGACAACCAGGTCCAGGTCGGCAGGAAGACCGCCGGGGCCGGCGACGGTGGAGACCCGGGCGAGAATCGCAGCGGGGTCCTCGCTGAGCTTGCCGCGCTCGTGCGCCCGGTCCAGCCCGGTCGAGACTCGTCCGAGGGCTGCAGTCTGGTCGGCTGCTTCGGCGATGACGACGCTCGAGCCGAGGGCCGCGAACACCTGGGCGATACCCGCACCCATGCGGCCGCCACCGACAACAGCTACTTTCACGGGAACTGTCATTTCTTCTTCTCCAGAAATGCCGTCATTCGGCGTTGTTTGTCTTCGGTCTCGAACAGCACGGCCTGCGCGATGTCGTCGGCCCACGGGTGTGAACCGGGTGCATCGAGAATCTTTTTCGTCAGCTTCAGGGCCAGTGGTGCCTGTCTCGCAATGCGATCCGCGAGGGAATGCGCTGCAGTCAACGGCTCGTCGACGACGTCCAGCACCAGGCCGCACCGAAGTGCCACCTGTGCGTCGAGCGTCCGGCCACCGAGAAGCACCTGCTTCGCGACGGAGACGCCCACCAGCGTCGGCAGCCGGTAGCTGGCTCCGGCGGCAGCCATGATGCCCAGTCCCGGTTTGGGATTGCCGAACACGGCAGTCGACGACGCGATGCGAATGTCGCAGGCATAGGACAGTTCGGCTCCGCCGCCGAGCGCGTATCCGCGGACGGCTGCGATCGTCGGCAGGGGCAATGCTGCAATGCGATCGAACAGGTTTCGGTTGATGCCGCGCAGTGCGTCGTCGCGAGTGCGGGCCCGCAACTGGTTGATGTCGGCACCGCCGGCAAAATGCTCGCCTGCTCCGGTCAGGATCACGATCTTGGGATCCTGCTCCACGAGCGCGCACACCTCGTGCAGCTCGCTGATCATGTCGGAATCGATTGCATTGCGCTGCTTCTCGCGACTCAGGGTGACGACAACGCGGTCCGTCGACTCCTCGACGATGAGCGTGTTCACGGTGCCTCGATCAACATCGACACGCCTTGCCCGACGCCGACGCACAGCGTCGCGAGCCCACGCGAGGCCTTCTCTCGTTCCATGCGGCCCAACAGCGTCAACAGGATTCGGGCACCCGACGAGCCGAGGGGGTGGCCGAGGGCGATGGCCCCACCGTCGGCGTTGACGATGTCCTCGTCGAGTTTCAACTGGCGGATGACGCCGAGGGACTGTGCCGCGAAGGCCTCGTTGAGTTCGACGGCACCGAGGTCGTCGATCGACCATCCCGCGCGAGTGAGCGCCTTCTGCGTGGACGGGACCGGCCCGAGTCCCATGATGTGGGGCGCGATGCCGGCGCTCGCGCTGGTGACGATGCGGCCGCGAACCTCGAGGCCGTACGTGCGCACGGCTTCTTCCGAGGCCACCACCAATGCCGATGCCCCGTCGGTGAACGGTGACGACGTGCCGGCGGTGACGATTCCGCCCTTTCGGAACACGGTCTTCAGGGTGCCGAGCTTGTCCAACGTGGTTCCGCGGCGCGGCGTCTCGTCCTCGGTGACCTCGCCGTTCTTGGTGCTGACGGGCACGATCTCGTCGGCGAAGCGCCCGGCGTCCTGGGCGGCAATGGCACGCTGCTGACTGCGGAAGGCGAAGGCGTCGGACTCTTCACGGGTGATGCCCTCGCTGAGCGCGACCTCTTCGGCGGTCTCGCCCATCGACAGGGTGATCTTGGGGTCGGTGCCCGCGTCGTGCGCTGCGAAGGTCGGGTTGGTGAATCGCCAGCCGAGGGAGGTATCGAAGATCTCGCCGGGCTTGGCCCACGCCGTCCCGGGCTTGGCCATGACCCATGGCGCGCGCGTCATGGACTCGACGCCACCGGCGACGATGATGTCGGCCTCACCGCTGCGAATGGTGCTCGCAGCGTTGGCCACTGCGGTCAGTCCGCTCGCACACAGACGATTGACGGTGTAACCCGGCACCGACTGGGGCAGACCTGCGAGCAGAACCGCCATTCTGGCCACATCGCGATTGTCCTCGCCTGCCTGGTTGGCCGCACCCAGAATCACCTCGTCGATTCGATCGACGGGTACGCCCGCTCTGCGGACCGCTTCGGCCACGACCAGCCCGGCGAGATCGTCGGGGCGCACCGAGGCCAGGGCACCGCCGTAGCGCCCGTGCGGGGTGCGTGCGCCGGCCACGAGAAATACTTCGCCCACTTCGAAACTCCTTCGTCGGTTGCGTCATTAATAACCGAACATTCGGTCGTTTGGCAAGGTCTGCTGCCCGTGGTGCTGTGGAATCGTCCGCCGACTGCGAAGATGTGGCAATGACAACCGCACGCGCGCCGCGCAAGACCGGACAGCCAGGGCGGCCGGGATACGACCTGGATTCCCTCTTGGCCGTGGCGGTCAAGGTCTTCAACGACCGTGGGTACGACGGCACCAGCATGGAGATTCTGGCGAAGCGGCTCGGTATCACCAAGTCGTCGATCTACCACCACGTATCGGGCAAGTCCGAGTTGCTCGAACTCGCGCTGTCGCGGGCTCTCAATGCGCTGTTCGCCGTGACGACCGAGGATCGGGCGACCACCGGTCGCTACATCGACCGCCTCGAATACCTGGTCCGGCGAAGCGTGGACATCCTCTGCGCGGAACTTCCCTACGTGACGCTGCTGCTGCGCGTGCGAGGCAACACCGACGTCGAGCGACGGGCCCTCGCCCGCAGACGTGAATTCGACACGTTCGTCACCGGGCTCGTCGTCGCCGCCGCCGAGGAGGGCGACCTGCGTCCCGGTGTCGACCCGGCACTGGCGTCCAAGCTCGTCTTCGGCACGGTCAACTCGCTCATCGAGTGGTACCGCCCGCGCACCGGCGGATCCGTCGAGGAATTGGCCGACGCCGTCGTGGCTCTGACCTTCGACGGCCTGCGCCGCACGTAGCAACGTAAGTCTTGACTTCTCGGCGTTCGGCGGCGATGGTAATTACCGACCGAACGTACGGTGAGATGGAGGCGTTGTGAGCAGACTTCTGGAAAGCTATGCCCAGGGCACGTGGTATTCCGCGACCGACGAGGGAACGCCGCTGCTGAGCGCCGTCGACGGCAGTGAGATCGCCCGGGTGTCATCCAGTGGTCTCGACGTCGCAGGCATGATCGACTACGCCCGGACCGTCGGCGGCCCCGCGCTCGCAGCCCGGACGTTCCACGAGCGTGCAGCCCTGCTCAAGCAACTGGGCCTGACGCTGCTGGCCGGCAAAGAGGAGTTCTACCAACTCTCCCGGCACACCGGAGCCACCACCCGCGATTCCGGCGTCGACATCGACGGCGGTTTCGGCACCGTGCTGAGCTATGCGAGCAAGGCTCGACGCGAACTCCCCAACGAGACGGTCTACCTCGACGGCGCCATCGAGCAGCTCGGCAAGAAGGGCACCTTCCTCGGTCAGCACATTTACACCTCCCGGCGCGGCGTCGCCGTGCAGATCAACGCGTACAACTTCCCCGTCTGGGGCTTCCTCGAAAAGCTGGCACCCGCGTTCATCGCGGGCGTGCCCTCGATCGTCAAGCCCGCCAGTCAAACTGCGTACCTGACCGAGCTGGTGTTCCGTCGGATCATCGAGTCTGGGTTGCTGCCCGAGGGTTCGGTTCAGTTGCTGTGCGGCAGTGCCCGCGGTGTCCTCGACCACCTCGGCGGCCAGGACTCGGTGGCCTTCACGGGATCGGCCGATACCGCTGCGACCCTGCGCTCACATCCCAACGTCGTCGGCGAGGGACTCCATTTCACGGCGGAAGCGGATTCTCTCAACGCGTCCATCCTGGGTTCCGATGTGGCACAGAGTGATCCGGAGTTCGATCTGTTCGTCAAAGGTGTCTTCACCGAGATGACATCCAAAGCCGGCCAGAAGTGCACGGCCATCCGCCGCGTGCTGGTGCCGCAGGACTCGGTCGAACCCGTCATCGAGGCGCTGAAGGCCAGGCTCGACAAGGTCGTCGTCGGTGACCCGCAGGACGACGGCGTCACCATGGGTGCACTCGCCAGCATCGACCAGCGCGACGAGGTCCTCAAATCCATTCGTGGACTGATCAAGTCGGCCACCGTCGTCTTCGGTGATCCCGACTCCGTGGATTCACGGCCCGGTGCCTTCATGGCACCGGTCCTGTTGAAGGCCGGCGACAAGAGCGCACCCGAACCGCACGAGATCGAGGCATTCGGGCCCGTCGCCACCGTCATCGGTTACGACAGCACCGCAGACCTGCTCGACCTCGTCGCGCGCGGAAAGGGCTCTCTGGTCGCATCTCTGGTGACCAAAGATTCGGCCATCGCGCGCGAGATCGTGCTGGGCACCGCTCCGTATCACGGGCGCATCCTGGTCCTGAATTCCGAGGACGCCAAGGAATCGACCGGTCACGGTTCGCCGCTACCGGTACTGGTGCACGGCGGACCCGGCCGCGCAGGCGGTGGTGAAGAACTCGGCGGTATCCGCGGCGTCCTGCACCACATGCAGCGCACCGCAATCCAGGGAACCCCGGACGTGCTGACGGCCATCGGCAACAAGTGGGTCACCGGAGCGAAGCAGACGACCGGGGACGTTCACCCGTTCCGCAAGAACCTCGGCGAACTGCGACTGGGCGATACCATCGTCGGTGGCCCACGACAGGTCACCCGCGCGGACATCGATCACTTCGCCGAATTCACCGGCGACACGTTCTACGCGCACACCGATCCCGAAGCGGCAGCGGCAAATCCGTTGTTCGGCGGCATCGTGGCGCACGGCTACCTGGTGGTCTCGCTGGCCGCAGGGCTGTTCGTCGACCCGGCACCGGGCCCCGTCCTGGCGAACTTCGGCGTCGACAGCCTGCGCTTCCTGACGCCCGTCAAGGCCGAGGATTCGCTGACGGTCACGTTGACGGCCAAGCTCATCACCCCGCGTCAGAGTGCCGACTACGGCGAGGTGCGGTGGGATGCAGTGGTCGTCAACCAGGACGGTGACCCCGTCGCCACCTACGACGTACTCACTCTCGTCGCGAAGCCCGAGGCCGCGTCATGAGCGTACGAGTAGCCGTCTGTTACGGAATGCCCGAGGACCCTGCCGCCTTCGATCGGCACTACACCGAGGTGCACGTGCCCCTCGCTCGCGCAGTTCCCGGCCTGGTCGACTTCACCTGGGGCACGCTCGACTCGCTCGACGAGTCCCCGCCGCCCTACTACGCAATCGCAAGTCTGTACTTCGCGGACGAGGCGTCGCTGAAGGCAGGATTGGGTTCGCCCGAGATGACAGCGGCAGGCAAGGATCTGCGGAACTTCGCAAGCGGCGGCGTCACGATGTTCACCCAGAACGAGCGTTCGGTGTTGCAGCCGTGACCGATTCGCCTATCGCGCGGGAGATGTTCGAGGTCGATGCCGCGTCCCGCAAGCTCGGCATCGAACTGATCGAGCTGTCACCCGGTCACGCCAGAATGTCGATGGTCGTGACCGAGGACATGGTCAACGGTTACGCCATCACGCACGGCGGATACGTCTTCCTGCTTGCGGATACGACGTTCGCTATGGCCTGCAACTCGCACGAGGATTCGGCCGTCGCTGCCCGATGCGACATCCGGTACCTCCGTCCGACGAAGGTCGGTGACGTCCTCGTCGCCGACGCCGTCGAGCGTGCGAGGTTCGGCCGCAACGGTATCTACGACGTGTCGGTGACGTGCCGAGACGAGCTGATCGCCGAATTCCGAGGCGACAGTCGCACGATAGCGCGCTAGCGATCCGGCGCGTGGAAGTACTGTGAGTCGGTGACCACTGCAGACCTGTCGGCGCTGGCAGACGCCACCGCCACTGCGGTGGGTGGTGCTGTGTCGGTGATGGATCCGCAGGGCTATGTGGTGGCGTATTCGTCGGTGCCGGGGCAGCCGATCGACGACGTGCGACGCGACGGCATTCTGGGCAAGCAGGTCCCGGCTCGATACATGGTGCATCACATCGATCCGGACTTCCGGCGCAGCTCGACCGTGCACGTCGTCGATGTGGCCGGTGCGCTACCCCGTCTGGCAGTGGCGGTTTCGGTCGACGGTGAGTACCTCGGCTCCATCTGGTGCATTGCGTCCGGTGTCGGCATCCGTCCGCCGGCCCCTGCGGCAGTGGCTGCATTGATGCGTGCGGCCGCAGCTGCAGTGCCGTTGTTGTCGGCCCGACATCATCCGGCCGATGCCGACAATCCCAGGGTGCATGCGTTGCTGACCGATCCCGAGGTCGTCACTACGCCGGGAAAGCGCTACGCCGTTCTGGCCGCAAAAGTGGAGTCGCCGCGAGCGCAGAAAATGTTGGTGCAGCTCGCTGGTCTGCTGCAGCTCACGTTCGGCAACGCGGGCGACTCCGGATGCATCGTCGACGGGAACACCGTCCTGCTGGTGGTGGAGTCCGACGACGAACGCGCATTCGCTGCGGAGGCAGAGGAGGTTCGACGACGCGCAGAGGCAGCCTTCGGTGCTGCGGTGAGCTTCGCGATCGGTGGCCCGGACGCCCGTCCCGCGATAGCGCTCAGACATGCTCACTGGGTACTCGACGTAATCGAAACAGGCGCACAAACAACGACATTCGAGGAGAATCGGGTATCGGTCACTCTTCGGAGAGCGGGGGAGGCGCTGTCGGAGGTGTCGCTCGCGTTGCCTGCCGTCGAACGGATGCTGTCCTGCGATGCCTCGGAAGGTACGGAATACGCCGCGACGGTGCTGGCGTTGTTGGCACACGAGTCCAACGTCGCTGCCGCGTCTGCGTCGCTGTACCTGCACCCCAATACCTTTCGCTACCGACTTCGGCGTACCAAGGAGTTGTTCGGTCTCGATCTCGACGACGTGGACACCCGGTTGCTGGTGTGGATGTCGCTGCGGCTCACGACCGGGCGGTGAGGACCTTCCCTGGGTTGAGCAGGTAATGCGGGTCGAGCAGTTCCTTGATGCCGCGCTGCAGTTCCGCTGCAACAGAATCGAGTTCGGTCTCGAGAAGATCGCGTTTGAGCAGGCCGACGCCGTGCTCACCGGTAATGGTCCCGCCCAGAGAGAGGGCGAATGCCGCGATCTCGTCGAACGCGCGGTGCGCGGCCGTCAAGGAGCTCGGGTCCATCGGGTCGACGATGACCGTCGGATGGATGTTGCCGTCCCCTGCGTGGCCGACGACGCCGATGACGATGCCGATGCGCTCGGCGATGCGTCCGACCTCGTCGATCATCGCGGCGAGCTGCGAAATAGGAACGGACACGTCGTCGACCAACGGTGAGCCGAGACGCTCGAGTGCCGGGTACGCCAGTCGACGGGCCTGCACGAGCTGCTCCGATTCGACCTCGTCCTCGGCAACGGCCACATCGGTTGCCCCGGCTGCGGTGCACAGTGCGGCGATGGCTTCGAGCTCCTGCACAGAGCCTGCGCCGATGTCGGACTGAGCGATCAGCACGGCCGCGGCGTCGGTGCCGAAGTCCATCCGGGCGTACGCGTCGATCGCGGCGATGGTGGTGCGGTCCAGCAACTCGAACAGGCTCGGAGTGATACCGGCGGCCCGGATCTGCGTCACCGCTTCACCGGCCGCGACAGTCGACGGGAAGGTCGCGGCCATGGTCAGCGGAGTGGCAGCCGGAAAGTCGAGTCCTACGGTTGCCTCGGTGATGATTCCGAGTGTGCCTTCGGATCCGACGAAGAGTTCGGCCAGGGAAAGACCGGCCACGCCTTTGACGGTGCGTCGACCGACGAACGTGGCGCGCCCGTCGGCGAGTACGACGCGCAAGCCACGGACGAACCGTGCTGTGACGCCGTACTTCACGCAGCACAGACCGCCGGCGTTGGTGGCGATGTTGCCGCCGATGGTCGACGCCTCCCAGCTGGACGGGTCGGGGAGGTACGTCAATCCCTGCTGCAGGGCAGCATCTTTCAGCTCTTTGTTCGTGACACCGGGTTGCACGACGGCGGTGCGGTTGACGACGTCCAACTCGACGATCTTGTTCATCCGCCGGGTGTTGAGGGCAATGGCTCCGACGCTGGCGTTCGCGGCTCCCGCCAGGCCGGTCAATGCGCCTTGCGGCACCACGGGAATGCGATGTGCCGATGCGATTTTCATGATCGCCTGTACGTCAGATTCGGTGCTCGGTAGCACTGCCGCCAGGGGTAGAGCGGATTCGCACAGAGCGGCGGCGTCGTGCCGGAAGCTCTGCAGGATGTCCGGGTCGGTCACCACCGCGTCGGCACCGAGGGCGCGCATCAGTTCGTCGATGACCGGCGAATGGAGAACGAGGGTGGTCGGAGCAGCCATGGATTCGAGTATGTCGGGCGGCGCTGTCGATGTCTGCGTCGTTTCGGACGAAGCACGAGGTCTCGATCGGTAGTTTCCGACGAAGTGTGGGCAGGGCCTTGTTATGCACGCGACCACCTTGACAAACTACGGTGGCGCCGGTCACAGTAATTACCGACCGAATGGACGGTGAGTTTTATCCGGTTCGTCGGTTACCTGAATCCGCCGCTGTTCATACCCCACGTCACTCCGAACTGTCGCTCGCTCTCACGAGCGCCGGAGCCCGAACGAAACGAGATCGTCGATGACAACACAGGTCGAGACGCCCACCGGGGTGTCGCGTGAGCATCGCCGCGCCGCGATGGCCAGCATGGTCGGAACCACCGTCGAGTGGTACGACTTCTTCATCTACGCGCAGGCCGCGTCGTTGATCTTCGCTCAGCTGTTCTTCGCGCCCATGGGCTCGTCCGGACAGCTGGTCGCCTACGTGACCATCGGTATCAGCTTCGTGTTCCGTCCTCTCGGGGCCATCGTCGCGGGGTACTTCGGCGACAAGATCGGTCGCAAGAAGGTCCTCATCGCCACCCTCACCCTCATGGGCGCGGCCACCGTCGGTATGGGACTGCTGCCCACCTACGCGACCATCGGCATCTGGGCTCCGATCATCCTGATCGTGCTGCGCATTCTCCAGGGCTTCTCCACCGGCGGTGAATGGGGCGGCGCTGCGCTGATGGCCGTCGAGCATGCGCCGAAGGGCAAGCGCGGAATCTACGGTGCGGCAACTCAGATGGGTGTTCCGCTCGGCATGCTCATCGCGGTCGGCACCTTGGCACTGTGCACCGGCTTGCTGAGCGAAGAGCAGTTCGAGGCCTGGGGCTGGCGTATTCCGTTCCTCATCAGCTTCGTGCTGATCCTCGTCGGCTTCTACATTCGCCGCCGCGTCGAGGAAACTCCGGTGTTCAAGGAGCTCGCAGAACGCAAGGAGCGCAACCACACTCCCGTTCGCGCACTGTGGCGCACCAACAAGAAGCAGGTCATGCTGGCCGCTCTGTCGTTCATCGGCACCAACGGCAACGGGTACATCATCGTCGGCGGTTTCATCGTGGCGTACTCGACGCGTGAACACGGGCTCGCTCGGGTGGACGTGTTGGTGGCCAGCCTGTTCGCGGCCATGGTCTGGGGAGTGTTCACACTTCTCGGTGCGTATCTGTCCGATCGCTATGCCCGCACCACCATCATGAACGTCGGAAACGCGGCAATGGTGTTGTGCGCCATTCCGTTCTTCCTGCTCGTCGACACCGGTGAGTTGCACTGGATCTACGTGGCCCTCGGTCTCTTCGCCGTCGGACTCGGACTCTCCTACGGTCCACAGCCGGCTCTGTACGCCGAGATGTTCCCCGCAGCAGTCCGATTCAGTGGAGCATCGATCGGCTACGCCATCGGCACCGTGCTCGGTGGAGCCTTCGTCCCAACGATCTCAGAGGCTTTGTTCAAGGGCACGGGTACCTCGATGTCCATCTCGATCTACCTGATGATTCTGGCGGCCGTCTCCTTCATTGCGACCTCACGGATCAAGAACCGACGCGACGAGGATCTGAACGTCTGACCCAACGACGACGACAGCCCCGCAACCAGCCGAGTTGCGGGGCTGTCGTCGTGTACGTGGACCGGACGATGTTCGCACTCTTCGGGAGCTCAACTAACCTGTGGTGCAGCCTCTTTGCCCCATTGCTCGAGTGCGACAATTGCGTCACGCAGGGCGAGACCTCTTTCGGTCAGCGCGTACGCCCGAGTGTTGTGCCGAAGGGGGAGACGGGTCAACACTCCTGCCGCTTCGAGTTCGCGCAGCCGGGTAGCGAGCATGTTCGTCGGCACTCCGAGGTCGCGCTGCAGATCGCCGTACCGTTGCGGTTCCTCGAGCAGTCGCTCGACAATGAGAAGTGCCCACCGGGCACCGACGACGTCGAGGGCGGCGGCGAGGTCGCTCATTCGGCCGTATCGGTGTCCGGCTTCATCCAGAACGGCGAGTAGTGGTAGCCGTCGAGGTCGTCGAACTGACGTTGATACATGAAGGCGTAGTCATCGATGTCTCCGATGCGTCCACCGGCAGCACCGGCCCGCTCGGTGAGCTCGTCGACCGCCTCGCGGCTACCGAGATCGAACGAGACCGTGACCTTCGACGGGGTGTCGGGACCGCCGATCAGCTCCTCGGTGCCACCCACGCTCGCATACATCTCGCGGCTTCCGAGCATGACGTACTGCCCCGGTGTGATGGCGAAGCACGACACGTTGTGGTCGGACATCTCGGGGTTGAGCGTCCAGCCGAGGGCTGTGTAGAAGGCGGTTGCGCGCTCGACGTTCTCGACGGGACAGGTGATGAACAGGCTCATGCCCCCATGCTTGCAAAATGCAAGTGCGGCGTCAAGGGCTGAGTTCCGCGACCTCAGCTGTGCGCATGCAACGGCCTCCCCGACAGCGCCATCATTGCCTCACCGAGTGCCTCATTCTGGGTGGGGTGCGCATGCACAAAACTGCCGACCTCTGACGGCAATGCCTCCCACGCGACCGCGAGCTGCGCCTCGCCGATCAATTCGCCGACGCGATCGCCGACGAGGTGTACCCCGACAACAGGACCGTCGTCGCGTGCCCGGATCACCTTTACTCCACCCGCGGTGGCGAGGATGCGGCTCTTGCCGTTGCCGCCGAGGTCGTAGACCACCGACGTCACCGTGCCGTACTTCTGCTCCGCAGCCTTCTCGGTGAGTCCCACCGACGCCACTTCCGGATGCGAATAGGTCACGCGCGGAACGAGATCACCGTCGATGCGTGCGGGCGAAAGACCGGCGATGTGATCGGCAACGAACATGCCGTGTTGGAAACCGCGGTGAGCCAACTGGTATCCCGCCACGATGTCGCCGACGGCATAGACGCCATCCGCGGTGGTGAGCAGGTTGTCGTCCACGGTGACGAAGCCGCGTTCGGTGGCGATGCCCTGCTCGGCCAGACCCAAGCCCTCGGTGCGGGGGCCGCGTCCGACGGACATCAGGACGACATCGGCCGAGAGGGTGTCGCCGGATGACAGTGTCACGGCGACGGCTTCTGTAGATTCGGTGACTGTCTCGACCTTGGTGCCGGTACGAATATCGATGCCGCGCTTGCGCAATGCCTTGGTGAGCTGCTTGGAAGACCATTCGTCTTCGCCGGGAACGATACGATCGAGGGCCTCGACGATGGTGACCTTGGTACCGAAAGACGCCCAGATGCTGGCGAATTCGATTCCGATGACTCCGCCGCCGAGTACGACGACAGACTCCGGGACTCGGTCGAGTGCCAAAGCGTCGTCGCTGGTGAGCACCCGAGGACCCAGCTGGATTCCGGGGATAGTGCGTGAGTAGGAACCGGTCGCGAGAACGAGCGAAGCACCGGTGATGCGTCGACCCTCGACCTCCACGGTACGAGGACCGACCACCTGGCCACGGCCGGACACGATCTCGATGCCCGGCCGCTTCAACAGCCCCTGCAGTCCTGAGTGCAGACCGGCGACCACGTGGCGCTGATAGGTCAGTGCCGCAGGCATATCCACACCGGTCAACGATGCCGTGACGCCGACATGCGCCGCACCGCGGACTGCGTCGGCCACCTCGGCGGTATGCAGCAGTGCCTTGGTGGGGATACATCCGCGGTGCAGGCACGTGCCGCCGAGCTTGTCCTCCTCGACCAATGCGACCGTCAGGCCGAGTTGCTCGGCGCGCAGGGCGCAGGAGTACCCGCCGGATCCGCCGCCGAGGATGAGAACGTCGACGTCGCTCATCGGACGGACCCCAATGCCACGACGGGATTTTCGACGAAATCGGCCACGGTGCGCAAGAACCCGCCGGCCACTCCGCCGTCGCACACGCGGTGATCGAACGCCAACGACAACTGCGCAACCTTGCGGACGGCCAATTGGCCGTCGACCACCCAGGGTCGGTCGATGATGCGTCCGATACCCAGAATTGCTGCCTCGGGATGGTTGATGATCGCGGCCGAGCCGTCGACGCCGAACACTCCGTAGTTGTTGAGCGTGAACGTTCCGCCGCTCAACCGGGCTGCGGGCAGAGAGCCGGTCCGTGCGAGTTCGGTCAGCTCGGACAATCGCTCGGCGAGTTCCTTCAGATCGGCCTTGTCCGCCTGCGGCACAACGGGAACCATCAGTCCACGATCGGTCTGCGCAGCGATGCCGAGCCCGACGTTCTCGTAGCGCAGGATCTCACCGGCTGCGGTGTCGACGGTGCTGTTGAGCTCGGGGAACTTGGCCAACGCGATCATGGTGAGTTTGGCGAGCACCGCCAACAGCGTCACCTTGGTTCCATCGATGGAGGCGTCGAGATCGCGTCGGGCCTGCAGTAGAGCCGTCGCGTCGACGTCGACCCAGACAGTGGCTTCGGGAATCTCTGCACGACTGCGAGAAAGCTTGTCGGCGATGGTCTTACGGATCCCGGTGATCGGGATGCGCGTGACGCCCTCGGCAGTGGGAACACTCGAGGCCAGTGCCCGTTCCACGTCCGCGCGGGTGATGACCCCATGGCCGCCGGCGGTGTCGACAGACGTGAGATCGAGCCCGCCCTGGAGCGCCATGCTCCGAACAATAGGGGAGAGCACCTTCGGCGCATGTGAGTGGCTCTGTTTGCTGGTCGCTCCGCAGGCTCCACTCCTATTCGTAGCCTGGGTCGAGTTTCCACTCACGTGCGGAGCTCTTTTTCGCCGACCGGTCGGCCCGTGCCCGGTGCCGTAGCCGATCAGCACATTTCCCGAGCCGGCGCGTTCCTCTTCGCGGTATCGCTCGTGGGCCGCAGGCGTATCGGCGACGGCACCGCCGGTGATGCTGATCAAGGGAGCGCCGACGGCAAGTGATGTGCCCTCGGCCGCATGGAGTTCGCCAACGACACCCTCGAAGGGGCAGGGCACCTCGACGGAGGCTTTCGCCGTCTCTACCTCGACGACGACCTGATCGATGGTGACGGTGTCGCCTGGCTTGACCTTCCACTCCACGATCTCGGCCTCGGTCAGTCCTTCGCCGAGGTCGGGCAGCAGAAATACCTGGGCACTCATACCGTGACCGCCTTGCTGAGGTCGGGTGCATCGTTCCACTGCAGTCGGTCCATCGCGTCGAGGACGCGGTCGGCGGACGGCAGGTGGAAGTGCTCGAGTTTCGGTGCAGGGTAGGGAATGTCGAGTCCGGTCACCCGCAGTACCGGCGCGTGCAGGTGGTGGAAGCAGCGCTCGGAGACCCGCGAGGCGATCTCCGCGGCGACACCGGAAAACCCCTGCGCTTCCTGAATCACGATGCAGCGTCCGGTCTTCCGTACCGAGGCCGCGACGGTCTCGTCGTCGAACGGATTGAGCGAACGCAGATCGATCACCTCGACGCTCCGGCCGTCCTCGGCCGCGAACTCTGCGGCCTGCATGGCGACCGACACTGTGGGGCCGTAGGCGAGAAGAGTGACGTCGGTACCGGTGCGGCGCACGACGGCGGTGCCGATCGGCTCGGTCTTGGCCAGCTCGATGTCGTCCTTGGAGAAGTACAGCCGCTTCGGTTCGAGGAAGATCACCGGATCGGGATCTGCGATGGCGTCCCGCATCAGCGAGTACGCGTCGGCGACGGTGGACGGGGAGACGACCTTCAGCCCCGGGGTGTGCGCGTAGTAGGCCTCGGAGGAGTCGCAGTGATGCTCGACTCCGCCGATGCCGCCGGCGAACGGAATCCGTATGACCATCGGTGCGGTGAGCGAGCCACGAGTTCTGTTGCGCAGCTTGGCCACATGCGACACGATCTGCTCGAATGCCGGGTAGGCGAAGGCATCGAACTGCATCTCGACGATGGGCTTGTAGCCCGACATCGCCATTCCGATCGCGAATCCGACGATGCCAGACTCCGCGAGCGGGGTGTCGAAGCAGCGATCGTCACCGAAATCGCGGGTCAGTCCGTCGGTGACGCGAAAGACGCCGCCGAGCGTGCCGACATCCTCGCCGAAGACAACGACCTTCTCGTCCTCGGTCAACGCGTCGCGCAGGGCGGCGTTGAGGGCTCCGGCCATGGTCATCGTGGTCATGACAGTTCTCCTGCTGCGATCTCGGCGGCGACCTGATTTCGCTGTTCGATCAGGCCGGGGGTGGGGGAGGAGTAGACGAACCGGAACAGATCCTCGGGGTCGACGTCCTGCTCGACGTTCATGCCCGCGCGAAGTGCCGCGGCATCGGCGTCGGCGGATACCGTCATCTGTTCGCGCAGCTCGTCGGTGAGCAGACCCTGGGCTTCGAGGTAGGAATCGAGGCGCGAGAGCGGATCTCGGGCCAACCACCCTTGCACCTCGTCTGCCTTGCGGTAGCGAGTGGCGTCGTCGGCGTTCGTGTGTGCGTCCATGCGGTAGGTGTGCGCCTCGACGACCACCGGTCCCTTGCCTGCTCGGACGTACTTCACGGCCTCGTCCATCACGGCCATCATCGCGATCGGGTCGTTGCCGTCGACCTGCTCGCTGCCGATGCCGTAGCCGACGCCCTTGTGCGACAACGACGGAGCTGCAGTCTGACGCGCGAGTGGAACGCTGATGGCGAATCCGTTGTTCTGCACCAGGAAAATCACCGGTGCGCGGAACACCGCGGCAAAGTTGAGGGCCTCGTGGAAGTCGCCTTCACTGGTCGCGCCGTCACCGCAGAACGCGAGGGCGATGGTGTCTCGTCCCTGCTTGGCCTCGGCGTAGGCGAAACCGGTCGCGTGCAGCAATTGTGTTGCCAGAGGTGTGCATTGGGGAGCGACCTTGTAGGCGGTGGGGTCGTATCCGCAGTGCCAGTAGCCGGCGAGCATGCCGAGCAACTCCACCTGGTCGACGCCTCGCGCCGCGAGAGCCATCGAGTCACGGTACGTCGGGAACATCCAGTCCTGCTCACCCAGGCACAGGGCTGCGGCGATCTGGCAGGCCTCCTGGCCGCGGGAGGACGGGTAGACCGCAAGCCGACCCTGTTTGGTCAATGCTGTTGCCTGCTGGTCGAATCGGCGGCCGTGGACCATCGAGCGGTACATCTCGAGCAGGCGCTCGTTCGACGGGTGTGCGTAGCGGGCGGCACTGTCCACGCCCGTTCCATCGGGTGCGAGGTACTGCACGGGACGGTCGGCAGGCATGAACTGTTGGTAGGACGTTGCCGGAACCTTCTCGACGGTCGTCATGGGGCATTCTCCTGAGATCGGCTTGTACGGTGATTCTGGCCGAATCGGTGAGGAAGAAGTCCTATGGTCGTAGGATTGCAGACATATTGCCGACATTTCAGGTACGAACTGACTATCTGTCGGATCGGCGTAGCGAACCACCAGGTAGGAGCGGACGAATGGACGACGTCTCGAGACGTGTGGAATTGGACGACACGGATCGTCGCATCCTCGCCGAGCTGACTGCCGACGGGCGGGTCTCGATGCGGGTGCTGGCCGATCGATTGAATCTCTCTCGGGCACATACCTATACACGGGTGGACAGGCTCAAGGATGCGGGTGTCATCGAACGGTTCACCGTGCAGGTGGATCACGGGGCGTCCGGGCTAGGGACCTCAGCGTTCATCGCGTTGTCGATCCGTCAGGATTCGTGGCGCAGTGTGTCCGAGGGGTTGCGGTCGATGGAATTCGTCGACCACTTCAGTTTGCTCGGAGGGGATTTCGACGTGCTGGTACTCATCAGGACTCCCGACAACGAGAGCCTGCGGCAAGTGGTGCTGGAGGGGCTGCAGTCGCTCGACGGCGTCCGGGCGACGCGCACGTGGTTGATCTTCGACGAGGACCGAGGTGGTCTGGGACGAACTGCGCCGCCCACCGAACGCTGACAGTGGGCGGCGTCGTTCGGGGTACGGGTCAGAAGTTGCCGCGAGCGTCCTGCTCACGTTCGATGGCCTCGAACAGTGCCTTGAAGTTGCCAATGCCGAAGCCGAGCGAGCCGTGGCGTTCGATCATCTCGAAGAACACCGTCGGGCGATCGACCAGCGGCTTGGTGAAGATCTGCAGTAGGTACCCGTCCTCGTCTCGGTCGACGAGAATTCCGCGCTTCTGCAACTCTTCGATCGGCACTCGGACGTTACCGATTCGGGCTCGCAGTGCGGGATCCTCGTAGTACGAATCAGGAGTGGCGAGAAATTCGACGCCCGCCGCGCGGAGCGCATCGACCGAAGACAGGATGTCGTTGGTCGCCAGCGCCAGATGCTGTGCGCCCGGGCCGCGGTAGAAATCCAGGTACTCGTCGATCTGTGAGCGCTTCTTGGCGATGGCCGGCTCGTTCAGCGGGAACTTCACTCGGTGGTTGCCGTTGGAGACGACCTTGCTCATCAAGGCCGAGTAATCGGTGGCGATATCGGCTCCGACGAATTCGGCCATGTTCGTGAAGCCCATGACGCGGTGATAGAAGTCGACCCACTCGTCCATCTTGCCGAGCTCGACATTGCCGACCACGTGATCGAGGGCCTGGAAGATGCGCTTGGGAGCGCCTTCCGGACGTTGCAACGTCGACGTGCGTGGCACATAACCGGGGAGGTAAGTGCCGGTATAGCGGGAGCGGTCGACCAACGTGTGTCGGGTGTCGCCGTAGGTCGCGATGGCCGCGGTGCGGACCGTGCCGTGCTCGTCGGACATGTCGGTCGGCTCTTGTAGTACGCGCGCGCCCTGGGCTCGCGCATGCTCGATGCATCGGTCGACATCGGGTACGGCCAGCGCGATGTCGATGACGCCGTCGCCGTGGCGCGTGTGGTGTGCCACCAGTTCGCTGTCGGGGTCGACGGCTCCCTTGATGACGAAGCGCACTGCGCCGGACTTGAGTACGTAGGCGTGGTTGTCGCGTTGGCCGGTCGTCGGGCCCGAGTAGGCAACGAGCTCCATGCCGAACGCGGACTGGAAGAAGTGTGCGGTCTGCGTCGCATTGCCGACCACCCACACGATGGCGTCCCAGCCACTGACGGGAAAGGGATCTCGCTTGTCGTCGTACTCCACGAGTCCGACGAGCTGCCGCAGCTGATCGGCGTCGAGATCGGCGAGCTTCTCGTCGTCGTTGAGGATGTTGTCGAGGCTCATGAAAGCTCCTGGTTGGTCCGAGTGAGGCACACTGTTCCGCCCAGCCCAACATCGCGGTGCAGGGGAGTCAATCGACGCCTGAATAGCTGTCCGTGCTGTGCAGATAGGGCAGGTTGTTCCGCACTTTGCTATACGATTCGTATAGCAAAGTGGAGGTGCGTCATGGAATCGACGTTGGACGAATTGGACCGGGCGATGCTCGCTGCGCTGCACGACAATTCGCGGATCGGCGTGCTCGAGCTGTCGCGAACGCTCGGTGTTGCACGTGCGACTGTGTCGGCCCGCCTGCAGCGATTGGAGGACAGCGGTGTCATCACCGGCTATCAGCCTCGAATCGGTTTGGCAGCAGCCGGTTACGGCGTGCAGGCGTTCGTCACATTGGAGATTGCCCAGGGTGCACTCGGTGACGTCGTCGCCGTCCTGGAGCAGATACCCGGAGTGTTGGAGGCATTCGCGACAACCGGCGTCGGCGATGTGTTGTGCCGGGTCGCCGCGGCGTCTCATGACGATCTGCAGCGTACGTTGATCGCGCTCAATCAATCTCGCACGATCGCGCGGTCGACCAGTGTTGTCGTACTCTCGCAATTGGTCGAGTTCCGGGCACTGCCGTTGCTCAACAGCGCCGAGTCCGATCGAACCCCCAGAGCCCCCGCATACCGACGGGCGCACGAGTGACGGGCCTCAGGCCGGAGCGATCCGGCCACGGACGTCGCCGAACCCGATACGACACCCGTTCGGCCCCGGAGCGCTGGCGGCGATGACGACCTCGTCGCCGTCTTCGAGGAAGGTCCGGGTCTCCGCGCCGAGTGACACGGGTTCCTTACCACCCCAGGTGAGTTCGATGAAGGCACCGCGCTGATTCTTCTCGGGTCCCGAGATGGTGCCCGACGCGAACAGGTCACCGGTTCGGGATGTCGCGCCGTTGCTGGTCTCGTGAGCCAGCATCTGGGCCGGCGACCAATACATCGAACTGTACGGCGGACGGGATACGCCGTGGCCGTTCCACGTGACGGACAGATCGATATCGAGTGCCCAGGAACGGGATTCGCGGAGGTGTTCGAGCGGCGCGGGCTCCTGCGCCGGTGTCGACACCCGCGCCTGATCCAACGCGAGCAAGGGGACCACCCAGGGCGAGATGGACGTCGCGAAACTCTTGCCGAGGTTCGGCCCCAGCGGCACGTACTCCCAGGCTTGGATGTCGCGAGCAGACCAGTCGTTGACGATGACGACACCGAACACGTGCTCGGAGAACTGATCCGGCGAGATGGGACCATTCGCCGGAACGCCGACGACAAAGCCCATCTCTGCCTCGATGTCCAGTCGACAAGATGGGCCGAACGTGGGTGACGCCTCGTCGGGTGCCTTGCGTTGACCGTTCGGACGCTTGACATCTGTACCGGACACGACAACCGTCCCTGCCCGGCCGTGATACGCCACGGGCAGGTGCTTCCAATTCGGTAGCAGCGGTTCGGCATCGGGACGAAAGAGTCGGCCGAGATTGGACGCGTGGTGCTCGGACGCGTAGAAGTCCACGTAGTCCGCAACTTCGAACGGCAGATGCATCGTGACATCGGAAACCGAGACGATCGCTTCCGTGGGGGTCGTGCCACTGACGATCATGGCGGTGACGGACTCGCGAACCTCGACCCACCGACTGCGGCCGCGCGCCATGAAAGCATTGAGGCTGGGCGAGGCGAGATCCGAATCGTTCAGAGCGACAAACAGATCGATTACATTGTCGCCGTAGCGGACTCCGACCCGAGCGTCCGAACCAGGAGTACTGAAAATGCCGTAAGGAAGGTTGTCGATTCCGAACTCGGAGTCGGCGGGGATGTCGATGTGCGTCATGAACGGCGCGCTCCTTGGTTCACTGAGGTGGGACGAGTCCGAGGCGGACCAGGTCGTCCAGCGGTTCGCGGATGCTGCAGGTGCCGAACGAGGCGAAGGCGCGTTGACCCTCGATCCCGGCGACGAGACCGGCGAGGACGTCGGCGTCCCGGATCGCCAGGATCTTCTCGAGCTCGCCGACGCGTGCGCCGCTGTGTGCGGCCTGCGCCGCGAGGATCACGTTGAGGAAACCGTGTTGCTCGAAACCGTTGTGGGGATCGGTGTTACGGGCGGCGTGGTGCAGACCCGCGGTGGCTTTGAAGTGGACCTCGCGCTGTGCCGCCTCGTAGATGGACCCGGCAAGCTCTCGCTCGTCCGGATACTCGTCGGCCGTGACGCCGCCGGTCCTGAATTTGGCGCGATACCCGAACTCGTCGACTGCGTCGAAGATGTCGTCTCGTCGGGAGTCTCGGGGGATTTCGACATAGATGTCGATGTCCTGAGTGATGTTGCGCAAGGCGTCGATGTTCGTGCCGTCGGGTACGGCCACTTCGACGGCAACGACCGTCACGCCGGCGGTCCGGTCGGCGGCGCGTAGGCCTGCCTCCACGCTGCCCGGACCGGCAGGTGCGGTCAACGCGACCTCCATCCGGGCGCCCAGGACGAGTTCGTGCACCCGGTCCATCGGAACGACCAACGGGCCGACGAGGTCTGCGAAAGAACTCGCCCGGTACTCGAGATGTTGTGCTGCAGCAACATCGAGTGGTGCATTGCCGGGAGGGAAGGCAGCGGCGTCGTCGCACAGGCGGTGGAAGAACTTCGGGATCATCGGTTCGGCCCCCGGCCTGCCCACGTCCACGCATACCCGGTGTCCTCGCACGCGAGCGCTCCTTCACCGAGTTCGAGGGGGCGGAAAGTATCGACCATGACGGCCAGTTCGTCGAAGAACTCGGCGCCGATACTGCGTTCGTATGCACCGGGTTGCGGACCGTGAGCATGACCGCCCGGATGCACCGAGATCGATCCCTGGCCGATTCCGGAACCCTTGCGGGCCTCGTAGTCGCCGCCGACGTAGAACATGATCTCGTCGGAGTCGACGTTGGAGTGGTAGTACGGCACCGGAATTGCGAGCGGGTGGTAGTCGACCTTGCGCGGAACGAAATTACAGATCACGAAGTTGGCCCCCTCGAATGCCTGATGCGCAGGCGGCGGTTGATGCACACGGCCGGTGATCGGTTCGTAGTCGGAGATGTTGAACGTGTACGGATACAGGCAGCCGTCCCACCCCACCACGTCGAACGGGTGTTGCGGGTAGACGTAGCGGGTTCCGACGATGCCCGTCGAACCACGGTGCTTGACAAGTACTTCGATGTCTTCGCCGTCGGCGAGTAGAGGCTCGGTGGGGCCGTGCAGATCGCGTTCGCAGTAGGGAGCGTTCTCGAGCAACTGGCCGTACTTCGACAGGAACCGCTTCGGTGGAGCGATGTGACTGTTGGCCTCGATGGCGTAGGCGCGCAGGGGGCCGTCGGGAATCCAACGGTGCGTCGTCGCACGCGGAATGAGCACGTAGTCACCCTGCTGCGCCTGGAGAGTACCGAACACCGTTTCGACGGTGGCAGAACCGGATTCGACGTAGACCATCTCGTCACCGATCGAATTGCGATACAGCGGTGAAGTTTTCGATGCGACGACGTAGGACAGTCTGACGTCGGCGTTGCCGAGAACGAGGCGTCGGCCGGTGATGACGTCGGTGTCCGCCACCGTGGATTCGGGAAACAGCTCGTGCAACTTCAGGTGCCGCGGCACGAGCGGATGGTTGGGCGTCGTCGATTGATCGGGCAGGTCCCAGACCGTGGCATCGATGATGGCCGACGGTATGTGGCGGTGGTACAGCAGAGACGAATCCGAGGAGAAGCCCTCTTCGCCCATCAGCTCCTCGTAGTAGAGGTTGCCGTCGGGAGTTCGGTGCTGGGTGTGCCGCTTCGGCGGTACCGATCCGAGCTGCCGGTAGTAGGCCACGTGCTCTCTCCTGAGTTCTGTCACCGCTTGTAGTAAAGACATTAACTACTTTGACGTGATCTACGCAACCTTCAGTTACGCCCCCGGACGTCGAACTGGCTGCGGTTGGTGATCAGTTTGGTCAACAGCATCACCAGGATTCGCTGTTCGGGTTCGGTGAGCGCGCTGGCCCATGCGTTCTCCCGTTCGTTCTGTTCGGCGAATGCCTCGACCATCTCGTCGTGCCCCAGCGCGGTCAGGGCGAGGCGCACCGAACGTCCGTCCTTCTCGTCGGGCGTGCTGGCGAGCAGGCCGCCGGAGATGAGTGTCTTGGACAGGTTCGACACGGCGGCGCGGCTCATGCCGGTCAGTTCGGCTGCTCGTCGCGGTTCGATCGGGCCGGCCAGCCACGTGACGAACATCAGCCGAAACGACGACCATGACCAGCCTCGCGGGCGATGAACCGTCGACTCGAGGTCGTACGTGACGATGTTCGACGCTCGGTTCAGTGTCAGCAGAACCTCGGTGGCCAGCTGATGCTCGAACCCGTACTCCCGGGCCAGTGTGTTGTTGGCAGTGTCGATGAACGACCAGAAATCGGGCTCGGGTGCGTCGGTCACGGATTCACTGTAGCCACGATCTCATCTGATCAACACCTTTACTACTCCCGCAGCGAGATTCGTGTCCCACCGAGGAGGGGCCATGATGGACCCATGAGCTCGAAGAACCTGTTCGGTGGCCCCCGCACCCTGCTGATCGTGGCAGCAGTGGTCATCGTGATCGCACTCGTCGCTGCCGCCGCGACCCTGATCGTCCGCGCCGTGCTCGGACCGCCCGAGGGGGAGAACAAGTTCGAGATCCAGGGCTACTCCGTCGTACAGGTCGATCCCCAGGTCAGCGACCTCGCGCTCGCCACACGCTAGCCGACTCTGCACCGACCTGCGGGTCGTGCGTCTGCTGAAAATTTCGCCCGCCGCGCGCGAATGTGCGTAGCGTCGCGGCGGGTACCTCGTGTTCGGGAACAGGCTCGCCGATCCACTCGCAGTCACGGACGAAGATCAGGTTCGACGCCACCGCGTCGGCGCTGTGATCTTCCCGCAGTGGGCCGAAAATTCGGCCGAGGAAGTACTCGCCGTGCTCGGTTCGCGTCCAGACGAAAGATCCGTCCGCGACCTGCTCGAAACGCTCGACCCGTCGTAGCGAGCGTTCGTCGTCGGCTGACATGCCGCAGAGTCCGTAGGTGAGGGCAC
Source organism: Rhodococcus sp. PML026 (assembly GCF_000963615.1). Classification (NCBI taxonomy): domain Bacteria; kingdom Bacillati; phylum Actinomycetota; class Actinomycetes; order Mycobacteriales; family Nocardiaceae; genus Rhodococcus; species Rhodococcus sp. PML026. Next base: position 305,110 of record NZ_KQ031373.1, on the reverse strand, counting down.
GCTCGACGCCATTCGGCATCGGGGCGCGGTAGACATCCGGCATACAGCCGAGCCTAGGACCCGAGGGGTCTACATACCGCTTGGTCCGTTGCAGGATGTTCTCGAACAGCGGACGAATTCGACGAAATGGGGAGCATCGCGTTTTCGAGAAATAGAGTCCTTCGCCTCGTGGCGGCACCATTGGTGGCGGGAGCCCTGACGCTGGGGTCGGCGGGCATCGCGTCGGCCGCAACCACCACGGAGCTCAGGCCGGTACAGGCATTCGTCTTCTTGCAACACGGCGTCAGTTTCGGGTCGGGGCCGGTCGAGGCAACGGCGACGGTGATCGAGGCAGGGGAGGTCACGGTGACGACAGTGAGCAAGATTTCTGGTGCGGGTGACATGGGCTCGTCAGCGGTCGGCCTGCTGCCGGTTCCGGTGGCCGTGGTGTGGACGAACATCGACAACGGCCGATCCGGTTCGGCGGGTGGGATATCGACCGAGCCGATCACTCTCGCTACCGGTGCGGGCCGTGTCGATCTCACGATCACGACGGACACGCCCAACCTTCCCGGTGGTGGCCGCGTCGTCGTGGAGTAGCCGTGTCCTCGGCGTGGAGCACTGACGTGAGCGTCCACAATTCGCTCTCACAAACGGGAAAAGGTATTTCAGCACTAATAGTGGGCGCTGAGGTCACCCACAGTGTGGTTCGGTCCAGACCGGCTGGTCCGATGTTGTCGTGATTGGACTCGAGTGGTAAGTTGAAGGTTCAACTTGAGCACTCGAAGGACCGATCATGACATCTGTCGTCAACCCGCCGATCGCGGGCGCAGCGTTCGACGCATTTCTCGCCGATACCGCACCCGCGAGCCGATCCCAGCAGATGTGGACCCCGAACGACGGTCCGATGCCTGCCCTCTACATCAGCCACGGTGCACCCCCGGTGTTCGACGACGCGCTCTGGATGAACGAACTCTTCACCTGGTCGCAGTCGATGCCCAAGCCGAAGGCGATCCTGATCGTCAGCGCACACTGGGAAGAGGCCCCGTTGAGCCTGTCCGCGACGGCTGCGGCGACACCACTCGTCTACGACTTCGGTGGATTTGCCCAGCGTTACTACTCGATGGAATACCGGACTCCCGACGCTCAGGCACTGGCCGCACGGGTGGCCGCGGCCATTCCGGCGTCGGAGAACCTGCATCGGCACACCGCGCGCGGACTCGATCACGGTGCCTGGGTGCCGCTGAAGGTCATGTATCCCTACGCCGATGTCCCGGTTCTGCAATTGAGCCTTCCGACGCACGCCCCCGATCGGCTGATGGCGATAGGCGCTGCGCTGAAGGAACTTCGGGCCGAGGGTGTGTTGGTCATCGGTTCCGGGTTCATGACCCACGGACTGCCGTTCCTGTCCCGGGAGAATTTCGCAACCAATACCGTGCCGACGTGGTCCGAGGACTTCGACCTCTGGGCAGCCGACGCCTTGTCTCGCGGTGACGTCGGGACTCTCGCCGACTTCCGCAGTGCCGCACCGGGAATGCCGTACGCGCACCCCACCGTCGAACATTTCACGCCGTTGTTCGTCACCCTCGGTGCCGCCGAGAATCCGGAAGCTCCGGTGACGACGGCCATCACCGGCTTCCAGTTCGGTTTGGCGAAGCGGTCTTTCGCGGTCGCGTGACGAACGGGAACTACCCCGTGCACTTGGGCTCGATTCAGTTCTGAATCTTTTTCGGCTCGGGGATTGTTATCCACGCCACTTCGCTCTACAGTTCTGAGCACCATCTCGGACATCGGTGTCCAAGATTGTCGGATGCGCTGTACGAAATGTCGCCGGGCGCGCGTCCTGTGGACCCCGTTGTCCGGCGCGAAGGAGTACAGCCGTGTCTTCTGCCCGATCTTGGACGCTGCGGGTAGCGATCGGTGTGGCGACCGTAGCCGCCGCCGTTGCCGCTACGACCAGCCCCGCTTCCGCTGCACCCGATTCCAGCGGTCCGGCCGGTGTGGAGGTTCAGCCGCCTTTGCCGCCGCTCACGTGGCCGAAGATTCCCGAGTTCGACACCGACTTCTACCTTCCTCCCGCCGACGTGGTGGCAGCGGCCGCGCCGGGCCAGGTCATCGCCGCACGGCCCGTCGAGCTGGCTACTCTCAACGTCATTCCCACGCAGGTCGACGCGTGGCAGTTGTCGTTCCGGTCCAACAACGGGCGCGACGAGCCGATCGCCGCCGTGACCACGGTCATCAAGCCGCGGGGAGTGCCTGCGGCACCGCGTCCGTTGATCTCCATCCAGGTGGCCGAGGATTCTCTCGCGGCCTACTGCGCTCCGTCGTACGCGATGCGAGCGGGTGCCATCCCCTGGCCGGTGACCGGCGCGGTGACGTCGGGCGCTCAATTCCTCGAAGTGCAGGCAGCGTTGGCGCAAGGATGGGCGGTGTCGGTACCCGATCATCAGGGCCCGAACAATTCGTTCGCCGCCGGGCCGGTCGCCGGTCGGATCACACTCGACGGCATCCGAGCTGCCGAGAACTTCGCGCCGATGCAGTTGGCCGGGGAGGCCACCAAGGTGGGGATGAGCGGCTATTCCGGTGGCGCGATCGCCACCGGGCACGCAGCAGAACTGGCCGAAAACTACGCCCCTGAGCTCGATATCGTCGGAGTCACCGAGGGCGGCACCCCGGCCGAACTCGGGGCATTGGTCGACAACGCGAACAACACCCTGGGATCGGGCATCGTCGCCGCCGGCATCATCGGTGCCAGCCGCGAGAGTCCCGAGTTGGCCGCCTTCATCGACGAACACGTCGACCCGTTCGGTAGAACGTTGTTCGCGGCCAAGGACAACCTTTGTGTCGGCTACTCGTCGGCGCTGCTGCCGTTCGTCAACCTGAAAGGCTTGCTGCACACCGACGGCGACCCGATCCAGCAACCGGTGGTGAAGAAGGCCCTGTCCGCGATGCAGCTCGGCCGCACCACTCCGAACATGCCGCTCTACGTCTACCATTCCAACCCGGACTGGCTGGTGCCGATCGGGCCGGTCAACGCGATGGTCGAGTCGTACTGCAGCCGTCTGGGTGCCGACGTCACCTACACCCGCGATCATTTCAGTGAGCACATCAGCTTGGAGCTGATCGCTTTTCCGAGTGCGGTGTTGTGGATGCGCGACCGATTTGCCGGTGTTCCGGTGGAACCGGGTTGCCGGACGAACGATGTCGGCTCGATGGCGCTCGACACGCGTGCACACCCGACGTTCGTCGCGGCCGTCGGCGAGATAATCGCCGGATTGTTCGGGAAGCCGATCGGGTCGTGATGGAACCCATCAGCGGGGCTGCGAACGGTGCGTCGCCTGTAGACTCCCTCGGTGACTGTCGCCGATGATCAGGGCCGCATCTACGCCGGACGATCCTCCGCTGTTCGGAAAGCCGATCGACGAGCTCGGTTCTTGCACGCGGCTATCGAGGTCATCGGGGGACGCGGGTACGCCGCCACCTCGGTTGCGGACATCTGCGCCGCGGCCGGCCTCGCGCGCAGTCAGTTCTACAGTGAGTTCGCCAACCGTGAGGCGCTGCTCGTGGACGTCTACGACCTGATCCAAGACGACGCGCTGGCCGCCGTCGTCGCCGCACTCGACGAGCAGGTCGACCGCGACCGTCGCTCTCTGGTCGTCGCAGCGATGACGGCCCTGGTCGGATCGATCGGAGGTGACCCACGTCGGGCGCGCATCTCTTATCTGGAGATGCTGGGTGTCAGCGATGCCGTCGAACAGCATCGGACGCGCCGTCGTGCGCAGTGGGTGGAGTTCTTCGAGAACACCCTGCGCTCGGAAGTCGGTTCCGATTTCGTTCCCCCGGGTGGATACCGCTTGGCCGCAACGGCATTCCTCGGTGCGCTCACCGAGATCGTCTCCGACTGGTCCCGCACTGCTCCGCCTCGTCCACCTATCGAGCAGATCGTGGACACGATGGTTGCCGTCCTGGCAGCGTTCGTTCCGGACCTGAACTGAACTGCAGCCGGCCGCGCAATACAGTGGACCGATGACAGACGCCACCGGTCCGCTCACCGGCCTCGTGGTCGCGGACTTCTCTCGTGTGCTCGCCGGACCGTACGCGACGATGATGCTCGGTGACATGGGCGCGGACGTGATCAAGATCGAGCGACCGGGTACCGGTGACGACACCCGATTGTGGGGCCCGCCTTACGATTCTGCCGGTACGGCAACGTATTTCAACTCGGTCAATCGGAACAAGACGTCTCGGTTCATCGACCTGCAGTCCGAGAGCGGTGTGGCCGAGGCCCGTGAGATCGTCGCGGGCGCAGACATCGTGATCGAGAACTTCCGCGCTGGAACGATGGACCGGCTCGGTCTCGGCTATTCGGCTGTCGCGCAGACGAACCCCGGCCTGATCTACTGCTCGATCACCGGCTTCGGTACCGGCGGCGGTGCTGCTCTTCCTGGATACGATCTGGTGGTCCAAGCCGTCGGCGGGCTGATGAGCGTCACCGGCCCCGACGCATCCACACCGACGAAAGTGGGCGTGGCGATGGTCGATATCGTCACCGGTCTGCATGCGCTGAGCGGAATCCTTGCCGCACTGCATCATCGATCGAACACCGGTGCGGGTCAGCAGGTGCACACCTCGCTGATGGCGTCGGTACTGTCCGCGCTCAGCAATCAGTCGGCGGCATATCTCGGGGCGGGCACCGTGCCGGTTCCGATGGGCAACAAGCATCCGTCCTTGGTGCCGTACGAGGTGTTCGAGACCGCCGATCGACCGCTCGCGTTGGCCGTGGGCAACGATCGGCAGTTCCAGGCGCTGGTCGACGTGCTGGGTACCCCGGATGTGGCAGCGGATCAACGCTTCTCGTCCAATTCTGCTCGTGTCGAACATCGAGATCAGTTGGTCGACATCTTGAACTCGGCGTTGCAGACGCGTACTGCGGACGAATGGTATCGAGAGCTGATGGCCCGCAACGTTCCCGCCGGGCCGGTCAATTCCATCGAGGAGGCCTTCGCGTTCGCGGAATCACTCGGGCTCGAACCACGCATCGAGGTTCCCGGGGCAGCGGCCGAGGGCGTCCGAAATCCGGTGGATTTCTCGGCGACCCCGGTGAACTACCGGCTGCCGCCCCCGCCGGCCGGCTGAGCCCGTGCGTGGTGATCCTGCAACTTGTGCTCCACTCCAGGGCTCGAGTCGGCAAATCCCCGGTGTGCAACCTCTTCAGTGGAGCAATAGTTGCAGCGGCAGTAACTCGCTGCGCTAGTTCAGCGCCCACTTCACCGACACGGACACGCTGACGGTCTGCTGTCCCGGTTCGATGGGCACTGCCGTGTCGAACGAAGCGGAGTCGCGAAAGCTCGTCGGCTGTTCCTGACCGGTGATCGACTCGGTGATCGACAGAACGTCACCGAGTTCGCCGCCTGCGAGCGACGCATACTGCTCGGCGCGATCGCGGGCGTCGGCGAACGCCCTGGACCGGGCATCGGTGATCAGCTCGGAATCGTCGTCGATCTTGAACGACACCCCGGAGATTCGGGTCGCGTTGCGACCGGCGGAGGTGGCGTCGCCCAGGACTGCAGACGCCTTCGACAGGTCGCGCACCGTGACCTGCAACGTGTTGGTGGCCTGATATCCGGAGATGGCCGAGGTGCCGCCCGGCAGTGCTCCGGAGTACTGCGGATCGATCGACACCTGCTGCGTCTGAATGTCCTCGCGTGCGACGCCGGCGGCAATCACTGCGTCGGTCACCTCGGTTACCGCAGCATTGGCCTGTTCGATGGCGGCAGTGACGTCCTCGGCTGTGGCCTGAACGCCGATCTGAGTCGTCAACGTGTCCGGTGCACCCTGGACTTCGCCCACTCCGTTGACGTTCACTCCGGGAGGTCCATCGGGGGACGTGGCCGCCGGACTGCTGCAGCCTGCGGTCAGGGCTACGGCCAACACCAGGGCCGATGCGCACGATCCGATCGTCCATCGATTTCGGTTCACCGCCGTAGTGTCCACCATTGCAGGTGAATTGGGAAGGCTCAGGGCTTGCGATACTTGGCGTCGAACGTCACGGTCACTTCGTCTGCCACCTTCATGGCTCCGAACATCTGCGAATACGGCGTGATGTTGTAATCCGTTTGACGCACAGTAGTTTCGGAACCGATCTGCCATCTGTCGCCGGAGTCGGTGACGTCCACGTCCACGTCCACGGTGATCTCCTTCGAGACACCGTGTATCTCGGCGGTACCCGCCAAGCGAAATCCGGAGGCAACGGCAGTGATCTCCACCGAACGAAATCGAATTGTCGGGTATTTGTTGGCGTCGAAGGTCTTGAGTGCGTTGGCTTTTGCGATGATCTTCTCCGGACCGATCAACGGTGTCAGTCCACCCTCGCCGTGGATCACCTCGAGTGAGCCGACCTCGGCGGTCAGTGACACCGCGGTGGGGGCGTCCCCGGACCACTCGACCGTCGCGGTCCAGGAGGTCACCGCAATCGTGAGTCGATGCCCCATCTTGGATGCCCTTCCGGTGACATCCGTCCGAACAGCCAATTGCCCGCCGTCCGATGCGTCGAAAGCCCAGGTCTCGGTGGTCATCTTCGCGACTGTAGACGCGCGGCGGCCCGGCAGCTCACCGAAGCCGGGAATGGAGGCTTAGTGTGAAGGAATGTTCTCCAATTCTCCTCGAACATTCGTCGCCGACGCCCTCCGCGGCTTCGTGGCCGCCACCGACGACGTCACCTGGCACGCCGATCCCGGATTCCTCACCCGTCGCTATCGCATCTCCGACGGTCAAGTCGCGCTGCTGTCCGGTGGCGGATCGGGCCACGAGCCGATGCATGCCGGATTCATCGGTCGCGGCATGCTCACCGGCGCGTGCCCCGGCCTGGTGTTCACGTCACCGAACGCCCTCCAAGTACACGAGGCATCCAAGGCCGTGGACTCCGGCGGCGGAGTGGTGCACATCGTGAAGAACTACACCGGCGACGTGATGAACTTCAAGATCGCCCGAGAGTTGTTGCAGGAAGACGGTATTGCGGCCGATGTTGTTCTCGTCGACGACGACGTGGCCAGCGAGAGCGAGGACGGCCCGGGTCGCCGTGGCACTGCCGCGACCATCATCGTCGAAAAGGTGTGCGGCGCGGCGGCAGAACGCGGCGACAGCCTGCAGGCGGTGGTCGCGCTGGGGCGTCGAACAGCGGAGAACGCACGCAGTATGGCGGTCGCATTGAACCCGCCGACGCTACCGGGTGCCGACGGGCCGTCGTTCGAATTGCCCAAGGAGGAAATCGAACTCGGCATCGGTATCCACGGTGAGCGCGGCACCGACCGGGTGTCCCGGCTGCCTGCTCAGGAGGTCGTCGAGAAGCTGACCGAGCCCATCGTGAGCTCGCTCGGATTGAACTCGGGCGAATCGGTGATCGCCATCGTCAACGGGCTCGGCGCAACGCATCCGCTCGAACTGCATCTGCTGTTCGGGGAACTCGCGGAGTACCTCGCGGGTAAGGGCATCGAGATAACCCGCTCACTCGTCGGAAGTTTTGTCACCGCGCTCAACATGGGCGGAGCGTCCATCACTCTGGTGCGCGCCGACGACGAGATGCTCGAACTCTGGGACGCCCCCACCGATGCGCCCGGTTGGCCCAACGCGCAGAGCCAAGGTGCGAAACCGGTGGGCGAGCGCGGCGCATTCGGGCCGACGTTCTCGCCGTCCGACACCGGAGAGAAATCGGCATTCGTCTCGGAGTGGATCGGGTCGTGGGCCCAGCGGGTACTCGACGAGGAGCCCGCTCTGACCGAATTGGATCGCAAGGCGGGCGACGGCGACTTCGGTACCAACATGGTGGCCGCACTCGAACAACTCGACCTCGACGCGATCAAGGAAACCTACTCGGCAGCAACGGTATTCGAGGCGGTGAGCGAGGCCTACCTCGGCCACGCAGGCGGTACGTCCGGCGCACTGTTCGGCATCTGGTTCCGGCAGTTCTACCGAACGATGCTCGACACCGAGCCATCGGCCGCGGCTGTCGCAGCGGCCGCGCGGGCCGGACTGGACAGCATCACCGAACTCGGCGGAGCCCGCGTGGGCGACAAGACAATGATCGACGCCATTGCCCCGGCTGTCGACGCGCTCGAGAAAGGCGGCGGCACCCTGCAGGATGCCGCCGACGCCGCGAAGACCGGAGCCGAATCGACCAAGGACATCACCGCCAACCGCGGCCGCGCCAGCTATGTCGGTGAGGCCGCGCGAGGCGTCGTCGACCCCGGTGCGTTGGTCATGGCCTGGTTCTTCGAGGCGGCAGCGTCTAGCTGATCGAACCGAGGAACACCGCCGCGATCGGGTATCGGGCTGTCCAGATCGAAGACACCGATCAGTTTCTCGCCCTGGTACAGCGGAACGACGACCTCGGAGCGAGTGTTCGCATCGCACGCGATGTGGCCGGGAAAGGCATGAACGTCGGCCACTCGCTGTGTCTCGCGGGTGGTCGCGGCAGCGCCGCAGACCCCTTTGCTCAGCGCGATGCGAACACAGGCAGGCTGGCCCTGGAACGGACCGACTACCAGTTCGGCGCCGTCGAACAGGTAGAAGCCGACCCAATTGACCTCGGGCAGAGCGTGATAGACCAACGCGGAGAGATTGGCGGCGTTGGCGATCAGGTTGGATTCCTCGTAGACGAGGCCCCTGGCCTGCTCGGCGAGCTGCTGGTACTGCTCGACCTTGGACCCGTTCAGTGCTGTCGCGGTGAAGGACATGCGCCGAGTCTAAGCGCACACCCCAGCACCACCAGATACGCCGACATCCCGCCCACCTGCACCCGCTGAGCGATACCGAGGCCGTGATCGCCGGGAAGGTTGTCGGCGATCAACAGCCACGCCGTGGCCAGGGCCGTGATGGCCAGCACCGCGACACCGAGCGTCCGAAGCAGGGGATAGGCCCGATAGCGGAATGCGGCGAGCGTGAACGCGATCATGACCGTGAAGATCGCGAACACCGCGATGGTGCTCGTCAGAGCGTGAAGATGATGAAGCTGGGGGAACAACCCGCTGGGCTCGATCGGGCAGCTCGGATCATCGGCGGCCACACACTCGAGGGGCAGCTTCGCGTCGGCGATGGTGGCGATACCGAAGATGCCCGACGCCACCCAGCCGGTGACGACGAGCCGTCGGCGAGGGCTGACGAGGAAGCCGAGCACGGCGGCGAAGATCATCAGCGAACCCGTGACCACGTCTGCGGTGGAGAAGAATTCGCGGTACGGCTGATCGCGGGCATCGAGTTCGCTGAGGAAGGATCGGGCCGGGTCGAGCCCGGTATCGAGGAAGAATTCGGCCACCCACGCGGAGTACAGCAACCCGGCGAGGATCAAAAACACCACCGCGATTACTCGGCGGATATCCACACCTTCGGTTTTCGAGCGCACCGACCAAGGCTAACCAGTGAGCTCGTCGGCAGCTGCCACCGCCAGCGCGACGGCGGAGTCGCAGTCGTCCGCCATGACGGACAGCTCGGGAACCGTGCGGGCGTAACGCGCGGCCGAGTCGTCGTTACCGGGCAGGCCGAGAACGGGGTTGCCCAACACGATGTCGGCCGAACACACCGAATCCGAGTCGCGAGTCTCCACGGTGTAACCGCCCTGCCGGATCTTCTCGCGATCTGTCGAACGCAAGTCGCTGTCGTCGTAGGTGAGCGCGACGTCGAGCAGTACCAAGTTGTCCTCGAACGTCGCCGACGACGCCTCGAAGTGGCAGCCGTACGGATCCGCGGCAGGGTTCCACCGGTCGACCGTCCAGGTCTCGGGCAGATGCTCCAGAACGCTGCACGGATCCTTCGTGGCCAACGGAAGGTTGTACCTGGAATCGGCACGGAGTGGTGGATCGCTCACGAGGCCGAGTGCGGTCTCGGTAACGGATTTCGCTGCACTGCAGGCGTCTCCGTCAGCAAGATAGACGTCGATCGTGGCGAAACTACGACCGGATTCGGTGAGGACATCGTCCATGGGCCCGGAGGTGGTGCCGTCGAACTCGTCGCGAAGCGGGAAGCTGACGCGACACGTCCCTCGGGAGGCGTCGTCGAGGTACACCTGTTCGTCGCCGATCGTGACTTGCTCGAAGTTCGGGTCGGCCGGCGTCGGCTGGTATCCGTTCAGCTTGATCGACACGGAGTCCGTGACGTCCGATCGCCCAGGGTCGACTTCTGCCGAGCAGCTACTCAGTTCGCCGTCCGGTCGGAGCTGCACCACGGTGCCGAGGGCGGTGAGGTCGTCCTCGGTGAGGAATCCGCAGGGATCGAGGCTGCGGACGAAGGCCACCGAGTCGGCCAGATAGCGGTCTGCCTCCGACATCTCGAATCCGTACCGGTTCTGTCCCGCCGGCGACGCACTGCCGGCGGGGAACGCGCTGCCGAGCAACACCACCGCGCATCCACTGGTCGATACCGACATCGCCGCTGCCATCGCCGCAAGCACCCAACTTTTACGCACTGTCCTCATCCCCCGACTCGAATCGACCGATCATCAGGTTGGACGCGCGGGGAGTGCTGTGGGTTTCAGTCGGTCACTATCGGATCTGCAGCGAGATCATCGACGACGCGTTGGGCGGCGACGACCGGGTCCTCGTGTTCCCAGATCCGCACGACGCGCCAGCCTTCCTCGATCAGGCGGGTGTCGGTGTCGCGGTCGCGGGCCACGTTGGCAGCCAGCTTGTCGGCCCACCACTGGGCGTTGTTGCGTGGTTTCGTCGCGTGGACGGGGCAACTGTGCCAGAAGCAGCCGTCGACGTAGACCGCCACTTTGCGACGGGGAAACACCAGATCTGCTCGACGCCGCATGCCCTTCAGCGGGGCGCGGTCGACGAAGTAGCGCAGTCCTCGTCGGTGCAACTCTCGACGCAGCGCCACTTCTGGCTTGGTGTCGCGGCGGCGTTGCTTGCTGAGCCGTGCACTGGTTTTCGCATCGGTGACGGGGCGCTTCGCGCTCACACCGACACCCGTTGCGTGTACCCACCCATGCGCTCGAGGTGGGCGTCGAGGTCGTCGAGAAAGCCGTCGGCGAAGCGGAGGTTGCCGGCTCGCGCGCGCTTGAGGAACCCGGCCGTGGCTCGCGCCGACAGCAGGGTGGAGTCGTCCAGGAAGTCGATCAGGTCCTCGGGCGGTTCGTGCACCGGCATGGTCGAGACGGTTACCTTGAAGCTCGCGCGGTCTCGGCCCCACGCGGCCGTCGGCCAGGCCTGACCGGGCAGCAATGCGGTATCGCCTGCGACGTCGTAGGGCTTCGGGTCGTCGAGTGCACCGGCCACCCACGACGCCATCCGCACACTGACGGCATTCCCGACGAGCTTCCAGCGATGCCCGGTGCGCACCCCGGCGCGCTCGACCGCGGGCAGCGTCCAGTCCGGATCGAACCCCTGCAGCCGCTCGGCCCCGATGATGCCGGGCGTGACGATCTCCCCGGACGGCAACCGCACGGCCGGCGGACTGGCGATGCCGAGGGAGGAACCGCCCTTGAGGGTGGGGACCGCATTGACGGCCCAGCCCAGTCCGCGGGTGCCCTCGGTCCAGTAGAAGCCGCAGGGCGCAGTACTCGGATCGCCGTCGGGCAACGGCCCGGCATCCTGCGAGAACAGCACCTCACGCGGATCGTCGGTGCGCGAGGCCAGCATCACCACGCGCTGTCGACGCTGCGGCAACCCGAACGCACGGGCGTCGACGACGCGGTAGGCCCACATGTAGCCGAGGTCCTCGAGCGCATCGGTGATGTGTCGCATGGCTGCGCCACGTCCGAGTTGCAGCATGAACGGCACGTTCTCCATCAACAGCCACCGCGGGCCACGGCGACGTGAGACCAGCCGGAACACCTCGTCGACCAGCCCGGAGCGAGCCCCGGTGATGCCTGCGGTCCGTCCGGCCTGGGAGAGATCCTGGCAGGGGAAGCCGGCAGCAACGAGCTCGGTGCCGGTGGGCAGGCTGCGCAGCGTGGTGACGTCGGTGTGCAGCGGAACGTTCGGCATCCGCGCCGACAGCACCGCGCCGGCACCCGGATCGATCTCGCACAACAGCTGCGTCGTCCACCCTGCCTCGGCCAACCCCAGCTCGAGCCCGCCGATACCGGCGAACAACCCGACCATCGACCGTGTGCTCACGTATGCCCTTCTCTCGCCCGACGGGTTCACGTTACTCGAGAGCCGGTGCGCTGAGCGTCCACGAGCTGAGCGTCGGTCGAACTTGACCTCGACCGCGCTCGAGGTTCCACACTGGAATGCACGCCGCCGAAAATCGGTTGGAAACTGAGCCTGAGCAATGAAATCATTCGGGCACCGCAATAAGGAGAACAACACGTGTCCACGGGTGTGCTCGACCCCGAAGCCCCAACCGTCGTTGAGTCGAACCCGAATGCTGCGCGGACACCCACGTCGCTGCAGCGTTTCGCGCCGTTCCTGGCCCCGTACAAGTGGTTCTACATCGGCTCCATCGTGGTCTCGCTCATCGCGACCCTGACCGGCCTCGTCATTCCGCTGGTGATGCAACGCGTCATCGACGGGCCCATCGCCGACCGCAACTTTTCCGCGGTGTGGTGGCCCGCGGCTTTGATCCTGCTGCTCGGCACCATCGACGCGGCCGGCATCTGGGTGCGGCGATACTTGGTGTCCCGCCCCTCCAGTCAGTTCGAGATCATTGCTCGGGCAACGGTATTCGACAAGCTGCAACGGCTGTCGGTCGCGGCGCACGAGAGTTGGGAATCGGGTCAGCTGCTCTCCCGTGCCATCGCCGATCTCGGGTCGCTGCGCCGGTTCATGGCGTTCATCGGCCCGTTCATCATCATCAATGCCGTCACGCTCGTCGTGGGTATCGGTGTATTGCTCGTTCAGGCATGGCAATTGGGTCTGATCATGTTGGTGACATCGGTTCCGCTGGTGATCGCCTGCACCAGGTTCGAGACGCTGTACCGCGTCGTCGCGCGTGATGCTCAGGACCAAGCGGGCGATGTGACGACGACGGTCGAGGAGTCCATTCAGGGCATCCGCGTTCTGAAGGCGTTCGGGCGAAGTGCGCACCTGGGCAAGCAGTTTCTGCGTCAGGCCTACACTCTTCGCGGTACCGAGCTGAAGAAGGTGCGCTATCTCGCGATCATCTGGGCGGTGATCGTCGGACTGCAGCCGATCACCATCGGCGCGATTCTGGCCGTGGGGACCTACTCGATCGTGCAGGGCACGATGACGGTCGGCACACTCGTCGCTGCCATCGCCATCGTCACGTTCCTGCTGTGGCCGATCGAATCCTTCGGATACCTGCTGGCGGAGTTGAACAACGCGCGGACCGCGGCGGATCGGTACTGGGAGATCATCGACACCCCGGAGACCGTGACGGATCCGGACAACCCCGTCGAATTGCCCGACACGATCTGTGGCCGAGTGCAGTTCGACCGCGTCGGATTCACATTTCCCGACGCGTCCTCTCCGCTGCTCACCGATGTCAGTTTTGTCGTCGAGCCGGGGGAGACCGTCGCGCTCGTTGGCAACACCGGCAGCGGAAAGACGGCACTGACCAACCTCGTTCCTCGTTTGTTCGACGCCACCGAGGGCACCATTTCGATCGACGGTATCGACGTGGCGTCGATGCGGCTGGCCGATCTGCGCTCGATCGTGTCGGTAGCGTTCGAGGATCCGGTGCTGTTCTCAGCCAGTGCGCGGGAGAACATCGCGCTCGGCTCTCCCGGCGCGTCCGATGCCGAGATCACCGAGGCACTGGAGATTGCCCACGCAACGGAATTCGTCGACCGGCTGCCGTGGGGCCTGGCCACGCGCATCGGTGAGCAGGGCATGAGTCTGTCGGGCGGGCAGCGGCAGCGACTCGCACTGGCCCGTGCGGTGCTGGGCAAGCCTCGGGTGCTCGTGCTCGACGACCCGCTCTCGGCACTCGATGTGGACACCGAGGCGAAAGTGCAGAAGGAACTACGTCGCGTGCTGGCCCATTCGACGACGTTGCTGGTGGCACACCGACCGTCGACTGCAGCGTTGGCCGACCGGGTGCTGTATCTGGAGAACGGAAGAATTGTGGAGCAGGGAACGCACGAGGGACTGCTGGCGTCGTCGCCGCGGTACCGCGACGTGATGGGGTCGATCCATGGCTGAGCAGACCGCAACCGCAGATTGGCGGGGAGTGGGCGGCGAGGACTCGGAGGTGGACGCCACCGGAAACCTGGTGTTGGCCGGGCGTTCTCGGCGGTTGCTCGCCTCGCTGGTGCGCCCGTACAAGAAGCAGGCACTGCTGTCTTTCGTCATCATCCTGATCGACAACATCACCTATGTGGCCGGCCCGCTGTTCGTCGCCTACGCCCTCGACAACGGCGTCGGTGCTGCCGGACAGGGTGATTGGGGTCCGCTGCTGTGGGCCGTGGGCGGATACACCGGCTTCGGCCTGCTCGGAATGTTCACCACCTACGCGTTTCTCACCGTCTCGGGCCGACTCAGTCAGAACATTCTCTACGACCTTCGTGGACGCGTGTTCGACCACGCGCAGAAACTCAGTCTGTCGTTCCACGAGAAATACACGTCGGGACGGTTGATCTCGCGGTTGACCAGTGACGTGGAGTCGTTGCAGACACTGCTCGAAAGTGCGCTCAACGACGCGTTGACGGCCATCCTGTCGATGGTCTCGATTGCCGTCATCCTCGTGTATCTCGATGTTCCGATGGCGATGATCGTGCTCGCCGGCTTCGTACCGCTGGTGCTCGTCACCCGGTGGTCACAGCGACGCCAACGCCAGGGATACCGTCGAACACGGGTGGCGATCGCGCGTGTGGTGGTTCATTTCGTGGAGTCGATGGGCGGAATCCGTGCCGTGCAGGTCTTTCGGCGTGAAGGTCGCAACGACGCGATCCTCGAGACCGAGGACTCGGAGTACCGAGACGCCACCACCGCGGCCTTGCGCGGCATGGCGAGCTACACCGGAATCGTTCGGTGGATCGGCAACGTCACTCTGGCGATCATCCTGGTGTTCGGTAGCTGGCGAGTGATCAACGGGCACATGGACGTCGGCGTGCTTGCCGCGTACGTGCTGTACCTTCGCCGGTTCTACGGCCCACTCGACGAGCTGGCGATGGTGTTCAATGCCTACCAGTCGGCCGCGGCTGCGCTGGAGAAGATCTCCGGCGTACTCGAGGAAGAACCGTCGGTGGTTGCCCCGAAGAACCCGGTGTCGATCGGAACGGTGAAGGGAGACATCACGTTCGACGACGTGCACTTCTCCTACGGCACCGAGCGCGTCGTGCTGCCGGAGTTCTCGCTGCACGTGCCGGCGGGTCAGGTGGTTGCCATGGTCGGCGCGACCGGAGCCGGAAAGTCGACGTTGGCAAAGCTGTTGGCGCGCTTCTACGATCCGACCTCCGGATCCGTGCGACTCGACGGCATCGACATGCGCGACATCTCCGACGAGGACCTGCGCCGCAACGTCGTCATGGTGACACAGGAATCGTTCCTGTTCTCCGGCTCGGTGGCCGACAACATCCGCCTCGGGCGTCCCGACGCGACGGACGCCGAGGTCCGCGCTGCCGCCGAGGCAGTCGGACTGACCGAGTTCATCGCCTCGCTCCCCGAAGGGATCGATACCGACGTGCGTAAGCGCGGAGGCCGATTGTCCTCGGGCCAAAGGCAATTGGTGGCGTTCGCGAGGGTGTTCCTCGCTGCGCCGTCGGTGATCGTGCTCGACGAGGCAACGTCGAGTCTCGACATCCCGAGCGAGCGGTTGGTGCAGCGCGCACTCGAAACGATTCTGCAGGGCCGGACGGCGTTGATCATCGCGCACCGCTTGTCGACGGTGGCCATCGCGGACCGCGTCCTCGTCATGGCGGACGGGAACATCGTCGAGGACGGCACCCCGGCGGACCTCATTGCGGGAGAGGGCCGCTTCGCGCACCTGCACGAGGCGTGGGAGGACTCGCTCGTCTAGGTCCAGGGGGTGATCGGCGGCTTGACCCACATGATCTTCTCGTCGGCGTGCTGGGGCGTCGCCCCGTCGTGACCCGGGTGCTCGGCTGCCCACGCGGATTTGCGGTCGAGCAACTCGGCCACGATGGTCCACGTTTCCATCGTGCTCGGTGGATGCAGGTCGGCTGCGCGGGCCAGTTTTCGACGGGTGGCGTCGGTGAGATCGAGCAGTTCCGCGCCGCTGATGCCGCGCTCCCAGACGTAGCGCGCCAGAGCGGTGGCCTTGTCCTGTCGGCTCTTCGCGGCCTGCTCGGAATGCGCGAAATCGAACTGGCCGCCGCCTGGGTTCCCTGTCGTCACGGCCATCACCTTAGTAATCGTGAGCGAAATCGACAGGGCCCGGCCGCTGTAAGGCGTCGCACACGGTAGCGGGCCAGAAGTCGACGTCGACGAGGTCGGCCGAGGCCGAGCGCAGCATGAACGGCCGGGTCGGTGCAAAAGAAAAGTCGCGTCCGCTTGTTCTACAGGGGGCCCTGTCGCATACCGTAGGACCTGTGATCACTCAAGCATCGGGTGCAGAGCACGTCTCCGTTCCCGCAACCGCCACCACCGACGCGAAATCCTGGCCCTCGATCCTGACGTGGCGAGCGCACGACGTTCCCCGCATGGAGTCCGTGCGCGTCCAGCTTTCCGGCAACCGCATCAAAGCTGCCGGACGCATCATCGGGGCCGCCTGCAGTGATCATCCCGCGTTCAGTGCGTCGTACGACCTGGTGACCGACGAATACGGCGTCACCAAGAGGCTCTCGGTGCGCACCTCGCTCGCGTCGGGTGACCGGCAGGCCTCGGTCAGCCGCGACGACGAGGGCTACTGGATGGTGGAGAACTCCGCCAACCACCAGCGCTCGACCTACAGCGGTGCCCTCGACGTCGACATGGTGCTCAGCCCGTTCTTCAACACCCTGCCGATCCGACGATTCGGTCTGCACACCCAGGTCCAGGACCTCGAGGTGCCGACGGTCTACGTCAACCTCCTCGATCTGAGCATCCAGGAAGCGACGCTGACCTACAGCAGCGGCGCGCACGGCATCCACGTCATCTCGCCGGTCTCGACATCGTCGGTGACGGTCGACGCCGACGGCTTCGTCGTCGACTACCCGGGACTCGCCGAGCGGATCTGACGCACGACGCCACCGCGTCGCCCCGCGTCCTGCAGGTTCTCTCGCCACCCCGGCTCGCCCGGGGTGACGTCGGTGATGTCGAATCGCTGATGCTCCTCGTACTGCAGTCGCGCTGCGTGTCCGGCGTCGACCAGCGTTTCGGTCGAGTTCTCGTCCAATTTTTCGCGCGCTGCGGTGAGCGTATGCAGCGCCTCGTCGAGCGTGGTTCGTAGCGCGGTCGCGTTGCCCTCGGTCATCGCACGGACAAGGTTCGGGGCCGAGGACGCCACCCGGGTGCCGTCGCGAAACGACCCCGCGGCGAGCCCGAGCGCCAACGGCCCACCCGCGGCCCCCACGATCGCCAACGCCTCGGCCAGCAGATGCGGTAGGTGCGAGATGCGGGCGACGGCGCTGTCGTGCTCGACGCTGCCGGCCGGAACGACCACCGAACCGCAGGCCAGGGCCAGCTGGGCCACCCGCACCCACACGTCGGCGTCGACACCGGAATCCGTGGACACCACCCAGACCGCGTCGGCGAACAGTGCCGGGTCCGTCGCCGACCAGCCCGAGTGGTTGGTACCCGCCATCGGATGGCCGCCGACATAGCGGGCCTGTAGTCCGCGAGCAGCGACGGCCGCGGCAACCTCGGCCTTGACGCTCACCACGTCGGTGATCGGGGCGGTGGGTGCGTGCTCGGCGATGGCCTGCAGAGCGGAGTCGACGGCAGGCATCGGAACGGCGATGACGATCAGCGCATCCTCATCTGCAGCCCTGGTCAGGGCGGTTGCCAGATCGGTGCCGACGTCATAGCCATCGTCCGCAGCCCCGGCGATCGCGTCGGCCGATCGGTTCCAGCCCCACACCCGGCGACCGGCGTCGTGCGCCGCCCGCAGAATCGACCCACCGATCAGTCCCAGACCGAGAACGCACACCGAAGAAGAAGTCACCCGATCAGATTGGCACAGGTGGGTGACTTCCAAGGGAGGTGGACTTCGAATACCGGCACCTACCGGACTACCGTTGCGCACATGGCCGCACAGCGCGCGAACAACAACCGTGCCTCCGCATCGGAGTACGACGACCTCGAAGGATTCGGCGTTGCAGTTGTCCGAGAGGACGGCAAGTGGACCGTGACGCCACTGTCCGACGACGCACTGACCAGCCTGTCGGCAGCAGAGACCGAATTGCGTGAACTACGCAGCTCGGGAGCGGTGTTCGGACTGCTCGACGTGGACGAGGAATTCTTCGTCATCCTGCGTCCCGCACCCAACGGCACCCGCCTACTGCTGTCCGACGCGGTCGCCGCCGTCGACTACGAAATCGCCGCCGACGTCCTCGACGCACTCAACATCGAGATCCCCGACGTCGACCCCGACGAACTCGACGACATCGAACCCTACGAGGAAGGCGACCTCGCTCTCCTCGCCGACCTGGGCCTGCCCGAGGCAGTCCTGGGCATCATCGTCGCCGAGACCGACGACTACCCGGACGAACAACTGCAATCCATCGCCGAGCGCCTGGGCTTCGAGGACGAATTCGCCGCAGCGGTGAACAAGCTGCGGCGGTAACCGATGCCGCTGCCCGACGCGGACATGATCCGCGCAGCGCTGTCGGCCGCAGCCGAGGCATCGGACGCCGACGTCCCCGTCGGAGCCGTCGTGTACGACGCGTCGGGACGTGAGATCGCGCGAGCCTGCAATGCGCGGGAGGCGTCGGGCGACCCCACTGCGCACGCCGAAGTGCTCGCATTGCGTCGAGCAGCCGCCGTCCACGGAGACGGCTGGCGGCTCGAAAACTGCACTCTTGCAGTCACTTTGGAACCCTGCACGATGTGCGCCGGTGCCCTCGTTGCGGCCCGCGTCGGCACCGTGGTGTTCGGAGCCTGGGAACCGAAAACCGGGGCCGTTGGCTCGCTGTGGGACGTCGTCCGAGACCGTCGACTCACCCACCGCCCACAGGTGCGCGGGGGAGTGTTGGAAGCCGAATGCGCCGAAGTGCTGACCCAGTTCTTCGCCCGCCAGAGATAACGATCTCGTCACGGGGTGGCCGGAATGTCCAACATTGGGGAGGGTGGAGGGCAGGGCGCAACGCTGCGCTCCGAACTTGCGAAGGAGACACTCATGGGACTCGACGACAAGATCTCGAACAAGACCGAAGACCTCGGCGGCAAGGCAAAAGAAGCCGCAGGTTCGGCAACCGGAGACAGGGACCTCGAAGCAGAGGGCAAGGGCGATCAGACCTCCGCCGCATTCAAAGACGGTGCCGAGAAGGTCAAGGACGCGGCCTCGAACATCAAGGACAAGCTCACCGGCAAGTAACTTTGCGCTCTGAGCAGGCGATTTAGCCTCAGGCGCTCATTCCGGTACAGTCTTCTGCGGTGGCGTGTCCGAGCGGCCTAAGGAGCACGCCTCGAAAGCGTGTGAGGGTTCACCCCCTCCGAGGGTTCAAATCCCTCCGCCACCGCCAAGACTCCCCACCCCACCCGATCCGTCGGGTGGGGAGTTTTTTGTGCGCGGGGTGGGGTGGCTGGGTGTTGCTCGGCAAACGCGCGCGCATTCGTCAGACGCGAGCGAATTTGCCATCGATTCGGGGTCTACTTCGCGCGCACCTGGCAAACGCGCGCGCGTTTGCGGGATCACCAGGGCCCGGGCATCGAACCCCCAGGGCCCGGACGGGATCACCGGGCGGGTGTAGCTCGGCAAACGCGCGCGCATTCGTCAGACGCGTTCAGATTCGCCTCCGATTCGGGGTCTATTTCGCGCGCACCTAGCAAACGCGCGCGCGTTTGCGGGATCACCAGGGCCCGGGCGGGATCACCGGGCGGGTGTTACGCGGCAAACGCGCGCGCATTCGTCAGATGCGTTCACATTCGCCACCGATTCGGGGTCTACTTCGCGCGCACCTGGCAAACGCGCGCGCGTTTGCGGCGGTAGAGGGGCGGCGACCGACTCAGACGCTCAGCATTGCCCCGCGCCCGCGGCGTCGAGTCCCCGCAGAATTTCGCCTTGATCGGCCTCGGGCACCTTGGACCAACTCGGCGCGGTGGTCATTTCGCTGCGCAGACCCTCGACGGATTTCGCACGATCGGAGATTCCAGTTTGCTCCAGTGCATCGATGGACGGGAGAAACTGGGTGCAGGTCTGACGGTAGAGATCGTCGCCGGTGACGCCTCCGGTTCCTCCGGTCACCGCGGGGTCGGCTGGATCAGCGGCGGGCGGTGCCTCTGGAGCCGGGCTGTCAGCGGGTGCATCGGCCGTCGGCGTGGCAGCTGCCGTGGTCGCCTGTGTCGTCGTAGCCGGAGCTGACGTGGCTTGAACGGACGTGGCTTGAACGGACGTGGTCGACGCGTTCTCGGTCGACGCGTCGTCGCCGCATCCGGCTACCGAGGTGGCCACGATCAGCCCGAGCAATCCGGTCGCGATCTTTCGTTTCATCGCCACTGTGTACCACCTGCCGCTCAGAGGAGTGTCTGCGCGCGCCCGGTGATGGTGCTCAGTGCGGTGGACCAGGCGATGTGCTTGGGGTCCAAAAACGCTCCGTGTCCGGCTCCGGGCAGTACGACCAGCTCGGGGTCCGTGCTCCCTGCGCGGGTGGCGGCGTCGACGTACACGCGGCTCTGGTTCACCGACACGGTCTGGTCTGCATCACCGTGCAGCGCGGTCAGCGGGACGTCGAGCGGGAGGTATTCGATGGGGGAGGCGATCTTGTACCGACCGGGAACGTCGTTGGGCATGCCGCCGAGGAATGCGGGCACGAACTTGTCGTTGCCGATGTTCGCCGCCCGTTTCATGTCGAACACCCCGGCCATGATGGTGGCACTGCGCGGCCGGATTCTGGGGTCCGCTCCCGGTGCGTCGATCGGCATCAGATGACGCGCAGCGACCCACGCGGCAAGCTGTCCGCCGGCCGAATGTCCGGCGACATGCACTCGATCGAGGTCGAGTCGCCCGTCGGCGGCGTTCTGTACGACGGTTGCCAGTGCCTCGGTGGCGTCGTCGACGTCGGTGAGGGTGTTGGCCCAGTTGTTCGGTCCGCGCCGATATTCGACGTTCCACACGGCGATGCCCTGGTCTGCGATGGCCTTGGACATCTGCTGGAAGTACGACAGATCGAGGTTCTCCTGCCATCCACCGCCGTGGATCATCACCACCACAGGCAGTGACGTCGCCGTGTTGGCAGGGAGATACAGGTCTCCGATGTTGTCGGGTTGGTACCCGTACTTCAGCCGGATCGGATCTCCGGTCGGTCCCGAAACAGGTTGCAGTGCAGCCGAATACGTCTCTGCTGTGCTCGGTGAGGATGCGGTGTCCGTGGAACTGCAGCCGACCAGCGTGACAGCGAGCAGGCCGGACAGGAAGTGGCGACGATTCACGTGCCCTGAGCCGTCCAATCGAGCAGCTCGGACAGCGACCAGGTGTTGATGACGCGATCGGCGGGAACGCCTTGGGCTTCGGCGCGGACACAGCCGTAGCCCTGCCAGTCGAGCTGGCCCGGTGCGTGTGCGTCGGTATCGATGGAGAAGAGGCAGTCGCGTTCGAGGGCGATGTCGATCAGGCGCTCGGGCGGGTCCTGGCGTTCGGGCCTGGCGTTGATCTCCACCGCGGTGCCGAACTGTCGGCATCCCTCGAATACCACCGGGGCGTCGAACGTCGACTCGGGCCGCTTTCCCCGGCCGCCCTCGACCAGTCGGCCGGTGCAGTGACCGAGTACGTCGACGTGCGGATTCGCGATGGCGGTGACCATGCGTTTCGTCATCGCCACAGAATCGGCCCGCAGGTTCGAGTGCACGCTGGCCACCACCACGTCCAGCTCGGCGAGCAATCCCTCGTCCTGATCCAGCGAACCGTCGTCGAGGATGTCCACTTCGATTCCGGTGAGGATGCGGAACGGCGCGAGTTGCTCGTTGAGCTCGGCGATGATGTCGAGTTGTTTTCGCAGACGCTCAGCGCTGAGCCCGTTGGCGACCTTGAGCCGCGGTGAATGATCGGTCAGCGCGCAGTACTCGTGCCCGAGGTTCTTGGCGGTGCGCATCATCTCGTCGATGGGGCTGCCGCCGTCGGACCAATTGGAGTGGGTGTGCAGATCGCCTTTGAGTGCGGCTCGTAGTGCGTTGTTGCCGATGGGTTCTGCGGCATCGCGTTGTTCGGCCAGGTAGTCCGGAACGTCCTGGGTCAGCGCCTGCCGGATGATCAGCGAGGTCTTGGCACCGATTCCGGCCAACGACGACCAGCTGTCCGCCTTCTCGTGCTCGGATCGTTGTGCAGGAGAAAGTGATTCGACAACATCCGCGGCTCGGCGGTAGGCCTTGACGCGATGGGTGTCCGAGCGCGAACGCTCGAGCCAGAAGCCGATCTCACGAAGTGCCTCCACCGGATCCATGGGTTCCATTGTGCCTGGCACCACCGACACCTGCGCACGGGGTAATCGGACAAAATTCTCAGGGAGTTGCCAGGTCGCTCACTCCCCATGGGCTTGAAGCTGCAACTATCATCGTCGGTCATGACCAAGAAATGGTGGACAGTCGGCGTCGTTGTCGTAGTGCTCGTGGCCCTCGGGCTGTATTTCGGCCCCAAGATCTACGCGTCCTTCCAGGAGGACGACGCTCCGGCGGCGACCGTCGACACCTCCGGTGCGCAGGCCGCCACCACCGACGATCTGAACGGCACCTGGACGGTGACGGCAGGCGATACGTCGAACAAGACCGCGGCCGGCTACACCGTCGACGAGGTGCTCAACGGATCCGACGTGACCGTCGTCGGGTCGACGCCCGAGGTCAGCGGCTCGGTGACCGTGGCGGATAATTCGTTGACCGCCGGTGAGGTTGTGGTGCAGACCAATTCGATCACCACCGACAGTGACCGTCGAGACGGTCAGTTCCGCGGCAACATCTTCGACACCGCGACATATCCGACGGCGACGTTCACCATCGACCAGCCCGTCGACCTCTCGTCGTTGCCCAAGGACGGCACCACCCAAACCGTCACGGCGGAAGGCACATTGACGCTCAAGGATCAGACGCGTCCGGTGTCGGTCGAGATGGAGGTGCTGCAGTCCGGTGACACGCTCATCGCGTCGGGTGCAATTCCGACGACGTGGTCGGACTACGGCATCGAGCCGCCGTCGCTCGGTTTCGTGACCGTCGAGGGCTCGGGAACCGTCGACTTCCTGATCAATCTGAGTCGGCAGTAGCCCGTTCTCGTGGGGCCGCCGGTGTCCATCCCGGCGGTCCGACGACGTATCCGACGCGTTCCTTCCATGACCTCGATGCCGCGACATCCCGTGCGATGTTGCGGTATTCGTGTGTTTGGAGCGTCCAGATGTTGAACGTGTCGACGGGCTTGGTCAGTCCGTAGTTCGGTCGCTGCACTTCGTCGGCGTAGCTGCCGAACAGGCGGTCCCAGACGATGAGGATGCCGCCGTAGTTCTTGTCGAGGTACTGCGGATCGCGACCGTGATGGACGCGGTGGTGCGAGGGCGTGTTGAAGACGAACTCGAACGGCCGCGGCAACTTGTCGATCCGCTCGGTGTGTACCCAGAACTGGTAGACGAGATTGATCGAGAAGCCCACGAACACCATCCACGGTGGCATCCCCAGCAGCGGCAGCGGCAGCCACATGATGATCTCGCCGCTGTTGTTCCACTTCTGCCGCAGCGCCGCGGCGAAGTTGAAGTACTCGCTCGAATGGTGAGCCTGATGGGTCGCCCAGATCAGTCGGGTTCGGTGTGCGATGCGGTGGTAGCCGTAGAACAGCAGATCGACGCCCAGGATCAGGATGACCCACGTGTACCAGGCATCGGCGGGTAGATGCCACGGCGCGATGTAGACGTAGATGGCCGTGTAGCCGATCAGGGCCAGCGCTTTCCACGCAGTCGTGGTTGCGATCGAAACCAAACCCATGCTCAGGCTCGCCCGTGCGTCCCGGGCCGAATACGCGCCGGGGGTTCCGTCTTCGAGTTTCTTCGCCGCGATCCACTCGATCGCCAGCAGTAGCGCGAACGCGGGGACGGCCAGGGCAACCGGATCCCGCAGCGGTTCGGGTAGCGAGTTCCACGCCGATGCGAGTTGGTCCCTCATGTGTACGGCCTTCCGTGCGTGACACTGCTGTTCGAAGTGTAACGACAGTATGGTGATCGTAGTCTCGACGCGTGAAAATTCGTAGCCGCCGTTCCGGGGATATGGCGTTCTGTGTGACCGCGCTGGCGACGGTGCACGAGGCAGACGGGTATCCCGCACTGTGGCCCGAGGATCCGGCCGCCTGGTTGCGCTCGGCAACGCAGGTCGCCGCATGGGTAGCGGAGTCGAATGACCGGATCGTCGGCCACCTGGCACTCGACCTGGTCGACAACGGGCTGGTGGTCTCGCGATTGTTCGTCCGTCCCGAGTGCCGGGGCACAGGCGCAGCCGCGGCCTTGTTGGACGCCGCAGTGGCGTATGCGGTGGAACGGTCGGTTGCTATCGAACTGCACGTGGAACACGGCTCGGCTGCGGCGATCGCGTTCTACGAGAAGTCGGGTTGGATCAGGACCGGTACCGCGCCCGCGGACTGGGTGTTGCCCGACGGGCGCAGAGCCGTCGAACATCGGTACGTACCCGGTCGCTAATTTCCTATCGAAATGATAGGAATTGAATCGTGCACATCACGGCGAAAGCGGACTACGCGGTGCGGACTCTCGTCGAGCTCGCCGCGGTCGGCGGCCGAGCACCCGCCAAGGCCGAGGCGCTGGCCGCCGCGCAAGGGATACCGCACAAATTTCTCGAGTCGGTGCTCTCCGACCTGCGTCGCGCCGAGTTGGTGCGAAGTAGAAGGGGGCCCGACGGCGGATACTGGCTCGCGCGGGAGGCGTCGAACATTTCCGTCGCGGACGTGATGCGTGCCGTCGAGGGACCGCTCGCATCGGTGCGCGGGCAACGGCCCGAGGATGCGCAGTATGCCGGTCCCGCCGAGCCGTTGACGCGGGTGTGGCTGGCCGTCCGCGTCAATCTGCGTGCGGTTCTCGAATCGGTATCGCTGGCCGACATCGTCGACGACGACCTCCCGGATTTTGTCGGAGAGCTGATCAGCGAGCCGACCGCATGGTCCCGTCGATGACCTGAGTCACAGTCGGACGCCGATGTGGCGCGGTCGTCAATATTGCACAGCTCTGCAAACTTGCCGAGCTGTGCAACTTCCGTATGTTGGACAGGGTGACCACCCCGACCGGCCTTCGCGATCAGAAGAAGGCAGCCACCCGCGACGCCCTCGGCATCGCCGCAGTCCGTCTGGGAAAAGAGCACGGACTCGATGCCGTGACGGCCGACGCCATCGCACACGAAGCCGGAGTGTCGACCCGAACGTTCCACAACTACTTCTCCAACAAGGAAGAAGCGGTACTCCACAACATCGAGGCCTCGGCTCTGGAATGGTTCGAGCTGCTTCGCGCCAGACCCGAGGCCGAACCCATCTGGGATTCGCTGCAGCACATCGCCGTCAACCTGGTCGCCGACCCCGGCCGCGACCTCGACGACACATTCGCCGCAGCACGACTCATCGAGGCCAACCCGGCGCTGATGGCACGCAAGCTCGAAATGCACCACTCGCTCACCCGCAAACTCGGCGAGGCAATCGCCGAACGCACCGGAACCGATATCGATTCCGACCTCTACCCCAACCTGCTGCAAATGGCAGTCGGCGGTGCCGTGACCGCCGCACTGAACCTGTGGATCAACGACCCCGGCGGAGAGAACACTCCGAAAGCACTCGTGGAGAACGCATTTCAGCAACTCCGCGCCGGAATCCCCGAGCCTGTGGGTCATTCCGCAGGCTCCACTCCCAAGCCTGAATCTCGCCAGCACGTATCCGATAACAACCGAGGAGCCTGACAGTGGCCACCTATCTGTACCGAATCGGCAGATTCGCCTACCGCCGCAAGGGGGTCGTCCTCGGCCTCTGGCTCGTCATTCTGATCCTGGCCGGAGTGGGCGCAGCCACGCTGTCCGCGCCTACCGTCAACTCGTTCAGCATCCCCGGAACGCCTGCTCAGGCCGCATTGGATCTGCAGAAGGAACGATTCGGCGGAGCCGAGGATCCCCTTCAGGCCGTCAACGCCGAGTACGTGTTCCAGGCACCCGACGGTCAGTCGCTCGATACCCCGCAGTACACCTCGGCCATCGACGCCACGATCGCCGAGATCGAGAAGGTCGATGCGGCCAAGCCGGCGGAAGGCGCTCCGCCGCTTGCCGATCCGGTCGAGGCGAACAAGGCCATCGTGCAGCAGTACACCGACGCAGCCGCCGAGGCAGGAACGCCGGCCGACAAGGTGGCAGCCGACGCGGCAGCCACGTCGCCGTTGAGCCCCAACGGCAACGTCGGCACCGTCACGGTTCCGATCAACGTCGAGCTGGCCGACGTCACCGACGCGATTCGCAGCGATCTCGATGCCGCGGCGCAACCCGCGCGTGACGCAGGACTGACCGTCATCCTCGGTGGCACCGTCGCCCAGGAGAACCCGTCGCCCGGTGGAAGTTCGGAGATCGTCGGTCTGGCCGTCGCCGCCATCGTGCTTCTCATCATGTTCGGCTCGGCCGCCGCTGCCAGCCTGCCGCTGATCACCGCGATCGTCGGTATCGGTATTTCGAGTCTGGCCATCACGACGGCCTCCGGGTTCGCGAGCCTGTCCTCGTTCACCCCGATTCTCGCGATCATGATCGGGCTCGCCGTCGCGATCGACTACTCGCTGTTCATCCTCGCGCGCTACCGGCACGAGCTCACGCTCACCGACAACCGCGAAGAAGCAGTCGGTCGAGCGGTCGGTACCGCCGGATCAGCCGTCGTGTTCGCCGGCGCGACCGTGCTCATCGCCCTCGTCGCCCTGCGCGTCGTCGGCATCCCGTTCCTGTCGCAGATGGGTCTGGCAGCAGGCTTCGCGGTGTTCATCGCGGTACTCATCGCCCTGACGTTCCTGCCTGCCATGCTGGGCGTCTACAAGGGCAAGGCCTTCGCGGGCAAGCTCAAGTTCGTCAACACCACCGATCCGGAGGACCCGAACGCAACCCCCACCAACGGTCTTCGGTGGGCACGATTCCTGGTCAAGAAGCCGATCCTCGGCCTCGTCGGAGGCATCGTGCTGCTCGGTGTCATCGCGGGCCCGACCACCGGGTTGTCGCTGGCTCTCCCGTCGATCGCCACCTCGGACCCGTCCACGCCTGCCCGTCAGGCCTACGACATCACCGAAGAGGCATTCGGGCCGGGACGTAACGGCCCGCTGCTCGTCATCGCCGACGCGTCCGACGTCGCCGAGGCCGACCGCACCGCGTCCTTCGGCAAGGTCATCGAGACGATCACCGCACAATCCGACGTGACGAATGCGCAGATCGTTGCCGTCAATCCGGCGGGTGACACCGCGCAGATACTCGTCACCCCGTCGAGCACACCCAACAGTGACCAGACGAAGGCGCTCGTGACCAACCTGCGCGATGCCGAGAGCGGATTGCAGGAGAGCTCGGGCGTCTCCTACGGAGTGACGGGCGAAACCGCGATCGGGATCGACATCTCGGAGCGGCTGCAGAGCGCGCTGATTCCGTACCTGGCCGTGGTCGTCGGACTGGCGTTCGTGCTGCTGATGCTGGTGTTCCGCTCGATTCTGGTGCCGCTGACGGCAACTGTCGGGTTCCTGCTCAGCGTGCTCGCCACCTTCGGCGCGACGGTGTTCATCTTCCAAGAGGGCGGGCTCGGCATCATTTCCAACCCGCAGCCGATCGTCAGCTTCATGCCGATCTTCCTCATCGGTGTGGTGTTCGGCCTCGCGATGGACTACCAGGTGTTCCTCGTCTCGCGCATGCGTGAGGAGTTCGTCCACGGCGCGGCCGCCAAGGACGCCGTCGTCAACGGCTTCAAGTACGGCGCACGCGTGGTCACCTCGGCAGCGGTCATCATGATCTCGGTGTTTGCCGCCTTCATCGCCGAGCCGGACTCGTTCATCAAGTCCATCGGCTTCGCATTGGCCGCCGCCGTCTTCTTCGACGCGTTCGTCGTCCGTATGGTGCTGATTCCGTCGGTGATGGCGCTACTGGGCGACAAAGCCTGGTGGTTGCCGAAGTGGCTGGACAAGATCCTGCCCAACGTCGACATCGAAGGGGCCAAGCTGAAGACGGCCCCGGAGAAGCGCGCGTAGTACTCGCGTCGCAGCTGAGAGGCCGAAGATTGCTCGTAATACTCGAAACGGAGAGACTGTTATCCATGTGTACGAGTAATCTTCGGTCATCATGCTGATCCCCCTTCTGCGTAGGTTTCTCGCCCCGTACAAGCTGCCGATTCTCTGCTTGGTGCTGCTGCAGCTGATCGCCACCCTCGCCGCGTTGTTCCTCCCGAGTCTCAACGCGGACATCATCGACAACGGTGTGACCGTCGGCGACACCGGCTACATCCTGTCCGCCGGCGGCGTCATGCTGTTGATCTCGGCAGTACAGATCATCAGCTCTGCCGCAGCGGTGTTCCTCGGTGCACGCACGGCCATGAGTGTCGGACGCGACCTTCGCGGAGCAATCCTCGAACGCGTCGGCACGTTCTCCGCCCGCGAGGTCGGAAAATTCGGTGCTCCGTCACTGATCACCCGCAACACCAACGACGTGCAGCAGGTGCAGTTGGTGATCATCATGGGATTCACCATCGTGGTGATGGCTCCCATCATGTGCATCGGCGGCATCGTGATGTCACTGCGTGAGGACATCGGCCTGTCGTGGATCCTGCTCATCGCGGTGCCGGGCCTCGCGCTCGCGATGGGCCTGATCATCGTTCGTATGGTGCCGGCCTTCCGCTCCATGCAGAAGCGCATCGACGCGGTCAATCGCGTACTACGCGAACAGATCACCGGTATTCGCGTCGTGCGGGCGTTCGTTCGCGAACAATTCGAGGTCGACCGTTTCGGCGCAGCCAACACCTCGTTGACCGAGACGGCACTCAAGGTCGGCCGGCTGATGGCCTTGATGTTCCCGACCGTCATGCTCATCAGCAACGTCACCAGCGTCGCCGTCATCTGGTTCGGCGGTCACGCCATCGACAACGGCACGATGCAGATCGGTTCGCTCACTGCACTTCTGAGCTACATCATGCTCATCCTGATGTCGGTGATGATGGCGTCGTTCATCGCGATGATGGTGCCGCGCGCATCGGTGTGCGCCGACCGCATCAGTGAGGTGCTGGCCACCGAATCCTCGGTGGTGCTGCCCGAGAATCCCCGCACGTTCGTGTCCTCACCGGGCACGGTCGAGCTCGTCGGGGCCGAATTCTCCTATCCCGGAGCCGAATACCCGGTGCTGTGCGGGGTGAGTCTGACTGCCGAGGCAGGCAAGGTCACCGCCATCATCGGCGGCACCGGATCGGGTAAATCGACTCTCGTCAATCTGATTCCACGGCTGATGGACGTCACCGGCGGCCAGGTGCGGGTCGGCGGTGTCGACATTCGCGAACTCGATCTGGACCTACTGCGATCCGAGATCGGATTCGTGCCGCAGAAGCCGTACCTGTTCTCCGGCACCATCGCCAGCAATCTGCGGTACGGCAAGGCCGACGCCACCGACGCGGAACTGTGGGAGGCGCTCGAGATCGCCCAGGGTGCCGACTTCGTGCGCGCGATGCCCGACGGCCTGGAGACTGCCGTCGCGCAGGGCGGCACCACCGTGTCGGGAGGGCAGCGGCAACGACTGGCCATTGCCCGGGCGCTGGTACGCAAACCCAAGATCTACCTGTTCGACGATTCCTTCTCCGCTCTCGACCTCACCACCGACGCGAAACTGCGTGCGGCGCTGCGGCCGGTGACGCGAGATGCATGCATGATCGTTGTGGCTCAACGGGTGTCGACCATCGTCGACGCCGACCAGATACTCGTGCTCGACGACGGAAAGCCGGTGGGCGTGGGTAACCACGAGCAACTGATGGCCACCTGCCCCACCTACGCCGAGATCGTCGACTCGCAGCGGCAAGTTGCAGGTGCACTGTGACCGACACCGACACCACCAAGGATTCCGCAGCCAAGCCCTCTTTGGAGAAGAAGAAGGGCGGCCGCGTCGCGAAGGCACTGCCGGCCACGAAAGCCAAGAACTTCAAGGGCTCGTTCAAACGCGTCATCGGTTTGCTCGCTCCGGAACGATTCCTGCTGAGCCTCATGCTCGTGCTGGGAATCGTCAGCGTCGTCCTCAGCGTCGCTGCGCCGACCGTCCTCGGGCATGCGACCAACCTCATCTTCAACGGAGTCGTCGGCGGAGATCTCGAACCGGGGCAGACGAAAGAACAAGCGGTCGACGGCCTTCGGGCCGCCGGTAACGACACCGTCGCCGATCTCGTCTCGGGCATGGACGTGACGCCCGGTGCGGGAATCGATTTCGGTGCCGTCGGAACGGTGTTGCTCTGGGTTCTCGCACTGTACGTAGTGTCTGCACTGCTGGCGTGGGCGCAGGGCTATATCCTCAACATCGCGCTGCAGCGTCGAATTCTGTTGCTGCGCGGCAGCGTCGAGGCCAAGGTGCATCGCCTGCCGCTGCAGTACTTCGACAACAATGCCCGAGGCGAGACGCTCAGCCGCGTCACCAACGACATCGACAACGTCTCGACCAGCCTGCAGCAGACACTGAGCCAGCTCATCACCGGCATCCTGACCGTGCTCGGCATCCTCGGCGTGATGATCTGGATCTCGCCGTTGCTCGCTCTGGTTGCGCTGCTGACGATCCCGGCCTCGTTTCTGGTGACCGCGCTGATCGCCAAGAGGTCGCAGCCGCACTTCGTGGCGCAGTGGAAGCACACCGGCAAGCTCAACGCGCAGATCGAAGAGACCTACACCGGCCACGAGATCGTCAAGGCGTTCGGTCGCCAGGCGGAGGTGGAACGCGAGTTCGGTGACCGCAACGAGAAGCTCTTCCAAGCAGGCTTCCGAGCGCAATTCATCTCCGGTCTGATCATGCCGATCATCATGTTCCTCGGAAACATCAACTACGTCGTCGTCGCCGTTGTGGGCGGCCTTCGCGTGGCGTCGGGAACATTGAGCCTGGGCGAAGTGCAGGCATTCATTCAGTATTCGCGGCAGTTCACTCAGCCGCTGTCGCAGGTCGGCGCGATGATCAATCTGATTCAGTCCGGAGTCGCGTCCGCCGAACGCATCTTCGAGGTGCTCGATGCCGACGAGGAAGACCCGGACGTCGTGCCTGCGTCCAGCCCCACGGAGCGCCGCGGACGCGTCGTGTTCGACGACGTCTCGTTCAGTTACTCGCCGGAGCAGCCGCTCATCCAGAATCTGTCACTCACCGCGGATCCGGGACATCTGGTGGCGATCGTCGGACCGACCGGTGCCGGCAAGACCACACTGGTGAACTTGATCATGCGGTTCTACGAGATCGATTCCGGCCGAATCACACTCGATGGCGTCGACACCCGCAAGATGACGCGCGACGAGTTGCGTTCACGAACCGGCATGGTGTTGCAGGACACGTGGTTGTTCGGCGGCACCATCCGCGACAACATCGCCTACGGTGATCCGACCGCCAGTGAGGAAGAGATCCTCGAGGCAGCTCGGGTGAGCTACGTCGACAAGTTCGTGCATTCACTGCCCGATGGATACGACACGATCATCGACGAGGAGGGCAACAACGTCAGCGCCGGTGAGAAGCAGCTCATCACCATCGCCCGTGCCTTCCTGGCCAAGCCGCTGATCCTGATCCTCGACGAGGCCACCAGCTCGGTGGACACTCGCACCGAACTGCTGGTGCAGAAGGCGACGGCAGCGCTGCGCAACGACCGCACCAGTTTCGTTATCGCGCATCGTCTCTCGACCATCCGTGACGCCGACACCATCGTCGTGATGGAAAACGGCAGCATCGTCGAGCAGGGCAATCACGAGGAATTGCTCGAGGCCAAGGGTGCGTATTACCGGCTCTACAGCAGTTAGGCGGCTGGCGCCGCACGTGAGTGGAAAATCGTAGTGGGCTACGAATTTCCACTCACATGCGGCGAAGCCGCATACTGACGCGGTGAGTTCTTCCAATTTCGGCTTCGATATCGGCACCCGGCTCGACGGTGAGCTCGGCCGCACCGGCACCATCCACACCCCGCACGGCGACATCGCCACCCCGGCGTTCATTGCGGTGGGGACGAAGGCGACCGTCAAAGCAGTGCTGCCGGAGGCGATGAAGGAACTCGGCGCTCAGGCGGTACTCGCCAACGCGTATCACCTGTACCTGCAGCCGGGCTCGGACATCGTCGACGAGGCCGGCGGGTTGGGCAAATTCATGAACTGGGACGGGCCCACATTCACCGACAGCGGCGGCTTCCAGGTGATGTCCCTCGGTGTCGGGTTCAAGAAGGTCATCTCGATGGACGCCTCACGGGTGGAGTCCGACGACGTCATCGCCGAGGGCAAGGAACGATTGGCCCACGTCGACGACGACGGAGTCACGTTCAAGTCCCATCTCGACGGCTCGAAGCATCGATTCACTCCCGAGGTGTCGATGCAGATTCAGCATCGGCTCGGCGCCGATATCATGTTCGCGTTCGACGAGCTGACCACGCTGATGAATACCCGCGGGTATCAGGAGAAGTCGGTCGACCGCACCCAGGCATGGGCGAAGCGATGCGTCCTCGAACACGAACGCCTCACCGTCGAACGTGCCGACAAGCCGTATCAGGCACTGTTCGGAGTGGTGCAGGGAGCGCAGTACGAAGATCTGCGACGCAAGGCCGCGCACGACCTCGAGACCATCACGGGGGACACGGGCCGTGGGTTCGACGGCTACGGAATCGGCGGCGCACTCGAGAAGCAGAACCTCGGCACCATCACCCGGTGGGTGAACGAGGAACTGCCCGAACACAAGCCGCGCCACATGCTCGGGATCAGCGAGCCGGACGACTTCTTCGTCGCAATCGAGAACGGTGCCGACACCTTCGACTGCGTCAATCCCTCACGGGTGGCGCGCAATGCGGCGATCTATGTGCCCACGGGCCGCTTCAACATCAACACCGCGAAGCATCGGCGCGATTTCACCCCGATCGACGAGAACTGCGACTGCTACACCTGCGCGCACTACACCAAGGCCTACATCCATCACCTGTTCAAGGCGAAGGAGATGCTTGCCTCGACGCTGTGCACGATTCACAACGAGCGATTCACGGTCAAGCTGGTCGACGACATCCGCGCTTCGATCGAGCAGCAGCGATTCACCGAGTTCAAGACGGAGTATCTGGGCCGGTTCTATGCGTCGAAGACTGCCTGAGCTGATCCTCCAGCTCCGAAATGCGCTGCAGTAGTTCGGTTTCCCGCTCGGCAGCTTTGCGCTGGTACACCTCGGACAGGTCCGCGAGGTACGCCGCGTCGTAGCGCGGGATGATGCTGCGCGTGCAGTTCCAGTCGAATGCCTCGACATCGATGACGACGCTGCGTTCGCAGGTGGCGGCGACGGTCAGGTCACCGATCTTTTTGAGTCGCTCCAGTAGTTCGGGATCGTCCGCGGCCTCGATCGTACGTGCCCGTCCGTAGAGCTTGAGTCGTTGCCGCAGAGGGTAATTCACGAGGAAGATCGCGACGCGATCGTCGTGATCGAGATTGGCCGCCGTCACGTACTGATGGTTGCCGGCGAAATCGGCGAAACCCAGAGTGTGGTTGTCGAGAACCTGGAGAAATCCCTTCGGTCCACTGCGGTACTGGATGTAGGGCCACCCGGACTCGGTGACGGTGGCGATCTGGAACTGATCCAGGGCGCGGATCATCGCCTTCTCGCGATCGTCGAGTGGCATCGGGCCGTCGTCGGGTCGCTCGGTCTGTGAGCCGTAGGCGGTGTAACTGCCGTCGACCTGCTGCCGCGCAATCGCGGCAGGGCCGAACATCAGGTGGTGATAGTGGTTGTTCGGCGGCACGCACCGACCATACGACACCCCAGGCCAGCACGGCTGTCGAGATCTCGCCAGTGTTCGACTCTGGCAGCGGCGTACATTGTTACTACAGATCATGTAGTAGCTGGAACCGCCGTGGGGGGACCACAATGTTCGACGCCTTGCCTCTGACTTCGGCGCAGGCCGATATCTGGATGGCTCAGCAATTCATGCCGGACGCGCCCTTCGCCATCGCGTACTACGTCGATCTCGTCGGTGCTGTGGACCTGGATACCCTGGTTAACAGCGGTAGCGCGGCGCATCGAGAGTACTCGTCGTCGACGATGCGCATCGTCGAGATCGACGGCCTCCCGACGCAGCGGTTCGAGGCGGCGGAGACCGACGCAGTGCAGATCCTCGACTTCCGTGAGCACGACTCTCCGGCAGACGCGGCCCGACAGTGGATGAACGACGATTGTCGAACACCGCTGTCGACGGACGGTCAGCTCGTACGGTTGCGTGTCCTCCGCGTCGGGGACGATCGCGTGTTCTGGTACACCAGAGCCCACCACATCGCGCTCGACGGCTATGCCTCGATGAAGGTTCTCGAGCGGGCGGCGGCTCTATATGCCGCAGTACAGGACGGAGTGGAGCCACCGCTGATCGAGCCGACGACTCCCGCGGCACTTCTCGCCGAGGACGAGCGCTATCACGCATCCACTCGCGCACGGCGGGATCGGGAGTACTGGGAATCCACCGAGATGGGGTACACCGCGCCCCTAAGCCCGGCCGCCACGCCTGCATTCGTGCCCATCGTCGTGGGCGAAGATCGAACCATTTCTCGGGCCGACTGCGGTCAACCCACGTCGACGGTGGTCATCGCAGCATTCGCCGCCTATCTCGCGCGCATGAACGACACCGACGACGTCGATCTGTCCTTGCCCGTATCTGCACGGCCCACAGCACTTCTGCGCCGAGCCGGATCGTCGTTGTCGAATGTGGTTCCGTTGCGGCTGCCGGGCATCGGGTCGGCGACAGTGAACAGCGTGGTCAAATCGACCGAGGTCGCCATCGCAGCCGTGCTGCGACATCAACGCAGCAGGCCCCCGGCGTCGGAGAGTGGACGTGCACTGCGCGCCGGCCGTTTCGGGCCGACGATCAACGTGATGATGTTCGCGAACACGGTGTCCCTCGGCGATGTCGACGGCGAGATCAACATTCTGGCCACGGGTCCGGTGCCGGACCTTGCGGTCAACATCTATCCCGGTCGAGGCGGAGCTCGTCCGCGCATCGACTTCGAGGCCAACCCTGCCGCGTACACCCCGAGCGACCTCGCTCGCCACCACGAACGGTTCCTGCACTTCCTCGACCGGTTCGCCGCATCCGGCTACGGCGACACGGCAGTGGCCGACCTCGACCTGTTCCTCCCCGACGAGCGTGATGTGGCGTCCGCTTCGGTCGGCGCGGCCGTGACCGAGCACGGTTCTCTGAACGAGACGTTGACCGAGGCAATCATGAACTACAGCAATCGAATTGCGATTCACGATGCGCATGTGTCGGTCACCTACGCAGAGTTGGCCACGAGAGTTGCTGCCCTCGCATCTGTTCTGACTGCCCGAGGAATCGGCATCGAGGACCGGGTGGCCGTGCGCATCGGCCGGTCGGTGGAGGGAGTCGTCGCGTTCTGGGCAATCGCGCGAGTGGGCGCGGTGTACGTTCCTGTCGACCCGAATCACCCCCGCGAGCGGGCGCAGTTCGTCGTGCACGACAGCGCAGCAGTGTTGGGTCTGTGCACGGCCGGCAACGAATCGGGCGCGATCGAGTGGCTGAACATCGAGAACGTTGTCGCAAAGGGAAGCTCGAACGATAGGACGGCGTCGACCGCACCGCACCAGGCGGCCTACGTCATCTACACCTCGGGATCCACCGGTACACCCAAGGGTGTCGTCGTCACCCACGATGGAATCTCCGCTCTGGTGCAACAGATCCGACGCAGCTACGACCTCGACGCCAGGTCGCGGGTCTGTCATCTCGCCTCACCCGGATTCGACACCGCCCTAGTCGAAATGCTGGCCGCAGCGAGTGCAGGCGCGGCAGTGGTGATCGCACCGACAAGTAGTTACGGTGGCTTGGAACTGTCCGATGTGATTGCCCAACAGGCTATTACCCATCTCTTGATCACGCCCTCGGTTCTGGCGACGATGGAGCCCGCAGCGCTGGTGGGTGTCGGGACGATCATCATCGGCGGTGAGGCAGCCCCGCAGGATACGGTCGACCGCTGGTCGACGGGTCGGCGACTGCTCAACGCCTACGGCCCCACCGAGACGACCTGCAGTGTGACGATGACGGCGCCGCTGCGTCCGGGCAGCACCGACGGAATCGGACGAGCCATGGTGGGCGCGGTGATTCACCTCCTCGATCGCACCCTACGGCCGGTTCCATCGGGTGCGGTCGGTGAGATCTACATCGAGACGTCCGGTATCGCGCGGGGATATCTCGGTCGCACCGTGGACACATCGGCGCGGTTCGTCGCGAACCCGTTCAGTAGCAATGGGATTCGGATGTTTCGTAGCGGAGACCGGGCGCGCTGGCGCGAAGATGGCACGCTGGAGTTCCTCGGCCGCATCGACGATCAGATCAAGATTCGGGGAAATCGCGTCGAACTGGGTGAGGTCGACGCAGCGCTACGGGCGCATCCGGAGGTCGTATCGGCATCGTCTGCGTTGCGTCGCAGCCACACTGGTGATCTGCGTATCGACGGGTACGTAGTGGCCGCACGCGCCGGGCACGTGCTCGACACCGAGGCCATTCGTCGGGATCTCGCACAGAGACTTCCTGCCCACATGGTGCCGTCGACCCTGTCGGTTCTCGACGAGATTCCGTTGACCATCAATCGGAAGGTCGATCGCGGTGCGCTTCCCGCTCCGGATCCGACCACGTCGACGACCGGTGCTCGAAGCGAACCGTCCGGTGCCGTCGAGGAGATCGTGGCGGCCGCGTTCGCGCGCGTGCTCGGCAGGGACGGTGTCGATTGCACCGCGTCGTTCTTCGACCTCGGAGGCGACTCGCTGGCGGCGACCAGAGTCGTTGCGTCGGTGCGGGCCGAGACATCGGCGGACATCGGTGTGCGAGACCTCGCCGGTGCGCCGTCCGTCCAGGCGTTGGCTGCATGTATCGATGAGCGTCGTCTGGTTGAGCGGCAGGACAATTCGCGGCCCGAATGCGGAATGTCGGAGGGGGTAGTCGCAATTCCGCTCGCGCCGCAGCAACGCCACATCGATCGAAGCGCACGGCTTCCGCTGTACAACCTGCCGTTCACGGTCACGATTTCCGGGGAGTTCCACGCAGTAGCAGCCGCGCAGGCCTTGACCGACCTGATCGATCGACACAGCACGCTGCGTACGCGCTACCCGGATGTCGACGGGGTCCCGGTGCAAGTGGTCGAACCGGATTCTGCCGGCGTCGCACCGAATCTCGTTGTCCACCACTTCGACGATGCCGCGGTGACGCAGATCCTCGAGCAAGCCTTCGACGTGCGCACCGAGGTTCCGATCCGAGCGCGCCTGTTCGCAGTAGCGCCCGATCGCCACGTGCTTGCGTGCGCCATTCACCACATCGCCGCGGACGGGTGGTCACTGGGGCTGTTGGCGTCGGATTTCGTCGTCGCGTATCACGCCAGGATGACCGGCACCACGCCGTCGTGGCCCGAATTACCCTTGTACTACGCCGATTACAGCGTCTGGGCCTGCACACGAGACGTATCGGCCGATCTGGACTTCTGGCGCGCAGAGCTGGCGGACATACCCAGGTCGAGGGACTTGCCACTGGACCGGCCGCGAGCACAGGACTGGGATTTCTCCGGCGCACGCACAACGCTACGGTTCGATGCACACGCCACGCAGAGAATGTCCGGTCTCGCACAACGCTGCGTGACAGGACGATTCACCGTGCTGCGCGCAGCGCTGTTGATTCTGCTCGCCGAGATGACAGCGTCCACTGATCTGGTCATCGGAACCCCGGTTGCCGGTCGCGACGACCCGAACCTCGAGCAGGTCGTCGGAACGTTCACCACCACCGTTGCCATCCGGACCGAGATCGCAGCGGCGACAACCGTCGAAGACGTCGTGAAGGCGGCCCGGGCCAGCGAACTGCGGGCCTTCGACCATGCGACGGTGCCGTTCGAAGATGTCGTGACTGCCGTCGCTGCGGAGTCGTCGGAAGCGCGGCATCCCATCTTTCAGGTTGCGCTGTCGTTGGATGTCTTCACCTCCGCGACCCTCGACATGGGGGACGTGCACGTCGAGATCACGCCGCAGCCGATCGACATCGCCAAGTGCGATCTCCACTTTCACGTCACCGAACGGCGGGACGACGAAGGGAAGGCTATCGAGACTACGGTCGATATCGTCTATCCCACAGCATTGTTCGACCAGAACACCGTGATGGAGCGGTCGGCGATTCGAGCAGATCCTGACGGCAGGCGTCGCAGAACCGGACTCGGCGTGGCGAAACCCGACCACCTATGTACTACACGATGTGTAGTATCTACGGTGCGTGAGGTGCACGCGACTTCGAATCCAGCGGGAGAACGCATGTCCACCTTCAACGGCCTTCCGGCCCATATTCTGCTCGTTCACTTCATCGTGGTGCTGGCACCGTTGACCGCGCTGCTCGCCATTGCGGCCAGTATCTGGACCGGTGTGCGCAGCAGGCTGGTGTGGCTCATCGCAGCCCTGGCGGTGTTCACGCTGGCGCTGACTCCGCTGACCACCGAGGCAGGCGAGTGGCTCGAGAAGCGCGTACCCGAGACCGCGGCGGTGGAGCAGCACACCGAGATCGGTGACTGGATGATCTACTTCTCCGTCGGCTTGGTGATCGTCGCTGCGCTGCTCGTGTTCCTGCATCTGCGTGAGCGTCGCGGTAACGCGCCCGTGCGGTGGCAGTCGATTGTCGTCGTGGTCTTGGCAGTAGTGATCGGAGCGACCACAATCGTCCAGGTGTACAGAATC
Organism: Rhodococcus sp. PML026; assembly: GCF_000963615.1. Classification (NCBI taxonomy): domain Bacteria; kingdom Bacillati; phylum Actinomycetota; class Actinomycetes; order Mycobacteriales; family Nocardiaceae; genus Rhodococcus; species Rhodococcus sp. PML026. The sequence goes on along the minus strand of NZ_KQ031373.1, from coordinate 266,237 downwards.
GGAGAGTCCGGCGCTCGCGCCGCGTGGGACGACGTATCGGCAACGGCCGTCGATGAGTGAGCCCGAGCCGAGCCTGCACGAGCACGAACCGCACGGTGATCTGTCCGGTCGGCTGAACTGGCTGCGGGCCGGGGTGTTGGGTGCCAACGATGGCATCGTCTCCACCGCCGGCCTGGTCGTCGGCGTCGCGGCCGCCACCACGGACAGAGGGTCGCTGCTCACCGCTGGTGTCGCGGGGCTCGTCGCCGGAGCGGTGTCCATGGCGCTGGGGGAGTACGTCTCGGTGAGCACGCAACGTGACGCCGAGCGTTCTCTGCTGATCAAGGAACGCCGAGAACTCGACGAGCAACCCGAGCAGGAATTGGCCGAGCTCGCGGCACTGTACGAGGCCAAGGGCCTGTCGGCCGACACGGCACAGACCGTCGCTCGCGAACTCACCGAGCACGATCCGTTTGCCGCCCACGTGGACATCGAGTTGGGCATCGACCCGGATGCGCTGACCAATCCGTGGCAGGCGGCCGGCTCGTCTGCGGTGTCGTTCGTCAGCGGTGCCCTGCTGCCGTTGCTGTCCATTCTGTTGCTGCCGCCGTCGCTGCGCGTTCCGGTGACGTTCGTCGTGGTGCTGCTGGCTTTGGCCTTGACCGGAAGCATCAGCGCGCGTCTCGGCGGTGCGCCGGGTCGGCCGGCGATGACTCGCATCGTGATCGGTGGTGCGATCGCGATGGCCGTCACCTATGCGATCGGCCAACTGGCGGGCGTTGCCGGTATCTGACCGAGATCAGCGGAAGATCGAAGTGGCAGCTTCCCCGGTTTCGGGTGCCACCACATCTTGGACGACGTCGAACAATGCCACCGAGATGACGGCGAAGGCGAGGACGAGGACCACGCCGGCGGCCAGGATTCCACGGTCGGGGCGATGCTGCGGTGGTTCACCGAGGGCTTGGACCCGCCGCACGACGTCGCCACCGGTACTGGCGAGGGTGCGAGTTCCACGGTCGAGCTGATTCCGGAGCAAAGAGGTTCTGGCGATGGCAGACAACGTCTCTCGCCGTCCCAGCCTTGCCGCACTCTCGTCTGCCTGACGCTCCGCCGCGTGCCGTACCTTCGCGGTCAACGGTTCGAGAACCGGATCGACGCGGGCCGCGATTTCGCACATCTGGATCCACACGCTGTGACGGTGCCGCAGATGGGCGCGCTCGTGCTCGATCACTGCTCGTAATTCGTTGTTCGACAACGCTTCCGCGAGGCCGGTAGTGATCACGACGGCACCTCCGCCGGAGGGGACGGCAAAAGCGTCAGGAACGTCGGAGTCGACCACGACGATGCCGCCCGTCGCCCGCGCCTCGTCACCGAATTCGGATGCGATGGACGTACTGGCGACGACGCGTCGAACATGGCGGGCCACTTCGACCGACCGCCAGATCATCCACGCGCAGATCACGATTCCCAGTGTCACCCACACGGCCCGACTCGTCGCCAGGAAGACCGCGGCGAGCGCAGTCAGGGACGCGAGCGCCGAGAACGCCGTGACCACAGACAGAATGGGCAGCAGCACCACGGCGGTCGAGGGGTTGAGACGACGGTCGATGCGGTCGGCTCCGAATCCAAGGAGCAGCGACAGCGCCCACGGCAATACGGCGACGATCAGGAGCAGAGTCATCGATGGTGCTCGGCTGCGTCCGATTTGGCGAGCAACTCTCGCAGCGTCGCCTCGTCCTCAGGGTCGAGTGCGGCCACGAAGCTGGCCAGTACGTCGGCGCGCTCGGCTCGTGTGCCGAGCTCGGTGCGCATTCGCATCGCGGCCCGAAGCGCCGGGATCTCGTCGACCGGGGCGTTGAGGGTGTAGACGTACGACCGTCCTCGACGCTCGCGATCGACCAGCCCCTTGCCGTGCAAGCGCACCAATGCGGTCATGACGGTGGTGTGCGCGAGATCCGAGCCCAGATGCTCGCGGGCCTGGGCCACCGAGAGTTCCGTGTGCTCGCCGAGCAAATCGAGGATCGACTCCTCCAACTGTCCGGACGCTCTTCGCACTGCGATCCCTCACTCGATTCGGTTACCTCGAGGATAGGCCAGTTCGAGGTCCCGCCACTATCCCGCGGCCTCGAGAATGTCGGTCAACGCGTCGATCAGAGCCACGATTCGGGCCGACGGCGGCCTACCGCGCATCGTGTGAATTTCGGCCCGGCGCTGAGCGAACACCGGATGCACGAGGGGGATGTACGTCAGGCCCGATTTGCGGTCACCACCCAGGTCGCTGACGAGTGCGACGCCGTCGCTCGAGCGAGCGAACTCCAGTATTGGAGCCAGCCGCTCGCATTGCAGACCGACGTGGGGTGAGAGTCCCTCCAGACGTATTCCGGCGTCGAACAGTTCGCGTTGACTCGATCCGGTGGTCGACAGCGCGAGGGGATAGACGCAGATATCGGCCAGATCGACGCTGGCTCGGTCGCTGAGCGGGTGACCGAGCGCGACGACGGCGCAGATGGGCACGGTGACGGAATGTTCGACCGTCACGTCGGTGCGTCGACCGAGCGAGAAGGTGACCGCGACGTCCGCGCGGGCGTCGACCACCCGTCGGCTGGCCTCGTCCGGCCCCACCACGTCCAAAGTGAACGTGACCGACGGGTGAGTCCGATGGACCGACGCCATGGCCCGTGGGACGACGGACTGCGAGAAACCTTCGGTGCAGGCGACGGTGACGCTGCCGTGTTCGGTGGCGTCGACGCTGCGTATTTCGGCGATGAGGGTCGACGATTCCACTTCGTGTCTGCGCGCGTGGGCGAGCAGGCGATGGCCCGCTTCGGTGAGCGTCATTCCCCGGGCATGTCGCGCGAAGAGCGGCACGCCGATGTCACGTTCGAGCTTGGCGATCTGTCTGCTGACCGCCGACGCGGCCAGATGTTGTGTTGCGGCCGCCTCGGTGACGGACCCCGTTCGCGCTACTTCGCAGAAGTACGTCAGCGCAGAGGGCATCAGATGCAACGAAGCCACCCCTTCTTTCACAGCACTGTCACGGCGGTGACACGTGATTGTCATCGAGCCACTGGCTGCCCCTGCGTTGCCGTGAAAGCAACGCTGGGGCCACCAATCGGCAATGGTGTAGACGGTATCGGGCTCGCTACTGTCAGGCGAACACCAGGCCGATGGCGAGGGAGATTCGATGAACCGCGAGCATGTGATCGCGCAGGCCGAGGACTTCTACGATTCGGGTGCGTTCCATCGTGAACTCTCCGAGCTCGTGTCCGTCCCTTCGGAAAGCCAGTCGACGGCCGGTCGAGTTGCGTTGTCGGCATATCTCCAGGATCTGCTCGTGCCGAGGCTCGAGGCGCTCGGGTGTGCGGTCGAGACCTATTCCAACCCGGTCGAGGAGGGTGGTCCCTTCCTGATCGCCACCCGTCACGAGGCCCCCGAACTGCCGACCGTGCTCTGTTACGGCCACGCCGACGTGGTTCTGGGCATGGCCGAGGACTGGTCGGACGGACTGTCGCCGTGGACTCTCGTCGAGCGGGACGGCCGGCTCTACGGGCGTGGAACGGCCGACAACAAGGGTCAGCATCTGGTGAACCTCGCGGCACTGCGGACGGTTCTCGACGCCCGCGGATCGTTGGGATTCAATCTGACGCTCCTGTTCGAGACCGGTGAGGAGATCGGCTCACCCGGACTCGAACAATTCGTGTCGGATCATCGGGGCGAACTCGCTGCCGACGTGCTGATCGCCTCGGACGGACCACGCCTCGACGCCCAGACGCCCACACTGTTTCTCGGTGCCCGTGGCGGCGTGGACTTCGACCTCGTCGTCGACCTACGTGAGCGCGGCTACCACTCGGGCAACTGGGGCGGACTGCTCCGCAACCCCGCGACCACCCTGGCCGGTGCTATCGGGACCCTCGTCGACGGCCACGGCCGTATCCAGCTCGACAGCCTCGTGCCCGAGCGCATTCCCGAGTCCGTCGTCGATGCGCTCAGAGCTATCGAGGTCGGACGCACCCCGGGCGATCCGGTGGTCGACTCCGGCTGGTCGGCCACCGAATTGTCGCCTGCAGAGCGGGTTTTCGGGTGGAACACTCTCGAAGTGATCGCCATGAGCGCCGGCAACATCGTCGAACCGGTCAATGCGATTCCGGGCCAGGCGCGAGCGCGGTTGCAGCTGCGGTACGTCGTCGGGACCGACCTCGACGATCTCGGCGCGCGGTTACGACGACACCTCGACGCGCACGGGTACTCGATGGTCGCCGTCGAACTCGGCATCTCGTTTCCTGCGAGCCGAACGGACCCGAACGACCCCTGGGTTCGCACGGTCGCCCAGTCGGTCGAGCGCACCGTCGGGTCCCCGGTCACCGTGCTGCCCAACATCGGTGGGTCACTGCCCAATCACGTATTCACCGACACTCTCGGAATTCCGACGGTCTGGATGCCGCACTCCTACCCGGGATGCCGTCAACATGCACCCGACGAACACATGCTCGCATCCGTTGCGCGCGAGGGACTCGCCATGGCCACGGGCCTGTTCTTCGACCTCGGTGCGGGTACAGACGACGACCGCGACGCACCGCTCGAATCCGCCAGCGCCTCGCGCTCCTGAACACCACCGGAGAATCCGACATGTCCACTGCACACGTTCATCGAACTCCCGATCGTGACGGCGCGGGTGAAGCCGTTGTGTCCGTGAAGAATCCGGTCCGGGCCATCGCGGCCGCGACCATCGGGAACGCTCTCGAATGGTTCGACATCGCCATCTACGCGTTGTTTGCCATCTACATCGGGCAGAACTTCTTTCCCTCGGCTGACCCCGGCGTGCAACTGGTGCAGACGTTCGCGGTCTTCGGGGTCTCGTATCTGATTCGCCCCCTCGGCGGACTGATCCTCGGCTCCTACGCAGACCGGAAAGGGCGAAAGAAGGCTCTGGTGATGAGCATTCGCCTGATGGTGCTCGGCACCGCGTTGATCGCCTTCATGCCCAATTACGACGACATCGGCATCCTCGCTCCGATCGGTATCATCGTCGCGCGCCTGATTCAGGGCTTCGCGGCCGGTGGCGAATTTGGCGCGGCCACATCCTTTCTCGTCGAACAGAACGGCAAGCGCCGCGGATTCTTCGGCAGCTTCCAGTTCGCCAGCCAGGGACTGGCTACGCTGATGGCGGCCTCGTTCACCGCCGGATTGACCGCGGTGTTGTCCGAGGCCAGCATGGTCGACTGGGGTTGGCGAGTGCCGTTCGTCTTCGGGCTCATGGTGGGCCCGGTGGGATGGTTCATCCGACGTCACGTCGACGAATCACCGGCCGTCGTCGCCGCGTCGGACACCCCGAAATCGCCTGTGCGCGATCTGTTTCGGAATCAGTGGGGCGGGATTCTCATCGCCGGCGGTGTGCTGGTGGTGTCCACCGCGCTGAACTTCATTCTGCAGTACCTGCCGACCTTCGGTATCAAGCAACTGGGACTGAACAATTCGCTGTCGTTCGTAGCATTGATGATCACCGGCGTCATCCTGACGGTGGTGACACCGTTCGTCGGCCAGCTGTCCGACAAGGTGGGACGCATCAAGATCATGTTGCCGTCGGCGATCGCGATCGGCGTCAGCGTCGTCCCGCTCTTCATGTGGCTCATTGCGGTGCCGTCGTTCCTCACCCTCGCGCTCGTCATGACCGTGCTCGGATTGCTGAAGGCGCTGTACTTCGGTGCGCTGCCGTCGGTGATGTCCGACGCGTTCCCGGTCCATTCGAGGGCCACCGGCCTGTCGTTCGGATACAACGTCACCACGGCGATCTTCGGTGGATTCACTCCGACCATCGCGGCCGCTCTGGTGGCCGCGACCGGTCAGGCGGTGTCCCCGGGCTACTACATCCTGGCGGTGTCCCTGGTCAGCATCGCTGCGCTGATCGGTGCCGTACGGATTCGCGGCATTCGCTAGCTTACAGATGCCTAGCGGTCGGCACATTGATGTAATACGCTGATCTCACCAGCCCACCACCTCGAGGACGATCCATGAGCGTCGAAGCGAACACCCGGAATATCGAGAAGAGCGTCGTCACCGATTTCAGTGACCGCATGAGCTACGGGTCCTACCTCGACCTCGACCTCGATACGCTGCTCAGCGCTCAGAAACCGGTGAGCACCCCCGAGCATCACGACGAACTGCTGTTCATCATCCAGCACCAGACCACCGAGCTGTGGCTCAAGCTGGTGCTGCACGAGACCCTTGCCGCGCGAGCCGCATTCGATGCCGACGACATCGGTACCGCACTCAAGTGCGTGGCCCGGGTGAAGCACATCCAGAAGACGCTCACCGAGCAGTGGTCGGTGCTGGCGACACTCACCCCGACGGAGTACTCCCAGTTCCGCGACTTCCTCGGCAACTCCTCGGGGTTCCAGTCGTATCAGTACCGGGCCGTGGAGTTCGTGCTGGGCAACAAGAATCCGGGAATGCTGACGGTCTTCGAGTCCGATCCTGCTGCGCATGAGATGCTTTCGACTCTGTTGCGCGAGCCCAGCCTGTACGACGCCTTCTGGCGGTCGTTGGCACGGCAGGGATACGACGTACCGGCATCGGCCCTCGACCGTGATGTCGCGACGGCATACACGTTCAACGAGGACCTGATGCCGCTGATCAAGTTCGTCTACGAGAACCACACCGAACATTGGGCGGTGTACGAGGCATTCGAGGAGCTCGTCGACTTGGAGGAGAACTTCCAGCTCTGGCGATTCCGCCACATGCGCACGGTGCTGCGCACCATCGGAATGAAGAGCGGGACGGGAGGGTCGAGTGGCGTCGGGTTCTTGCAGAAAGCACTCGAACTCACGTTCTTTCCCGAATTACTCGCTGTGAGAACGGAAATCGGCCGATGATGGAACGTGCAGTCGAACTCGACAACAAGGACCCGCTCCGCAGCTATCGTGACAAGTTCCTCGGCAGTGACGACCCGTCGATCAGCGCGTATCTCGACGGCAACTCGCTGGGCCGGCCGACCAAGGCGAGCGTCGAACGCATCAATGCCTTCATGACCGACGCCTGGGGCGGACGCCTCATTCGCGGCTGGGACGAGCAGTGGTTCGACCTCCCCGTCACCATCGGCGACGCCCTGGCCGACGCCACCCTCGGGGCCGCGCCCGGGCAGACCACCATCGGCGATTCGACGACGGTACTGCTGTACAAGCTGGCGCGGGCGGCGATCGCCATGCGGCCCGGCCGCACCGAGATCATCATCGACCGCGACAACTTCCCGACCGACCGATACCTGCTCGAAGGTATTGCGGCCGAGTTGAATATGACCCTGCGATGGATCGAGACGGACCGCCGCGGAGGCATCGAACCGGAACAACTCGCCGAGGTGGTGGGGGAGAACACCGCCCTGGTGGTGATCACCCACGTCGCCTACCGGTCAGGCTTCCTTGTCGACGTGGCCGAGGCGACGCGTATCACGCACGAAGCCGGCGCACTGATGCTGTTGGACGTGTGCCATTCCGTCGGTTCGGTGCCGCTCGAATTCGATTCGTGGGGAGTCGATTTGGCCGTCGGGTGCACCTACAAGTACCTCAACGGAGGTCCGGGATCGCCGGCCTTCGCGTACGTGCGCAGTGATCTTCTGGCCGACTTCGTGCAGCCGATCTGGGGGTGGATGGGCCGGGCCGATCCGTTCGAGATGGCGCAGGGTTACGTTCCGGCACAGGGCATTCGACGCGTCATCAGTGGTACGCCGTCGGTGTTCGGGATGATCGCGATGCAGGACACCATCGAGATGATCGCCGAGGTGGGCATGGACGCGATCCGTGCGAAGTCCGTTGCGCTCACCGAATACGCCCTCGAACTCGTGCGTGAGATGCTGGTACCGCTCGGGGTGGAGATCGCCTCACCCGAGGATTCGAATCGGCGCGGTGGTCACGTCACCATCGACCACCCAGATTTCAAGGCCATCACTGCTCGGCTGTGGGAGCAGGGTGTCATCCCAGATTACCGCGCACCACAGGGTATTCGGCTGGGGTTGAGCCCACTGAGTACCTCGTACCGCGAGGTGTACCTGGGTATCGTGGCGATTCGTGACGAACTCCGCGCCTAGCACCGCCGGGGCCATCCTCGACGACTTCGAGTCTCGTCCAGGTAGCGCCACCTCTTTGGTGCGCACGGTGCTCGGAGCCTACGTTCGGCCTCTCGGCGGGTGGTTTGCCATCGCCGATTTCGTCGTCTGGATGGACACGCTGGGAGTGCCACCGGAAAGCACGCGCATTGCGGTGACGAGGTTGAAGAAGAAGGGCGTCGTCGAATCAGCTAATCGAGAGGGCCGCACCGGCTATCGGATCACCGAGCAGGCCGATGCGATGTTCGCTCGGGGAGACGGTCGGATCTTCGGCTTCCGGCGGATGGCCGACGGCGATCCATTCCGGTTGATCTCGTTCACCATTCCCGAGACGCAACGCGCGGCGCGCCACCAGCTGAGGCGACGACTCACCGGAATAGGCTGTGGCACAGTCTCACCAGGATTGTGGATCGCGCCCGAATATCTGGCGGCGGAGGCCATTGCCATCGTCGACGCGTTGGAGTTGTCGCAGTACGTCACGACGTTCGTCGCGTCCGAGGTCGCGCCTCCCGGCACGCTGCGCGAAAGTGCCGAGCAGTGGTGGGAGCTGGCCGGCATCGCTGATCGGCATCGGGCATTTCTCGACGCTTTCGACGGCGGGTCGCCGGCGCGGAACCCGCGCGATGCGTTTGTCACATTCGTGCCTTTGCTCGACGAATGGCGCGTCATTCCCTACGTCGACCCGGGTCTTCCGCCGTGTATGACACCGGAGGACTGGCCGGGCACCCGGGCCGTCGCCACGTTCGAGACGGCCCGGGAGCGCTACTTCGATCTGAGTACGGAATGGGTCGCGTTCTAGCGATCCTGGTACGACGGCTCGCGCTTTTTGATGTACGAGATGACGCGGTACGTGATGGGCATGACGATGACCTCTGCCAGTGTCTTCCACAGGAATCCGACGATGACGTAGTTGATGAAGTCGGTCCACGTGGTGATGCCGATGACTCCGGCGGCGATGGAGCAGAAGATCAGCGTGTCGAAGAATTCGCCGACGATGGTCGAGCCGATCAGTCGCGCCCACAGGTGCTTTTCCTTGGTGCGTTCCTTGATCTTGACCAGCACGACGGAGTTGAGGAGCTGCCCCACGGTGTAGCCGGCGAGACCGGCGAGGACCAGTCGGGGGACGACGCCGACGACGCTTTCGAGCGCGGCCTGGTTCTCGTAGAACGAGGCGGCGGGGAGTTCGATGGCGATCCAGAAGCACACGGACGTGAGCAGCAGGGAGCCGAAGCCAAGGTAGATCGCCCGGCGCGTGGCTCTGAAGCCGTAGACCTCGCTGAGCACGTCGCCGAGGATGTAGGCGAGGGGGAAGAGGAAAAATGCGCCGTCGGTATTGATCGGCAGGATTTGGAACGGTCCGAGCATGACGTCGGACGAGGCGAAGAAGGCGACACCTTTGCTGGCGGCCACATTCGAGATCAGCAGCGTCGCGACGAACAACGCGACGATGGTGGGGTAGTAGCCCCGGCTGATGTGAGCGAACGTGGCCTGCCCAGACTCGGTGCCGCCGTCAGGGGCGGTGTGTTGGGTAGTAGTCACCTGACAATCCAAGCACCGAGACGACGATGGGCGCGAATCCCGGGGTGGGATGCGCGCCCATCGAGGCGGACTACAGGTCAGGCGACATGGCCACGCACCGTGACGCGGTAGGCGTAGGTTCCGGCGATGATCGTGATCGGAATGCTCGCCAGCAGGCCGATGCCGAGGAGGAGGCCGCCGACGATATTGATGCCGACCAGGGCGAGCGCGAGGACGAAGAGGGTCCCGCCGTTCGACGCGATTGCCTGCGCGCTGGCCTTGATGGCGGGAATCGGCTCGTCGCCGCGGTCGATGACGAACTGGAAGGTCCACCACGTGAAGAACGTGATGACGATGCCGGGGATGATCAGCAGAACGAAGCCGATGCTGGTTGCAATGCCGACGAGGATGCCGGCGATGATGACGGCGGCAACATTGCCGAACTGGAAGAAGGACCCGAACGCGGGCTTGACCCCGTCCACCTCATGCAGAGCGCCGCGAACGAGTGCCGCCTGGATGAGGAGTGAGACGACACCGATGATGACGCTGAAGATCAAGCTGAAGACGATGTTGTTGGAGCTCAACACGTAGTTCAGTACGACCTGGATGACCGCGGCGATCAGGACGATGCCGACCCAGACGAGTGCGTTCTGCTTGAACTTCTCGAAGCCGTAGCCGATGGCCGTTCCCACGGACAGCTGCGTCGGCATCGGTGAGTTACCGAACGACGGAGGCGGCGGGTAGTTGCCCTGTGGGGGCGGTGGGTAGCCGCCGGGCGGTGGGTAGCCGCCGGGTGGCGGATAGCCGCCTTGCTGGGGGTAATCGCCGGGAGGAGGCGGGTAGTTCCCGGGTGGTGGGTAGCCGCCGCCCTGCGGCGGGGGATAACCACCGGGGTTCTGTGGATCCTTGTCGGGGTCGTAGCCGCCTGAGGTCATGGTGTCCTTCTCCCTCGGGATAAGTTTGTCGCGGTCACTGTACGTCCGATTCGTCCTCGAGTCGGGTTCTGTCGCGTTGCAACGTGATCTCGATCGGTTCGTGGTCAGACGATCGAGGGGTCGAACACCCACGGTTCGCGCGGCACCAGCCTCGGCTTCCACTGTTCGAGCAGTTCCTCGGCGTTCTTCACGTCCGGCATGCCGAGGGAGCCGGTGATGAGCGCCCACGCATCGGGCCGTTCGCGCAACGTGACGGCACCGTCGCGCTTGGCAAGGCGCTTGCCCTCGACGTTCAGAGCGAGGGGCACGTGGACGTACGTCGCGGGGGTCAGGCCCAAGAGTTGAGCGAGGTAGCCCTGCCGCGGCGCGGACGTGAGCAGGTCGTCGCCGCGGACGATCTGGTCGACGCCTTGCGCGCCATCGTCGACGACGACGGCGAGGTTGTAGGCGGGGACGCCGTCGGATCGGCGAAGGACGAAGTCGTCCACCTGGCCCCGGAACAGGCCGTGCAGCTGGTCGACGATAGTGAATTCGGTTGTCTGCGAACGTATTCGGATGGCAGGTGGTCGGTCTTTGGCTGCTCTCTGGTCTGCGGTGAGATTTCTGCAGGTCCCCGGGTATGCGCCGTCTGGTGCATGCGGAGCCGACGCGGCCTGCAGGATTTCCCGACGCGTGCAGAAACATTCGTACGTCAGTCCGGCGGCGGTGAGCGTGCGAATCGTGGCGTCGTAGATTTCCCGACGCTCGGATTGCCGCATGACAGGCCCGTCCCAGTCGAGTCCGATGGCGGCGAGGTCGTCGAGTTGACGTTGCTCGGAGCCGGCTTTCACGCGATCGAGGTCTTCGACGCGCATGACGAAACGCCGTTCAGTGGAGCGGGCGAAGAGCCAGGCCAGTAAGCCCGTGCGCAGATTGCCGAGATGCAAGTCGCCGGAGGGACTGGGAGCAAAGCGTCCGGCGGGCATGGGAGCAGCTTAGTTTCTGGTTGTTGGACACAGAAGCCGTCATCAGCGATTTAGCAAACCGACCAGATCTAGGCGTTGTAAATGCATTCCACACTATCCACGCCGAAATGCCAGTTCGGCGTACCGCGGACGACTACGTCATCGCTGCGTTGGTTGAAGACTTGGGCGATGGTCATACGAGCCAGGTGCCGGTTGTGACCTCCAAATGGAAATATGCGCTAGCTCGGGCATGAAATGCATTCGACCGGAGCAGGCCTCGCCGCATGACAGCATGTTCATATGGTGCCAAGTCCCTCCTCCGAACAGCCTCATGAGATGCCGTCCATCGGGGGTGAACACCCAGGAGCGCGTTGGTGGAGTCTCGACATCCACGCCCACTCGCCGGCGTCGTTCGACTACGGCGGGCTGGACGGCAAGCTTTACGAGGGGGAGAAGCCCTCGTACAAGGAGTGGATCCAGGCTTACATTGACGCAGGTGTTGACGGAATCGTCATTACTGATCACAACTCGCACGACGGCATCGATCCGGCGCGCAAGGCTCTGGACGAGCTTCGTGGCCGCGACCCAGATCTCCCTCCGTTTGTGATCTTCCCAGGAGTCGAGATCACGGCGTCTGGTGGTTTCCATGTGCTTGCCATCTTCGATCCCTCAAGTGATGCTTCCGCCGTCGACCACGCCCTGGTGCGCTGCAAGTATCTGGGCACGCGCGGCCGGAGTGATGAGACAGCGAACATGACGGTCCGCGACATTGCAGAGGTAATCACAGGTCAAAGCGGTATTTGCATCCCGGCGCATGCAGACCACGGGCGAGGCGTCTTCGGAATGGATGCTCGAGAACTCGATGCGCTTCGGGAGTCGGACCTTGTTCAGGCTGTTGAAGTCGTGGACGACGCAGAGGTTGCGCAAGCAGTACGAAGTGGATGGGTGCCGACCTTGGGATCCGACGCGCATCACCTGACAACCGACACGTGTCCTGAGGGGGAGACTGCGAAAGCACCGGGCACTCACCTGACGCTAATGAAGGCAGAATCGCTCGATCTCGAAGGACTCCGACTCGCGCTGACCGACTCAGACGAGTCCATACGGCGGGTCCGAGCCGGCTACGACGATCCCAATGTAACTCAGCATGGGCATGTCGATCAGATTGAGCTTGTGCACCGCGGTGTCACCGAGATGTACCGCTTTGGTCCGTGGATGAACTGCCTGATCGGCGGTCGAGGCGTTGGGAAATCCACGGTCCTGGAACTGCTCCGCCTTGCCCTCGGACGCTCGGACGAGCTGGAGGGCACTGTGGCCAGCGACTTACGACGGTTCAGTCCTTTTGCAGCCTCGGATGAGCGCTGGTGGACGGAGGACACGCGAATCACCGTCCGTTACACGAAAGATCGAAGGCAACTCCGCGTTCTCTGGAGCGGGGCGGAGCCCGACAAGTCGCGCATCGAAGTGAGGACGGGTGATTCGTGGGAGCTGCAGTCGGGGCGATCGAGTGACCGCGCCCCGATTCGCATATTCAGCCAGAAGCAGATCTACGAACTCGCCACCTCGCCACAGAGTTTCTTGAGAATCCTCGATGACATGCCACCGATCCGGCGCATTGAGTGGACCGAGGACTACGAGGCCTTGCAGCTCCAGTTCAAAGATGAGCGCAACAATCTAGCGAAAGAGCTTGCCGAATCGAAGAAGGCAGACCGGATCCGTGGTCAGTTGGAAGAGGTTCGTGGGCGCTTGAGCCACCTCGAAAGGCTCCGCGCGAGTGCCGAGTTCCAGGAGCTGGAGGCCGTTGAGACGTCGATCAGGCATTCCGCCCAGACAGAAGAACGAGCCCAAGGTGTTGAGGACACGATCGTTGAAGCAGCTCGTTCCCTGCGCGAGCTTGCGAACTCGAACCCAACGATGGACGAGTATGCAGAGAGGAAGGCGTCGTTCATCACCGCGGCCGATGTCCTTGACCGGGCCTCGTCCGGCTTGCAGGCCGCACGCACAGAGTGGCAGACGCACGGCTCTGGCGAGAAGTGGCGGCAACGAGCATCAGTCCTCAACGCCTGGTTGAACGAGCAAGGTGGCCAGTCGACGATCTCGCCTGAACAGACTCAAGCCGACCGACAGCTAGAGAAGGACCTTGACGCCCAGCTTCGCGGTTTCGAAGGCTTGGATGACCGGTGTGCGGAACAGCAGCAAACCATCGAAGAGGTCCTCAAGCGTCTCGAAGAAGCACGGCAGGAGCTGCACCAGCGGCGGCGAACCTACACCTCACGGCTCAATAGCTCTGTGGACGCGCTCACCAAGGTTGAGGTGTTTCATCAAGGAGACATCGAGAGCCTTGGTGACGAGCTCCGCCGTGTCCTGAACTGCCCGGAGTCGTTCGATTCGGCGTTTGCCAAGGACGGCATACCGTCGTTCTTGAACAAGTACCAGCCCAAGGACCCCAGGTTTCCGAACAAGGTCCGCGATTTCAAGACCGACCTGATCGATCTAGTTGAGCACGGCCCCGAGTCGAAGATAGGGCAGGCCATCAAGGTCGATATGCGTTTCTACAGTCGACTTGCGAACGCAGACACGTCCGATCTCGTCACCGACATCATGCTGTGGTTCCCAGAGGATCTCGTCGCCGTGAGCTACCGCCCTGCGCCGAAGTCCAATTTCGTCGCAGTGGACCAGGGATCACCTGGGCAGAAGACAGCGGCGTTGCTCACGGTCGTCCTGCAGATGGGGTCATACCCTCTACTCCTTGACCAGCCTGAGGATGACCTTGAGAACAAGCTCATTCGGCACCTGGCGGTTGAGACATTGAAGAGCATTAAGAATCATCGGCAGCTCATCGTCTCCACGCACAATGCGAACGTTGTTGTGACATCCGGTGCCGAGAACGTGCTCGTGATCCGGCGCGGCGAGTTCACGCCCGCCATCGAAGCCGAGGGAACGCTGCAGACGGCCGCCGTCAAGGAGGAGGTTTGCGAGATCCTCGAAGGTGGTGAGGACGCAATCAAGACCCGATACCGTCGCTTGGTTGGTAAGTAAAGTCAGACCGACAGAGTGCGTCGTCCGAGGTACGGAATTGTCGCCCGATGCACACGACCAGCTCCCAATGTCGGACCCCCTCACTAGCTTGGACCCAATTCTTTCAGTGAGGGAGTGTGCACATGGCTGTTGTACCTGTTGCGGTATCGCGTCTGGGTGACGGGGACTCGCGCGAAGCGCAGAACGCTCGTGCTGTGAGATGGCTGCTCGACCAACCTGGAGGCTTGATAGTCGTGGTCACCCCCAGGCGCGGAGTCGAGAGTGCGAGCCTGAACCGCTTAATCGCACAGCGAGGCGTGACCCATCACGCGTGGCGCGGATACCACGGTGGTTATTTCGACCGCCAACGAGTGCTCTACGCGTGGCCGGACCGTGAACGCTTAAACCACCTGTGGAACGTGGAAGCTGATGCCATCGCCGTCATCGAGTGGGGAACAGAGGAAACAGCGGAGTGGATCGAGGACGTGAACCCGATCCAGTTACTTCCTGGCCAAACGATCTTGCCGACGCCCCGCGACCCAGAAGAACTGGAACCGCTACCGAACGGCGTCGACGCGATCCTTGAGAGCGTTGCGGCTTGGGCGGCAGGGTACGACTCCGGGCTCAAATGGAACGAGAAAGACAAGCTGAAGGCCGACATGATGAACCGCCCCGATCGCTGGCTGCCCATCACCGTCGAGCAAGTGCGTGCCAGGTGCCGCGCTCTCGGCATGCGCGCGGACGATGTCGATACGATCGCCGGCTTCCTTCAGCGCCGCAAAGAAGGAGGTCGCTTCAACGTGCGGACCTCCTATCGCACGTTTCAGTTCAACTAGTCCACCCGCTCGGTCAGCTCCCAAGTGCAGGCATGAGTGCAGCATCATCAGGTCGTTGACGGGCGACTTCGGTCCCGAGCGCGCATGTCCGTCAACCAATACCGACGATGCGAAAACTGTAGTTCCAATGGGTGGGGCGATGTGGGCACTGCAGTCGGATCCCGGAGCGCGAGGACTGTGAACAGCCACATCCTCAACCTCAACCCGTGACAACAAATCTCGCCCCACCCGGGATCTGCAACCCCACTGCATCCCCGACCCGTACCGCAGATCCCGCCGCCAACTCCACTTTCACTATCGCCGACCCCACCGTCACGTCGGCAATACTGCGAAATCCGGTAGGCCTCAAACTCGAAACAACCCCACGAATCCCGTTGTTATCCAACTTGATCAGCTCATGTCGCAACAACAACACAGCAGGTCCGGAAGGCACATTTACACCCTCGACCTCCAACTCCCCGAGTTCGGAGCGATGCATCCCAACCCCATCCCACCGACCCTCGATTTCGTTGATCCCACCCATCAACCGCGACACTGCGAGCGTGCTCGGACGCCTGTAGGCCGTCGCGATATCGGAGTGATGCTCCAGTCGGCCGTCGATGAGTACTGCGACCGAATCGGCCAGCACCGCCGCTTCTTGTTGATCGTGGGTGACGAGCAGCAGGGTCTGATCCAACGTCGAACGCAATTCGCGCACCAGGTCGTGCATCTCGGTGCGCAACACCGGGTCCAGCGCACTGAACGGCTCGTCCAGCAACAACACTCGCGGTGAACCGGCGAGCGAACGCGCCAACGCCACCCGCTGGGCCTGCCCACCCGATACCTCGGACACCGCACGATCTCCAATGTCGCCCAGATGCACCAGGTCGAGGTACTCCCGGGCCCGCTCGCGCGACCGCTTGCGACTCTCCCCGGCAGCGCGGTACGCGAAGCCGATGTTGTCGAGTACCGACATGTGCGGGAACAACATCGGTCGCTGGAACACCATCCCGACGCCGCGGTTCTCGGCCGCAACGCCGTTCACCTCACGGCCGTCGATCTGCACCGTGCCGGCGGTGGGTGAATCCAATCCCGCGATGAGCCGCAGTGCAGTGCTCTTGCCCGAACCCGACGGCCCGAGAATCGCCGTACACGACCCCGGTGGCACAGTGAGATCCAGCGAATCCAGAGCCGCAACCGATTGACCGGCATGTACTTTGGTGAGTCCGTGAACCGACAGTTCGACGCTCATCGGGCACTCCTCCGACGCAACCGGGCCAGCATGAGCACCAGCAACAGCGGCGGCACCACGGCGGCAACTGACAGTGCAGCCACCACCGAATCGTTACCGGTCCCGGCAGCGAAGGAGGCGACGAGGATGGGCACGGTGACCAGTCTGCCTCCTCCGATAAGCAGGGTGATCACGTAGTCGCTCCACGCCACGAGGAAGGCGAGTAGTGCCGCCCCCGCCAACGCCGGAGCCAACAGCGGAATGCGAATCCGCCGCAGCACCATGGCACTCGATGCACCGAGAGTGCGAGCCTCCTCCTCGTATTCGATGTCGTACGCGCCGAACGCCACTCGCATCAGATACGTCGTGTACGGAATGGCCGCAACGGTCAGCAGCGCGATCACCGCCACCGTGCTCGGAATGCGCGAGCGCAGCACCAGAACATCGAGTCCCAACGCCACGGCGAACGGGGGCAGGGCCAGCGGCGCGAACAGAATCCCGGCCACAACGGCGGGGAAACGCACAGTACCGTTCACCAGGGCGCGAGCGGCCAACGCGCCCAATGGTGTTGCGATGGCGGCGACGGCGAGAGCGAGCAGGGTCGAGCGCACGAACGCATCGACGCCACCGGCGTCGAGGGCGCTGCGGACGCCATCGAATCCCCATTCCTGCGGAACCGAACCGGGAAACGACCACCGATTGCTGATGGCCCACAGGACAACCGGAATCAGCGGCAGCAGGAACCACAGGACCAGCACGGCCCGGCCGAACGCTGGAAAGGCCCGAGTCACTTCCACCTTGTTCATTTCCACGCTGCCGATTTGCGCAGATAGTGCAGCGCCACCGCGGCCACGACCACCGTCAGAGCGGTGGCGATCGTCGCGGCAGCGGCTGCCTGCGGACGCGTCTGAAGATCGATCGAGGTGAACAGACGAATTGCCATCATTGACAACGGTTCCGGATACGGGCGACCCAGAATACGGGCCACCTCGTACGATCCGACGGTGTAGGCAAACGCGATGGCCGCCGACGCGATCAGTGCCGGGCGCGCCAACGGCAGCGTGACCAAACGGAGCCGAGCCCACCGGCCGGCACCCAAGGTCGCGGCCGTCTCGTCGAATGCGGCGACTCGGGTGGCGAGCGTGCCCGCCACGACGACGGCGACGAAAGCCGATTCCTTCCAGGCATATTCGGCGACAACGGCGACCCACCACTTCCCACCGACCAACTCCGGCCAGCCACCGTCGGTCATGCCGAGAATACGAGGCAGCATCCCCGAATCCGCCAGCAACAGCGCCATCGCTGCCGCGCCGATCAGGTGCGGCACCGTGACCGTCACCCCAGCAGCGACCAACGCGGCGCGTCCACCCGACAACGCCGTCAGCGCCGCGGCAAGCCCGATCACCGTGGCCAACGCGGTGGAGACGATGGCAATCGACAGAGTCAGCACCACCGAGCGCCATAGGTCACCGCCCAGAGCGGAGTACGCGTCGACCGATAGTTCGGGGGTTCCGACCAACGGCATCAGACCCAGGCTCTGCAGCACCACGGTGCCGAGACCGCCGCCGACGACGAGAACAACCAAGACGACGGCGGGGAGGACCGCCGCTGTGCCGCGAAAGCTCTTCGTGGACGCGCTCACTGACCGGCGAGCACGCTCCGACGCCAACCCTCGTCGAGCGGGGTGACCCACTCCGCGGACAGCTCCGGGTGTGCGTTGGCCGAGATCACCTCGTACGAAGGAACCACCGGCGAGGAGGGGAGCTGCTCGAACTGCGCCCGCTCCTCCGGGGTCAGACGCGCGATGTCCAACGCAGTGAACTGGCCCCACACATCCGGCGTCGCCTTTGCGAGTTGCTGCTCGGGCGACAGCGCGAGATTGGCAACCACCTGCGCCGCGGCCGACTTCCCCGACGTCGACGGAATGGCAAGGAAACTCGCATTCCCGACGGTTCCCTCGTCGAGAGTCAGGACGCGGGTCTCCGGCGGGAAGGTGCCGTCGGCGACGAGTTTCGGGAGGGTCGCGGGGCCGTACGTCATGGTCATGTCCACCTGGCCGCCGGAGTAGAGGGCATCGAGCTCGGAGGAAGACTGCGGATACGTCGTGCCCTCGCGCCACAGCGACGGGGCGAGCTCGTTCAATCGATCGAACAAAGCCGGGGCGAGGCGATCGTAGGAGTCCTGATCGAACTGCGCGGGAACCTCGTCGACACCGCCGGAGGCATTGATCAACGCTTCCCGCACGAACACCGATCCCGTGAAGTCCGGGGGAGCGGGGTAGGTGAAGCGGCCCGGGTTCGCGCGAGCCCAGTCGAGCACGCCGTCGAATGTCGTCGGCGGATCGGGGATGGCAGCCGCGTTGTAAACCAACGTGAATTGAGCCTTGTGCCAGGGTGATTCGCAGTTCTCGACCGAAGTGCCGAAGTCGTCGAGTAACAGCGGATCCTCGGGA
Organism: Rhodococcus sp. PML026; assembly: GCF_000963615.1. Lineage (NCBI taxonomy): Bacteria > Bacillati > Actinomycetota > Actinomycetes > Mycobacteriales > Nocardiaceae > Rhodococcus > Rhodococcus sp. PML026. The sequence goes on along the minus strand of NZ_KQ031373.1, from coordinate 247,250 downwards.
TCGGTGAATTCCATGTTCGGTAGATTCTGCGTCCAACCGCACAGCCACGCCCCGGCCTGCTTACCGGTGCCGAAGTTCGCGCCGTTGACCCACACCAGATCCACTTCGCCGTCGGTGACCCCGGCCTGCCGCTCGGACAGGATGCGATTGACGGCATCGGTTGTCGATTCCACCGGCACTCGGCGCAGCGTGACGCCTTCTTCGGCGGCCGCGGGGGTGAGCACGTCGTCGACGTAGGCGTTGCCCTGCTCGTCGCCGCCGAACATCCACAGCGAGACGGTCTGTCCTTGCGCCTGCTCCTGGATCTCGCTCCAGGACAGGTCCTCGGCGCGCGGAGCCTCCGACGATGGTGCTGCGCATGCGGTGAGCAGCAACCCTGCGCTCGCCGCAATCGCCACTGCGCACCGCACTGAACGAATCACCCGGGGGCCTCCAGATCAACCGAAGCAGCCGTCGTCGACGCTGCCCTCACCACCGTAATCGGTCGAATGCGACAACCGCTGAACACGCGGGCAGACCGGCCGTGTGCACAATGGATCGTGAACCGTCGGACGAGAGGCACACACCGTGACGCAGGACCGCCCGACGCGTAGTCGCCGCGGCACGACCCTGAAGTTGCTTGCGGCTGCCGTGGTCGTCATCGCTCTGGTGATCGTGCTCGGCACCGTCGACCTTCCTGATCCGTCGTTCATTCGTGACCGAGTGGCGTCGGCCGGGCCGTGGGGCATCGCGTTGTTCGTCGTGCTCTATGCCGTCCTGTCGGCTACCCCGTTCCCCGCCAGCACGTTGACCATCGCGTCGGGACTGCTGTTCGGGTTGGCGGTGGGTGCGACCGTCGTGGTGTTCGCCGCCACCGCGGGGGCGTATCTCGGGTACTGGGGAGCGCGGGCGCTCGGCCGCGGCCAGGTGGCCCGCACCGAATGGGACAGGCTCCGCCGGCTCGACGCCATGCTCGGACGACGCGGGTTGCTGTCGGTACTGCTCGTGCGACTGGTGCCGCTGCCGTTCTCGTTGGTCAACTACGCGGCCGGAGTGAGTGCCGTGGGGCAACGTGACTACGTGGTGGGCACCATGATCGGTATCGTGCCCGCGACCGTCGCGTACACCGCGCTCGGTGCCTACGGAACCTCACCGCTCTCATGGCCGTTCGCCATCGCACTGCTCGCGGTCCTCGCGATCGCGGCCGGCTCGGCCCTGTTGGCGCGACGTCTGGGACTCACCGGAGCTCCCGAATGATCGACAGCTTTCTGCGCCGCCACCTCGAAGGCCCACTCGATCGATGTGCCCGCGCCCTCGACCGCCCCGCGATCACCCCGGACCGCATCACTGCCGCCGGACTGGTGCTCGGTCTCGGCAGTGCACTGGCGGCAGGATTGCAGTTCTGGTGGCTCGCCTTGGCGTTGTGGATCGTCTCCCGCATCGCCGACGGGCTGGACGGGCCTCTCGCGCGTAGGCGTTCCAATACGGGCGGTGCCGGCGGATTCTTCGACATCACCGCCGATTTCGTGGTCTACGGAACGACGGTGGTGGGCGTCGCGGTCGGTGCCTCGGCCGCGTACGACGCCCCCTGGTGGCCGTTCCTGCTGGTGCTGTTGGCGTACTACATCAACGGAACCGCGTTCCTCGCGTTCTCCTCTATAGCCGAGCGCACCGGTCGCACCATCGACGACGGCCGCTCGCTGTCGTTCCTCGGGGGATTGGCCGAGGGTGCCGAAACCATTGCGGTGCACAGTCTCTGGCTGCTGTTGCCCGGCATCTCGTGGCAGATCGCCGTGGTCTGGGCGGCGGTGGTCGCGGTGAGCTCCACCCAGCGGATCATCGCCGGGTATCGCGCCCTCTCCTGATCCACCTGCCCCGGACCTTCGCCAGTGCGGCCGTTGCTCGGGAAATTACCGGAGAACCCAACTGCGCCTTCACGTCTGCGATCGCCGCGTTCCACGGCCCGTCGTTGTACGTCGGATACGGGTGCGTGGCCCCGGCGAGATCGCGGGTACGCAAACCCTGCTCGATGGCGATGATCAGCTCCCCGATCGTCTCGCCCGCCCGCGGACCCACCACGCAGGCCCCGACGACGCGACGCTTGGCGTCGAGAACGAGGGTCGTAGATCCGGCAGTTCTGCCCTCGGCGACAGCACGATCGACGTGATGGTGATCGAGCGTCTGCAGTCGCAACCCATGCTGCCGCGCGGTTCGCACATCGATTCCCGCCGAGGCGATCTCGGGATCGGTGAACGTCACCCGTGGAGTCCCCGTCGTACTCACCTTTCGGTTCAGGCCGAGCGCCGCGTTGCTCGCGGCCAGGCTGCCGTGCACGCCCGCTGTGTGCGTGAACTGAGGGTGACCGGTGAGATCTCCCGCTGCCCAGATACGGGGATTGGTGGTCCGCAGATTCGCGTCGACATGCACGAATCCGCTGTCGTCCACGTCCACACCGGCCGAATCCAACCCGAGAGACGCGGTCCGCGGAGTCCGTCCGGTCGCGACGAGTACCCGATCGAAGTCGATCTCGACGCCCGTGTCGGTGGTGGCCGAGCCGTCGTCGATGCGCACGACGGCGGTGGAGGTCAGCACGCGTACGCCCTCGTCGGTCAGGGCCTGCGTCAGTATCGACGAGGCCTCAGGGTGCTCGCGGGGAAGGATCGTCGCTGACCGTCCGACAAGGGTGACGTCGGATCCGAGACGCGAGAATGCTTGCGCCATTTCGCAACCTACCGATCCGGCTCCGACGATGAGCAGCCGCTCGGGCAGGGTCGTCAGATCCCATAGAGTATCGCTGGTCAGGTAGTCGACGCTATCGATACCGTCGATCGCCGGCACTGTGGGATGCGCGCCGGTGGTCACGATCGCCTGACCGAAATGCAGCATCCGAGTGCCGACATTCACCGTGTTCGGACCGGTGAACACGGCGTCACCGCTGATGACGTCGACCCCGGCCTCGGTGAGGGCCTCCGATGAATCGATCGGCGCGATCTCGGCGATCGACCCGTGCACGTGCTGCATCACGCGTGCAAAATCCACGCGCGGTGGCTCGGTGTCGATGCCGAACCGGGACGCGGATCGAACCGTCTCAGCCACCGAAGCCGCCGCGAGCAGAGCCTTCGACGGCACGCATCCGGTCCATAGGCAGTCGCCGCCGGTGCGGTCCCGCTCGATCAATACGACGCGAACGCCGAAGCCCGCCGCGGTCTTCGCCGCCACGATGCCGGCGGTACCGCCGCCCACCACGACCACGTCGGGACGGTCGTCGGGCACACTCGAAGACGAACGACGAATTCCCATACCTCCCACTATGCCCGCGCCTTGGAGAGACCCGAGATGAGACGACCGACCAAGTACACCTTCTCGGCGCGCCTGTACGACGTGATCTCCGCCGAATGGCCGGTGTATCGAGCCGGACGGGAGGCGGCGCTCGAGCTACTGAATCTGCCTGTGGGGAGCCATGTTCTGGACCTCGGCTGCGGGACGGGGCTGAACTTCGCCGGGTTGCAGCGGATGATCGGCCCGACCGGCTCGATCACCGGAATCGACGCCAGCCCGCAGATGCTCGAACAGGCGCGACTTCGAGCTGCCCGCGCGGGGTGGATGAATGTCACATTGATCCCCGCCGACGCCACCGCCCTGACGTCCGCTGATCTGGGGGAGCAGACCCCGTTCGATGCGGCGTTGAGCACCTACGCGCTGTCATTGATGGCGCCATGGCAGGCGGCGCTTGAATCGATGATCTCGGCTACACGGGTGGGCGGCGTCGTGGCCGTCGTCGACATGCAGCGGCCCGTCGGACGAGCCGCTGCGTGGACGCCGCTCGCGAAGCTTGCGTGTCGACTCGGAGGGGCGGATATCGAGGCGCATCCGTGGACGGCGATGACGCCACTGCTGCGGGATCTTTCGGCCCGCGCTGTCCGCGGAGGCCATATCCAGATTCGCGTCGGGACTGTCAACTCTGGCTCGGCAGAGCCGAGTTCATGAACGGTGGCGTCGAACGGCTCCTCGTCGCGCGAGGTCTGCCTCGTCGAACGGCGATCGAGTCAATTAGTGCGGCCATACCACCAGCGTCCGCGCATCGGGTGCATCGTCACCCGGATATCCGATCGAGCCACTCGGCCAACAACTGCCGCTCCGAATCGCTCAGTACGTCGATGTCGGAAATCGAGGCTCGCAAGGCAATCGCTGCACCGTGCGCAGAGCTTTCGGGATACCGAGGTGTGTCGACGACGATGTGGCGCATGACTGCATCGAACAGCTCGTCGGCGAGTCCGACGTCTCGGCGATCGTGCTGTGTGCCGAGGATGGTCAGGACAGCACCCGTACCCGCGGCATGAATGAGCTCCACCGCGCGCTGCTCGGTGACCCGAAGTCGGCCGGTGCGGGCTATCCGGCGAATCCGTGCCGCGAGAACGGCTTCTCCTTCCCGGACCGCGGGAGAATCGGGCACTCGAGCAGGGTCGCTGAGCAGAGCGAACAAGGTTGGGTTGGCGATCCCGAACTCGATCTGTGCGCGCCATCCGGTTCTCAGATCCTCCACGGGGTCACCGTTCTCGGCGAGCTCATTGTCTGCGATCTCGGACTTCGTGGACACATAGGTGGCCATGACATGTTCGGCGACGGCGTCGAGCAGACCATTCTTATCCCCGAACAATCGGTAGATGGCCGGTGCCTGAACCCCGGCCGACTCGGCGACGCCGCGAGTGGTCACCGCCCCCGGGCCGTTTTCCTGCAGAAGCCGAGCTGCGGCGTCGACGATTCGTCGACGTGTGCTGTCTCTGGTGCTCGTCGACGAATCCTTCACGTATCGACGATAACGCACTGTTGCTATCGTTGTGTTTCCGGTGTTAGCTTTTATCTAATTCCATTGATAACAGGAGGTCGTCATGATCGTCATCACCGGAGCTACCGGGGCATTGAACGGTGCCACCGTCGACCATCTACTCGAACTCGTTCACCCCTCGGAGATCGCCGTCGCGGTTCGCGATGTGGCTCGGGCGCAGCGCTTTGCGGATCGTGGCGTGCAGGTGCGTCGAGGCGATTATGACGATTCGGACTCGCTGACGACGGCGTTCGACGGGGCAGACCAGGTGTTGCTCGTCTCGTCCAGCGATCCCGGGGCCGACGCGACAGCGTTGCATCGCAACGCGATCGACGCGGCGGTCGCCGCCGGTGCCGGGCGCATTCTCTATACGAGTCACCAGGGCTCGGGGCTCGACAGTCCGTTCAAGCCTGCGCGCGATCATGCTGCGACCGAGCAGATGTTGGCCGACAGCGGTGTGGCGTGGACGTCGTTACGCAACGGCTTCTACGCACACAGCCTCGATTTCGTCATGGGCGATTGGCGCGAGACCGGCGTTGTATCCATACCCGTGGACGGCCCTGTTTCGTGGACCGACAGAGCGGATTCGGCGGAAGCTGCCGCCGCGATACTCACGTCGGATGGCGCATACGAGGGCCCCACGGTGTTGACGGCCCGCGATGCTCCGACAATGACCGAGGTAGCGGCCATCGCGTCGACAGTCGTGGGTCGAAAGATCGAGGTATCGATCGTGGGTGAGGAGCAGTGGGTCGCCGATCGCGTGGCTGCAGGTGCGAACGAGTTCATGGCTCGCTTCACCCTTGGCATCTTTCTCGCCGCCCACGACGGCCGATTCGCCGGTACCGACCCGCTGTTGGGCGAACTGCTCGGTCGCGAACCACGAACTACGCGTGACTTTCTCGTGTCAAGTGAACGCGCGACGTGACATAGCCGTGCCCGCCGCCGTTGCCTTCAGTTTATCGCTGAGTTGGGGGCTTGCGGCAAGACCCAGTCGGTGGTGCACACTCTTCCGGCTACCGACACGGAGGAATTTCTATGGCAGACATGGCCGATACACCGGAGCGATTTCGTGTGCACGAATCCGGTGCTTACTTTCACGGAACCAAGGCCGATCTCGAGCCTGGTGACTTTTTGGTCCCCGGATACCGCTCCAATTACCGTCCCGAGCACATCTCGAACTACATCTACATGACCAAGGTGCTGGACGGTGCCGTGCTCGCGGCCGAGATGGCCGTCGGCGAGGGGCGTCCTCGGGTCTACATCGTGCAGCCGACCGGCAGCGTCGAGGACGATCCGAACGTGACGGACAAGAAGTTCCCCGGCAATCCGACTCATTCTTACCGCAGCGCGGAACCGGTACGCATCGTCGAAGAGACGTCCGAGTGGGTCGGGCATTCGCCCGAATATCTGAGCCGGTTTCGTGAAGGTCTGGAGAAATCGAGACAGACGGGAACTGCGGTTCTCTACGACTAGCCGGTGAGTTTTCGCGCAGACCCAGGTCCACACCAGCATGACGACACAGACAGTTTCCGTTCCCGGTGCGACCCTGACGTACGACGTGGTCGGCGAACTCGAGCCCGGGGTCACTCCCTTGGTGCTCATCGGCTCACCGATGGATGCGAGCGGATTCGGGACGTTGGCATCGCATTTCCGCGACCGAGTGGTCGTCACGTACGACCCGAGAAATGTGGGACGCAGTCGACGAGACGACACGACGGCCGCGGTCGCCTTCGGCCAACATGCCGACGACCTGCACGCAGTGCTCACCGCCGTCGGACATGGGCCTGTGGATGTGTTCGCCTCGAGCGGGGGTGCGGTCAATGCGCTGGTACTCGTCAGCCGATACCCGTCCGATGTGCGGACGTTGGTGGCCCACGAACCACCCGCCGGAGGCACCCTGCCGGACCGCGAGAACATCGCGACCGTGTGCGCAAACATGGTGGCCGCATACGACGCTCACGGCCGCGGTCCGGCCATGGCCCAGTTCATGGCGTTGCTCATGCACGCAGGCCCCATCGACAACACGTTCTTCGATCGCCCGGCACCGGACCCGGCGCAGTTCGGCCTCTCGGCCGAGGACGACGGAACCCGCGACGACGCCCTGATGGCCAACATGCGCGGCGGTGGGGTCGATTTCGCACCCGACGTCGATGCGGTGCGTGCTGCTCCCACCGCGGTTGTGATCGGAGTCGGCGAGGAATCCGGCGGTCCCGAGGACGGTCATATCGCCGCTCGCGCAGCGTATTCCACTGCGGCGCTCCTCGGATCGGAGCCGATCGTCTTTCCGGGCGGCCACTCGGGCTTCCTCGGCGGCGAATTCGGTCAGAAGGGAAAGCCGACCGAATTTGCCGAAACACTATGGAAAGTATTGAGCTGAAGAAGCTTTCGTCCTACAGAACCAGGAGCAATCATGGGCCTCATCACGTTGGAGCTGTTCGCCACCCTCGACTTCGTCGCGCAATCACCCGGAAGCCCGGAGGAAGACCCCGAGAACTTTCCCTTCGGCGGCTGGCAGGCTCCTCTGCTCGACCAGGTTTCGGGGGCGCAGGTCGCCGCCGCTTACGAGGGCACGGATGCGCTCCTGCTCGGGCGGCGCACCTACGACATCTTCGCCGCGTACTGGCCACACCAACACGATTCGTTCGCAACGTTGTTCAACACCATCCCGAAGTACGTGGCCTCCCGCGGCACACCCGATCTGCTGTGGAACGGTTCGACCCAGCTCGGACCGGACCTGGCCGGAGCCGTGCGTGAGATCCGAGATCGACACGACAATATCAAGGTGGTCGGAAGTCTCGATCTGGTGCAGACCCTGTTGCGCGAGAAGCTCTTCGATCGACTCGATCTGTGGGTGCACCCCATCCTTCTCGGAGTGGGAAAGAAGGTGTTCGCCGACGGCACCGTGCCCAGCAATCTGACGCTGCTCGAGCCACCGGCCGTCGACGGCAAGGGCACCGTCTACCTGCGGTACGGCCTCGACACCGGGACCCCGGACGTCGGCAACATGGACGACGTACTGACCGACTAGATCGGAGGGCAATTCACTTCTTCTGCCGTCGGCTCCCGCCGTGCCAATCCTGTTGCACGCCAACCTCGTCCTCCGTCACCCCCAGTGCCTTCAACTGGGGGAGTTCACGCATGCTGCGCTTCATCTCGGCAAATCCAGGGAATCGTGCGAGTCCGATCACGTTGTCCCACAGCGGTACTGCTTCTTCGTCGCTGGGTAGTCGGCTGATCACCGGACCGAAGAACGCCACACCGTCCGGCGGCTCGAAGGCGATGATGGGAGTTCCGACGTCCTTGCCGGTCAGCGACAGCGCATGATCGGTTTCGGCCCGGATCTCGTCGTCGATCGTCGAATCATCGAGTGCTGCAGTGTGACGGGTGGGCAGCCCGACTTCCTCGAGGATCGGCCCGAGGAATGCCGCGGTGCCGCGATGTCCGTGACTCGCAGCGTCGTCGGGCACCGCCTCGGTGTCGAAGATGTGCGTTCCGAGGGCCTGATACAGCGGCCCGACAGCGTCCGACCCATGCTCACGACGAACAGAGGCAGCGGCCCGCAGCAGTCGCAGACCCGCGGTGTGGCCGGCCTCGTACTCGGGTGGGAAATGGGCGTCGTAGTCGATATGCGAGTTGAGCAGGCGAAGCGAGATGAACCGCCAGTCGACGGTGTAGTCGCGCTGGGCCTGAACCTTGCGAACCCATTTGCTGGTCATCCACGCGAACGGGCATACCGGATCGAAATAGAAATCGATATCGGACATCAGGGGACTCTCCTTGTGGGGCATAGGTTCCGTGCGTTCATTTCTCGCCCAGCAGAGCCGAGCGTTGTTCGGTGACCACCGCGCGAATCGCGTCGATCACCGCCGACACTTCGGGTCGTCTGAGAGTTTCGGTGCGAGTGACGAGCCAGTAGGTCAGGGTCACCGCGATGGCGTCGGGCAGGATTCGTTGCAGGTCGGGGTGTCGGTCGGCCATGAAACACGGCAACAATCCGATGCCCGCCGAGGCTCGTGTGGCCTCGACGTGGACGAACACGTTGGTCGACGTCACCGATTCGCGCATCGTCGGAGTGAAGTTGGGGGCCAGATCCAGATCGTCGACGTGCAGCATCGAGTCGATGAAGTAGATGAACGGATGGGCGGCGAGGTCGGCCGGCACCTGCGGCGTGCCGTGCTCGTCCACGTAGGTCTGCGACGCGTACAGACCCAGCACGTAGTCGCCGAGACGGATGGCCTCCGCGCGATGCACCTGCGGTTGTCCGACGACGATCTCGATGTCCAGTCCGGACCGTTGCCTCGACGCACGTCTGGTGGTCGCGACGATCTCCACCGACACCAGCGGATGAGTGCGTTGCACGCGAGCAGCAGCAGGAGCTGCGATGTAGGCACTGAAACCGTCCGTGGCCGAGATGCGTACGACGCCCTTCAGCGCACCCGCGTCGTTCGAGACCAGCGTCTGCAGTGCGTTTTCGACGGCCTCGGCAGCGGCCAGTGCGCCGTGCCCCAGTTGAGTCAGTTCCCAACCTCCGCCGGCACGGGTGAGCACCCGTCCGCCGAGGGTGTCCTCGAGTGCGGCGATGCGTCGGGAGATGGTCGTGTGGTTGATTCCGAGGTCGTCGGCAGCGGAGCTGTAGCGTCCGGTTCGACTGACGGCGAGCAGGACCAGCAGGTCGTCGGCACTGGGAACCTTCCCGTCACCGCGTGTCATGTGTGCAGTTTTGCAGATCGAACCTGCGTCCATGCCTCTTGCGCAGAAAAAGATCTGCACCAATACTCAGACCAACCCCGCTACATGTGTGGTCTGTCACAAACACGAGCACGCAGTGCCGAGCAACACAGGAGAAGCTATGAGCGTCGACCGACCGCTGGCAGAAAGGTCCGAGCCGGACCCCGATGCCACCCCCACCGGCCTGAAGAAGGTCGTCGGAGCATCGATGGCCGGCACCATCGTCGAATGGTACGAGTTCTTTCTCTACGGAACCGCCGCCACACTGGTGTTCAGCAAGATCTTCTTCGCGGCCGGAACCAGTGAGCTCGACGCCATCCTCGCGGCCTTCGTCACCTACGCCGTCGGCTTCGTCGCACGACCCCTGGGCGGCATCGTCTTCGGACACTACGGCGACAAATACGGCCGAAAGAAGCTGCTGCAGTTCAGCCTCGTCCTCGTCGGCGGAGCCACGTTCCTCATGGGCTGCCTACCGACATTCGAGGCCATCGGCTACTGGGCCCCGGCACTGCTGGTCACCCTGCGATTCATTCAGGGCTTCGCCGTCGGCGGCGAATGGGGCGGCGCGGTTCTCCTTGTCGCAGAACACAGCCCGAACAAGAGCCGCGGATTCTGGGCCAGCTGGCCGCAGGCAGGCGTGCCCGCCGGTAACCTCCTCGCCACCGTCGCACTGCTCGTCCTGACGACAACCCTGTCCGACGAAGCGTTCCTCAGCTGGGGCTGGCGCGTCGCGTTCTGGCTCTCTGCCGTCATCGTTTTCGTCGGCTACTACATCCGTACCAAGGTTTCCGACGCCCCGATCTTCATCGAGGCACACAAGCAGGCCGAGGTTATCAAGGCCGCGTCGTACGGCGTCTTCGAGGTTGTGAAGCGTTATCCGCGTGGCGTATTCACCGCGATGGGCCTGCGCTTCGGTGAGAACGTCATGTACTACCTCGTCGTCACCTTCTCCATCACGTACCTCAAGGTGGAGGTCGGCACCGACACCAGCACGATCCTGTGGTGGATGCTCATCGCCCACGCGATCCACTTCTGCACAATTCCGTTGGTGGGCAGGCTCGCCGACCGCATCGGCCGCCGTCCGGTCTACTTCGCCGGTGCCCTCACCGCGGCAACGTGGGGCTTCTTCGCCTTCCCGATGATGAACAGCGGCCACAACGTCGTGATCCTGCTGGCCATCATCATTGGTCTGATGTTCCACGCCTTCATGTACGCCACGCAGCCCGCCATCATGGCCGAGATGTTCCCGACGCGGATGCGGTATTCCGGTGTGTCCCTCGGCTATCAGGTCACCTCGATCGTCGCTGGCTCGCTGGCCCCGATCATCGCCGTGAAGCTGCTCGACATCTACGGCTCGTCCGTCCCGATCGCGGTGTACTTGGCCGTGGCCTGCGCGATCACCGTGGTTGCCGTCGTCGTAGCCAGAGAGACAAAGGGATTGGCGCTCGAAAGCATCGACATCGCCGACGCCAAGAACCTGGCCACCGAAGCCGAGCTGGCGAAGGCCGGTCTGCTCGATCCGAGTGTAAAGCGGTGACCGACCTGACCGGACGCTCCGCCCTCGTCACCGGGGGAGCGTCCGGCATCGGGGCCGCGTGCGCGCGTGAGCTCGCCGGCCGCGGTGCCCGCGTCACCATCGCCGACGTGAACGACGTCGCAGCAAAGGAATTGGCGGCCGAGCTCGACGGCGAGGTGTGGTCGGTCGATCTGCTCGACACCACCGCGCTGGACGACCTTCGGTTGGACGTCGACATTCTCGTCAACAATGCGGGTATCCAAACCGTCGCACCGATCGTCGATTTCGACCCCGGCGCGTTCCGTCGAATCCAGACGCTGATGGTCGAGGCACCGTTCCTGCTGATTCGTGCGGCGTTGCCTGGGATGTATGCACGCCGGTTCGGCCGAGTCATCAACCTGTCGTCGGTACACGGACTGCGCGCATCGGAATTCAAGGTCGCCTACGTCACCGCCAAACACGCACTCGAAGGACTGTCGAAAGTGACAGCCCTCGAAGGTGCCGCGCACGGCGTGACGAGCAACTGCGTCAACCCCGGATACGTCCGCACACCGCTGGTCGAAAAACAGATCGCCGATCAGGCCAAGGCGCACGGGATTCCCGAGAACGAGGTACTGGAGAAAGTTTTGCTGACCGAGGCCGCCATCAAAAGACTCGTCGAACCCGCCGAAGTCGCCTCACTGGTGGGATGGCTGACCTCCGAGAACGCAGGAATGGTCACCGGGGCGTCGTACACCATGGATGGTGGTTGGTCGGCTCGTTAGATTCGTTGCCGCCCGTCTGCTGCCCCGCCCCTTTGGGATCAATGTGGGTTTCAGTCGCTCAGATTGCAACAAAGTCGCATTCATCCGGATCGGGTCGCCGCACCCCACCGGATGAATGCGGCTTTGTTGTACTCAGACGGACTCGAACGCCCATTGATCCGGAGACGGGTGGGCTGATCGGGAGACGGGTGGGCGCGAGCCGGAGCACCCCTCCCCGAACAGCAAGAAGCCCCCGTGACGTGTCACGGGGGCTTCTCTGGCGGAGGATAGGGGATTTGAACCCCTGAGGGCGTTAACCCAACCCGCGTTCCAGGCGAGCGCCATAGGCCACTAGGCGAATCCTCCGTGGGGGAGCTTACCCGGTTACCCCCACCATCTCCCAAATCGGGAGGCGCGAAGGGTGGTGATGCGTTGCTCGACGGGAGGCGGCTACACTTCCTAACGGATCCCGCGCGGCGCGCATCCTGTGAACTCCCCCAGGGCCGGAAGGCAGCAAGGGTCAATGGGCTCTGCCGGGTGCGCGGGGTCCCCTTTATTTCAGTGACATAGACACTGTCCGGGGAACCCAGTCACCGAGAGGCCGCTCCGCATGCCAGCGCAAACCCAGTTGGGTCTGATGAACCATGAGGAGCTCGCCTCCGAGCACGAGCGGCAGAGCGCGAAGTACACGCAGCTCAAAGCCGAGAATCTGAAGCTGGATCTCACCCGCGGCAAGCCGTCGCCCGAGCAGCTCGATCTCGCTGCCGAGCTGCTGACGCTCCCCGGCGCGGACTACAAGGACGGCAACGGCACCGATTGCCGCAACTACGGTGGCCTTGCGGGTCTGCCGGAATTGCGTGCCATCTTCGGTGAACTGCTCGGCATCCCGGTGAAGAACCTGGTGGCCGGTAACAACGCCAGCCTTGAGATCATGCAGGACCTGATGGTCTGGGCTCTGCTGCACGGGCTGTCGGATTCGCCGCGCCCGTGGTCGGCGGAGCCGAACGTTCGCTTCCTGTGCCCGGCCCCCGGCTACGACCGTCACTTCGCGATCACCGAGAGCTTCGGCATCGAGATGATTACGGTGCCGATGGGTCCCGACGGACCCGATGTGCACGAGATCGCCAACTTGGTGGCGTCGGATCCGCAGATCAAGGGCATGTGGGTGGTGCCGAACTACGCAAACCCCACCGGAGCCGTCTACTCGGAGGAAGTCGTTCGCGCACTGGCCACGATGCCGGCTGCTGCGCCTGATTTCCGTCTGTTCTGGGACAACGCCTACGCGGTGCATCCGCTGACCGAGGAGTTCGCGCCGTCCTACGACGTCATCGGGATGGCGGCGGAGGCCGGTTTCCCCAATCGCGCGTTCGTGTTCGCCTCGACGTCGAAGGTCACGTTCGCCGGTGCGGGCGTCAGCTTCTTCGGCAGTTCCGAGGAGAACCTCGCCTGGTATCAGAAGCACCTCGGTAAGAAGAGCATCGGCCCGGACAAGCTCAACCAGCTGCGGCACCTGCGTTTCTTCGGTGACGCGGAGGGGGTGCGGGCTCACATGGCCAAGCATCGCGAGCTTCTCAAGCCCAAGTTCGCGCTGGTGCAGCAGATCCTCGAGGACCGGCTCGGTGCGTCGAAGATCGCGTCGTGGACCGAGCCCAAGGGTGGTTACTTCATCAGCCTCGACGTGCTCGAGGGCACGGCAGCTCGGTCGATCGCGCTGGCCAAGGACGCCGGAATTGCTCTGACGGCCGCCGGCTCGGCCTTCCCGTACGGAAAAGATCCGGAAGACAAGAACATTCGCCTCGCCCCGAGCTTCCCGTCGCTCGGTGAGCTGGAGAAGTCGATGGACGGCGTCGCAACCTGCGTTCTGCTGGCCGCGACGGAGAAACTGCTCGAAGGCTGAACGCATGTGAGTGGAAACTCGTAGCAGGCTACGCGTTTCCACTCAGTGATACTGGAGTCGTTCGTCGAGGTGGAAGGTATGACTCGTTTCCGCTCTGACGCCGATGGCTGTCTTTCATGTGATGTGTCGGCCTTCGCCTCGACGGACATCGTTCACACGCGACCGGTGGGCGGAGTGACTTGATAGGAGCCTGACCAAAGAGTCCCGTCACTGTGTTGTCCGCCGTCCCGGCCGGTGCGTGGTCACCTGTCGAAGGGATAACCAGTGTCCAGCATGACCGAAAACCCACCCGATGTCAGCCTCGCCGTCATTGCAGGCATCGATACTCACAAAGACACCCACCACGCGGCGATCATCGACCACCTCGGCCGCAAAATCTGCGACCGAGAGTTCCCGGCAACCGGCGCCGGCTACCGCGCACTGCTGGCAT